>CAWIZI010000001.1:0-15431 GCA_963840515.1 Terriglobia bacterium
TGGAAGCAGTGCTTTCAGAAGTCGGCATGGCTGAAACGCGCGTGGAATTTTTGTGCGACGAGCCGGAAGCGCCGCCTCCGCCTTCACCTTTGGTTAGACAATCACGGCTGGATTTTGACGCCGTTGATCATCAACTGAATCCGCGATACACGTTCGATAGTTTCGTGGTTGGAAACTCCAATCAGTTTGCGCATGCCGCATCGCTCGCTGTGGCCGAACAGCCTTCCAAATCCTACAATCCGCTTTATCTTTACGGCGGCGTGGGTATGGGCAAGACACACTTGATGCACGCCATCGGTCACACCATCAAGAAGCGCAATCCCTCGCTGCGGCTCACTTATGTGAGCGCCGAAAAATTCACCAATGAAGTGATCACTTCGCTGCGTTTCGATCGCATGATCAGTTTCCGCGATCGCTACCGCAATGTGGATGTTCTTCTCGTCGATGACATTCAATTTATCGCCGGCAAGGAACGCACCGTGGAAGAATTCTTCCACACCTTCAACGCGCTTTATGAATTGCGCAAGCAAATCGTGCTCTCGTCCGATTGCCCGCCGAAAGAAATTTCCGCGATTGAAGAACGGCTGCGTTCGCGTTTTGAATGGGGATTAATCGCAGACATTCAACCACCAGATCTCGAAACGAAAATCGCGATTTTGCAGAAGAAAGCCGAATCCGAACGCGTGCAGGTTCCCGACGAAGTGGCCGAGTTCATCGCGCGGAGCATTAAGAGCAACGTGCGCGAACTGGAAGGCGCGCTAACGCGTCTGCTGGCCTACGCATCGTTAACGAGCGCCGCGCTGAATCTGAGCACCGCACAGCAAGTTCTGCGCAACATTATCGCCACGCAGGAAAAGAAAGTTACGATTGAGCTGATTCAGAAGCGCGTCGGCGAACAATACGGTTTGCGCGATGCGGACCTGAAAGTCCGCAGTAACACAAAAGCCATCGCATTTCCGCGTCAGGTGGCCATGTATCTGGTGAAACAGCTCACCTCCGCTTCGCTACCGGAAATTGGACGCCAGTTCGGCGGGAAGCATCACACCACGGTGCTTCACTCGATTAACAAGATTGACGCGCTGCGGCGAACGGACAAAGATTTGAATCGCACCATTAATCGCCTGCTCGACTCTTTCAACTGAGTTTTCTCCGGCATTTCTCTGTGCCCTCAGCGCCTCTGCGTTGAGGGCTTTTGTTTTTTCTCGCGAAAATGCGCATGTGCAAATGCACCGCACAAGTTGTGAGTACCCTGTTGAATTCGCGTGCGCGCCTGTGTGAATTTTCGCAAAATTCGGCTCGGCGGCGCCGTGCCCGTCACTTTTCCTCGTTATCCAACGCCGCGAAAATAGTTTTCCTTTCGCTAACTCGATGCGCTTCAGTGACGTATAATACTTTTTCACCGATTCACAGGCTCTACGGCTACGACGATCTTTAACGTTTTCTAATTTTAGAGTAGATTGGAGCCGTCATGAGTGGCGCGACAACGAAACTCCGCGAGGGAACAGACACGATGGAATTCAGCGTCAAGAAATATGACCTCTTAGAAGAACTGGAAATGACGCAGGGCGTCGTCGAACGCAAAACAACGATTCCAATCCTGTCGAACCTTCTGTTCGAGGGCTCCGGGAATAAACTTTCCCTCACCGCCACCGACCTCGAGCTGAGCATTTGTACGTCGTGCGAAGCCAAAATTAAAAAAGAAGGCAGCGGCACGATACCTGCCAAGAAACTCTTAGAGCTTGTGCGCCTGCTGCCCGACGAAGAAATTAAATTTAAATTTCTGGAAAACCACTGGGTGCAGATCGAGTCGGGCAAGCGCAAGTACAAGATGGTCGGCATGTCCAAGGAAAATTTCCCGGCTATCCCAGAAGCACCGCACGTGCTCGCGAAAATTCCCGCGAAGTTGATGTCCGGCCTGATCTCGCGCACCGTATTCGCAATTTCCGCCGAAGAATCGCGCTATACATTGAATGGCGGCTTACTGCTCGTAAAGCCGGACTCCGTCACCATGGTTGCCACCGATGGCCACCGCCTTGCGCTCGCCGAAACGGAGCACAAAATTGCCGGATTGAACGCCGAAGTGCGTGTGCTCGTCCCCAAGAAAGCGCTTCTGGAATTGCAGCGCCTTACCGCCGAAGCCGGCGATGAAGGCTCCATTGAATTTTCGCGCGACGATAGCTATCTGTTTTTCCAGGTCGGATCGCGCCGGCTGGTTTCGCGCATCCTTACCGGACAATTCCCGAACTACCCAGCGGTAATGCCGCGCGACAACAACAAGTTTGTGGTGCTCGAACGCAACGAATTGAATGACGCAATTCGCCGCGTCAGCCAACTTGCCGACCAGCGTAGCCGCGCCGTGAAACTTTCCGTTTCCACCGAAGGTGTGGAACTTTCCGCGCAAAGCCCCGAATACGGCGAAGCTACGGAAACCATCGAGAAGCCCTACAAAGGCGATCCGATCACCATCGGATTCAACGCGCAATATTTATTGGATTTTCTTGCCGCAATTCCAGACGGCCCCGTTCGCTTCGAGCTAAAGGACGAACAATCCGCCGGACAAATTCGGCCAGAAGGAGACGGCCCATTTCAGTATCGCTACGTAATTATGCCGATGCGAATTTGATCGCAGCCGCGGCGAATTCGGTGCCTTACGCGCGATAAAGCGTCGCGCGTCGGATCATGTAACTAAACGAACCATCGCCCGCAAAAACCTTATTTCTAATCACATACAGGCAAAATCAGCTTCAATTTCGCCTTGAGAAATGCCTAATTTTCTCGTATAATTCTTCTGTTGTCGGACACGATTTTTCCTCCAGTTCGGCACGTCGGCCAAGCATTTTTATATTGAGATTGTTGTTCCCGCAGCGCCGGGAAGCTCAACTTGCTTGGAAGAAAGAAAGACTTCGCCACGTTTCGCTGCGCGGAACGGGATGAAGCAAAAACCCTACGAGTTCCGTTCGCGTGCGGCCGGAATCACAGGGTAAGGCGACGGTAAGCTCTTCGTTTCTCGTCGAGCTCCTTCCCTTCAAAGAAGTGGCCTTCAAAGTTTTGGGAGATCACATGGCAGAAAAAGAAGCAGGCGCCAAAGGCGCTGCTGGGCATAAGTATGACGCGACATCCATCAAAGTTCTTGGCGGACTGGAAGCGGTGCGCCTGCGTCCCGCGATGTACATCGGCTCCACGGGAGAAATGGGGCTGCATCACCTCGTCTGGGAAGTTGTGGACAACTCCGTGGACGAGGCGATGGCCGGATTCTGCGACGAAATAAATGTTGTGGTGCATGAGGACAACAGCGTCACCGTGACGGACAACGGCCGCGGAATTCCTGTGGATATGCACGCCACAGAAAAACGTCCCGCGGCGGAAGTGGTGCTCACAGTTCTGCACGCCGGCGGAAAATTTGATTCGGACACTTACAAAGTTTCCGGCGGACTTCACGGCGTTGGCGTTTCGGTTGTGAACGCGCTTTCCGATTGGCTCGAGCTGGAAATCGCGCGCGATGGCGCGACGTGGGAACAGAAATACGAGCGCGGCAAGCCTGTCAACAAATTGAAGCAAACCGGAAAAACGCGCAAGACCGGAACGAAAGTTACTTTCCATCCCGATCCGAAATTTTCACGCAAACCGTTTTCAGCTACGACATTTTGGCGGGACGTCTGCGCGAGCTGGCCTTCCTGAACAAGGGCCTGAAAATCACGCTCACCGACGAGCGCATCCGACAAGGAAACGGAATTTCGATTTACCGGCGGCATCGCGGAATTTGTGAAGCACCTGAACAAAGGCAAAACCGTGCTGCACGATTCGCCGATTTACATGGAAGGAAAAAAAGAGCAGGTCGAAATGGAAATCGCCGTCCAATATAACGACGGCTACGCCGAAAATATTTTCGCGTTTGCGAACACCATCAACACCGTGGATGGCGGCACGCATCTTTCCGGATTTCGCTCGGCGCTCACCCGCACGATTAATTACTACGCGAATCAAACGGGAATGTTGAAGGAGCAGAAAGACGAAGTCACGATCACCGGTGACGACGTGCGCGAAGGGCTTGGTCGCGGTGGTTTCCGTGAAACTGCCGCAGCCGCAATTTGAAGGGCAGACCAAAGGCAAACTGAATAGCGACATCAAAGGTCAGGTCGAGCAACTGGTCAACGAAAAGCTCGGCGAATATTTTGATAAGCACATGACCGTGGCGCGCCGCATCATCGGCAAATGTATCGACGCCGCGCGCGGCCGCGAAGCTGCCCGCAAAGCGCGCGAGTTGACGCGCCGAAAATCCGCGCTCGATTCCAGCGGACTGCCCGGCAAGCTGGCCGATTGCCAGGAACGCGATCCCGCGCGCTGCGAACTGTTCATCGTCGAAGGTGAATCGGCAGGCGGCTCGGCAAAGCAGGGACGCGACCGCAAGAATCAGGCGATTCTGCCGCTGAAAGGTAAAATTCTAAACGTCGAAAAAGCGCGCTACGACAAGATGTTGGGCCACGAAGAAATTCGCATCATCATCACCGCGCTCGGAACCGGCATCGGCAAAGACGATTTTGATCCCGCCAAGTTGCGCTATCACAAAATTATTCTGATGACCGACGCCGACGTTGACGGTAGTCACATCCGCACGCTGCTGCTTACATTTTTCTTCCGCCACATGCGTGAATTGATCGAGCGTGGACATATTTATATTGCGCAGCCGCCGCTGTATCGTCTGCGCCGCGGAAAAATGGATCGCTACATCCGCGACGACCGCGATTTTATGGGCGAAATGATTCGCCGCGCCACGGAAGAGCGTCGCGTGAAGCCAAAGGAAGGCCCGGCGCTGGAAGGCGCCGCTCTCACAACATTTCTGACGAATATTCAGGAATACGAACTGGTGCTGAAGCGCCTTTCGCGTCGCGCTGCGCATCCACGGCATCGCGGAATTGCTGGCTGAAAGCGAACTCGAAAAGAAAACCGATTTCGAGGACAAGAAAAAACTCGAAAAATTTGAGCGCGCCATTGAAAAGGCAAAAATCGATATTCAAACCAAGATTACTTACGACGAAGAGCACAGCCTTTACGAATTGAATCTCGCGGGCGGCACGAAAGAACGTCCCGTGGCCGCAAAAATTAATTGGGCGCTGGCATCCATTGCCGGAATATAAGCGCGTGCGCGCGCTCTACCGGCTGGTCGAGCCGGTGGATCATCCGCCATTCCAGGTATCGCGCGAAGGCGAAGAAAAAATCATGAAGGAAAAAGCAGCCGATGTGCTCGCCTACGTTCTGGCCGACGCGCAAAAAGAATTCACCATCACACGTTTCAAAGGCTTGGGCGAAATGAATCCCGAGCAGCTCTGGGCCACCACCATGAACGGCGAAGCTTCGCACGCTGCTGCAAGTGAAAATGGAAGACGTCGTGGAAGCCGAAAATATTTTCACCACACTGATGGGTGAAAGCGTGGCCGAGCGCCGCAAGTTTATTGAGGATAACGCGCTGGATGTGGTGAACCTGGATATTTAATTTCTCTTGGACAAACTCCGGACAAGGAGACTTTCACCATGAGAATCAAAGTCAATAACGTCGCGCACTTTGCGATTCACGCGGACGATCTGGATCGGGCGCAAAAGTTTTACGGCAAAGTTTTCGGGTGGCAGTACGAAGGTTTCGGCGGTGGCCCGATGACGGACTTCTGCAAAATCACGACGATGGACGGCGAGGACATGAAGCCCATCGGCGCGATGCAAAGCAGAAAGTTTAACGTGGCGCCGGAAAAAGTGATTGGTTACGAATGTTCGGTCGCCGTGAACGATGTGGACATCACCGCGCAAAAAGTGGAAGCGGCCGGCGGAAAAATTCTGATGCCCAAGACGGCGATTCCCGGCGTTGGATGGCTGATTAAATTTCAGGATACAGAAGGAAATTTGGCCTGCGCCATTAATTTTGACGCGAGCGCGAAGTAGGCGGCGTGATTTATCAAATTAGCTGGCAGACCTTGCCCGGCCTGCGCGGGATCAGTTGCAGCGAATTTCGTGCAACGCCGACAACGACGCCGGATTATGAAAGCGGAGTGGCCGTCGAATTCGCCGGCGAAACGGCCTGCGACACTTTGTTGCAGGATGTGAAATCGCATTTCGAGTGGCGGCGGTTCACAAATTCCGCCGACGCGTTTGACGTCGTAAAGGCGTACATCATCGAGCATTCGTTGCATCCGTAAAAAGAATTCAGGAGAAGAAATGGCCGACGAAATACTTCAGGCGCAAATTGTACCGATCGATATTGAAGCGGAAATGAAGCGGTCGTACCTCGATTACGCTATGAGCGTGATCGTGGCGCGCGCGATTCCTGACGTGCGCGACGGACTGAAGCCCGTGCAGCGCCGCATTCTGGTGGCGATGAACGATCTCGGCCTCGCCTCCAATCGCGGCTTCCGCAAGTGCGCGAAAATTTGCGGAGATACTTCCGGAAATTATCATCCGCACGGTGAAGCGGTAATTTATCCCACGATGGTTCGGCTGGCGCAGCCGTTCAACATGCGCTACATGCTCGTGGATGGTCAGGGAAATTTCGGCTCGGTTGATGGCGATCCTCCGGCCGCGATGCGGTACACCGAAGCGCGGCTTTCGCGCGTTGCTGAAGAACTTTTGGCCGACCTGGAAAAAGAAACTGTAGATTTCGTTCCGAACTTTGATCAGACGCGCGAAGAGCCTTCGATTCTTCCCGCGAAAACTCCGAATCTTCTTGTGAATGGCGCTTCGGGAATCGCCGTCGGCATGGCGACGAACATTCCTCCGCACAACATGAGCGAAGTGATTGAAGCCACGGTGATGCTGATTGAAAAGCCGGACGTCACGCTGAAAGAAATTATGAAGGTGATGCCCGGCCCGGATTTTCCTACGGGCGGTTACATCGCGGGTAAGGACGGAATTCTTGCGGCATACAAGACCGGTCGCGGCACATTCACCATGCGCGCCAAGGCGGCGATTGAACACGGCGGCGAAAGATCGCGAAAGCATCGTCATCACCGAAATTCCTTTCCAGGTAAATAAAGCGCGGCTTATCGAGCGCATCGCCGAACTCGTGCAAACGAAAAAAATCGAAGGTATTTCCGACGTGCGCGATGAATCCGATCGCGACGGTATGCGCATCGTGGTCGAAATAAAACGCGGCGAGGAAAGCCAGCTCATCCTCAATCATCTTTTCAAACTCACGCAGATGCAGGAATCGTTCGGCGTAATCCTGCTGAGCATCGTGAAAGGGCCAGCCGCGCGAATTGCCCATCATGGATATGCTGCGGCTGTTCATCGAGCACCGCATCGAAGTCGTCCGCCGGCGCACGCAATTTGAATTGCGCAAAGCCGAAGACCGCGAGCACATCTTGCTCGGCTTCAAGAAAGCCATCGATCACCTTGACGACATCATCAAGCTGATTCGCAAATCGAAATCACCCGCGGAAGCGAAAGCCGGATTGATCGAACGCTGGGATTTCTCCGACCGCCAGGCACAGGCCATCCTCGATCTTCAATTGCACCGCCTTACGCAAATGGAGCGCGAGAAGATCCTCAATGAATTAAAGGAAATTCAGGCGTTGATCGCCGAGCTCCGTTCGATTCTGGCCAGCGAAAAGAAACTGAAGGCAGTAATCATCACCGAGCTTCGCGAAGTGCAAAAGCTTTTTGGCGATGCGCGCCGTACGCAGATCGTCGATAAGGTCGAAGAAATTAAATTAGAAGATTTAATCGCCGATACCGATATGGCCATCACCGTCAGCCATGCTGGATATATGAAGCGTACGTCGGTGGACGTTTATCGCCATCAAACACGCGGCGGCAAAGGCCGCATCGGCGCGAAAACGCGCGACGAGGATTTCGTCGAGCATCTCTTCATCGCCTCGGCGCACAGTTACATTTTGCTCTTCACGTCGAAGGGCCGCGTGTACTGGCTGAAAGTTTACGAAGTTCCCGAAGCCGCCGCTGCCACGCGGGGACGCGCCATTTCTTCGCTCGTAAAGTTCCAGGACGGCGAGAAATTAACCGCGCTAGTCTCGTCACAAAACCTGGAAGAAGAAGGCCGCCACGTTTTCATGGCCACGCAAGAACGGCACGGTAAAGAAAACGCCTATCGTGGAATTCTCAAACCCGCGGCCTTCTGGAATCATCGCCATCACTTTGGACAAGGATGACGAGTTGATTGGCGTGAAACTCACCGACGGCAAGCAAATGATTTTCCTCGCCAGCCACGTCGGCCAGGCAATTCTGTTCCGCGAAACAGAAGTTCGTCCGATGGGCCGCGGCGCAGGCGGCGTGAACGGAATGGATCTGGCGAAGGGCGATTACGTCGTCAGCATGGACGCCGTGCAGCCCGACTTCGAGATCATCAAAAAGGAACACAAGAAAGATACGGACGATCTGGAAAAACTCGAAGGCGAAATGATTAAAGATTCGCTCACCACGCTGATGCTCACTGTTTCCGAAAAAGGCTACGGCAAACGCACGCCGCTCGCGGAATATCGCATCACATCGCGCGGCGGAAAAGGCGTAATTAATTTGAAGACCACCGATCGCAACGGGCCCGTCGTGGCCGCGCTCCAAGTCAGCGAAGAATCCGACGTAATGATTATCACTAGCGGCGGAAAAGTGATTCGCGTGCACTCGAATGAAATCCGCGAAGCGGGACGTTCCACACAAGGTGTCCGCCTGCTGCGCGCCGATGAAGGCGATAAAGTTGCCGCCGCCGCCGCGATTGCCGAAGACGAAGCGGAAGATGCCGCGAAGGAACCGCCGAAGGGCTAATTGTTTTTTAAATAAAATTGCAGCGCGGAAAAATCAGGACGGGAGCGAAAAATATTTCGCTCTCGTTACTGCCCAGCAGGCTTCTCATCATCGATCGGCAAATAATATCCCGGCCGCGTCTTCACTGTCGTCTTCGGCCGATCCACCGAAACTTTTATTTCGTGGAATCCGCCCGGCGAAGCGTCGGTTGGATGATAGCTCAGCGTATATTGCGCGTGCAGCTCGCCGCCGATGCGATCCAGCGCCGGCTCAATACTTTTATCGCGGCGCGTAGGCACATGTTCGCCTCCCGTTGCCAGCGTGGCCACTTCCAGAGCGTGTCCCTTTATCAGATTGGCGCCGTTCTGCACCGCCCAAATTCCCAGCGCCAATAGATCTCCAGCGCCAATTCCGGCGGCCACCGACGCTCCGGTCGGATTTGTAGAAGTTTGCACCGTGCCGGGCGCGGGTGTGCCAAGCATCACGCCTTCCGGCGCTTCAGGCGCCTGCGTCGGCCCGTTCAACGGTGTGCGCCATTCCGCGGCGGCCGATGAAAGTCCAACAGTGTAAATCGTAATGTTTTCAAGCTCCGCTGCGCGCAACGCCATTCCCAATTTCGCCGTGCTGCCCGCGTCAGCGGCTTCGGAAATCGCCACAATCACGCGCCGCCGCTCGACAGGCCGCTTACTCAGCATCTCCACCGCTTGCGTCATCGCGTCAAATAAATGCGACCCGCTTCCATCGTCCGTTAATTTCGCAATCGACTTATCAATCTTGTCGTGGTTCGTCGTGAACGGTTGCACCAGCCGCACTTCATTTCCAAATCCGATCACCGCGCCTTCGCCGTTATCGCCCAGAATGCTCTGCGTAAAAACAATTCCTGCTTTGCGAATCGCCGGAAGCATCACGGCCACGCGCGAACTCGTCTCCACCAGCAGCACCACGGAAAGCGCGTCGCCGCCCATATCAAAATGTTCAATTCTCTGCTGTACTCCATTATCGAAAATTTTGAAATTCAGTTCATCCAGATCCGTCACCATCTCGCCCTTCGCGTCGCGCACCACCACCGGCGCGCTCACCACTTGCACCTTCACGCGAATCGGTTGCTGCGGAGGTCCCTGCTGAATCGGCAATCCGGGAGTTGGCTTGATTCCACCCGGCGGTGCTTGCGCAGCAGCAATCGTTGGCACCAACGCCAACGCTGCGCACAATGTCAGCGCGCCCAGTTTTATTCTCCGAATTTTCAATGCAGGCTTCATCGAGTCAACACCAATAAGTGTAACGGATTGGACGCGTCCACGCCGATTTACGTTGGCTGCCCTGTTTCCTGAATTGCGCCCATGTTTTCTCTTGCGCACGCAGCGCGCAACACCGCGCGGCACAACTCGAACTAAGTTGTAGAATATCCTTCGCCTCACACCGGCCGCGAATCACAAGCGCTCGCCAGTTCAGGCTGACCTCTGGAGAAAATGAATGAGCCCGAAGCACGGCCGCAAGGTAAAGCTCGCCTATCAGGATCCAAATTTTATGGACAGCATCGGCGCGCGTCCCGTCCGCATTATTTCCGAATATCTCGATCCGAAATATCGCCTGCGACAGGAAGACGTGGCCGATACGATTGTAATGTTTGGCTCCGCGCGAATTTTGCCGAAGGATCGCGCCACCACCCGCCTGAAGGCCGCGCAGAAAACTGCGAAGCGTCTGAAAACTCCCGCCGCGCAATCGCGCGTTCGTCTGTGCCGCAACGCTCTCGCCATGTCGCATTACTATGAAGAAGCGCGCCAACTTTCGCGTCTGGTCACCGAATGGGCCATGACGTTCGGCGATCATCCGCGCCGCTTCGTCATCTGTTCCGGCGGCGGCCCTGGAATTATGGAAGCCGCAAATCGCGGCGCCGCTGATGCCGGAGGAAAATCTATCGGACTCAGCATCGAGCTGCCGCACGAACAAGCGCCGAATCCCTACATCAGCAACGAACTCAGTTTTAATTTCCATTATTTTTTCATGCGGAAACTTTGGTTCGCGCAAATCGCCAAAGCGCTCATCGTTTTTCCCGGCGGCTTCGGCACCATGGATGAGCTTTGGGAAATGCTCACGCTGATGCAGACCGGAAAACTTCCCGAGCACAATCTCGTTCTGATTTACGGCCGGAAATATTGGGATCAAGTGTTGAATTGGAAGGCCATGGTGCGGGGAGGAACCATCAGCGAGCACGAATTTTCGCTGCTGCGTTTTTCAGACACCGTGGAAGATGCATTTTTACAGGTCAGAACCGTCCTCGAGCAGTATCACATGAAAATCGATAACGATTATTCTTAGCCGATTTCTCGCCGTAAATATGGCAGTACTTCAGTACCTCCGCGAATGTACCTAATGCTCTATCGCTCCCGCGGAGTGATTCCCGTAATCTGAACTTGGTTCGGAGTTGATAGCGCCGCTCCCGACCAGCCAGTTGAGTCTTCCGGTCCTGAGCCAGACGACACGCCAACTTGCCGGTCTCGCGGCTGCCACTTCTTCGGCTTCATGTACCCCGTAAAGATCGTAGAGCGGCCGGACCCTCCTCTGGCCGCTCTTTTTATTTGTGAGCTAACCGCGCGCCGTTCAACATTTTTCACTCCAAACGCAAAAGAGGCCCACGGCGAAAACCGTGAGCCATCTTTACTCCCAAGGCCGGGAGAAATTTGTGTGACGTGAAGTGCGTCCCGAAACTATCGTGGCCGAAACGGGCGATACGAACTCAGCGTGCGCGGACGCATCCGCATCCGAGGCCCCAGTGGTGGCGGCACGCGATGCAGCGGCGCGCCACAATTTGTACAAAGCTCTGAGTGGACTTGATCCGCGCGCAGCCACGTGCCGCGCGCCATACATTCCGCGTTGATGCACTGCACCGTCCATCCGGGAAGATATTGCATAGGTGCCTCCAGAACTTTTCCGAGCATGTCCGCGAAGGCAAATGCCCCCTTGGAAAAGTTGGGCGAATTCTGCGGCAGCGCGCTTGTTGTGTCAAGAAGAAAACCACTATTAGTAGTGGGTATGTTGCGAGGGAGAAAACTCGCAATCGCACTTCCGGCGTACCTCAGGATTTTTTGACGCGACGAAACCTGTTCTGCTGCGTCTAGTAAGAGTATCCTTCCTGTGCAGGGCGCGGCGGCACTCCCGCGAAAGCGCGGCGCCTGCATTACGTGAGGCAACATGAAACGCAAACTAAATCCAATTTTCTGCGCCATTGCAACGACGGCTATTTTCGCAGCCGCGGCCAGCGCACAAACCGCACAAGCGCCGCCGAAAACTCCGCCACCGCCCGCAGTGATAGGTGTGCCTCCCCCGTCACCAGAAGCGCTACGGCTCGCCGCACAAATCGCCGCATTTGCAACCAACCAATGCGGAGGCAAAGACGCCGACGCCGCGCCGGATTGCCGCGTCAAGGCGCTATGGACCGCAACGCAATGTCCTGACAAGGTGACGGCGCAATCCGCCGAAGCGAAGACGGAAACAGTTTCCTGCAAAGTTCCCGATGGCGGATTTGAATACGAAGTCTCATCCATCAAGCTTCACAAAGATGATGGTCATAACTTTACGTCCTTCAACGGAACTCCGGACGGATATCGCACTACGAACACCACCATGAAAAACCTCGTGCTGAATGCGTTCTCCAGCGGCCTGCAGATCGAGATCACTGGCGCGCCCGACTGGGCGGCCGATGTGCGCTATGACGTCGAAGCAAAATTTGTGCCAGAGGTCGGCGACGCGCTGAAAAAGCTTACTCCCGATGATCGCAACTTCGTGCGGCGCTATATGATGCAGCAGGTTTTGAAGGAGCGCATGAATTTCGCGGCGCACGTTGATACGAAAGAAGTGCCGGCCTACGACTTGGTCGTCGGAAAGAATGGGTCGAAGCTGAAGGAGTCCGATCCAAACGCGAAAGACAACGGCACAATGAGGATGATGCAAACGGATCAGGGAAAAGCGTCGATAACAGCCAAAGGCACGCAGATATCGAATCTGGCCAGGAATTTATCGGGCCCTGCCGGGCGCCCCATCTTCGACAAGACGGGACTGAAGGGCATGTACGACGTCGCGCTCGAATACGCGCGTGAGCCAAACCTTTCCGCCAATGCGCCCGACGGAGGACCCACGGGAAACGCGCCTCCTGTTCCTTCCGATCCAGCCGGCCCATCATTACAGTCCGCCATCGAAGATCAATTAGGCCTAAAACTAGTCCCATCGCGCGGCCCCATGCAAGTCATCGTGATCGAACACATGGACAAGCCCGACGCGAATTGAGGGTTGAGTAGCGTAGGCATTCCTGCCTGCGCGATTCTCCAACCGAAAATCGCAAGAAAAAATTAATTTGAACTGGAATGTAATTACGAGGTTGAACTGCGCAAGTCTGCCTAAAAAATCCCGCCCGTCGTCCCCGCACCGCCATCGCCCTTCGTCGAATCCGCCGGCGCCGCCTTCGACTTTCCCGCATCCACTTTCGCTTGCAACTCCGCCACATGCGCGCGCTTCTTTTCTAATTCCGCCTGCATCACGTCAAGCTGCTTCTGCACTTCCGCCAGTTGCGCTTGCCCGGCTTCGTCCTGATTCGCCATCGCATTCGCATAAAACGCCTGCTGCTGCAAAGCGAAATCGCGCTTCGAGAGATCGTATTCCTTCTCCGCCAGCGCCAGCGCCTCAATTTCTTTCTTCAACTGCGATTCCATTTCCGACTGCGATTTCGGCGTCTCTTTCGCAGCGCCGGACTTCTCATCACCCTTCGCCTCGTCCGCGGCGGGTTTTTCGTCCGGCAGCGGCTGCGGCGGACCAACCACGCTTATCGCAAAAGGATTCGTCGGCAGATTGTCATTGGTCCAAACTTTTTTCGCCGGGGGAGCAGGCGGTTTTTCCGCGCGCGCCTGCTTGGCAACTGTCCCCAGTGGAGGCGTCGTCTGTTGATCCTGCGCAGCTTGCCGCGCTTCGGCTGCCGGAGCAAATATCATTGCCGACGACAAAACCACCATCGCCGACGCCAAAATTACTCCGCAAATACACCCGTTTAGCCCGCCAAAATGTTCAAAACGCCGCATAGCTACGCCTCCTGCAATATCCTGATATGCTAGCCCTCCGCCGTCCCGAATCGCAACTGGCCTGAAGTACAATGTTCAATCCTCGTGCATGGGCGTTCGCCGCACGTGCCGCTCCTGCAGCACTTGCTTTTTCGCGAAACGAAAGTGAAACTACTGCGTCAATTACTTCGCAACATTGCCGCCCCGTTGCGCGTTTACTATCTCTAAGGAATACTGATTACATGCTGTCGGGGTCCAAATTGAAGAAGGGAATTTCTCGCTCGCCGCACCGAATCTCGGCGCTGCGTCGGACTATTCACATTTCAATTTTGTCCGTCACCGCGCTTTGTAGTGTCACCATCTGCCCCGGCCACGCGACTGCCGCACAAGCCACTCCCGCGCAACAATCCACACAGTCCATCGCGCCAAATAATTCCAGCGCCACAGCCGCTCCCATCACTCACTACACGCTCTCCCCGGAAAAAACCCGCCAAGCTCAAGCTCTCGCCCGCACTGGACGCCGTTTTTATTTCGCCGAATTTTTCTGGAGCCTGCTGATCCTCTGGTTTTCACTGCGCACGGGGTGGGCCGCAAAAATTCGCGATTGGGCCACGCGTGCCGCCTCGAACTCTCTTGTGCAAGCCGCAATTTTCTGTCCGCTGCTTGTGCTCACGCTGGATGTCTTATCACTCCCGCTTCACGCCTGGGCGCATTCCGTGTTGCGCGGCTACGGACTTTCCGTGCAAGGCTGGGCTTCCTGGTTTTTGGACTGGATGAAGTCCGAAGCCATCACCCTAATTCTCGCCACGCTCGTCGGATGGATTTTATTTCTGCTGATTCGCCGCAACCCGCGACGCTGGTGGATTGGCGCGTGGGTCGGCGCCGTCCTGCTGATCATCGCCGGAGCTTATGTCGAGCCGCTCGTCATCGAACCGCTCTTCTATGATTTCCATCCGCTCTCCGAAACGCATCCGCAACTGGTGCGCGACGTCGAACAAACCATCGCGCGCGCCGGAATCACAATTCGGGAAGATCGCATTCTCGAAATGAATGCCAGCCAGAAATTGAATGAAACGAACGCCTACGTCACCGGAATCGGCAACACCAAGCGCGTTGTTTTCTGGGACACATTGCTTTCACGCACCAACGAGCCGCAGGCGCTTTCCGTTTTTGGCCACGAACTCGGCCACTACGCTCTCGGTCACGTTTGGAAAGGAATTATTCTCAGTGCAATTGGACTAGCGTTCGCGCTTCCCTTGCTGGCGTGGCTGTTCAACGGCACTCTCCGCAAATGGGAAAGCATTTGGTACGTCCGCCAGCCGCAGGATTGGACGGCGCTAGCCGTTCTGCTGCTTCTGATTCTAATTTTTCAATTTTTTGCCACGCCCATCAACAATGCCGCCAGCCGCTACATCGAACATCAAGCCGACGTCTACGGCCTGGAAGTAATTCACGGCATCGTTCCGAATTCCCAGCAAGTCTCCGCGCAAACCGATCAAATCCTCGGCGAATCAAATCTCGAAGATCCCGATCCCTCGCCCTACGTTGTCTTCTGGTTCTACACGCACCCGCCCATCGCCGAGCGCCTGAAGTTCGCGCTGAATTACGACCCCTGGTCCACCGGCGGCACGCCGGAATTCATTC
>CAWIZI010000002.1:0-6758 GCA_963840515.1 Terriglobia bacterium
GCTTGCATCGTCAAACGGAAAAGGTGCACCTTTTGAGATTCTGCGAAAAATGGCGCAGCAATCGTATACGTTTAGTTCCGAATGACATTATGTCAGAAATCAGAGCCGTGCCCGCCGCTGCATGGCACAATCACGATACTCAGAACCTTTTTGAGCTAGCAGGCTGATTGCTTCGTCACCAGGTGTACTATAAATTTCCTGTCCCTCTCAGCGACTCATCGACGCCGCTGAATGAACTAAATTTTTTCGAGAGATTCGAGACGGGTGGGTAGCTTGATACAGCACGATACCGCAGGACAGGATCGTCACTATCCCGTCCTGGACGCTCTGCGCTTCGTTCTCGCCCTCTGGGTCGCCGTGGGCCATTACGAAATCCTTCCGATCTTCGCCGGTGTAGACGTGGCCACACCCTTCGGCAGGTTCGTCACTCACGCCTGGCAAAGCGTTGTGTTCGGCACGCCTGCTGTCATTGTGTTCTTCGTAATTTCCGGCTTCTGCATTCACCTGCCGTTTCGCGGAGACAAACCTCTCGCCGTGGGGCGCTACTATCTCCGCCGCTACACCCGCATTTTGATTCCCGTCGCGGGCGCCCTCTGCGTCTATCGTCTCGACGGACAAAAACTAACCTTTCTCGGCGAGCACTCCATCCTCTGGGAATCGCCGCTTTGGAGCTTGGCCTGCGAAGAAATCTACTACGCTTTCTATCCTCTTCTTCGCATAATTCGGCGTAGAATCGGCTGGAAGCTGCTCCTACCCACAGTCTTTGTCGCCGGCGCGATCACTGCCGCCATTCACCCCCATTCCATGACATGGCACGATTTTGGTCCCTTCGGCACGTCTCTGATCCTTCTGCCAGTTTGGCTGCTCGGCTGCCTTCTCGCCGAGCAGGCAGACTCCATCCCCGTAATGGACTCGAAGCTTCAAATCTGGCTCTGGCGATTTCTGATCTGGCTCGGCTGCTGGACTTCAGAGATGCTCCACTTCAAAGGTGGCATTCCCTACACGCAAACGATGACTTGGTTTGGATTGCTCGCCTATTTTTGGGTCAAGAAGGAAATTGCGTATGGCAAACACGCCGCGCCAAACCGATACCTGGCTCGCGCCGGTGCCTGGAGCTACTCCCTATACCTGGTCCACGCGCCTGGAATGGGCTTCTTCGAGAAGCTTCCCATTCCCTATCTCGGCTACCTCTTTAATTGGTTCGGAACCATGCTGTCGAGCCTGGGCTTCTCCTACGTCTTCTATCTCCTGGTGGAACGCCCCTCGCACAATCTGGCCCGAAAAATCACCGCCGCCGGAGCCGCCCGCCGCGTCGCCACCGAACAACCCGTGCCGCAAACCGAAACCGCTTCCGTTCCCTAAGCCAACTGCGACTCTTCACCGGCCGCCATTCGATTCGCCCGCGACGCTCCATACAAAATAATTCGAATTCGCGATTCTTTTCCAGCCGTCCTGCAGAAACGAAGCCGGCAGATCTTTTGCAATGATTGCTTTTGCGCCGCCCTCGCCGAGCGCATTCAATGTCCGCGCCCGCAACTCCGGTCCAGCTGCCAAGAAGCTCGGCAAGCCTTCCGCCGGCACCTCAGCCACAATCGTAACGCCCGCAAGATACGCCCAGTAGTGATCCCCGGGGCTGTCTCCGATGCAAGCAACCCTGTCGCCTGGCTTAATCCCATTCCGCGCCATACCTTCCGCGATTTCCAGGGACGGGAAATCATTTCTGGAGATCAGCCGAAGAAAATCGTGGCCAGCCACCCAGGCGATTTGAGAACCAAGAAGAAAAATCATCACCCCAGCCGCAGACCGCAAAATAGTACCGCCCAAAACCGAGCGTGGAATCCAAAACGCGGAAAACAACGCCGCCCACACTAGGATCACAAAGGCGCTCACAAATCTCGGCTCCACGTGCACCATTGAGTACAGTCCAAATGCTGCAATCGCTGGAATCCACAAGAAATACCGCTTCATCAGATTCTGCGCGAATGCACCGGACCAGCCCAAAGAAAATAGGATCACAGCAATCGCTCCAGACAACCCGCCAAGCTTTACGAAAAGATCGAAGTACGCGTCGAGCGTGTGGCGCAGCGCATTCAACTGGCCCTTCAATTCAAAATGCGGCCGCACCCCGTCATACCAATACGATTGATCGGTGCTTGGTGGATAGCTCCCGCTCAGCGGCTTCGCGAATTCGTACACCGGAGGAGTCTCCTGCACCTTTCTGGTCGGATGAATCGGCGAGCCCGCGCCGGCCGGGCCGCCTTGCCAATGCATATAAAATGGCACCCCATTCACAAACTCTGCGTAGTTGATTTTGCCCGCTTCGCCGAACGTAACGCGTCCCTTGCTCTTTGATAGGGCAAACATAAATGGCCCGCACACCAGAAGAAATGAAACCAGGGACAAGAGAATGCGGGGCGCCGCACGGCGAATATTCCCTGCCACAGGTACCGCCGTTCCAAGGAAAACGAAAGAAACCGGGAACATAGCCGCTTTTGCGAGGTAACTCAGGCCCAGAACCGCTCCGAAACCGACAAACATCAGCCACTGCGACTTCCCGCCTGCTATCCGTACGAGAATTCCAGCTGCGAGAAGGACCAGAAGAAACACGAGTGCATCGGGATTTTCCAGGCTCGGTGGCGTCGCGAACGTGGTTGCCCAAAAAAAGAGTGCATATCCGGTCGCGCGTAAGAACCATTCCGGCGGAGGCCCAAATTTTTGCACGCCGGTTGCCGCAGCCTGGGGCAGATGCGCCAACAAGCCACTAAGGAAAAACTCAAAGCAAACCAACGCTCCCGCGAGAACGACGCAATTTAAAAGGTGTACCGCAATCAATTCGCTGGCAATGCCCGGCCTGAATACAAACAGCATCCCACTCAGTAATGTGGGATACGCCGGACTCCAGTATCCATTGACCAGCGCTCCCCAATGCCCCCTTGAGCACGCCGTTGCAATTTCCAGATAGTTGACCCCATCGGCCATAATCGTGTGCCGATAGGAAAGCCCTTCCATTAGCCAACACGAAACCATGGCCGCCCAGATCGCATAGCGGTACCTTGGCCACCAGGTCACAGTTTCCATTTCACGCTCGAGCAGGTTTCGCGCCCTTTCCGGAAAGGTGGCTGGCGGAACTCACTTGCAGTCTTGCGCCCGATATTTTGAATATCGTGCGCCCCCACCCCATGCTTCGCAGTTCGAAATTTCCCGTCAGCGCTTCACGCGATTTGAGTATAACTTTAGTAGCGGAATACCTGAGAGAGAATGTATTCTAATCCGCCGCTCTGGAAAAGCGGTTGCTCATGCCTTCCGAAAATTCCCTCGACAAGACTAGGAGCGTCCGCAAGACTCCTGTGACTTTCCTTGCGCCGCTTTGGCCACGCTTCATTGAACTGTGGATCGCCGGTGTATTGATTACTTTTTTCGTTATCCGCATCCTCGGCTCGCAGACAGCGGTAGTCCTTTTGAATCGACTCGCGGGCCATCCGCTTCCATGACTGCTTTCGCTGTAGTCACTGCCAATTTGATTTTGTTTTTAGCGGCGCTAGGTTTTGGAAGCATCCTCGTCCGCTTGTTACCTCAAAATTTTTCCCCGTTGGATCGCTTTGCCATTCAACTCTTGGGCGGGTTGGGCCTTCTGGGAACACTTCTGTTTTGCGTCGGCCAAGTCCGGTTCTCCCGATTCACAATAATTCTCGTTTTGCTTCTGGGAGTGATCCTAGCGCTCGCATCTTCCGCCCGGGTATTCCGCGAGTTGCGCGCCGCTTCCGTTACATCCAATCTCCGCTTCGTGCCGGCGCTGATCGTGATCTTCGTGCTCCTGATAAGCGCCATCGGCGGACTTGCCGAACCGGTGGGCGACATAAGGATGGACGAGATCGCCTATCACCTGCTTGGCCCCAAGGTTTGGCTGCGAAACACGGTCATCCGTCCCGTCACGGACGAAGCCTATACGGCGTTCCCAGCGGTCGTCGAAGTTCAATACGCGGCGCTCATGTCGCTCGCTGGCCAACGTGGCCCCGGATTTTTCGCGGCCATCGAGTTATTCTCCATCCTCCTTATCGCGGCGAGCCTCGCTCTACGTTCAGGCCTTGGACCGCCGGGCGCCTGGTGGACGGCCGCGTTGATTATCTCCATGCCCGTCCTCTGTCGCGGAGCATTCGACGGTTTTGTGGATGTGATATTTTCTGCCTTTGTGCTCGCAGCCTTGCGGATTGGATACGACGCCGAGCGTCCGGCGCACTACGTACTTTTCGGTTTGTTTTGCGGCTTTGCCATGGGCACGAAATATACGGGACTTATCGCCGCCGTGTTGCTCGGCGGCTGCGTATTTTTTCTGGCCGTCTTCGCTCACCACCGGGAAAAGAAGGTCGTTCTAAGGCACTTGGGCATCGCTTGCGCCGTCGCCGTCGTCATCGCCGGGCCCTGGTACATCCGCAATTGGCTGCTGCTCGGCTGTCCGATTTACCCTCCCCCACCTCTGCTCTGGCATTTCTTTCCTACTGGATATCTTTCGCCTGAGGCAATTCGCCAATTTCACGCTTCTATTCTCAAAGTCGGCGAGGGTATGGGTCGTGGTCCTCTCAGCCTGCTCTTGCTGCCGTTCCACCTCACGTTTCACCCCGCCAATTTTCTAAACGGTGCGGGTGGAATCGGACTTGTTCCACTTGCTCTTGCGCCATTCGGCCTGTTTTCACGTCGGCGGGACGCGTTTGCGGTTGGGCTCTCGCTTTTCGCGCTACTTCAGACGGTGGCTTGGTTTTTCACCGAACAAGAAGCTCGATTTTTGATTCATAATTACGTGATCGCCGCTATCTTTGGTGTCTGGGGCTGGATGTACGTAGTGAAAGCGGCTCCAAAGTTCGCCCCTGCCCTCTCGGCTCTGCTTGTCGCCTGCTCTATTCTTTATGGTCTTTTCATGATCGGTTCTGCGCGGATCGATGATTTGCACGCCGTGGCGTCATCCACGTTCGAAGAAAAGCGCAAGCAATCCGAGATTCCCTTTCTCGGTAGTTTCCGCTTCCTAAATAAGCAGCTCTCTGTGAGCAAAGTTCTGGTTCTTGCGCCTCGCGTTCCCACTTACTATCTCGACAAGGACTATCTAAAACCAGTCGGAAGATGGGGGGAACGATCTCTCCCCGAGGCCGCCAATCTCGACCAGCTACTAGCTGAACTTCCTCGCCTGTGCATTTCCCACGTTTTAGATACTCGGGAGGAAAGTGGCTCTTTTCGGCTGCCCGAACACGCGGCGCACCTCACGCTCGTTTTTCAGCTCGAGGACCAAAGAATTTATAGAGTGGACGACGCTCCTTCAAACTAACTCTGTTTTTTCCTATCCAACCTCAGCACGTCAAGAAACAAACCCTCTAACTGTTCACCCGCGCGTCCCCACGTGTACCGCTTCATCGTTTCTCGCGCCGCCTCGCCCAGTTTTCGCCTCAATTCCAAAGACGTCGCTAAGCGCTCAATCGCTCTCTCGATTGCCGCCGCATTCCCGGACGGTATCAACAACCCATTAAATTCGTTTTCCACCACATCCGGCATCCCACAAGTCTCTGTCGTGATTACAGGCATTCCCGTCGCCATCGCTTCCAGCAATACCGACGGCAACCCCTCCATCAGCGAGGGGAACAAAAGCGCGTCATGTTCCGCGTAGAGCTCCTGCATGCGCTCGGCCGCAACCACTGGGCTAACCGAGACTCGCCCTTTCAAATCATCTCCAAAAAACTCCTCGATCACTTCCTCCGGAACACCGCATCCCGCGAACGTCATCGTCAACCCGGGAAAACGTGGCCCGACCCTGCGCAGCGCCTCGCGGATATAAAAAATCCCCCGTTGATCGAGCCACGTACCCGCATAGAGCAGTCGCAGCGAATCGCTCTCTCGATATTCCCGCGGAATAAAAAATCGCGGTTCCACTCCATTCGGGATGTACGCCACGCGCTCCGAATCCAAGTTGTACTTCAACTGCAACATCGTCCAAACATCCCGGCTATACGCGTGTGCGCCGTCCGCCGTATTTATGGACCACCGGAATCTTCGCTGATGATACAAGCGATGCCACGCCCGATTTTTCCACGAATAATTCCAGGCCCAGCCTTTTTTCACTTCGCGGCTCATCACGTGCACCCGCCGCTCTTCCAAACCATGCAGCGTCATTACATAAGGGGGATAGTCGCTCGCCCCATGCCATCTGCGTCGGAAACCGTAAGGAAAGCCGACTGGTGCGTGCAGGTTCACAATGGAAAATTTCTCGCGATTTTCAAGAATGTACTTCGCCAGCCGGAAAGAAAATGCCAGCTCCGTGAATCGCCCAGAAACGGACCCCGGGGCCACCAGGTCCTCCTGGAAAACATAAGTAACGTTGTGCCCCCGGTTCTCCAGCTCGCGACCCAGGTTGTAAATGATGGCCGCCACTCCGCCTTCGCGGCGTTTAGGCACTCCCGAAGCCATCAATATTCGGAGCGACTCGCTCGGCAAACTCTTCGCCTCCATCCGCTAGAGCCCCGTCGTCCGGCAACGGCCTTCGTCTGCTGCCTCCGGCAACTCCGCTCCGCCTAGGCAAAGAATCGTCAATCCCTTTTCGCGCGTGCTCTCGACAATCATGAGCCTGCTCTCAGAGATCGCCTGACGTGCCCCGGCTGCGGCACGGGAAACACAACTTTTCTTGCCTTCACGTACCAATCGCTCTCCGCTAGACTTCGTCGCACTCGATAGTAGAATCGCGGCGACACGAAATACGCCGGCAGCAGGGTCGCATATTT
>CAWIZI010000003.1:0-30535 GCA_963840515.1 Terriglobia bacterium
CCACCACGTATTGCTCCAGATTCTTTCGCGGTGTGTTTCCATCGATCCGCAATCGCGTTCGCCGCAATCCGAAATAACCACGCCGCGAACGGCACTCCGCGCGATTCATATTTCGCAATATTCGCCAGAGCGCGATGAAAAACATCGGCCGTCAAATCCTGCGCCGCATCGCGATTTCCCACGCGCCGCGCAATATACGCGTACACGCGATCGAAGTAACGCTCGTAAATTTCGCCGAAGCGCGCAGGATCCTTCCGCGCAGCTTCAATCAGAAGCAGCTCGTCTTTGCCGGGTTCGGCTTCATTTCGTGCAGCAGCCTTCAACTCGTTCTCCGCGTTACGCGCCTTCCACAATATAAACTGCGCCCACGCGAAAAGGTTACGGTGAAATTTCCTGTGGCGGGGAACCACGTTCCGGGTAAAAAGATGGTCATCACTGCGGTATAGTCGGTTTCAGCGCAACAGTTTTCACTTCGCTCGATTTCACCGTCACACGCTCCGCATCGCGCTGATTGCGGTCCGCAAAATTAATATCGAAATACAGTTCGTTTTCATCCGGCGGCACGGCAAATAAAAGATAATCGCCCGGAATCACGCTCGAAAGCCGGTACGCACCATTTGCATCCGTGGTTCCAATAGCTGTGAACCGCGGCAAGTGGCGCAGCGAACGATCCTCAGGAATTGCGACAATTCGCTCGCCGTGGATCGGTTTATTACCATCGAGCACTTGTCCGCTAATTGCACCCGCATCCGTTGCCAGCGTCAGCACGCAATCACTAACGGTTGCGCCGGAATCGATCGTCAGCGGCAGCAACGTATAATCTCTCCCGTTACAAATCGCTTTCTTCAGATACATCCCGATATTGTTGAACGTGTCAAAATCGTAGTTGCCGGATTGAACGTCTGCAATTCTAAAACCGCCGCTCTGGTTGACGCTGTCGTTCAGCCAGTTCGGGCCGGCGCCAAAAAGCGAATCGTCCGCCCAAAGTCCAATTGCTATTCCCGACAAAGATTTCCCATTCTGATTCTCCGCTACAACTTTCCCCGCCACGTAGGCGCCGAAACTCACTTGAATGTTCGCGCGCGTGTCGGTGTCGGCAACGCGAATTGTGGTATAGCCGAATAAAAGCTGCTGCGGCGTTTTACTTTGTGACTCGCGAATACTCTGCGGCGCGCTTGCCTCAAGAAGATATTCGCCGGAAGTTAATCCATGAATTGTGAAGGATCCCCCGCTGCTCGTGGTCACGTTTGGTTCGTTGTCGCCGCCGTTCGCATGCCGTGCCCTTACGGTGTATTGTTTTTGTCCGCCGGTTCCCGTTAAATCGATAATATTTCCAGTCACGGAATACGACGGAAGTTTCTCGACCAGAAAGCGAATTCCGCTGATTTCATTGCCGGCCGTAACGCGTAACGGCTGCGCGTTATCAATCGATGTTGTGCCCGGATAATAAGCGAGTTGCGATTCCTGTTTGCCGGTTTGCAGATTCACGCTGGTAGTTTCGACGCGCACAAAATAATTCCCCGGCGGAAGATGGTATAGACGAAAGTTCCCCAGATCATCCGTATTGATTCCCATGCGCGGTGCTTCCAGCCGCCGGCCTCCGCGCAAATACCGAATCCGCACAGCCTGTACTTCGACGGCTACGACCGGTTTATTTTCTTCATCGAGCACAGTTCCCGAAATCACGCCCTCACTAATCACGCGAATATCAATTCTCTCCAGTATCTCTCCGGAACCTACGCTCAAAATGCGAGCGTCCTCAGGACTTGCCACATCGTCAAAATACCTCTGCATAAATCCCTGCGGGCTCGTTCCCACCGTGTAGGTTCCCTCAGCAACTTGAGCGAATGCGTAAGAACCGTTGGCATCGGTCAGCGTGAATCGCTTTTCGCCCGTCACATTGAAGACTGATCCCGTCACCGGAATAAGCCCGACCTCAACTTTCGCGAGTGGCGCGCCAGTGTCCGCGCGATAGATGTGACCAGAAATTTGCGCCGATCCTGTCGCAGTTTTTTGCGGATTGGTTTTCGTCTGGCGGTTTACGTCGCGCTCAATCGCCGACACATTTGTGGCGCCTAACGAAGACAAAATGAGAAAGGGAATCACAGCACAAATTTTCAGCAGCGCGAATCGGCGTTGTGTGAAAAGTCGCAAACCAAACATCCTCTCGCGTAAACTTTTCAATACTGTCACTGCGCCGTCGTCGGTTTCAGCGTAACAGTCTTCGTATCCCCAGCTTTCACGCTCACCCGTTCCGCGCTCGCCAAATTCCGTTCCGCAAAATCCGGCGCGTAGTAACTGTCTTGATCGTTCGGGCGCACCGCAAACAGGAAATAATCTCCGGGAATTACTTTAAGTTGAAATTGCCCGTCAGAATCCGTAGTCTCCGTCGCCGTGTATTGCGGATTCTCGCGAAGCGCGCGTAATTGCGGAATCGCCACGACATAAAGTCCGGAAACAGCTCTGCCCTCGTCCAGGGCCATCCCGCTAATCGTTGCCGTATCAGAGGAGATCGTAACGCGACAATCGTCCAACTTGGTCCCGGCTTCGATATCGAGTGGCTGCTGTGTGTAGTCCTTTCCGTCGCAAATTACTTCCTTCACGTACGCTTGCGCCTGATCTGGATCAAGTGAAAAGTAGTACGAACCCGGAAGTATATTTGTAATCGTGAACGTTCCATTTGGTTTCGTCTCGATTTGCGGATCGGAGTTCTCTAGCACGCTTCCGAGACCAGCCCACGGCTCAAGATCAATTTCCGTCCCAGTGAAATCCCGGTTCTTCGTATTCTCCATAATGAGTTTGCCGCGAAGCTGGCCAGCGTCGCTCAGTTGGATACTGACGTTTGCGTCGGTGTCGTCGATCGATGCAATCGCTGATCCGATGCGGATTCGGAAAGGAAATCGTGCACGTGCATCGGATGGCGGACCGGAAGCCGTAGAGGGAGTAGGCAGAACTTCAAGCAATCGAAACACGACTGTGTACTTCCCCGGTTCGAGTCCGGCGAACATCACCGTCTTTAGTTTGAAATTCCAGAACGGCGCCGCGTCTACAATTGTCTCGTCACCGAGAAGGACGCTGATTAGCGGCATAGTATTATTGGCCATCTCAGAGATCTGCGCGGTAATCTTGTATGAGCTCCGGTGTGCGCTCACAACTTGCAAATCAATGCCGTCAACTTCGGCTCCTGCGGTCACTTTTACGGATTGCGCTTCCGCTGCTTGTGGGAAACCGGGGAAGTACGCCGGTGCGAAAGTCCCCCCGTGACCTTCAGAGATCGATCCCGTCTGTTTAGACACGCCTCCGGCCCGAATCAAATAGCTTCCGGGCTTCAAACCCGCAAGCCGGTATTCGCCTCTGTCATCGGTTCTCGTTTGGCCCAACTCGTTTTCAGTCATGTGCCCGCCCTCGGAGTACGACGGGCGTATCGCGAAAATTTGCAGCCCGTACACGGGTTCGCCGTCTGAATCGGTGATCCGGCCTGCAATAATACCTGCTAACCCAAGACGAATATCTACCTTCTGGCGGGTCTGTCCTGCCGTTAACTCTATGCGAGTGGATACTGATTTTGCGTCATCCTCGCGGAAATACCCGTCGACGTAGCCCGACCGGGTGGCTTCAACCAGGTACGTGTTCGCAGCTACATTTGAAAACGAAAAACTGCCGTCTGCTTCGGTGCGGGACGTGTCGTCGGGCGTTAGACCAGCGCCATCAAACAGCGTAACAATAGCTTTTGAAATCGGCTGTCCATTATCGGCGCGATAAACGTGTCCAGATATTCTTCCCGTTGGCGCAGCTGCGGATTGTGAATCAATTCTTGCTTGCGCAGGTCCGTCCTGCTGCTTTGCGTAGCACGCGGAAACACTCGAGAAGAAAAGAGCAATCAAGAGGCAAAACAGCGCCGCCTTTCGGGAATGAAATAACCGGTGTCGCAAAGCTAAATTCAAAATCCGTCAACCTCACCTGTTCTTCGCGAGCAACTATTCCAACGTCCCCGGTTTCAGCGCAACCGTCTTGGTATCCCCAGAATTTATGCTCACGCGTTCAGCGTCGCGTTGATTGCGATCCGCAAAATCAATTTGGAAATAACTCTGCTCGTCGTCCTTCGGCACGGCGAAGACCAAATAATCTCCGGGAATCATCCCTGAAATTTTAAACGCGCCGTTCGCATCCGTATTCGCCGTCAACGTGTAGCGCGCAATCCGGCGCAGCGCCAACGACTGCGGAATTGCTAAGACCACCAAATCCGGCACCGGCTTATTGCTTTCAAGCACCTGGCCCGACATCACGGCCGTGTCCGTCGCCAACGTTAGTGTGCAGTCAGCGATCGTAAGGCCCGAATCAATCGTCAGCGGTTGATACGTATAATCCCTTCCGCTACACGCGGCTTGCTTCAAATACATATCATTTCGTCCGGCGACGGAAAAAAGATAGCTCCCCATTTGCACGTTTTGAATTTTGAATACGCCGTTCTGATCCGTTCCGGCGCTGGAAGTGTTGCCTCCGCCGACAAAACTCTGCGTTTGAAGATTGACGCGGATTCCGGACACCGATTGGCCGTTCGAGTTCTCGATCAAAATCTTTCCGTCAACTTCGGCCATTCCGTTAATTGGAATGTTCACTCGCGTATCAGCTTCGGACACTCGCACCATCGCCGTTCCCGAATTAATGCGCTGCGAGACTTGCACGCTTCCGTTCGGGCCGGCAATTTGTACCGGTGTTGGGGGCGTCAACGATCGCGCCGTCAACAAATAATCGCCCGAGGGAACTCCGTGAATCGTAAACGAACTATCGTTGGTGGCTTGATTGGAAAGGCCAATCGTTTCTCCTTCAGATGTGCGCATCGCCGATACCAGATAGCGTCTTTGCCCCGGTGAATCGGAATTGTCGATCACGCTTCCCGAAATTGTGAACGTGCTTTGGGTTCCAATCGCGAAACGCACGCCGCTGGTTTCCGCGCCGCCAGTTGCTTTCAGCCGCTGAGCGCTTTCGATGTTCGGTGTGCCCGGATAATATGCAGATCGAAAGTTGGAATCCCCAGATCCCATATTCATATTTCTGTTGTCCACGCGTACGAAATAATTTCCTTCCGGAAGGCCGTACAAGCGAAAATTTCCCTGATCGTCCGCGGTCACGCTTTTCAGCGGCTGTTCCGTTTGCTGGCCGCCCTTTTGATAACGCAGGCGAACCGCCGAAACTTGCGCGCCTTCGAGCGGCTGATTATCTTCGTCCAGCACAGTTCCCGAAATCACGGCCGCAGCCAGAAGTCGGACGTCAATCTTGCTGACAGCTTCTCCGGCCTGAACGGCAATCGTCTCAGGACTCGTGCCGTTCACCGTGCGCATGAAAAATCCGTTGATAAAACCGGAATGCTGCGCGACGAGAAAGTAATTCCCCGGAGTAACTGTCGTGAAAGTGTAAGCGCCGGTTGCGTCGGTGCGCGTAGATTGCGGACTCGCCGTCACCGTCACACCGCGGCCGCCCATCGGATTCAGCGAAACCGTGGCGCGAGGAATTGGTTCGTTATTGTCCGCGCGATAGACGTGCCCAGTAATTTGTCCGGGTTGCTGTTGCGCGGCCGACGAATTGTTTTGTGCGGCGCTACGTCCCGCGCCAATCGTGAAGCACGCGGCCAAAAATATTCCGGCGCTCAGCTTCGCGAATTTCGCAGATGTAATCATCCGGTTACGGTAGGCGATGTGCACGGCGCGATTGTATCCCTCCGACTGTCTTGAATCCATACTCGACGTTGTGTGTCAACGACAACAATCATAAGACGTCAGTTCGCGCGATTCGGTTCTGTCACGCGGGCCGTGCTAAACTTTGGCCTCAAATGCAAACAGGAATTATTGGACTCCCACAAGTCGGTAAGACGACGCTGTTTAAGATTCTGACCAAGGCAAGTTTGGATGCCCGGGGACAGGCCGCCACGCACGTCGGAATTGCGCGTGTGCCGGAACCACGCCTTCTAAAGCTGGCGGAAATTTTCAAGCCCAAGAAAATTACTTACGCCACCATCGAATATGTTGACGTCGGCGGACTCGCCAAAGAAAAAGCCCGCGAATCCGCGTCGCTAGCTCAACTTCGCGAAGTGGATGCACTTGCGCACGTCGTCCGCGCGTTTGAAAATCCAGTTGTTCCGCATCCAGCCGGCTCCGTCGATCCCTTGCGCGATGCGGAAGATTTGAATCTTGAATTGATGCTCGCGGATTTGGACCAGATTACGAGGCGCCTGGAGCGGTTGGAAAAAGATCTGAAGAAGAAAAAGGAAACCAATCTCGAATTCGAGCAAACCGTACTTCTGAAATGCAAGACCGCACTGGAAGCCACTCAAGCGCTGCGCGAAATGGAATTTACAAACGACGAGCGTAAAGCGCTCATCGGGTTCAAGTTCCTGTCGCAGCGACCGATGCTTTACGTGCTGAACGTGGGCGACGATGAAGTGGGTGAGCTGGATGGTGCTGTGAAAAAACACGGACTCGGCGCGATCGCCGAAAGACCAAATACCGCTGTCGTCGCAATTTGCGGACGCATTGAAGCGGAACTTTCCGAACTGGATGACGTTGCCGCCGCCGAATTACTTGGCGCATACGGATTAAAGTCTCCGGGACTCGACCGCGTAATCGAAGCAAGTTATAAATTGCTTGGCCTGACTTCATTTTTCACGGCAGGCGAACCGGAAGTCCGCGCGTGGACAATTAAACAAGGCATGAACGCGCAAAAAGCCGCCGGCACAATTCATTCCGATATCGAACGCGGATTTATTAAGGCCGAAGTCGTGCGCTGGGATCAATTAATTGAAGCAGGAAGTTGGGCTGGCGCCCGCGAACGCGCCTGGCTGCGCTTGGAAGGAAAAGAATATATCGTGCAGGAAGGCGACGTAATTCTTTTCCGCCACAGCGGATAATTTTCGCTCCCTCTTACTCTCGGAATTATGGACGCAACGCGCATCGCACTTGCCCTCGGCTTGGGACTTACCGCCGCGCTCGCTAACGTGCTCGGCGGATTATTTGTTGTGCGCCGCAATTGGTCTCGTCAATACCTGAAATACTTTCTCGCACTCGGTTCTGGATTCATGCTCGGCGTAGTTTTTCTGGATATCGTTCCCGAATCAACTCGTCTAGTTGGAATTGATTCGGCGATGCTGTGTTTGCTCGCCGGATATTTTTT
Organism: Terriglobia bacterium; assembly: GCA_963840515.1. Lineage (GTDB taxonomy): Bacteria > Acidobacteriota > Terriglobia > Acidiferrales > UBA7541 > DASTCZ01. Next base: position 7,168 of record CAWIZI010000003.1, read on the forward strand.
GATTCATTTGTTTGAACATACTTTAGTTCCGCATTTTCATTTTGGTGAAGAAATTCACACTCACGAACTAGCGCATGAAACTGGACTCGCTCCGCATCACGCCGGCATGTCCGCATTATTTGGATTGATCATCCACACGTTTTTTGACGGCGTCGCCATCGCGTCCGGATTTTTAGTTTCCGTCTGGCTCGGCTGGGTAATTTTTCTGGCGATATTTCTGCACAAACTTCCAGAAGGTTTTGCAATTTCCTCCCTGATGATGGCCACAGGACGCAGTAAAAAAAGTTCGCTATGGGCCGCAGTAATTCTGGGCGGCGCCACCATCGCGGGAGTTTTGTTAATGGGCGCAATGCGCAGCGAAGTTCAATATGCTCTGCCAATTTCCGGCGGCGTCACCTTATATGTAGCCGCTTCCGATCTAATACCCGAAGTAAATCGTGAGCCAGGAGTTCGCATCGCCATGCTCGTCTTCTTCGGGTTGGCGCTAATTTTCCTGGTCCACAGGATATTCCACGTCTAGAGAGCACTTAACCGTCGCATTTCCTTGGGGTTAGCTCGATTCTCGAAAGCGAATATTCAAGGCTCTTGCGGTGTGCCCGGCCAGAGCGTAAATTAGCCTTGTTTGTCCAAATCGGAGGTATCCACAGCCGGTGAAACCCTTGCAACTTTTTGATACTACAAGGGTTCTACCTAGTGTGGAGGTCATGGCCAGGTCGGACGTTCAGCTAATGCTGGCAGTGAAAGAGGGGGACGAACTGTCCTTCGAGCTTTTGCTGCGGCGTTATCGAACTCCCTTGGTCAACTTCCTGAACCGGATGGTGCGTGACACCGGGCAAGCCGAAGATCTCGCGCAAGAAGTTTTTATGCGAGTGTATCGCGCGCGAAAAGAATACGAGCCGAACGCGAAATTCACCACGTGGCTTTTCCGCATTGCGACAAATCTCGCGTTGAATTCTTTGCGCGATGGACGTCATCGTCTGATGGAAGTTTCTATCGATCAGAAATTAGACGACGGCGAACAGGAACAAGCGCGCCTCGATGTAGCGGACAAAACTCCAAACATCGAGAGTAGATTGGTGGAACAAGATCGCGCGTCTGTAATTCGTGATGCAGTGGAATCGTTGCCAGAAAAACAGCGCGCCGCGGTTTTGCTGCATAAATATGTCGAGCTGGATTATTCTGAAATTGCGCGAACATTGGAGTGTTCGGAAAGCGCATTGAAGTCATTATTGTTTCGAGCGTACGAAACTTTGCGAGTGCAATTGGCTCCGATAATGCAAGGTGGAAATGTTTATGGAAGCGAGAACGAAGCTGATGCGTCCTGAGAGAGCGCGTCAGTTATTGAGTGTAATTTTTTGTGAGAAAACTTGGGTTGTGTTGAGAGGACAATATGAGTTGCAAAAGAATCGAAGGAAAATTGGTAGCATTCATGGATGGCCGCGCGAGTGATTCCGATCGGCGCGTAGTTGAATCACACTTGAAAGAATGCGCCGCATGCCAGGCGCGCGTTGAAGGATTCAGCGGCGTTTGGGCGATGTTGAATGAAGTTCCCGTCGTAGAACCCTCACAGGTTTTTGAAGCGCGTTTGCGCGCGCGCATGGCCGCGGAACCGCAACGCGTGGGCTTCTGGGCCGGACTTTCAACGATGCTGCCTTCGCCACGATTGGCGCTGGCTGTAGCGTTGCTCGCCGTTTTTTCGATGTGGCAATCTTCGCGTCCTGTTACTGTGAACGAAACTGCCGCGCCTGTTTCCAGTGACGCGGAATTCCGCATGATTCAGGATTTGCCGGTGCTTGAAAATTATGATGTGCTGACGAGTCTTGACGCGCTTGCGCAGCCTGTGGCGCAGACCGGGCCTGTGGGCGAAAAAAATTAAGCGGCGGAAAATGTTTTGGGTTCGGTTAAGTTCGACGGGTGCGGTAAAGATTAGAAAATGAAAATGTTCCGCGAATTCGGGTACGCGTTTGCCTCGTTGCTGGTGGCGTGTCTGCTTTCATTGCCTGCGGTGGCGCAAAAAGGGAAGAGCGGATCGACTACTCCGCCGGCGCAAAATAATAAAAATACGCAGAACAATAATTCGCAGCACAGTCAGACGAACAATCAGAACAATAAGCCCGCAAATCTTCGCGAGGCGGCTACGCTTCCTCCGAAGTTTATTGAAAAACTGCAAGACATGTCACCCGAGCAGCGCGAGCGCTTCATGCAAAATAACGAGCGCTTCAAAAACATGAGTCCGCAACGGCAGGCGGAGATCAGGCAGGTTCTTCAAAATTGGAACAACATGACTCCGCAGCAGCGGATTCAGTGGCGCGAGCAGCAGCACACCCTTGAAAATATGACGCCTGTTGAGCAGCGCTACGTGCGTCAAGAAATGTTGCCGCAATTGCGCGCGATGGCGCCTGCGCAGCGGCAATTTTTGCGACAGCATGTTCGTCAGCTGGAAGGATTAAGCGATTCCGATCGTGATGCGAAGTTGCACGATCCTGCTTTTTTGCAAGGGCTTAGTCCGGACGAGCAGAAAATGCTTCCGTATCTGAGCCGATTGCATTGGGCTGGGGTTGTGGAAGTGCCCCCACCGCCCGGCGATTAAATCCTGCCTGGATAGTTATAGGTGTGCCAACCCCTCCGATTAAATTTATTGGGTGGAATTGCGCGATTTCGCGTGGTTGCTCGGCGAAAAGGTGCACTGATATAAGGCAGAAAACGTGGAAAAAGTGCATTATAATGCATGTTCCTCGGCTGATTTCGGGAAAAGTGCATTATAGTGCAGTATTTGGTTTGGGATATTGAAAGTGGAGAATTGGGAATTTCCGTGAGAGTTTAGGGTGATCCTAGTGTGTTAGTGGTTAGTAATATCGGGAGAGGCGGTGGTTAGGGGTTAGGTATCGGATTTGGAGAGAGAGGGATTGGGAGAGGTGGCCTGGGGTGGGGGCGCTAAGTCCTTTATTAGCACACACATTGCACGAGAACGCCGTAAGTCCTTTATTAGCAACACTTACGTTACGAGGGGGAGGGTGGGGGGGGGCGGGATTTTTTGGGATGATGAAATATTGGGTAAGGCCAGTGAAACAAAGGACATAGGGGGGAAGAAGGAAGTTCAAAAGTCCAACCCTTTGTGTCTGCAAAGGATCGGCTACCCGCCGCGAAGACTAGGTAGTCTCGTTGTCCCACAATTTTTTGAATAGCGCGACGGTTGCAGGGCCGTGTCCGGCGTAATGGTTGTTTGCGTAGGCGTAGATATCCACTTTGTGGGTAATGCTGTGAAAAAACTTCACCCATTTTCTCAGGGCATCGCCACGGTCAATGATGGTCTTGTCCCATACCTTTGTATCCAGCTCAATTGCTTTGCGGTCACCAAGCCAACGGACGTAGCAAAAATCTGCGGTGATTGGATCAATCTTACTGGTCACTTCTTCTATGCCGGGCATCCAGGCTTGGTCAATGCAAGCCAGTGCAACGCCGTGCTCGCGCAATAGCTCGGCAAAGCTGGCGTCGAGCCAGTTCTTATTCCGAATTTCCAGCGCGAATTTGTATCTTTTCGGGAGTCGTTTTAGGAATGGTTGCAGTCGCGCGGTGAATTCCGAGCCAGCCTTAAACTTGGCGCGATTGAAGTATGGGAACTGTAGCAGCATCGGCCCAAGTTTTTTGCCAAGGCCGGAAACTACTTCCACAAAATTCTCAAAGTCTTTTTCGCAATCCACCAAAACTTTTTCGTGGGTGATCTGTTGAGGAACTTTCAGCGAGAAAATAAAATCATCCGGCGTTTTGGTGGCCCAGCCCGCCACGGTTGAGGCTGATGGCGTTCGGTAATATGTGGAGTCTACTTCGACGGTGTTGAAGCGCGTTGCGTAGGAGGTTAAGAATTCCGCAGGCTTCATGCCGGATGGATAGAAACTTCCTTCCCATCCAGCTGCTGTGAATGCGGAGGTGCCAATGCGAATTTCATATTGCTGCGCCACAATTGTTGCAGCCTAACGCAGAGTGCAGTGTGGGAGCAAGACTCGGCTGAGCTTGGCGACCCTCATGTGGCGCAAGCAGTGTTTGCTCCGCGATTTAGAGAAGTAAGCAGTAAAACTCAAATACACCACCGTTGCTAAGCAAGGACAGGCGTCCTGCCTTAAGAGAAAGTCTGGCGTTATCGGGGGCGCGCATACGTCATCGTCCAAATCGCTCGATCGTCAGGACGATACTCGTTGCCGTCCCACGGTGAGCCGCAGATGTGAAGGTGGGCGTAAGGCGTTCCGGCGAACATTATTAGCGTTCCGGCGTCGCGCATGACGGTCGGCAAGCCAGCGACTTTTGAATCGAAAGGCCAGAGGATCATCCAGTGCGGACCGACTGGGATTGCGGGACTGGTGCGGTCGAATGGATCAGTGTAGCTGTGCTGCGTGGCGCCGTTGAGCATGTAGATTAGTCCGGGTTCGCTGTTGGATGGCTTGGGTTTTCTTTCCATTGCGTCCAGCATCCAGCGCATTCCCATTGGATCGGCGCACATGTCGGCGGCTCCGATAATGTTTTCGTTGCCGGGCACGCAGACCCAGTGGTTTGTGCCGGGACGCAACACATTCATTTTGCCTTGAGCGTCGAGTTCGGCGACGGTTGCATCGCGCGTGACGCTTTCCGGGCCTGACAGCAGCGCTCGCCTGATTTTTTCTTTTACTATTTCATCGGACATATTGCCGTCAAGATTCATGGCGCCGTTCTCCTTTTGCCCCTACTTCACCGCAATTGGCGGCTGAGAAAGGTATATGTCCGCTGGTGGGCGAGCGCCGCGGCGTCAGCGTTGTAATGCGCTCCGCCATGCCGAGAGAAGGCATGATTCTGACCGGGATAACTGAAGACGGTCGCGTTTGGTTTCTTCGCAAGCGCCGCTTTAATCAGTGCTTGCGCAGGCTTGGAAATGTATTCGTCTTCTTCGGCGAGATGCATCAGTATCGGCGCGTGGAGGCCATCGATCTCTCCCAAATATTTCTCAGTGTCGCCGCCGTGATAGGCGACGGCAGCGTCGATGCCGTCGAAACGCACGGCTGTTAGGAAGACCATCAGCGCGCCGAGGCAATAACCGAGGACGGCGACTCTGCCAGTGAAGTCTGGGAGTTTGCGCACTGCGTTGACTGTGTCCTCGACGTCTTTGACGCCTGCGTCTCGGTCATACGCGGCGTACAAACGAAGGCCGTGTTGCCAATCGGCGTCGGAGGTAACGTTACTCAGGTCGACGCCCGGCTCCTGACGCCAGAAAAGATCCGGCGCGACGGCAAGGAAGCCTTGTTCCGCAAGATCGTCGCAGGTCTTGCGGATATCGGCGTTCACGCCGAACAGTTCTTGCAAAACGACGACGGCGGGAGCGGGCACAGTTTTTGGTCGCGAGATGTAAGCGGCGAATTCGCCGTCTCTGCCTTGAATGGTGATGCGATCCTTCATTGGTCCTCCTTGGCCGATGACGTTTATTTGAGCCGCCGCCAAATCTCGTGAGGATTCGACGACGGCTCACGAAGCTACTAGTCCGCACGATTAATCAGCACTATTAATCGGCACCCCGAGCTGCTTGTGTAATTTCGGAAGTGGCAGCTTCTTCGATGAGCTTGGCTGTTTCCTTCGGGTGAGACACATAGGCAACATGGCTCGACTTCACTTCGACCGTCTTAGCTTTGGCGCGCTTCGCCATCATGCGCTCCTGATCGGGATTGATGGAACGGTCTTCGGTGGCCACCATGTACCAGGTGGGCTTATTCTTCCAAGCGGGCGACGTGACTTTGTGAGTGAACGCGTCGGTGGAGATTGGCACCTGCGATATGGCCATGAACTCGGCTTTTTCCTTGGGAATGTCTGCTGCGAAGTCGGCTGCGAAATGTTCCTGCTGAATCCACCAGTTGCCGTTGCTGTCCGGAGTGAAGGCCTTGGAGGCTTGCGGTAAGGCCGACTCGATATCGGCGCAACTTTCTCCAGCGTCCAGCGCGAATGCGGCGATGTAGACAAGCGCCGCGACTTTTGGATGATTGCCGGCCTCGGTGATGACGGACCCGCCATAACTGTGGCCCACCAGAACCACTGGCCCGTCCATCGCGTCGATCGCGGCCTTTGTGTATTTTTGGTCGTCGGCGTAGGAAGTTTCGGGATGCTGAGGCACCGACACTTTGTACCCATCATTTTTGAGGATGTTAGCGACGGCTTCCCAACCGGAGCCGTCGGCGAAAGCTCCGTGCACCAAGACGACGTTTTTAATTTGCTGTTTCACGATCATTCTCCCTTCCAGTTTGAGCTGCGATGAAAGATGTAAGTTCCGTCTTGCTGAATTCAGGCGGAATATAACGAGTGCGAATGCGGGACTCTTGTAAAAGCAGACTGGATTTGTAAATTTCTGCTGGAGATCGTGATGTGCAGGGGTGAAAAGATCGTGACGCTGTGAGCAGGCGGGCCAATGGCGCGCCGGACAAATTACAGAATTACGATTTCTTGCGGCTCAGAATTTCGCGCTTCCATTTTCCCGGAGGCGCGCCAACGATGCTCGCAAAAGTTTTCGTGAGAGCAGCTTGATCCGTAAATCCAGTAAGCATCGCGATTTCGGACAGCGAATTCTGCGATTGTGCTAGAAGCGTCTTGGCGATTTCGATGCGGTGCAAAATCAAATATTGATGTGCGGATGTTCCGAATGATTTTTTAAACGATCGCGCAAAATGGCTGACGGAAAGTCCACATTCACTGGCGAGCGTGGCGAGTTTTATTTCGCCATCGAGATGCTCGTGAACCAACTCTACGACGCGGCGTTTTTGCCATGGCGCTAAGCCGCCCTCCAAGTGGGGGATTTCTTCGCGGGACTGACCGTACTTCCCGACAAGATGAGAGCTGATCATCAAAGTGAAATAATCCATGAACAATTGAGAGAACATTTCGGGCGTTTTCAAACACGGCACGATCAATTGGGTGAGGTGATAGAGAGTCGGATCGGCGGTTCCGTAAGTGCAATGAAGACGCTTCACTCTGTGCATTCTTGCGTCGTCGGTCAGCGCGTCCAAAGTGGCGCGCGGGACGAGATAATGAATCCAGTCGATGCCGCCCGGGTTTCTGATACTCGAATTTGATTCCAAATCGCACATCGCAACCCCGCCCGTTGGCCATGGTCCGGTCTTGGTGTGCTTCCCATCGGTCCAGAGTTCCCATTCGCCCTTGCTTGCAGGATTCAGATGAACCGATACAACGTAGGCCCGTTCTGAGGGGATAGATGCGGTCCGCTCTGGAATGCCGCTTCGCGCAATCAGGCGGGTGATGGCCATTTGTGGCCTGACTACGGAATCGAGCGAGTCGATAGCAACGTGAGGCGGTTGATTCATGGTGAAGTATTTAGCCATTTGAGCGCCGTGAGCATTTGCGGAAGTGGATGAAGTGGCCATGGAAGCTCCGTTCTGCAAATAATTTGGAATATACATCTGTCTCCGGATTCTGAGAAGAAAAATTGGCGGGGAGGCGAGGTCGGACCGCCTGAAGGCGGTCCCTACGAAAACGCGCGGACGGCAATACCTGCGCTACTCCCGCTTACTGAGAATCACATGCGTGGCTTTTTCAGTGGACATGTGTTCGGTGACTTGATAGCCGAGGTTGAGGACGTCGATATTCGCGAAGAGTTGCTCGCCGGAGCCGAGGACGGTTGGCGAGATGGCGAGATGGATGTGGTCAATTAGTTTGGCGCGGAGAAATTGCTGGATGGTAGAGACGCCTCCGCCGATGCGGATGTCTTTTCCGTTTGCGGCGGCAGTGGCGAGCTGCGTGGCGGCTTGAATCCCTTCGGTGACGAAATGGAATGTGGTGCCGCCTTCCATGGTGATGGGAGCGCGTGCGTGGTGCGTCAGGACGAAGACTTGAGTGTGGTATGGGGGGTTTTTGCCCCACCATCCTTTCCAGGTTTCGTCGGGCCACGGGCCGCGGATGGGCCCAAACATGTTGCGGCCCATGATCCATGCGCCGATATTGTCGAAGCCGCGGACGGCGAAATCTTCGTCGATGCCGGTGGCGCCACCGTCTTTTCCCACCATGCGCTGAAAGGTGCGAGTGGGGAAGAACCAATTGTGCACAGCCATGCCGCCGATGCCGAGCGGGTTCTCAAGGCTTTGAGATGGGCCGGCGCCGTATCCGTCGACGGAAATACTGAAACCGTGGACTCTGATTTTCGTCATGGAGTGATGCTCCCTGGGATTTTGTTTGTTAGAGATTAGATGATGAAGGCGTTGGGGGGATTTGACAAATGGAAAAGCACAGGGGGACAGCGAAAAGAGCGCAAAGAAAAAGCAGGTCCCTCGGAGCTCGGGATGAAAGCGGAAACCCAAAGCGCCATTCAGGAGACTCATCCCGCCAAGCCCGCGGAATGGAAAAGAGTAGGCGTTCCGGGGCTGGCGGCGTTTCAGTGTGAATCTGTCTGTTTACTTTTACGAAACAAATTGGAAATTGGGTTTTTGGAAAGTGATGGACTACGATTGGACGCGTGTATGATGCGAACCCCAACTGGTAGTGGTATTCGCTGAGAAATAGCTGTTGGCGTTTTCCACAGATATTTTTAATTCCTCGTTGATTCCTCTTGACAGGATTTTACTTCTACGTACAATCGGGTCAACTCAGTGGGAAAAAGTGGTTGCAAGTGCAATAAAGTGTTTGGTGGTGGTGAAAATGGCTGACATTTCAGCTGATTTGGGTGCGTTCACAAATGTTACGGGGAAACTCTCCAGCGAAGGTCGACGAGAAGGGCAGGGTGAAGATACCTGCTGCCTTTGTGGATACGCTCAAGGAATCCGGGGAACGGTTCTACGTCACGAGCACAGACGGCGATTACGCTCGGATATATCCGATGAAAGTTTGGAACTCGATCGAGGAGAAGTTGGCGAAGCTTTCTACCAATAACTCCACCAAACGAAAGTTTCTCACGCGGACCAGTTACTACGGTCAGGTGGTGGAACTTGACGGACAGGGAAGGCTTCTGATTCCCGCCGTACTTCGGGAAGCGGCGCAGATGAAAGGCGACGTGGACGTGATCGGTCAACTGACGTACGTGGAAGTTTGGAACCACGCGCGATTCTTGGAGCACCTGAACAAGGGCCCGATGACGGACGAAGACCTGAAGGTTTTGGACGAACTGGGCATTTAAATTTTGGATGCAGTTCATACACCGGTCTTAGTTGCGGAAGTGATCCGATTGCTGCGGATTAAGCCAGATGGAATTTATGTGGATGCAACAGTGGGTTTGGGTGGGCACGCTGGGGAAATTGCTTCAAATTTAACGACGGGCAAATTAATTGGGATGGACCGCGACGCACGGGCGTTGGAAATAGCGCGCGATCGGTTGCAGAAGTTTGGAGACAAAGTGAGTTTAGTGCACGCCAACTTCGACGAAATTGATTCGGTGCTGAAGGGCATTGGAGTGGACGGCGTCGACGGAGTGCTGGCGGATTTGGGCGTATCGAGCATGCAGCTGGATATGCCGGAGCGCGGATTTTCATTTCGCGCGGCAGGGCCGCTGGATATGCGCATGAATATGGACGCGGCGGAGACATCAGCGCTAACGGCTGAAGACATTGTGAACGGCTGGGATGAAAGCGATCTGGCCGATGTGCTCTTCAATTTCGGGGAAGAGCACGACTCACGCAGAATCGCCAGGACAATTGTTCGAGCGCGGCCAATACGGTCGACGGAACATCTGGCAACGGTTGTGGCAGGGGCCCGGTTTCATGGGGGAAGGCAGAAGCTGCATCCCGCGACAAAAACGTTTCTGGCGCTGCGGATAGCGGTGAACCGAGAGCTGGAGGCACTCGAGCAGTTTCTTTTACGGACCCCCGCCACTTTAAATTCGGAAGGACGAATGGTTGTGATGAGCTACCACTCGCTGGAAGACCGCCGCGTGAAATATTTTTTTCGCGAGCAGGCCGCCGCGGGCGTGTTGCAAATCGTAACGAAAAAAGCGGTGCAAGCCACCGACGACGAAATTCACGAGAACCATCGCGCGCGCAGCGTAAAGCTCCGTGCAGCGGAGAAAACGGCAGGCGTACAGTGACAGAATTTTTCACAGTAAAGCGAATTGATAATTCACGCGTGGTACGAGCGGCAGCACCGCGGCGTTTGCGCGAATGCGCGCGTCTGGCTGGACGCGGCGGACTGCTAGCGATTGTCGTGCTGTTTTATGCGTGGCAACACTTTGCGTGCATACAAATGGATTATCGGCTCCAAGAATTGAAAACGACGCACGCGCAGGCAGCGGAATTGAACGCGCAACTGCGGCTGGAAGTTGCGGATCTGCGTTCGCCGATGCGGATTGATGCGATTGCGCGCCAGCGTCTGGGATTGACGTCACCGGTGCCGGGACAGGTGGCGGCGTCGCAGGGAAGCGCGGGAATTGTTGTGGCACAAGTGCGACGGAATATTCCGCCCGTCCAATAGATTATTGAAACACCAAATTTGTTTAAGAGATGAATTCGCGCCAGACATTGCGGCATTACGACTCATGTGAAGTTCGTGGTGTTTTGGCTGGAGTTGTAAGATCAAAATGCAATGGAGAAGCCCTCGCGCCCGGCTATTAATTGTTGCCGGATTTGTGATGCTCTGGATGGGGGCCGCAGTAACCCGCCTGGCTTACCTTCAACTGATTTGCTATCGCGAATATTACACGCACGCTGAACGGCAGGTGCAACGCACCGTGGAAATTAGTCCGCGGCGCGGGATTGTCTACGATCGAAATATGCACGAGCTGGCCATGAGCATTTCGGTCGAGTCGTGCTACGCGATTCCCTCTGACATTACGGATCACGACATGGTGGCGCGCCTGCTTGCGGGCGTGCTGGATGTTTCTCCGGATGAGATTGCAACCAAGTTGGACGGGCCGACAAATTTTGTGTGGATTGCGCGCAAACTTCCGCCGGAAAAAGTGGAACGCATCAAGGAAATGAATCTGCGCGGGATTTATTTTGGGACGGAGCGGCAGAGATTTTATCCAGAGCAGAAATTGGCGGCGCATGTTCTGGGATATGTGGATATTGATGAGAAAGGTTTGGGCGGCGTGGAATATTCACTGGATTCCAAGATTCGCGGGCTGCCCGGCCGGCTGATGATTTTGGCCGATGCGCACAGCCGCCCATTTGATAGTTCGGAAAAGGGCGCGGAGGCGGGATCGAGCGTGGTGCTGACGCTGGATCAAAATATTCAGTTCATCGCTGAAAAAGAAATGGCGAAGGCCATTGCCGACACGCACGCGATCGCGGGAAGCATTATTGTTGAGGATACGGCTTCCGGCGAAATTCTGGCGATGACGAATTACCCGAATTTTAATCCGAACGCGAATGCCGATGCGGGAAGTGAAGCGCGGATGAATCGCGCGGTGGCGGCGAGCTACGAGCCGGGATCAGTTTTCAAAATTGTGACGCTGGCGGGAGCGCTGGAAGAAGGCATTACCAACACGACCGAAGTGATCGATTGCCAGATGGGCGCGATTTATGTAGCTGGACATCGCATTCGCGATCACAAACCGTTTGGAATGTTGACTACGCCGCAGATTCTTGCGAAGTCGAGCGATGTGGGCGCGATAAAACTTGGATTGCGATTGGGCGTCGCCGAAACTTTACGACTACATACGATGCTTTCGGATTTGGCACGCCGACTGGAATTGATTTGCCGGGCGAAACGCGCGGGATGTTGAAGCCGGTGGACCACTGGACGCCAGTTTCGCCAGCGTCAATTTCGATGGGGCAGGAAGTTGGCGTGACGGCGATTCAATTAATTTCCGCGATGAATTCGATTGCGAACGACGGCATGTGGGTGCGTCCGCATGTGATGCGCGGATTGCGCCAGGGCGACAAGACGATTCCGACTCCGCAGCCCGCGCCGCGGCTGTGATTCATCCGCGCCACTACGGCGGCGACGATGCGCTCCATGCTCGAGGGAGTTGTGCTGCAAGGCGGCACGGCTCCCGCCGCTCGTCTGGATGGCTACACCGCGGCCGGCAAGACAGGCACCGCACAAAAGATTGATGTCGCTACGGGACGGTATTCGGCTACGCAGGTCATTGCCTCGTTTGTGGGCTTCGCTCCCATCAACAATCCGTCGGTGACGATACTCGTGACGCTCGATTCGCCTGTTGGCCCGCACGAAGGCGGGCAAGTTGCCGCCCCGGTTTTCAAACGCGTGGCCGAGCAGGTTTTGTCTTACATGAACGTTCCGCAGGACGAGCCAATTACTCCCGGGCTCCGGCGCGCAAGTTATCACCCCGGCAATTCCGTTTCCAACTCTGACTCCAGCGACTTCGATCCATCACAGGTTGAATCGCTCAACACGACTGACGACACAGTGGCTCCGCCGCCGAAACCCGAGGCTGTGGATGCGCCTCCTCCCACGCTGGCATTCGCAGCGGATGAAGGAGTGATCGTTCCCTCACTCGCGGGGAAAACCGTCCGCGAAGTTTCACAGGATTGCGCGCGTGTGGGAATTTCTCCGGTGCTGGTTGGCAATGGAGTTGCTCTCGAAGAAGAACCGGAAGCAGGCACGACCGTACGGCGCGGCAGCCGCATCACCGTCCGATTCGGACATCCTCCTCCGCTCGCTGCTCAGTCAACGGCTCGAAAGAATAATTAACCGTGCCCGCCAAAATACATCCCGAGACAAATCCAAGCGCGCATTCGGATGACTCTGCCGTTCGCCCTCATGGAATGAAACTCAAGGATCTTCTTGCCGGAATACGCACCGCGCAGCCTTTTTCTGAAGCAGATGCTGAAAGGGAAGTAAGTGGAGTGGCTTACAAAAGCACCAACGTTGCGCCCGGCGCGGCGTTCTTCGCCATCCGTGGAGAAGCCACGGACGGAAACCTGTACGTCTTTGACGCCATCGAGCGCGGCGCCACTGTGATCGTCAGTGAATTGACGCGGCCCAACGGCGGCGCCGTTAACGATGAGTGGCAGAAGATCCTCGCACGCGCCACCACAGCGCCCGAAAAACGAATCATTCCTAAAATCGTCGCCTGGATTCAAGTCCCCGAAGCGCGAAAAGCTTTATCACTCGCCTCGGCAAATATCTTCAAACATCCGGCAGCCTCGCTGAAGCTCGTCGGCATCACGGGCACCAGCGGCAAAACGACCACCAGTTTTCTCGTGGACTCGATCCTTCACGCCGCGGGCCTCACCACCGGGCTTTTCGGCACCGTCGTTTATCGCACGCCTCGCGCCGAAGTCCACGCGACGAACACGACGCCCGAGTCCTACGAAATGCAGCGCTTCCTTTCCGATTTGCGCGACGCCGGCGGCTCCGCGGCTGTGATGGAGGTCAGCTCTCACGCGCTTTCGATGGATCGTCTTTGGGGCTGCCACTTTGACGTAGCCGTCTTTACAAATCTCACAAGCGACCACCTTGATTATCACAAAGATCTCGACGGCTATTTCTCCGCCAAGCGCCGCTTATTTGAAGGCACTGGCGCGGGCAAGCCATCCGTCGGTGTGATTAATACCGACGACGCGCGCGGGAAGGAGCTTGTGGGGCTCGCTGAACGCACGCTGACCTACGGGCTCACCAATGGCGCGCAAATTACAACGCGCAATTTCAAGCTTTCATTTTCCGGCTTGCGGTTCACGGCGCAAACTCCGGAGCGGAAAGATCGAAGTTCGTTCGCCGCTCGTAGGCCGCATCAATGTCTACAACATTCTTTGCGGCCATTGGCGCGGGGTTGGCGCTCGGAAATTTCAGGCTCGAAAATGATCGAACAAGGCATTGCGAAACTCCACGCAGTTCCGGGACGGTTTGAGCGCATTGATTGTGGCCAGCCATTCCTGGTGATTGTGGATTACGCGCACACTGACGATTCCATGCGCAAGCTTCTGGTGACCGCACGCGAGCTTCACCCCGAAGGACGGCTCATCACTTTATTTGGGAATGGCGGCGACCGCGATCGCACGAAACGTCCCGCGATGGGCGAAACGGCGGGACGTGCGAGCGATCTCGTGGTGCTGACCGTGGATAATCCGCGCACGCGAAGATCCGTTGCGAACAATCAACGATGCAGTCGTTGGTGTGCAACGCACGCGTACACCTTATCGCGTGGAACCGGATCGCGCGCGCGCCATCGGAATTGCATTTGATGAAGCACGCGCCGGAGACATTGTTCTGCTGGTCGGCAAGGGACATGAAACTTATCAGATTATGAAGGAAGGGCCCGTTCACTTTGACGAGCGCGAAGTGGCGCGTCCGTTTGCTTTGTGAACGTGGGTATGGAAACGAGAACGAAATAATCCGGCTGGAACGATTCCGCGCCGGCGCTCAAGATGTTCGGAGCAGGAGCAAATTCGACTTTGAGGCCCAGCCCTCACGAGACGCTATGCGGTGGACGATTCAGCAAGTGGCGCACGCGCTGGGAGTTACGGTTCCCGCCGGCCTCGATCCCGTGGCCCGGCTGGCCGGTGTGTCGATTGACTCTCGTTCGGTGGGCGCGGGAGAGCTGTTCATCGCGATACACGGGCCGCGTCATGATGGACACGGTTTCGTGGCGCAAGTTCTCTCCGCCGGAGCGGCGCGGCGGTGGTGGCAGGCGCGCGGTTCGCTGATTATCCGGCGGGAGTTCGCGAGAAGCTTTTCGCAGTGTCCGGAAACGCTTGGCAGCGCTTGCAGCAACTTGGCGCACGCGATACGCACGGAATGGGGCGGGCGCGTCGCAGCGGTTGCCGGTTCGGTCGGCAAAACTACAACCAAAGAAATCCTGGCGGCCCTTGTGGCCGCGAAATTTCGCGTATTGAAGACGGAGGGAAATTTAAATAACGAATATGGTCTTGCCGCTGACGTTGGCGAAGCTCGAACCGGAACATGAAGCTGCGGTCGTCGAGCTGGGAATGTCGCGGCGCGGCGAACTTGCGCGTCTGACGGCGATTGCTGAGCCACAAGTTGGCGTGATCACGCGCGTGGCCACGAGCACTTGGAATTTTTCGCAGATGTGGACGAGATTGCATTAGCCGAGCGCGAATTGATTGAGAATTTGCCGGGACGCGATACGGTTTCTGTTCTAAATGCGGATGACGAGCGCGTGATGCGCATGGCGGCGTTGCGCCGGGCGCGTGATTACGTTTGGCGTTGTCGCTGAGGCGGATTTTCGCGCGGAAGAAATTGAGGACCGTGGTGCGGAAGGTAGCGCTTTACGTTCGTGTCGCCGGAGGGACGCGCGAGAGCTGGCACTTTCGCTGGTTGGGCGGCACAACGTGACGAATGCGCTGGGCGCGTTGGCTGCGGCAAGTGTTTGGGGAATTGGCGCGCGAGAGGCCGCGGAGGTTTTGCCGCGGATGAAACCGGCGCGATGCGCGGAGAAGTTTTACGTTTCGACGAAGGATTTACGGTTATCAACGATTCGTTACAACTCGAGTCCCGACGGCGATGACGAGCATGATTGATTTGTTCGCGAACACGCCGGGATATCAGCGGCAGGATTCTGGCCGCGGACGAAATGTTCGAGCTCGGCCGGACGTCTGCGGAACTGCACAGCGGAAGCTGGCCGATATGCGGCGACGAAGAAAATTGGATTGGATTATTGGCGTGCGAGGCCATGCCGCGGAACTTGTGCGCGCGGCGATCAGTGCGGCGCGCATTCGCGCAATACGCGAAATTTTTCGACGTCTCGCAGGAAGCGGCGGAATTTGTCTCCGCGATGATCGAAGCCGGGCGATTTAATTTTCGTGAAAGGTTCGCGCGGCGTGCGCATGGAGCGCATCGTCGAAGCGATTCGCGCGAAATATGCGCTGCGCGATTCGTACGCCGCAGTGCACGAGTGAAGCGGGGCGGCACTGAAATGCTTTACTACCTATTTTACGAAGTGCTGCGGCCATACTTCAAGGCGTTAAACGTCTTCCGCTACATTACTGTTCGCACGGCGTACGCGAGCCTAACTGCGTTGTTTCTCTCGCTGGTGCTGGGGCCGTGGGTGATTCGCAAATTGCAGGCGCTGCAGATCGGACAGTTTATTCGCGAAGAAGGGCCGAAAAGCCATCAGGCGAAAGCTGGAACTCCGACGATGGGTGGAGTGCTGATCGTAATTTCGACGGCGGTTCCGACATTGCTTTGGGCGGATTTGAAAAACGCGTATGTCCTGCTCGCATTGGGCGCGATGCTGGCGTTCGGCGCGATTGGTTTCATCGACGATTACAAAAAAGTTGTGCGGAAACATAACAAGGGGCTTTCGGCGCGCGCGAAGATGGCGTATCAAATTTTGACGAGCCTTCTGGCGGGCGTGGTTCTTCTTGTGCTGCTGAATCGTGGAGTTTATTCGACCCAGCTTGTGATTCCGTTCTTCAAAAACTTTCAGCCCGATCTGGTTGTTCACAGCATTCTCGCGTCTCGATATTTCTGGCCGCTGGCGTTCGTGCCGTTTTTGCTTTTTATCATCGTTGTGGTGGTTGGTTCGTCGAACGCGGTGAATCTTACCGACGGTCTGGACGGTCTTGCAATTGGTTGCACGATTATCGCGGCGGGGGCGCTGACGGTTCTTACTTATTTGACGAGCAACGCGCGATTTGCGAGCTATCTGGATATTCAATATATCCCGCACGCCGGCGAACTCACTGTGTTTTGCGGATCGCTTGTGGGCGCGTCGATGGGATTTCTTTGGTACAACGCGCATCCAGCGGATGTTTTTATGGGCGATGTGGGTTCACTTGCACTTGGCGGAACACTTGGCGTGATTGCGGTGATCATCAAGCAGGAAGTTTTACTTTTTTTCGTTGGCGGAGTTTTCGTGATTGAGGCGCTGTCTGTGATTTTGCAGGTGGCATCATATCGGCTTACTGGAAAGCGAATCTTTCGGATGGCGCCGCTGCATCATCATTTTGAATTGGCGGGTTGGAGTGAATCGAAAGTTATCGTGCGGTTTTGGATTGCGGCGCTGATATTTGCGCTGTTTGCGCTGACGACTTTGAAGTTGCGATAGCTGAAGAGACTGGAAAGCTTGGAGTGAATGAGTGAAACCGGGAATTGAACTCGACGGCAAGCGCGTGCTGGTTGTTGGACTGGCGCGCACGGGCATTGCAACGGCGCTTTTCTGCGCGGCGCGCGGAGCGATTGTCACGGCTACCGAGGGACGGTCTGCATCCGAAGTTGGCGATGCCGCGGAAAAATTGATTGCGGCTGGGGTTGCGCTTGAACTTGGCGGACATCGTGAAGAAACTTTTTTGGCGCAGAATTTAATAATTCCAAGTCCTGGAGTGCCGCCGATGTTGCCACAGTTACAGGCAGCGCGCGCGGCGCAGATTTCGATCTGGAGCGAAATCGAATTGGCGTGGCGATTTTTGCGCGGAAAACTTGTGACGATTACTGGATCAAATGGCAAGACGACTACGACGGCTTTAGTTGGTCATATTTTTGAGAGCGCGGGAATTCCGACGATTGTCGCCGGAAATATCGGAACGCCGCTGATTTCACGTGTGAGTGAGACGAGTGACAGCAGCGTCACGGTTTTGGAAGCAAGCAGTTTTCAATTGGAATTGATTGATCAATTTCGTCCCGACGTTGCGGTGCTCCTGAATGTGACGCCGGATCATCTTGATCGGCATCCTTCGCTTGAGGCGTATGCAAAAGCGAAGGCGCGGATATTTGAGAATCAAATGGGATCCGACGCGGCGATTTTGAACGCTGACGATGAAGGCGCGCAGCAGCTTACTCCGGTGAAGCCGAGCGTGTTCTGGTTCAGCCGCACGAAGCGCGTAGCGAGTGGAGTTTTTCTGCGCGACGATCAAATTATTCTGCGTCGCGACGGCGACGAAACTGTTCTGCTGAAGCGCGAGGACATTGGATTGCGCGGCGAGCATAACGTCGAAAATGTGATGGCCGCTGCTGCTGCGGCATTTCTTGCAGGCGTCGCGCCACGTTCGATTGCGAGCGCAGTGCGCAGTTTCGCGGCGGTGGAACACCGGCTGGAATTTGTGGCGGAAATAAATGGCGTCAGCTACTTCAATGATTCCAAGGCTACAAATGTGGACGCGACTTTGAAAGCGCTGGACGCATTTCCTGCGAATCTATTGGTGATTCTTGGCGGAAAAGATAAGGGCGGCGATTTCACTTTACTGCGCGATGCTTTGAAGAAACACGCGAAGCAGGCGCTGCTGATCGGTGCGGCGGCGGAAAAGATCGCGGGACAAATTGCGGGATCGGTCTCGGTGGAAACGCCGGGAACTATTGAGCGCGCTGTTGCACGCGCGGCAGAAATCGCGAAGCCGGGGGATACGGTTTTACTTGCGCCGGCGTGCGCGAGTTTCGATCAGTTTCAAAATTACGAGCATCGCGGACGAGTTTTTAAGCAGCGTGTACGCCAACTTCAGGAGGAATTCGCCGCGGATGGTCGCGCCAAGGCGAGCTAAATAATGTTCCGAAGACTCGAAACCGATCGCTGGCTTTTTATTTCGACCGTCGCGCTTTGTTTGATTGGCGCGGTGATGGTTTTCAGCGCGTCCGCTGTAACCGCGCGCGCAGATTATGGACACTCGTATCACTTTCTGCTGCGGCAACTTGCGTTTCTGGTTCTCGGCGTTGGCGGAATGTTCGCGCTGATGAATATTGATTATCGTTTTCTCCGCAAGCCCGCTGTTATTTTCGGTGGATTTGGCATCGTGATCCTTCTTCTGGTCGGAGTATTTTTTCTAGATAAGCATCACGAGACGCATCGTTGGATTTCTTTTGGTGGCGTTGGATTTCAGCCTTCTGAAATCGCCAAACTCGTGGTGATCGCGTATCTCGCGTGGTTTCTGGAACGCCGCATGCGCGCCGGCGAAAATAGCATGAATGATATTCGCCACACGCTGGTTCCGGCGCTTGCTCCAGTGATGGTGGTTTCCGCGTTGATTGCGAAGCAGCCGGACCTGGGTACGGCGATCGAAATATTCTTGATTGCGCTGGCGATGATGTTCGTAGCCGGTGTCTCTATGAAATTTATCGCGGCGGCGGGCGCAGTTGTGACGCCATATGTTTTGTATCTGATTATTTTTGTGCCGTGGCGCTGGGAGCGCCTGATTGCCTTCTTGCACCCCAATCTCGATCCGCAAGGAAAAGGATTTCAGCTAATTCAGTCGCTCATTGCGGTTGGCTCCGGCGGATTAACCGGTGTCGGCTTGATGGAAAGCCGGCAGAAACTTTTTTATTTGCCTGAAGCGCACACGGATTTTATTTTCGCGGTGATCTGTGAAGAACTGGGTTTCATCGGTGGTGCTATTGTGCTGGCACTTTTCGCTGTTTACGCTTGGAGAGGAATGCGCGCGGCGCTGGAATCACTCGATCCATTCGGGAGATTGATCGCGCTGGGAATTACGACGATGGTTGCGAGTCAGGCGATGATTAATTTGTGCGTGGTTCTGGGAATGTTGCCGACCAAAGGAATTCCGCTGCCGTTTATCAGTTATGGCGGATCGAGTTTGCTGGTGATGCTGTTGGCTACCGGAGTGCTGCTGAATATTAGTCAGTCAGGCGCGCACGGAATGAGCAGGCACGCGGATTGATCGCGCGAAATATTTTGGACCAAGGTGAAAGCAAGCAGGTACTGAGGTGACGAAATTGTTAGTGGCGGGTGGCGGAACAGGCGGACACGTTTTTCCGGCGCTGGCTGTGACCAAAGAATGGTTGCGGCGCGGCGAAGGGAGGGAAGCGGTGTTCGTGGGAACGGATCGTGGACTGGAAAATAAGTTAGTGCCGCAGGCAGGACTGCCGCTGGAAAAAATTCGCTCGGTCGGATTAAAGGGATCGGGCGGAATGAAACTTGTCCGCAGCATTGGGATGCTGGGGCCGGCGATGTGGGATTCGGCAGCGATTTTGCGGCGGCACAAGTTTACGGCGGCGTTTGGAATGGGCGGATACGCCGCGGGTCCGGTTTTATTATTGGCGGCGCTGAGAAGGATTCCGGTGGTGATATTTGAGCCGAACGCCGCGCCGGGATTTACGAACCGCATACTCGCGCGATTTGCGACGCGCATTGCAACTGGATATGAAGAAACTGCGCGAGCCTGGGGACACAAAGCGGTGATGACGGGATGTCCGGTGCGCGCGGAATTTCAATATGTGGCACCACGGAAACCCGAGGCGCCATTCCGCATCCTTATTACAGGTGGCAGCCAGGGCGCGCGGCCTATCAATCGCGCGATGAAGGACGCACTCCAACATTTAGCGCCGCAGAAAGAAAATTTGCAGATCGTGCATCAGACCGGCGAGCGCGAATTTGAAGATGTTCGCGCGGCATACGCGGCTGCGGGGATTGATCGCGCAGGTTTGTCCGTTCTTGAACGACATGCCGGAGAGACTTGCGTGGGCGGACCTTGTGATTTCGCGAGCGGGACAAACTACCATCGCGGAGATCGCTGCTGTCGGACGCGCCGCGCTTTTCATTCCTTTTGCGGGCGCGTCGGATAATCACCAACTGAAGAATGCACAGGCGCTGGAGCATGATGGCGCGGCGCGCGTGCTCACTGAAACTGAATTGAATGGAGCGCGGCTTGCTCAAGAAATATTGGGATTGCTTGCGCAGCCTAATGAACTGGCGGCGTTGGCGTCGAAGGCGCGAAAATTTGCGCGTCCTGACGCGACGCAGGAGATCGTCAACTTGATCGAACAGGTGGCACGGCCATGATGGTTACATTTCACAATTTTAAACGCATTCACATGGTGGGAATCGGCGGAATTGGCATGAGCGGAATTGCGGAAGTCTTGCTGACGCTCGGATACAACGTGTCCGGCTCTGACTCGAAACTTTCTCCGATTACGGACCGGCTGGAAATCTCGGAGCAACTGTTTACGAAGGGCATCGCGCGGAAAATGTTTCTGGAGCGCATGTGATTGTTACCAGTTCGGCGGTGCGCAAAGAAAATCCGGAAGTTGTGGAAGCGCATCGACTGAAAATTCCTGTGATTCCGCGCGCGGAAATGCTGGCGGAACTGATGCGGCTGAAATATGGGATTGCGGTTGCCGGCGCGCATGGAAAAACCACGACTACTTCGATGGTCGCGTCAGTGCTTGCTGCGGCGGATTTGGATCCGACGTTCGTGGTTGGCGGGCGCGTGAATCAGGCGGGGACTACGGCGCGTTTGGGCAAAGGTGAGTACATGGTTGTGGAGGCTGATGAAAGCGACCGCACATTTCTTTTGCTCGCGCCGGTCGTGGCTGTCGTTACTTCAATTGATCGTGAGCATCTCGATCAGTACGACTCGCTTGAAGATATTCAGGACGCGTTTACAAAATTTGTGAATCGCGTGCCGTTCTATGGCTCCGCAATTCTTTGTATGGATGAGCCGAACGTGCAGGCGATTTTGCCAAGCGTAACGCGGCCAGTAATTTCATACGGCACCAGCAGCCAGGCCGATCTTGTGATCACGGACATCGTTCACACGGGTTTGCAAAGTGATTTCCGGCTTACGTATCGCGGCGACGATCTAGGTATGTTTCATCTGGCCGCGCCTCCGGGAATGCACAATATTCGCAACGCCGCTGCAGCTGCGGCTGTCGCGCTCTATCTTGACGTTCCCGCGGACTTAATTCGCGAAGGTCTCGCGGCGTTTACAGGAGTTGGACGGCGCTTTGACGTGAAGGGCGTCATCAACGGAATTACGCTGATCGACGATTACGGACATCATCCGTCTGAAATTCGCGCCACGCTTGAGGCCGCGCGCCTTTGCAAATTTAATCGCGTGCTGGCTTTGTTCCAGCCGCACAGATTTTCGCGCACGCTTCACATGTGGGATGAATTCTGCCGCACCTTCAATAACGCCGACGTTTTGGTGATGACCGACATCTACGCCGCCAGCGAAATTCCCATTCCCGGCATTTCTTCTGAAGCGTTGACGGCAGCGATTCGTGAAGCAGGTCACAAGCATGTCGTGTATCGGAGTTCCATGCAGGACGGGATCGATTATTTGCTCAAGGAAGCGCGCTCAGGCGACGCAATCCTGACGATTGGCGCAGGAAATGTTGGCCGAGCGTCCGGGTGAGATGGCTGATGGTGCTGAACGCGAGGGTTGCGCCGAACTTCTTACCCGAAGAATAAATTGTTGGCGGTAATTTGAAAACGTAATGCGAATTGAAGACGCCAAAATTCTTGCTGCTCTCCCGAATCTCGACGTCGACCGCCTCGAAGGTGCGTCATTGACCGAGTACACGTCGCTCGGCATTGGCGGCACGACAGATATTCTGCTAATCAAGCGCCATGCCATCTTGCCGGAGCTGGTGCGACTGCTCGACGCCGGTGGTTACTCCCACAAATTTCTTGGCGGCGGCAGCAATCTTCTGATCCGCGACGGGGAATTGCCCTGGGTCATGTTCCATCTGGTGAAGCCGGAACCGGAAGTCCGTCTCGAAGGCAATTTCGCGTACGTGGACGCCGCGGCCGATCTTGGCCGCACTGTCACCTTTTGCGCGAAAAATAATCTCGGCGGCATGGAGGGTCTGATTGGCGTGCCCGGCAGCATCGGCGGAGCACTGCGCATGAACGCAGGCGCCTATGGCACCCAAATCGGCACATATGTTAAGGAGGTCGAGATGTATCGCGCCGAAAGCCGTTCCTTGGTCACCCTCCGGGGAAATGAAATTCACTTCGAATATCGTCACACTTCTTTTGCGCCCGATGATATTATGCTCGCGGTGAAACTGGAGCTGCCCTCCAAACCCTACCGCGAAATTCTTGCCGGAATCCGTATCTGCAATGAGAAGCGGCGTGCCAGCCAGCCGCTCAATCAGAAAAGCGCGGGCTGCATCTTTAAGAATCCTCCGGGCGCCAGCGCCGGAAGGATGCTGGATGAATTGGGTCTGAAGGGTTTCCAGGTTGGTGACGCGCGCGTCAGCGACCGCCACGCCAATTTTTTCACGAATGGGGGCCACGCCTCGGCCGCGGAAATGCTTTCACTTATCGAAACCATGCGCGAGCGCGTCCACCAAACTTATGGAGTCACGCTTGAAGAGGAAGTCGTAATCTGGAAGTGAAGTCGTAGTTTGGAAGTGACACCGGAGCTGTACGATACTTTTATTGAGAAGCGACTATGGCGAGCGAACAAGAAGCCATCTCTCACGAAGTCATAGCTGACGAAGAGCCGCGATATCTTCGCCGGCAGAAGCCGGTCGAAATTCGCAGGCGCAAGTTCGGCAAGCGCACCTGGCCGTTCTACCGCCGTGCGATGGTGCTGGGCGCTGGGTTGCTCGTTGGCGGCTTCGTGCTCTACGAAGCGGGCAGCTTCTTTCTATATTCTCCGCGCGTCGCCCTTGCGAGCCTCGATCAAATCGAGGTCACCGGCAATCACTTCCTCGCACGGCAAAACATTGTCGAGAAATTTTCCGCCGACGCGGGCAAGGAGCGTCCTGCGCGTTCCGTTGGACGCGCGTCGCGCGGCTCTCGAGAATTTATTCCCTGGGTGGA
>CAWIZI010000004.1:0-19307 GCA_963840515.1 Terriglobia bacterium
GAACAGCGGCGTAACTCCCGCCTCAAGTTCCAGCCAGTTCTCTATCGGCGTAACCTCAACCGCCACCGTAGGACCAAAACTTGTTCCGCCGCCTCTAAAATTCCAGTTCGCAGCTCCCCCAATCTCAACGACCGCAACAGGATCCTTTTCGACCGACTGCGCCAGCGCGCTTCCAGGACACAAAAATAAAAATGCAATCAAAATGAGTTTTGTTGCGTTCATTAAACGTCTCCGCTTCGGATTGCTCCACTGCGTCAACCCAATGACAGCAACATTCGCGTTTCCGACCGAACCTGTCAAGCCGCGGTGCCACTAAATCCCCCTCTCCAACCCCCCGCACCGCATATGTTATAATTCACTCTTGTCGCATTCCCCAGACCCCTTTTCAGCGGTAATATCAGCATTCGCTTCAGCGCGGAGGAGCGCATGAAATTCGGCGTTGTCGTTTTTCCCGGCTCCAATTGTGATGATGACGCTTTCCACGTCGCCCATCACGTGCTCGGCCAGCAGGCCGAATTTATCTGGCATCAGTCCGCCGATCTCGCCGGCTCGGACGCAATAATTCTTCCCGGTGGATTCGCCTACGGTGACTACCTTCGCTGCGGAGCCATCGCGCGTTTTTCGCCCGTCATGCGCAGCATAGAAAAATTCGCGCGCGCGGGCGGCATCGTTCTCGGCATCTGCAACGGATTTCAAATTCTTCTCGAGGCCGGACTTCTTCCCGGCGCCATGCTTCGCAACGCAGGCCTGCGTTTCCGCTGCCTGCCAGTTCATATTCGCGTGGAAGCCACGGACACGCCCTTCACCTGCGCCGCTCAAGTCGGGCAAGTTATCGAATCTCCCATCGCACACAACGAGGGAAATTATTTCTGCGATCCCGCAACTCTCGACGCGCTCGAGCGAAACAATCAAATTATTTTCCGTTATACGACCCCTGACGGCCGGGAAGGCGCCGCCGCAAATCCCAATGGCTCCATCGCAAATATCGCCGGCATCTGCAACCGCGAACGCAACGTACTGGGCCTGATGCCCCACCCCGAGCGCGCTTCCGAAATTTCGCTGGGCTCCGCCGACGGCCTAATCATTTTCCAGTCGCTGCTCCAATGGTTCACCGAACACGAATCCGCCGCCGCAAATCCAAAAGCGGCGCAAGCTGCGGCACCCGCGCTGCGCGTCTGATATGCAAATGTATCGCAACGCACTTGCAAATCGTCTCGCAGTTTTCGCGACTCTTCTCACGCTCACCCTCGCGATTGCATTCAGCTGCCGCGCTCAAACTCAAGCTCAAAACACAAACGCCGCACCTGCTAAATTTGAATACGAAGTCGCATCCATCAAACCAGATCTGTCTGACCACACCAGCTCTTCCACCAGCAATCCATCGGACGGCTACGTCGCTACGAACACCACGGTTGCCGTACTCATTCAAAGCGCGTACAACATTCTAAATTTTCAACTCGTCGGTGGCCCGGATTGGCTTAATTCCGAACGATATGTCGTCGACGCGAAGATGGACGCCGAGACAGCCGACGCTTTGCAGAAACTCAAGGTCGAAGATCGTACACTCGCGCGCCACCAAATGCTTCAAGCACTTCTCGCCGACCGCTTGAAACTTACGACCCATCGCGAAACGCGGGATCTTCCAGTTTATTTTCTGGTCATTGCAAAGAACGGATCCAAACTTCGGCAAGCGAAACTCGGTGACACCTATGAAAATGGAGTCAAAGGCCGCGGCAGCACGATGGGACAGAATATCAGTTCAAGTTCAACCCCTTTTACGACAAGTATCACATCTCAAGGAACGCCCATTTCCAGTTTGCTCCCACTCTTAGGCAGGCCGTTGAGCCGCACCGTGCTGGATAAAACCGGCCTAACGGGAAATTTTGATTACACTCTTAAATTTGCAGTAGCTCGGCCGTTACCGGACGATACTCTCAACGGCCGCCCTTGGCCGGATTCTGATTTACCGTTTCTGTTTGAAGCTATCCAGCAGCAACTCGGCCTGAAATTGGAGCAGGGAAAAGGCCCCGTCGAAGTAATCGTGATCGACCATATCGAAAGGCCCTCAGGAAATTAATAAATAAATGGCTCACTCTAAATCAATGATCGAAACCGAAATCAAAGTCACCGCAACAATCGCCGCCGAGCACGGTCTTTCCGCCGAAGAATACGCGCGCGTACAAAAAATTCTCGGACGCGATCCAAACATCACCGAACTCGGAATTTTCAGCGTGATGTGGAGCGAGCATTGCTCCTACAAATCCAGCCGCGTTCATCTCCGCCGACTTCCCACGAAAGGCCCGCAAGTCGTGCAAGGCCCCGGCGAAAATGCGGGCGTCGTCGATATCGGCGACGGCCTCTGCGCCGCGTTCAAAATCGAATCGCACAATCATCCCAGCTACGTTGAGCCGCTTCAGGGCGCCGCCACAGGGGTCGGCGGAATTCTGCGCGATGTTTTCACCATGGGCGCGCGCCCCATCGCTGTCCTCGACTCTCTCCGCTTCGGCCCCGTAACTAAAACCGATTTATCCGATAATTCCGACGCCGCAAAGAATCGCCGCATTCTCAACGGAGTCGTCGGCGGCATCGCCTTCTACGGAAATTGTTTCGGCGTTCCCACCGTCGGCGGTGACGTTGCCTTCGCGCCATGTTATTCCG
Organism: Terriglobia bacterium; assembly: GCA_963840515.1. GTDB lineage: Bacteria > Acidobacteriota > Terriglobia > Acidiferrales > UBA7541 > DASTCZ01. Next base: position 2,659 of record CAWIZI010000004.1, read on the forward strand.
GCAATCCTCTGGTGAACGCGCTAGCTCTCGGCATCGCCCGCCGCGAGGATTTATTTTTCGCGCGCGCCAGCGGCACCGGTAATCCCGTGCTTTATGTCGGCGCAAAAACTGGACGCGACGGAATTCACGGCGCGTCTTTGTTAGCGAGTGCGGAATTCACGGAAGAATCTCAACAGAAGCGCCCCAACGTTCAAGTCGGCGATCCGTTCCTCGAAAAACTTCTTCTCGAAGCATGTCTCGAAGCGATGCGCACCGGAGCCATTGTCGCCATTCAGGATATGGGCGCCGCCGGACTCACTAGCTCCACTTGTGAAATGGCTTCGCGTGGCGGAGTCGGCATCGAACTCGATCTCGATCGCGTGCCGCAACGCGAAACCGGCATGACTCCCTACGAAATGCTTCTCAGCGAATCGCAGGAGCGCATGTTGCTCGTCGCCACGCGCGGACGCGAGCACGAAGTCATCGAAGTTTTCGCCAAGTGGGGACTCGACGCCGTCGAAGTCGGCCACGTTACCGACGACGGCATGATGCGTGTCGTCTGGAAAAAAAATACCGCCGCAAATATTCCCGCAAAAGCTCTGGCTGACGAAGCGCCCGTCTATCAACGTCCCATCGCCGCGCCTACAACTGAACGCGGCACAGGTCACCTAATCGAATTCGCCGCGCCGGGAAACAATTTCACAGAAGATTTTCTGAAGTTGTTGGCGTGGCCCGCCATCGCATCCAAGCGCTGGATTTTCGAGCAATACGATTCCATGGTCCGCACAAATACTCTCGCCGGCCCCGGCGCAAGTGACGCCGCTGTCCTTCGCGTCAAAGGAACCAATCGCGCTCTCGCCCTCACTGTCGACGGAAGCGGCCGCGCCTGCTGGCTCAATCCACGCGAAGGCGCAAAAGCCGCCGTCGCCGAAGCCGCGCGCAACATCGCCTGCAGCGGCGCGCATCCTCTGCGCCGCCACAAATTGCTTGAATTTTGGCAATCCCGAAAAGCCCGAAGTGATGTGGGAATTCAGCGAATGCATTGACGGTATCGCCGAAGCTTGCACCGCCCTGAAAGTTCCCATCACCGGCGGCAACGTCAGCTTTTACAATGACACGCTCGGCCAATCTATTTATCCCACTCCCATTCTCGGCGTCCTCGGCCTTCTCGATGATGCATCGCACGCCATCGGCATGGGCTTCCGCCACGAAGGTGACATTCTTTTTCTTCTCGATGGTCAACGCAACGACAAACCTCACGCTCTAGAAGTTCCGCCCGTCGCCGACGCGCGTCGCGAATTTTCCTCCTCTGAATATGCATTCGCTCTTCACAACATCGCCGCCGGCGCGCCACCCAATGTCGATCTCGCCGCCGAAAAACTTCTCATCGAATTTCTCGTCGCCTGCGCAAACGAAAATCTTCTCCATTCAGCGCATGACGTCAGCGATGGCGGCCTCGCCGTAACTCTCGCGGAAAGTTGTTTCGCTTCCGACGGCCTTTCCGCCGAAATTTCCTTGAATTCCAAAGAGCCGCGCGAAGTAACGCTCTTCGGCGAACGCGGCGCGCGCGCCATCGTCAGCGTCAGCCCCGAAAAACTTGCCCGCTTCCGCGACCTTGCGAGAGAATATGAGTTGGATATTCACGACATCGGGCGCGTTACGCGGGGCGATTTCCAAATTAAGCTCAGCGGACACGACGCCATCTCCGCCCCATGCGCCAAATTGCGCGATGCTTGGACCGGCTCATTTCCAAAGCTAATGGCCGGATGAGCAGTTCGCAGCATCTAATGGGTGGAATCGCGGGGTCAAAGTGGGGTGCCCCATGTTCGACCCGCGCAGCGGGCGAACGTGGGGTTCTTGACCTTGTTTTTGATTTTGTCGGCTGCACGTGCCAGGGCACAGCGCCCATCTTCAGGTAAAATGAACATTGCGGGAAAGTTCGGTCGCTGGTTTGTCGTGGTATTGTGGACTCTGGCGGGCGCGTTTTCCATTTACGATATCTGGTACGGAATTTTTGTTGCGCACGCCAACAGGGCGATAATTGTTTTCAATTCCGATGACGCCATTTACACGTTCGCCGGAATCGCTTTTTTCACCGGAGCCTACGGCCTCGCTCGCCGTCTCCGCTGGGCCAGAACTTTTTCGTTCGGTCTGTGGGCCATTTTCGGTTATTGGAATTTCAGCGCAATTGGCGTTTACGAAGATATAAAATGGTTTCCGTTCGCCGCGCTGGCGTTCTGGTTTTTCGCGCTGCTCTGGCTGATGTCGTCCGCGGCCAGGGAAACTTTTGACGATTCATCCGAGGGGTCGATTCAAAAAACGTGACGCAGCAATTCCAATTCGACGACGACCACTTCCACGATCACTGTGGAGTCTTCGGCGTTTTCGCGCATCCTGAAGCCGCGAAACTTTCCTACCTCGGCCTTTACGCTCAGCAGCATCGCGGACAGGAAGCCGCCGGAATTTGTTCCTCTGACGGCGCAGATCTTCACGTCGCAAAAGGTCTTGGACTCGTCGCAGATATTTTCGATCCCAAGCGTCTCGCCACTCTTCCCGGCGATTCCGCCATCGGCCACACGCGTTATTCCACCGCTGGTGACACCGGCCTGATGAATGCGCAGCCCATCGTAATTGATTGCGGCAAAGGCAAGCTCGCCATCGGCCACAATGGAAATCTCACCAATGCCGCCGAGTGGCGCCGCAAACTCGAACATCGCGGCTCCATTTTCCAAACAAATAGCGACACCGAAGTCATCGTTCATCTCATCGCGCGCAGTTCCGCCAGAAATTTGTCGTCCGCAATTGCGGACGCGCTCAATCAAGTCGATGGCGCCTACTCGCTCGTAATTCTCACGCGTGACGAACTCTACGCCATTCGCGATCCTCGCGGATTCCGTCCGCTCTGCCTCGGCCGGCTCGGCGATTCCTACATGGTCGCATCTGAAACCTGCGCGTTCGATTTGCTGGACGCGAAATATATTCGCGAAATTGAGCCCGGAGAAATGCTGCGCATCAATCGCGCCGGACTCGAGTCATTCCGATTCGCGCCGCCCAAGCCGCATCAGTACTGCATTTTCGAGCATGTCTATTTCGCGCGCCCCGATAGCTTAATTTTCAATCGCAGCGTGCATCACAGCCGTGAAAATCTCGGCAAACTTCTCGCGCGCCAGCATCCCGTTCCCGCCGACGTCGTCGTTCCTGTTCCTGATTCCGGTGTGCCCGCTGCAATCGGATATTCACTCGAATCCGGCGTGCCTTTCCGCATGGGCCTGATTCGCAATCACTACATCGGGCGCACTTTTATTCAGCCCGTGCAGGCCATTCGTGATTTCGGCGTGAAATTAAAATTAAATCCCGTCCGCGGACTTCTCGATGGTAAGCGCGTCGTTCTCGTTGACGACAGCATCGTTCGCGGCACCACCAGCAGAAAAATTGTTCGCCTCGTCCGCGAAGCCGGAGCAAAAGAAGTTCACGTACGCATCAGTTCGCCGCCCACAATTTCTCCGTGCTACTACGGCATCGATACGCCCACGCACGAAGAATTAATCGCCAGCGCCGATTCCAAATTTCGTCCGCGCCTTTCCGAAGCGGACGCCATCACCATGCCAAGCTCTGCGCCAAACGCAGCCGAAGGCGATCCTTCGCCCCAAACCGTCGAAGAAATTCGCCGTTTCCTTGAAGCCGATTCACTCGGCTATCTTTCCATCGAAAATCTTCGCAACGCTGTTTCTGACAATGAAAATCGTTTCTGCACTTCCTGTTTCACTGGCGTTTATCCCACTCCACCCGTGCAACTCGAGGTGCGCAACAATCTCCAACACGATAACCAAAATAATTCCCAGCAAAGTTCCGATAATGTCAACGAATCCCAGCCTACGGTGACGCGTGAATCTTAAAGTCGACTCAACAATTGAAGAAGCTCCAGAAGAACCAACTCCGCAGAAGCCGCTAGGTCAGCGCGTCAAAAGCGAAGCCATCGCCTGGTTCTGGATTATTCTCGCCTTCCTTTTTATTTATTCATGCGTCGGACAGGCCCGCGTAATTCCTTCCGAGTCCATGGAAAATACTTTGCTCGTCGGCGATCACCTCATCATGAGCCGCATCGGATATGACATGGGCCTGCCCTTCACGCCCTGGCACGTTCCGCTGTGGCGTAATCCCAAGCGCCAGCAAATTGTAATTATTCGCGCTCCGCAACTCGAAGGCGCACCCGATCTCATCAAGCGTGTGATTGGAATTCCCGGTGACACCGTGGATATTCGCGACGGACATGTCTATGTCAATGACGCGCGTCTCGATGAGCCGTACTTGAAGGAGCCGGATGTCCCAATCACTTTTCCCAGCGATCACCGTCCCCCATGGAAAGTGCCGCCCGGAAATTATTTCGTCATGGGTGATAATCGCAGCGACTCCTACGACAGTCGTTGGTGGGGATTCGCTCCGCGCGACACTCTCATCGGTGTGCCGGTAATGATTTATCTCTCCGTGGACGCGCCAAAAGCCGAAGGATCAACGCGCACCGACGCCTGGGAGCCAGGCCACTTGATGGAACGCTTCACCGCTTACGCGAGCTGCCTCATCCATCCCGGCCGCGTCCGCTGGGGGCGCCTCTTTCACTTTTTCTAAATTGATTTTGAATCTGTAGGGGCGCTGCTTGCTGCGCCCTCATCCGGAACAATTTGCTCGAGGCACTCTGAATGCGCTACGTCGACTCCGGCGTCAACATCGCTCTCGCCGATCAGGCCAAACAAAAAATCGCCCGCCTCGCCGCGCGCACTTTCACTCGCGGAGTCGTCGGCGGCATCGGCGCGTTCGGCGCGTTGTTCGCTCTCGATCTGAAAAAATGGAAAGAGCCTCTCCTCGTTTCCAGCGCCGATGGTGTCGGCACAAAATTAAAAATCGCTTTCGCCATGGGAGTTCATTCCACCGTCGGCGGCGATCTTGTAAATCACTGCATCAATGACATTTTAACTCTTGGCGCCGAGCCGCTTTTTTTTCTCGACTATCTCGCTCTCGGAAAAATGGATCCCGTCGTCGTCGAAAAAGTTCTCGAAGGCATCAGTCGCGCCTGCCACGCCACCGGATGCGCGTTAGTCGGCGGCGAAACCGCTCAGATGCCCGATTTTTACAAGCCCGGCGAATACGATCTCGCCGGATTCATCGTCGGCGCCGTCGAACGCAGCAAACTTCTCGGCCCGCATCGCGTAAAAGCCGGTGACGCGCTCATCGCGCTTCCATCCACAGGCCTCCACACCAACGGATATTCTCTAGCCAGAAAATTAATTTTCGATCAGGAAGGATTGAAACCCGAAACCTACGTTCCCAAGGTCGGCAATAAAATCGGCGCCGAATTATTGCGCCCGCATCAATGCTATCTCGCCACCGTAAAAAATGGCGTCGCTCACGGATGGATTTCCGCCATGGCTCACATCACCGGCGGAGGAATTCCCGGAAATTTGCCGCGCGTTTTTTCCCGTTCCGTCCGCGCGAAAATTGATCTCGGATCTTGGCCCGTTCCGCCCATCTTCAGTTATCTCGCCTCGCTCGGAAAACTCGACCGCGAAGAACTTCTCTCCACTTTCAACATGGGCGTCGGCATGGTCCTCATCGTCCCTCAAAAGCATTTGCGCGCCCTCGAAACTGATCTCAAGCGCCGCCGCGAAAAATTCTACCGCATCGGCGAAATCGTTGTAGGCAATGGCGCCCGCATCACATATTCCGGCCAACTCGCCCTCTAAAATTTAAATCTGAATTTGAACCTATCGTTAAAGTTGACGTCATCCTGAGTCCGCCACTGCGGACGAAGGATATCCGGCGGCGCCTTTCGCTGCCGACGTTTAGGTTGTCTTTTCTCTTCCGTCTTTCTCTGCGCCCTCTGCGCCTCTGCGTTGAGGGCCCCGGCAAATCCGCCACTACGTCCCCGGATGCGGCGTCTTCAGCGCATAATTCCGAATCGCCCCGCCAACCGCCACTCCAATATGCACGTACGAAACCCACCGCTCCAGCCGATGATGTCCCGTCGCGTGAAAAATATAAGAAACTCCAATCGACGCCGCCGTCGCAGCCACTTCAATCGCCGCAAACTCCGGATGATCGTCCACAATCGCGTTCGTCAAAAACGCCTCATTAATTCCTCGCCGCCGAATATTCAAAGTAGACGCATAATCCAATCCACGTGCCGCCCCCACTCCCGCAAACAACAAAATATTTTCCGTATCCCAAAACCGATGTACCGCGGGCTTCACAGGTTTTTTAACCGGCGCAGTCTGCCCGTTCGGACTCTCGCTCCGCATCGCACATAGACGCAGCGGGTTCGCCAGGTTTCCAGTGTAATTTTTCGGCAGCGCCGCAACGTCTTCCTCATCGCTTCTCCGCGCGTCCTTCTCTGCGCCCTCTGCGTCTCTGCGTTGAAAACGCTCTGCCGGCTCAGCAAATTTCACATCCGGCAAAAGTCGAATCGAATCAAATTTCCCCGCCTCCACCACTCCAAACGAAATCCCACCCAACTCCTGTCCCCACGCCACTCCAACAAACACAAACATCACCAACACAAATCGCCCAAAATTTCCCGCCACTCGTCCCATCAACGAATTCCCTCCGCGCATCCACCCCTAACATAAGTCACCGCGCCCCCATCAGCAACAAGCCGCCTCAACCAGCGCAGCCATTCTTGCGTGCATGCCCAGACCCGTCTTTGACGTCATCCTGAGCGCAGCGAAGGATATCCGGCGGCGTTTTCTGCCGCCGGGGTCTTTCCTTCCTTAATTTATCAAGACAATGCCCAACACAAATCCACCGGCTACTCTCTATTACTCCATTGAATTAACATATCAATATGATAACATCCCCTCCAGCTCGTCAGGATAACGGTACCCTCCGTCGAGCCGTCCCCGCGCGCGCAGACCACTCTCCGCGCGCGGGCCATCCCTTCCCGCTCCACAAACCAAATTTCGTACCCAGGTTCTCTAAATCCGCACGAGCTGCTCTACTTCTCGTGCCCCGCCAAAACCGCTCCGTAGTCTTGCTGCACACTCCTCGTCACAACTGCCAAATTCTCCGGAGTAAATGGTAGCGCCCCGCACTCATCCAACGTGACACTACCAAGCTCTGAGTTCTGGAAGAAAATAATCAGTCGAAGACCAGGACGAATTGCGTTCAATCCGGACGCTCCGACAAGCTGCGCTTGCGACTCGTAAATTCTCACGTTGTGGTAGGTGCCAACTTCCCAGAATTCCGCTCTCTTGAGTCGTTTCAAAAGTCGAAGGTCAATGTCCTTATCTCCATCCTGATCATCTGCAGATTTTTTACGGCTCACAACGACATCCACAATCGCCGCATTCTCCGAGTCGCGTCCGGCCAATTCAACACGCTCTCGCCCGCACTCGGGCGGCGTCGCTGAAGTCATTCGCGCCTTGTCAGCCGAATACTCCCTCCATGCAACCGGCATGATGTCGACCGGCATTCTGCAAGTTGTCCATTGAGTGAGACAGGAAAAATTGAACTGCATCAAGCGCTGCACTTCTCCCGCTTCCGTATACGGTGTGAACTTCGCCACCGCAGCCACACAAATCTCGCACGCGCTGGGCACAATAATCGAATAATCCGGATGGAAGTACGCTCCGCCCTCGTCCCAATCCCGGTGGTCAATACGAGACGAGCTGTCAGCCGCGCCAATAACGGTGTACTCGCCAACTGACGCTAACCCCGGCGCGCCAGAATACGCGGGTGCAAGGATCCCGAGATAGAAAGCTTTTCCCGAAACAATTCCATTCTCTACGGAAATTTCAGCCATTACTCGCGCCGGGTGCCCGCCGACAAGCATCGAACCACGACGGGGCCAGTTCATGCCCCATCCATATTTCTCCGGCAGATCCAGCGGGAAATCCTGAAGTGTAATTCTGATATGGCAGTGCGCTTCGGAACATTCTCCTTCAGTAGTCGCCCACCGCTTCCAACGCTGAAGTACTGCCTGAGCGTCAGCAAAACTAGCCTGGCGCAATTCCAGCGAGCGAACTTCGCCCAACAAACTCTCGGCTCGATAACGCAGGATCCGCTCCTGCACATGAATCGCAATCACCGCAAACAGAACCAATGCGAGCAGCGACCCCGCAACGTACTTCAGCCATCGCCAAAATCGAAATGACCGGCTCAAATTAAACTCTCAATCTTTGTAAACAGTATGGCTCTCGCGCGCGCTCCAACCGAGTCAACAAATTCCACCGAACTAAATAAAGGAATGTCACGACGATCATCGCCATCGTCGAGAATGCAAGATATTCCTTCAGCGTCGTGAGCAGTGCAAACGAATTTTGAATCTCCCTGAAATTAATTCCCAGGCGCGTCACATCGCTGGCCACGTTGACGCATAAACAGAGTCCCCACATAAGAATCGTTAGCTGGGTCCATCGTTTCAGGCTGGTGCTGTGCGTCAGCAACATCCGAAAATATTCCGGCTGTGCGGACACCGAGTTCCTTCTCAAACGCCCAGCATTTCGCCACGCGTCGATCAGCTTCACTCCGCCCGCCACACAAGCAGCCAGCAGAAACAATATATAAAGCTTGGTAGCTTCCGACAGCGCATGAGTATCCGTCATGCTATTTAGATCCCAAGACGTCACAGTATCTTGCATTAGTAACATCAGCATAAATACCCCCGCAGTCGCATACTTTCTCACCACTCAAATACATTTCCTGGATGGGATAGACACCGACAGGCTTAGCGCGGTGCCATCTCCGCGGGGCGAACAGCTAGCCACATAGCAGCGCGGAGATATTTTCGCGGTTCTGTCAGCATGATATTCTTTTCCGAAGGAACGCCAAAAAATGAAATCCGCCTCTCCAACCAAATCCTCCATCCTCCGCAACCTCCGTTCCCGCGCCAACCCAAAAGTCCGCGCGAAAATGTCTTACTTCGGCATCAGCATCGAAAAAGCCCACGGAATTTCCGCCCCCGAACTTCGTCGCATTGCGAAAACAATCGGCAAGAATCACGCTCTCGCAACTCAATTGTGGGCAACCGGAATTCACGAAGCGAAATCTCTGGCCGGCATGATTGGCGAACCCGAAAAAGTTACCGCCGCGCAAATGGATCGCTGGGCGCACAACTTTGATTCCTGGGATGTTGTGGACGGAACCTGCTGCGATCTTTTCGTTCACGCCGCGCCTGCATGGAAAAAAACCATCGAATGGAGCAGCCGCAAAGAAGAATTCGTCAAACGCGCCGCATTTTCTCTAATCGCCTATCTTTCCTACAAGGATAAATCCGCGCCCGACGCGAAGTTTATTCGCACGCTCGAAATCATTCGCCGCGAATCCCGCGACGATCGCAACTTCGTAAAAAAATCCGTGAACTGGGCGCTACGCAATATCGGCAAAAGAAATCTCGCCCTCAATCGCGCCGCAATCCGCACCGCCAAACAAATCCGCGCGCTCGATTCTTCCACCGCCCGCTGGATCGCCGCCGACGCTCTTCGCGAACTCACCGGCCCCGCCGTCCAGCGTCGCCTCAGAAAATAATCCCCGGGAACGCCGATCTCCTGATCGGCGCATTTGTACTCCTGTATGCAAATAAAAGTCACGTAGCCAATTCGCCGCGCGCCCTAAAATCTGTCCGTCTCCAATCTCTATTTCGCCGCAGCCCCACCCATCACTTTCGTAAACGTCGTTTCCATATCCGACGACCAGGTATTGCCTCCGTCTGTAGACGATCCATAGTTCAAAATGTATTTCGTCGGAGAAATTTCCTTCCAGGTCGTGCGCGACTTCATCGTCTTGCCTCCCATTGGTATCTCCGTCGTCCAAGTCCAGGTGTCGCCGCTCACTGTGCCTTTGGCCAGAAACGCTTCGCCCCAACTGTCGAACACGTTATACGTGTACATTTTCGATGCCGGGTCATATCCCAGCACGGCCATGATCGTAAACTCACCCATTGGCGATTTGTTTCTCGAATGGCCCACAAGAAAAAATCCACCAGACTCCCACTCCCACTTTTGCGTTGAAGATACCGGGCCCTCCATACCGTGCGCGGTGGATTTGCCCTCTTCTTTCCAGTTGCCCACAAAATACGCGAGCTTCTGCACCTCCGGACCGGGTTTCGGCGCCCCTTGCGGAGCCTCCGCCTGAATCGAAACTCCCAGCAACAAAATACAAATCGCAACCGATCCAATCATCCGTTTCATGCGAAATCTCCTTGGCATTTAACCCCGCGCCGGGGCGGTTGGCGGGAATGATACATCTATCGGGGGAATCTTCCATGGCAAATCAGTTGAAAGTTGAGGCGAGCGTGTAGATGTGTTCGAGAGATCTGAACGCAGAGGCAGAGAGAAAGAGCAGAGAAATTTACAAGCGCACAGCCAGGAGGGGCACTCCTACAGCTTGCACTCCGAATCTTGATAAGTGTATACTGTATGTGTACACTGTACTTATGGCTGATACAAACCAGATTCGCATTGACACGAAGAGCGCCGCGCCGGCGTATCGGCAGATTGTCGACCAGTTGCGCGTGTTGATCGTAGAGGGACGATTACCCGCAGACCGGCCCCTGCCTTCCGTTCGGGCGTTGGCGCTTGAGCTGGGCGTTCACTTCAATACTGTTGCTGAGGCTTATCGCACGCTTGCTCAGGAAGGATTGTTGGATATTAGCCACGGGCGGCGTGCACGCGTGGCGGATCGCTCCGCAGCGCATTCTTCCACGCACACAAAAAAATCGGCTGCGTCTTTTCGGAAAAGGTTGCGCGAGATGATCGCGGAATTCCAGGCTAAAGGTTTTTCACCGCGGCAAATTGCGCGCGAACTTCGAGGAGCATCCGAGGGTATCTAGAGTGCCTCCTTCCGACGTAGTTCACGATATCTGGATGAGCGGACTATCGCCGTGCGCCGCCGCGTGGGGATGGATAACACTTACTCGATGGGGAAATTCCGAATCATCGTTTTTCGGTGTTCGCGTTGACAATAAATTTGAAGACAGCGCCGACAGGCAGCAGATCGACTCGCGCTACATTCATGAAATTATTATTCTCACCGGCACGTTAATCGTATTCAGTACTTTTCTCCTGTTGTACTTCCGGCAGCTCTTGCCGCCAATCCGTCGCTACCATTTTTGGCCGCTCGAATTGCTACAGGCTTGCGCGGTTCGCTTCGCATATTGGAGGGCGCGCAACAACACGTTGCCGTTTGCCGCACCCACCGACTCGGTGCGGATCGCGGATTTAGCGTCTCTCAACAGTCCTTCACTTATTTGGAGCTTATTTTACTGGCCGATTGTTTTTGTCCCGCTTGCAGCGGCTGGGATCTTCGCATTTTATTTGCGATCTCACTGGACGACTCTCTCGTTTCCGTATGCCGTCAGTTTTCCAGTGACGGAAAATTCGCCGACGATTGCTTGGTCGCTGCATATTTTCCTGCAAGCGTATTGGCTGCCGGTGTTGACGTCGCTTGTGAGTATCACTGGCGTGGTGTCTGCGTACGCGTTTAGCTTTCACTCGCGAATTAACGAGTGGGGCGACGACGAGGACCGCTGGAGTTATCGCAAACTTCTAATGTCTTCAACCGTCGCGCTGACGTGGATCGGGACCGCGATTCTGATCATCATGCAATTGAATCCGCCGGGCATGCCAAAACAAATCGGCGCCGGTTCGAGCGACGCCTGGGTGATTAGCGGCGCCGTCTTGATTGTGATGATGCCAATCGCCGCCGTGTGGATGACGCTTCTGCTTTACTACAAGCGGCCCGCAGGCACGGTGAACCGCGCGCAAGATAATTGCTGGAAGTTTGGTTTGTACTATTTCAATTCCGAAGATGCAGCCTGGGTTGTGCCCGCTCGCTTTGGCGCTGGAGCTGCCCTGAATTTTGCGCGACCATTCGCGTGGATTCTGATTGTGATTTTAGCCGCCGCTTTCGGCATGAGATTGTACGCTGGCCCCACACTTCGAATCGACAATCCCGAACAAGCCGCTTTGGAATCGCAATTCGCGATTGCAACTTTGCAGCTCCGCAACGGTAACTCAGAAGGCTCCGACCATCTTATTCGCATGGCACGTCACAACAATGACCCGGCGATCTGGACGAGTGTGGCCTATGAGCTTACTGCTTATCACGCCAGACCGCGTTTGGCGCGCGAATGGGCCGAAAAAGCTGTGGCGTCCGAGGAAGCGATTAGCTCACAAAGTCGTTCGACGTTCGCGACTTTCGCCGACTTGGAAACAATGGCCGCACTCGCGGCATCTTGGAGCAATCTCGGATATGTCTGTTCGTGGCAGGGCGATCTGGAATGCGCGCAAAAATATCTGGCGGCGGCTTGGGCGCTCAATCCGCTTCCCGGATACAAGAATGAATTGGTGATCGTGCTCAAGGCTGTTCCGAAGCCGCTTGATCAAATTCTTGCCGCTGTGAAAATTGAGAATGGAATTCCGGTGCGGCAGGTCACGAATATTTCTGTTCCAGGAAGTAAAGCTGGAACAGCTTACTTCGATGTTTTGCTTTCGCGGACGGAACCAGCGACGATTCAGTGGGTCCGAGGAGAAAATACTTTTTCTGGCGCCACGGAAATTCTTTTGCCGACGCTAAATTTTCCGTGGCCGAATGAGAGTGGGGACGAGAAACTTCGGGTGCGAGAAAAACTTGTTTGTACGGGGATTGATTCGGTTTGTGGCGTGATGGCGCTTTCGGTTGGGGATGCGGAGGGGGGTTGGCGGGAGATGCGGTAACGAATTTGGATTACTTTCGGGCGCGTAACGCCAAATCGCCGCGCGCCTCAAAATCAATCCCAACTAAATTCTACTTCTTCACCGGTGCAGCCGCAGCAGGAGCCACAACCTTCGTCGACGTCGATTCCATCGCCATCGTCCAGGTACTTCCATCTTGCGAAATTTCCATCTTGAATGTGTACTCAGTTTTCGAGACTTCCTTGATCGTCAAGCGCGCCTTGATCGGCGAACCGCCCATGCTATCTGTCGTCCATGACCATGTGTCGCCGTTCAGCGTGCCCGTCGCTTCATCCGCTTGTCCGTCACTGTCAAACGAATGATACGTGTAAATCTTTTTCGCGTCGTCCCACCCCATCACGGACATTTCTTTGTTCGGCCCCGTCGACATCATCGTGTCCGAATGTCCCACAACGAAAAAATCGCCCGGCAGCCATTCGTATTTTGTAGTGGACGTCACTTTTCCTTCCGGCCCTTGCATCGACCCCAAATGCGCCGTGCCCACTTCTTTCCAGGTCCCGATAAAATATCCCAGCCGCTTCACTTCCGGCCCTTGCGTCGGCGCCTGCGCGCGCATCGGAATTCCCAGCATCAAAACCAAAACCACCAACACTCCAACCACTCGTCTCATGTGAATCTCCTGTACGAACTGTACGAACGTTTGATACCCGGCCCACACATCGCAGTTGCCAAAATAATACAGCTATCCGCAAAATTCTCTATGCCAATTCAGTCGACAAATCAGCCTTGTAAACCAACTGTTGCACGGATGTGCGTTTTGATAAGAAGTTGCATTTCGATAAGAACTTGCATTTTCAATAGGAAGCTGCATTTCGATTAGAAACTGGCGTTTCAATAACTCGCCCCAACATTTCCGGACAAACTCCGCCTGCCTCCATTATCTCTTTTTTTTTCAATGCCTTAGACTTCATCCGCCCGTTACTCCAACAACCCATTTTCTCAAAAAGTCGTACCCCACCCCGGGGGTCGAAACCCATGTGTGTGCTAATAAAGGACTTACGGCGTTCTGTGGTCTATGTGTTTGCTAATAAGGGACTTAGCGCCAATCCCATAACCCATTTTCGCAGAAACCGGTACCCTCCCCCCACCCCCTATTTTGCAATGTATATGCAAATAAAGAACTTACAGCGATCTGTGGGTGATCGTTATGCAAATAAAGGACTTAGCGGATGAATCCATGACGCATTTTCAAGATCGCCCGCCCAACCGCACACGGTGTCATCCCGAGCTTCGAGGGCCCTGCTTTCGTTTTGCGATTTTTGCCCTCTGATTTTTGTTTCTGTTTTTCTCTGCGCCTCTGCGTCTCTCCGTTAAAAGCCTTTTTCCGTCTTTTTTCACTCCCAAAAACTGCACTATAATGCACTTTTCGGGCTTTCCGCCGGAAAAACTGCATTATAATGCAGTTTTTAACTGTTCTACCTGCCCCCTACGCCGCTCCGCATTGTTTTGCGCCCGCCACGGCATATGCTACCTTGCAATGGCCATGAACAAAAAGATTGCCGTGCTCCTCAGCGGACGCGGATCGAATTTTGAAGCGTTGGCTGAAAGCGCTTCCGCGGGACGAATTCCCGGCGCGGAAATTGCCGTGGTCATCAGCAATCGCGAAGGCGCTCCCGGAATCGCGCGCGCCATCGAGCGTGGAATTCCCGCGAAAGTAATTCCCAGCAAGGGGCTCGAGCGCGAAGCTTATGACCATCAAGTGGCCGCGATCCTTTCGGAATATAAAGTGGATTTAGTTTGTTTGGCGGGGTACATGCGCTTGCTTTCGCCGTTTTTTGTGGCTGAATATCGCGGACGCATTTTGAATATTCATCCTTCACTGCTACCGGCTTTTCCAGGATTGGAAACTCAGCGGCAGGCTTTGGAATATGGCGTGAAATTTTCCGGATGCACCGTACATTTTGTGGATGAAAATTTAGATGCCGGGCCTGTTATTCTGCAATCCGCCGTCGCGGTGCTGGATGACGACACGCCGGAGACTTTGGCGGCGCGAATTTTGAAGGAAGAGCATCGCATTTACACCGAAGCGGTGCGAATTGTTTTGGAGGGCCGCTACAAAATGGAAGGGCGTCGAGTGATTCTTTTGCCGGCAGCGAATTCTGCAACAGGATCGGGAACTAAAAAATGACAGCGCAGCCCCAGAATAACAAAATAAATTTTCCGCCGGTGGAAGAACAGCTTGCCTATCTGAAAAAAGGCGCCGCGGAAGTAATTCCTGAAGCAGACTTGAAGACGAAACTGGAAAATTCTGCGAAGACGGGCACGCCTTTGCGCGCATATCTGGGAGTGGATCCGACCGCGCCGGATATTCATTTGGGTCACACGGTGGTGCTCCGCAAGCTGAAACATTTTCAGGATCTAGGGCACACGGCAATTTTTTTGATAGGCGATTTTTCGGCGATGATTGGCGATCCCACGGGACAATCGGAAACGCGTCCGCCGCTGACGCGCGAGCAGGTGAACGCAAACGCGAAAACTTATCTGGAGCAGGTTTTCAAACTTCTGGATCCCGAAAAAACCGAAGTGCGCTACAACAGCGAGTGGCTGGATAAACTTTCCAGCTACGATGTCGTGCGTTTGTGTGGACATTACCGGCTGGCGCGCATGCTGGAGCGCGAGGATTTCCGTTCGCGGCTGGCCAACAATCATCCAATTTCCGTGCACGAACTTTTGTATCCACTACTGACGGCGTATGACGCGGTTGCGCTGAAATCGGATGTGGAAATCGGCGCGACCGAACAGAAATTTAATTTGCTGGTGCATCGCGATATTCAGCGCGAATACGGTGTGCCTTCTGAAGTAGCGCTGACCATGCCAATCCTTGTCGGTCTCGATGGCGAACGGAAAATGTCCAAGAGTTTGGGAAATTATGTCGGCATCACCGAAGCACCGCAGGAAATGTTCGGGAAATTGATGAGCATTTCCGACGAGCAAATGTGGCTCTACATGGAACTGCTGACGGATCGAATGCCCGCGGAAATTGTGCGATTACGACAGAATGTTGTTGAAGGCTTGGCGCATCCGATGGAAGTAAAAATTGGACTGGCGCAGGAAATTATTGCGGGATTCCATGGACAGGCAGCGGCAACACACGCGGCTGACGAATTTCGGCAAGTATTTCAAAAGCGTGGCGCGCCTTCGGATGTGCCCGAGAAAAAATTGAAGGCGGGACCGCGTCCGCTACACGCGCTGCTGACGGAAACTGGATTGGCGCCATCACGCAGTGAAGCCGAAAGATTAATTAAACAAGGCGGCGTGGAAATTGACGGCGCGCGCGTGGAAGAAACGAAGCATGAAGTGAATATCACGGCCGGAAAAGAAATATTATTGCGGGCCGGGAAGAAGCGATTTTTGCGGCTGACTGCGGAATGACGCTGCGTAACACAAACGAAGAAAATTCCTGAAAACTTATTTCCGCTCGGCGAATTTTTTTAGCCGCGCCAAGTATTCGCGGTTGCGTCGAGCGACGGCGTGACGCGTGATTAGCCAGTTGATTGCTCTGCCGAATTTTCCCGGCATTTCGTATTCGCTGCGCATGGTTACGCGCGTTCCGATTGCATTCGGTTCCAATTGCCAGCGTTCCAGGCCGCGAACACCGTAAGCATCGTCGAATCGCCATTCGAGAACGCGCAGCCATTCGTAACGGGTAATCACGGCGGTGTGCGAAATTTCTTTCTTGCCGAGTTTTCCTGTGATGCGCACCTTTTGCGAAACGGCGAAGTCGGATGCTCCGCCGCTGACTTCAAATTCACCGGCCATTTCGGATGCATACCAGTAGGGCATGCGCTGCGGAACGAAAAATAGAAATACTTCATTTGGTGTTGCGGCAATTTCGACGGTAAGTTCGATGAGGGCCATTCGCGCGCATCGGAGTTTATCATTTGCCACGCTGGGCTGATGGACAGAGCGCCGAAATTAATTAGTAGGTTGTTGAAGTGGCGGCGTAAA
>CAWIZI010000005.1:0-31667 GCA_963840515.1 Terriglobia bacterium
CGAAGAAAAAATCTTCGCAGAAAAACGCGCCCAGTGGCGGATCGGAAATCGATTTGGCGGCGGTGCTGCGCGACGCGGAGATTTCCGTAACGGCGCGCGCCGAGGAACTTAGCGTCGCGCAATTCGCCGAATTGTTCCGCGCGTTAATTCCGTAACTCGTTGTCCGATCCAGAGGGCGCGCCCTCCCTACGCAGGACGAGCGATTCCGTCCGGCTAAATTCGAGTTTGCCGGGGGGTACCCCCTCCCCCCTATTATGGTAAGTATCCCTTGACATCAAGTAAGCTCTTTGGTAGGCTTTGGTCATCGGAGAGCAGCGATGAAAGTTAAACAGAAGCATCCCGAAGCATCTGCGATTCACCATCCGAGACTTTAACACTATGTTTCCGAATGATGAAGCGTGCCTAGAGCACTTGAAAGAACAGCGCTTTCCGAGCGGCGTGACCTTTTGCGATAAGTGCGAACAAGAGCGCAAGTTTTACCGCGTTGCTGGACGGCCAGCGTATGCGTGCGCTCATTGCGGGAAAATGATTTCACCGATGGAAGGAACTATCTTC
Source organism: Terriglobia bacterium (assembly GCA_963840515.1). Lineage (GTDB taxonomy): Bacteria > Acidobacteriota > Terriglobia > Acidiferrales > UBA7541 > DASTCZ01. Next base: position 556 of record CAWIZI010000005.1, read on the forward strand.
CACAAGTCGAGCACTCCGCTTAAGACTTGGTTCTACGCGATGTACTTGATGTCCTCTACTCGGTGCGGGATTTCAGCAAAACAAATTCAGCGCGAAACCGGAGTGACCTACAAAACCGCATGGCGCATGTTCAAGCAGATTCGTTCTTTGCTTTCGGACGGTGATCTGCAATTGGAGGGGCCGACGGTGGAGATAGACGAAAGTTTCTTCGGCGGCGTACAGAAGTGGGGCCGTGGTCGTCCGATGGCTCCGAAGGTTACCGTTATCGGCATCGTGCAACGCGGCGGCAAAGTATTGGCGCGTGTCATTCCCGCCGTGAACAAAAAAGAATTGCTTGGCGCTATCCGCAAGCACGTCAAGCCGGGGAGCGTGATTTACACTGACGAACTGAATATCTACAAAGGTATTCCGAAGCTACACACTCGAAACGGACGGCCAGCGCGTTACAAGCATTTCGCCGTAAAGCACAAAACTCATTACGTCAAGAACGGACACATTCACACCCAAGCGGTAGAGGGATTGTGGAGCCTAATCAAGCGGGGAATCGGCGGCGTGTATCACAGCGTTTCGCCGGACTACTTGCAAACCTACTTGAACGAATACACTTTCCGGTACAATCGGCGGCACAACGGAAACCTACAGTTCAAGAGTGTTTTGGAGAGAGCTTGTGAGCGGGTGGCGTAGCAGCACGTTTCAGCAAATCCATGAATGCGGCCTTCGATATCGGGCCGCATTTTCTTTTTCGTTTCTGATTGCGGTTTTACTTTTTGCGTTCGTGTCATTGAGTAAGCTCCATGAAACAATTTTCCACAAGTTCCGAAATTGGAAGAACGCCGCTTGAATCTCCAATCATCACAGCCATGCCTTCCACATCCACAACTCGAAATCCGTAAATTCCGTGATCTCCGCATCTGTCGAAGTTTAAGCATGGAGCTTGGGGATTAAATTCAAAGGAAATGCGCTTACCGTTTTCTCTGTTCACAACCGAAATGCGATAGGGGCCATTCTGCTTCACTTCCAGCGTCATCGGCGTGGCGTTGCGGATGTTGTCGCGCCCAGCCAGCAATGCGGCCTTGAATTCACTCCAAAGAATTGGCGCGTATGCTCGCCTGATTTTTTGCTGTTCAATAACGAATAATTCGTGCGTTGCCCGGCGCTCGCTTGCGGCGTTGATATTCTCTATTATTTTATGAGAAGCGTCCATTGAGCATCCTCGCGTTCACTTCTTTTTCTTGAACGGCTCACATTTTATCGTTTTATCTTTTGTGCAGTACCAAGCCATCAATCTAGATTCGCTCTGCGACTTCGGCCACGGCTCACCTAAGAAACCAAGAAGGAATTCTCTGGAATGTGCTCGCGCATAAGCAAGCGCACTATTTTGGGCATCTTCAAAGGCCATGCCAGCGACAGCATTGTCCCCTGCGAGATTTTGCAGCGACTGTTTCCAATCTCTTTCGTCGTCACAGACCAGTAGATGCTGCTGAGCCGGATAGGTGTGGCAGTATTTAATTTCACCATCTTCCCAAGACCTGTAATAGACGTACTGCCTTTCCGGTGTCGCAGTTTTACTCTTGGCGGCTGGCTCGGAAGTTTTGTTCTGCCCGAAAACCGGGAGCGAGAAAATTAGAATTAGAATTGCTATCATTTTCACGATTGTTGCCAGAGTGCGCGTCATGCTAGCAATTTACCATCACAGCCCCGGAAAGGTTAGAGGATTCTTCCCGCGCAACACGACCTCAGCAATTTTTCGCAGCATGTGTTCTTCGTGATGCAGAACGTGAAACTTAGAAGGGGCCAAGTCTCCAGATAACATCAACGCAGCGCAATCCTTCCGTGGACTTGATAGTGGTCGCTGCATTCTGCGCTTGTGGTCGGTGAACCATTGCCAAGCTATCAGGTCTGCGGCTTGAAGTGCGCGCACCTCTTTTTTGTCGGCAAAAGTGTGGGACGCATACCGATGCGATTCCTTTAGCTCCGGCATATTGAAAATTCTATTCATAATTCTATTCGCTTCACTTTGACTGCCATGCCCGCTCTCAAAAAAATAGGCGATCTTTCCAGAATAGTTCGTCTCTTTCGCCCATGATTTCACCGCCGTTAGACAGGTGTGGGCGCAATAAGAGTATGCGCTTCCTATTTCCTCAGACTTCGGCATGACGGCATCAAATACCTTTGGCTCAACGGTAACTGCTATTCCGTAGGAAATGTTCCTCCTGATAATGGCGATGCATTGTTTCTCAACCTCAATTCTTTCTGGCATGGTCAACTTGTCGAACGGTTCGATTCCGTGAGCGCAGGCGGACATTCTGAAAAATGGAAGGTTGAAATTATTTAGGACATCCGCCCACTCGGAATCCAACTTCACGCATGCATCTTTTTCTATAATATAGCCAGCGACGCACAGTACCGGAGAACCCTTGTCACCTCCGCTCTCGTCGAAATAAGCCTCAACCATTTGCACGACGTATCCCCCAGAGGGAAGCACGATGTCGAGAAGGCGCGCTAGATTCTCACTTGCTAAAACAGGGGGCATTGTACCTCACTTGCCTCTACTTGACGAGAGGGGATACTTACCCCTATTATTCGCATCAGTATCAAAACAAAGGAGTTAAGTGTGTCGATCTTGGCATGAATATCAAAACAAAGGACTTAGCTCGTCTTTGTCCTATCGTGCCAACTCTAAAGGCCTGAGCCGCGCAGCCGGCGGTCGGAATCGAGAGCACGAGCGCCTTTGAACGGAGACGGCTGGAAGCCGGCGCCACGAAATCCGCAGTACACGTCGACTCCGAAGGTTACGGCAGCGCTGCGTCCGAGAGTTTAGTGGCTTGAGATCCGGAATGCGCGCTCATCAAATTGGAGCAGCGTCACTGACCCGAACCGGACCTCAAGCCGAGATTACGGATCAGAGTAGCGCAGAGTTAGCGCGTTGCGTAAGTACCCGATTGAGCAAATGACGAAAATATATTTCGCGGGAAAGTCCGTGGAACCATTCGAATGGAAATATGGAAATTGGAATTTTGCGCGTGACGCGCGATAAATCTTGTGGCGCGTTTATTTTTCTGCGAGTTGATTCATGCGATCGGGATAATCTGAAATTATTCCGTCGGCGCCGAGCGCGATGACTGCGCGCATGTCTTCAATTTCATTTACAGTCCACGCGACGGCGAGCAAATTCGCGCGATGGGCTGCGGCGATTAGTTCCGGAGTGATTCTATCGGCGCGCGGAAGAAATTGTTTCGCGCCGATTGCTTCGGCTTTTTCAATTAATTGAAGCGTCGGCTTTTCGCAGAGAAATCCAATTGTCAGGGCGGGTTCTATACGATGGACGGTCTCCAATACTTTCGCATCGAATGAAATTATTACGACGCGATTGAGCGCTTCCGCGCGGCGCAGCGCGCCGACCAGCGATTGCTCAAATCCCCATCCCTGCGTTTCCTTCAGCTCCAAATAAAATGTTAGGTTCGCCGTTTTTGCGAACTCCAGAATTTCGTCAAGCGTGGGCACACGCTCGCCTTTGTACGATTTTCCGTCGACGCTGAGAAATTTCACGCCGGCGTCGAGTCCGCGCAATTCGACGAGCGACATTTTTGAAATGCGCCCGCGGCCGTTGGTGGTGCGGTCGACGGTGGGATCATGCATGGCGACAATTTTCGCGTCACGCGTAAGTTGCAAATCCGTTTCGATGAACTTCCCGCCCATGTCGACGGCCAATCGAAACGACGCCATCGTGTTTTCAGGCGCGTGGCCGGAAGCTCCGCGGTGGGCGATTTTCAGCATGACTGGATGATACCAGCGCGGTAGGTGCTCGTGGGTATTCCCGGCGGCGTTCGGCGGGATTTCCGACGTACCTGATAAATTCCGGCCAATTTGAAGCTGACCGATTTTGGGACGATGAAACCCAGAAACGGCCACTTGGCACTACATCGAGCTGCGCTATACCTCATATCTTGCTGATAATACGGGACTTACGAAAACTGGCGCTTGGTACGAGGACTGCCCTTTACACGTGGGGGGGAATTATGGCCACAGCCACGATGGCAATCGCACCGTACGATATTTCCCTTTTCACGCGCGCAAGAAGCGGCGATCCCGAGGCGTTTACGACGCTGGCGGGAACCTGCGAGGCGGCGGTTTTCCGCATCGCGCTGCGCATTACCGGCAACATGGCCGACGCCGAAGACGTGCGCCAACAAACTTTGCTGAAGGCGTTCGCGCACTTCGACCAGTTTCGCGACGGCTTCCGATTTGCCGCGTGGATCACGCAGATTGCCGCGAACGAGTCGATCAGTTTGCTGCGCCGCCGACGCGACAGCCGTTGGACAAGTTTGGACGAAATGATGGGTGACAACGAGACGGGCAGGATGACGCTGGAGCCGCGGTCGGCTCGCGAGAATCCGGAACAGTTTTATGCGCGCGCGGAGTTGCGGAAGAAATTAATTGAGGCGCTTGGCCAACTGGATCCCTCGCTGCGATGCGTATGCCTGTTGCGCGACGTGGGAAATCTTTCGACGGAAGAAACCGCGGCGCACTTGGGATTGACTCCGCAAGCGGTGCGAACCAGATTATTCCGAGGCCGCCTGAAGCTGCGCGAGCGCCTGCGAGGATTTTTTATTCAGCGTCCTCGAAATACTGCGCGCGCGGCGATGCCTGAAGCGGCCTACGGCGATTAATTTTTCCCTGCTCGAACTAAACTTCTAAAAGGTTACTTCGCTTTTGGTTTTGCCGGTGCGGCCATTGCAGCCGGAAGTGTATACTCGCCAGTGACTTCCGCTGTGGCAGAACCATCGGCGTCGAATTTAATTGTGTAAGTTCCCTTGCCCTTGATTCCTTTCAACTTTCCGGTGCCGCCGGTGTACATCCATGTTCCCGATCCGTCGCCGGGCTTGCCGTCTTTCATCGGACTGGTGCCGTGATAACTGACGAAATATTTGTCGCCGTTGTCCGTGGTGGTGACGTGAGTTCCGTTGGCCGTCATTTTCGTCGACGTCGCGTCGTCAGTTTCGACGTTAACCGCGCTCACCGACTTCAGCCCCGCAGTTTCAAGAGGCGTCGCCCAGGTGCATGCAAGTTTTTGAAGCATCACGGCGTGACCGGCGTGATCGGGCACTTCAACCGTGTATGACGGATCGGCCTTGGCGCAATGCAGCGTGCCGGTCTGTTTTGTTTGCGCGCCTGCCACGGCGGCGAATGCAAATGCAAAAACAGCAACGCTTAAAATTCGAGTCTTCATTAAATCTCCTCCGCAAATTTGAAGTTTATTTCTTGGATTGAAGCAAATTGCTCCGCAAATTTCCCCCGAACGCCTGAGTAATTTTATTTTCAGAGCAACTGTTGCGGGGATTCTGTGACGATTCGGAGCTTATGTCAATCGCGTCGAAGCGATTAAGATTGGAAAGAGATTTAACTTGATATTCGCTTTTTGTTCGCCTATACTGATATTCGATGAAACATTACGGGAACGCGGGCGCGGCGCTGGATTAATTTCCGTGAGGGGAGTTTCAGTCCAGCGCTTCGCCTGCCGAACCTTCTGCAGTTACGGAAAACCTGCCTAAAATTTAGTGACTTCGCTGAAGTGGAAGTTGTTCACTTTCATCGCGGGCACAACCATCTCAAATGATTCTTCCCCGGCCGCGCGGACGGATGGGCTCATCGCTTCAACGTTTGTGAGCATTTCCAGCACGCTCTGATTGAAGCGGAGATTTCGGATTCCGCCGGCTAGTTTTCCATTTTCAACGAGGAACGTTCCGTCGCGCGTCATACCCGTCAAAACTTTTTCGTAGGGATCTACTTCGCGGATGTACCAAAGACGTGTTACGAGAATTCCCCGATCGGTCGAGGCGATCATTTTATCCAGAGAGGTTTCGCCACCGGCAAAAACCAAATTCATTGGCGCTTCGCCATATTCGTTTGGCAGAGGAAATCCATGGCCCGTGGGCTTTGCTTTCATATCGGCGGGCATGCGCTTCGCGGTTGCGCGGGAATACACGAGATTTTTAGGTGTGCCCCGGTCCACGAGCAAAACTTTCTGGCGCGGAATTCCTTCGCCGTCATAGGGCGCGCCGGTTTGCAGCGGATGATAAACATCGTCCCAAATTGTGATGTTATCGCCCATCACTTTTTTGCCAATGCGATTGTTCAGACAGGAGCGCTGGTCGAGAATTGCGGTGCCGGCGAAGTCGTAAAACATGAAACCAACTAAATCGAGAACGGCGGCGGGTTCAAGAATTACGGTGTAGCGGCCGGGCGGAACTTCCGCTGGCTTCGCGGTCGCGCGGGATTTTTCACCGGCGCGATCGGCTAGCGCGTCGGGAAATATTTTTGTTACGTCCGGCGAATTTGCTTTCTGCCAGCCTGAGGAATCGGCGTCGAGAACTGTTACGGAAAATTCCGCGCGAGTTTGCTGATGCGTCAGAAATAATCCGCGGCTATTTGCAAGCGCGGTTTGCATCGCGCCGCTGGAGAAAATTCCGGCTACGGTTTGTTTTCGCTTCGTTGCGGCAGCGCAGACACGCGCAACGGCTTTCGCGCGATCTTGCGGCGTAAATTCGGCGGTGGAATCGAAAAATCTGGAAACTTTTGATTGTTTCTGCTGACCGGGCATCGGCAACATGTGCGGAATTCGCGCCTGGCTTTTCGCAATTGTGGACGAGGCAGCTACCACTTGCGCGAGAGATGCGTCATCGGTGCGATTGGTCGTGGCGCGCGCGGTCTTGCCGTCGAAAACCGTGCGAACGGATATCGTGAGGCCGAGTTCAGCGACGTTCTGGTGGATGGTGTTATTCGCGAAACGAGTAAGCGCGTCGGAAGTGACGTCGATCATCACTTCCGTTTCGTCGGCGTCACTTAATTTGAAGACGCGTTCGGCGATGCGGTGCAGTTCGGATGGAGAGAGCATGGCGTCGCGCGCGGTTGCACTATTCTTCAGGTTTAGTTTCCGAATTTTCTTCGCTGGGCTCATTAAGAATTATTTTGCGAACGCAACTCCCACTCGCACATTTTTGAACCGCGCGGGCGACGCGCCGTGTCCCGTTCCCATCGTCTGCATTGGCTGACCTTTGCCGCAATTCGGTGTGCCCCACAGCGTCCAATAATCGCGCGAGCAAATCGCGTCACAACTATTCCAAAATTCAGTAGTGATGCCGCTATAACTGGGGTGCTTGATCATGCGGCCCTTTTTGCCGCCCTTAATTTCCCAGCCGATTTCCGTGGAAAATTGGAAATGGTAGCGGCGGTCGTCAATGGACCACGAGCGATTCGTTTCCATGTAAATCGCATCGTCGGTATCAGCAATCAGGTCTTCATATTTCCATTTGCCGGGATGAATGCTGATGTTGGTCATGCGAATAATCGGTAGGCGATTCCAGCTTTCCGTTCGCATGGTGCCGCCGCTGCGATTCAGTCCAATGCTCGCGGCAGTTTCGCGATTAGAAAGATATCCGCGGAACATTCCATCCTTAATAATGTCCGTGCACTGCGCGGGAACGCCTTCATCGTCATATCCGAATGTTCCGAGGCCGGAACCATGCGCGAGACGCGCGTCGGCAACGACGTTCACAATATCCGAACCATATTTCAGCGTATTTAATTTCTCGAGTGTAAGAAAACTCATGCCCGCGAAATTCGCTTCCATTCCCAAAACGCGATCGAGTTCGATGGGATGTCCGATGGATTCGTGAATCTGCAGTCCGAGCTGCGAGCTATCCAAAATAATTGTCTCCGTGCCTTCCGGACACTGAATCGCGCTGTGCAACGCCACCGCTTCTTCGCCGACGCGCTGCGCATTCCCAACCAGGTCAAGCGACTCGACCAGTTCGTATCCGGCGAGCATGTGCTGACCGCCAAAGCTATTTGGATAGGAACGTTTCTGAATTTCCGTGCCTGCAAAAGTAGTGGCCACAATTCCCGCGCCGGATTGCACCCGCGTTTGATGAATGCGCGAGCCGATCGTGGACGCGAATAGTTGATCGATGCGGCGGAAGGCCATGGAAGTTTCCGCGAGCGTCACACCTTTAACTTTTCGCATTTCCGCGTCGGCCTTCAATAGCAGATCGAGCTGCGCTTCCATCGGCACGCGGAATGGATCTTTTACAAATGGATTTTGCCAGGTGTCCACATATGCTTGCTCGGGCACCATGTGAACGTCATGAAGTTTCGCGAGCGCGGATGCACGCGCGATGGAAACCGCCTCCGCAGCGCACGCCGCAATTCCTTCTCGGGTCAAACGATCCGTAGCGGCAAATCCCCACGAACCGCCCGCAAGCGCGCGCACGCCAAGTCCAAGAGATTGGCTCTCAGAGAGATTTCCTACCTGCCCGTTTTTTGTGGAAAGATCGCGATGGCGAATATCCATCACGCGAACGTCGGCGTAAGTGGCGCCGCGCGATTTAGCTGTATCGAGTGCCCAGTCAGCCCAGTCTTGCATCATTCCGCGAGAACCATTTTCTCCAGGAAGTAAGAGTAACACTTTTGCAGAAATTTGCAGCGTGAGTCAATCGCGAATCACTGAGAAGGTGAGAGTATAGTTCCGAACGAACTAATTTGAGGGGGAGCTAACTTGATGGTCCGACAGACAGCACTCGCAATACTAATTCTCGCCTCTTTCGGCATCGTTACGCAGTTACCAGTTCCCCGCCCCAAATTTGACGCCTTTGAGGTAGCGACGATCAAACCAGTGGATCCCGACGCAAAAGCTGGCCGATATATCGTGATGCAAAGCACTCATCGGTTTTTCGCTAAGAACTACACTTTAAAATTGTTGATCGCCGCCGCTTACAATCTCAATCCTCGAACGATTTCCGGCGGACCGGCGTGGATAGAGTCCGACCACTTTGACATTCTTGCCGTGACGCCTGGCGACGTCCAACCCACGCACGACGAGCAGATGGCCATGTTGAGGAATCTTTTGAGTGACCGTTTCAAACTCACCTTTCATCGCGAACAAAAAGAGTTTTCGATTTACGAACTGCGCGTTGGCAAGAATGGTCCGAAGCTGAAAGAGAGCACGTCCTCTCCCGACGATCCAACCGCGCTCGTCAGCACCGTTTATCCGGAACGTATTTTACTGCCCGCGCGCAATACCACGATGAGCGAGTTCGCAACCTTGATGCAACGCGCGATCCTCGATCGTCCGGTGGTCGACAAGACGGGACTTCCCGGCAGATATGATTTCGACCTCGAATGGGCGCCCGACGAATCGCAGTTCGGTGGAGATATTCCGCCCGCGCCGGCGGATGCGCCGGTCGCCCCGCTTTTCGTGGCGGTTCAGGAGCAGCTCGGATTGAAGTTGGAGGCAACGCGCGGGCCGGTATCCGCGCTGGTCATTGATAAAGCTCAACGACCTACCCCAAATTGAGAGCAAATCGCTGGCTCTAAAAAAACGGCAGCCCTTTCGGACTGCCGCGAAGAAATATCCCGGATGAAAAACTGTTCTGTCTACGTCCCTTCATTCCATGACGCCAAATAATGTTCCTGCTCCGGCGTCAACTTATCAATCGTCACTCCCATCGATTCCAGCTTCAGTTTCGCGATGTGCTTATCGATATTTTCCGGAACGGCGTAAACTTTCGCACTTAGTTCCTTGTGATTCTTCACCATGTATTCCGCGGAAAGCGCCTGATTGGCGAAGCTCATGTCCATCACGGATGCCGGGTGGCCTTCCGCCGCCGCCAAATTAATCAAGCGGCCTTCGCCCAGCAAATAAATCTTGCGCCCATCCTTTTGGCCGTATTCATCCACGAACGGACGAGCCTGGCGCTTCGCGCCGGAAACCTTTTCGAGCGCCGGAATATCAATTTCCACGTTGAAGTGGCCGGAGTTGCATATCACCGCTCCGTCCTTCATTTTTTCAAAATGCTCGCCGGAAAGAACGCTCTTGTTTCCTGTGACGGTCACAAAAATATCGCCGATTTTCGCGGCTTCGCTCATAGTCATCACGCGGAAACCATCCATCACAGCTTCAATTGCGCGCGTCGGATCAATTTCGGTGACGATTACGTCCGCGCCCAATCCCTTTGCGCGCATCGCAACACCGCGTCCGCACCATCCGTATCCTGCGATTACCAATTTCAATCCCGCCAGCAGTAAATTCGTCGCGCGGATAATTCCGTCCAGCGTGGATTGTCCGGTGCCGTAGCGATTATCGAAGAAATGTTTTGTTTGCGCGTCATTCACCGCGATCACGGGAAATTTCAGCGTGCCGTCTTTTGCCATCGCGCGAAGACGAATCACGCCCGTGGTGGTTTCTTCCGTACCGCCGATTACGTTTGAAATTAAATCCGTGCGCTTCGTTAGCAGCTGCGTGACAAGATCCGCGCCGTCGTCCATCGTGATTTGTGGTTTGTGATCCAGCGCCGCGCTAATGTGCGCATAATAAGTTGGATTATCCTCGCCTTTGATCGCATACGTCGCGATGCCGTAGTCCTTGATAAGCGATGCCGCAACATCGTCCTGCGTGGAAAGCGGATTCGATCCGCACAACACTACATCCGCGCCGCCATCGCGCAAAGTGATTGCCAAATTCGCCGTTTCGCTGGTCACATGCAAACACGCCGACATGCGAATGCCTTTCAGCGGTTGTTCCTTAATGAAGCGCTTGCGGATTAGTTGCAGCACGGGCATCTGCTGATTTGCCCATTCAATTCTGCGCTTGCCTGTTTCGGCCTGCGAAATATCCTTCACGTCTCCCGAAGTTTTCTGCGTCGTAGTTGACAAGCGTATGCTCCTGAATTCGTATTTTAATTCCAGAAATTAATTCTGATTGGGCCGATGCAGCAGGCCAATGAAGCAATTGTCAGCGTCGCGCGGTGACTTCCGCGCCCGCTGGCGCCGAAATTCCGGCGTCACGCCGCAGTGCGTCCGCGCGATCCGTAACTTCCCACGAGAAGCCTTCCTCGTTGCGGCCAAAATGTCCGTAAGCCGCCGTTTGACGGTAAATTGGCCGTCGCAGATTCAGCGCTTCGATAATTCCGCGTGGAGTGAGCTTGAAATGCGCGCGAATCAAATCCTTGATCTGGCTATCGGGAATCACTCCGGTGCCAAACGTGTCCGCCATAACGGAAACGGGTTCAGCAACTCCGATGGCATACGCCAACTGAATTTCCACATGCTGCGCAAGTCCAGCCGCAACCACGTTCTTCGCGACGTATCGCGCCATGTAGCACGCCGAGCGATCGACCTTGGTTGGATCCTTGCCCGAAAATGCGCCACCACCGTGACGGCTGTATCCACCGTAGGTGTCCACGATAATTTTGCGCCCAGTCAGTCCGGCGTCGCCCATCGGACCGCCAACCACAAACCGTCCGGTCGGATTGATGTGGTATTTCGTGTTCTTATCCGTGAGCGACTTCGGCACGACGTGATCAATCACGTGCTTCTGAATTTCTTCCCGCAAATTCGCGGTTTCAACTTTGTCGCTGTGTTGAGATGAAATAACCACGCAATCCACGCGAAGCGGCTTCACACCTTCATATTCAATTGTGACCTGGGATTTTCCATCGGGACGGAGGAAAGGAACTAAGCCGCTCTTGCGAACTTCTGAAAGTCGCCGCGCCAGCTTGTGCGCCATCATAATCGGAAGCGGCATCAGTTCGTCCGTTTCATCGCAGGCATAGCCGAACATCAATCCCTGATCACCCGCGCCGCCCGTGTCCACACCCATCGCGATATCCGGCGATTGGCGCTTCAGGGACGACAATACCGCGCAGGTATCCGCATCAAATCCATACTTCGCGCGATCGTAGCCAACGTCGCGAATCACCTGGCGAGCAAGATCAGTGTAATCAATGATCGCGGAGGTGGTGATTTCTCCGGCCAGCATCACGAGTCCGGTGGTCACCAGCGTTTCGCATGCCACGCGGCCCATCGGGTCATGCGCCAGCACTGCGTCCAGTACCGCGTCGGAAACCTGGTCGGCAATCTTGTCTGGATGGCCTTCGGTGACAGACTCCGAGGTAAACAAATAGCGTCGATTATCTTGAATCAAGACAGTCTCCTTCGGGAGTGTAAAGAGCGCACTTCGTGCCGAAGATCCCAAGTCGGCATTTCTTTAACTTTGGAACCGTAGCATGCACCCTAAAGCGTGTCAAAGCATTAAAGCCAAATGCTCTAAGGGAGCGCTGGACGGTCGAAAACGGGGCCTGAGTGGACGTCGTAGAGCTTCCCCACGGCCCTTCGCGAACGGGCATTTCCACAAGTCGGTCTCTATTCTTCCTCATCATCGCCGGTATCGTCCGCAGCCAATTTGCCCGTCTTCCGGAACAAAAGGTAGGACATGATGAACGGATCCAGGTCGCCATCCAGCACTTTATCTGGATCGCTAACGGAAAACTTCGTGCGGTGGTCCTTCACCATCTGGTACGGCTGCATCACGTAGGAACGAATCTGGCTGCCGAAGCTTATTTGCATCTTGGACTCGTCCAGCTTGCGCGTCGCCTCCTGGCGCTTCTGAACTTCCAAATCATATAAACGCGAACGCAGAAACTTCATGGCCAGTTCGCGATTCTTGTGCTGGCTGCGCTCGTTCTGGCACTGCACCACAATTCCCGACGGAATATGTGTGATGCGAATCGCTGTCTCAACTTTATTTACGTTTTGTCCGCCGGCGCCGCCAGCCCGGAACGTATCGATGCGAATTTCTTCCGGCTTCACGTCAATTTCAATGCGGTCGTCAATTTCTGGAATTACGAACACGGACGCGAACGAAGTGTGCCGCCGCGCCGCTTGATCGAACGGCGAAATGCGGACGAGCCGGTGAACTCCGCTTTCCGTGTTCAGAAGACCGTAGGCGTTTTCGCCTTCCACGCGAACCGTTGCCGACTTGATTCCCGCTTCTTCGCCGGGCATTGAGTCCATTACCGTCGCAACAAATCCGTGGCGTTCCGCCCATCGCAAGTACATGCGCAGCAGCATTGCCGTCCAGTCCTGCGATTCGGTGCCGCCCGCACCGGACTTAACCGTGAGAATCGCGTTCAGCGCATCGTTTTCGCCGGAAAGCAGCGTCGTGGTTTCAATTTCAGAGACGAATTTCTCTCCGCCGTCGAGTTCGCGCGCAGTTTCTGCCAGCAGACTTTTCGCGCTCAGCGGCATTGGATTCTTCTTGCAGCTAAATGAAGATAGGTTTCCAGGTCATCGGCGAGCCGGCGCAGTTTCGCTTCGGCCTGCACGCGCAGCTTCGACCGTCTTGCGTTCCTTCATTACCTTCTGTGCGCGCTCTTGATCGTTGCCAGAATTCCGGTTCGGCGGCGAGTGTCATCCAGTTCAATCAGGCGGGCTTGGTCTTTGGCGACCTCAAAGATAACTCCGCACGAGCGCGATGCGGCACTTCAGTTCGGCGTAGCGCTGCTTCAGATCTTCAATTTGTTCCACTGACATTTTATTATTTTCCCCAAAAGAATAATTCGTTCGCGCGGCCTTCTGCGCTACGCTGCCTGCTTGCGCGCGGTATATCCCATGATTACAAATCCCAGCCCCGCGAGCAAACTGAGCCACGGCAGCCAATCGCCCCAGCGCGTATAAAAGTCAGTCATCGCGATACGCATACGGCGCATCGAGCGACGCGCGAATGTCCGTCGGAATACTGGCAACGATTCGCGGCCGTAAGGATCAACCGAGACCGTGAATCCATTATTCGTGGAACGAATCATCCAGCGGCGATTTTCGATCGCCCGAACTACGCGCCATATCCAGATGCTGCTCTGCAGCGGCGGTACGTCCGAACCATCCATCGTTCGATATCGTAATCAGTAATTCCGCGCCGTTCGCACGTGAACTGCCGCACTTCACCGGGAAAAACTGCTTCATAGCAAATGTAAACGCCGAAGCGTCGGCCATCCGGCAAAGTGCCGACTTTTCTTTCCGTGCCAGGCGTAAAATTTCCCACGTCCAAAGTAATTTTCTTCACAAACGCGAACCAATTCCCGAATGGCAAATATTCTGAGAACGGAACGAGGTGAACTTTGTCGTACAGAAAAACCTCGCGCCCATTGGGATCAATCAGCGCGGCGCTGTTATAAACGTGCCACGGACTTCCCGGCGCTACTTTCCAATCCACCACGCCGACCAGAAATCCATCGCTCGTGCCGCGCGCAATCGTCGCCGCTCGCGCCGCGAATTTCGGATCTTGCATCGAAAATGGCGCGGGAACTTCGGACCACACCACCAATCCCGGCGGGTTTCCATTCTTATCCGGCGCGGTGCTTAATTTTTCAAGCTGATCGATCTCCCACGCATGCGTGGTCAGCCAGTCCGGCGGAAAACTATCCGGCTCCGGAAAATTTGATTGCACCAGCCGCGCGACGTGATCAGGTGTTGCCGAAGGAACCCATCGCTCGCCATAAATCATCACGAAAATCAGCGCGGCCGTTGCAGCTACGGCGATTAAGATCGGGACGCGCTTACCGGCGCGCCGCTCGCCAATTCCCCACACAACCACCGCGGAAAATGCCATGCCGAGAAAACTCAGCAACCAAACTCCGCCAATTGTCGCAAGCTGCGCGATCGCCAAATTGTGCGCCCACGCGTAGCCCAGCAAATTCCACGGAAATCCAATTCCCGGAAGTTTAGCTCGCAAGAATTCCTGCGCCACCCACAAAAATGGCGCCGCCAAATACGCCAGCGGCAAACTTTTCTGCGCAACGCGCGCGAACGCCCATCCAAATATCATCGGGAAAACGGAGCAGCCGGCCACTATTAATCCCAGCGCAACGCTCGACATCAGTGGCGTCACACCGCCGTGAATCCGAAATGTGACGTACAGCCATGTGAGCGTCAGCGTGAAAAACGCCAGTCCATGAACGAATGCGCAGAGCGCGGCGAAACGCGGACGCGCATCCGCAAGCGCCATCATTAATATAATCAGCGAAATCCACGCGCATGGATAGAAATGGAATTGCGGATATGCAGCGACGAGAATGAATCCGGATGCGCCCGAAAGCGCCAGCCGCCACCAATCGCTCATTGGAAATGGAGATTTTTCGCGCACCGGGCCGGAAATTTCGCGCGCCTTCCGCGGCTTTGCCATCAGCGCTTTACAATCGTCTTGAATCCCGCTTTTTCAAGAGCCGCGCGCGCCGCATCGGCACTCTTCGCATCCGCATAAGGCCCCACCTGCACGTGATAAAACTTGTCGGCGCCCGGCGGAATTACAATCGTGGGAAATTTTTTCTGTTGAAGTTGTTGCGCGATTGCCAGCGCGTCGCTTTCTTTCGTCATCGCGGAAACTTGCAACAAAATTGATCCGCGCGGAATCAGCGGCGCGTTCACTTCGGGTTGCTGAGGTTTCACGCTGCTCGTCGGCTTGCTCGGCGTAGGCTGCGGTTTCACCGTCGTCGCCGGCGGCGCAGCTGCAGTAGTTTTGCTGGGCACAGAAATTGTCGGCGTCGCGGATTTTGCCGGAGCGGTCGTCACCGGCTTTGCGACAATAGTTTTCGGCGGCGGCGCCAAATGCGCAGGCGGTTGATTCGGCTGGCCTAACTTATAAAAATCGTAATCCACTGGCGGACCGCTCGCTGCGTCCGGCGCAACATTCGACGCCGAATCCTTGGGCGAGGTAGTTGCAGCGGATTTCTTGCCAGCAGGCTGCGATAATGGCGGCTGCACGCCCGGCGACAAAGGACTAACTTTCGCATTCGGCTTCACGGCCGCGGCGGAATTATCTTCGGGCGGCACGTTCGACGCGCGCACCTGATCGCCATACTGGTTGCGTCCCAGCTCGTAGCCGAGCAGGAACACCACGCCGAAAATCGCCACCATCAGAACAAAAAGTCCCACCAGGTGACGGCTCTCAAGAACCACATCTCCGCCGTTTTTTTTCGATCCCGCCATATTTTATTTTCCTATCTTGTTTGCCTATCTTATTTACCGGGCAATTCTTTCGGCTGCGTCTGTCCACCCAGCGATTTCATCCACGCGCCAAGCACATCAATCGGCAGCGGGAAAATAATTGTCGTATTTTTCTCCACGCCGATTTCCGTCAGCGTTTGCAAATATCGCAATTGAATCGCGGCCGGTTCTTTTTGCAACACTGCCGCGGCTTCGGCCAGTTTCGCCGAAGCTTCAAATTCCCCGCTCGCGTGAATTACTTTCGCGCGGCGCTCGCGCTCTGCTTCGGCTTGCCGCGCGATCGCGCGCTGCATCTTCTCCGGAATATCGACCTGCTTCACTTCAACCTTCGCTACCTTGATACCCCAGGCCTCGGTATCCTGGTCAAGGATCACTTGCAATTTGCTGTTTACCTTTTCGCGCTCGCTCAGGATCTCGTCCAGTTCAAATTGCCCGACGATGCTGCGCAGCGTCGTCTGCGCCAGTTGCGAAGTGGCGTAGAGATAATTCTGCACTTGCGAAAGCGCCAGATTCGCGTCCACCACGCGGAAATAACAGACGGCGTTCACCTTCACGGAGACGTTGTCGCGCGTGATGATGTCCTGCGGCGGCACGTCCAGCGTTTCGATTCGCAGCGAAATGCGATACAGCGTTTCAATCGGCCAAAATACAATGCGCAATCCCGCCGGCTTCGCGTCCGGCATCATGCGGCCAAGACGCAGCACCACGCCGCGCTCCCATTCCTTAATGACGTAGAGCGAATTCCAGATCCAGATCAGGCCGATCACAGACGCCACGATTCCGCCAATCGAAAATTCCATAATCGTCCTCCTTCCATCGCCGCCTCACCGCTCTTCCGGAAAACTCACGATCTCCGCATCAATCTGTAGCATTCATCTCTGAAGCACGTGCCCCGCCGGTTCGACATGCAGCGTCAGTCCATCGACGCGCACCACGCGCACGCGCGCGCCCTGCGGGAATCGCCTGCCGCGACACCGCGCGCCACAATTCACCGTGCACGCGCACCATGCCCCTGGATGCCTCGATCCGCCTCCGCCGAATGCCTGCAGTCGCTTCGCCTTCCTCGCCAATCAATTGCTCGCGCCCCGTCGTCTGCTTCCACCCTCGCGACTTCAGCACCAGTCGCATCAGAAAAATCGTCAGCACCGCGAACGGCAACGTGACCGCCAGCGCCACGCCCAGACTCACGCCGCGCCGACGTGAGCGGCGAGCGAATCAGCATCAGCGCGCCCAGCAGCATGGCCACGATGCCGCCAACCGCCAGCACACCGTGGCTCGTGTACTTCGCCTCCAGAATAAATAGCGCCAGCGCGAGCACCATCAGAAACAAGCCCCGCGATGTTTACCGGCAAAATGTGCATCGCGTACAGCGCCAGCACCATGCAAATTCCGCCGATCACTCCCGGCGCGACCACTCCCGGATGCGTAAACTCAGTGTAAAGCCCCAGCACGCCCACAATCAGCAGAATGAAAAAAATATCCGGCTGCACGATCCGCGAAAGAAATTGTTCGCGCATCGACATCTTGCAGCGTGTTCGATCTCCGCGCCCGCCAAACGCAGAGTCGTCGTCGCTTCCGTCGAATCGCCGAATCGTTCGGCCATCAAGCTGCCGTCAGCAAATCGCTCTCGGAATTCGCCATCAGATCGATCAGCTTCCCTTGCAGCGCTTCCTGTCTCCGTAAATGCTTTTCCGTCGACGACCGCCGTTTCCGCCAGCGACACATTTCGCCCGCGCGTTCGCCGCGTAGCTCCGCAGAAATGCCGTCGCATCATTCAGAATTTTCTTCTTCAGCGTGTCGTCCACATTCACCGGATAGCCGCCAACTTCCAGCAGCGGCGACGCCGCGCCGGTATGCGTGCCCGGCGCCATCGCCGCCACATCCGCGGAAAGCAAAATAAAAAATCCCGCCGACGCCGCCGCGCGAACCCGCAGGCTCCACGTAAATCGCCACCGGCACCGGCGATCGCAGAATATGCTGAATGATGTCCTCCATCGAATCGCTCAAGCCGCCCGGCGTATCCATCGTGATCAACACCAGATCCGCGTGCTCTTCCGCCGCGCGATCTAATCCAGCATCCAAATATTCTGCAAGGATCGGCTCGATATCGCCATCAATCACCAATTTCACAACGTGCGGCCTCGCGCCACTCGCCGCGACCGCGCTTTGACCGGCGCGCACAACTCCGCTAATCCAAACAATCATCAGCGCCAAAATTCCCAGCGCACCCACCGTGCGCAATTTCCCAAAAATAAAATCAATTCCCTTTCTTCGCGAAATTTTCATCGCCCTGCCTCCGTGCTCATTCCCATTCTAACTCGCGCCAATTTCGCAAGTGAAGTCACGCTCATCTTCGTTACGTCGTGCTGCTGAGGACGCGCCGGATCGTGCGGAATATTTGCGTCCGGCGGATCGGCCGCGGTGTCCGCAGCCGCGCTTTGCCGCAACGCGTTCGCTTCATCCGTATTTCCGCCACGATCCAGCGCCGCAATCAGCAAGGCGTGCGCATCCTCGGCGTCGGGTTGCAGTCGCACCACTTCCCGCAAAGCGCGCGCCGATTCCGCCCAATCGGAAATTAAATATTGCGCCAGCCCCAAATTGAACCAGTAGTCCGGCTCGCCCGGATCGATTTTTTGCGCGTGATCAAAATCTGAAGCCGCATCCTTATATCTAGTCTGCCGCAGGCGCGCCGTGCCCAGGTTGCTGACAACCGCCGGATACACCGGCCCATTCCCCGCGCGCGCTAGAAGCGCCCCAAACGTAATTTCTGCGTGTACCGGATCATTCCGCAGCAATTGACACACGCCCGTATAAAATTCGGCGTCAGCGCTATGCGCGTTCGTGGCCGAAACTTTTGCAAACCATCCCACCGCCGATTCGCAATCGCGCCGGTCGTAAAATATTTTTCCAATCGCGACGAGCGGCTCATCCCAACTCGGATCCAGCCTCGAAGCCTCTCGCAAATCGCGCAGCTTCGTTTCGTCATCAGCCGCCAGCAACCCCCGCACAAAATATTCCAGCGAATCCGCGCGCACATGTGCAACCGTCTTAACTTGTTGCTGCAAATCCGGCCAAGCGGCATCGCAATGAGCGTTCGCGTCCATCGAACTTCGTATCGCGCACAAAATCCTCCACGAAACTCGCGCCTCCGTTTCAGCAATCGAATCCATGCCGCCCGATTCCGCGAAAGGTTCCGAAAGTTTCGGCGGACTCACGCGCAGCACCCGCGCGCTCACATGCAAATTTGCGCCGTCAGGAGTAAATTCGCCGAACACCACATAGTCAGCGTCAATTTCGCCCGCGATCTTAATCATCGTTGCGCGGCTGAATCGTGAATACGTCGGCAATCCCAATTTTTCCAGCGCCGTCAGCCGTTCATCTCTTGTAAAAACAATAGGCCCGTGTCCGACCATCGAATCCGTCGTCAACTCGGAAAGACCTTCGCCCAGCCAATCCTTCGACGGATCACTCGCAACATTCTCAAATGGAAATACCACGACAGTTTCGGTGTGTGCCGAAGTACCGTTCGCTGCGGAGTTTTTCGTCGCCGCGTTCTGCGCAAAAATAGGCGCAGACGCGCCCGCAAGAATCGTCAGCGCGATCCCAAACTCCCGCAGTCGGTGCAGGAACTGAAATTTCATTGTAAGGATATTCTAGTTCTCTTCCGCGGATTTGTAACTACGCTTTTGCGGCAGTTTCACTTCGCCCATGCAAACGAAACTTCCGGCGCGCAACTCGCGCCCTTCAATTGCAACGCCGTCGTCCCATTTGCGTGATTCTTCACCACTGGTAGCAGTGCCGACTGATATTCCCCATTCGCATCGGCCTTCGCTTTAATTACGTGCGACTCGTCGTACGATTTTGAAGTGAACACCAAATCCTCATTCGGCTGGAATCCTTTCCCGCGAACCAACGTCAATTCAAATTTTGGCGTCAACCGAATCACTTCCAGGCTGCAACTCCTATCGGTTTTAATAATTGGATCCGGCACCATCGCACAAAATATTCTCCATTTGCCATCAGCCGAAATAAGCGCCAATCGAAACACTTCTCCTTTACCGGGCATAAAAGTGAATTCCACCGGATCATCCGGCTGCTCTTTTTCGCCGCACTGTCCCGGCTTTCGTCCCGCGCACGCAACAACTCCATCCTCCAAAATGGAAAGCCCCTTCATCTGTTCGACCGGCGCGGCCGCGTTAATGGGCCACGCCGAAAACGTATAAAGTAGATCCTTCGGTGCGCCCGTAACCACCACGTTGTACTGCACCTTCAGTTGGCCGCCGTCCGTGGACCTATCTACTTCCTTGATTTCCACACTCACGCCGGGCGACGACATTTTCCCGCTCAGCCATTCGCTCGTCGCCTTGGTGATGGCTGCGGGATCTTTAAGTTGATTCGCCGATTGCTGCGCAAAACTTTGCCGCGAAGTCGCCAGCGCGAAAATGGCCAGAAAAACGATTGCACCAACAAATATTTTGTTTCGTGGGGTTTTCATAACCTAAGAACTTTACAATAAAACTATCCCATTTGCCGCCAGACGATCTCTCGGAAATGTGCCAGCCGTAAGTCCCGGCGATGATATAAATGTTGCGCTGCACCCAATGCCTAACGAATTTCCCACTCCGCTCGACTTCTACTCGCGCCGCTCTCGCGAATTAATCTCAGACGTCGCCGCTGCGAAAAGCAGCCTGAGCGCGTCACGCGCCAGCCTCGTCGTATTAGTGCTCATCGCCGCCGCGCTCTGCTACGAATCATTTATCGCGAAGACTTTTCCGCTGTGGCTGCCCGCCGCAGCAATTCCCTTCGCCGCCGCGATCGAGCCGCCAGATAAAGCGCGCCAACGCGCGTTTCCTCACGTTTGTCACCCTCGCCGACTATTACGAAAAAGGAACCGCGCGCCTTCAGCGCAACTGGGAACTCCTCGACGAAGGTCAGGAATTTAAAGATCCCGCACATTTCTATGCGTCCGATCTCGATCTTTTCGGCCGCGGCTCGTTGTTTCAACTCTTGTGCTCAGCAAGAACTCAAGCCGGACGCAAAACTCTCGCCGCATGGATGAAATCGCCGGCCGGTCGCGAAGAAGTGCTCGCGCGGCATGCAGCCATCTCCGAAATTACTGCACGGCAAGACTTGCGTGAATCTCTAGCCGTCGCCGGAAGCAAAACCGTTTCCGACTGCAAGCCCGAAACATTTCGGACATGGCTTGACGAATCGCAGTCCGGTTATCCAGCTTGGGCTCCAGCAACGGCATTTCTGTTAGTCCTCGCCACAATGTCGCTTCCTGCTCTGTATTGGATAGGCGCGCTGGGCCTGCACAATCTCTGGCTCGGCGTCCGAATCACCCTGCTGTCGGAGGCTGTCTTCGGCTCATTTTTCTTGAAGAAAACGCGTTCCATCGTGGATTCAATCGGCCCTCCTTCGACGGAGCTGCCGATCATTTGCAATCTTCTTCAAACTTTGGAACGCGAACCGTTTTCTTCACCAAGGCTTGTCGGTCTAAAGAGCCGTTTACTCGGTGCGAGCGCCTCTAGAAATATTCGGCGTTTGCAAAAATTAATGTCGCTCGCAAAAGAGCGCGATTATTCCTGGTTTACCGCGCTTTCCTATTGCCTTCTTTGGACCACACAATTCTCGATGGCCATCGATCGCTGGCGCCGCCGTCACGGCGCGCAAATGCTCGAATGGCTCGCCATCCTGGGGGAATTTGAGGCGCTGATTTCCCTCGCCGTATATTCCTTCGAGCATCCGGCCGACGTCCGACCTGAACTAATCGACGACGGTCCGATCTTGCGCGCAGAATTGCTCGCGCACCCGCTCTTGGATGAATCCGTTTGCGTCCGGAATGACCTGCAACTCGATAGCAACGTGCGATTCCTGATCGTCAGCGGATCAAACATGTCCGGCAAAAGCACTTTTCTGCGCGCCGTTGGCCTGAACACCGTCCTCGCATGGATGGGCGCGCCCGTGCGCTGCGCAAAATTCCAAGTTTCGCAACTCGCAATCGGCGCCGCCATCCGTGTGGAGGATTCTTTGGTGGATGGCCGCTCACATTTCATGACCGAAATGCAGCGCCTGCGCCGCATGATCGAAACCGCCGGCGAAAAGCCGCTCTTATTTCTCGCCGACGAAATTATGATTGGCACAAATTCTCACGACCGCAGAATCGCCGCCGAATGGGTGGTGCGCGCGCTAATCCTCCGCGGCGCGATTGGATTGATTACCACACACGACCTCGCATTGACGGAACTTGCATCGAATGATTTGCCGGGAGGAAACGCGCACTTTGAGGATTCAGGCGAGGACGGCGAGCTACGCTTCGAGTACAAGCTCCGTCCCGGATTGCTGACGCACTCTAACGCACTCAACATAGCGCGCATGTTGGGAATTGACGCAGCCGCTACAAAGCTATAGAAGCTTTTCTAATATCTAAAAATCCTAATGAGAATTAAATCCCCTTAGACGGCGTACTTGGCGGCGCTGGCAATTCCGGCAATCCCAGCAACTCCCTCACTGCCGGATTCGACAGCACGCTTGAAAATCCGGGATCGGTCGTGGCCTTGCCGAAATCCGCGTAGCCTTCATCCCGCGATTTCCGCAAATAGTAAACGCAGCGCTCCACGTTCCCCATGCCCGCAAACGACTTGGCCATCATGAAGAAGAACATTCCGCGGTTCCCAACGCTGCGGTCTTGCAGCACCGTGCCGAAGCTTGCCGACTCATTGAAAACATCCGGATCCAATTTCACAGCGGTTCGGAAAGATTCCATCGCTTCGGGAACTTTCTTTTCGTTCATGTAGGCGATGCCGATGTTGCCGTAGAACGTGGCGCGGTTTCCGTTCAATCCGATCGCTTTTTTGTAGGCGCGAACTGCTTTCGCAAACTTTTTTTCCTGGAAGTAAACGGTTCCCACGTTGTTCCAACCGTCGCCATTTTTCTTGTCCACTTTCGTCGCGCGCTCGTAGCACTTCAGCGCGTCTCCCAACAATGACTGCTGGTGATACGCGATGCCCAAGCGGTTCCAGGTGATTCCGTCATTGGGCGTTGCGCGCAATAGATCCTTGTAGATATCCGCCGCGCCCGCATAGTCCTTGTGAATCATGTCCAGCGCCGCATGCTCCAGCGCGGCCTCGCGCGCGGTATCCTCCGGCGAAACTCCAACCGCTTGATTTTTATTCGACGGGGAACTATCAGGAAACTGCTGCGCGGAAACAACTCCAGCGAAACTTAAAATCACGAACGCCACCAAAGCTTTTCTCATGGCGACCTCCAAGAATGCGTTTTGCCTCGCCTACCCAACCACTCGCTTTCGTTGGGATAACAATAGCAAAAAACTCGGTCGGTGAACTCCTTTTTCTTTTGCATCTGACGTGAAAGGAATCCGCTCGCCTCGCTTGTCCAAGTTGGACACCAGCCGCCCATATTCGGTTCCCGTATTTACCTACGACGGGGGCTTTTTCTTGCCGAATACCCGCGAGAACCACGAGCCTACTTTCTCCGCAACTCCGCCATGCTTCGTACAATACTGCGTCGGCTGCGTGCCCTCGATGAAAACTTCGTCGCGCGTCACCGGACAATCCGGCGTGGCCAGCAGCAAAGTTTCGGAATCAATTTTGACGGTCACAATTCCCGGCGGCGGAATGAACGTGTCGGTGTTGCTGTATGCGGGCAGCGTCACCGCGCGCTTCATAAATTCCGTCCACACCGGCGCCGCCGAAGATCCGCCCGTCAATCCCAAGTCTCGGTCGTCGTCGAATCCCACCCACACCACGCACAATAAATTGGAAGTGTAGCCCGCGAACCATCCGTCCTTCGACGTGCCGGTCTTCCCCGCCGCAGGAATTGTGAATCCCATCGTGCGCACCGCGACGCCCGTGCCACGATTAATCACATCCTCCATCACATTCGTCACAAGGTAAGCCACGCGCGGATCTAGCACTTGCCGCGTTTTCGCTCCGTCTTGCTCTTGAACCGTGCCGTCAGCGCTCACCACGCTGCGAATAAACATCGGATCCGCGTGTCGCCCTCCATTGGCAAATGCCGTGTAAGCGCCCGCCACTTGTAGTGGAGTCATTTCATACGCGCCTAGCGCCAGCGCCGGCGTCGGCTGCATGGAAGGATCCAATCCCATGCGCCGCCCGATTTCCACCACGCGTCCGAATCCCACCAGCTGCGCAACTTTCACGGTCGCCACGTTCAACGAATGCGTCAACGCATCGCGCAAAGTCACCGTGCCCATAAATTCCTGGCCAAAATTATCCGGCGTGTATTCCTTCCCGTCGAATTCAAATGTGGTCGGCTCATCATCCACAGTTGTAATCGTGGTCATGATCGGGCCTGTGGATTCTGCCGCATCGTCAAACGCCGCCGCATACACAAACGGCTTGAACACTGATCCCGGCTGACGCTTTGCTTCCGCGCGATTCAACTGGCTCTGCCCATAATTTCTTCCGCCGGCCAGCGCTTTGATTTCCCCGGTCTTCGGATCCAGCACCACCATCGCCACTTGCGCTTGCGGAACATTTTCCGTGGAATGTTTTTTCGCCAGATCGCGCTTCCACTTCGCGATTTTGTTCGCCAGCAATTTATCCACGTTTGCCATTCCAATATCGATGGCCGCGGAAGCAGCGCGTTGCAACGCCGGATCGAGCGTCGAATAAACATGGAAATTTCCGGAAAGCAATTCAGCTTCGGAATAATGATCCAGCAAATCTTCCTTGACCATATCGACGAAATAAGGCGCGCCGCCAACGTCCAGTCCGCTGCGCACGATACGTATCGGCTTCTTCTTGGCGTCCGCCGCCTGCTCCGGCGTAATTAATTTATCTTCGACCATCGAAGTCAGCACGTGATCGCGCGCTTCGATCACGCGGTCCGGATGCTGCTCCGCAGTCGAATAATGATTCGGCCGGCGAATAATTCCGGTAAGAAATGCGCACTCTTCCAGATTCAACTCGCGCACATCTTTTCCAAAATACGCCTGCGAAGCTTCGCCGAATCCGTGAATCGCAAAACTCCCGCGATTGCCCAGATAAATTTCATTGGAATAGAGTTCAAAAATTTGCTGCTTGCTGTAGCGATGTTCCAACTCGAGCGCCACCATCGTCTCGGCAACTTTGCGATGCCAGGTGCGTTCCGTCGTAAAGAAAAAACTGCGTGCCAACTGCATATCCAGCGTGCTCGCGCCCTGCGCTTTCGCGCCATGACGCATATCCGCCAGCGCCGCGCCGGCCACTCGAATCGCGTCAAATCCCGGATGCTCGAAAAAACGCTTGTCCTCTGCGGCCAAAAGCGCATTCACCAAATTTTTCGGCAGATCCGCGAACTTCACCGGGCGCCGCTTCTCGCGTGACTCGTTAAAAAGATTCGTCAGAAGTTCCGGCTCAATTTCCGCGCTATCCATTACTGCCGCGGTGGCAATTGACCGGATGGAATGAATCTGCTTGCCGGAAAATTCCACGCGAATCGCATTTCCGCCGTGAAAGAATGAACTTTTCCCGGATAAATTTCCAAAGTGTTTCCGCGCGCCGCGTAATATCCCGCGCCGTCCGGATCTTTCTTCGCGCTGTAGCCGCTGTGACCGAGATATTCCTCAAGATTCGCCGAATTAATTGCCTGCCCGTTGAAAATCCGTCCGGGCTGCGTATAAATTCCTGTGGTGTGTTGGAAAATATTTCCGGAAAGGCGCTCGTCAATCATCCGAGCGTAAACAACGTAGTAGTACGTGAACATTACGATGCCGGTCAGCAGAAGCGCCAGCATCGTTCCAAGAATGGCCAGTCCCCAGCGCGACGCCCAGAATCCCTTGCCTAGCCGAATGCGCAAAAGAAATTCTCCTATCCACGGAAAACGGGATTTCTTCGGAGTATCCGCAAACTTGTCCACAAATAAATTGTACAGGAAACGGGATGAGCGCGCTGCGAGGCTACAGAAAACTTCTGCAGAAAAGTGCGCGGCCGATTACCGCGGCGCACCGATTTTCTATTGCACCAACGCCTGGCTGTTCATCGTCGGCGTGAAATGCAAATTTGTCGAATAAACAATCAAATCAACGGGCACGTTGTAATCGATCTGCACGTTGATGCCCTGCGAAGTGTTCTGAATAATCTTGACATTATCTTTCGTGACCGGCATTCCCTCGTTCTTTGTCTCTTTCAGAATCGCCGCAATCAGCGCGTCGTCTGTCGTGTGATTTACCATCAGGAAGGGCACCTGCGTTTTCAACCAGTCTTCAAATTCGTAATTGGCGTAATAGGGCGGAACTATCTTGTAGCAGACGAAAACAAAAGTCAGCAGAATCACAGTCCAAATAATGGCGCGCAAAGCGCCGCCGCCGTGCTGCCCATCGCGCGCACGCTTCGCGGGAGCTTCGCGCCGCACTTCGTTTTCGCTGCAATTCGTTTGCGGAATCATCCGAGAATCAGGCTAGCACCGCGCAGCGGCGGTGTCGAGCAACGCGAAATTCGGCATCGCGCGTGAGTAACCTGTCCACGAGGGCAGGCAGATTTGAAGTATATCGCGGTATAAATCCTCAGTACGCCTTCGCGAAAATTCCTTTTTCCTCCGCCGCTTCGCCGCAGAAAATACATTTTCCGTCTCCGCCGGATTGTTCCAGCGGAATGCAGCGCATCGTGGCTTTAGTTTCTTCTTTAATTTTCGCTTCGCAATTTGCGCTGCCGCACCAGTAGGAACGCGCAAATCCAGTTTCCACCGCAGTCTTAAATTCGGCGTAATCCTTCGGCTCCATCGTGTGCGCTTCGCGGAAAGCCAGCGCTTTCGCGTGCATCCCGGCCTGAATTTCGCTCAGCATATTTCCAACGACTCCGGCAATGTCGTCCATGCTTGCCGGTGACTTGCCTTCGCGTCCCGGTCGATCGCGGCGCGCGAGCATCACGCTATTTTTCGCCAAATCTTTCGGCCCAATTTCGATGCGCAGCGGCACTCCGCGCATTTCCCAGTCATTAAATTTAAATCCCGGACTCACTCCGTCGCGCTCGTCAATCTTCACGCGATAATTCGCGTTATCCAATGTGGACTTTAATTTCCGCGCGGCCTCAATCGTCTGCGCGCGCTCTTCATCGGTTTTCGCGATGGGCACGATCACAATTTGATACGGCGCAAGTTTCGGCGGCAGCACCAATCCTTGATCGTCTCCATGCACCATAATGATTGCACCAACCACGCGCGTGGAAAGTCCCCACGAAGTCGTCCAGCAATATTGCTGCACACCTGTTTTATCCAAATATTTTATTTCAAACGCCTTTGCGAAGTTTTGCCCCAAATTATGCGACGTTCCCGATTGCAACGCCTTGCCATCGCCCATCATCGCTTCGATGCTGTAGGTTTGATCCGCGCCGGCAAATCTTTCTGACGCCGACTTCCTTCCGGGAATCACAGGAATTGCCGCGTCGTTCACCGCAAAATCCGTATAAATATCAAGCATCTGGCGCGTTTCAAATTCCGCTTCGTCAAAAGTTGCGTGCGCGGTGTGGCCTTCCTGCCAGAAAAATTCCAGCGTGCGTAAAAATAATTTCGTACGCAATTCCCAGCGCACCACGCTGTTCCACTGATTAATCAAAACCGGTAAATCGCGATAGGACTGAATCCATTTTGCGTACGCGTGGCCGATAATTGTTTCCGAGGTGGGACGAATTACCAGCGGCTCTTCCAATTTTTCGCCGCCGCCAATTGTTACGACGGCAAGCTCTGGCGAAAATCCTTCGACGTGCGATTTTTCCTTCTCGATGAAACTTTTCGGAATCAAAAGAGGAAACGCCGCGTTCATATGGCCTGTCGCTTTAAAACGACGGTCCAGCGCCTGCTGAATATTTTCCCAAATCGCCCATCCATAAGGACGCACGATCATGCAGCCGCGAACGGGCGCGTAATCCGCAAGCTCCGCGCGCAGCACGAGCTGGTTGTACCACTCGTTATAATCTTCGGCGCGAGTTGGCAGCTTCTGATCCGACATGGGAAAACACCCGTCCTCTCAAAAATCCATTACATGAATTGCGAATAATTGAGCGTAACGAACGCGTCGCCGAGTGTCAAATCTCTTGCCGATTAACGCCGGCCAGAGTATCTTCACGCCAATAAAATGTCTTCCCGACTCAACACGCAACGCGGCAGCTCAAGAGCTGTCATCATTATCCTTGTCTCTATCGGCGCGATCATTCTTCTGGGATTGCTCGGCATTTATCTTTTCACGCCGAGACTCGACATCGCTCGCAAGCGGCTCACCGAATCTACAGCTATGTCAACGATCCACGAGGTAGCCATCGATCAGGTGAACTACTATTCGTCATTCGCAGATGTCGGATACGCTCCGGATCTCGCGTCGCTCGGCCCGGGACCTGACGGAAAATGTGCAGCAGGCGCAAGTGCCGCGCACGCTTGCATGATTGACGCGGTGCTTGGGAATTCCACGTGCACCGGAGCGACTTGGTGCACAGAAGTGGGATACAAATTTAATGTTCGGGGAAATTGCGCGAATGGAAAATGCACGGAATACATAATCAGCGCCACGCCAGTCGATGCGCTGAACGGCTCTAGAAATTTCTGCGCTTCGAGCGACAACATCGTTCACTCAGAAACTGCCGCGCCAAAATCGGCGCCGTTTTCATTGCAAGAATGCCAGGCGCTGCCTGCGATGTAATAAGGTTGCGCAATGCAAAGGCGTTTCGCGACGCGACAGCGTTTAGTGCCCTGAAGCTTGCATTGCGCGGGCGTGACCTTCTTCGACTACCGCTTGAAAATCACCTTCCAATTTATCCGCGGCGCTCATATTTGCTTTTAATTTATTTACAAACGATTGCACGCGCGGATCGGTCTGCGGCAAATTCGGCTGCGCATCGTGAAGATTTTTTGCGTCGAGCATCAATGCTTGAGTGTTCCGGATTAATTCTTTCCCGTGAACTACATAATTTTGCCGCGCGGCAACAAGCTGATCCTCCCAAATTTTGCGGCCGGGAAAATCCACCGACATTCCCTGCAGCGCCAAATTAAAAAGATTGGCGTGGTCGAGAGTTCCCAGTAAATCAAGTTTTTTCGCGGCGTCATCCATTCGCGCCATCGCGTCAGCAAAAGCATTGCCGGTGCTGTGAGTTGTGGTTACGTCAGAAACTCCGGAGCCAAGAAGGCTGCCGGATTTTCCGGAGACGAGCCCGTCATTCGTGAAAGTATTTTTGGGCGTGGCTTTGTCCTGCGCGGCTTTTTCTTCGCGATATTTCCGCGCGAGATCGCCAAGCGAAGGCGGCGGAGCAGTTTGCGTTGGCGGCGGATCTTGACTTCGCGCCACGGGACAAATTTGAAGAGCTGTCAGCAATGCAGCGGCGATGCCGATTGAAAAACGGAGCCCAATAAAATGACGACGAATCACAATTCCCTCCTGAGCAAGCGGCGCGGAATCCGCCACGACCAATACTGCTATTTAATTTTGTATGGAGGAAATGGACGGGAAGTACTGGCATAGCGAAGTGGTTACACACTGGACGGAAGTGCAGGATGTGGGGCTACGAGGGTGACGGTGGGGGCTGACTGCGCAAAAAGTGCATTATAATGCATGTTGAGGGCGGATTTTGGCCAAAAGCGCATTATAATGCACTTTTTGGGGACGGAAAAAGATGGGAAAAGCGATTAACGCAGAGTTCGCAGAGACGTGGAGAAAAGATTTGAGAACGCGGAGACGGGAGATTCGTTTCTTGGAAGGTTGGGTTGGGATGGCTGCGCAACTGGCACAGGCTCCCAGGTGAACGGCACCGGGACGCACAACTCGCGGGAGCTTATGCTATCTTTGAAATGTCGCGGGGCCGCCGCAAATCGCGCCCGGCCTGCAAAGACGACACCTAAGTCCCTTATTAGCACACACTTAACACGAGATTGCTGTAAGTCCTTTATTAGCCACACTTAGCTCCCGAGGGGGAGGGGGGGTACGGCAAAAAATTGGATTTGGGTGTTGGTTTCGCGTGCGGGGAGGGGAGCTAAGAGCTTTGAAACTGGGTAGTTAGGAATTTGCGGGATACTGGGCGCCGTTAGATCGATCACTACCTGCCTTTAACGGTGGAATTATTTCATCAGCTTGCCTTTTTAATTCTGAGCTGCAAGCCCGTCTCGTATTGCGGCTTCAAGCGTATCGATGTTTATATCCTTTAGAGCCTTAAACCGAATGCAATATCCGGTCACGTTGGCCTTGCCTAGTTTTTTTCCATACGTTTTGGCTAAGTACTTCTTATCTTTCAGGCCAAGAATATAGACAGAGATTCCGGTCTTGTTTCCGCTCACACCAATTGGAAAAAACTCTCTGCTTTTTCCATTGGCATATTTAATGCTGTGAAGTCCATATCCGATCGTGGGGTTGGAAACGGTACGATTATTGTCGTCTTTACCATCGGAGAACCATAATTTGCATTTTGGTGAGGCTTGAAGTGTGAGCCGATGCAGCGCTTGTAGGTCACTGCGTTGGGGTTCCGGTTGGCTGGCGATGTACTTTTTGATTTGGGCTTGGACGGTCATATGTTTTGCTCCGCGGTTGCGCGGACGGGATTATACGACGTTTGATTGTTTTGAACCGCTCGCATTCGTTGTCACACAGGATACTGAAGGATTGGGGGCGTCCAATCAAATTCGGTTCGGGAAAAAACGAAGGCAAGAACCGCACCCTTGAAAATCAAAGGGATGCGGCACCCACAAACAACTGCCGATCAAAATCAATTTAAGTGTGAGCCACCCGCCGAAAACCCGGCCACCCGCCCGCTCGAATTCTAATCATCAGTTCTCTGCGGGCCTCTCTATCTGATCCACCACGACCACATCCATCGGCCCCTTTGTCGCAGTTAATTTCAAGCCCAACTGCTCCTCTAACGCCACGTTGAGAGGTGGCGCCACGTCCAATCCGGACGCAGCCGCACTCGGGTTCGTCGCCGGACCCTGGCGGTCCGACACAAACGTTAGCTTGAAATCGTAAATACCTGTCAGCCCCGTTTGATCGAACACGGGACGTCCGGCCTCAGACGTCATTTGCGGCAACAAATTTTGCAGCCCGAATGAAGTCGCAGTCCAAATTTCGTTGCCATTCAGAAAACTTACATTCATGTGTCCCGCCTTCGGGTCGGAATCCTTCGACGCCTGCATTTTCAATCCGCCCTTCGCGATCGTCAGCGCAAAAATCGGAACCTCGCTGGTTTCGATGTGTACCTGCACTTTGAAGTAATCGCGCAGCAGCGTCTGCAGCATGTGTTTTCGCGCAAGCTTCTGATCCATCTTGCTCAACGCCGCGAGCG
>CAWIZI010000006.1:0-62925 GCA_963840515.1 Terriglobia bacterium
CTCAAATCTTTTCTCAGCGCACTCTGCGTCTCTGCGTTGAGAGCTTTTCTTGTCTTTTTCCGTCCCCAAAAACTGCATTATAATGCACTTTTCGTCAAAAACGCGCTCCAACATGCATTATAATGCACTTTTTGCATCGCTTAAGGGATCAGCACAATTTTTCCGTACGCCCCCGGCTCCATCACTTCCTTGTGCGCCTGCACCGCATCCGCCAGCGGCAATTCTTTCCCCACCACTGGATTCAAACTTTCATTGGTCAGCCCAGCGTGAATCGCCGCATGAATTTGTGACATCTCTTCCGGAGGCACAATCCACAGCATCACTGCAAAAATCGCGCCCTCGCGCTGCATCAAGTCCCGCGGAGTGATTTGCACATCGCCTCGGCTTCCAACAATCACAACGCGTCCGTGCAACGCCA
This sequence comes from Terriglobia bacterium, assembly GCA_963840515.1. Classification (GTDB taxonomy): domain Bacteria; phylum Acidobacteriota; class Terriglobia; order Acidiferrales; family UBA7541; genus DASTCZ01. The sequence goes on from CAWIZI010000006.1 coordinate 419, forward strand.
GCATTTTCAAATCATTCCCCAAATTAATATTTGCCAGCATTTCAATAATAATGTCCGGTCCGTGACCATCCGTAATTTTCGCGATCTGCGCCGCAAAATCCACGGCCTTGTGGTCCAAAACAAAATCCGCGCCCTCGCGTTTCACAAGTTCCCGTCCGCGATCCGTTCCCGCCGTTCCAATCACGCGCATTCCCGCAGCATGCGCAAATTGCACAGCGGCCAACCCCACGCCGCCGCTCGCTCCGTGAACGAGCACCCATTCATTCGCTTTGGATTTCCCCACCTGAAAAAGCGCGCGATACGCCGTGGCATAGGGAATGTGCAGCGCCGCGCCCTGCGAAAAAGAAATCCGGTCCGGCAAAGCATGCACATCACTCGCGGCCATGATCGCATATTCCGCATAAGTTCCTGTGACACTTCCGGAAAGATAAACGCGATCCCCTGCTTTCCACCCGTCCACATTTGCGCCAACCGCCTCGACAACTCCCGCTCCGTCAACTCCCGGAGTGTAAGGCAGCGCCGGTTTGCGCGCATAATTTCCCGACCGCATATAAGTGTCCGCGGGATTCACTCCCGCTGCGCGAACGTGCACAAGAATTTGTCCCGGCCCGGGTTTCGGCTGCGGAATATCTTCCAATTTCATAACTTCCGGCGCTCCAAATTCATGCACAACAATCGCGTTCATTATTTTTTCTCCATGTAGGGGCGGGTCCGTTCTAGTCGAGAACGACCCGCCCGCCTCCAAATACGCAACGGCAACGATTTTCGACTGTGCGAAATTACGCGCTGGCGGATTTCTCGGTGATCAATTTCGCCGTCATCGTAATATCCGCTTTCAACAAACGCGAAATCGGGCATCCCGCTTTTGCATTCGCCGCCGCTTTATCAAATGCTGCCTGATCTCCGCCGGGAATGTGCGCGGTAACATCCAGATGAACTTTCGTGATCGTCATTCCCGCTTCCAATTTTTCCATCGTCACGGAAGCCGTAGTTTCCAAATTTTCCGCGGTGATTCCCGCCGCGCCAAGTTGGCCGGAAAGCGCCATCGTAAAACAACCTGCGTGAGCCGCGGCAATTAACTCCTCGGGATTTGTGCCTTTGCCATTTTCAAATCGAGTGGAAAAAGAATACTGCGCGTTGGAAAGCGTTCCGCTCTCCGTGGAAATATTTCCTTTGCCTTCTTTCAAAGATCCCTGCCAGACGGCTGAAGCTTTACGAACCATTTTTTGTTTCCTCCTCGTGGATTGGATGAATGCTCGGAACGAACGGACACATAAATTAAAAACTAAACGTTCAGCGTAAGTGTTGCGGATGGAACAAATCCCGGACCGGCCGGCGGCAAATCGGAAACGGGCGTCGTGCGAACAACCGCGCGATACATCGTGTCGCGCTCGAAAGGAATGCGGCCCGCAGCGCGGATTAGGCGCTCGAGTTCGCTGCGCGGAGTGAATTGCTCGGTCGTTGCGCCGGCGTCGTGATAAATTTTTTCTTCGACGATGGTGCCGTCAATGTCGTCTGCGCCGAAGCGCAGCGCAATTTGCGCGATGCGCGGCGTCAGCATCACCCAATACGCTTTGATGTGATCGAAATTATCGAGCAGCAGTCGCGAGACTGCGATGGCGCGCAAATCGTCAAAGCCGGTTGTCTTCGGAAGATGCGCGAGTGCAGTATTTTCCGGATGAAACGCCAGTGGAATAAAAGTTTGGAAGCCGTGCGTTTCGTCCTGCAATTCGCGGAGCAGCAAGAAGATGCTCGACGCGTTCTTCTTCATTTTCAATGTGGCCGTAGAGCATGGTGGCGTTGGAGCGCAATCCGATTTCGTGCGCGGTGCGCGCAATTTCCAGCCACTGGCGGCCGGAAGTTTTGTGATCGCAAATCACCCTGCGCACGCGCGGATTGAAAATTTCCGCGCCTCCGCCCGGGAGTGAATCGACTCCGGCTTCCTTCAGCGCCAGCAACGAACTTCGCGGATGCTGAGCTTGGCGATGCGCGAAAAATAGCCGACCTCGACCATCGTGAACGCTTTCAAGTGCACGGTCGGGCAGCGCTGCTTCAGGCCGCGAATCATGTCCAGAAAATATTCAAACGGCAGATCGGGATGCAGTCCACCGACCATGTGAAATTCCGTGGCCCCGGCGCGAACGCCTTCCTCGGCACGCTGATAGATTTCATCGAGCGCGAAATTGTAAGCGCCGGGCGCGTTCGGGATCGCGTCCAAAGGCGCAAAGTTTGCAATGCGCCACGCAAATGTTCGTGGGATTAATGTGCCGATTCACGTTGAAGTAGCAAATGTCGCCGTGACGCTTTTCGCGAACGTGGTTCGCAAGCCATCCAACGGCCAAGAAGATCGGGCGAACGATAAAGCAAGAATGCCGTCAGCCGCGGACAAGTCGTTCGCCCGCCAAAACTTTATCGGCGATTGGACGCAATCGAGCGTCTGTGATTTGCAAGTTCGGCTACGTGAGAGAAGTGGCCATATTTATTGAAACGGATGAAGACTTTCTATGTTCGCGGAAACCCAAACTGCCGCGCCCCAGAACAACAAAGAACAGAACACTAATATAGCCGTTTATCGTGAAAAACGCAGCATTCAGCCGGCTGAGGTCGTTCGGCCGAAACCATCGAGTGCTCCCACACCAGCATGCCGCGACAACCGCGATGCCGACCCACGCGGGCCAGGGCAGCGCAAAGCTTGCGGCCAGCCACGCGAGCAGGCGATCATGACGACGTGCATTACGCGGGCGATGACAGTGCGCGCGCTATGCCGAATCGTTTCGGAATGCTGAAAAGTCCGACGCGGCGATCGAAATCCACATCCTGGCAGGCGTAGAGCACGTCAAATCCGCCGACCCACAAGCGTGACGGCCGCGCAAAGGATTAACATGCGCGGGTCGAGCGAACCTGCGATCGCGATCCATGCGGCGGCCGGGGAAATTCCCAAACAAAATCCCAGGACGAGATGCGACCACGAAGTGAAGCGCTTTGTGTAGGAATAGAAAGAACAGCACGGCGAGCGCGACTGGGGAAAGCTCGAGCGCCAGGCGGTTCAATTGCCACGCAGCCACAACCAGTAACGCTGCCGCGCAAATCGTGAAGGCCCACGCAAATGGAACTGTGAGCGCGCCGGTGACCAGCGCGCGATTTTTCGTACGCGGATTTTCGCGGTCGTAGCGCAAGATCCGCGATGCGATTGATCGTCATGGCAAAAGATCGCGCGCCAACCATCGCCACGATGATCCAGCCGATTTGCTGCCATGTGGGCCATGCGGGGCCGCCCGTGTTTGCGTGCACTGGTTCGCGCGGCGAGAAGCGCGGCCGTAAGCGCGAATGGCAGCGCGAAAATAGAATGCTCGAACTTGATCATCTCGAGCACGGTGCGGATTCGGCTAGTGGTCATCGGAAATTTGCACTCTACGCTTCGCGGGCGCGGGACTTCGCGCCGGCCTTCCCAGCGATATTGCTGCTCCTGCGGCAAACCAATCTGCGCGAGCGCGCGGCAGACAAATTGTTCCACAAGATCATCAATGGTTTGCGGCGAATAATAAAATGCGGGAACGACGGGCATGATCACCGCGCCGGCTTCCTGCGCGCGCAACATATTTTGCAAATGCACGCGGCTGAGGGGAGTTTCGCGCAGACAGAGAAGCAGCGTGCGGCGTTCCTTCAGGCAAACATCCGCGGCGCGCGCGAGTAAATCGTCACTCGCGCCATTTGCGATGGACGCGAGGGTGCTCGCCGAGCACGGAATGACGATCATGGCGTCCACGGAATAGCTGCCGGAGGCGATGGACGCGCCGATATCCCGATTCGCGCAGCAGTTCAATTTTTTGCGCGCGAGTGCCGCTCAGCAACGCCGGAATTTGTTTTGCAGTCGGCTGCGCCTATGCCCAATTCCTGCGCGAGCAATCGTTGACCGGCTTCGGTAATCACCAAGTGCACGCGCGAAACGCGCTCGTCAGTTTCGAGTAAGCGTAAAGCGGTGCGCGCGAGCACAGCTCCAGACGCACCGGTGACGCCGACAGTGATGACCTTGCCCAATGAGACTCCTTACCGAAAATCGAAAAGTCTTGAAGCTGCGCAGGGAAGACTATTTCAGTCTAGGCGGGCGGTTTCGGCAAAGTCAAGGAAGGGCGTTCACGGAAAACGCGATGAGTTCGCAAATCTTCGATCGGCGCCAGATAGTGCCGAATGGGACTGTTTTTGCGGAAGGTTGGTGGCAGACTTGGGCTATGCCTAAAAAACGGAGTACACGGCGGCCATCCAAGCGACAAACGAACAAGCAGACGCTGGCCAGCGTGAAAAAAGAGATGCTCCGGCCACGGCTGGCTGAATCTGTGCGCCAGGAAGAAATCACCCACCAGCACATTAAACTCCAACGCCGAAAAGTGAGTTAGCAAGTACCTTCGCGCTTCGCGCAAATGTTAGAATTCGCGGCGCGAGGTGCGCGGATGGCTGAAAAAGAGCCGGTCGCAGTGGTGCTGGATTTCATGGAGCGAATCAATTCCGGGAATGTGGATTCGATTTGCGCGGCGTTGACGGCCGATCACATTTTTGTGGACGCGCTGGGCGCTAAATTTACGAGCCGCGAAACTATGCGCACCGCGTGGACTTACTACTACAAAATAATTCCGGACTACAAAGTTTCCCACGAAGAACTTTTCGCGAAGGGTGACACGGTTGCGGTGTTTGGAACCGCGCGCGGAACATTTTCTGATGACGGGAAAATGAAAAAGGAAAACTTCTGGGAAATTCCCGCGGCGTGGAAAGCTGTGGTGCGTGACGGACTTGTCGCTTACTGGCAAGTTTTCGCGGATAACCAGCCGGTGCGCAAATTGATGGGCGACGCCAATCCTTAATCCACCCCAATCCTTAATTCCAGCCCGAATCCTTAATTCTTCCGGGCATTCCAACCTGCGGTAAAGTAAGCACTGTGAATCAGGACGACCTAAGCAAATTACTGAGTGAAGTGCGCGCCGGAAAAATTGGCGTTGAGCAGGCCGTGACGCGCCTGAAACATTTGCCATTTGAGGATTTGGGATTTGCAAAAATTGATCATCACCGTTCGCTGCGGCAGGGATTTGCGGAAGTAGTTTTTGCGAGCGGGAAAACTGCGAAGCAAGTTGCAGAGATTGTGCGGGCGCTGCTGCGTCCATCGAAAGCGACGCAGAGCGTGCTGGTGACACGCGCGAATCGCGCGGTTTTTTCCGCAGTGAAGCGCGTGGCGCGTAGTGCGAAATTCTGGGCGCTTTCCGGAGCAATCACCATTGAACGCAAGCGCGTGGTGACGGGCAAAGGATTGGTGCTGATTGTTTCGGCAGGCACGAGCGATATTCCTGTGGCGGAAGAAGCGCTGGTGACGAGTTTGGTGATGGGCAATCGCGCGGAAGCAATCTACGACGTTGGCGTGGCGGGATTGCATCGGCTGATGGAGCATCGTGGACGGCTGACTGAAGCGCGCGTGATTATTTGCGTGGCGGGAATGGAAGGCGCGCTGCCAAGTGTTGTGGCGGGATTGGTGAATGTGCCGGTGATTGCGGTACCGACGAGCATTGGATATGGCGCGAGCTTCGGCGGAGTTGCGGCGTTGCTCGGGATGTTGAATAGCTGCGCGTCAAATGTGAGCGTCGTGAATATTGATAATGGATTTGGCGCGGGGCGAGTGGCCAGCGCGATCAATCATTTGTAGAGATTTATTTTGCGAGAGCGGCGGACAAACCTTTCACCACCGCGGATTCCTGCTCAGGGAAAACTGTGCGCAGATCGAGAATTAGCCGGTCGTCTTCTACGCGCGCGATAATGGCGATGCCGCCGAAAACGCCGGCGCGCAGGCGTTCTTCCAATTCAGTTGACGAGCAACGCAGACATTCGATGGAGATTACTTGCGTGGGAAGAAGTTGTCCGGGAGTTGAGCCGCCGCCGATTACGGATTCGGCTTCGCGAATCTGAAATTTTGCTGTGTCCGCGGAAATTTTCGCGCGAAGCAATTCAATTATGTTTTTTGCGCGTGCGGCGATTTCTTTGGAGCTGGAGCGAATCATACCGATTGCTGGAATGGCATCGTGGCCTGATGCGCCCGCGCCGCGAAGATATGCGAGCAGTGTTGCTTCCAGCGCGGCGATGGTGAGCTTATCTACGCGTAGCGCGCGAAACATTGGATGCTTCCGGATCCGCGCGATTAATTCTTTATCGCCGACAATAATTCCGGCCTGCGGCCCTCCGAGTAATTTATCTCCGCTGAATGAAATTACGGAGACGCCTGCCACGACACTTTCGCGGACGACGGGTTCGGCAACTCCGCTGGACGATAAATTCACCAGACATCCCGAGCCGAGATCTTCGTAGACGGGGAGCGAAGTTTTGCGGCCGAGCTTTACTAATTCTTCGAGCGACGGCTGCGCAGTGAATCCAGCCATTTGAAAATTTGAGCGATGGACGCGAAGCAGCAAACGCGTGCGCTCGTTGATGGCGCGTTCATAATCGGAAAGCCGGGTGCGATTTGTAGTGCCGACTTCGTGCAGCGCGGCTCCGCTTTCGGCCATGATGTCCGGAATGCGGAAGCCGTCACCAATTTCGATTAGCTCACCGCGCGAAACAATGACTTCGCCGCCGCGCGCGAGCGCCGCGAGTACAAGAAAAACCGCGGCGGCATTATTGTTCACGACGATTGCGGATTCCGCGCTTGTTAATTTTTGCAGCAAACGCGAAGTGTGCACGTCGCGCGTGCCGCGCGCGCCTGTCTCAAGGTCATATTCCAAATTTGAATATTGAGTGGAGACCGCGCGGATGTGCTCGAAGAATTCGTCGCCAAGCGGGGCGCGTCCAAGATTTGTATGCAGTACAACTCCCGTTGCGTTGATTACTGGACGCAGCGACGGCTTCAGCGAGGCATTAACGTCGGCGATAATTTCCCCGATTAGCTGCTCGGCAAGTTCGCCGCGTTTTAGTTTGGAAGGGGCGCCGGATGGATGTTCCGAAATGCGCGCGCGAAACGCGGCAATCACCGAGCGTGCGGCTACAACCATTAAATGATGACTAACGCGAGCAGATAATTCGGAAAGCCGCACGCTTGAGAGCAACTCGTCCACGGAAGGAATCGCACGCAGAAGCGCGTTCGCAGGCTTCCCGGCAGATTTTCGTTTTGCATGTACTGGCATAGTGAATTCCGCGCTATTTCAGCACACAGAAGGCCTGGCGGCAAACATATTGGTGCAGTTGCCGTTTGCGTCAAACTAAACGTCCGTACAATTGACGCCCGCGCGGGCGGTAGCTACGCTGAGTCAGGAATACGCTGGGACCGCATGCCGACCATCGACGAAGACCTGAGCCAACTGGAAAAAGACGTCCGCCAATTAAAGATTGAGTACGAACAATACTTTGGCGGCGGGCGCGCGCGTCCACCCGGGGAGATCGAGTGGCGTATTGATACGGTGATCAAGAAATACGGCGAGCGCGGCTCGAACATGAAATTTTCGCAGCGATTCAAATATGGCGCGCTGGCGCAGACCTACGCGAGAACGCGGCAAGTGTATCGGAAGCGACTGAAGGAAAAAGAAGAGGGCACGGTGGTGCGGCATTACGGCGCGGCCGCCAAAAAGATTGAAGCGGAACGCGCGGCGAACCAAGCCGCTCATGATGATGCGGCGCGGCGAACGTCATCGCTGGAAGCCGGCGCGACGCATCGCGTTTCATTTTCCCACCTGGGCGGGGACCGCGAAGAGGTAAAGACCATCCGGCTTTACGAAGCTTTCCGCGACGCAAAGAAACATGCCGGCGAAAATACGGAAAAACTTACGCTGGATGCGTTCCAGAATTTCCTGCAACGCAAGACGGATGAACTTCGGCAGAAAAACGCCAATGCGAATGTGGAGTTCATTGTTTCGGTGGAAGAGGGACGCGTGAAACTAAAAGCGCGGACGGGATCAACGTCGAAATCCAAGCGCTAGATAATTATTTTCCTGCCTTCAAAATCCAAACATCCTTGGTTTCCAATCATGAGGCTCTGCGCGTAAACTAATGTGCTCTACAGGCAGTGGAATTTCACGGGGGACATGGTGAAGCAAGTTGCGATTCGACGGGCGCTGATAAGTGTTTCGGATAAGACGGGTGTGGAAGAATTTGCGCGGCAACTTGCGGCACTGGGCGTGGAAATTATTTCGACGGGCGGCACGGCGAAATTGCTGCGCGAAAAAGGAATTGCCGCGCACGAAGTTGCGGAGCTGACCGGATGGCCGGAAATGCTCGGCGGGCGCGTGAAAACTCTGCATCCTAAAGTACATGGAGGAATTTTATTTCGGCGCGGCGATGCAGGGGATCGGGCCGCGATTGCACGAGCACGAAATTTCGCCGATTGATCTGGTGGCCGTGAATCTTTATCCGTTTGAGGCTACTGCCGCGAAGGAAGAATTTAGGCGCGGAAGAGTTGATCGAAAATATTGATATCGGCGGGCCGGCGATGCTGCGTTCTGCGGCGAAAAATTTTCGCGATGTAGTGGTGATTTGCGATCCCGCGGATTATTCGCGCGTCGCGGAAATATTGAAGGCGTCCGGGGATGTTGATCTGGCCACGCGAAGCGATTTGGCACGGAAAGTATTTGCGGCCACGTCGCACTATGACGGACTGATCGCGATGGAACTGGAAAGGCTTTCAGCCCGCGAAGGCGAATTGGAACTTTCGGCGCGAACTGATATGCCGGAGCGGCTGCATTTGGCGCACGTGCGAGCGCAAGTTATGCGCTACGGCGAAAATCCGCATCAACATGCGGCCCTTTACGTTGCGGCGGGACAAGCTGCCGCCGGGCTTGCCGGTGCGAAACAGCTTCAAGGCAAGGAGCTTTCGTACAACAATTTGGTGGATTTGGATTCGGCGTGGCAACTGGCGCTGGAATTTGAGCGGCCCGCTGCGGTGATTGTGAAACACAATAATCCGTGCGGGGCGGCGGAACAGGCAACGTTGGAAGCTGCGTATTTGGCGGCGTTGGAATGCGATCCAGTTTCCGCGTATGGCGGCGTGATTGCGTTCAACCGCGCGATGGACGTGAAGACGGCGGAGGAAGTGTCGAAATTATTTGTGGAATGCATTGTTGCGCCGGGATACGACGAGGCGGCGCGGGAGAAGCTCGCGTCGAGAAGGAATTTGCGCTTGATGGAAGTTGGGGCGGCGGCTGTTGAATCCGGAATTGCACGCAGCGATCTGCAAATAAAATTAATTTCGGGCGGCATACTGGTGCAAACCTCTGACGATCACATTTTGCGTCCGGAAGATTTGAAGACGGTTACGAAGCTGGAACCATCGGCTGCGGAACTGAAAGATTTACTTTTTGGGTGGAAAGTTTGCAAGCATGTGAAATCGAATGCGATTGTTTTTGCGCGTGATGGCCGAACCGTGGCCGTTGGCGCGGGTCAAATGAGCCGCGTGGATTCTGTGCGCATTGCCGTGATGAAAGCGCAAACGCCGCTGACGGGAAGCGTTGTGGCGTCCGACGCATTTTTTCCTTTTGCGGATGGCGTGGAAGAAGCGGCGAAAGCCGGGGCGACAGCTTTTATTCAACCGGGCGGATCGGTGCGCGACGCCGACGTGATAGCCGCCGCGGACAAACTGAATCTGGCGATGGTGTTTACTGGCGTGCGCCACTTCCGGCACTAACTATAAAAAGTCGAAGGCTAGAAAAGGTCGAAAACTGGGAAACGCGGAAGTTGAAAACATCAGGGAACGTCACGCCGGTGCGGCGCATCAAAATAGATGCATAGGCGAAGGCGATAGCGTCGTTGAGCTGATATGAAAATTAATTCCAAGCATGCGGCAAATTTTCTTGTGGCGACGGTGCTGGCTTTCTTTGCCGGCGCATTTTTACCCGTGCGCGTTCACGCGCAAGCCCCGCCGTCCAAAGAAGATGACGAAGCCGACAAGTCTTACTCGATTGCGGATCAAGCGAAACGCTCGGAAGCATTTTATGATTTTACGATGGGACATTTGAACGAAGTGTTTTTCGTCACAACGAATCGCGCTGATTACGCCACGGCGGCCCTAGATTTTTACAAGAAGGCTTACGCGCTCGATCCCGATTCGCCGGTGATTGGCGAGCATCTGGCGGAAATGTACTACGAAGCGCGGCGAGCTCCCGAGGCAGTGAAAGAGGTATCCGCGATTCTGCAGAAAGATCCAACAAATCTGGCAGCGCGGCGGCTGCTGGTGCGGATTTATCTGCGCACGCTTTCCGATCCGAGCACGACGTCCACGCAAACGGAAACGGCGATTCGAGCCATCGAACAGCTGGAGCAAATTCGCAAGCTGGATCCGAAGGACACGGAATCGGAGTTATGGCTGGTGCGTTTATATCGGATGACGGGCGAAACAACTAAAGCGGAAAATGTTCTGCAAGATTTGCTGAAGCAAGACCCGAATGACGAAGGCGTGATCGAGCAGGCCGCGCAACTGATGCTGGACCACGGGCGCGCGCAAGAAGCCATCAACTTATTAAAGGATGCAACGGCGCACGCGCCTTCCGGCAGGCTTTCGGATTTGCTGGGCGACGCGTACACGCAGGTCCACGATTTCGCAAACGCGGAGATTGCGTACAACAAAGCGGTGGATCTGGAACCGGACGAGCCGAGCCATCACCGCGGACTGGCGCAGACATTCGCAGCCGAAGAAAAATTCAAGGAAGCGCTGGCGCAGTATCAGCTTCTGGCGGACGCCGATCCGGACGACCCGGAAAATTATTTGCATCTGGCGGAAATGCATCGGCAGCTGCATCAACTGGATGAAGCGGAAAAAGATATTGTGCAGGCCAAGCAGCGCGCGCCGGGAAATTTGGAAGTGGTTTACAGCGAAGCGATGATTTACGAGGCGCAGGGCCGCTATTACGACGCGATACAAACTTTGAATACCGCGGTGGCCAGTCTGAAATCCGAAACGACCGCGGCGCCGACCAATCGGCGCATCTCTCGCGGTTCTGTACGAGCAACTTGGGCGGCTTTATCTTGATTCGGAAAATTATACAGATGCGATCAAAATTCTGGGAGATATGGCGCAACTAGGCGACGAAGAAGCGCGTCGCGCTAGTGTGCTGACTGTTGAGACCTATCGTGCGGCAGGCGATCTGCCGCATGCGCTGGAAGCTGCGTCGAGCGCGATTGCGAAATATCCGGACGAGCGGGAACTTCGCGTGACGCGCGCACTGTTACTTGGAGAAAATGGCGATCCGGAACAGGCGGCGTCGCAATTGCGAGCGTTGCTGACGCATTCCCCCGCGGATTTGGATATCGATCTAGATTTGGCGCAAGTGTTTCAGCAGAACAAACGCTACGACGACGCCGAGGCGGCGCTGACGCAGGCAGAAAATTTGGCTACGCACAGCGCCGAACGCGAGATGGTGTGGTTCATGCGCGGAACAATTTACGATCGCCAGAAAAAATACGATCAAGCGGAAGAACAGTTCAATCGCGTGCTGAAAGCGAATCCCAATGACGCGCAGGTATTAAATTATTACGGCTACATGCTGGCGGACCGCGGCGTGCGTCTGCCGGAAGCAACGGAAATGATTAAGCGCGCGATTGCTGAAGACCCCAACAATGGCTCGTATCTGGATAGTCTGGGTTGGGCGTATTACAAGCAGGATAAGTTGGCTGAGGCGGAAGATTCGCTGCGCCAAGCCGCGCTGCGCGAACCGGGCGACGCCACGATTCTGGATCATCTTGGCGACGTGTATTTCAAGAGCGGGAAATTGGATTTGGCGGCGGCGCAATGGGACCACGCGCTGACCGAATGGCATCACACGTTGCCGCTGGATATGGAACCAGATAAGATTTCCGCGCTCGAAACGAAAATCGCAAACGTGAAGCGTCAAATTGCCCAACAGAAAACAAGCAGTCCCGCCAAACCGCAGAGAAATTGACGCGATGCCCTACGTCCGTCTGAAAGCTTTCGCGAAAATAAATATGCGCCTGGAAGTTCTGGGCAAGCGCGCAGACGGCTATCACGAGCTGCGGACTATTTTTCAGACCATTTCACTTCATGACACGATCGAACTGAAAGAGGCGCGCGGAAATAAAGTTGAACTCATCGTCGAAGGCGATGCCACGCTTGCGAATGAGCCGACCAAAGGAAATTTAGTTCATCGCGCGATTGAAGCGGCACGCAAAGAACTTGGATGGAAGCGCGGAGTCCAAGCGACGCTTACAAAGCGGATTCCCGTTGGACGCGGACTGGGCGGCGGATCGAGCGATGCGGCGGCGGCGCTAATCGGCATGATGTACCTGGCGCGCAAGAAAGTCCCGATTGCCCGGCTTATCGAAATTGGGGCCGGTTTAGGCGCGGACGTGCCATTTTTCCTGTTCGGAGGCAGGGCGCTGGGCGTCGGACGTGGCGACGAGATCTATCCGTTGCCGGATGGGCCGCACCACACGGTGCTGGTGGTCTCTCCCGGCGGCATTGCTGTGGCTACCAAGGATGCCTATCGCTGGCTAGCGGCCTCATTGACAAGGCGGCGTAAGCCCCCTACAATATGGTCTTTCTGCGCTCTATGTTGGAGCGCGCAGGACACCGGTCTGCTGAACGATTTTGAGGCAGCCGTGTTCCCGCGCCATTCTCGCTTGCGCAATATTAAGCGGGAGCTGCTTCAACGAGGAGCCGCAGAGGCCATGCTGGCGGGTAGCGGTTCGGCGGTGTTCGCACTGTTCCGAAGCCCAGCAATGGCGCGCCGAGCCGCCCAAGGGTTCCCGCAGGACCAGGTTTTCATCTGCGATACGGTTTCCAGGGGAGAGTACTGTCTGGCCCAACAGGGCCGCGGCGGCATTTGATTCCGTAATTCTTTTTTGCCCATGACGACAATGATCGACGAGAAGTTCAAAATTTTTTCGGGCACTGCCAGCCCCGCGCTCGCGGATGAAATCTGCGGGCACCTGGGTGTTGTTCGCGGCAAGACCGTGCTGGGGAAATTTGCCGACGGCGAAATTTATTTTCAGATTTTGGAAAATGTGCGCGGCGCCGACGTGTTCGTCGTGCAGCCCTGCACGCAGCCGGTGGATTTTCACCTGATGGAATTGCTGATGATGATTGACGCGTTCAAGCGCGCGTCGGCATGGCGGATCACGGCGGTGATTCCGTATTACTGCTACGCGCGGCAGGACAGAAAAGATAAACCTCGAGTGCCGATTTCCGCGAAGCTCGTCGCCGACTTGCTGGAAACGGCGGGAGCGACACGCGCACTGACATTGGATTTACACGCGCCGCAGATTCAGGGCTATTTCAACGTGCCGGTGGATCACCTGTACGCGTCGCCGGTGATGGTGGAATATTTTAAGCAAAAGAAATTGCCGAACTTAACGGTGGTTTCGCCGGATGCAGGCGGAGTGGAACGCGCGCGCGCATTCGCGAAGAAACTTGATGCTCCGCTGGCCATCGTGGATAAGCGCCGCGTTGATGTGGATCAGACCGAAGTGATGAACCTGATCGGAGAAGTCCGCGGCCGCAACGCGCTGATTGTTGACGACATTATTGATACGGCGGGTACCTTGGTGAAAACCGCCGAAGCACTGATGGAAGCGGGCGCCACCGCTGTTTATGCGGGCGCGACGCATGCCGTGCTTTCCGGTAAAGCTGTCGAGCGCATCGCAAATTCGCCATTGAAAGAAGTAGTGGTTACAAATTCGGTGCCCGGTTCCGAGGCGGCGCGGGCGGTTAAGAAGATCATAGTTCTTAGCGTAGCGGAATTATTGGCGCGCGGGATTCGGAATATTCACGAAGAAACTTCGATCAGTGAGCTTTTTACATAAAGAGATTTGCCGAGCGAAATTCGTATCTCGCAATTTTAGATCGAACGGAAAAGGAAAAACGTATGGCTCAAATTATCGTTGAAGCAAGTTCCCGCGAAGAACGCGGCAAAAATGCGGCCCGGCGCCTGCGCGTCGCAGGACAAGTTCCCGCCACTCTATATGGCGGCAAAGGCGGCGCGATATCCGTTGCCGTAAATACGAAGCAATTGTCCGCGATTCTGCGTTCCGAATCCGGCCACAACACAATTTTCACCGTGAAACTGCCTGATAGCGAGCAAAGCGCCATCGTGAAAGATTTGCAGGTGGATCCGGTGAAGGGCGTGCTGCTTCATGTGGACTTGCTGCGCATCGCGATGGACGTGCGCATGCGCGTGAAAGTTCCTGTGCATACGTTTGGCGAGCCCCAGGGCGTCAAATTGCAGGGCGGAGTTTTTGAAATTGTTTTGCGCGAAGTGGAAATTGAAACTTTGCCCGCCGATATTCCCAGCGAATTCCGCGCGGATGTTTCTCAACTGATGATCGGCCAGCATTTGCGCGCCGGCGATTTGCCGATCGATCCGAAGAAAATGACATTGGTATCAGACCCGACGCATGTAATCGCGCACGTAGTTGCGCTGCGTGTAGAAGAAGAGAAGCCGGCCGAGGCGGTGGCAGCAGAAGCAGGAGCGACGCCAGCCGAGCCGGAAGTCATCAAGAAGGGCAAGAAGGACGAAGAGGGTGCGGAAGAAGGCGCAGCGGCGCCCAAGGCCGAAGAAAAGGCCCCGAAGAAAGAAAAGAAATAACGCGCTGCGGGAGAAAATTCCGCGGACCAGGCGGCCAGGGAAATGCGGCTTATCGTCGGACTTGGCAACCCGGGAATGGAATACGCGTTCACGCCGCACAATTTTGGGTTTCTTGCGGTGGATCGTTTGGCCGAGGCGGGCAACATCCGCGTGGTGCGGCCCGAGGCGAAGAGTTACATCGGGCGCGGTGAAATAGCGGGCGAGGAAGTAGTTCTCGCCAAACCGCAGACGATGATGAATTTAAGCGGGATGGCCGTGCGGGAATTGCTGGCGCGGCTGGAACTTAGTCCCGCGGAGTTGATTGTGTTGTGCGATGAAGTGATGCTGCCGTTTGGAATGATTCGCGTCGGTGAACGCGGCAGCGCGGGAACGCACAACGGAATGAAGTCAGTGGTCAGCGGCATTGGCACCACGGATTTTTGCCGCGTGCGTTTGGGAGTGCAGCCGGATCACGACGTGAAAGATCTGGCGGCGTACGTTCTACATCAGATGAAGAATTCTGAGATTGAAGACGCCGCTGAAATGATTGACCAGGCGGCGCAGGCAGTGGAAGTGATTTTGAAACAGGGCGTAGCGAAGGCGATGAATCAATTCAATCGCCGGGTACCACCGCCGGAAGAAAAGAATTCGTAGTTCGGAACAGAAATCGTAGTTCGCAATATTAGATTGGGAATCGAGGACACATGGAAGAGAGACTATACGACCTGATTTTCATTCTCCGCCCGGCAACACCGGAGGATGAAACCGCGAAGATCATGAAGACGCTGGAAACGGTGATCGCCGCGCACAAAGGCACAATTGTGAAGAACGAAAACTGGGGCACCAAGCGCCTGGCCTATCGCGTCGCAAAAAATCGCGAAGGCATCTTCATTTATTTGCAGATGACGACGACCGACGGCGAAATGGTGAGAGAACTGGAACGCCGCCTGAAGGTGGCCGAGCCAGTGATCAAATACCAGACCGTGCGGCTGGACGAAGAAATGAAGCTGCAAAAGAAGCTCGTGGCGCGCCGCGAACTGAAACTGTCGCGCAAACCGCGACGCGCCGCGCCTCCAGCGGCCGCTGCACCGGCGGCTACGCCAGCAGCGCCTGTTGCACCGCCTGCTCCTCCGGCTGAACCAGCGCCGGCAGCTAGCTAACGAATTCTCAACCCGTTATCGAAAGACGAAATCGAATATTGAACTAAAGAATCGAGAGGAAATAACACGATGGCAGATCAACAAGGTTCTCAAGCACCATCCGGCGGCGGACAGGGCGGCGGTTACGGCCGTCCGCATTCATCCGGCCAGGGCGGAGGAGGCGGTGGGCGTCCTTCACGCGATGGCGGCGGTCCGGGCGGAGGAGCTGGTCCGCGCAAAGGCGGCAAGCGCCAATTTTTCCGCAAGCGCAAAGTGTGTCGCTTCTGCGTCGATAAAATTGACTATATTGACTACAAAAAGGCGGACATGCTGAACGCTTTCGTGCAGGATCGCGGCAAAATTCTTCCGCGCCGCATGACGGGCACTTGCTCGCGTCACCAGCGCTGGCTGTGCGAAGCAATCAAGCGCGCGCGCAATATCGCGTTGTTGTCATTTGCTTCGGAACTGTAGTCAAACGCTGAATTATTTTCTGGAGCCATCCCTGTATCGATGGCAAAAATTCTAGTTTGGAATGCGAGAAGACCCATGCAAATCATCCTGCAAGAGGACGTAGAAAAACTCGGAACACGCGGCCAGGTTGTGGAAGTAGCCGAAGGATACGCGCGCAATTTTCTTCTGCCGCGCAAGCTGGCCATGCCCGCGTCGGCGGGTAATCTGAAACGGCTGGAAAAAATCCGCACCACGCTTGCGAAGTTAACGGCCACCGAGCGCGATGCCGCGCAGAAAGTTGCTGACGCGCTGAACACCGTCGTTATCAATTTGGTTCGCAAGGCCGGCGAGAATGACCACATGTTCGGGTCAGTTACATCTGCCGATCTCGCGCACGAACTGGCGTCGCATGGACACACCATCGACAAGCGCAAGATTCAGTTGGCCGAGCCGATTCGCACGCTGGGCGAATATCAGGTGCCGGTGAAGCTTTACACGGACGTGACGGCCGAATTTAAGGTCGTGGTTACACGCGAAGAAGTCAAAGCTTAACTAGCGAGCCGGAAATTTCTGGGGAGCACCCGCAGAGTTCCGGCTACCTCGATTTTCTCTCGTCTAAGTTTTCCACTGATTCCACAGGGCAGTTGCGATTTCCTCTGCGCTCGCTATCGCATTTCCGTACGCGCGCGCACACAATTGTCAGCTCTTGCCGATCATGCTGCGAAATTTCTGGACAGCGTCGTAGCACGCTCGTATGATGGGCGAAGATAAGGCGAACTTGAAATTGATGACGAGAGAATCCTGATGGCCAACAATCCTACGATCGAACAAGCGCTGCCACAGAATCCCGAAGCTGAACGTTCCGTGCTCGGCGCGATTCTTCTGGATAATCACAAGCTGGATGTCGCGCTGGATAAACTGAAAGCCGAAGATTTCTTTCAAGATAATCACAAGCGAATTTTCGCGCAGATGATTGAACTGAGCGAGCTGCAACAGCCCATCGATCTCGTTACCCTGGTGAATCGCTTGCAGCGAACAAACGAACTCGAATCCGTGGGCGGCGCCGCGTATCTTTCGCAACTTGTTGACGGCGTGCCGCGCATCACCAACGTGGATCATTACGCGCGCATCGTGAAAGAGAAATCAGTTTTGCGAAGCGTGATTCACGCCGCGCATAAAATCCAGCAGCAGGCGATGGAAGCGAATGAAGATGCCGACGCCATTCTGGACGAAGCCGAATCGAGCCTTTTTCAAATAGCGGAAAATCGCGTGGGCGCCGGTCTCGTCGGCATGAAAGAGTTGGTTACCAGCAGCTACGAGCGAATCTCTCAGCTTTTCGATAGCGGCCAGCGAATCACGGGGTTGTCCACCGGTTATTCGCAACTCGACGATCTTACTTCCGGCTTGCAGAATTCCGATTTGATCGTTCTCGCGGCGCGCCCTTCGGTCGGCAAATCCTCATTCGCGCTGAATCTTGCCGCGAATGTCGGCATCCGTAACGAAATGCCAGTGGCGTTTTTCAGTTTGGAAATGTCCAAACAATCTTTGCTGATGCGCCTGATTTCAGATCAGGCACGCGTGGATTCGCACAAGTTCCGTTCGGGTCATCTGCCGAAAGAAGATCGCGCCAAGATCACGGAATCCCTAAGCTTTCTTTCCACCACGCCGCTCTGGTTCGATGACGCCGGCGGAACAACTGTGATCGAAATGGGCGCGAAGTGCCGCCGCATGAAGCGCGATAAAGGTCTCGCGCTCGTAATCGTCGATTACTTGCAACTGATCTCCGCGCGCGGCCGATTCAATTCTCGAAATGAAGAAGTCGCCAGCATGACGCGCGGACTGAAAGCGATGGCGAAAGA
The DNA here is from genome assembly GCA_963840515.1 of Terriglobia bacterium. Taxonomy (GTDB): domain Bacteria; phylum Acidobacteriota; class Terriglobia; order Acidiferrales; family UBA7541; genus DASTCZ01. Next base: position 18,401 of record CAWIZI010000006.1, read on the forward strand.
TCTGGACGTGCCCGTGGTCGTCTTGAGCCAGCTTACCCGCGCGCCGGAAAAAGAAAATCGCGGGCCGGTGCTTTCCGACTTGCGCGATTCCGGCGCCATCGAACAGGACGCCGACCTGGTAATGTTCCTGCATCGCCCGAAAATGTTTGCCGAAGGCGCGTCACCGGAAGAGCGAGCGGAAACTCAGTTGAACATTGCGAAGCAAAGAAATGGTCCGACGGACATGCTGCACTATGTTTTCCTGACGCGGTACACGCGTTTCGAGGAAGCCGCGCGGCCGGGATCGTAGCAGCAGCGCGCGTTAGATCGAACACCGAGAGCGTTTCAGGCCAGCCACACAGCGTGTCGGGGCTTCCGCGGGGAATCGTGCCGCTGGACTTTGGGGGCTCACCTCATGTTCCATTAACCTTAATCGAATCATAGACTTGGCGTCAGTTGCGCACCGGCGAAGTTCGTCCGATCAATTGGCGTCCGGCGTGCATCCATATTGTCCTGTTGACTAAGTTGCGCGCGTGCGGAGCGGAACGGTTTTGCGGCGCGAGAATTTGAACTATCCTTAGTGTCGAAAAAGATGTGCAATGCAGGGCTAGGGAAATTAGTTCTTACAGGGACCATCCATGACGCGCGGCGAGAAAATTAAAATCGAAGGACGGCCGGTGTGGGCGGAGGTTCGCCTGTCCGCGCTGACTCACAATTTTCAGGAAATTCGCAAGCATCTGGATTCCCGCGGAGCGAATGCCGCCGGCAAATCCGCAAAGCGCGTGAAAATTTTCGCGGTCGTAAAAGGAAATGCTTACGGACACGGCAGCATCGCCGTCTCAAAAACTTTGGCGAAGGCCGGCGCGGATATGTTCTGCGTCACCTGCACTTCCGAAGGAATCCAGCTGCGCGAGGCGGGCATCAAACAGCCGATTCTGGTGCTCACCGGTTTCTGGCCGGGCGAAGAAAAGCGGCTGGTCGAATACCGGCTGACGCCTTCGGTAACAAATTGCGATCAACTGAAACTTTTGGAACGCGCCGCTTCGCGCGCCGGAAAAAAACTTAGCGGCCCGCTGGCATTTCATTTCAAAATCGATAGCGGCATGAATCGTCTTGGCGCTTCACCGGATTCGATTCCCTGCTTCGTGCGCGCTCTGGCCGATTGCAAACACTTGAAATTAGCCGGCACATTCACGCATCTCGCCTCTTCGGAAGTGATGACCACTTCGGAGACTCCGGATCAGACGCGCGTTTTTCTTGCAGCCGTCGCGAAAATGCGCGAACTTGGACTTTCGCCTGGTATAACGCACATGGCCAACAGCGCCGCGATTATTTCCAGTCCGCAGACCTGGCAGGACGCCGTCCGCCCCGGCGCGATTCTGTACGGCTATCACCAGAACTACGATCCGCCATCGAAGACAATTGAAGCCTCAAAAACAGTTCCGCTGCAGCCGGCGCTTAGTTTCCGCGCGAGAATTATTTCTCTGCGCGATGTTCTCGCAGGTTCGGGCGTTGGCTACAACGCGAAATTCCAGGCCACGCGCCAATCGCGCATTGGAATTCTTGCTGCGGGTTATGCGGATGGAATTCCACGTGGCATGTCCAATCACAGCAATGTAATTGTGCGCGGACAATTCGCTCCAGTGGTCGGCACAATTTCCATGGATCTGACGGCGATTGACGTGACGGATGTAAAAGGCGCGGAAGTCGGCGACATCGCCACAATTTTCGGTGTCGATGGCAGCGCAAAACAATATGCATTCGACGTTGCGAAACAGTTGGGGATGGTCACCGCGCAAGTGCTGGTGGGAGTTGGCTGGCGCGTGCCGCGAATTTATCTGCGCTGATTCGCGCGTCTCTCAATTTGTAGTGGAAGAGAAATTCTCTCCGTAGCGCGGCCTACAAACACATTTATTCCTTCCTTTGCTTGACCCTGCCTTTCTGCGGGTGTATATGGTGAACAGAGTTCAGGTCGCTTTTTCAGCTCAATTTGGAATTTAGGATGCGCCCGTCGGGGCGCTGGTTCTTCGTTCTATATACAGTTTATTTTTTATAATTTTCATTCGAGGTCATTATGGATCGCAATTTTGGACGTCCAAACCGCACAGAAGGCGCGCCACCTTCCGCACTCTCACTTCAAAAAACAGCCGGCAAGCCCACGCAGGACAGCGCAAAGTTCGGCAGCGTTTGGGATCGCATCGGATTCCGCGTGGTCCTCGCAGTCGCCTGCGTCGCAATCGGATATCACTTTCATCCATTTGGTTTACAACCCGGTCCGGCCGCAGTTGCGGGACTGGGATTTGCCGGACTTGTTTTTGTAATTGAATGGCGGCTGAACAAGGCCAGCCTTCGCAGATTAATCGGCGCAACCGTTGGATCTATTTTCGGAATCCTCGGCGCGTATCTGATGAATTTGGTTTTGGCGCACACTTCAATGCCGGAAGCGAGTCGCTCATTTTTAGGAATGGCGCTGCTGTTTGTTATGACCTACATCGGCCTCGTGGTCGGCGCAAATAAAGGCGAGATGCTGAACCTGGGCGCATTCGGCGGAGTTTTTGGAAGCGAGCGCGCGGCGCGCCGCCTGGTGAAAGTGGTGGACACCAGCGTAATTATCGACGGCCGTCTCGCGGATATTTGCGAAGCTCATTTTCTGGACGGTACGCTGTTGGTTCCGAATTTCGTTCTGAAGGAATTGCAAATGGTGGCCGATTCGGCCGACCCGCTGAAGCGTCAACGCGGACGCCGCGGCCTGGAAGTGTTGCAACGCCTGCAGAAAATGCCGCACATTGACGTGGAAGTGATCGAAGACGATTTCCCGCAGGTTCCTGAAGTGGATTTGAAACTTATCGAAGTTGCGAAGCGTTACGATTGCAAAATTGTGACCAACGATTTCAATTTAAATAAAGTTGCCAGTGTGCAGGGGCTGGAAATTTTGAACGTGAATCAGCTGGCGAATGCGCTGAAGCCTGTTGTGCTCCCGGGCGAAGTGATGCGCGTTTTTATTTTGCGCGAAGGCAAAGAATATAATCAGGGAGTCGCGTATCTGGATGACGGCACGATGGTCGTAGTCGACGGCGCGCGCAAAATGATTAACAAAACGATCGACATCACCGTCACGTCCGTGCATCAAACCACCGCAGGCAAAATGATTTTCGGCCGACTCGATGAACGCATGGAACATTCGCGCACTACGCCGCAGGCAAATGTGGAAAGCGCCAGACATTCCGAGCCGGTCGTTCCTATCGCCGTTCCGGAGCGCGGCCCGAGGCCCGTGTATCCGGAGTCGTCGCGCGAATAGAGCCACAGGTTTATCTCTTCCAGCGTCTGGGATAGACTCTTCTCCGCTGCAATCGCAGCTTTCCGCACAGGGGCGCATTTCGTCAAAATGACTCGCATCGCTGCAATTCTTCCGGCCGCAGGACTGGGAACTCGCATGGGCGAATCCACACCCAAACAGTTTCTTGAACTGGACGGGCTGCCGTTGGTGATATTCACTCTTCGCCGGCTCGCGGCGTGCGCGGAAATTTCCGAATTTCTAATTGCTACGCTGGCGGAAGAAAGTGACGCACTGACAAAACGCGTCGCGCAGGAAAAAATTGGCCGCCCGGTGCGTGTGGTTGTCGGCGGAGGAACACGGCAAGAGTCCGTGGGCAAAGCGCTGGCCACTGTGGACGTTGACGTAGAAATTGTTTTGGTGCATGACGCTGTGCGGCCGCTGATTACTCGCGAACAAACCGAGCGCGCGATTGCTGCCGCGCGCGAGCACGGGGCAGCGATCGTTGGCATACCGGCGCTCGACACTGTAAAGGAAGTGAAGCGTACCAGCGTTCCCGGCGATGTTGCACTGATTACCGCAACAATTCCGCGCGAAAGAATTGTGCTGGCGCAGACTCCACAGGCATTTCGCGCGAAACTTTTGCGCGATGCATACGAGTTGGCCGGGCGCGACGGCTTCAGCGCGTCCGACGAAGCTGGGCTGGTTGAGCGACTCGGACATGACGTGTATGTTGTGGCTGGATCGGCGCGAAATTTGAAAGTGACCCGCCCCGGCGATATGGAATTGGCGCGGTTTTATCTTGAACAGGAGCGGAAACAACTTCGTGACGAAAGAAAACATTAGCCGCTGCGGCATGGGCTACGACCTGCATCGTCTGGAAGCCGGCCGGAGATTAATGATCGGCGGCGTTCACGTTCCATTTGATAAAGGTCCGGTTGGACATTCCGATGGCGACGTTCTCGCGCACGCGATTTGTGACGCGTTGTTTGGCGCCGCAAGTATGGGAGACATCGGAAAACATTTCCCGGACACAGATCCGAAGTGGAAGGGCGCGAAGAGCCTGATTTTCCTGGAGCATCTGCGCAAACTTCTTGAAAATCAGGGACTGCAGATTATCCACATCGACGCCGTTGTAATCACGGAACGCCCCAAACTCGGTCCGCATTTTCCGGCGATGCGTGAAGCCCTCGCGAAGGCGCTCGGAATTGAAGCTGACCAAATTAATCTGAAAGCCAAGACGAATGAAGGTGTGGACGCGATTGGCCGAGGCGAGGCCATCGCCGCGCATGTGGTCGCCACAATCACTGGCTAGTTCGCAACTCCGATGAATGCAGCAATTCCAATAAAATCCGGCGAGCCGCGTGAAAATTTATTTTCCGCGCTGGATATCGACGAGATTCTTCGCGAGCGCGGATGGCTAAAGGAAAATGTGGCGCAGCATGAAGCGCGCGAAACCTGGGCCGCACGCGCGGCATTCTTGCTCGGGCCGCAAGCGGCCGATCGTGCGGCGTTAGCAGATCTGCTCGCTCTAGTATTCAACTATGACGCGCCGGCGATCCTGCGAACCTCGGTAGGCCACGCGGTACTAATCCGCGAGGGCGCCAGGGATGTGATTCGCGAGTTGGCTCTAGCCGTTCTCGAAGGTCACGCCGTGGATTCCCAGCGCTTCAGCGCAATTATCACTGGAATAAAATCGCGCGTGCCTTTCACCGGACGCGAATTATTTTATCCAGTGCGTCTAGCACTGGCCGGACGCGTAGGCGGCGGAGAATTGGATCGGGTAATTCTGTTGCTGGATGATGCTGCGGCGACTCCGGGCCTAGCTCGGGTAAAAAATGTGCGGCAGCGCATGATGGAATTCTGCGCGGCTTTAGAATGACTGGAAATTCGGAACAATAGGAAGCTCGCCGAAAGGAACTATGGATCGTCTAACTGGAATTCACGCCGTTCGCGAAGCGCTGGAAAGCGGCCGCGCGCTGGAGCGCATCGTTGTAGCACGCGGACGCCACGGCGATCGCATTGAAGAACTCGTCGCTAGCGCGCGCGAGCATAATGTGCCTGTGCGATTTGAAGAGCGCGCCGTTGTCGATCGCCTCGCAGGAACCACGCAACATCAAGGCGTGCTCGCAATGGCTGGAGCGAAACAGGCGCTCGGCCTGGAGGATTTAATTCGCACCGGCGCAAGTATTTCCCCGGAATCGCGCCTTCTTGTAATTCTCGATGGCGTGGAAGATCCGCACAATCTTGGCGCGGTGATTCGTTCGTCGCTTGCCGCTGGGGCGCAGGGACTGATTATTCCGGAACGCCGCGCCGCAGGAATGAATGAAACAGTTGCGCGCGCGGCGGCTGGAGCGCTGGAGCATCTGCCGGTAGCGCGAGTGGTGAACATCTCGCGCGCAATGGAGGCCTTGAAAACCGCTGGCTACTGGATTGTGGGCCTGGACGAAGCGGCAAAACAAAAACATTCTGACGTGGATTTCACCGGCGCGATCGCGGTCGTGTTGGGCGGTGAAGGATCCGGCCTGCACGACTTGGTAAAAAAGCGCTGTGATTTTCTGGTTTCAATTCCCACGACAGGTCCGATTCGTTCGCTGAACGTAAGCGTGGCCGCGGGTATTGTCCTGTTTGAGGTTGTCCGCCAGCGCGCGGCCAAAAAGCGCTGACGCACCGGCATTACTTGTCGTACTGCATCAGCGAATAGACGTCGACTCCCCCTAATTTGCTGCGTCCATTCAAGAAAGTAAGCTCAATCGCGAACGCCGCGCCCATAACTTCACCACCCAATTGACGGACGAGTTTCACAGTCGCCGCGGCGGTGCCTCCCGTGGCAAGCAAATCGTCGCAAATAATCACATGTTGCCCGCGCGAGATCGCATCGTCATGAATTTCAAGCGTATCGGTGCCGTATTCCAGCGAGTAGGTGACGCTGGCCGTTTTCCCGGGTAACTTCTTCGGTTTGCGCACCGGCACAAATCCTGCGCCAAGACTGTACGCCAGCGCCGGCCCGAAAATAAATCCGCGTGCTTCGATTCCCACTACCACGTCGACTTTTGCGCCGGAATAGTGCGAGCAAAGAGTGTCCACCATCGCGTGAAAACCCTTCTTGTCCTTCAAAAGCGTCGTGATGTCGTAAAACAATATTCCCGGCTTCGGATAGTCCGGAATTTCGCGGATCAGATTCTTCAGTTCATTCATGAATGGCCGTCTCCTGAATTTACAGAATCACGATTCGTGCTCGATCGAAAATTCATTGTCGTACTGCGGCAACATTTCAGCTCCGGCTTCCGCTACTTCATCAACGCTCGCGAATCGCGGCCCGCGCTTCAATTGTTCACGGAACGCAGCTAGGATTTCCGCCGACGCGATCGCGTAAACTTCCACGCGCCCGTCAAAAAGATTCTTCACATATCCGCACACTCCCAAAGTGGACGCAACGCGCTGCGCGAAAAATCGGTATCCGACGCCCTGCACGCCGCCGGAAACATAAAAACGCTTTGCCACCAAAGAAGTCGTCACGGTCAGCGACGCATTCTATCAGAGGCGCGCCCCATTCACCGTGCGTTAATCTGGCGAAGCTCCAAGAATTTCGTCGGCGTGCGTAAGCTCGTGTAAAATGCAGCCAGGACCAAGCCACTCTTGAACCCTCCGATTACGCTTCCGAAATTCCATCGCTGCGTCTGGCTGATCGCACTCGCCATCGCAATCACGTTCTCGCTTCCGGGCTTCGCGCAAAAACCCGTGGCCGCAACTGCGCCTCCGCGAGCGCAAATTATTTCCGTGCAGGGATATCCCGAATTGCTCGTGGACGGCCACCCATTTTTCGTTCATGCCGCGGAGTTTTCCTATTACCGAGTTCCGGCTGATTTGTGGAATCACAGCCTCGACCGTTTCCGCGAACTCGGCATCAATACTATCGATTTGCGCATTCCGTGGAACTGGCACGAAATTCGCGAAGGTGAATTCGATTTCGACGGCCACACAAATCCGCGGCGCGATCTGCGCGGTCTATTGAAAATGATTGCCGACAAAGGCTTTTATTTAATCGCACGCCCCGGCCCAGCCGCGGCCGATGAGTGGAAAGACGGCGGCTACCCGGAGCGGTTGCTCTCCGGGAACGCCGATCAATCGCAGCGCGAATTAAATTTGTGGCTCGACGCATTCGCGCACGAATTGGTTCCTTACAGTTCAACGAAAGGCGCCGCAGCTCCAACTAAATCTACCAACCAGCCTGTAGGTGGAGAAAGCTATACGGACCGACTTCTTTTTGTTTTGTTGAATAACGCTCCTGATATCGATTTGCAATTTCCCAAACTTCTTCGCGATGCGTTTGGCAAAGCTGGAATCGATCCGCGTTTCGCCGCGACAGATTCTAATGCAGAATTGGCGGCGGCCCGCGCCACGATTACTCCTGGAATTCCAGTAAGCGGCAGGTGGTATATGAAACAGTTCGGCCGCGCATCGATTCCCGATCCAAAAGCGGGCGGCGAGCGCGTGACCGATGAAGACGCGCAAACTCTCGCGTTCCTCGCACAGAACCTGCGAACACAAAATGATTTCCCCGCGATGCTCACAGAGTTTCAGGCTGGCTGGCCGACGCCATCCGACGACTCAGGCCCGCGTAGAAGCGCGCCTTCAAACATTCTGCTCGGAACGCGCTGGCTGATCTCGCAAGGAATTGCGGGCATTGAATATTCTCCGCTTCAGGATTCGCTGACTCCTCCCGGTTATCAAACCGCCGGTACGAATCGCGATTTCCGCTGGAACGCTCCGCTGGATTTGAGCGGAGAAAAGCAGGAACGTTCGCTCGCAGTCATGAGAAGCGGAAAATTTCTCGCAACATGGAACGAATTCCTCGCGTCGTCGCACCCTCGCGCGGGAATTGGGTTGGTGGATTGGAGCAACGGGCTATCGCAAGTAGATGGCATATCGCCCGAGCAAAAATCAGAAGCGATAAAACAATCTCGCCCGATGTTTCAGCGAATTGAACGCGTCGCACTTCTCGCTGGACTGCCCATTGAACTCGTCTCACCGGGCAACCAATCCACAGAATTGCTTATGCACAATTCACTTCTGCTGCTCGCGATTCCCGATTCACTTCGCGGAAAGGTTTTTCTGCCGCCGGTTACGCAGGCCGCTCTGATCGAATACGTCCGTAGCGGCGGCGTGCTTCTCTGCAATCCCGAGCGGCCTCGAGGTCCGCTCCTCGATGAAGCCCTGAATAATTTAACACCGCGTCAAGCCGGGGATGGCCTGCAATCCACGCAACTGGGCCGTGGGCGAATCGTGGAATGGAGCAAGGATTTCTATTCGTGGTTGGAACCAAACGAAAGTTTCGCGGAAAGTTTTACTCGTCAAGAATCCCACTGGGCGACTGCAGCGCTGCAAACCGCTGGCATGCTGGCAAATCTTCGCGCGCCGGTTACTCAGTCGCTCGAAAATCAAACGACTCTGCTCGTAAATGAATTGGTGCCAAATGAAGCAGCCGGAATGCTCGCAGGAATGAAATCGGATTGCGATTCGCATCCGCGATGCACGGAAGGGCTTTTGAGCGTGACAAATTGGAGCGGCGCCGCGGAAATTCAGGAAACGCTGAAATTCTTGCCGCCTACAATCGACCCGCGCATTGCGGTGGACTCCGACTATATTGAACTTCCCGTTGACCTGCCCGCGCGCGAATCGCTGATGTTGCCGCTCAATTTTCCACTGTGCTCGCGAGACGCCTCTACAAAGGATTGCCCTGACCGCGTTGTTGCCGCCGGAGCGGAACTCGTCGGCGTGGCGCGCGAAGGAAAATCACTCGAGCTGACGCTTTACGCACCCACCGCCGCAACCGTAATTCTTCATCTTCGATCGGCACCGGTTAGCGCGGATCTTCCCAATATGTTTCCGCCCGGCACGCGCACTCCAACACCAGGTAACCATCGGCCGCTTCGAAGCGCGCATGATCTGAACTTACCTCCGGATCTGGGTCCGACCGGCGAGCCGGTGCTAGTCATCGGCGACCCTAGCTTTCCGGAGCGCACGCTGCACGGCACGTACGACACCGCGACCGGAAATTTTCGCGTCATAGTTCCTCGCGGGGCGGCGCCAAATTTTCCGCGCATTCTCAGCGTGCATCTCACCTACGATCCCGATGTTCCCGAAATTCCGAAACCCGCGAAGCAGCATGGCAAGGGCTATCAATTCGCGGTGGCGGATGGCATCCGTTTGCCGTTGAATGACGGGAAATCGCTGCTGTCTCATCCTCCGATTATTTTGCTGGATAAAGATCGCACCGGTCAGTTCATTTTGGAGTCCGAAAATTTTGACGACTCATTCCTGACGCTGCAAGCCGCAGTCAGCGGCGCAGCGCAAGGTTCCGTTTCAATGCGCATGACGGATGAAGCAAACGATATTGAAACAATGAAACTACACGCCAACGGAAACGGCGCGCCTCCGGAAACGAATCGAGAAGGCCTGCTCGCCGGAACAATGAATTTCTCCGGCGGCCACATGCCGGATCGCACCTCGAACCTAGATTTTCTGATTGCAGATTCGGATGCGCCCATTCATTACCAATATGATTTCGAGCGCTCCGGCTCACAAAATTGGGTTCTGGAAAATAAACAACTGCGCCTGATTCTTCTTCCCGCCGCGGGAGGAGAAATATCAGCTTTGGTAGATAAATTATCCGGCACGAACTTCACAACCACCGTCGGAGGATTGCGCGATTTGGTTTTGGTCCATCGCAATTTAGGCACGGCAATCGAAACTCAGCTTCTTGATCCCACCATGAATCTGGCTTATTCGGCGGAATGGACTTCAAAGGATGGCGCGGAAATTCTAATGAGAGCTCGCTGGCCTGCAGGCCTACCAATCGCGGGTGAAATCTCGAAGAATGTCCGCATGAGTAGCAACGATGATACAGATGTGGTCGAAGCGGAGTACCATCTGCATTCAGAAAATCCGCGCCACGAAGATAATTCTGCCGAATTGCCACGAAATAAAAGCGCAGCTTTCGTCTCTGCGTTTTCCGTTCCGGCAGTCGCCGACCAGCGTGAAGGCACAGAATTCTGCTGGTTGCCGCGCGAACAATCGCCGTCCACTGATGCGGGTTCAAGCGCGAAGGATAGCGCAGAGCATTGCACTGCCTTCGTTTTGAATGGCAGCGAAATTCGGATTCCAGCAGACGTCGTGCGTTTGGAAATTCGTACGTCCGGCAGGCCGACATTAGCAATGGAATGGACGGCGGGCCGAATCACCATCCAACAAAAATTATATTCCGCGCGCATTCTTCTGGAATTTCCTGCGCATGCGACGGCAAATAGTTCCAGCGGCGATACGCAAGATGTAAGCTATGTTGTACGATATATTGTGAAGCGAGCGCCGTGAGCACGTATGGCCACGCAAGCAAACGCGAAAACGAATTGCGGCATCCAATTATTATGCGATCAACAGTGAACCTGCACACGTTTGTGTTGGCGGCCGTAATCGCCAGCTTTGCCGCGTTTTCTGCCACAGCGCAGACGCGTCCTGGCCCGCTTCCTCCGCCTGCGAACGCGCCGGCACCCGTCGTAATTTCCCGCGGAGCCAAAACCTGATCCTCCGCCAGTTCCCGTCCCAGAAATTATTAAACGCTTCAGCGCAAATGAAGATGCGATGTTCCTCGCTCATGCGACATACGGATATCACAAGGTCGTGCGCGTCGAGGAGTTGGACGACAACGGAAAGGCCGCGGGCACATTCCAATTCACAACAGAACTGGCGCAATTGCCGGATGGAAGAACCTACGAGCGCGAACTGAAACATCCTGAGACGTCATTGAATGTTTTGAACCTGGAGCCAGAAGCGCTTACACCTCTGCTGAAGATTCCACCGCTGCCTTTTACTTCGGCGCAGCTTGTCCATTACGACGTGCACTACGTCGGCACGCAAACGCTGGATGAACTGAACACATATATTTTCCGGATTGAACCAAAACAAGTGGAACGCCAACGCGCGTACTTCAAAGGCGTTATCTGGGTGGACGATCAGGACTTTGTAATCGTAAAAACTTTGGGACACTGGGTAACCGAACTGGGCGAAATTTCCACGGATAATTTCCCGTTCAAGTTTTTCGATACATATCGGGAAAACGTGCAGGGGAAAATCTGGTTTCCGAGTTATCTCCGCTCAGACGATTCCGTTAACACAAAACACGGATTAGTCCACGTGCGGTTGATTGTTCGCTGGGAAGATTACAAACTTCGCACGGCAACTCCCGCGCCACAGCCATAAACTCACGCTTCACAGATGCAAAAACTGCGGCGGCGCCATTTCATCGCGCTCGAATGATATTTCATCAAAGTTAAAAGCCAGCGTGTGCCATCCGTTTGAATCCGGTTGCACGCGGACCACTTGAGCCTGAGTGACCAGCCGGACACTTCCACAACCAGATGGCCTCGTCACAAGTTCCACCTCAAGATCAACGGGTGTGCCGACGGGAATCGCAAACGGACAAGCAGTACGCAACCCGCTCGAGCTGATGTCGATCGTCATCGCTTGATCGAAATCAGTTTCGCGGTGACCGGCAACCCGCAGAATCCGCACGGGAAGTTGTATTTGAGCGCGCGCATAAATCCGCCGCTCATTCGCGACGTGAACCGCATGCGTCGGAACGCGAGCGATTCCGCGTAGCGCTGACCAATCGTTTCGAGCTGCGTTACCACGAATCATTTTCGACTCCTTGCTAATTCCAGCCGCCGCGAAAAATGACGCCGCATCTGCTTTGACACTGGGAACCGACTTCTCACCGCCGGGCTTGCGTGCCGATCGCATAGTTCCACCTTTCTGGAAAAACGCTTCCGGCACCGCGGAAGCAATATGAAACCGCCGCGAGATGGCGTCAACGGCGCAACCCACGCCGGTTTCCTGCCCGGCAACTCGCGAGCACTGTTCTCAACCGAAGTTGAATCACCTCCAATATGGCGCTCGACGTGAGCCGGGCAATCCCTTAGTCTCTAAAATTCACAATGCAGATGCGCTATTTCTGAACTCGAAATTGCAGCGAACGGGATTTCGCGCAAAGAATGTGCGATTATCGAACGCACTAAAAACTTCATGACTGCACACGTCAAAATAATTAAATCAAACTGCGGATACGCAGCTTGAGCCAGAAGTCCCACAATGCACGCTCCGTAGCTGTAGCGTTTGCGATGGTGTATTTTTTCTGGGGCTCCACGTTTATTGCGGTCAGCTACGGCGTGGAAACAATTCCGCCGCTGATGTTGGTTGGCATTCGACAGCTAATCGCGGGCATCGTGCTTTATCCGCTGGCGCGCTTCCGAAGCGAAGAAAAACCCACGCTTCAGCACTGGCTTTCCGGCGCGCTGATTGGCGGACTTCTTTTTATCGGCGGAAATGGATCGATAGCCTGGGCGGAATCAAAACTCACGCCGACGAACATCACAGCTGTGATGGTAGCCACTGTGCCGCTGTGGATGGCGCTGATGGATTGGCTGCGTCCGGGCGGCCCGCGTCCGACGGCAAGAATTTGGACGGCTCTCGGAGTTGGACTCGCTGGCGTCAGCTTGCTGGTCAGTCCGCACATTCCGTTCGTTGGAGGTGCAGGTGCAAGGGTGAGTCCGATATGCGCGCTTGTGCTTATTACAGGCTCGGTGTGCTGGGCCACCGGATCAATTTGCTCGCGTCACCTGAGGTTGCCCCGCTCACTCATGCTGAGCACTTCGATTTTTCTGATTGCGGGCGGGCTGCTGGTTTTTCTCATGTCATTCGCGCTTGGCGAGTTCGCGAACTTCAACGTGCTTCAAATATCTTTGCGTTCATGGCTTGCCGCGTTGTACTTAGTCATATTCGGTTCGATTATCGGATTGTCCGCATACGCTTTTCTCCTGCGAAATGTGCAACCAGCGCGCGTCGCAACTTACGCGTACATAAATCCTGTGATCGCCGTAATTCTCGGATGGATATTCGCCCATGAAACCGTTTCACTACGAATGCTGATTGCCGCGGCAATTATTCTGGGCGCGGTGGTGATGGTAATCACAGCGCCGCACGCGCCAGCCACAGAAGACGCCAGCGGCCAGCCGGTCGTGCCCGACTAAAATCCGTTTTCCGTTTGACACTCCATATAGTTTGGGCGCAAGAATCGGATAGCAGTGCTTTTTGACAACGCATATTCTTTGTGAAGGAGCGCTGATTAATTTTCTGGATGCGCTCTACGAAAATGATTGTACAACCAAATCATTTGCCCGACGCACAACGCTGGCAAGCAGTTCTTGCAAGAGACGCCAGCATGGACTCGTCATTCGTCTATGCCGTGCGCTCGACGGGAATTTATTGCCGACCGTCATGCCCTTCGCGCCGACCTCGCCGTGAACAAGTAGCATTCTTTCGTCAGCCAGCCATTGCGGAAAAAGCTGGATTCCGCGCATGTCTGCGATGCAAACCGGCAAGCAACGGAAATGGCGCGCCGAATGAAAATAGTCGCGCGATTGCAGAACTCTGCCGCGAAATCGAAACACAAATCGGCGAAGATCCCGAGCGCACTCTGAAACTTGCGGATCTCTCGGAACGCGCGGGAATCAGCTCGCATCGCGTGCACCGGCTATTTAGGAAAATGATTGGCATAACGCCGCGGCAATTCGCCGATGCTTTGCGGCTTCGCAAACTGAAAGGGCGGCTACAACACGGAGATAGTGTCACCACCGCCCTGTATGAAGCGGGGTATGGATCGGCAAGCAGGCTTTACGAATATGCGAACGCGCAGCTTGGAATGACGCCCGCAACTTATCGTCACGGAGGCAAAGGAATGGAAATTATTTATACAATCGAAGAATGTCCGCAGGGAAAAGTGCTCGTCGCTGCAACAGATCGCGGAGTTTCCGCTGTATATCTGGGCGATCAGGATCGCCCGCTGGAACGCGCGCTCCACGAGGAATATCCGAAAGCGAATATCCGAAAAGGATCGGGCACGCTTGGGCCATGGGTTCGCGCGATCGTGAAACATTTGCGCGGTGGCGAAAAACATTTGGACTTACCGTTGGATGTGGAGGCCACAGCATTTCAAAGGCGTGTGTGGCAGGAATTGCGGAAAATACCTTACGGCACCACGAAAACTTACACTCAGGTAGCGAAGGCTCTTGGCCAGCCGACCGCGGCCCGAGCAGTGGCACGAGCCTGCGCCACAAATCCAGTTTCAATTGTGGTGCCTTGCCATCGAGTGGTACGCCAAAGCGGCCAGCTTGCCGGCTATCGCTGGGGATTAGATCGCAAACGTGCGCTCATCGAACAGGAACGGAAGTCGGCCGGATAGAACTTCAAAGGAAAATTTTCAGCCCTGCGGCTTTACGTGCGTAACACCTTTTGGCCAGTGCTGCTTGAATTCGTTATCGGAAAGTTTTGGATTCCGGACTACATTCGTGAAGCGAATCAGAAAATAATCGCCTGAGCCCGTTTCAAATACTTGCTGCTGCGCCGGCAGCCACGTCGATTCTTCAAGCCAGATGTGAATTTTGGAAATTTGCTTTCTGGCTTCATCCGATTTCGGCGTCAGTTCCAGTTTCAGCACCGGCCGCTTGTCCATTTCCTCTTCGCCAATCAAAGTTACCAGATAGCCCTTTTGCAGATCGCTTCCGGAAGTGCCGAATCCGAGAAGCAAAAATTGATCCACCAGTGCGCGATGTTTGCCGAGATCGTATTCTTCCACCTGTTTTATTTTGGGAGTATAAATTGAAAATTCGTTTCCCGAACGCAGAACAGTTTTCTCGTCCGGCGGGTTGAATTCAATCCGCATCTTATCGTCCCGACGAACGAAAATTTTCCCGGTCTCGGTGGATTTGTCGTTCACCACAACGGTGACTTTCGTGCGTTCCATATCGGCGGTCAAACTGCGGAAAGTGCGGGCTTCGTGGTCAAGCTGCTTCAGCACAGATTCAAGAGTCCAATGGCCCGGTCCCTGAACGGCGAACGTTACCGTCGCGCTCGCGAAGCATGCCAGCATCAGGAACACCGGTGCCAAAGCCGGCATACAGGCAAAAACGAATCGTTTCAACACGTTGCGATCAGCTCCCCCAGGAGAAAATGAATCCTAGCATATGTAAGATGCGATAGGGCGAGTCATAGGTACAGCAATTTCCGCTAAGGCGCAGGCTATTTTCACTGTAGGGTGCGCTAGGGTTTGATGGAAACTTCGTAATAAATCACAGTATTGTTCTGCCCAAGAATTTGGGTGAAATGCACAATCTTGAAATTGCGTCCCTTCAGGTCCGGAACATTTTTTCGAACGGCGTCATGAATTAGCTTTTCCAATTCAGTTTCAGGAATCGTCGGTGCCAACAGGCGCGCATCCACATGATACGTCTGCGTTCCTGCCACAGGATCTTCTGACAGTTCAACGACACTTGCTTCCTGCGGCGGTGGCCCGATCATCGGACGATCGTGGAACCAACTTCGCGGAGACAACAATACGAAAACGACGATAAGCCCCACAGCAATGTCGTAAGGCGCGGTTCCGCGCTCGTAGGTCCAGAAGAATATTCGCGAAAATATTCGGCCAATTCCGGCCATCTTAGTCGGCTGGTGTCCCGTCAACAATCACGCCATCTCGCATATGTACGACCGTATCGCCGTAGGTGGCAGCTTCGGGATTGTGCGTGATCATGACGATCGTCTGCCCGAACTCCTTATTCAATTGGCGCAGCATCGCCAACACATTATCAGAATTCTTGGTGTCCAGATTTCCTGTTGGCTCATCCGCGAGTAAAATCTTCGGCTCATTAATAATTGCGCGCGCGATGGCCACACGTTGTTGTTCCCCGCCTGACATTTCCGAAGGGCGGTGATGCAGGCGATCGCCGAGACCCAACATTTTCGTGACGACTTCAAAGCGATGCGGATCGAATCCATTTCCGTGAATATGCTGCGCGATGGCGATATTGCCGTAAGCGTCGAGCGTGGGCAAGAGGTTAAATCGCTGAAACACAAAACCAATTTTGTGGCGGCGCAAAAGAGTTCGCTCCGCATCCGTCATCGCGGCAAGATCATTTCCATCAACCAAAACTTTTCCACGAGTAGCGCGCGCCAGCCCGCCAATTACATAAAGCAAAGTGGATTTTCCGCACCCGGACGGGCCCATCACGGAAACAAATTTTCCGGGTAGCACAGAAAAGTTCACGCCCTGCAGGGCGGCAGCTTCGACGCGGCCGGCGTGATAAACCTTCCACAAATTTTCCGTCTTCAGTATGGGTTCCATGCCTGATTCCCTGGCAAGGAGAGTGGCCTTGGCGGGCCGAAGTATTGTATCCGCGACAGGCATAAGACGCCAAGCCTCCTGTAAGAATAAAAGCAATTTTGTGACAAAAGTTGCGCGCGGGACGTCGATTTTAACTGCCGCTAAGCGTCCTGAATTCAGTGACTTATAGAGGGCGTGGCGGAAGGCAGGTGCTCACACGCGAGAACTTGTCAGAAATATACTCCATTGACGCCCAAATACCTGGCAGTTCGCGTCCGAAAAAATATTAATCGTAGAAAAGCGCTTCGACAGGATCTTTGCGCGTGGCCAGCCACGCCGGATACGCGGCGCCGAGCAATCCGCCAATCACAGCGATTGCTGCCGCGCGCGCAACCCAGTCAACCGTGATGTGAATCGCGAGGGTGGGAAATGCGGAAACTAAAAGACTTCGCGTGCTGTAACTAAGCGCTACACCGGCGATAATTCCGACGCAGCAAATCAACGACGCTTCGCTGAGCAGCGCCTTCACGATGTAGCCCTTTGAAGCACCAAGCGATTTCAGGACGCCAATATCGCGTGTGCGTTCAATCACCGTTGTATACATGGAAAGAAAAATTACAAGAAATCCGATGCAAACCGCCAGCGCGATCATCGAGTCAATGAACGCATCGAGTCCCGGAATATTCGCAGACGTCATCAGCGAAATGTAGTCCTGCAACGGACGAATTTCGTTATTCGGAAGCAGCGCGTGGATATCGTCCATCACCGCTTTTGTATGTTCCGGCCGAGTGCACTTCACGAAAAAGATGGAAGCCTTATCGCGCGCGCCGGAAAGATCCTGCAAAGTTTGCAGCGGAATAAATAATCGCGCGCCTTTGCCGTGCTCCACAATTCCGGCCACATGGAAATCATGTTCCAGCAGGCGATAAGTTTGTCCGGCTTGAATATTTTTTGACTTGGCCGCCCAGTCGTCCACCAGAAGATCGTCCGGGCCTTCCATGTCATGCCCGTCGAGAAAAATAAATCCGCCGGAAACCGCATGAAAGCTCGTAGGGTCAATGCCGTAGATAACGTCAATCCCGCCTGAAGAATTAAATTGCAGCAGCACTGGCGCCACCGCCTGTACATATTTCAGGGTGGCCAGCTTATCCCCGATTTTGATCGGCATGGGCGCCCCATTGAACGCCAGCATGATGGACGCGTTCGACGGCTGCACCATAATATCCGCGCCCACACCTTCAAGGCGCTTGCCCACTTCCTGCAGCATTCCGCCGGTCAGACCAACAATAATCAGCACCAGCGTAACTTCCATCGCCACCGCAGCCACGCTGACGAACGCGCGCACAGGGCGATGAATTGAGTTCCGAAATACGAGTTGACCGATCATGTTCAGCAGATGATTGTATGTGCAACGAGCGCTAGATTGAAATATTGTTTCAGATTTTTCTGAAGCACGGCGACGACTATTTATCGCCTCCGCCGGATTCGCCCACTTTCACCAGTTCCGTGCCGGGCGGCTGTTCCAAATGGAATCGATCATCGGCAATCACTTCGTTCAGCGTGACTTTCTTTACTTTAATTTCGAGTTTGTAATCGTCGTGTGGCCTTTGCATAGTGATGTGGCGCGGAAATTCCAGGCCGCCATTCACAATTGCCGTCGATGCCGCAGGCGCCGCCGCTTGCCATTCGTCCAGGCGAATATCGGAGATCAATTTTCCCGCCGCCCCGTAAATTTGTATGCGGGCAAGATGCAGGTCCGACCGGTCAAACCACAAATTGCGTTCGATTTCGGGCGACGCGCCTTTCGTAAGGACGCTCAGAACGTAATAGCGCGCGGCGAGTTCGTCATCTTCGGCGATTACTACGGAAGCTCCCGCCGGAATTTCCGGCCAGAACAACGCATCCAACAAATGTTGCGGACGAATATTTTCAATGGGCTTTTCGGCGGGCCGCTCCAGCTTGGCCGATCCCACCAGGAACTTATTCTTCGACGGTATGAAAATGTGAAAGGTTTCGCCGTCGCTAGTCATGTCAAAAATATTCTTTGAGAGTACCTGCCCAATCATTCGCACCTCGGCCGGACGCTTGGCAAGAATGAAGGCGCTCACCTCGTGATATTGCTGAATAATTCCGCTGTAGGCTTTGCCGGCAGACGGAACCAGATCAACCGACAAATTCAAACTGGTAATTCCTGCCGCCGAATGATTGTAAGCAGCCAGCAAACTTTCTTTCGTAGCGTCTTTCGTTACGCGAATTTCCGTTTCCGGAGCTTTCACCGTGTGGCTGGTAGCGCAGCCTGCGATGCCGGAAACCGTCAGCAGAATCAGCGGCGCAATCCAAGTCTTCCTGCGTATGATTTGCACTTTCATTCCGGCCGCTCGATTTTCGCGCCTAATTCCGTTACTACCGGCCGCAATCGGCGCAACACTTCACCGGACGAAAGTTTTTCTGTAAGCAACACAATCGAGCCATTCTCAAAATCACAGATCGCGCAAAGCGTGTATCGCGTAAACGCGCCGTGATATCCATCCATTCCGCGCTTGGAAAGCTCGCTCTCCAATTCGGCGTCCTCTAGATATTTCGATGCGTCCGCCGCAGCTGCCGTTCCGCTCGCGTGGGCGGTTTTTCGCGCGCGAAATCCGAATGTTTCCATTTCAAATCGCGCGAACAGCAGTTCGAGTTGTTCCGCGTTCGGATGTGCAATCGTGACGCATCGCGCTCCTGCTTCGCGCCATGGAATACTGTTTGCGCGGCAGAAATCCCGCACGCGGTCGAGATGGCTCACAAAATCAAGCGTCCACTCTTCATCTGCAACCAGCGCAGGAACCGCGGCATTCCAAATCGCGAGCGCTTCGGGACCTGCGGCAGGCGCGTCGGCCCCTTCCTCGGCAAGATCAAGACTGATCGCGCGAACATCCGCGCCAAGATTCAGCGGCTCGATTAACAAACGTAGCTGAGGGATAATTTCCGGACTAAGCTCGGGAGCGTCCACGATAGGTTAGGCGCTGGCTGCGGTTTCGCCGAACCGCTTACGGAAATCGGGCGATTGTTTGCGAAGTTCCAGCCAATCGAAAAATGCGTCGGGAGTTTCCAGCCATACTTTGAACCACTGCAAAATCTCTTCTTTTTCAGCGCGTTTCAGCGGATCAACACGCTGATTTCGCGAAATCATTTCGGCGCGGCGACGTCCAAGTCGAGCAACATCCAGCACGCGCTCAGCGGCGGCCTTCTCACCTTCGGCGCGGAATTTTCGCAGCAGCTCATCCAGGCGCATCACGCAGATTTCAGCTTCTTCCAAATTTGAAAAGTGCAGCAGGTCGTGAAATTCTTCTTCGTATTTATCTTCTGTATCCGAATCCGTCGCCCAGATAACGCGCATTCCCGCCGCGCCCAAAACTTCGGCAATATATTCCGGCGAAGTTTTTCCAGCAGCGCCCAGACGGGCGATCATTTGCCGGCGAAGCTGTTCCACTTCGGCGACGGTGAATTTCGTGACGCCGAAATGCGCCGCGAGTTCCAGGATCAAATCTTTCTTCGATCCCGAATCCTTTTTCGATTGTTCCGGTGCTGCCTTCATGAATTGTGCGCCGCCTAGTGGGCAGGCGCAGTCTCCTTGTGGCTCTTTTGCTTCAGTAACTTATGATACCGCGCAACGTTGCTATTGTGCTCGCTTAAAGTTTTGGCGAAGAAGTGGCCGCCCTCGGTATCCGCCACAAAGTATAAAGCGTCTGTGGTAGCAGGATGCAGCGCCGCCCGCAAAGAAGTTTCGCCAGGATTCGTGATCGGCCCCGGGGGCAATCCGGGGTAGCGATAAGTATTATACGGCGAATCCACGCGCAAATCAGGCAGCGTGAGCGTTCCTTTGTAGAGGCCCTTTTTTTCTAGCGCGTAGACGACAGTTGGATCGCAGCCCAGAGCCATATGAATTCGCAACCGGTTTTCAAACACGCCCGCGATAATTGGCCGCTCGGAAAATTTCGGCGTTTCGCTTTCGACCAGCGACGCCAGCGTGACAACGTGTTTCGGATTCGGAGTTTTCGTGATGATTGCATCCGGCGAAGATGCTTCCGTGATCAGCGAATTCCATTCGGTGCGAAAATGGTCCGTCATCTTCGCAATGATTTGTTGCGCGGTCACATGGCGCGGGAATTGATAGGTCGCTGGAAATAGAAACCCTTCAACACTCGGCACATCGGAACCCAGATCGCGTATTGGAGTTGGATCTGCCGCCGCTGCAAGAAATGAATCGCGCGTTGTAAGTCCTTTGCTTTCGATAAGGCCTGCGATTTGAAATGTGTTGAAACCTTCCGGAATGGTCACCGAAATTTCGTAGATCCGGCCCGCAGCGATCGTATCGAAAATTGCGAAAGTGTTTTGCGGATGGTCGAAATAATATTCACCGGCCTGCAACGTCCGGCGCGAGCGGTAGCGGCACAATGCATCAAACGCATACTCGTTTTGAATCACCCCTTGTTGCGTAAGCAAACGAGAAATCGCACGCTCCGATGCACCCTTGGGAATATCCACAAAAACTCCGGGCGGCTGAAAATTTGCATACGGAGTGTTCAGCGAATGCCACAACCACGCTGCCGCGCCACCCAGCGCGAGAATTACAAACAATACGAAAATGAAGAAGCGGCGCATTTATTGTTTACTGCCTATGGCGCTGCGGCTCGCCAGATAATCGCGAAGTATTATTGCGGCGGCAATATCATCCCGATGCGCATCGCTAGCTTCGCGGCGATTGGTAATCACTTGCGTTTCATTGGCTTCCCAGGAGGACAGGCGCTCGTCAAACATTTCCACCGGCAATCCGAGTTCCTTCGTTAAGCGCGTAGCGAAACGCATCACCTCCTCCGCCATTTCTCCGGCAGAACCATCAAGACGCAGCGGAAGTCCCACCACAATTTGCCGAACATTATTTTCGCGCGCTAGAAGACGTATGCGGCGAATGTCGTCTCGCCGATTTGTGCGCGGCAATGTTTTTAGCGGTTGCGATGTGAGGCCGAGTTCATCCGAAAGCGCGAGGCCAAAGCGCGTGCGGCCATAATCAATAGCCATAATGCGCGCATGCTTCTGCAAGGAGTTCGGCGCTGGGGCGTTCGCGGACGCGGGAGGCATCTATCCTTATTATAGCGCGACGCATGCGAAGAGACGGGCGCGCGCCCTGAAAACGTTTTCAGGATTGAACTGTACTTTAGACTAGGGCTGCCGCCCGCGCGCGCCGCTTTGCCATTGCTTCCACACGCCAACCATTTGCAATTGCTGCCCGAGTCCAGATTCCTTCAGCATCGTTTCAATTTCCGCGCGTGATTGCCGCGGGCCGAATCGCTCCACCGTTTCAGCTATCCCAAATGCCGTGATGCCGATAATCGCCGCATTTAATTTCACCTCGCGAATATCCACTTTGTCGAGCGTATCCGACGCCGAATGATAATTGACCATGTAATTCGCAGCCTCTTGATTCGCGACAAGTGTGGGCACGCCTTCCAGCATGTAATCGAAATGATCGGTGCCCCACATCGCGTCAAAAGTATCCTCGCCAATGTCCCACGATTCGATCGGTTTCAGAATTGTGCGCAGCGCGGCCTCGGTGTCGTGTCGCCCGCCCATGGAAAATCCAGTGATGCGGCCCATGCCTTCGTCAATCACCACTACGCCGGCAATTCGATCCATTTCCGATTTGTGCGCTTTCACATAAGCCCACGAGCCGAGCATGCCCTGCTCTTCTCCGGAATAAAGAATAAAGCGGATACTGCGGCGCGGTTTAATTCCGGTAGCGACGATATCGCGCGCAGTCTCGATCACCAGTGCGGCGTTGCATCCATTATCGAGCGCGCCGGTGCCGAGTTCCCATGAATCCAGGTGCGCGCCGACCACAACATATTCGTCCGGCTTTTCGCGGCCACGAATTTCCGCAATCACATTGCGCTGCACTATCGGCCCGCCGACTTGATTTGGAATATCCAAGTGCACTCGAAGCGCTTGTCCCGCTGCGAGAAACCGCACGATGCGTTGCGCGTCTTCGCGGGCGACGATCGCTTGCGGCAATCTGTCGAGCGTGCCGTCAGTGGAATTCGTGTGCCGATAGAGCAAAAGGTGCTCGCGCGACGACATCCAAATAATTGCAGATGCGCCGGCGGAAACGCTGCGCTCGATTATTCCGGGCGCGTTCATATATTCGGCGAAAAGTTCGTCAAGAGTTTCAAGCAATTCCGAGTGAACCAAAACAATTGCCCCGCGTGCTGAACCGCCTACGCGCGCAAAATCCGCCGGCTGCCCACCGCCGACATCAACCACATTTGCAGTGATGCCACCGGCAGGAGTTGGCGGCGCCCAGCCAATGGAAACAAGACGAACGGGAAACGGAGTTGCGCCAAGAATTTCAAGGCGCGTGGCCCCTTCCACCCAACTTACGGGAATCGAATAATCTTCGGTCCGCACGGAATCCACACCCGCTTGATGAAAAGCGTCGGTAGCCCACGTGATTGCCCGAGCCATCGCGGGAGTTCCCGTTTGTCGCCCGCCGATTTCGTCCGTCAGTTTGCGCAAGTTTTCATATAGCGGCGAAGGCCCCGTCGCATTTGCAATAATTTTTGGCGCCGTTTCAGCGCAAAGAGACGCGTCGGTAGCGGAGCAACTCGGCCCGACATTTTGCGCGGCGGCGGCGTGAATACGCGCCAGCGGATCGGATTGCGGCGGTGGAGTTTGCGATTGCGCCGCACACGGCACGAACGCCCCGATGAATAGAATTGGAAGCAACACCACCACGCGTAATTGCAGCTTCATGTTTCGTGACCTCAATTCAACGTTGCGTCGCCGGGATATTCGCATGAATCACGCGCGGATTATAGCTCCGCCGCGATTGCATCGGCGACGCGCGCTACCTTCGCCATCTCGGAAACGTCGTGAACTCGAACAATATGCGCCCCACCAAGAATCGCGGCAGTGATTGTTGCCGCGGTTCCCCAGATGCGTTCGCCCGGCGCGGCCGGAATTTTCGCAGAGCCAAGTGTAGCGCCCAAAAATGCTTTCCGCGATGTGCCAACCAATAGCGGAAATCCCAACGCGGCGAGTCGCTCCAAATGCGCAAGCAACTCAAAATTTTGCCGATAACTTTTGCCAAACCCGATCCCGGGATCAAGAATAATTTGCGATTGCGAAATCTTCGCCCGCCGGGCGCGTGCGATCGCCGCGCGCAAACCGGCTGAAACATCCCGAAAAACATTTTTCGCGAACGGGCCTTTCTGCATGTTCGCCGGATCGCCACGCATGTGCATCAGAATCATCGGAACTTTGCGCCGGCGAATTACTTCGCCTAACGCGGAATCAAATTGCAGCGCAGAAACATCGTTAACAATTTCCGCACCAGCGGCAATGGCAGCTTCAGCAACAACAGCTTTCCGCGTGTCAATTGAAATGGGGATGCCCAACTTGCCGCGCAAATCCAGAATCACCGGCAGCACGCGCGACATTTCTTCTTCCACCGAAATTGTCGCCGCACCCGGCCGCGTCGATTCGCCTCCAATGTCTATGATATTCGCGCCAGATTTCTCCAGCGCCAGCGCGTGACTTACAGCTGAGAATGAGTCAAGAAATGTTCCACCGTCGCTAAAACTATCCGGCGTCACGTTCACGACGCCCATAATCAGCGTGCGTTCGCCCAACGTTAGCGTTCTCGAGCGCAGCTTAAGTTTGAAATGCCGTCGTCGATTCACGGCGCAAGTGTAAATCAGGAAGGCCGCTGAGACAAAAATTGCGCGAATGCCCTATTGCGGCGCCGCAATGTAATAGCTAGGCCGGCAATCCAACCGTGCATTCGGATTCACAGCCGCGTCGCTAAATATGACGCGAAGACTGTGCCATCCGCGCGCGTCAGCGCCAGCGTTGGGATAAAAGCCGAGAGTATATTCCGTGTGCAGTGTCGCCCCGATGCGCCGATAAACTTCGCTGAGCGTGCCGGATTCGCGAAGGAAATAAAGTCCGCCACCCGCGCGACGCACCAGTTCCGCCAGAAAAATTGTATATGCAGGAATTCCCATCGTCCGCGAATCCTCATTGATCAACGTCTTCGCACCGTGCGCGGAAAACCACGCGTTGGTCATGCCAGGCGGCCGATTTTCGGTTGATGCGATAAAAACTTCGATCCCCGAAGTAGCGAGCTCGCGCACCACATCCTCAAACGTCAGGCGATTTGCTAGCGCTCCCGTTGGCGGAAACATGCTCGCCGGATTCCAGCTCAAACCCAGGCCGCTATCCTGTCCATCGGTGAGCAACAAGATCGCTTTGCGTCCGCTCGGGGCCTTCGGGCCAGTGAAAAGGCGCTGTGCCGTTAGATATACGGAGCCATAAATATTTGAGCCTGTCTCCTCAACAGTCCGCATCAATTCAATTTTTTCCAGCGCCGCATCCAACTGCTTTCGGTCCGAAGTAAACGGCACCAGCATATGCGGATGCCCCGCGAACGCCACCACTGCCACTTGATCGCGCGGAGATAATTCCGCCGTCAACGCTCGCGCGGCGGCTTTCATATCGGGAAGCGAATGGAATTCGCTGGGACTGGCATCAAGGACCAGCGCAAGGTGAGCCGGTTCCGTCGACGCGTCAAAATATTCCAGCTTTTGCTGCTGGCCGTCGGCGGTAAGTTTGAAATCATCAAGCGTAAGATTGCGAATTGGTTCGCCCGCCGCGGAAATCGCTGAGCACCCAATTTCCACCAGACTCACTTGCGACCGAATCACCGCGCCAGTTCCGGCAGCGCTCGAAGCTTGGGAAGTTCCCTCCGGTGATTTCTTCGGAACAGCACGCAACTCTCCAGTAATCGGATCGCGCACGTATTCCAAATTTTTATCGAGTTGCTGATCGCGTTCCGGTTTCTGCGCGCCAACCGGATGCAACGCGACGGTTGCTCCGACCAATAGACAAACTACGGCCGCAAATCCTCGGAGAAACTTGGACCGGAGCAAGGAATTCCTGTGGCTCAAGTGGATTTACTTAATCTAGATCGAAATCGCGCACGGGCTTTTTCACGGGCTCGCTCTGCGCTTTCTTCAGACCTTCTTCAAATTTGCGGGTGAGCACATCATCCTTCATTTTTTCCGATTCCCAGGATTCGCGGAATTTGTCTTCGCGTTTGCGCGCCTGTTCCGCCAAAATGCGCGCCGAATCCGTAAGGTCCACGTCCGGCCCGGCCTTCTGCTGCGCGGTATGGGAGAGTACTACCGCCAGCTCGGAATCAATTTTCAAAGTCGAGTGGCAGCACGGGCAAACGACGTCGATAGTCGGTGAATTCTTCGCCATAGGAATATTCTACGCCCAATTGCATTCCGCCCCAAAAGCAAAGCGCTCGGCCGATGAATGCCGAGCGCCTGCAAAAATGTCAGCTTACATGTAACCGCTTATCCCTTTGAAAATCCCGGCGCCGGCCGCAACTCCGCGCGTACCGCGGGCTTCGGATCCGTGCTCGGCAGTGGAGACGGCGGCGAAGGCGGTGTCACCTTCGGGCGATCCGGCAACGGCTTGCCTTCGATCAGCATAGCGATCTCGTTCGCGTCCAGCACTTCACGTTCCAGCAATGCCAGCGCGATGCGATCCAGCGCGTCACGATTCGAGGTGAGAACATCCCGCGCGCCGTGATAAGCCGTCAAAATAATTTTCTGCACTTGATCGTCAATTCGCACCGCCGTACTTTCCGAATAATCGCGGTGCTGATTGATTTCGCGTCCCAGGAAAATAGCTTCTTCCTTCTTGCCAAAAGAAAGCGGCCCAAGTTCGCTCATGCCCCAATCGCAAACCATCTTGCGCGCGATTTCGCTGGCGCGTTCGATGTCGTTGCCCGCGCCGGTGGTGATGTGGCCAAGTACAATTTCTTCGGCCGAGCGCCCACCCATCAGCACGATCAGCGTTCCTTCCAAATAATTCTTGGTATAGGTGTGCTTATCGTCGATGGGCAATTGCATGGTGACGCCCAGCGCCATTCCGCGCGGAATAATCGTCACCTTGTGCAGCGGATCGGTGCCCGGTGTTTTTGCCGCAACCAGCGCGTGTCCCGCCTCATGGAAAGCAGTGTTCCGCTTTTCTTCGTCCGAAAGAATCATCGAACGCCGTTCCACGCCCATCAGAACTTTATCTTTGGACATTTCAAAGTCCAGCATGATGGCCGCTTTGCGATTCTGACGCGCCGCCCACAGCGCAGCCTCGTTCACCAGATTCGCCAGATCGGCTCCGGAAAATCCCGGTGTGCCGCGAGCCAGCACAGAAATATCCACGTCATCAGAAAGAGGTACCTTGCGCATGTGCACGCGAAGAATTTCTTCGCGGCCCTTGATGTCCGGACGAGGCACAACCACTCGGCGATCGAATCGACCGGGGCGCAGCAACGCCGGATCAAGCACATCAGGACGGTTCGTTGCGGCAATCAGAATCACGCCTTCGTTCGACTCAAATCCATCCATTTCAACCAGCAACGCGTTCAGTGTTTGTTCGCGCTCATCGTGTCCGCCGCCTAGGCCTGCGCCACGGTGACGTCCGACCGCATCAATTTCATCGATAAAAATGATGCAAGGCGCGTTCTTCTTGCCCTGCTCGAAAAGATCGCGCACCCGGCTCGCGCCCACGCCGACAAACATTTCCACGAAGTCCGAACCTGAAATCGAGAAGAACGGAACATTTGCTTCGCCGGCAATCGCGCGCGCCAGCAAAGTCTTACCCGTTCCCGGAGGCCCGACCAGCAGCACGCCCTTCGGAATGCGTCCGCCAAGTTTCTGAAATTTTTGCGGGTCCTTCAGGAAGTCAATAATTTCCTGCAACTCTTCTTTGGCTTCGTCAATTCCTGCCACGTCTTTGAACGTAGCCTTCTTCTGCTGAGCAGTCAGCAAACGCGCGCGCGATTTTCCAAAGCTCATCGCTTTGTTTCCGCCCGCCTGCATCTGCCGCATCATGAAAATCCAGAAGCCGATGATCAACACAAAGGGAAGCGCGCCCATGATGATGGTCATCCAGTCATTGTGCGAAACTTCCTTCACATTGATCTTCGCAGTGTTGCCCTTCTCTTTCATGTCCTTCAGAAGATCCTGCGCCGCTTCCTTGAAAATCGTGGCATGAAAATGGCCGCCGGTATCGCGGTATTCGCCTTCGATGTCGTAGCTGTTCGGCGAAATATCGATCGTCATTTCCTTGATGTTGCCGCTCGACGCCTGCGCCTGCAACTCGCTGTAGCTGATGTCCGTTACCTTGGCCGCCTGCCCGCTCGGAGTAAATACACGCCACACCACCAGCGCAAGCAGTATCAAGACCATCCAAATCAATATTGTTTTTGCCGCTGAACTAGAATTCACGACTTTCCTCGCTTGAGCCGGGCTGTCCTGGTTGCACGACCTGACTTCTTTCCGCCACTCCCTGCCGTCGTCTTGCCGCCGACCACTCCGACAAACGGAAGGTTGCGGAAGTGTTCGTGTGATCCCGCCAACCCATACCCTACAAATCTATTAGATGCGCCCAAAAAGCCAAAGTAATCAGGCTGTAAATCCACTCGACGGTCCGCCGGCCGGTCAATTAGCACCGCAATTCGTAGCGACCGCGGCCGATTTTCCTGCAGCCGCTTGCACAGGAAATCCATCGTCACGCCGGTATGCAACATGGACGCGATAATCAGAATATCGCGATCCTTCAATACCGGCGGCTTGCTGAAAAACACTTCCCTGCGGCTGTATCCGCTCAATTCCACGTCCCGCATTTCCAGCCGCACAAAATGGCAAACAACGGGCCGGGAAATCACGCGCAATAAATCCGCCGCAAAAATAAATGCGTCTTCCAGAATAATTACCGCGTCAATCGTCCGCCCGGCATAATCCTTGGAAACTTGCTTTCCAATTACCGCCAGCCGCGCCGCCAATCGTGCTCTGGAATAGACAACCTTCGGTACCAAACTCAAATCGGCTCCTCGGAAATTGCCAGAACTTTTCGCGTGTCCTTTTCCGCGACAAATTCCTGAGCCACGGGAAATCCCCGGGCCCAGACAATTTCCCCCGCGCTGGTCAGGACAGGCCAGCCGCGCCGATCGCCAGGAGCAATCCGCTTCTCCCGCATTAAGTGCTTTAATTTCCGGTTCCGCAAACGGCCCTGTGGACGGAAAGAGTCACCGGGTAGCCAACTCCGCACAACCGCCGGAGTGCGAATTCGGTTCCAATCTGCAACTGGTGGCTCAATGGTAGTGTCCCTCTGCATGGCAGGCCAGTCAATCACTTTTAGCCTAAGCCGCACTCCGATTTCCGGAAGGTCAACATGCTGTTCGCCTTGCGATTCAAGCGCTAGCGCGTAGTGAAATTCAATGGCTTCTCCCGCGCCTCGCCCCGCGGTTCGATCCTTATTCAAGCTCGTGCTCTTAAAGAGCAGCTCGTTAAAACTGCGCTCCACAACAATTCCGCCGGGTAATTGGATTTGATGACCGCTCGTCGAAACTGTCCCAAGATGCAAAATGTCCTCAACGTGACGGCTGGTAAATCCCGCTCTATCGCCCTTCAATTCCTGAAGGATTCTCCGGATAAGCCGCGTAGTCAGCGCCGCCATCGGCGAACAATTGCCTTTCCTGCCGGCGCCCAAATCGAGTGGCCTCAACAGATCATCAATCCCAATCCGAAACGCTTCTTTCTGTTTGCTCACCAGCGCGGAAAAACGCTGCTCCACCAGCGCATCCCAGAATTCTTCGTCGTCGCGTGCCAGCCCCGAAAGATTATTCAGATGCGAAACAATCGCCGGCTGAAAATCCCTCTCCAACTGTGGAAGCAGCCGCGCCCGAATTCGCGCACGCAATCGCGATTCATCCAGATTGCTCGAATCTTCGCGCCAGTTTTGTCCTTCGCCCGCCAAATATTCACGCAACTCTTCGCGCCGAATCTCAATCAGCGGACGCGTCACAAATTCCGCCACCGGATAAATTCCGCCCAGTCCCGCCGGCCCAGTTCCGCGAATCATTTTTGCAAGAACTGTCTCCGCTTGATCGTCCGCTGTATGACCGACGCACACGCGAGTAATCCGTCCATCGCGAATCAATTCCGAAAAAAAACCGTATCTGCATTTCCGCGCGGCATCTTCCAGATTGCATGAATTCTTTCGCGCCCACGCCGCAACATCCTCTGTTCCCGCAACGAATTCAATATTCTGTTTTTTCGCCAACTCCGCCACAAACCGTTCATCGCCATCCGATTCCGCGCCGCGCAGCCGATGATTAAAATGCACGGCCAGCAGACGAATTCCAAGCCTCACGCGCAGCTCCCGCATAATTCGCAGCAGCCCGGCCGAATCCGCGCCGCCCGAAACAGCAACGCCTGCAACGTCGCCCGCCCGCAGCATGCGATACCGCTGAATCGTGGCCAGCACGCGCTGTTGAATATGATTTTGTGGCGCAGACATGTTGTGGGCAGTACTCGGACTATCCAGCGATCAAGCCATGTTAACAGGCAACCAGCGGCTACGACAATCAACGCGGACAGCCCGCGTCAGAACCAGGTTTTTTGCTTGTAATCGAGATATGTGGCGCCGAACTTCTCCGTCAGCACTCGCTCCTCATTCCGGCTGCGCACCACCTGCAGCGGAATCAACACCGCAAAAATCAGCAGCAGCCACGGCCGTCCCATCCAGATGAACATTCCTAGAATGAACACCGAGCCAAAGACGTAAATCGGATTGCGGATCCGCGAGTAGACGCCCGTCGTAACCAGCGTCGTCGCCTTGGCCTGCACGCTGAAGGCGCGTCCCAGCTCAACACGCGCCGCTACAAACAAAAGAAATGCCGGCGCAGCAATCGCAATTCCTGCTATGCGCCACGCAGTCCATGGCTGATGCGCGGAATATATCCCATGGATTGATAAACCGATGACTACTACCGCCAGCGTCACCAACTTGAGTTTCACGGCGGTTCCTTCAGTCTCGTTGCAATCAGGATGATGCCTTTATGATGCCACATGACTTGCACGACGCAAGGCCCTCGGATTTTCAAACTGACACACTTCGGCTAGAGAACGCAGACGATAGCGAATATCTGGAAAGTTGAAACCTACGAAAGGCTGGAAAACTGCTGAGCCATCATGTCACGGCTGTGCGAAATCCGGCGATCCAGCGCAACGGCTGCGAAATGCGCGCATCGCGAAAGCTCGACGTCCGTCCAGGAAACTATACTGGGAACCACGCCTCTCAAAGTTTTGTCGACGAAGCGAATCATTCCGAAATATGCGCTAACAGCAGCAATGCCCCGATGATCCGTTCCCGTATCCGGGCACAAGCTCGTCAATTGCACCAGCCGCTCGAATTCTTCGCCTCGGATTTCGCGGTCCTTAATTCCCGTCACTTCCCACAGCTGCTCTGAAAGCGGAAATGCGCCGGAGGCCGCAATCACCGAGCGGCAATATGAAATAAAAAATTGCAAACACGCCACCGTCGAGAAAACGAGAATCAGCGCGGTAATCATCGCGCCCCTGCCGTTACGCGGGCCGTCTGCAACCGCGCGTTTTCAGGAACTTTCAAGAATGTGTAGCCCCACGCCAGCGGAAGCCAAAGCCCCATGGCGTACACCGCCACACTGCTATAGCCCGCCAGAGGATAGAGCATGGAAAGAGCGTAGCTGGCCGCGAAAGCGCTGAAATACACGCCCAGTGCGAGTGTAAATTGGATCAAGCGCGTTCGAGTTTCACGCAGCTTCTTCACCGCAACCCACAGCACGTACGTCAGCACCGCGCCAACAAAATATAAATTTTGCGAAAGTTGTATTGCGAATCGTGTGAGCAGCAGTTGTCTGGAATTCCTGACCATCGCGAAACAAACCACAGCCGTCAGGACCAGCACCAGAACGGCGCCCAGACGCACATACATCGCGGCGCCCATTTCCTTAAACACTTGTGAGTACAGTCCCATAAGCGCAAGAAAAAGGCAGATGGTGAGAAGCGCATCCGAGTAGTAGTAAAAATAAAAATAGTTGTGAGAGCCGTAACCGAATTGCTTGAGGATCACGAAACGCGCTATGTCACATGCCACCGCGACCAGCATGTAAAAATTCAGCGGGAGAAAACGAATAAAACTGCGGGTGCGTAACGCAGAAAATATTACGCCAACCTCCAGCACGGAGGTCAAAATCCAAATCGCGTAATCGAGAGGGCTGATCATAAACGCTGTAATTCAATGGCGCCCATTCTCAGCCCGCCCGCTACTTATAATTCATTCCAGCCTGGCGAGCCTGAGACTCGTTCGGCCGGTGAACCTAAGTTAGCAACCCATCGGCGGCATTGGGGGCTGAGGACCGCCACCATTTGCCGACTGTACCTGCGAGTTGTGTGATACGACGCTGCCGATTGCAACTGCGCCGGTCAACGCAACGATTGTGAGGACAGCTACCGCTAGCCACTTTTTCATGTACCCTCCGTAAATGCGAACAGCGGAGGGATTATACCCAGTGGCGTATCACAATGGAACGACTAGGTACAAATCGACTAGTATGTGTCGTAAGGGTACACACCCATAGGTACTAGGACTAGAATAGAGTTTAGCTCTATCCCGACCTAGAATCTTGGGGTCTTTCCATATACAGATTAGCTTCCACAATTGCCGGGGGCAATGGAACCGAAGTACTACGATGCCAGCCCAGCAACAGCGCCGGGTTTGATCCGATGTGCCCGACACGTTCCGCCGCAGGCGGGTGTGGGGTTCTTGAACGCCATTGAGCCCAAGGCCAGCGATTCGCGCAGCACGCCTATCTGCCGCCACGCCAGGCACGCTTGACACTCTCTCCCACTGTTCTTAGTATGGAATGCTTCTCGGTTGCCGGCGTGGCTCAGGGGTAGAGCGAGGGTCTCATAATCCCTAGGTCGTGAGTTCGAGTCTCACCGCCGGCACCACTTCTTAGATCTGTTGCTTTGAATAGCCAACGCGGGTGTTCTTGGCTGTAGTCTCTATCCGTTCGTGTCAACCGCACCGGGATTCATCATCTACTTCTTTTCGTTTTTTATTTCCTGCCTTGGGCGGTGATCCAGCCCTTCGCCACGAGCGCATCAATCCGAACGTCTGCGAATCCGGCCGAAGCCAGTAGATCGCGATGTTTATCAGGGGTGAGCATCTTCATCCCTGTGACCGGCGCGAATTTTTCGCACAAGCGAGACGCAATCGTGTCCGCACCCTTGTACACTTCAGCGATCAGGATGAGAGTGCCGCCGGGTTTCAACACACGCCGGATTTCGCGCACGCCGGCGGCGATGTCCGGCCACCAGAAGTGCGTCTCGACTCCAGTCACTAGGTCATACGTGTTGTCAGGGAAAGGAAGCTTCCCGACATCGGCCAGATGAATCTCCACGCGCCCGGCCCGGATTGCCTCCGCGTTGTGGCGCCGGGACGCGGCAACACTCTCCTCCGCGTAGTCTATCCCGTGGACATTGCCTCGCGCCGCAATAGCAGCCAATTTGCTGACGGTGCGCCCGCCACCGCAGCCCACATCCAGCACGGTAAATCCCGACTCGACGGTAATGTGCGTCAGGCCCCAGTCGGTCAGCTTCGAGTGGCTCTTGTTCATTCGCCACAGAGTCAGGCGCCCGAAGAATCCCTTTGGCTTCTTGCACTGCGTTTCCTGCGGCGGCGTCTTGCCGATCTTGATTACGGACATGGGAACCTCGCACAAATTATACGTACTGCGCTGGCGCTCGATTTCACGCTCGTAGGACTTTAGCGCTATCTGCGCGGCCACCCGCCAAAATCTACGCTTGACATCGACGGATAATTCACTACCATATGGTTGTGGATAAGCTAGACACAACTTTCGCGGCTCTGTCTGATCCAACTCGCCGGGCGATGATCGCACGACTCTCCCATGGACCCGCGTCTGTGCATGGATTGACGGAACCGTTTGCACTCTCGCAGCAGATGATTTCAAAACATATTGCCTACCTTGTGCGAGCGCGGATTGTGATCAAGACCAAGCGTGGAAGAGAAAGCGTGTGCACGCTTAGGCCACAGGCGATAAAGACAGTCAGCGACTGGGCCATCAGCTATCGCCGATTCTGGGAAGAGAGTTTCGACAAGTTGGATTTGGTTGTGAATCAAATGAAAAAAGCGGAGGCCAGAGATGACAAAAAATCCGGTTAACGAGGCAGAGCGTATGGTTGTCACTAGAGTTTTTGATGCTCCACGCGCATTGGTTTGGGAGGCGTGGACAAACCCGAAATATGTGATGCAGTGGTGGGGGCCGAAGGGTTTTACTGCGCCTGTCTGTAAAATTGATTTTCGAGTGGGAGGAAAATTTCTCTGCTGCATGAGAACGCCGGATGGACAGGAGTTCTGGAATGCCGGGGAATACCATGAGATTGTTCTGCACGAGAAGATCGTTTCCTCTATGTATTTTTCCGACTCGAAGGGAAACAAGGTTGAGCCTGCGCACTATGGAATAGAACATGAAGCCATACCCGATGCGCACGACGTGGCTATTTTTGAGGATTTCGGAAACGGCCAGACGAAACTCACCTTCATTGGAAATGAAACCATCGAGAACGCAAGAAACAGCGGGCAACTAGAGGGCTGGAATCAGATACTCGACAAAATTGCCGCGGTTGTTGCGAGTCTAGCGCACGCGACGTAGGGGCCACCTTTTTAACCTGAGGGCACTTACTCGAAGGTTAGGTGGGCCGCTTCGCCATACGTCTGGGCCACCCCGCGTCTCATGCGGGGTGGCCCGTCTTTTGCTCGACAGCCGGGCTTTTATTTTCGCGCTCGAAGAATGCAAACCCAAGTTCAAGGACCCAACGGTTGCAGCGCAAGGACGGCTCGCTCGCCGGCAGGAGCGACGATACTACTCAGGATACATTCCCTTCAATTCGCGTTCGGTTTATCTATATGGTCAATTACTATTATCTTGATCGGTCCGCGGGACGGCACGAGCTTCAATCCCAACTGGTCTTCCAGTGCCGACATAAGCGACGGCCCGGCTGGATCCGGGGGGGGCACTACTGGGGTTCCCGATGCGCTGTCTCCCGGCATCGTGGCGGTCAGGTCTTGCTCCCGCACATATTCCAACGTGAAATCGTAGATGCCCGCCAGTCCTGTTTTGTCAAACACTGGCCGCCCGTCCGGACCCGTCAAACGAGATGCCAAAACCCACATCGGAGTGCGAGTGAAGTCCGTCACCAATCTTCCGTGGATTAGCCGCGGGACCATCTGTGAGCCGACACCGCTAGTGCTTGGCTCTGCCACCTTCACCTTCGGCCCATTTTTTGCGACGACCAAATCGTACGACGGCACCTCTTTCGTTTCGACGTGCGCCGCAAAATTCATGCGCTCCTTCAAAAGTTGGAGCAGCATGTAACGCTGCACCAACCCACGGTCGTCCCGGCTTAGCTTCATCAGCGCTTCGCCCACCTCGGGCCCAAATTTCGCTTCGACGTCAAAGTGTAGGTCCTGTAGCCATGATGGCTGGCCTGTCACTTCAATGTGCTCTCCGTTCCAATACGCGTTCAGGACGAGGTTTATCATTGTGAAGTTCGTCCCGCGATATCCATCCGATGTCGGGCCGACGGAACTACGGGTGGCGCCGTCATTTTTGTGTGGCTTGATGGAGGAAACTTCGTATTGAAATCCGGGATCGTGAATGGTGCAGTTGCTCGATCCGGTCTTCGATTCGGTGGAAGCTGTGGCCATCCGCTCAGGGCATTGCGTCGCGGCCCACAGTGCTTTGATGCGGCAATCGGTAGCGGCGTCGGCGTCCGCACCGCCGCATTGCGTAGTCGCGTAGTCCGAAATTTGCGCTCCGAGTCGTTGCGCTTCGGGTGACGGAGCGGCATTCCGCGCCGGGCCTGACGCAGCCGGAGGCGGAGCAGTTTTTGGTGGCGCTTGCGGCGCGGTTTGCGCGCTTGCCGCGGCGGCTGTCATGGCGAGGATGCAAAACATGGAAATCAATTTGCGTCTCATCTCGCCTCACTAGGGCTTAGCGTCGGCTGTAAGCAGTGATGCCGCCGCGCTTCGTAGCGGAATAATACTGTATTGAGACGCTGCCGAACCGATTTTTTGCACCATTACAGTGAATCGGGATTGCCGATTTGAAATCCTGCTTGGAGCATCCTGACGCTCCTTCGACCTTCAACACGGGAAATTTGTGACTAACGCAGCCCCAGCGAGGCTGCGGCGTTCCCCGACCATCAGTTTTATACTCGCCTGAATCGCCACCATCCTCTACGAGGGATAGAACCTTGGCAGGCCACAGCGCCTATCTTCGGGAAGTAAGGCGCGTAAAGCCCGGCCGAGTTGCGCCGAACGAGCGACGCAATGTTCTTAGGCCTCGCGCGCACGTCTGGCTAATCGTCTAATAGATAGCAATCTAAATCACTTTGACAATTAAAATAACCCTGAGCAACAGACCAGTCGCAAAAACAAGAAGCTATAGGCGTCTCACTGGGTCCGCAAGATACGCAAAAAACCATCGCAGAACCATCGGCACACTGCACTGCAGCCACACTGCAACCGTCAGCAAGTGCTACGCCAGCAAGGGATAGCGTCAGTAGTGTTAACAAACTTAACCGAATCGGGATTGCCCGTATTTTGTTAAGAATTTTCATTGACAGTCTCCTCTGTAGTTGGAATTATACCGCTCCTGGACGATCATGTTCCATACTCCCCTGAAGAGGCTTCTTAACCTTGTCAAAGTTCCGGTATTATCATCAGAGATTGAACCCTGGTAAGTTACAATGGCTATCCTCGAGGAATAAGGCGCGCGAAGCCCGGCCGAGATGCGTCGAACGAGCGATGCAATGTTCTTAGGCCTCGCGCGCGCCTGGCTAATCGGCGTATAAGTAGTAGCAGTCTGCGGTGCTTTGACAGTTGTAATAACCCGCCCCGGCAGACCAGTCACAAAAACAAGAAGCTATGGCCGTCTGACCGGCCCCGCAAGACACGCAATAAACAACCCCAGAACCATCCGAACACATCGCTGTAGCGATACTGCAATCGTCAGCAACCGCTACGCTAGCTGCTACGCCAGCAAGGGATAGCGTCAGTACTGTCAACAACGCTAACCGAATCGGGATTGCCCGTACTTTGTTCAGTATTGTCACTGGCAGTCTCCTCTGTAATTGGAATTTTACTGCCGGGTGCCCCATTTTTGGCGCAGCCAAAAGTGGGGATTTTACCCTCTTGCGCGTCGCCTACCTCCGCGGCCTCGCAGGCGCCACCGGCCCCGGCGCATGCCTCCGCGCAATCAGCACCCGAGTTCTTTCATGCGTCATCCGTATCCGGCACTTCAACCGCTCCGGCCCTTCCCTGCAAGTTTCATCGCGCAGTTTGATCCACACGACCTGATCCGATTCAACCGCCGTCCTCGCCGTAGCGTTTGAAGCGTATCCCGTTCGCTCCATAAAATAAGCCGCTTCCATGTCCACGTTCGCCGCGTCCTCATTCATCTGGCCGCAAACGTCGGAAGGCGGAGCGAGTGAACGATCTGTGTCCACGCAATAATCTTCGTCGTGCTCGAGAACAATTTTTATTCCCGCCGAATTAATAAAATATCGAGTGATCACCGGCGGCACGCCCGTAGCAGCCGACCAGCGATACATGTCCTCCGCAAAAGCCGCTGGAAGTTGGTTCAACTCCAGAGACTCATCTTTAATTTGTTTTGAAAAAATAGTCAGCGTCGGCGTCGGTTCTCCATTCGTCGGATGAAATGAAAATCCGCCCAGCGCAATGCCGTCGTGGATGTCCGTCCACAAAAATCCCGTGCCTCCGCCGCCGCGTTCCGTTTCGCTGGAAACCATCGCATAGCGTCGATCGCGTATCTCAACGGGCAGCGGCGCATTCGTCAGCACAGTTTCAAGCGCCTCAGAAAGTGGCATATCCCGGTGATAGTGATACGGAGCGTCAGGCACCACCGTGTGAATCAGCTTGCGATACTTTCCATCCTTCGCAGCATCGCGCGACGAACGCCCGGCAAAATCATTGATGAACGCAAGCTCGCCGCTGGCCAGCGGCTTCTGAATAACTACAGCATCGGGAGCCGCAGGAAATCCCGCCGCCCCGCCATCAATCACTCGCGCAAATGCGCTCGACCAAACAACTCCGCATCCCATCAGAACAAAAGTCGCCGGAGCCACAAAATCCCAGACTTTGTATCTCGACCGTGACAACGCGCGGAACGATTTCATTTCACACCTCACCCCAAAAATAAGTGAAATTCAATTTAACGTGCAACTTAACATAACGCATTTTCAACCACCCAAGTTCAATCCCATCAATCACTTACGCAACGTCACCCAACAAAATCCGTACCCCCCACCCCCACCCTATTTTGCAATGTGTATGCTAATAAAGGACTTATTCCGATCTGTGGTCGATCGTTATGCTAATAAAGGACTTAGCAGAAACGTATGGGCCACCTGTCAGGCCACCCTTGAGGGTGGCTTCTGGCCTCATGCCCGTTCCTCTCCGTCTCTCTCTTCTCTCGCCAAATCTTTCTCAGCGCCTCTGCGTCTCTGCGTTGAGAGCTTTTCTTGTCTTTTTCCATCCCCAAAAACTGCATTATAATGCACTTTTCGCGAAATTTCGTCCCAAACATGCATTATAATGCACTTTTTAACTTTCTAATCCCGCCGCGCCAGTTTTTACTACGGAACCCAATCAGATTCAATTGGAATCGTCGCCAGTGAAGTATAATCACCGCGTCACCAAAAATTATTCTCGCCACCGGGGAAGTCTCGTAAGGAGGCTCAAGTTGAAATTACAGTCACGTTCAATTCTCGCGCTCGGATTTATTTTCCTCGGTGTGACCGCCATTCATGCCGGCCAACATTCTTTAATGTCTATGCCGGCAAATGAAACGCAATCTGCCGGCACGCCCGAAGTCACCGGCAAAATTCTTCCCGGCCTCGGAAATTGGCATCATCCAATCTCTACGAAAAATCCCGAAGCCCAGGCATTTTTCGATCAGGGCCTCACTCTCGTTTACGCCTTCAATTTTGACGAAGCCGTGCGCTCGTTCCAGCGTGCTTCAAAATTAGATCCCGCAGCCGCCATGCCGTATTGGGGAATTGCGCTCGCTCTGGGCCCGAGTTACAACGGCGCAACTTACGTTCCTCCAACAAATGAAAAAGAAGCCTGCGAAGCATTGCAGAAAGCTAAAAAGCTTGCCGCCGTCGGCCCCGAAAATGAGCGCGCATACATTGACGCGCTATCAAAACTTTTTTCCGCCGACGATGGCGCCGATACAGCAAAGCTCGCGCACGACTACATTCCCGCTGCGCGAGATCTGAAAAATAAATATGCCGACGATCCCGACGCAGCCACTCTTTACGGCGCAATTCTGATGGATTTGCACACCAAAAAATTGTGGACGCCCGAAGGCGCGCCCAGCGAGGACACTCTGGAAATTGTCGCCGTGTTGGAAGATGTTTTGCGCCGATGGCCCGATCATCCCGGCGCAAATCATTTGTACATCCACACCATGGAAGCATCGCCCTTTGCTGAACGCGCGCTCCCAAGTGCGCGTCGTCTTGAAACACTAGTGCCCGCAGCGGGGCATCTCGTTCACATGCCCGCGCATATTTATATGCGCACCGGAGATTATTCCGCCGCCGTAAAAAGCAACGCGGATGCCATCGCAACCGATCGCAATTACGTAAAATATCTTCGCGAATTGGGCGCCACAAATGCGAACTACCAATTCTCTTACGCCGAACACAATTTTTCTTTTTTGACGGCTGCCGCCGGTATGGCCGGCGAATACGAGCCCGCGGAAAAAGCGGCCAGGGAGCTGGCCGCTGACGCAGCGCCGTTGATTTCCGAACACGCCTACGTTGAAGCGTACATGATCAACACAATGCTGGTTCCCGCGCGCTTTGCAAAATGGGATGACGTGCTCGCAATTCCAGCGCCCGACGCAAATCTAAAAGGCTTAACGTTTTTTTGGCATTACGTGCGCGGCTGCGCGTTCGCCGCAAAAAAACAAACGCAGCAAGCCGAAGCCGAGCGCGACGCGATGGAACAAATTTTCAAAGAGCTTACGCCGGGACGAGCTTTTGGCATGATGCCGAATGATTGGAGCACCATGCACGAAATGGCAGCGGGCGCGCTGAATGCGCGCATCGCATTCGCGCACGGAGATTTTTCCGCAGCCATTGAAAAATGGCGCGCGGCCATCCTCGCGGAAGATCACATGGTGTATCACGAGCCGCCCGATTGGTATTACCCGATGCGGGAATCGCTCGGCGCTGCTTTTTTGCTTGCCGGGCAACCTGCGGAAGCGGAAAAAGTTTTTCGGGATGATTTAAATCGAAATCCGCGCAGCCCGCGATCTCTATTCGGATTGTGGAAAGCGCTGGAAGCAGAACAAAAACCGGTTGATGCGGATTGGGCGCGCCGCGCATTTGAAACTGCATGGCACGGAACGGCAAATCAATTGCGAATTGAGGATTTCTAAACCTTCGAGAAAAATGCGGCGGCTATTTGTCGGATTTTTTCCGGTCGAGCTTGAGCGTCACTACAATATCTTTCCGCGAATCGAAACTCGAAATCGTTCTCGTTATGGAAGTAAGTCCGTTTAATTCCGCGTGAATTTCGTAATCCACATTTGGATCGAGGCCGCTGAAGGTGTACTGGCCTTGATCGTCGCTGATGTAGGTGCGAATCACCATCGTCTTTTTATTTTGTAAATATACAACGCCGCCATTCACGATATTGTCCGATTTATCCAGCACGCCGCCGTGGACTGTGCGCACTTCAGCATCTTTTTGACGCGCGCTAAGCGGTAGCACCGTGACGATTGCGAATAACAAAATAAAAAATGTGCGGATAATTTTCATGGTTTCTTTGGCGTTCGCGGAACTAAATTAAATACGACGTCCGTTTTGTCCCCGGTTTCAGACGTTACTTTTTTGGTTTGCGGATCGTAACCTTTTGCCTTCACTTCAATTTCATAATCGCCCTGAAAAGAAACGCGCACCGCAAACTCGCCGCGAACATCGGAATATCCTTCCCAGTGCGGCTTCGTCTTTCCGAAAGGATGTGCCGTGTAAGCCGCGTCCGGCAAACGTGCTCCCTTATCGGTGAAGACGGTTACGTACAAAATGCCGTCATCCGGGCTGGGCTTTTTTTGCGCCGCTGAAGCACTCGCTGAAATTCCCAGCGCGTTTGCGTGACCTACAACTGCAACAGCGCCCGCGAAACAAACGAGCAGGACGACACTCAAAAAAGTGTGATGCCGGGACTGCCGCGCGAGATGTGCGGCCGAATGCGGGAATTTACGCAGGCTCTTCCTCATCATCGCCGTCCACTTCGTCATCGTCATCATCGTCGTCATCATCATCGTCGTCATCGTCATCATCCGCATCGTCCGCTTCCTCTTCATCATCGTCATCATCTTCAGAAATGACGTTGAGGCTGACGGGATGCGTCTGCACGATTTCCATTTCCGCTTCGCACTCGACGCACGTTACAATTTCGCCTTCTTCCACTTCATCTTCGTCGAGATCTATTTCCACACCGCATTTCGGACAATGAACCACGGCCAAAGGCCTCCTTAATTAACAGTGACCCCACCAGTTGGCCGTATTATATACCGGAGCCGCAAGCAACAAAAAATCGGCGGCACACAATCCGCCAAGTTCTCGAAAGGGTACGGCGAACGCATTTCTGAGACGCATATGACAACGAGACGCGAGTATCCAGATCTTCCAATGGTTGGCGTGGGCGGCGTAGTAATTCAAGACGGCCGCGCGCTTTTGATTCGCCGCGGCACGGAGCCGCTGAAAGGTGAATGGTCGATTCCCGGTGGAATGTTGGAAATTGGCGAAACGCTGGTGCAAGGCGTTGAACGTGAATTGCTGGAAGAAACTGGATTGACGGTGCGCGTGATTGAGCTGATCGAAATATTTGAACGCATATCGCACGCGAAAATTCCAGAGGTGGATGCTCAACCGAATCCGCGCCCGCAGTATCATTTTGTGATTGTGGATTATCTTTGCGAAGTTGTGAGCGGTGTAGCGATTGCCGGCAGCGATGTGACCGATCTTGCGTTTGCAACCGAAGATGAACTTTCCCAATTTAATTTGACTCCAACGGCCACGCGCATTTTCAAGAAAGCATTTGCGATGGCCGCGGCGCACCACGGCGGAAATCAAACGCAACGCAAATAATCATATTCAGAAGAACTGCTCATTGGTGTCTCGTAGAACTGCCTTTGAGAATTTCGATGCTCCCGTTGGCATCCGAAAGCTGCAGTTGGCAGCCACCGCCGTTTATTTTAGCGTTCAAAGAATCATTGCTAATCGTTCCGTTCGTTGTGATTGGCAATTCGCTCGACACCTTGCCGAAAGATGTGTGCGCGATCAGATCGTATTTGGACGATTCATCCAGATAAATGCGAATTGGGCCATATGTCGTACTCACGTGAACGTCCCCGCAAACGTTGGTGGGAAGCCCCTTTTGGTTAACTATCGAAGCTTCCACTTTCCCATTCTGGTCGTTCACATCCACACGGCCGAAAATATTTTCCAGTTCCACAGAACCGTGCGACGTTCTGACGTTAGCTCCGCCACGAACATTTTCGGCGTTCACGTTTCCATTCGAGGTTTCAACATCAAGCGTGCCACCAATTGCCGAGGCCTTCACATGCGAGAAAGTTGTCTTCGCAGTTGCTTGGCGGCCAATATTCGTAAGCGAAATGGCGCCGTTGGTCGTGGCCACATCAGCGCCGCCGTGCACGTCAGTCGCGGTCACGCTGCCAAAGGTCGTCTGTA
The DNA here is from genome assembly GCA_963840515.1 of Terriglobia bacterium. GTDB lineage: Bacteria > Acidobacteriota > Terriglobia > Acidiferrales > UBA7541 > DASTCZ01. The sequence goes on from CAWIZI010000006.1 coordinate 60,612, forward strand.
TACTGACCTGACCTTCGATATTTGAAACACGAACTTGTGAGTTTTGGCCGACGATTGTGGCCTCACCGTGAATATCTGATGCTTCGATGGAAGCGAATGTAGTCTTGAGCTTCGCCCAGTTCCGAATGTCCCGCGCCTCTATCTTACCGCTCTGATTATCGATTTCGAGAGGGCCGGCGAGATCGTGAACATCCACGTTTCCAAATCTGGCGCCTATGGTGGCGCTGCCGCCAACGCCGCTGCCGGTGATAGCGCCATTCGTTGTTCTACATTGCAGCCTTTGCTTAATGTTTAGGAACGTAATTCCGGCAAATGATGTGATGAGATCCGCCGAGCCGCTTACATTCGTTACGTTCAGGTAACCATTCTGGTTTCTCACAATCAAATCGCCCGTAATATCGCCGATTTCCACGGATCCGAATGCGGAATGAACTGTAGTTGCGCCAGCGTGATGGACTCGTACCCAGTCATTACTGGTAGAAATGTCCGCCGGGCCGGTGATGTTCGAGGCGTTCACCGATCCGAAGTGATTGCGAACTGTGAGCGATCCGCCAACATCAGAAACTGTGACGCCGGCGTTCGTGGTGGAAAGATCAGCATCGCCTTGATTGCCAATCAGCTCGACCGATCCGAAACCGGCGCGTACGAGTTGAAGGCCCCGGCCGTCGTGAATCGATACACTTCCCTGCTCGTCGCCAATATCGGCTGGCGCCTTCAGGCCGGCAACATTCACTTTGCCGAACGCGGTGCGCACAATTAGCGGCGCGTTCTGCGGCATGTCAATTGTATATTCAACGGAAAATGAAACATTTCGATGGCCGGACCACCACGACGAACCATTCTGCTCAGGGTACTCCGTGGTGATAGCGATTTCATTCGATGAAGGTGTGACGCGAATTTCGATATGATTTGCAAACGTTTCGGCTTCTTCTTGAGATGACGCCGAAACATGAATCACGGCGGAAATATGAAGATCGCGCGAAGCGTGCGTACGCACCGTGATGTCACCAAACTTGTGTCCAATTCGTAGAGACTGACCCGGCGGCAAAGGCAGCGTACGATCGAAATTGTGAGTGACTTGAAGCATCGCGGCACTGGCGGGGCCTGCGGCGCATTTCGCCGGACGCGCCGCTGCCAGCAAGATTATTCCGAGCGCACAGACTGCAAACTTCGATGCCTTCACTTTATTCCTCCCGAAGAACTTGTTCGAGCGTCTGCTGCTTTTCCTGATAGAAAGAAAGCAACTCGCTTCGCAAATATGCATTGGCCTGATTTTTTTCCAAATTCGTGCGGCATTCGGCAATCGCCGAGTCCAACAAATCCAATTTCTCACGATAGTTTTTCAGCAGCGGAGTGGAAGCTGCATTCAATTTTGGTTCTGCCAGCCTGGCGAGCTTGTCGATGGATTGCTCGTAGGTTTTTTGCGCCTGCTCGACTTGCTGCACAGCTTGATCGGTCAGGAGATGCGCGTCATTTGTGGGCGTACTCGTATTGCGATGCATTAATAACCACGCGCCGGTGCCTGAGGCCGCTACAAAAACAAAAGTTGCGAGCGCAACTTGCCAGCGCATTTTCGGAACTAAATTCAAACCTGCGAACCATGTGCGCCATCCGCGCGGACGCGCAATTTCCGTTTGAAGCGAATTTTCAATTCGTGGCCAGAGTGCGGGCGACTCCCATTCTTTGTGCATGGTCAGCGCGGCGGCGGAAATTTCGCGCCAAATGTTCAGCTCGGCGCGGCACGATTCACAGCCAGTTGCATGCTGTTCGAGCGCCGCGATCAGCTCTGGCGATTCTTCGCGGAGCGCTTGATCCAGATTGTTACAATCAAATTGTGGTGAATCTTTTTGTAAGTCCGACATTTCTCACCATCCAAATAGAATTCTTAAAACCAACTAACTTTGTGACGCCGCCATTTGTGCCGGTCCGGCTTGCTGGGAAATTAATTCGCGCAATTTTCGTTTGGCCTGGTACAGCGCGTTCTTCGACGCCATTTCGGAAATTCCGAGCATCAATCCGATTTCCGCGTGCTTGAATCCTTCCACTTCGTAAAGCAAAAATACGGAGCGCAGATAGGGCGTCAATTGCTGCACGCATTTTTCGAGCGCCATACGCAACGGATGATCGTGCATGGGCGCGGGCGAATCGAAAGTTTGATCGTCGGCCACCAAATCCTGTTCCGCGGTTTCCATACGTCGCGTTTTCTTTCGGCGCATGTCGTAACAACAATTCACCAGGATTCTGTACGTCCAAGTGGAAAACGCCGACTGGCCTTTGAAGTAGCGAATGCCGCGATGAATCTTCAGAAAAGTTT
>CAWIZI010000007.1:0-24660 GCA_963840515.1 Terriglobia bacterium
CCGTTACCGTACATGTGGGTATTAGGCCAGAGTGACGAGCACTGTCGACTATGTTGCGATTTCCAGCGTAAACCGAAGGTTTTTGCCTTGTTTCGGGTCGATCTTCACACGAACGCGAAGTGGGTCGAATCCATTCGTTCTGAGTCGCAGAAAGTAGACATCGCGGCCCTTCACGGGAGCGAGGGTGAATCTACCCTTCGCGTCGGTCTTTGTCGAGCGCAGCGATCGTTTCCAATCCGAACTAAATTCTTCAACCAAAACGCCCGGCATACGAGTACCTGTGATGTCGGTCACCACAGCAACGAGCGAGGTGGCCAATTGAACTTTTTCAATCTCAATAATCTGGCACTGAGCATGTAGGTGGATGGGCACTAAGAAAATCGAACTAACACAGAGCCAAAGAAGGCGATTGAACACTTGTCGAGAACCCTCTGTGGGCGATTTATACCACGGTTGACGCTCAACTCCTGGTAAAACGCCGTAACCGGTAAAGTGGTTCCCGGTACCGACAAACCCCCGTCACACGAACAGACGTATCAAAACAAATGATTTTGAAATGAACTCTGAAAGGTGGAAAGCCCGTTTGCTTTTCACGGCGACCTGGTTCGCGCTGCGGAGTTGCAGATCGTTCGGGGCAAGCGGGGCAGCGCGTTTCTCTTTGTAGCTAATTCGCGAGCGCTTCGCGATTCTCCTTGGCCCAATCACTGTCTGGCGGCACTGCCTTCATGGGGGGCCCGCCAGCGGTACCGCAGGCGCAGGGTCCCTTAGTCTTGGCCTCGGTCATGCAAGAACAGGACTTTGTTTTCAGACAAGCACAGACGTAAACAACTTTCTCCTTTGTCGGTTTCGCGCTCGCAGGCGCGCTCTGAGAGGACCCGCTGCTCAGGATGGATGCAAGCGATACAACGGCAATCACTACGATAGTCGGTATCATTCTGGATCGAATTTTCTCTGTCATGAATCCTTCTTGGCGTGGCGACATCGGATTCAGACTCACTGGAATCGCTGACCGAGATCCGCCCACGACTTAACCCTCTAAGCGGAACGATACGATTAAAAAATAATTGCGTGCAATATCCACTTCGCACGATTTACATATAGCCAGCCACTCACAGCCATGGACGAGAGCAGGATATGCTGCTATTCCCGCGTTGGGCCGAACTCGTCCCCCTAAGCCATCGGCACCATCACTATGTTCTAGGTCACCCAGTGATGCAGAGAACGGAGTTATTGAAGGAAGTCTTCGGGGAATCACACTAATTAGCAGCACTCCCAGGAACTCGATGCCCGACCGGTGAGCTGGCAGTCGTTACCTGAGAAGTGAATTTGTCCAAAATCCACATGAGCCGTAACCCAACTAACCTGCCAAGTGACTCGTGCCCGGTTTTTCGAGGGCCGTGCTACTTCCTCAAATCTCGCGACTTAGTCTTTTTGTGCAAAACATAGAGAACCAAGCTACTGGGTAATTATTCGTGACGAAGAGCGTCCAACGGAGACACGCGAGTGGCGCGTAACGCGGGAATGTACATGGCCGCCAACGAAACGGCGATCAGTCCGACCGAAACCGCGCCGAAGATAAGGGGGTCCGTTGCGCTGACTTCATATAGCAAGCTTTTCAGCAGGCGCGTCAATCCCCATGCGCCCGCAATCCCTGCGATCAGCCCAACGGCCACGGGGACCAATCCCTGTCGCAAGACCAATGCAAGAACGTCAATGGAACGCGCGCCAAGAGCGATGCGAATTCCAAATTCGCGCCGCTGCTGATCAACCAAATATGCCAGCACACCGTAAATCCCGATGGCGGCGAGGAGAGCTGCGAGCGCAGAGAATACAGTCATCAACTGGATCGAGAATCGTTGTCGGGCGAGCGAATCGGCCAGTATCTGGTCCATGGTAAGCAGGTCTACCGGCAGATTGGAATCGAGTGCAGCCACTTCGTGGCGGATCGCAGAGGCCAGTGCGAGCGGATCACGTGCGGTCTTCGTCACGATTGTCAACAACCCGAAAGGAACCTGCGGGCCGAAATAGTAGATGCGCGGCTCGGGGGGAGCAGACAGGCTACGAGATTTCGTGGCGGCGACTACGCCGACGACTGTGAATGTGCTTCCGGCTAAGGGGACAGTGATCTGCATGCCGAGCGGGTCGGCGTTCGGGAACAATTTCTCAGCAGTGATCTCATCGATGACCACTGCGCCGGGCGATCCCTGCTCGTCGGAAGCGGCAATATCGCGGCCGCGCAAGAGAGGGATTCCGAGAGTACCAAAGAATCCGGGCGAAGCACGCGTTTGCCAGATGATCTGCTGCGGCTCATTTGGATTTCGCGGATGGCCTGCGATCTCTACTCCGCCACTTCCCGGGCCGCCATTGTAAGGAAGGAAATCGACCGTTGCGGCGGAGCGCACACCCGGAATCGAGCGTACGCGTTCGAGCACCAATCTCGCGAAGGCGGCTCTTTGCGAGGGTTCGCGGTATTGCGCCACCGGCAGTGATACGAACGCGGTCAGCACCCCTTCGGATTGGAATCCGGGACTGGTGTGTTCCAAGCGAACGAAGCTTCTCACTAAGAGACCGGCCCCAATCAAAAGCACCAGAGAGGCGCAAACTTCGAAGGCGACCATCGACTCGCGCAACAGCTTGCGTCCTGCTGTCGATCCGCGAGAGCCTTCTTTGAGGGCTTCCGTAAGATCGATTCGCGAAGTTTCAAGAGCGGGCGCGATGCCGAATAGCATGCTCGCGGCGATCGAGACGAAAAGCGAAAAGCCCATTACCCAGGCGTTGATGGAGGGACGGCTTCCGTGAATCAAATCGGCAGGGCCGAACTGCGCGTAAAGACGAAGTCCATACAGCGCTAGGAGCGTTCCCGCTGTGCCGGCGATGGAGGCAAGCAGCAGACTTTCGGTTAGCAGCTGCCGGATCACGCGAAGGCGCGAAGCGCCCAAGGCCGAACGGATGCCGATTTCCCTGCGGCGCTTCATCGCACGGGCAAGCAGAAGGTTGGAAACGTTGGCGCAAGCGATTAGCATCAACGCTCCCACCGCCGTAAGCAGCACCAGCAATGGCGTCTTCAAATCGCCTGCCTGCTTTTCCGCGAGTGGCTCCAGGTCGAGAGAAAATCCGCGATCCATAGAAGCCTGATTGGGATAATGTTCGACAATGAAAGCGGCGATGCGGCGAAATTCATGGCGCGCTTCCTGGATGGTCCCTCCGGTTTTGAGACGCCCAATCACGTCGATATTGTGCGGACTGCGCGTGCCGGGCGCGGTTTCGGTCGGGGCGAAGGCAAGCGGCATCCAGATATTGGCGGCAACGCGATAATCGAGAACTGGCCGGATTACACCAGCGACACGATAGCTTTCGAGATTGATCTGAATGCTCTTCCCGACAATGGATGGATCGCGGCCGTAGCGGCGCGTCCATAATCCTTCTGAGAGCATGACGACATGATCTCTGCCGGGCTGATCGTCATCGGAAGTAAACAGGCCGCCGACTATCGGGACGACGCCGAGCATCGGAAACGCGCTAGCAGTGACCCGCAAAGCCGGGACGTCTTCGGGTTGCCCGTCGCCCGTCAGGGTCGCAACCGCGCCTGTTATCGCTGCGACCTGGCCGAAACAAGTGGCTTGGCGCCGGAATTCCGCGTAATCCGGGGCAGTCGGCGCAATGCCGTGCAATGCGTAGCGAGGGAGAGTCTCCTGCACGATGACGAGCCGGTCGGGATCTGGATAGGGCAGCGGATGTAGCAGCACCGCGTCAATCGCAGAAAAAATTGCGGTGTTCGCACCGATCGCTAGTGCGAGCGTAAGGATCGCGACGACGCTGAAGCCGGGGCTTTTCAGAAGCTGACGGAATGCGAACTGAAGATCGTGCAACATGGTTTACCTACGCGGGACATGAGAAACCTTAGGGCCTTTATGCTTCCTTCGAGAACGTTTTCTATTCTAATCGAAATCCTCTCTAACTTCGGGTAAACGCCGTAACCATCCAAGTGAAGTATTACTTCACATCTCCGGTAACGCGACTAGTCCCGCATCGAAAAGCCGGCGTGGGCCAGTTTGCGAAAACAAGACGTCAGTCGTCGTGCGGACATTCCGCAAGCCTAGCCGGGGCTGCCTGCCTGCGCTTTCCGAGCGATGAGGAGAAAGCCTTTGTTGCGGGCATCGGATTGGAGTTTGTCCAAGTGTGCCCGGGCGGCGGCTAGTTTGCCGGACTCGATTTCGGCTTGTGCTAACAGAAGACGGGCTTCAAGGTCGAAGGCCGCGTAGCCATCGCGCCTGGCTTGATCGTGGAGGGCGCTCAGATTGCGTTCTGCCTCAGCCGCTTTGCCGGAACGGGTGTCGACTTCAGCTTCCGCAAAACCAGCAGTCATGAGGATCATGCGGTCGGCGCCTTGATGTGCGAGAGTGACAGCTCGATCGGCAGCGGCGCGGGCGTCGGTTAATTTTCCCTGGGCAAGGAGAGAGCGGGCAAGCACGGAATTGGCGATGGAAGAGGAGCTGGGAGATTTGTGCTGCTCGAAAATAGAGAGCGCCTTTCGCGCGAACGATTCAGCATCGCCGGGCTTGCCTTGTTCGACGGCAATGATGGCGAGCTGGACGTCGCTCTCGGCGGAGTGAACCACTTCCTTTGTTTGTTCGCGAAGAGTCATGGATTCTTGCGTCGATGCGAGGGCATCACCGAGCTGGTCCTGAGCGGTCTGGACCTCGGCGAGGCCAACGAGAGAGTAGGCGAGCCCGGTCTTGCGGGAGGTAGCTTTCTCGATGGCGATGGACTGCGAATACGTAACTTTTGCGGCGGCCAGTTCGCCTTGCTGATAAAGGACTTCTCCCAAATTGACGAGCGTTATGGATTCGCCGTGCTTGTCGCCAATTTCACGGAAATTTCCAAGGGCTTCCTCTTTCAACTTTCTCGCAGCGGACAATTGGCCGGCACTTAGCTCAACGTTGCTCAAATTATCGAGGTCGGCAGCGACGCCACGTTTGTCGTGTAGCGAGCGCTGAATTTGAAGAGCTTCTTCCAGATGGAATCTGGCTTGGCCCAGGTCGCCCATTTCCTGAAAAAGTTCTCCGAGATGGTTGGAGCACGAGGCGATGTCCCATTGCGCCCCGGAACGACGGAACTCGGCAAGAGCAGCTTCGAGTGATTTTCGGGACTCGATCAAGTCTCCCTTGTTTCTTTGGAACATGCCGATGCCGTTGGCAGCGACGGCAGCTTCATAAGTGTCACCAGCAGCGGCATAGAGATCACGAGCTTGGGATTGGTCGTCGATGGCTTTATCGAATTCACCGAGATTCGACCAAGCCCAGGATTCGGCTGTGAGAGAACTGGCCAGGAGGAGACCGCTTCCCAGCGTCTTGGCACGGGCAATGGCTGCAGCGGCTGCCTTTTGACTGCGCTTCATGTCACCGAGGCGCTCTGCGGCGTGGAATTCGACGAGGTCAATGCGAGGATCGGAGCCCGTCGGGGCCGGGAGCTTTCGCAGAGCAGCGACGGTATCGAGAGCATCGCTGGCATGATTCGCGAGATATTGTGCGTGGGCGAAACGCAGGCCGTAGTCGAGATTGTCGGGCAAGAAATTGTGGAGAGTGCGATAAACCTCGACGGCTCCGTCACGGTCATGAGTGAGCTCACGAAAGCGGCCTTCGATGGAAAGCTTATCCTCACGTGAGAGATTGGAGGAGAGCTCGAGAGCTTTCTTGGCTTCCGTTTGGGCGTTGAGATCGTAGCCGAGATGGGACAAGGTGTCGGCAAGCGCCGAGTGAGAAAGAGCGTGATTGGGATCTGCCGCGATGGCGTTTTCGAAGAGCTGCCGGGCCGCGAGCGCGTCGAATCCTTGAAGTTTCGCTAGCCCTTCGGCGTAGAGCCGTTCGGCTTCGGAATTAGCGGGGAAGGATGCGCGTACTTCGCGCGTGGCGGCGGCAGACAGAGAGCCGATGCCGAGAGTGTGACGCAAATTGTCTCCGCCGGCGGAGATGAGTTGGGGAAGGTCGGACTCGGTTCCGTCCTCGGTAATCGCCGCGATGGTTTCTCCGGTGCGAGTGTCCTGGACTTGCAGAACGATTCTGAGTTTGGTGCTTGAACCATCGGGAAGTGCGAGATAGGAGCCGGATGTAACCATATCGGTGCCGAGATGATTGTGAATCTTGCCTAGCGTTTCCTGGCCATAGGTGTCCGTGGGGGCAAGAGACAGATCCAGTTTCATGCGGGCGATGTTTTCGCTGGGAATGACGCGGATTTGCTGGCCGGAGGCGAGTTCGGCGCCCAACATTTCCGCCATGGCCGTGGACATCCACTCATCGTCTGGCTTGCGTGAGAGGTTTTTGAAGCCAAGCACGGCGATCGAGGGACGGGGTTTGATAGCAGCGGAAGCGGCACCGCTCGCGGAATGACGAAAAACCCCCACGCGCGCGACGACCATAACTATCCCCAGAAGCAGGACCACGGCGGCGGCGAGGGAAAGCCAAGTCCATGTTAGCGCTCGAGGTGTGGGAAGAGTGGGCGCAGGTTCAGTCAGGACTGGATGCCGGGTAGCTTCGAGTTCAACGGCGGCAGCCACAGGGATGGGCTGGCCGTTTGGTGCGCCGTGCTCAACGGGGAAGATAAAGCGATAGCCAAGCTTGGGAAGGGTTTCAATAAAGCGCGCATCTGTCGCCGAGTCATTCAGAACGCCTCGGAGTTCCTTGATGGCGGTGTTCAGACTGTGTTCGAAGTCCACAAATGTATCCGAGGGCCAGAGCTGCTGACGAAGCTGTTCGCGAGTAACAACATCGCCGGGTCCGTCGAGCAAAAGGGATAGGACCTGGAACGGTTGAGGACGGAGTTTGACCTTAGTCCCGAATTTATAGAGTTCTCGGGAACTAAGACGCAGTTCATACGGACCAAATCGAGTAGCTCGCAAGGCCGTGTCCCTCGAATACCGCGAGTATTACATAGTGCGCCCAATATAAACCTCGTGTCAGGCGCGCAGCAAGAAAAGATCTTCTGTGAAATGAGAGAGTTAGGCCTTCACCTTTTTTTAATTAGATTTCGAGACAGCCTGCATTGGCAGGCAAGCCGAAGTGTGCGAGGAATTGTTCATTGTGCAGTTGGTTTAGAAGTTCGGTATCGAAAACGAAAGGGACCATGGCGATGAATACTTACAAACTCTGGGTACCTAAGACTCTACAGGTAGGGTGCATCGGTCTCGCAGCGATGCTGCTGAGCTGGACGCCGTCCTGCAAAGCGCAGGAAGTCAACCCAGCGCTCTTCACGGATAAGGGCGTCGAAGATGCTTACCCGATAAGGAAGCCGCTGCCGAAGAAAGCTGTCAAAGTCCCGGCGGCGATCCATGTGAGTCCCGCTATTTCTAATGAGGCAACGGCCAGAAAGCGGACCCGCCGGGCCGCTCGTAAGCAGAGTGTTGTGTCTGCGCCAACGGTCTGAAAAACCGTTCTTTCGAGGACCCGTCAGGGTGATCGCTGAGGGGTACAGAGATGTTTCTTCGATTCTGTTGCTGTCTGGGCTGCTGATATCTCGACATGAGTTTTTGGTGGAAAAAACCCGGGAGGAACGAATATGCAAATTCAAGAAAGTAGGAGCATAGGGCTGTGGGTGAGAATCCATGCCAGGAAACTGATGATTGTGGCAGGGATGTTGTGCCTAACTACCGCCGCCTCAGCCGTGATGGTAATTCCCAATCTATTTCCGTTCCTCGATCCCACCGGGATCGTCTCCACCTACAACACTGCTGGGCCGATCGTTGAAAGCACGCCCTTTTTCCAAAGCCTGGGGACCAATGGGAGAAGCTGTGCGACGTGCCATATCGCCGGCAATGGGATGGGGTTGAGCACACAAAATATCCAACAGCGTTTTGTGATGACAGGGGGGCACGATCCACTGTTTGCGGCGTTTGATGGCGCCAACTGTCCGAACACGAGTTCGAATGATCCAGAGACTCATAGTTTGCTGCTGAAGAACGGATTGATTCGTATTCCGATACAACTGCCGGCAACGACGCAGTTCAAGATACGAGCAGTCGTAGACCCGTACGGTTGTGCCATAGTGACTGATCCTGTCTTGGGATTGCAAACAGTATCGGTTTATAGGCGGCCTTTGCCAACGACGAATCTGACATTCTTGAGCACAATCATGTTTGATGGCCGAGAAACCATCGCGCCGCTCAACAATACGCAAACGTTTAAGGCGAATCTAATTGCTGACTTGATGCACCAAGCCATTGACGCGACGACTGGCCATGCGCAAGCGACCATGCCACCGACGATTGAACAGCAGACTGCGATTGTCAGTTTCGAGATGGGCTTGTTCAGCGCACAACTGGCGGACGGTCGCGCGGGATCGCTTACAGACTACGGAGCGCACGGTGGGGCGAAGAATCTCTCTGGCGCCGGCTACTATCCTGGGATCAATGACACTTTGGGCGCGGATCCTACGGGTGCCAAGTTCAATCCGACTGGGATGACACTATTTTCGTCGTGGGAAAACGTGGAAGTTAATAATGAAAGAGACCGGGCGACTATTCAGGCTCGTCGAGATATCGCGGCAGGAGAAACGCTTTTCAATTCGCGTGCACTCACGATCGCAAACGTCCGCGGACTGAATGACAATCCGGCGCTGGCGGCTGCGCTGGGAACTACCGTGCCTATCGCTTCGTTTCCAGGAACTTGCACGACGTGCCATGACGCGCCGAACGTGGGGGACCACTCGTTGCCGTTGCCGCTCGATATCGGAACGGGCCACGACTCCGCGCAGGAATCGGATACACAAGTCGCAAACGCACTTGCGCAGTTGAGCTTTCCGGGGGCGCCCGTGTACGAAATTTCGGAATGCCCAAATCCGTTCGCCGCGGCTGGACAACCTAGCACGCCGTATGTGATTTACACGACTGATCCCGGCAAGGGGCTTGTGACAGGGCTGTGCAGCGACGTGAACCGCACCAAAGGTCCGGTACTGAGAGGGTTGGCCGCTCGCGCGCCGTATTTTCACAACGGCGCAGCTCGCGACTTGAACGAGGTGCTGAACTTTTACAATCAGCGCTTCCAGATGAATCTGACCGACAAAGAAAAGTCGCAATTGATCGCATTCCTGGACAGTTTGTAAGACCATCAGGCTGACTGCGGGCACTGCCTAGTTGAGAAGTCGGCGCAGGACAACCGAAAGCGGCAGCAGCATTGTCATACGTTAATACACCAGATGCGAGTGTGGATAGCTGAGGTTTCTTCAAGTCTTGATAACCGCGGTGATCTCAATGGGTCGCCGCAACACTCAGCTCGGACCCACATTGCATTGAAAACAAAAGCTAAAAGCGCTGGCTAGGCTAGATCATCCGGAATGTTACCTTGGCTGGGTTTTTGACTGAGTACAGCCAAACAGGTCGGTTCTTCAGGGAAAGTATTGGCGGATCAACTAATTAGGAGGTGTTGCGTCGACCGGTTGAGCTGGCACGACTAATCAGGCGTTGGCTTGAAACCTTCGAGAGTACCCACAGAAGTGTTTCAGTGTTTGCAGATGCGACCAGCTATATTGATTTCGTTTCCAGATAGATACGAAAGCACAGCAGGATCATTGTCAATCGCATAGTCAGCAAGAGCGAAGAAATCCTTCAGCAGCGGGCTTTTACGTGCTTCGTCTGGTGTAAGCCTATTCCCTAGATTCTTGAAATTGACGTGCCTCGACCCCTCGGGCTCTTCGATTCGCATCTCGAAGCCGCTCCCCGACTCAGAGGGCCAAACCCTCATGTACACCCAACTTCTCTCGGCCACGGCGGAATCGGAATCGTCCCACCACTTCCCAATGCTCACTGTAAGACCGGCTTCAATGTCATTGTGGCCGGTTTGCAAAGTTGCGAAATAGAGCGAGTAAGCCCAGTCGTCTTTTTTTATAAAACCGTTAACGTTCTTGAAAAAATGTCCACAGTGGTCACAAACAATGTTTGCCACTTCTGCGCCTAGTTCCACGGAAAAGCCGTCAGCACCGTTCTGATTCTCGGACACTTTGTCTCTTCCTCGGTTATTTCCCGCTGAGCAACACCGGGCATTATAAGTCAGGTTGAGTTGGCTAGTGCCTGGTAACCGGACAACTTCGTATCAGTACCTGAGTGTCCCCCTCAATTGCGTTCTATAATCCCCCTGCCAAGCAGACTGCATAGAGTGTGGAGGAAGAAGAATTGATGCTTTTTCCCGATGATGCGAACGGGGATGTGCTTCGGCGCATGGAAGCAGGGGGAGATGATCTGGCTCGGCCGCGAAACATTGACTTCGCGTTCGTTTTCGCCGACGAAAGCTCGGCTGAGAAGTTTGCAAAACATTTTCGTGAATTAGGCCACGAGGTTTCGGTGAAGAAAGGTGAAACGGACCAAAACCTTTCCTGGGATGTAATTGTGGTCCAACACATGGTCCCGTCCCACGAGGGGATCAGTAACTTTGAAAGCCAGCTGCAATCTGTTGCGGATCGTTGGCAAGGGCAAAACGATGGCTGGGGCTGTTTTTCAGGACCCTCTTAAAGCTCTGACAAACGCACAACCTCTCAGGTCCCGGTAAACGCGGTGATCTCAATGGGTCAACGCAACACTAAAAGCCAAGTCTAACTGGTAGAGTCTTAAAGGCTAAAATCGCCTAAATTAAGTGGTAATTACAGGATAGGTCGTCGTAGAAGTCTTGCACCGTTCCGGCCATGCTGCATTCTACCAGCTGAGTCTCAAGTCTTGATAAGCGCCGAAACCGTTCGAGTGAAATCGGCCCGGTCCTCAATGTCCTGTAACACGTGCGAGCTCAAGGGGTCGACGCGAGGTCGCACGGAAGTCCCACGAGTTTGGATGACGGAGTGTCGGCATCGGTCCACTTTGAGCATCCAACAGGAAAGAAAAGAATTGATGCAATCTTGGTCGGCTCCTTACATTAAGGGGTGCCCGTGCCGGTGAGTGTTTCGGTTTGTGGGCTGCCGGCCCAGAGGTCATTGACCGTAAGGGTGCCGGTGCGGGTACCCGCGGCAGTGGGCAGAAACGTTACGGAAATGGTGCAGGTGCCGCTGGGGGCCAGCGTGGCCGGGCAATTATTGGTCTGATGAAAATCGCCGCTGATGGTGATGCTGGTGACGGCGGAGGATTGCTCGGCGGTATTTTTGAGGACTACTTCTTGCGAAGAGCTTTGCGTGCCGATGACTTGGCTGGGGAAGGTGAGGGCGGAGGGCGTAAGCTTGGCAGCGTCTTGCACGTAGTCAATCGTGATGGAAGCTGGTGCATCGTTGATGGAAGTTATGCCTGTGACAATGAGCCCGCCACCCGCTGTGTTGATTGCCGTCGGAGTTGCAGGCTGATGGGAGGGTCCCTCGAACGGCTGCTGCCATATAAGGTTCCCGTTCGGGTGGTACTTAGAAACCATTTGCCCCGCGACGTAAACGTCGCCAAAGGAATTTACCGCGAGGAGGCCAGAGTTCTGGACGGTCCATAGCTGGGCGCCGGTGGGACTGAACTTTGTTAATCCAGCACCTCCGGGCACGGGAGATACGAATACGCTTCCGTCCGAGTTCGGCGCGATACTTGCGGGCTGGGGAAATCCGCTGGTGAGGGGGCCGAGAACATCGGTCCACCCTGGGCCGGTGGCTTTGAACTCTGAGACGATCGGCTGCTCGTCACCATTGGAATCCTGAAAATTGGTCGTGCCGGCGCCGTACACATTGCCTTGGGAATCCAGCCGGAAAGTGCTCAAGTTTTCACCAGTTGATGTGGTGCTCAACAGGTTCCCATTGGGATCATATTTGTATATATCTGTCTCGAGGTCCGTGCCGGTGATAATGATTTGAAATAGAACCCAATAAACGTTTTCGTGTGCGTCGAGGGCAATGCCAATGGATGCAATCGTGTTGCAGCAATTCTCGACAGATTGGGTCCAAATTTGGTTTCCGTTAACATCGTATTTGATCGCGACGGCGCTATTGGTATCAAAGGAAGACGTTCCTGAGACGTATGCACTTCCTCCGGCGCTAACCGCGAGGTACGAGGGGACGGCTTGGCCGTCGTCGTGCCTGAAGAAATAATCAACCCATTGACGAGTTCCGTTCGCGTTGTACTTGGCTGTAGCAATTTCAAGACCGCCGTTCTGAGTTGCCATCGAGCCCGCTACATAGACGTTGCTATCGGCGTCCAAGCCGAGCTGTAACCCCTCGGCGGGGTGGACAGCGTTCCCCAGCCAAGCCTTCCATAACAAGCGCCCGTCTGGGTCGTACTTGACGGTAAGCATCTCTTGATGAGAACTGGAACCCGTGGCAACGGTGGCAAAACCAGTTAAATACGTGTTCCCCAGAGAATCCGAGGCACTCGCGCTTGGACTAAAATTGTTGATGGTCGCTGTCCATCGCTCGAAGACTTGAGTTTGGGCACGGACGGGAGCTGCGGTGAGAGTTAAAATCGACATTATTGCGAGTGGCCATCCGATCCTTAAAACACGTTTGAGGCGAGCTGTTGTGATCTTGAATTTCATGTGTACTCCTTCGAATGCGCGGACTGCGCTCCACGGTAAGAGCCGTGCTCGTTTACTTAGGTTGCAGAGGTTCGTGGCTCGCGGGCGAATTGCGAACTTCCGTAGCCGTTTGATGATTCGGTAGTCTCCGCAACAGGTCAATACCCTCAATCACCTAGAGAGGCCTTAGGTGATTGACGGCGCTTGGATGCCTCGCCTCTGACTGTCGCTGGCCCTGCCAAAGCGCGTAAAATTATAAGCGTTAGGAGCACGATTCTCTCCGCTCCGGCTGCGCGATTCCTCGCAATTCTCGCCGTCGATTCACAAGGAACAACACACAATGGCTACGACACCTGCACCGTTAACAGCCCCGAACTCCAACGGATTCTTTAGTCGCGGAGCTAAAGCGCGTCGTCGGAGCCATCGCAGCGGGGAACGGCTCCAGCGCGGTCATGGCTGCGATCAATGAGCGCGAGATGAGGCTGCGGGAAATCACGAATCAGGTCATCGAACCGGGTCCCGATTCTTTACAAGAGCAACTAGACGAGCTACGAAGCTTCGCAGTCTCGCGATTGACGCGCTTACGAGAGATGCTTGCGAAGCCAACGGCGGTTCACGAGTCCCGTGCGCTTCTCGCGGAGCAGATTGGGAAGTTCACGCTCGAGCGCGTCAATGAAAATGGCGGTGTCAGCTTTAGAGCCAACGGAAACATAGACTTCTTCGGGGAAGAGATTCTTACACGCGTGGGTGGTGCCGGGGGCCCGAACTACACCGTTCGCTTCTTCGAATTCTGCCTTCCGATTGTGGCATGAGGGAACGGTCTTGATGTATCTTCACGGAAAGTGCAAGTCTAACGCGTAAATCTCTTGCAGGCTGCGATCACGCATCAAGAGAGGCGCGTCATCCGGCGTCAGTCCTATCCATCCAGCAAACATATCAGTGACCTGCGGAAAATCCCTTAGGCTGAAAACGTCTTCCAGTACACCATCTCTTATTCTGACGCGAATCACTTCCGCTGCGCCTCCCTTGGTTTCCCGCATGTATACGTATTTTCCATCGTGTGACCACTCGTTGTAGCTGAGCTGTTCTCCTTCCCCCACGATTGACCAATGATTCGTGTTTGTGTCGAACAGCATTAATTCCGTCTGACCCTTTTTAAGGGCGCAGATGTAGCGGCCGTTGCGCGATACTCTCGGTGAGAACAACTCTTGGGAGTCTGGCACCTGCGAAATGGTCCTGGTGTTCAGGTCCAGCGAGTAAATCGCCATGCGAACCTTGTCAATTTCTTCCGATTTTCCAAAAACGATGGACTTGCCGTTAGGCATCCAGGTCGGGTCCGATTCGGATTTGTCAGCGTTTCCCGGCACAAGCAACTCCGGGCTACCTCCTCCAGTGGCAGAAATTAGGCTGATTTTCCAAGGACGGTGGAACTGCACATCCAGGAATACAATCTTGGAACCGTCAGGCGACCAACGCGGTCCATAAGCTCGCACCGGCGGCAACGTGAGCTCCGTCTTCTCGCTTCCATCCAATCGACTTCGCCACAGAGTCATGTCGGGATAAGAAACGTAAGCCATCCACTTCCCATCGAACGAAAAATCGATTGGCCCGGCAGAGAGACCCTTAAGATAGGAATCAAAGTGCTCCGCTTTCAGGTCATAACGGAAAAGCTCCACGCGACGCTCCTCGCCCACGACAAATAATCTCTTTCCGTCGCCGCTGGGAACTGGTGCACTGAAGCGCAGCGGCCCGGAAAGCAGGAGCGAAGGTTTAGCGGTGTTCTTGCCGAATAGGGAACTGCGTTCCGGTGCCACCCAGATGGCCTGACCATTGCCACGGCCGGCCTCGAAATAATAGTAATCGCCGTCCGGGGACCAATTCCCACAGCATTGGAAAGGAGATTCTTTCCAGTCAGCAAAGACCTGGTGGAGATTCTTCCCGTCCGGGTTCATCTCCCAAATTGCGCCGGATTCCATTTCTGGAGGCTGAATCACCCAAAAGCGGATTCGCCTGCCGTCCGGCGAGAACCGAAGTGCGCGGGCGACTCCTGGAACCTTTGCCAGTTCGCGAGGCTCGCTTCCATCCTTATTCACAATCATGACGGCACGCTCGTACGCATACACAATATGGGTCCCATCCGGGGTCCAACATGCCGCCGTTGAGAGGATGTTTCCCACACGATGTGGCGCTCCCGCAGGTAATGGCTGCGCCCAAACTTCACCAGCATTGTCGGATCCTACGGCCACTCCTTTAACCACCAACAATTCCGAGCGATCCGGCGACATGCTGTAAATGGCTAAAACTTCCTTGAGAGCAGGTGTGATCCATGAGGTCTCTCCTCCAGTGGCAGACATCTGTGCGATCCCCGATCCCGAAGTCCATGGCTCCCCTTCAATGAAATAGAGATGAACGCCATCCGTAACAGGCGAATTCATTGGGATTTTTGCCTTGCCATCATTGGTGATTCGAACCACGTTCGTGACGGTCGGCGGCCGCGGTTGGCCATACCAGAGGGCCACTCCTATCCCCACCAGGGCAAGTACCATGGCTGCAACGCCGATGAGTACGCTGCCACGTTTCAGGAGGTTTTTCCTTCGGGGTGTTCCCAACTGGCCGGCGGGACCAAGAGTTTTGCTCTCCTCGCTTATCGATATTCCAACCGGCGCTATAAATTTGTAACCCCGTCGGGGAACTGTCTCGATGAAGGTTGGGTTGTCGGCGGAATCGCCTAGCGTTTCGCGCAGGCGCTTGACCGCCGTGTTCAACCCAGTCTCAAAATCGACAAAGGTGTCTGCGGGCCAGAGGGTGGAGCGCAACACTTCCCGACTGACCAATTCTCCACGGTACTCAAGCAGTTTAAGGAGCACCTGATAAGGCTGGTCCTGCAGCTTCAGTCTCACGCCACTCTTGCGAAGCTCACTATTGCGAGGATCGAGCTCGAACATCCCGAAACGATAGATGGGAGACGTCACAGAAGGCACTGCAGCACCTCAGAGAGCAGAGAAGCTGCGCCAGTTTAGCACCGTTTCTCCCCGGCAAGGGCGCCACATGCGGCTCTAAGTCGCTGCGAAATCGGCACTTGGCGGGCCACAAGCGTTTCAGACCCCGTCCATTGACCTGCATTTTCAACTGATCCATTGTCGGCGCAACCGCAATTGCGGTTGAGATGAGACTCCCGCTTCGTGGCAAGTTCGCAGTCGTTCTGAAGACAATGGCCAAGTCCGAGAGATAGCCAAGAGTGGAGAGTTTCGCTGAGAAAATCGTCAATCAGGAGGAAAAATTCATGACCTCGAGACTCATTAAGAAAGTCACTTTGTCGATCGTCGTGGTACTCGCGCTGTTGCTTTCCATCGGCTGGCGCGCCGCTGCTTGGACTCCCCATAATGAACACGAACTTGTAGGAACCTGGCTTGTGACAGTGCAACTGAATAATTGCTCAGGCACCACATTAGGCTCCCCCTTTGCTTCGCTGCTAACGTTCGCGAACGGGGAAACGATGATCGAGGACACTACGAATCCGTCCTTTGCTATCGGTCAACGGGGCACTGGACACGGTATTTGGGAGTTCCAGGGTCACCACTCTTACTTGGTCAAGAGCATAGCCTTTATCAATTTCACCACAACGCCGCCCCCTCCTCCTGGTTTCATGGCGGGAACACAAACCATCACGCAAACGATTGAGTTCAATAATGGCCCTGATGAATGGACCGCCGACGCCCAGATTACATTTGCCGACACTACCGGCACCGCATATCGCCAGGCCTGCGCCACTGCCACCGCGAAGCGCTTCGAATAAACCCTGTATTTTCGGGGCATTTATCATGGGAGGCACGGTAGCGAATGCTGACTATATACAACGATATGAAAATGAATCCGCAGTCAACATTAGAAGTTCGCAGGAGTCGTCTCGACTCCTGGAAGGAGATTGCCCTCTACCTGGGCCGGCAAGTTCGCACTGTACAGCGTTGGGAGATACGTGAGGGGTTACCGGTCCATCGACAATTTCACGTGAAGGCAGGCACGGTCTGTGCATTCAAGCATGAGGTTGATACTTGGCTCAGCAATCGTTGTCGGCTGCTCCGCAAGCCTGTGTCTCTAGAGAGGTACCATAACCAGTCCGTACACTGGTCCAGTCCAATAGAACTCGAAGCGAGAAGTGGGGGGAACAGTTGCTGGTTGTGGTTAGTGGTCGACGCAAGCTCGCCTCGATTTCATGGCGGCCGGCGGCTGTTACCGATTAAGGGATGAACTTCAAGAATGAAGATTCGGGTTGCTTAGAAAAACAACCGGTAATAACTTGATATCATGACCAGCGAAAAAAGTCGTGCCTGAGGACCTTCGCCAAATCCTTGCCCACGCTGACAAGATTGTCGTTAAGACCGGTCCAATGAGACGGTCAACAATCCTCTTCGAGTCAACTGACAAGAAGGACTTGGAGGACCTTTGGGAGAGTTTGGCGCTGGCTGCCTCGGCGGAATGGTTTCACTGATATGTGCGCTGGTACGCCAGCGATCTATATTTACGAGCGCGGCTGCCAGCGCGTAGAGGTAACAAATCACCACGGCGTATCGATTCGCTGCTCGTTGTGGGATAGCGACGTGCGCATAACTGACACCGAGAAATGGCTTTCATGGTTTGATGACCGCCGGATATCGGGGCCAAGAAAAGAAGCTGAGGACCTGCGTTCTAAGCAAGCGCAGAACAAAAAGGATTGGGAAAGATGGCGAACCGCCATGCCGAAAGCGCTTGGGAGATTGTGGTCGAGCGCCTTGCTTGATTTCGGGAGAGTCGATATTAATCCACTCCGGTCGGAGCTTGAACGCTGCATGCCGGACCGCGGTGAACGCGTCCTTGCCTTGCTCGAATGGTTCGGTTCTGGATCTGGACCTTGGTCAGGGTTCCCATCCTATGAGAGCGCTGCCGAGAATCTTCTTCTCGACTATTCAACGATCGATATTATTTCGGCCACACGATCCAACAAGTTGAGTCCGACACAAACGGAGGGTGCTGCACGCCTTTTCGCAGGTTGGTCGTTTACCCGACAGCGCCCTGAGGGGCTGAAAGAGCTTCCCGAAGCTCTGAAGAAAGAGTTGTGGTTTCACAGCCAGAACACGAAAGACAAAGACAAGCTCCGGAGAGCCAGGGGAGCATTCGCAAAATAGATTACCGCGGCATGCGTAAAGAGGCGCCATTGGCCACCGCTGGCATGGAGTTTGGCATGTGTGATAGCACGCGCCTTGATGGGCCTAGTGATGTGCTATGGGCGTGTTTTGGAATCGGTTCAAGGTCATGCGAATACCCGCTGAACTCCACATTTGAGTCAAATGCCTGACTAACCAGATAGGATAAGAAAAGTTAAATTTGACCCAATGGTAAAAGGCGCGTCGGGTTGGCCATCCGAGCGGGACGAAGTGTCTGCTTGGGTAGATTTGACCATCTCAAGCACCTCGTGCAGTCGCACTTTGGTTCCTCGCTTTACTTGGCTGCTATTCACACCGGCCTCGGTGAAGGCCGCACGGCTCTCGACTGGCTGGATCGTGCTACACGGAGCACAACGACCGGCTCGTTTCTCTTGGTAGCGAGCCCATGGTCGATCCACTTCATTCTGATCCTCGCGTTGCGCGGCTCCTCGCAAATATCGGCGCGCACTAAACTGTGCGCCAGGACTCCCCGGAGGCGGGCGGAATCCCGGCGTACTAGCAGCACTTCCTGTCCAGTGGTTGTGCTACTCCCGTTCGACCACCACGTGCGCGGCAACGCCGGCATGGTCCGATGGCCACAGTCCGCCAATAATTCTTTCCCTGGGATCCGCGCCGAACAGTGCAATGTTTCGGGCTTTGACGTCCCCCAAGGTCAGAATTAGGTCGATGCGTTGATAAAGTTGCGAGACGGGATTGTTATCTGCTTCGTCCTGACAACAGGTGAGCCCCAGAACAAACGGAAAGTTCTCCGCCCAGCCATCGTCGTAGCCCGCAGCAATGAAATCCATGTAGGTCGGGTCTTGCGGTAGCGGCGCCGCTTGTGCATTTGAGTCCATTGCAAGAATCACCGGCAGCGACGTGTTTGCCGGACCGGCGCGCAGCTCGGCTCCTTGCGCTTCGCGGATGGCTGGAATTACGGACTCCAGATGCGTCCCGATGTATCGAAATGCCTTATGGTCAAACGTTGCGTCTACTGATACCCAGGCTCGGGGAAGCGGTAGTAGCCCAATCGGTGAAGGGAACTGTAGCACGGTGGCGTATTGGGCCGATTGCGGATTGCTCCAGTGAAATCTCTCCGGATCGAGATCGGTGCGCGCCAGAATCGCCACGTGATTGACGACCGATACGCATAGATACGTGCTCGGAGGGATGAACCCCGGTATCAAGGGGAACGCGTACTGCTGCGCTTCCTCGGCGACCGAATAGTGCGCCCCCTGTGCGGATAGGGCATCTTGAAGCTCCTGAAGCATAGCAAATTCCAGTGTTGGCGTACCGCACGCCCCGGTAGCCGGATTAAACGGCGACGTATACCACTCGTCGATTTCTTCCAGACTTACTAGCGTAGGGTCAGCGTCGATAATCTGCTTTGCGACCGCTCGCATTCGCGCTGGAGGGTTAGTTCCACGCACCTGGGTGATCGTCTGCCCTACGGCCTCCAGAAATGAATTCAGGTCCGTCGCAGCTTGGATCTGTAAGAAGTCCGTACCCTCATTAACGTTGTAGGTCATTACTCTCAGGTCCCGTCTGTCGCTGTCTCTGTCTTTCCACGGCGATTGCGCAGCAGCCGGCGTAGGGCCTCCCAGCCAACTGAGCAAGCTGATGAGCACTGAGCGCGCCAACCACTGCCGAGAAACACTCCGCAGCCGGTCCGCAACCATAACTACAGAAGTTTTCATGGCCATCGTCACAATCCTTTCCCGACATGATCTCCCGTACTTGGGATGTCACAACATGGCCATCGCAGCATCCGCGCAAACCGATTGCCCTTCAAGCGACAAAGCACGTCAAAGATAGTTTTCGCGAGGATGTCGTGAGATGTCGTAGGTTTAGAGGGGGCTAGAAGGTAGGTTTTTGCACTAACTCGTCATTAACGCGGTTACCGGAGGCGTGGATCCTTTCCGGGCAAGAAGCGCGCTGAGGACGCATACAGATGTACTCATGTTTAATATATAGAATCAGCTCATATGGTGCCCGACCCCCAAAACCATGTACTAGACCTAGCTCTGGGGCGCCGTGCGCACAACATGTGTGAGGTCATGTGGAGTAATGGTGCTGCGCCTCTACGAAGAGAAGCCCCGGGATGGACGACGGTCGCCGCAGCTCGGTTAGTGCAGCCCTGCGGCCATGGTTTTTACTATCGTGCCGTTGGCGTCGTCATCTTTGAGAGCCCAAACGAACGCACCACCTAGGCCCCCCGGCACACGTCCACGCACATAACCTGTCTTCAGCCACACGGTGACGGGATCGTCGTAGGACCAAAAGGTTTGCGTGTTCGAGTCGTATAGCCAAACCGCAATTCTTTGGTAATCAAAATGACGAGTGAACCCGGTGAGCCCGGAGAGCGTGAGATACGTGATCACTCCCGGAGTTTGCAGGTAGTCTGCCGGGGGAAAGGGAGCTGGTGCCGTGGAGGTCTGGTAGAGGCCATTATTCGCGCTAGGAACGTCGGTCCAGCCTCGAGCATAGGTCGGAATACCGAGTACGAGTTTGTCTGGAGGCACGCCAGCATGGAGATAGGAGCTGATGGTGTACTCGATGAAGAAATTTTCGTCGCGGTCGGGATCCTGCTTGTCGTCGAGCAGAGGCGAAGCGTGGTTGGTTGAGGTCTCCCACGTTCCGTGAAAATCGTATCCCTGGACATTGTAGTAGTCGAGTTGCTTGGCAACTTCCGCCAACTGGATGTTGGAAAAATTCTGCTGGCCCGCGGGACCGAACATGGTGAGGAGGTAGTGTTTCTCATTTGTTTTGCCCAATGCGTCGAGCTGCTTGCGGAATTCCTGCATGAGGAGAGTGGCGTTCTGCGTGTCGGAGGCGGCAGGGAATTCCCAATCGATGTCGAAGCCATCGAAAACGCCGGCGGCGGAAATGCCCAGGGCGAGATTGCCGTTGATAAAAAGGTCGATGCAGTTCGCGACCATGGCTTGGCGGCCTGCGGCAGTGCTTGCGGCCGCGGAGAAAGCGGGAGCCCCGGCAAGAGAAATCAGAACCTTCAGATTGGGATGTAGCTGCTTGAGCTGCTGGAGAGCGGCAAAGTTGCCGTAGAGCGGGCCGGGGTAGGGCGCGCCACTAACACTGGGAAGGTAGGGGGATTGATAATCGGCCCAGGAGTCAGCGATGGCGCAACCAGTCGGGGTGGCATCGCCGAAGGCGTAGGTAAGGTGAGTGAGTTGGTCGGCAACCCCATTGGCTTGGAGATTGGCGATGTTGTAGCCTGCGAAGTAGATGCCCCATTCCTCGAAATATCCGCCGACAATTTTGGCGTGGTGATTTTCGTTCTGATTCTTTTCGCTTGCGCTGAGTATAGGCGTGAGAAAGAGCGGGAGCAAAAAGCTCGTAAGCAAAATGGAAAGCACTAGTCTAATTGCACGGGAAGAGATACCTATTGTCATGTGGACCACCTCGGGATGGGAAATACGAAACGCGCCCTACTCTAGACCTATATAGCGGCATTGGCAACAGTATAATTCTTTTGGGAATATGAAGAAAACGCGGTCAGAGCTCCTATATAGCAGTTGGAGTGGCTTGGGATCTATGCGAATCGCCATGCTAATGACACTGACCGCTAGGATGGTCCGTCTCTACCCGCCGGAGGAGAGCGTGACCGAAGTCGTGCCGAGTAGAGAAACACTCAAACTTCCAGATCGCAGTCCTGGGCAGGATTTCTCGACAGGACCTGAATTGTTAGAGATGTCCGGTTATGGACTTACCAGGCATTTGGCATTCAGCCTGAACATGCCTGTCCGGCGCGCCTCGCCAAGCAGCCGACATGTATCCGGGATGTTCGGGCATTTGGACGTTGTGGGAAAGCGACAAACTGCGACATGGGACTCTGAGGCGTTCAATGTCGCTTGAAGATGTGGAACTGTGGTCCTAAAGTGCGCCCTGGGCCGAAATTTGGACCAAGAAAGTCCGGCAGGCTACCGTGAGAATCGAGTTTGTTGAAGCGGTTCGTAAAGGGGAGGATTATGCGCGTCTTCAAACCGATGGACAGCTTTCTGTCTAGCTTCAGCATGCTCCTAGTTATGTCTGGCTGCGGCGGCGGCGGAAGCAGCGGCGGTAGCGAGACGGGCCCTACGGCCTCAAACGTGTATATAAACCAGGACATCGTCTTGGAACCGCAGCTATCTCCAAGCATTCTGCAATTTTCGACGACTGCAACCGGAAGCATTTCTCCCAGCCCGAAGCTCAAAGGGCCAGCTGGCGTCGCTTTCATTGGACTGGCAGTGGATGGGCCGGGAAATCTGTATGTGGGCGGTACAATTCATTCTTCTCCGTTTCCAAGCGCGGAGATTCTGGTTTATGCGCCGGGAGCGAGTGGAACGGCAACTCCGTCCAGAACGATTGCAGGCGCATCGACCGGACTGAATGTCCTAAATGAACCTTTGGTCTACGCGCTCGCTCTGGATAGCTCTGGAAACATCTATGTCTCTTCATATGTCAACGTAGGAGGTATTCTCTATCCGGGTGTCTCTATTTTTTCGGCCGCAGCCAATGGCAACGTCGCGCCAACAAACGTCATTGCCGGAAGCGCGACGACTATCAGCGGGTTTTCCCCGGGCCAGATCGCGGTCGATTCTGCCAACTATGTTTACACTGCAGGTGGATCTCTCCCGCAGCCCGACTCCATTCTGATTTTCAATTCCAGCTCACCCGGGAATGGGCCGCCTACCAGCTCGATTACCGGTTCCAACACCATGATCGCAGACGTGGTGGGTATTGCCTTGGATAGCGCAGGGAATATTTATGTGGCCAACGGGAATGCCACGGGTGTGTCGACGCCAAGCATACTGGTGTTCAGTGCCGGCTCTACTGGAAATGTCGCTCCGATTCGAACCATCTCGGGCTTGGCAACTACGATGATTGCAGCCGGGAATCTTAGTGTGGATAGCGACGGGAATATCTATGTTGTCGATGTCCCCGACATTCTCAAATTCGGACCAACTTCATCGGGGAATGTTCCACCTACCGCGACCATCTCGTTCGTTGGCTTTTCTGGCGTCTCTAGCATCGCTGCGCAGTAGGTCTGGATCAAATCTTGTCGCGAAAGATGCAAATATTTAACAGAGGGTCAGAAGGACAGCCAAGGTCAGGTCTTCGGGTCGGATGGTCGGATTCCAACCTGGTCACGGACGCTTCTCCTGCCCAGCACACAGCGAATTTGCCGCCAGAACAATTCCAAGGCAAATCACAAGGTTCCGACCGCTAACTCTCGATAAACGCATTATAAGAGGGCGCCCCTTTGGAGTAGGTTTTGATCGTTCGCATCATCACCTACAAGGAGCACCCTTATGAATGACGCTAAGTATAGTGGGCGGGATGTTCATCAGGCAACGATCTCTGCAACGGTGTTGGATTCCACCGGGAAGTTGGTGATGGAGTCCATTCTGGAAGCGAAGGCGGAAACCATTTTACAGTTCGTTTGTGGTCTGCGCGGCAGCTTGCATGTGACCTTCGAGGAAGGCACCTGTGCGACCTGGTTGCACGACTTGCTCAAGCCCCGCATCGCTCAAGTATTGGTCTGCGATCCGCGGAAAAATGCGCTCCTCAAGGTAGGAAACAAGAACGATCGCATCGATTCGCGGAAGCTCGCCGAACTGCTGCGCGGTTATATGACGATCACCAAAGATCTCACGCACGTGATGGTTCGTCTGAAAACCATCTCTCGAAGCTGGGCTATCCCCTGTGCCGGTCAGCAAGTGTACGCGCCGCGCCATCGCGCCGCATGGCTCGTGAAAATCACCGAAGCCGGCGTGCGCCGGCAGGCCGAGATGTATTACCAGCAGCTCGACGCGCTTCTGCTTTTGCACCAGCAAGTGCGGCGAGAGTTGCTGGCCGAGAGCCGCAAGCACGACGCCACGAAGTTGCTGCGGCAGGTCCCGTCGATCGGCCCGATTCGTGCAGCTCTCTTGCTCGCACTCCTACAAACATCGCATAGGTTTCGCACTATGAAATTGACGTCTTCCAGATTCAGTACAATCTTCTTGTGTCCTTTGGTTAAGAGATCGCAAACCAGGCTGCGCAGTGCAGCGCTCTCTGCGCCGAGCACAATGCGCCCGCTGATGTCCACAATCGTCACGCCACCTACATGTCGAGTGTTCGCGGTCAAGTGCATTGGCAACCTCCTTGGTCACTTCAATTCTCCAAGACTTTACGACGCGATTCTTATCGTGTGCCGAGAGCTTTGCGCAATCCCGGGTGAATCTCTATCCCCTCGGCGCAGCTGATAAATCCCTTCTTCCTGAACTGCTGCATGAACTCATTGATCCTCGAACGTGTGGTCCCCACCATTTCCGCTAAGACTTTATCAGTGAGGTGAGGTATCTCAATGCCCGTCCGGCCGTTCTTACCCAAGTGCGCCAGCCGCAAAAGCACGTGGGCCAGCCGCTGTTCCGCGGAGGAGGTCAACAGATCTGCGACATGATCCCGGTAGTTCTTGATGTTCGAAAGTAGATGGGCCAGCGGGGAGCGTGAAGTTTTATTCCTTCCGCGAATCATTTGTAGCATCTTGTCTTTCTTAATAATGCGTATGGAACTAGCCGTCAACGCGACTGCCGTGCACATACGCAGGGGGTAGTCTGCGAGGCAAAGCTCGCCAAAAAAATCACCTACACCCAAGATTGCGGTAACAGCCGATGGTCGCTTGTTCCATCGGGTCGAGAGGCTCACCCCTCCTTTTTGAATATAGAAAAGCGTTTCGGCGGGTTCACCTTGCTTATAGATGTTTTGCTTCTGCCAATAGCTCGAAACCTCGCCGCCCAGGTCTACGCCCGAGGGGAAGTCCGAAAGCTGGGAAGCGTTTTGGTTCTTGCGCTTCAAAGTTCCTCCAGTCATGGGCAGTGTATTTCGCAGATGCGAGGGCCAAACTTCCGCCGATGGCGGTAGTGTAAGCAACAAACAAAAATCTGTCTGTTCAATTGGGTACACGCCGAGCTGGCCCAAATGGGCCGCAACCCAACCCCCCGCCTGACTAATGCCGTAACCGTCAAAGCGGAGTATTACTTCACATCTCC
>CAWIZI010000008.1:0-40334 GCA_963840515.1 Terriglobia bacterium
TATGGAGATGTACAGTCTCATCTGGATTCAACCAAGGAACAATAAAAGAGCAGATGTAGGTGTCATCACTTAGGTTACTTTTGTACAGCTTACATTGCCCATCACCTCCCATGTCACAGAGTGGGGTGTACAATTCCGGCAATGTATGAATAATAGAGAGACTCATTTTGATATCAAAATCAACTCAATTAAGATGATCATTTTTATTCAAAATGGAGATTGTCACAGTTGTTGTATTCTCTATTGCTATTGCTTTCGCGGCAGGATGGTTTATTTTTGGATTGGCATATGAGCTCACTAGATGAAAAAGGTTATTTCTTTTAGGTAAAGGAAATAAAGAGATTGGGACTAGTCTTAAACAGTTTGTTCTTTGTACAGCTTGCCGTTTTTAAAAGTTGTTGTTTTGTTCGGTTGCCTGCCATGAGAAAGTAGACGTGCTCACCAATGCATGTCCCATCAAAACTCTGTCGGCAAACCTGGGTCAAAATGCCCCTACACATTGGTAACATGTGGAGAAGATGGGTCTGTGGTGCAACAGCAGACTGTGATAGAAGTGATGAAAGACAATAAAATGACAAGACCCACGGGAGGAGAGGGAGGTGCCATCCACAAAAAAGTTCATTCACCTTCTCCAGAGGTGTTGTTGCAACAACAGACCATCACAACGAGAACACACCAAGACGTTGACGTGATCAATGGACTCGTGGACAAACAGCTCACCGAAAAATTCCGGAGTCCAAAATTCAATGATATTTCTGACGTATGAGACTCACATTGACAAATAAAATATACTGAATGGATAGTAGATCTGTTGTACAAAAAGAACTTGAAACTCATAGACGGTGTGGCGGGAACAAAAATCTGCTTACATTGCCCACGAAAACGATCCTGAGATGAACACTCACGTGCTGTTGGCAACAGACAGATTGTTCACGAGTTTAAACGCCAAAGTTTTTGACTACAACGAGATTCACCCGAGAATTGGTGAGTCTAAGCATAAAAAATACCTCAAAGATCTGTACAAATTTATGGCCGAAAGGGATGACACCCTCATGTTTTTGTCCCAGTAGATCAAAATGCAACTGTCACCCCAAGAGTGCAACCGAGCAAGCTCGGGCATCTTTGACTGCAACCGAGCAAGCTCGGGCATCTTTGACTGCAACCGAGCAAGCTCGGGCATCTTTGATTGCAACCGTTGTAAGAGTCAGATCGTCATCTGGGAAACACCTTATGCAGGCCAGATCTTCACTACCTGCAAAAACACAACACCCGACGGCCCGTGTCGTGCTCATGTCAGGTACAACTATAGCCTGTGCCATTCCTGTTCCAAACTCTTGCAGGTTTGTGCGCAGTGCGGAACCAGTACTAAATGACGGAACCGATCCAATCCCTCTACGAAAAGCTGTTTGTCAAGACCCACAAGAAGCTCGACAGGTTGGGCAAGTGGGAGAAGTTCTGGTTGGATTGCAGCGGGTACACCCTCATCTACTCCATAGATGAGTTGAGCAAACACGTGGACAACTGTTTTGGGGACGATGAGTTTATCGTCTGTCCCCTGTGCGAGGCGTTTGGAGTGAGCCGTTACCTACAGCTCCTCAAAAAGTTGAGGATCAGCGGGGCTCTGTTGGACGAGCTCGATGAAGAGATCAGATCCGGGTTCACCTCGGGTCGATTGGGTAACCGCGTGTTCCTATCAACCATCGCAACGACCAGGGACTCTCTGTTCCAGACCACCGTCAAAAAATTGGGGATCCCGATCATGGACCACTCTCCGGAGTTTACCAACCAGCTGTTCAGAGAGAGGGCCAACATTGAACAGACCCAGGGTACGATCTTGTTTCAATTCGAACATGACACCACAACAGACCACCTCATCGGATACTGTCTCACAGGAGATCCGTCCAAGGATGAATGCCTGATCGACAGACAATCTCCCCTCCACCGGGCGTTGTTGGTGATCACTAGGTTGGATGGAAACTACTTTGTCAAGAATCTGCTCGCTGCGGGGAGGTTGATTAAAAATAACAGGATCAAGAGATTAAACATCACCGGGCAGGTGCCCTTGTCGGAGGTGGAAAGGATCGACAGATTTCTCTTGTCAGCAATCACCCCTTTTGTTGATCACTCATGATGGTTTCATGGCGCCTTGTGTTGAACAAAATGAATGGGTATCAAAATGTACGAATTTAATGGAGCAAAATACGATCGTTCCGTCAGCGAAGACCAGATAAACGACATCAAGGAGAGATTGTTCAGGACTCATCCGACCCCATACTCCAAGAGAAACGGCAATCACAGCTCCGTGTTGCCACGAGACCCTCCGAATAAATTGGGAGAGTACATCCCTGAGTACCAGTATGCCAATGTCGTTAGAGATTACCGTACCACCATGGGACTCTCGGCCTCGGAACGAGTGACACCGCCAGCACACATCGATTGGAGAAGAGTTTGCATCGACAACGCATCGGATTCCCCTCTCAATATCGGTGTCAACAACTCACCTTTTGACCCACCCGACAAGATCCTTTTCAGTCTTCAACCAGATGAGAACCGTTTCATCCTCATCAATTCTTTTGGAGGATCCGAGCAGTATCTCTGGCCGTTCTGGACCTCCGCAAAGTCTTGTGGTTCCAAAGATTCCGACGGAAAGTGTTTGGCTGCCGGACCGCCCAGGATCTTGGCGAGAAACGCGAATCTGTTTGTCATCAAATCAGGGGTGCAAGGGGTGTGGATCACTCTGTTCAGGAATCCCACCTTCAAGGCCCATTAAAAAAGTTGTTATTCTTGTTCTTGAACAAGAATACAAAAAATATTGCTATCCTTTGGATGGAAATACAAAAACGACCGTAACGACTCAAGTCACGGGGATGACAAAACATGGAGCTGATCAGGGCCTACATGGATGGTTCATCGATCAACAATAAAGTCGGAACCGGCAAGGGAGGTTGGTGTTATTCTCTCGTCAGGGTGGGCCATTCTCCCGCGACCCATTCCGGTAGTTTTACAGGGACAAACAATGAGGGCGAGCTGAGGGCGTTGCTCAAAACACTCATTCACATCAAGAACAGCAGGACAGATGCTGTGGTGGAGATCTACTCGGACAGCAGTTACGTCTTGAAACATATTTTGTCTTTTTCCATCGCCAAGGGAGAAGACCTGATTTTTGTGGGTGCTTTGCACTCGATAAAAGATCTGACCGGAATTCTGGCAACCAGGACTCCCTCTCACTATGAAGAGCTATGGAGGGACGTGGTGGTCTTGTTGACCGAGCTGACTAACCGTCACACGTTTTATCTCTGGTGGATCAGGGGTCACCTGCCCAAAGATCTTGACCGGATCCCGCAGAGTCTGAGATGTCACGCCAAGCACCATCGTGTTGTGGATGATCAGGCCAGAGCTGCTGCCCTCAACGGCGTATCGATGGTCAAAAACCAAAAATGAGATTGAGTATTTTAGTTGTGGAATCCAAAAACAAACAACACTCGATACAACACTCTAACAATGGAAGCAAAACAAACCAACCCATGTCAACCAACCACCAAACCTAAAACCAAGAAAAAGACCGCAGCAGCTTTTCCCGATGTGTTTATTCCTCTCGGAGAGTTTGACAAGACAAAGCTGATTGTGCAGACCCCCAGAAAGATAGAATCCGGAGGGTTTACCGCCATCAAGTCGAGGCTGTTGTACAAAACGGTCGGCAAGGATGGAGAAGAGGTGTTGGCTGTGCCATATGTCAGCGCCGCACCCCAGAGCTGTTACATCTCACCCTCCTATCCCATTGGAGAAGAGGCCGGCAAACAGGACACTCCTCAGTCGACCGCTCCCAAACCCAAAGACCTCATCGGGTACCAGTTGACCTATCCCCTCGCCTCTTGGCAGACGAGGAGCAAGCCAACCGGCCCGGAGATCGCCACCAAGCAGATGCTTGACGAGGCTGTTGAGGTGGTGAGGAGCACAGTACCAAAGTATGCCAACATCACCTACCCAGGGACGGAGGAGCTGGTGTTTGCGAGCTCGGATATGAGAGCCGGGATCAAGAAACCAGACGATACTAGACTGAAACCTCTGTATGCGTACCCTGCTCTAAAGGACAAGGCAACAGGTAAAAAAATCCTGAAAAAGGTGGTGGATGAGGATGGCAACGTCATCAACCAGGTCCCTCAACTGGACACATCCAAGAGCCAGAATATGTACGTCAAATTCATGACGTTTGGCAAGAACGAGGAGCTCAAGGTTTTTACCAAACTGTACGACACCGATCAACAAGAGATCAACGTGTCTGATGTGGGGAAAAAGGGATTTGTTCAACCCGTATTTAAGCTTGCTGATGTCTACTACGGAAAGAACAAGGACAATGACTACCTCATCTATATTCAGATCAGGCTATCTCATGCGGTGTATGAGGAAGAGGAACAGAACTCGGTCCCAGATTATTCTTCCCACATGTTTGAGGGTAAAAATCGCCTGAATACATTGTTTGATGAACCGGTTCCCGATGCGAAAGCAGCTTCCGATTCTTTCGTGCCTGAAGCAAACGGCTCGACAGACAATGATGAGGACGAGCTGGCCGCGTTGCAGGCATCACAACAACAACAATCCAAGCAAAAGTCAAAAAAGACCTCCGGCAGAAAGAACTAACCACGCCTTGTTGTCCCAAATAACTATTAAAAATAGAAATAAATTTCTATTTAATCTCCTCGAACCAGCTCTTTACAAACTGTGGTTCATCAAGTCCTTTGACACCAGCTCGATGATGTTCCTCGAAGTGATGATGTGTTCGATATCGACTGTGCGTTGTTTGCAAGCAGCAGCAACGATGACGGCAATCTCTGCAATCAATCTAGCACGTCTGTTGTCTTTTTTGGCCAAGGAAGCCAACTCAACCACAGCCTTTGCAGATGAACGATTCACAGCCCTTTTGTTGTGAGGGGTCACCGATGCATACTCTTCTCCCTTGAGAATGATGTAGGTTTTGACATTGGGTTTTGATCCAAGAGCAGCAGGATCCTGAAGACGCTTAGCACGCCTTTTTCCTGATTCGGATCTGGTGGAACGGGTTGGACGTTCCTCAACCTCAGCGGAGGTGATCTCATCCTCTTGGACCTCGTCGATTTCTCCGTTCTCAACGTCGGAGACGACTACACCGTTTGACTTGGAGTGTTGTTTCTTCTTGTCTGCCATTTTGATAAATGTCGAGCTGTTAACTTGGTTGTATCCTTTTCCATTGATCTCCAAACTTTAGATCAGGTGAGATTGATCTTTGAGATGTTTCGCAAGAATCAAGCAAAAACTGAAAACACCTACATACCTTGTGTGATGAGAATATCATGTCATCAATGACAGAATTGACACCAGAGATTGCCGAAAAGATTACGGAAAAATACTGTTCAGAGACAGGATTTGTCAGCCATCAGATCAGATCGTTTGATGATCTGGTGACGACAAAGATCCCGAACTCATCTCAAATTTTAGCCTCAACGGAAGCGCCCCTGGCACGATTGATCTCCCCACAAAGGACGGATCTGTTTATGTGTTGTCGTTTGGCAACACGTTCTTTGCAGAACCGATGATCTACGAAAACGACACACCCCGGTTATTGTTTCCGTTGGAGTGTTTCAACAGAGGGTTGGATTACATCTCTGACATCTGTCTTGATTTTGACCTCAAGATGAAAAAAGATAACGCACATCTTGACGCTACCTTGCATCAGACCAAGAAGAAGTTTATGGTCGGGTCGATGCCTGTCATGTTGAAGAGCAAGTTGTGTTTGTTGCACGACAAACCAGACGAATACATCTACCGCAACAAGGAAGATGTCGCTCACAAGTATGGCGGGCACTTTATCGTGGGTGGTCATGCAGCCGGAGGGCATTCGGTCGGTCACTCCGTTCAGATCACCATGCAAGAGAGAACAACCCCCATCGATAGCATCTGCATCCACGAGAGAAACAACAAAAAGAAGAATACGGTTAAAAAGCAGAAGAGCGCTGGGACAAACCCAACCCTGTACGCTCAGATCAAATGCTCCCTGAAAGGTAAACAGGCGGGGTCCTCTCACGTGGCTGTTGGGTTTACCGACGACCCGAGCAATGGAATTCAGTGCATCATTCCCTTTGTGCCTGCTCCCCACAATATTCCTCTCTGCGTGTTATTCAAGGCATACGGCTTGACGGAATCCCAGATCGTCTCCGCAGTTCTCAAGCCAACCGATCCCCCAAGTTATCTTGAGCAGCTGTTGGTTTCTCTGGATATGGGATTCGAGCACACGCAACAGACAGCATGCGAGTATATTCGCTGCAGGATGGATCTCAAATCGAAAAAGGAGGCCGTGTTGCATACGAAACAGACGGGAGGCAAACCCGCCAAGGAAAAGAAGGAAAAGGTCACCGTCGACCATGTGAAAAAATTACTCCATGAGGATATCTTTCCGAACATAGTTCCTTGCGTTTCGAAGGAACAGTGTAAACAAAAAAGGATCATGATGTTGGGATGTTTGGCCAGAAGATCCATACGCGCACGGTTGGAGAGATTCCCATTGAAAATCGCGATAGTTTTTTGCACAAGAAGCTGCACACAGCTGGATCAATGTTATTGATTCAGTTCTACTCTGCTTTCAAGAGATTGTGCCTGGAGCTGCAAAAATATACTCTCAAGAAACCAGGAGGCGTCGACAACCCCCTGAATCTCGACAACGTGTTGTCGTATATTCACAGAAAAACAACACCCAGGCACTCGACCCTCATCTCCACCTCCCTCATCAAGGCTCTGAGCAACAACCGTTGGACAGCGGATATACCAAAGACCTCTGGTATCGCGGACAAGTACGAGATCTGGAATGTCGGCGCCAGTTTGTCGGAGTTGAGAAGAGCCAAGCAGTACATGAAATCAGAGGCCGCTGTGGTTGTGAAACCCAGGAATCTGGAGGGGTCACAGAGAAATGTCATGTGTGCCGCAGAGACGCCCGAAGGTAAACAGGTGGGTCTGGTGAAGAGGTTGGCAGCTTTCGCAGTTGTTTCCAACGGGATCAACGATCTGTCTCCCATCATCGGGGATCTGTTGGAGAGATTGGGCGTTGTGCTGACCGATGCCTGTATCGCCAATGGCACAGATCTATTCCTGAATGGGGAGTACATGGGCCAGACTGACGCTCCAGACCAGCTCATGATTGAGTTAAAAAAGCATCGAAAAAATGGACCAATCCCCTCCGAGGTGAGCATCACCCACTACGCAGATCGATCAGAGATCAATCTCCAGTCAGAACAGGGTCGACTCATGAGACCTGTTTTTATCGTCACAGACGGAAAGATCATGATCCCCGAGGGGTATGAGTCGATGACCATACAGCAACTGATCAGATCGGGGTGTATGCAACTCGTGGATAAGAAGGAGGATGAGGGATACGCAATCGCCTCATCGTTGGAGATCTTTGAAAACTTCCCAGGCAGTTATTCTCACATGGAGCTCGATCCCTGCGCCATGCTTGGAGTCAACGCAAACTTTGCTCCTAAATCCAACCACAACCAGGGGCCGAGGCTGGCATACACCACAGGTATGTCCAAGCAGGCGATGGGGATACCGTGCGCAAACTACAGATGGAGAATGAGCAATACCTGGCACGTGATGAGGTACCTGCAACGCCCTGTCTGTGGCACCAGAATGCAGGACTATGCTGGGTACACGGAATACCCAGCAGGCACAAATGCAGTTGTCATGGTGGCGCCGATCAAGGGGGCCAACCAAGAGGATTCCGTGGCGATCGATTGCGGCGTCAACGGGACGATCTTTGCAATCGGCGGCCATGCGCGCGGAACTTCCGGTGACGAGCAAAACAGTTTCGCGAAAGCCGGAGTCGACGGTATCGACAGCGATGGTGTAGCCGGATTCGTCGGCGCCTTCTGGAGTGATGGGTTTAACGATGAGGAGCTTCATTCCTTCCAAACGCGGATCCTTACGCGAGGCGACGATTGTTCCGACGATGCGGCCGAGAATCATCCGATAATTCTTATCTGAACTCCGAATCGTTTCAGTCTCCGACGGAATAGCCGGCGGAGGCTGTGCCTTCTTTTTTGCGAATCGGCAAAATACTTTCCAGGGAATCGTGCGGACGGGGAATTACGTGAACTGAAACAAGTTCGCCGACGCGTCGTGCGGCAGCGGCGCCCGCATCGGCGGCAGCTTTGACGGCGGCCACATCGCCGCGAACCATGGTGGTTACATAACCCGCGCCGATTTTTTCCCAGCCGATAAGAGTGACATTTGCGGCTTTGACCATGGCGTCGGCGGCTTCGATCATCGCCACCAGACCTTTGGTTTCGACCATCCCGAGCGCTTCACTCATTCTGATTCCCCCGGAGACGCCGCGCTTTCCTTTAGCTAGAGGCTAATTGGGATGGCGCTGGCGCGTGGTGAGCAATTTTTCCACATCACAGCCAGAAAGCAAGCTTTGTTTACCGAGAAGCTCGGTGACGAGGGAGACGCGCGCGTAATGCTCGACGACGTCCATGCGATGGAAGGCGGAGATGAGATCGGCGCCGAAGGTGACCACGCCGTGATTGGCCATGAGGATCGCGTTGTGATCCGCAACGAGTGGTTCGAGCGACCGGGAAAGTTCGGATGTGCCGGGCAAAGCAAAAGGCGCGAGTGGAACTCTACCAAAGGTGACGACCATTTCCGCGAGCAAAGGCTTATCGAGCGGAACGCCAGCGGCAGCGAAACCTGTGGCGATGGGTGGATGCGCGTGGCAAACCGCGTTGGCATCCAAGCGGCGATATACAATTAGAAGATGCATGGCCAGTTCGGAAGATGGTTCGTGTTTACCGCAAGTTTGCGACCTTCGAGATCGGTGATGACCAAATCCTCTGGCGCCATCATGCCTTTGCAGAATCCGCGAGGAGTGGCGAGGATGCGCAGCGAATCGAGGCGGACGGTGATGTTGCCGTCCAGGCGGGAATGAACCCGCGCTCGTAGAGCCAGTTTCCGGCGGTGCAAATGTCCGCGCGGTGTTCGGCCTCAGACTTCTGATTGCCGGGCGAAATGTGATCGGCGCACATCTTAATTTTTGGACAAGCCTCGAAGTGCCTAGTTCGACTAGCCGCGCCGCAGATGCGTTTCGACCAGGAGTCCGGCGCGTGCTCCGCGGTCACAGATTCAGGACTGCCAAACCTCTCGCAGCAAAAACTTTTCTCAGGCGTAAATTCCGCGCAGCTTCAGCGCGATAGCGACGCGATCAATCGCAAGCATATAAGCGGCGATGCGATTATTCACGCCGTGAGTTTCGGCGTATCGTACCACTTCATCGAAGCTATGCTCCATAATATCTCGTAATCTTTCGTTCACTTCACTTTCGCGCCAGAAAAAGCCCTGGCGGTCCTGCACCCATTCAAAATAGCTGACGCTGACGCCGCCGGCATTCGCGAGAATATCGGGAATCACGAAAACGCCTTTGCTATCCATGATTGCGTCGGCCGCGGATGTGGTGGGGCCGTTCGCGCCTTCGCAAAGTATTTTCGCTTGAACGCGGTGCGCGTTCTGCGTGGTGATTTGATTTTCAACCGCGGCAGGCAACAAAATATCGCACGGCTGGAATAGCACTTCCTGTGAAGAAAATTTCACGCCACCCTGCGGAAATTCTGGGAGTGGTTTTTTCTGCGTGTAAACCCAGTCAATCATTTTGGGAATATCGAATCCCGTCTTCGTTGTACGAGAGCGCCGAAAATATCCGCCGCGCCGACAATTTTGTAGCCCGCTTCGTGCATCAGCATCGCGGCCATGGAGCCGACATTTCCGAATCCCTGTACGATCACTCTAGTTTGCTCGCGCTTCAGCCCGACGCGCTCGATGGCGCGATCGCACACGATCAAACATCCGCGGCCGGTGGCTTCTTTCCTTCCACGCGATCCGCCCAGCGCGATCGGTTTGCCGGTGACAACTGCCGTGGTGGTGTGCCGGACGTGCATCGAATACGTGTCCATCACCCAGGCCATGGTTTGCTCGTTGGTGCCGACGTCCGGCGCGGGAACATCGCGCTCGGGCCCGATCCATTCGCTCAGCTCAGCGGTGTAGCGGCGCGTGATGCGCTCCAGTTCCCCGCGCGAAAGCTTGGTCGGATCGCAGATCACCCCGCCCTTGGCGCCGCCAAATGGAATGTTCACGACCGCGCATTTCCAGGTCATCCAGGCGGCCAGCGCGCGCACTTCGTCCAGCGACACATTCTTGTCGAAGCGAATGCCGCCCTTGCACGGGCCGCGCACAATCGAGTGATGCACGCGATAGCCGGTGAAATACTTCGAGCTTGCCGTTATCCAGCGTGACTGGAATATAAACCGTGATTTCTTTGTTCGGATATTTCATGTACCGGTAGAGGCCGTCTTCCAGACCCAGTCGTCGTCGCCGCCTCTTCAAATCGCGCTTCGGCGGATTCGTAGACGTTGAATTCGTTTGCTGTCTTTACTGGGGCCATAAATTCTCTCCCGAGGGTTTTCCGAGCAATCTTCTGAACAATCTTCCGAGTAATGTCCTAAACAATTTTCTGAACGATTCGCCGTTCGCGAAAAAAGATGACCGTGGTGAGTGTGAAGAAGTGTCTGACCCGCGGACCCGAAACTGGTTGCACCCCGACGGCCTGCCCAGCGGGCCAAGTATACGAGCCTCTTCGCCACGCGCAAGGAAAGTTGATTGGCGCTACGCCACTTAGAAGTAACAGCTTACGTTCGCCGCGAACCCGCGCGACATCAAATTCCGCGCCGCTTCATCACAAATTCTTCGACCAACAATTTCGCCAGCCGCGCGGAGTCATGCCGCACTACCGCTGTTCGTCGAGCAAATCTCCATCCACGCAGCGCAGGCCCAGTTTCGTAAGCTCACTCACGTCCGCTACAACCGGCTCCGCGCCCTGCGCGCTGTAGCGCTTGGCCACCTCCGGCGAAATCGCCTGCTGATTGATCACCACACAATCGAACAATGGCCGCCTGGTGTGCCGGTAAATCGCGCGAACGTGATCTGCAACGCTCATTCCGTCGGTTTCACCGGGCTGCGTCATCAGGTTCGGAATATAGACGCGAACTGCTTTCGATTTCGCAATCGCTTCCGCAACTCCGGCTACCAGCAAATTCGGAATCACGCTGGTATAGAGGGACCCCGGCCCCAGAAAGATTACGCCCGCATTTTCAATGGCGTTCATAACATCCGGCAGCGGCTTCACTCGACGGGGATTCAGGCTCACCCGTCTGATGCGCCCACGCGCCTTAGCGATTCGCGTCTCGCCCTTGACGACGCGCCCGCCATACATCAGCGCTTCGAGTGAAACATTTTGAATTGTCGCCGGATAAATTCTGCCGCGAATTGCGAGCACTTGTCCGCTTACTCGAACTGCTTCCGCAAAATCTCCGGTCACGTTGCTGAGCGCCGTAAGAAATAAATTTCCGAAACTATGCCCGCCCAATCCACGCCCGGATGGAAATCGATATTGGAATAAACGGCTCAGCCGCGCTTCGTCATCCGCCAGCGCCACGAGACAATTGCGAATATCGCCGGGCGGCAGAATGCTGTACTCGCGGCGCAAACGCCCGGAGCTTCCGCCGTCGTCCGTCACGGTGACAATCGCCGCTAAATCTGAAATTGGATAGTCGACTTCATCGCGGTGAAGTGGCGTGGCATACAAAGGCGGCGCGACATATTTTTTCAGTCCGCGCAGGACGGAAGAAAGTCCCGTGCCTCCGCCGACAGCGACAACGCGCCCGGCATTCGCATTAATTTTTTCGAGGATTGGATTCTTGCCGGTCACTTCAAATTTATTTCTGCGGCGCCGAATTACCCGCCCGCGCCTTCGCGTTCCGGATAGAGCAGTTCCGTGAATCGAGGATCTTCCTGCAAGAAAGCAAAGTCTTCGTCGTTGCGCGCGTGATAGCGATTTTCCGGTTTCAGTTCAATCGCCAGCTTCAAATTCTGCATTGCCGCTTCGGCTTCGCCCGTTAAACAATCCAGCGCCGCCATTGCGTAAACAATGTAGTCCGCTTTCGGCGCCATTTTTCTTGCGCGTCCCAAATGCTCGCGCGCTTCGTCCCAGCGGCCGTGATTCATCATGGCCACGCCATGTTGATAATGATCTTCAGCGCTGCGCATGGACGCGTCGGGCGTTCTGCTGATGCGTTGCTCTGTTACACGCAAGTGAACAAGTCCGCGTTCGGCCAATTCTTTGCTCGGGCCGATAATCACTTTTTCCAAAAGTTCTTTTGCCTTGCCAAATTTTTGTTGCTGGAAATTTCGCAGCGCTTCTTCGTAGGTCTTCAGTTGCGCTTGAATCAGCGGGTCCACCAGATTGATGGGCGGAGTCTTTGCGGCAGCCTTCTTAACTGGCTTCTTTTTCAATAGCTTGGAGCGTTGCGCTCCACCCCTGATGCGTGCGGACCGCCGTTTGGCGGGCTTTTTCGAGCGTGACATAGGGTGCATGCTAACAGACACCCCCTTTGGGGTCAAACCCGCCAAATATGCCTAATTTCTCACCCCCTGGGCCCCCAAATGTTAGCTTCTCGAAACGCTTTCGAGCTTGCTCATTGGCCGCTTCGCACCCGTGTGTTATAAATCGTATCGGAGACTGGACGATTCGTGCCATTTATCAACTTTCCCGCTCGCGAGATTAACTGCAAGCTGGTCTACTACGGCCCCGGCCTTGGCGGAAAAACCGCCAACCTGCAGTGGATCTACGAAAATACCGGCGCCAATCAAAAAGGGAAGATGATTTCGCTCGCCACGGAAACGGATCGCACGCTGTTCTTCGATTTTCTTCCGCTCGATCTCGGCACCGTGCGCGGATTCAAAACGCGTTTGCATCTTTACACCGTTCCCGGTCAGGTTTTTTACGAAGCCAGCCGAAAATTAATTTTGAAGGGCGCGGATGGAGTTGTGTTCGTCGCCGATTCGCAGGAAGAAAGATTGGACGCGAATCTGGAGACGCTCGATAACCTGCAGGAACATTTGAAGGAACACAGTCTTTCCTTTGAAACAATTCCGTACTTACTTCAACTGAACAAGCGCGATCTGCCGCACATTCTCTCCGTCGAAGAATTGAAAGAGAAACTTCAGCGCAAGGGTGAGCCGATTATTGAAGCGACGGCGATTAATGGCGGCGGAGTGTTTGAGACGTTGAAGGAAGTTGCGAAGCTGGTGCTGGGAGAGCTGCGCAAGACGGCGTAGTGCTACCCAAATCCTTGACATTTCGTTTCCCGCTCAAATAGGATGCCCGCCAACAGTCACCGCGTCTTCTTTAGTGAAGCGAGACTGCAAGAGGTGATTCAATGCAATTCATCCACAAAATAAAATTCTCGGCCGTGCTCGCGCTCGGCGCACTCGTAATTCTTGGCGGCTGCGGAAAATCAAATACGCCCGCGGCGGAAACTAAGCCAGCCACCGCTCCAGCACCCGCTCCGGCGGCTGCAGCAGTTGCGGCTCCTGCAGCTGCGCCAGTTGTGAACGCGGACGGCTCGTCCGCCGACACAACCGCGAAACTTGCCGCGGCCGACTGGGCCGTGAAGCAGGACGCAATTAAGAATGATCCGAACGGCGAATGGGCGATTCTCGCTACGGCTTCTTCCACTTACAATGACGCGCAAGGGCAGGCGGCCTGGTCGGCCAATCAGGCCACCGGCATGCCGAATGTTGACAAGTATGGCGACGACGGAAAAGCCTGGACCTCCAAGACTCCTGACTCCGGCATCGAATGGCTGGACCTGAAATATCCCAAGGCTGTTCATGCGACGGAAGTGCGCATCCGCGAATCATGCGGCTCGGGTGCGATCATTAAAGTGGAACTGTTCGATGAAAGCGGAACTGCTCATGTCGTTTGGGCGGGCAATGACCCAACCACGGGACTGAATTATTTGATGGTGAAATTTCCGAAGACGGCATTCAAGGCCGACCACATGAAGATTACGCTCGCGACCAATGTGATTCCGGGCTGGAATGAAATTGATGCGGCGCAACTTGTGGGCACGGATCAGTAGGAAAACATCGAAAAATAATCGGCTCCAGATTTTGCGCGCAGCTCGCTACGCTGCGTCAGAGGCAGCAGCGCGCATTTCAATTCGGTTTCTTTTCCACTTTTTTCACCGGAATCCCTTCGATCTTGAATGGAATGTCCAGTTCCATTTGTGCGGCAACCGGCGAGTCCTTCGCGTCACGCGCGGGGGAAAATTTCCAACCGAGAACTGCGTCAATGGCAAGCATATCCAATCCATGCCCCGCCGGACTCACTACAAAAATATCGTAGGGCGTTCCGTCAGATAAAATTGTG
Source organism: Terriglobia bacterium (assembly GCA_963840515.1). Lineage (GTDB taxonomy): Bacteria > Acidobacteriota > Terriglobia > Acidiferrales > UBA7541 > DASTCZ01. The sequence goes on from CAWIZI010000008.1 coordinate 14,288, forward strand.
ACCAATAAGCGAGAGGTACCCTGGAAATTTTCGGTCCGAAGCTCCGGCGGAATCACCGGCATCGGACACGCAACACATTTCGGACTCGTAACTCCGTCCACTCCCGCGGTTGCGACGGGAACGCTCAGAGTCGGCTCAAAATCTTTGCCTGCATCCGCAAATTCTTCCGGAGTTAATGTAAGCGGCGCGTCAATCGTTGCGCTATCCACGCACACGCCGGTTGTGCAAACAAATAATTCCGCCACAAGTTTCGGCGGAATTCCGGGAGTCATATTAATTCGCGCGGTGGCGTAACCGTCGGCACGCATGCGCTTCGCAATCCAACCGCCAACCGAGTTGCTGTAGAGCATTTCGTCGGCTACGCGATTTGTGTGGAGCACATCGCGAATTGCGTCTTCATCGGGCACTTTCACTCCGGCGGATTGTTTCGCGAGTGAATCGCTCAACAGTCCGCGCAAACGAATGCCCAGTTCGGTGATCCTTCGATCCGGCCCGGAAAGGCCGACGACAACAATGCCTGTCATGCTGCGCGCCGCAATTTCGGCCGCCAATTTTCCGGCAACGAAATCCATCGCCGGGCCTGTTGGCATCGGCGGAGTTACGACCACCACGGGAACAGTCGGCGCGGCCGGCGGAGCCGGAGGCTTGTTCAACGGAATTGCAATTTGCGCGCGGCATGCGCCGGAAAAAAATAATGCTGCTGCGATTGCCGCCGCAGCGCGCATCCGAATTCCGGAAGAAATATTTCGAGGCATAGTTCACAACACCGAAAATTCCGTGCCGCTATTTCGTCTTAAAAGAAACGTTTACGTTGAAATGCGCCGCTACGGGATTGCCCATCGCATCAAGCGCCGGTTCAAATTTCCATCCTCGCACCGTGTCAATCGCCGCGCCGTCCATCCCATATCCCTGCGGACCCACGATAAAAAGGTCGTTGGTCGTTCCGTCCTTTTCCACGGTAATAATCATGTCCACGGTGCCGTGTATATCCTGCCGGTGCGCTTCCTCCGGATATCGCGGCTCGGGGCAGGAAATACATCGGGGATTTGTCACGCCGTTCTGTCCCGCGTCAACTGCGATCGACGGCAGCGTTGATTTGAAATCCCGCCCGCCGGCCAGAAATTCTTTTGTAGTCAACGTGATTTCCGTCACGATGGGAATGCCCATCGGCGAACAGGATTGCGCGCCACATTTGAAAATCTCAATCTTCGCAGGCGACGGGCCCGATACTGGAATCTCAAAATGCGCTGAGACGTAGCCATCGGCGTGCATCCGCGTCGCGATCCATTCGCCCAGGGACGCGTTAAACACCATCGCTTCAGAAACGCGGGCCTGCTTCAGCATCGCGCCAATCTCCGCGCGGCCAATCACTTTCACTCTGGGCACTTCTTTTGCCAGCGAATCACTCACTTCGTCTCGGAGTATCGTGCCCAGCTCCGTCACTCGTTTTCCGGGGCCCGAAAATCCCACCACCACGATTGTCGTCATCTTGCTTTTGGAAATTGGCCCAACGAGTTTTGCGGTGAGCACGCGCACTGCGGCGGAAGCGTCTGCTGGGGCTTGCTTCGCCCCGCAGGCAGCAGAAACGAACAGCAAGCAACCAAGCGCGCACATGATTCGGCGTAGCATACGTATCCTCCAAGAACGAACGTCAATACGACTGGAAGCTAATCTCAACGAATGAGCGGAACGCCATGGGTTTGCCATTCGCATCCAGAGCCGGTTTGAAATGCCATTTTTGAAGAATCGTATCAACCGCAATCGTGGTCATTCCAAACGTCCCAGGCTTCAAGACGGCAAGCTCGCCCACACTTCCATCAGGGAAAACAGTCACGTACATCCCGACACCTTCTTCGGCGGAGCGCCCCACGGCATGACGGATATAATCCGAAAACTGAGGAGGAAGGCACGACGCGCATTTCGGCGAGCGCTCATCCGGCAACTTTTTGGCGGCCTCGATCGACATAGTCGGCTTATTCCAATCCGGATCCAGTGGACGAAAGCCAACTCGCTTTTGCTCATCGCTAAGCGCAAGTTCCGTCTTCGTCGTGCCCAGTAGCGTGACGTCTCCCAACTCCGTTCGATACAGATTTGCAGCAATTTTAACTTTGCCGTTTGAGAACGCGCCAATCTGGATCACCACATAGCCAGCCACCTTGGCGAATCGCGCTATCCAGTTCGCCAGAACATCAGAAACCGTCATCGTTTCCGAAACTCCATTTTTCCTTAAGAAGTCCCGCAGCGTCGCGCGATCCACTACCTGAAATCCGTTCGCGTTTTTCGTCAACGCCGCGCTGATTTCATCGCCAATTTCCTGACCATCCTGAGTTAGTTTGGCAGGGTCTTCACCAGCCGCGCCGATTACCAGAACGGCTTTCAGATGCTTCTTCTCAATCTGCTGCGCGATTTGCGCCGCGAACGAATCTATCTCCGGCGAAGATGTTGCCGCTTGGCTCGTGACCACAGTTGGAGCGGCGGCCGCAGTCCCATCCGCTTGCCGCGCGTCACCAACCGCGCACAAAAGCAGCAGCCCGCAGATTGAATAGACCACTTGGCGCATCACCGTCACTCCACTGAATCCCAACGCATCATACCAGCGTCAATTATCTTCGCGTTAATGTTTCGTGGCCGCGCTGTATGCCCGTGGTGGCACCGGCATTCCTGCCGGAGCGCTCTCCACCGGCCCGCCAAGTGTAAAGGATGTCGTGATAACACTCCGCAAATCTCGCATAACTCGCCAAATCCTATTCGAAGTCCCATTCGAAAGTTTTCCGTGCCAAATCTTTAGTACCCAGTACTATTATTCAATTGACTACATCCCGCCAACCGCGCTACCCTGAATCGCAGACTTGGACGATGCATTGAGCTAGTCGATAACGTTGATTGGCCCGCCTCAGAAATCGCTCCCGCCCCGCCTGCAGCAATCAAGAATTGGTCAGTTCTGTGATAGCGTGCAACAATATCAAAACAAGCGACTTATAAGTCCTTTGTTTTGACACTGATGCCAAAAGGGCCTGGCCTAACCCCTTTGTTTTAATATTCATGCGCAAAACAGGGGGGGTACGGGGTACCCCGCCGTATAGACCAGGCAGACACCTGACGGAACAAACCGGGGCATGCCTGACAGTCTTTGTAAGTCCTGGACGGCGCGGACCTGAATTTTTTTAGTGCTTCACGAGGCGTTCCAGCGCGACTATGGGCTGCGGTTGGCGTCTATACAACAAGATGCGCGCGGATCGCCCATGAAAAAAGTTTTAAAATGGATTCTGCTTGTTCTGGTGGTTGGTTTTGTGGTGGCGCAATTCTTTCAGGTGGCGCGGACGAATCCGCCATTCACCGCGACGCAAACGATCGACAACATCGTCAACGTGCCCGCGGATGTTCACGCCACTTTGACGCGTGCTTGCGGCGCGTGCCACTCCAATCAAACCGAGTGGCCGTGGTATTCGCACGTGGCGCCAACCTCGTGGTTTGTGGTTGATCATGTGGATCAGGGGCGCAGACGAATTAATTTTTCTACCTGGGTAAGGCCCGGGCACGAGCCGCAGGATTCGATCGATCGCTTAAAAGCAATGTGCAGAGAAATGCAGTCGGGCGGGATGCCGCTCACGTCATTTGAAATTATGCACTGGCGTTCTTGGCTTTCCGCGGACGACGTGAAACAGATTTGCGATTGGTCAACGGCGGAACAGAAGCGGCTCGGCGGAAACGCGAGCGGAAATTAGAAGCGGCAATTAAAATTTAAACTCGGCGAACGGAAATTAATTTGACTGGCGCTCGGGCGACGCATCGTATTTATGGTTCAGCCAGTCCGCGGGTGGAGTGAAATCCACTCCCCAGAAATGCGGCGCTGGTGAAAGAAATTCCACGCCGACGCGCTGGCCTTTTTCCACGTCATCGCCGATGAAAACGACGCGGCATTCCTGATCTTCCTGCGTGAAGGGATTGGAAAGCACCACCATCGCTCCGATGGCCAGTTCCGCTTTCAGATAGAGCAGCGCGCCGTGCGCGTTGATCACGATTGTTTGGCAGGACTCGCGGAATTTGCGTCCCATCGCGTTCTTGCCTTCGGCCGAAACGGTGACGCGCTTGAATACGCGCGAACTGCGTCGAGGAGTTTCCAGTAAGACTTCGCTCATAATGAGAATATGTTGGCGGAAGCAAATGGGCAGGTCAACGGTACCGGCGCGAATCAGTTCCAATGTGAAACGGGCCATTAGTACAGGTGGTTCGGCGGCGCGATCGTAATTGGCGATTGTTATTGTTGACGCGTTATATGGTTACTCTGTGGGAACTTGCGGCGCGTCGAAGTCGGGAGTATCAATATGGAGCGAATTTTCACTGACGCATGCCGCGGCAAGAAGCTTCAACATAAATTTCGGAGGGGTCAATGAGTTCAACGACGAGCGGGGTCGGGAAATATATCGACGATCACAAAGATGCTCATCTGAAAGAATTGTGCGAGCTGCTGCGAATTCCAAGCGTCAGCACGAAGACGGAGCGGAAGCCTGATATTGAGCGCGCCGCAAATTGGGTGGCGGAAAAATTGCGCAAAGTTGGAATGTCCAAAGTGGAAGTGATTCCGACCAAGGGACATCCGCTGGTGTATGGCGAATCGCTGAGCGCGCCGGGCAAACCGACGGTTCTTTTTTACGGGCATTATGATGTGCAGCCGGCCGAGCCATTGGAATTGTGGACGACTCCTGCATTTGAACCCACGGTACGCAATGGAAACTTATTTGGGCGCGGCACTGCCGACGATAAAGGCCAAGTGCACATTCATCTAGCGGCGCTGGAATCCATTTTCGCAACCGAAGGAAAATTGCCCATCAATATTAAGGTGCTGATCGAAGGCGAAGAAGAAGTGGGCAGCGCGAATCTTTGGGATTTTGTGCAGAATAATAAAACGCGGCTGCAAGCGGATGCGCTCATCGTTTCCGATACTTCGATGCTCGCGCCGGGCGTGCCTTCCGTTACTTATGGTTTGCGCGGATTGGTTTACTACGAAGTGGAAATCACCGGGCCGGCGCAGGATTTGCACTCCGGAGTTTTCGGCGGCGCGGCGCCGAATCCGCTGACGATTTTGTGCGAACTGTTTGCGAAAATGCACGACAAGAATTTCCGCGTCACCGTGCCGGGATTTTACGATGACGTCGCGAAGCTGAGTGCGGCGGAAAGGAAATCGCTGGCGAAGCTGCCATTCAAGCCGAAGGATTTCCTGAAGACGGTTGGATCGCCGGGACTGGCGGGCGAAAAAGGATTCTCTGTGGCGGAACAAGTGTGGTGCCGTCCAACGCTGGAGCTGAATGGAATTTGGGGCGGATACATGGGCGAAGGCTCGAAGACGGTGATTCCGTCGCAGGCGCACGCGAAATTTTCTTGCCGGCTGGTGCCGAATCAATCGCCGGATAAAATCACCAAGCAGGTTGAAAAATATATTCGCAAACTTTTGCCGAAGACAGTGACGATGAAGTTTACCGTGCACAGCACCGGAAAACCGTGGGTCGCTCCATTCACGCATCCATTTTTTGAAGTGGCGCACAAGGCGCTGGAAAAGGGATTTGGAAAGCGCGCGGTATTTATTCGCGAAGGCGGATCGATTCCGTTCGTCACGCAAATGCATGACACATTCAAAGTGCCGTGCGTGCTGATCGGATTCGGATTGCCGGACGAAAATGCGCATGCGCCGGACGAACATTTGTCACTGGAAAATTATTTCGGCGGCATCCGCGCGATGGCGCATTTTTATCAGGGCTTGAGCGAATTGTAGCGCCAGATTTTACGCGGTGGCAAGCGCAACGCGACGGCCCTTTGCATATTCTTGCAGCGCATTATTTGCGCCGACGATTTCGTCGAGCGCCGCAGCGACGCGCTCCAGATCATTGCCGGCAATGATGACGTAAAGCTCGTCATCGTTGAGCCCGGTGTAAGTGCGATTGCCGATGCAGCCGAGACTCATCTGCGTTCCGCGGTCGAGCGCAAGCGGAAGTCCCATGCAAGTTGGACGGCCCATTGCAGGAGTTGCTCCGCCAGCGCCCGCGCGAATCGCGGCTTCATTTAGCAACATTGCACCGGATGGTTTCAGCGCAAAAAGAACGGCGCTTTCTGAACTTTTCAGATCAACAGTGCTTGCACCGAGCGGCGAATAAAGAATTGCAGCGGGAGTTTTCGCCAGGCGCGGAATTCCGGGAACTTCTTCCGGTTTGATGTAGCCGACTTGAAACATCAGGCCGAGCGTTTGCTCGGTTTCTTTTTCGCGCGCCGGTGAAAGCGGAATATTGTGCGTGTAGCTTCCCACGGCGCAATTGAAGTGGTCCGCTGGAACGGTGTAGAACGCAGCGCCTTCAGCGGCCAGTCGCCAGAAGCTGCAACCGGACGGCATCGTGCCGGTGAATGCGGTGACTCCGGCTGGGATCGCGTCCAGAAATGAGACAGCGACCGGTTTGCGTTTCATTTCGAGTGCGCGCTGAAATTTATTTTCCAGTTCTTGAAAGTTGGGCATAGCGGCTCCTGTTATTTTGACGAGCGTCGAGGATAACACAGCAAGGATTCTAGAAAAATTACGCGATGTCTAAATCGGAGAACGTTTGAATTAAGAGCTTAAGTTACGAGCCGCCATGGGAGCGCTGACGGTGAGTTTATCGGTGCGGTAGTAGTGATTATAAAATTTCACGCCGAGTTTCATGATTGCTTTGGTGAATAAACTAAATTTTCTGGTTTGAACGCCATCGGCTTGCATTCCTTGCCCGCCATAAATTCTTCTGAAGGCGATGCACAGCATGAGGTAAGTGACTTTCGCGGGAAGAGGCCACTTTTTTGTTAAGCGGCTGCGCTGCGTGCGTTTAAGGGATTCGCGAATGGAATAAAATTGATCCCAGCACTTTTTATTTTCTACTTTCAAATCGGTCTTGGCGATATTGGGATGAACCATCACGTCATTTTCGTTGATGGGTTTTAGCCAGAAACGCTCGTCCAGCATTTTGGATTTGTGTTTCGGAGTGAAATTCACTTTTGCGAGATTTTTTATGTCGCTGGTGAATTCGTGGAAATCCTTCGTTCCGGGATACGGATGATAGAAAGTGAATTGGGCGAGAACCGTTCCGGATTCGATGGCGAAATTTCGCATGGTGCGAATGGTGTCAATCGTGTCCGTTTCCAGCCCGCAAATAATTGAGCTGAGCACCATGATTCCCGCGTCCTGAATTTGTTCGATGGTCTCGACCATTTTTTGGCCGACGGGATTCCAGGTTTTGTTCGCGGATTTCAGGCCTTCTTCAGAAAACGATTCAACGCCGACGAGCGCCGCGCGGATGCGCATTTTTTTGTACATCGCGGCAAGATATTCTTCGTCGCTGGTAACTTCGACGGTCATCTGCGTGAACGCAAATAAATCCTTCGGAACGGAGCGATCGTATTCGTCGAAAAATTTCAGACGCTCTTCACGGATTCGTTCCAGATCTTTTCGGATGCCGGGACTCTTTTCGCGCGCGATGCGGCCCAAAGTTGAGGGATTGAAATTATCGTCGGCGAAAACAATGTAGCGGAAACCGCGCTCATATAATTCGTTCGCTTCTTCGATGATTTTGTCGGTCAGGCGCTGGCGCGGTTGGCGTCCGTCAGTGACCCACACGGAACAGAAGCTGCAATTTTCCGGGCAGCCCGCAACGGTTTGAATTGTGGCGAACATATATTGCCGAGGATCCAGAATGTCCCAGCGCGCTTTCAAAAGTTGCTCGCCGGAAACGCGGCCGCCAACATACTGCTTCTGCAAAGTGCCGCTCAATGCGTCTTTGACGACCTTGCCCCAGACAACGTCGCCATTTCCTGTGACCACCGCGTCGGCGCCCATCTCGAGCGGTTCATCTGGAAAAATTGTGGCGTGAATTCCGCCGATGATTACTGTCGCACCTTTTTTCTTGCACTCGGCTAGCACTCGATATCCAGCCTGACAGTTTCCGGTGCTGATTCCGATTCCGACGATGTCGCCGGGTTCGACGATGCTCGCATCAAAGCGAGAAATTGATTCGTCAACGAGCGTCGGATTGCCAACGAGGTCAACCGGCGTAGCCATGGCCAACACGAATAACCATCTGGGAGTGATGATGCTATATCCCATTGTGGAATTCGCCGGATTAACGAGTATGACCTTCGTCATTTATCCTCTTCAGTTTCCAGAGCAAATTTCTTTTCTTTAAGAATGGCGGGCAAACTCTTATCTTCGTAATTGGCAATCGGCGATCAGCAAATCATTGCTTGAATCTTAAATTTGAAACGACATCCCTCAAAGGCAGCTTAATCAATATGATGAGCGGCGAACGGAACTTGAGAGTGCTGCAACTGGGCTGAGTCTATCTCTAATTTTCGGTTTCGGGAACTAGAAAGAATGAGGACGCGCGAGCGTAGCACATCAAGCGAAAAGCAAGAAGAGATTTTGGATTGCGCGAGGCAATGCGGGAGACCGCATTTTCTTTGGGTGTTTTCACCTTTCCGCTTGCCTTGCAGTGAAAGTGTGGCTATAGTTCATGCGGTTGCAGGATCAATCCTGCGCAGTCAGAACCAAACCCAAACCACTTGAGAAGGAGATTTGATATAGATGGCAAAGCCAATGAGCAAGTCCAAGATTGTGGCCACGCTGGCCGAGAAGTTGAGCACCAAAGAAAAGCCAGTTTCAAAGAAGCACATCGTCGCGTTCTTTGACGAATTGCTGGCGCTGGCAGTGAAGGAATGCAAGGGCGGCGCGGGCAAGTTTGTGATTCCGAACATCGGCCGCGCGGTGAAGGCGCACCGCAAGGCGCGCATGGGCCGCAATCCGCAAACCGGCGAAGCGATCAAGATCAAAGCCAAGACAGTAGTGCGCTTGCGCGCGTCGAAGGCTTTCAAGGACGCGATTTTGAGCTAGTTTTGGCGCGGCGCTGCCGGCAGAAAAATTCCGGCGGCTCGCTTGGGCGTACTCTTTCGCCTGCGACGGCGAAGAAGTGTCCCAATATGAATTTCGCCGCGGCCTGCTTGACGATTTAGAAGCCCTCGGGCGATTCGAGATTTGCGATTCCTTTCAAAAGGAATGAGCTGATTCCGAAATTGCCTGAGGGTTTTTATTTTTGGGCGAAGGAAATTTAGAGGGTACGAAGGTAGGCGAGCAGATCCCGGATTTCGTTGGGCTTCAGAGTATCTTTAAATCCGGGCATATCCTTGCCGCCTGATTCAATCCATGCACGCATCGCTGCGTCATCTACTTTTTTTCCGTTTGAAAATTTTCCACTGGGATAAATGTTGGCGAGTCCGGGGCCGATTTTTTTGGCTTTGCTGGTGGCGAAGTGGCAGATGTCGCATTGCTTTGCGTAGATTTTTTGGCCGGAAGCGACTGCTGCTAGGTTGATTACAGAGGCGCCGGATTTTGGCGTTGAGGGCGAGGATTTTTGTGCTGCGGCGAAAATTGTCCAAGCGCTGGCGAGCGTCAGACATCCAACGGCGAGGCCGCGCGCCGCGCGATTCAAGGTTTGGCTTCCTGCAGCGGCTTCACGAATGCGTTGAACACGAGCATGAGCGCTGCCGTGGCAAATCCGATTCCCGCGATTACCAGCCAGACGGTGCGCGGAGTTCCGACAACGTCTCCGAAATAGTGGACCATGCGTCCGCCAATTTTTCCGCCGATTAGGAAGCCAATCGCGATGGGAAGAAACGCGAATCCCATGTAGGTGCCTTGCTGACCGACGGGCGCGAGACGTGAAATATATTCGTAATAGCGCGCGGCTTGAATCATTTCGCCTAATGCGAGTACTGCGAGCGCCGCGACTGCGGCCCACGGACTGGTGTGCGCGGCGAGAATCAGCCAGGATGCGCCGGCGATTGCGATTCCCAACGTCATTGCGGCGAACGTTGGGATTTTCCGGATGGCATATGCGACGGCAACCTGGAGGCAGATTACCGCGATGGCTTCAGTGCTGAGAATGCGCGGCACGTTGGCGGCGGGAAATACGAAGCGCGAAAAATAAAGCGGGAGCGCGATATACATCTGCCAGAAGACGATGTAGAAGCCGGAGAAAATCAGAAGAAAAGTCATGAAGCGGATATTTGAAACGACGGTGATGAAATTGCGCATGGTGGCGACGAGTCCGACACCCGACGCAGCCGCGGTGCGCGTTGGTTCTTTGAAGAAAAACAAAACGAACAAAAACATTATGAAAACGAATACCGATGCGAGGCGAAAGACATTTGCTTCGCCGTATTTCGGGCCGATGACGGATGCCAGTAGCGGGCCTAACGCGCCGCCAACATTTACCAGCGTGTAGTAAATCGAGTAGCCGATGGAGCGAACATTTTCTTTCGAGGCGCGGGCTGTGGTTCCCACGACGCACGGTTTTACGATTGCTGGGCCGAGCGCGGGAATTAAAAGGATTAGGAGCAATAGATGCGGCATGGTCATGATGGCGCGCATCGGCGCCATGAACGGCGCGTTGAGCGAGCCGAGCAGGAAGTAGCCGATGGTGAGAACTAGATAAGCGAAGGCTAGGGTGCGGCGAAAACCGAGCAGGTCGGCGAGCGCGCCGCCGAAAATCGGAAGGAACCAAACGACCGCGCCAAAGTAGCCGATTAGATCGCCGGCTTGCGCGTCGGCGAAGTGAAGGCTTTTGACCAAGTAGAGCGCGAGAACGGCTTGCACGCTGTAATAGGAAAGGCGCTCGAAAAGTTCGCTGATGTTGGCGACCCAAAAGGGGCGCTCGAAGCCGGTGCGAATTTCCTGCCAACGCTCGGAAAAGCTCACGCTGTTCCTCCGGTGAGGCCGCGGATGCATTCGCGGCGTGGCGGAATTGTATCGGAAGCTGAGGTGGTGCGGTGGTGAAATTTGGCGTCGAGGTGAGGAGGCTCGATGAAATCCTCTGCGCTGCGCGAAATGGGTTTGGAACGGGCGTAGAATGGGCCGCTTGTGTCGCGCGGGTCGAGGAGGACGAGGTGAGGATTTCTTTGCGAATGTTTGCGAAAGTTTCGTGCAGTTTGTTGGTGGCGCTGATTTTTTTATTTGCGCGGCCGTTGGGTGCGCAGCATACGTCGCCGGCGGCTGATGCGCAGAAACCTCCCTTGTTGAGCGCGGCGGAAGTTGGGGCGCTGGATCAAGAGTTGTCGGGCGAGACGGCGAAAAGAAATTTGGAAGGGATTGTGAGATTCCATCGCGTGCGCGGATCGCGGGGATTTCATGATGCGGCGGAGTTGGTGGCGGAACGCGCTCGGGCTTATGGATTGAGCGATGTGCAAATTCTGGAGTTTCCCGCGGATGGAAAAATATTTTATGGAACGCAGAGATCGCGTCCGCCGTGGGATGCGGATTTTGCGGAACTGTGGGAGATGGGCGAGTTGGACGGGAAATGGAGTCCGGCGGTGCGGCTGGCGAGTTGGGATGCGATGCCGGTGACGCTTGCGGAAGATAGTGAAAGTGCGGACGTGACGGCGGATTTGGTAGATGTTGGAGATGGGACGAAGGAATCGGATTACGCGGGAAAAGATGTGCGCGGAAAAATTGTTTTGGCGGCGGCGCAGCCCGGGAGCAGTGCAACATCTGGCGGTGGAAGTTCATGGAGCGGCGGGAATTGTCAGCTATGCGTTAAATCAGCCGCAGGCCTGGCAGGGCGAGGACGAAAATTTAATTCGTTGGGGACATTTGGAAAGTTTTGCGCCGGTGAAGACGTTTGCGTTTATGGCGTCGATTGAAAACGGCGCGCGAGCTGCGATTGACGATTGACGCGTGGCGAGACGATTCGATTGCACGCGGTGGTGAAGGCCGGGCAACATTCGGGTGCATACAATATTGTTACGGCGACGATTCCGGGAGCTGATCCGAAACTGCGCGAGCGCAGGAAATTGCCTTTAGTTGCCATTTGGATCATCAGCGGCCGGGAGCGAATGACAATGCCAGCGGGTGCGTGACAATTTTGGAAGTGGCGCGGACTTTGCAGAAGTTGATTACGGAAGGGAAGCTGGCGCGTCCGGCGCGGACATTGCGATTTATTTGGCCGCCGGAAATCGAAGGCACTACGACTTTGCTGAATGCACGGCCGGAATTTGCGTCGCGAATTAAAGCCGTGGTGCACATGGATATGGTTGGTGGCGGGCCGGCGACGAAAGCGATTTTTCATGTGACGCGCGGGCCGATGAGTTTGCCTTCGTTCGTGTACGACGTTGGCGAAGCGTTTGGCGATTTTGTGAATCGCGAGAGCGATCTTTATGCGAGCACTGGCGCGGCGCTTTATCCGTTTGTTTCGGCGGAGGGTGGGAAGGAAGCGCTGCAGGCGGAGTTTGCGGATTACTCGATGGGGAGCGATCACGACGTTTATCAGGAAGGATCATTTCGGATTCCGACGATTTATTTGAATGATTGGCCGGATCGGTACATTCATACGAACGGGGATACGTCGGCGAATATTGATCCGACGAAATTGAAGAGAGCGGCGTTTATTGGGGCGGCTAGTGGTTATTTTTTGGCGAAGTTTTCGGGCTCTGATGTTGGCCCGATTTTCCGCGTAATAAAAGCTGACAGCCTTCGCCGCGTTGCGAAAACTTTCCAACTATCGACGGCACTCCAACCTCTCGAGATGCAAATCCATGAACGAACCATGCTCGAGAACGAAGATGGAATTATTGATTCGTTGGCAACATTCTCAGTTCCGACTGAATTAGAGAGGGCCGAATTTGCCACGTTCAAAACGAGCCGACGAATGCTGTTTTTTCCAGATGCACTTCCTCATGGCCAAATAGCTGTTCGGTTTCACTCCGTGTTCACCGACGACGAGATAGTTTATGTCCGAAACGAACACCCTAAAGGCCCGATGTCTGTGTTTGGCTATGATTATTTCACCGATCACCTCGCCGCAAACAACCTGCCGCGCCCAAAACTGCTCGACTTCCAGGGTCTTTGGGGGTCGGGCGAAGAGTATGCCTACGAGGCCCTTAACTTTATTGACGGTAAACACGACGTTGGAGATATCAACTGGGCACTTTCGACGGAATATGGCCCGGTCGATTTTGACATCCTTTTCGAGTACCTGAAGGATCTCGAATCCATTGGAGTGTTGAAGCGCCTGCCGGATCCGCGAGCAAAATAGCAAGCGCGTTGGCCGCTGTGCTACCATCCTTAGCCCACCGTTTTCTGGGGCACAAAACAAAATGACGACTGGCATGATGCAGGCATTGAGAAAACCGCGCGCGGAGCGTGGCGCTGCGCTGGAAAATGTTCCCGTTCCTACGATTGGGCCGAATGATGTGCTGGTGCGCGTGCGCGCCGCTTCCATCTGCGGGACGGATTTACATATTTATGCGTGGGACCCGTGGTCGGCTTCCCGGATTAAGCCACCGATGACGTTTGGCCACGAATTTTGCGGCGTGGTGGAGAAAGTTGGGTCGGATGTGAATCCGATTATGGCCAGGCCGGGCGAATTTGTGAGCGCAGAAATGCATGTGAATTGCGGACATTGCCGCCAGTGCCGCATGGGACAGCCGCACGTTTGCCAGAATTTGAAAATTATTGGGATTGATGAGAACGGATGCTTCGCGGAATTTGTGAGTATTCCGGCGGCGAATATTTGGAAAATTGATCCGGCGATTCCGGAACATTACGGCGCGATTATGGATCCGCTAGGGAATGCGGTGCACACGGTGCTTTCGGGGCCGATAGCGGCGCAGACTGTGGCGGTGACGGGCGCGGGGCCGATTGGATTGATGGCGATTGCGGTGGCGAAGGCGTGCGGCGCGTCAAAAATTTTTGCGACAGAAGTGAATGCGGAACGCCGCGCGATGGCGCTGCGAATGGGCGCGGATGTGGCGCTGGATCCTTCGGTGGGTAATGCGGCCGGAAATGTTGTGGAGCAGGTGATTGAGGCGACGGGCGGATCGGGCGCGGATGTGTTGCTGGAAATGAGCGGACATCCGGTGGCGATCCGGCAGGGATTCCAGATGCTGCGGGCGGGGGGAAGGGCGTCGTTGTTGGGGATTCCGTCAAAGCCTGTTGAATTGGATTTGGTGAACGATATTATTTTTAAGGGTGCAACGGTGCACGGAATTTTCGGGCGGAGAATGTTTGAGACCTGGGTGCAGATGACGGATTTGCTGAAGTCGGGGAAATTAAATTTGGAGCTGCTGTTTAAGGAAAGGTTGCCGCTGGACAAGTTTGCTGAAGCGTTCAAGATGTTGGAGGGCGGACTGCCGGGGAAAGTTTTGTTTTATCCGAATGGCGTGCCGCGCTGACATTCGCGCGAAATAATATTTGTAAACCGGATCATTTAATTCACTTCGTAAGGGGCGTGTTATGACCACACCGCAAAATCCGCTTTCGTATCTTCACGACCAAATTGAGGAGCTGAAAGCCAAAGGGCTTTACTCGAAACTGCATGTGCTGGATGGTGAGCAGAAGCCCGTGGCGATATTTGACGGGCGCGAGGTGATCAACCTCAGCTCAAATAATTATCTGGGGCTTACGACGAATAAGGCTTTGAAGCGCGCGGCGATTGACGCGGTGAAGAAATATGGAGCGGGCGCGGGAGCGGTGCGAACGATTGCAGGAACGATGACGCTGCACATGGAACTGGAAGAACAGATTGCGAAATTCAAGGGCACGGAAGCATGCGTGGTGTTTCAGTCCGGATTTACGGCGAATGCGGGAACAGTTTCGGCGATTCTTGGGAAGGAAGATTTAATTATTTCGGACGAACTGAATCACGCGTCCATTATTGATGGCTGCAGGCTTTCGCGCGCGACGATCAAAGTTTTCAAACATAAGGATGTGGCGGATTGCGAGCGCATCTGCAAGGAAACGGAAAATTGGCCGGGACATAAACTGCTGATTACGGACGGCGTATTTTCGATGGACGGAGATATCGCGCCGCTGGCGAAGCTGTGCGATCTGGCCGAAAAATATAATTGCATCATGATGATCGACGATGCGCACTCGTCGGGCGTGCTGGGGAAAAACGGGCGCGGAACGGTGGATTATGCCGGCGTTCACGGGCGCGTGCACATTCAAGTGGGAACTTTGAGCAAAGCGATTGGCGTGATGGGCGGATACGTATGCGGATCGCGCGATTTGATTGATTTTCTTTACAGGCGCGCGCGGCCATTTCTATTTTCCACTTCGCATCCACCAGCTTCGGCAGCGGCGTGCATAGCGGCGTTCACATTGTTGGACTCCAAAGAAGGCGAGCGGCTGATTAAGAAAATGTGGTCGAATACAAAATTTTTTAAGCGTCAACTGAAGAAGCGCGGATTTAAATTTGGAACGAGCGAAACGCCGATTGTGCCGATCCATGTGGGAGAAGCGGCGAAGGCGTTTGAATTCTCGAAAAAATTATTTGATGCCGGAGTTTACGCGCCCGCCGTGGGATTTCCGACGGTGGCGGAAGGAAAAGCGCGGCTGCGGGCGATTGTTACGGCGACGCACAAGCGCAGCGATCTTGAACGCGCTTGCGAAATACTGGAGCAAGTTGCCAAACCGCTCGGAATTATTTAGAGCGGCAGCAAAATTCCGGAACGGATACGTTCAGGAACCCAGCCTACGCGGTGACAGGCGCGGCTTCGATTGCGGAGCTCACGCCGGGATGGATCCGGCGATAGATGGTGAGCGCCAGCGCGCCAAATCCCCCTACTTGCGCCAATACGGCGATACAGAAGCCTACGTACGGAATCATTCGTACCGCATCAAGCAAGACAAGACCCAATGCAAACTGGCCGATGAGCGCGCCTTTGTAGGGCACAGGCCACATCTTCTTGCCGGCGGCGACACCTACGGAGGCATTCTTACCGATGAGTTTGCGGCCGAGCCAAGTCGCAACGAACAACTTTGAACTGAACATTGCGATAAGCCAAATGAGCAAAGTCGAGATGCCAACGGCGAGTCCCACGATGGTGAAACAAACGGCTACTGCAACAACGAACACCGCGAGAATTGTAAGCACACCTACGCCTAGCGACACACCGAATCGCTCCACGTTCCGAACCGTTTCCGTGAAAAATCCGGGAGCGATCAGGAGGATCGCCAAGCCAAGAACGAATGAGGCGCCCCAGTACAGCAACTTGTGCCAGTAGGTAGTTCGGGCATACCAATCGATTTTCTGAACTTCAATGGTAGTTTCAACGGGGCTGGCAAGCTTGGCGGAACTGGAAACTTCCGGCTGTACGGACCCGGTGTAAGCGATCTTTCCCATCGTCTGCGCCTGTGGACCAACGGTAAAGCTGACGCTCGATTTCAAATCCGTATTTCCTCCGACGAAACCGTTCAAGTCCATGTGTTCGGTATAGCCAAGGATGCCGCGCTCGATGCGGCCATTTAGCGAAGCTTCACCACCGACGAATATGGTCGCGCCCCAGCCGATGGTGGACTGCGCGTCGGTTTCCAACTGATTGGTGAAAACCATCAAATTTTTTCCAATTTTTCCGCGGAACATGAGTTGATTGGAGAAACTGCGAACGCTGCCGTCTACGGTTCCGCTGATCTGTGTAAATGCGCCAAAAGAAATCACGTCGCCCGTTACGTGCCCGGTGATGGTCAAATTGCGGCCGAAAGTGATCAAGTCACCGTCCACGGTTCCATCAATTTGAACGGAATCACCGAAGACGATGAGATCGTCTTTCACGACGGCGCCGGCGGGAAGAGTGTAGTGAGTTTCGTGACGGTGAATTTCACTGGCGGATGCGCCGACGGGCAATCCAAGCGCGACGAGCAGCGCCGTCACCACCATTGCGATGGTGTTGAACTTGCGCAAGCTGCGGCGCAGCAAGAAGAAGCCAATCACTGAGAGCGACACAACTGCCACTCCCTGAATTAAAGACCACATTTCGGGCCATCCTTTCCAAAGTGCACCTTGAAAAAATAAAGTCGTCAATAAATCAGAGCTGCCAAACCCCGCTTCGCTGGCCTGCGCCATAGCGGGATTGATGAAAGACGTCCACAGCCAATAAACGCCGGCGGCGGCCAAGCCGAAAGAAGCAACCCAGGCCCACGGAGTTTTATCGCGAACCGGACCGGCCAGCAAGTGCGCGGGCACCGCTTCTTCTTGTTCACGAAGAGCGTTGCTGAGCAAACGTGATTCGCGCTCCAGAGCGTGCATCAGTTCGCGGCAGTCCGTGCACTGATCGGTGTGCGAAGAAAGTTCGCGCGCGGTGGGGCGGTCGAGCAGTCCCTCGAGATATTGCAGGCAAGTTATTTCGTCATAGTGACGGACGAAGCCGTCAGCGTTTTGGTTAAATTGGCTCATGGAGTTTGCTCCAAGTTCATTCCTTGCATTGTTTGTCCGGTGAGTGCTTCGCGTAGTTGGTGGCGAGCGCGCAGCAAAACGACTCCGACAAAATTGCGGCGCACGCCGAGAGTCTCCGCGATTTCGTCGTAACTCATGTCTGTGTAATAACGCAGGACGAGCGCCATGCGGGCCCGGGCGGGAAGTTTTTTTAGAGCGTCGCGCATTTCTTTGGTGCTTTGCGCGTCAAGCAATAGATTTAGTTGACTTGGATCGGGATGCTCGAGCGGCATTTCTTCGACGCCTTCGGTTTCGAGATCCTGACGGATGCGGCGGCGGCGAAGTGAATCCCAGCAGTGGTTCGCGGCCACTTTGTAGAGCCAGGCTTGGAATGGCCGAGTGGAATCATACTGCGCGAGTTTTTCGTGCACCTTCATAAATATCTCGGTGGTCGCGTCCTCGGCGTCTTCCTTGGTATGCAACGAACGCCGACAGAAACGGAAAATCGGCCCGGCAAATTCCCGGTAGAGCTCGCCCCAAGCTTCGAGGTCGCCCGTTCGGGCTCGGGTGATGCATTCAGCCAATTCCAGCTGGTCTGATGCGTTCATGCCCTCCGGCCAATTCCGCGCTTCCACTTAGAGATACGCATGGATGAGTGAAAAACTTACATTCCGGGCGGGTATCCTGTTGCCCTGAAATGGGCTCCAATGGCCGCCCGCCACCGGCCAACCCGCAGATATCAACGACTTACAGGCACTTTATCAGATTGGGAGGGAAAAGATTGGCGGAGGATGGGGACGAGCTGCCGGATGAAGGCGGTTCGGTGGCGGATCCAGCGCCCGGGATAGGGAAGTTCAACGTGCCGGCCGGACCAGTTTGATTGACGTTCGGAGCGCTGGACGTTGCGGGCGATTGAGCGGATGACGACGATTATGATTTCCGGACGAAGCGAGCGGATCGATTTGGTTAGATGAAGTTCGCTGGCGCGGCACAATTTTCTTCGCATTTTGGGTGGAAGACGATCGACGGGACGCTCGCACAAGTCGACCAGATAACAGCCGAGGTTGCGAAATGATTTTAGAAAATCGGCTTGGCGCAGATTGGGAAACGATTTGACGAACGCTTCGCGGATGGCGCGGTAAAGGCCAGAGTCCGCGTGATAGAAAAATCGGCCAGATGCAGGGGGCGATTCGCCGACGAATAGGATCCGAACGTTTTTGGGACGAAAGGTGCGGCGCAGGCGTTCCCTGGATTGCAGGGTTGTTTTCTTAGTGGGCTTGATGCGCTTCACGGTTTCTTTCGTTGAATGATTCCGCGTTATTGCGGGCGCGAATTTTCTTTCATCGCGAAGTTTCGACGAATAATTTCTCGAAGATTTTGAAATGTTCTTCGATCATGCGGTCGAGAGAAAAAATTGCGATGGCGCGATTTTTCGCGCGGACGCCGAGTTCGCGCAACAGGGTTGGATCGTCGGCCAACTGACGAATGCACGCGGCGAGGGCCGCGGCGTTTCCCGGAGGATATTTTAGGCCGGCATCGCCGGTAAGTTCCGGCCCACCGCCATGATCGGAAACGATGACGGGACAGCCGCGAATCATCTGCTCCATGACGACGAGTCCGGCTGGTTCTTCGTTGGCGGATGGCATCACCAGCACCTCGACATTGGCGAGAGCGGCGAAAAGTTTTTCACCCTGCAGTGAACCTAGGAAAGAAATCGCGGGCTGAAAACCATTTTGCTCGCGAGCCATGGCTTCCAGCACCGGACGTTGAGGACCATCGCCGATGATGGTGATGCTCACGCGACCTTTTTTATCATGCAACATGTGCATGGCTTCGATGAGAGTCGGGACTCCTTTTTCTTCGACTAGTCGGCCTAAGAATCCGACGGAAAGAGGTGACGTCGGCGTGATTTGTTTTGGGGCGCTTACAATTTCTGTTGTGAATGGTTCCGGAATGCCGTAGTAAACCACCTGCGAACGCGGAAGTTCGATTCTTTGGGCGACGTGATTTGTAATGCAAAGATTCACATTTACGCGGCGGCAGAGCCATCTTCGTAGCGGGGTGAGCAGAAGCATCTTTACACTGGCAAGCCATCCCGATTCGGACGCGTTGCATTTGAGACAAGCTGAAAATTCATTGCGCATGTAGTGATTCGGGCACGCGGTTTTTGTGGGCTGATAGAGAAGCAACCCGTTCGGGCAGCTGGCTTGATAGCCGTGATGTTCGACGACGACGGATTTGCGGGCGAGCAATGCGAGTGCGAGCGGCACTATTACCGGGCCGGCGAGATGAACGACGTCTGATTCGCGAATTAATTTTCGGAGTTGCGTGATTCCGGGTTGGCGGACGATTGCGAATGGCATTGCGGAGTCATCGAAATTGCTCTGTGGCGATTGCGTGACGACCGTTACGCGAACCGATTTGCCGGCGCCACGAGAGGCCAGACCCCGCGCGAGAAGCAACGCGTAGGTTTCGACGCCGCCAATTTGCGGCGCGAAAGCATGGGAGTAAATCAGAATATTCATTTGGACTTTAAGATTGCTGACGCGCGTATTGTTTCATGATTTCGCTGCTTGCGGTTTTCCAAGCGTTGCATCGAGCAATTCCAGGAACGCTTTCACGTTAGTAGTTGGAGAAAATGAATCCATTTTGCGCCGCGCCGATATTCCCATTGCCGCGAGCTTGGCGGGATCGGCGAGTGTGCGGCGCAGGATTTCGGCGAGTGCGTCGACGTTCCCGCATGGAAAAATATAACCTGTTTCTCCTTCGTCAATTTGTTCTCTGCGTCCCCGAATTTCGTCGCTTAGGACTGCCGGGAGCCCGCACAGCATCGCTTCGCAGACGACCGCCGGGCACGCATCGTATTTTGATGGAAGGACGAACAGATCCGCAGAGCTGTAGATGGCTGGGAGTTGTGATTGATTCTGAAATCCGAGGAAATGAACCCGCTCGCTGATACCGAGCTGTGCCGCTACTTGCGTCAGTTCATTTGCGAGCGGGCCGTCGCCCGCAATGACAAGATGCGCGCCGGGCACGCCGGCGGCAGCGAATGCGCGCAATAAATCGAACGGGCGTTTCCACGGCTGAAGCTTTCCGCAAAAAATTACGACTGGAGCGTTGGCTGGCACGCCCCAACTTGCGCGCACGGCAGAGCGATCGATGGCGCTCGAGCGCGCGAGCCACCAGTCGTTGTCGACGACGAGAGGCACCACTCCAATTCGTTCTGGCGGAATTCCCAAACTCTTCAAATATTCTTTTCCGGCGACGGACGTGCCGAAGGTTGCATCCGCACGATGAAATACAAATGACAGGATATGCGGCTTGAGCCAACTTTTCAGGCGCGGACCATCGCGAAGCTGAATTGTTGTTGCATCCGTGCCGAACATTATTTTGGCGCCGGTGATTTTCGCAGCGGCGAGTGCAATCCAGAAAGTTGCGTAGCGGTAGCCTGTGTACAATACGACGGCGTCATAACGGCCTTTGCGGATTTTGCGCCACAGGCTGGTATTTATGAGGCCGAAAAAGTGGCCGAGCGCCGGATGACGCGCGCGATTCGGCTCCTGCGTCCACGGATACCCATCGAGCAGAGGAACATCCCACTTCACTTCAACGCCGAATTCTTTATCAACGCCAGCTTCGGCGCCCACCAAACTGCAGTAGGCTACTTCGATATCCAGGCGCGGATTGCGCGCCATTTCGCGAAATACGGGCGAAGCGTATTGAACGGCGTGAGTGGCGATGAGGAGCACGCGATAGCGGCGCTCAGCGATTTGCTCAGGCATTGTTGAGCACCTGCAAAAATTCTCGCGCGATTTCATTCCAGGAAAAATACTTCTCGCGCGCTTCCAGGCTGCGTTTGCGAAGATCGCTTCGGAGAGTGTCATCGGAAAGCACACGTCGCCAAATTATTTGCGAGCGCGGTGCGATCACCTTCGGGAGAAAGCATCACTCCGGCTTCAGTGATGGGAGGGCCGGTTTCCGCGCCTTCAAATGCAACGACGGGCAACCCGCAGGCAATTCCGGCGAGAGCGCTGCCGCGGCGGCTGGAAATTCCTCCGCGTAGAAATAGAAGGGCGTCCGATTCAGAGAGACGGCGTTCGATTTCATCAGCGGGCAGAACACCGTGGATTTCGATTTCTACTTTTGTGCCGGCGAGCGCAGCACGAAGCGGCGATTCCGCTTCCTGTGCGTGCCTGCCGAGTACGAGAAGTTTTGTTGGGCCTAATTGTTCTGTTGCTTGACGGACGATTTGCGCGATGAATTCCACTTCGGGCTGCAATCGCGGAGGGCCGGTTACGCCGAAGATGGCGATCTTTTTCGGGAAATTATTTCCGCGAACGGAATTGGAGTCATTCAATTTCACAAGAGTGCCGGAAAGATTCGCGGCAATCGGAATAAATACGGCTTTCGTTGCGGGACGCGGGAGCCAGGGGACATTTTCGACTGGAACCGTCATGATTGAATGTAACGCGAGCCGATAAAGTTTGCGCATCACCCAGACTTGCACGACGCGCCGAATTCGATCGATAAATCGGGGCGCGCTGTACGGCAGAGCGTCATGAAAAACAATTGCGCATTTCGCGCCGCGATGGCGGGCGATCCAGATTGTGATTGCCGCGCCCAGCGGGAATCCGCGCTTCGACCAACCGAGAGCGGTGTACTGCAATAAAACCCAGCGGCCGCGCCAGTTTTGCGCTTCACGCCATGTCCACGCGAGCCGACTGAGCCACCCATTTGCAGCCCAGGGAACGCGCTGGATTTCCATCGGTTGGCCCTGTTGTTCGAGCGCGCGCTTCAGCCAGTTGCAATAATCTTCGAGCGCGTCGGTGGGCGAGTCTGGTCGGCCGAGGAGCGCGACGATCGAAGTTGCGGCGTTGATTCGGAGATGTGGATCAGATGGCAACGAACGTCCCCTGACCAACAATAATGCTGTTGAAGAAATTAGTCATGGAGAGGAAGCACTTTTTTGAGAAACGCGGCAATATTTTCTAAAGAGTGTTCGCGCGCAATTTCTTTTCTTCGCGCTCGCTTGGGACTGTCTGACGTTTCGGCCAATGCGGATTCGATCGCGCTTGTTAATTCAGCTGCGTTTTTACCCAGGTAGACGACATCGCGGAGTTCGCGAGTGCTGATGATAGGAGTCGAGACGACGGGCGTACCAAGCTCGAAGTGGTCCAGCAGTTTCAGCGGAACACAATTGAGACTTTGCTCGTTAGCGCAATCGTATGGCATGAAGGCGACATCAGTCGCGGCAAGAACGCGCGATAAGTCAGCTTTCGACATCCAGGGCATCGCGTGAGCATTTGGTGAATTGAGTGTATCTGGCGCGCCGAAGTGAACGAAGTGCCATTGTGGGCGGGCAGCCAGAATTTCGCGGAGAACCGGAAGCATTAATCGAGATTGGGGTGCGCCGAGGTAGGTCAGTCTTGGGTGTGGGATTGAGTGAAACGCAGCGGGGTCTTGCAGGTCGGCTGATTCTTCGATTTTCCTTCCTAAGATCGATCCCAATTGCGGCAGTTTCACTACTCGATCGCCAAGTTTTGCGCGCAACTCATCATAGCTCGCTTGCGGGATGACGAGCGTTTTGGCCGCTATCGAAGCATGATCCATTAATTGATTCTGCGGCTTATCCATGGAGACGTGAATTAGAGAGTAGCCGCGGAGTTGCATCTGGTGGCAAGTCGGCAAGAGGCGCCCCATGTATCCGTAAATGAAAAAAGGATTCTTTAACTTAAGTTTTTTCGCTTCGGCGTCAACTTGTTTCGCTACCATCCGTGACTGCGCTGATGCTAACGGCGAAAAAGTGTTCAGGCGGTGACCCCAAATCCGAGGACGAAATCGGAAAACGCCGGGGGCAACTTCGTCCGACGGTGAAGCCGCGTTTTTCGTTCGCGAGACAGGATTCTCGCAATAGAGAACTCGGACTCCGAGTTGAGAAAGCGCCACGGAGAAACGCTCGAAGACGTTCCAGCTTTCCCATGCGGTTCCGGAAAATATGATTGCGTCACGCATGAGGAGTTACAGTTGAGCGCCCTTCGATGCTTCGAGGTCATTCGGGACGGCGACACAGAAAGCCTCGTGGCCGCGCGTGCCGGTGACGGAGGCTTTGTATCCAACTGATGAAAATAGCGCCAGAATCTTGTCGCTTGTTGCGTCGCCCCATCCGTGAATTTCGAGCAAGACGGTTGGACGAGTGGTCCGAAGTGTTTCGACGGCTCCGCTGAGGACATCCAGCTCGGCGCCTTCGACGTCAATCTTAATTACCGTTGGCTTGTACTGACCGCGCTGCAAAAATGCGTCCAGCGTATCCATACGCACGTCAATGGAGTTTCGAGAGCCCTCAACACTGTATCCCCGAATCGACGGAGTCCAGCTGAGCTCAAAATTCTCTGGACAGATCAAGGGCACAGTGCCAGGCCGTTCTCCAAGGGCTGCATTCACAAGTTCCACATTGGTTGCGTTGTTGAGGGAGATATTTTCTTTCAACACAGACATATTTGAGGGGACCGGTTCAAAAGAAATTACGTGGCCCGAGGGCCCAACGAGTTGGGACATAACTAAAGCGTAGTAGCCCAAATGCCCGCCAACGTCGACGCAGGTGTCGCCGCGATGAAGATAGCTTCGCATCACAGCAATGAAGTCGTTTTCGTAGGCCCCAATTACGTAAGTGGTGTGGCCCTGCCAGCTAAGTTTCATTTGAAAACGAGAACCTCGGGGGCCAGCGGGGGAAATCACGACGTCTTCGCGCTCCAAGCGAAACAGCACCCCTAGAATTATGCGAGGATGGCGGACCAACCAGCGCTTTACCGACTCCGGCTGTATGGCGATGGCGCCGACTACGATGTTTCGGATAATTTTTGATTTCAAGTCCGCCTCACAGCCCCGTGAGTTCCGTAAATCTTTTCCACCAGTTATCGAGACTCATCCATTCTTCTACTGCCGGACGCGCCAATTCGTTGGCTGCTCTTCTATAAAATTCCGGGCGGCTGCTAATTTCTTGGGTTGCTTCCGCGAAGCCCTTCTCGTTGTTCGGGTCTTCAATCAATAAGCGGTCGAGAGGAGGAACACGCAAAAATTGATCGCTTGCGCCGTTCAAACTGGAAAGAACTGGAAGACCGCAAGCCAGCGCCTCAGGTATTGCGTACGGAAAAGAATCATATAATGAGGAAGAAAAGGAAAAATCCGCAGCGGAATAATATTGCGGCATGAGAACGCGTGGCACGTCTGGAACGATGCGGACAGACGAATTCAATCCGCTGTCGTTGCCGGCTCCGCCACGGAGTATCAAAACCCAATTTATTTTTGGGAATAATTGCGTCATTTTGCGGAGCATGGGGAAGCCCTTGGTCGGTTGCGTATTCCCTACAAACACGCCGATGACTCCATCGCGCGGCAGGCCCAATTTTTCGCGGCACTCGAACTGGTTCATCGGACGAAAATCGCTCATGTCCAGCGGATTCCCCAGAGTGATGCTGTCGTAGCCAAACAACCGCTTCACTTCAGCACGGGTAGTCTCCGACACGACAAAGATTTGTTTGCCGCGTCCGCTCATGCGCTCCAAAACCATAGAATCCCACCACGATAATTTCAAATAACCGAGATAGGAAATAAATTTTCGGATTGCTTTTGCCTGCCCGCGATACGTCCCGTGATAAATATGAAACCGTTTGCAGCCTGATGGTACGCGCAATGAATACCAACCCACAGTTGAATGAGAAAAAACCGCCACCACATCGGGGTGCATCGCCTTCTGCGCCGTTCGCCCGACAAAAAAACCGACCAAAGTGTCTGTGAGATGGTGAGTGATGCGCTGATCGTTGCGCCGGAACCATGCCGGGCCGGAATTTTTACGGTGGAACACTTTCACATCGTAACCTCGCGCTTCAAAACCGCGGGCTTGTTCACGGACGCACGCTTCCACGCCGCCTAGCTGTTCGGGTGGCTCGGAGCACAAAATGAAAATTTCTTTCTTCATGGTGATCGATCGAACGAATCGACGGTAAATCGACTAGCTCAGTATGAATACCGATGACCTCGACGGATCAAAGGATTCTCAAAATATCGCCACGAGACTTCGGCGATAAGCACGGTTACCACGAATGAAACAATGGATAAACAGATCGCGGGCCAGCCGTCGAAACGGGGTTCGGAGTGCAACAGCGATCTATAAAGCACCCAGGCTACAGCCTGATGAATAATGTAAACGCAGTAGGAGACCTTACCGAGTTCTCGAAGCGGCGACCAGCGGAGTATTTTTCCCAGCAAGCCGTCCTTGTCCGTCAACGTGATCATCAGAAGAAAGACAAAGAAAAATCCAATCACTGTGCGGGCTATGGTGGCGGTCACGAAGGAATCCGGCTTCATGATCCAATAGAACATTGCCAGAAGCGCCACGGCGCAACTGAAAAGTCCGGCATAAGAAACGTTCCGTCTCTGCTGCAGACGGAGGCGCGATTGCGGATTCGCCCATAGCGTTGCAACGATCATGCCAAGCGCAAGATCGTCGGCACGGCATGGCATCCAATCCGTGGAACGCGTTGATCCCCAGTAGTCGTAACGTGCGCCGTACATCGAGGAGAGAAATAGTCTTAGAGCAAAGAGAAAACGAGGACGCCCGATAACACGTTTAACAGATGCGCGGGAGAGAGTTTGGCACGACGGGAGGGGCGAGCAGATAAAACTGTTCTTCGACTGCGAGTGACCATAGAGGGCCGAGCCAGTACACTTGCGCCCACGTCGCTCCCTGAAAATAATTCTGAAGAAAAATGAAATACGCCCAATACGGAACAACAGTATGAAAATCCGCACCGCCCCAAACATTCCACACTTTTGCA
>CAWIZI010000009.1:0-24673 GCA_963840515.1 Terriglobia bacterium
CTGCCGTCGTGCGCGCGGTACCGGGCATTATCGCAACCCTCGGATCGTGCTCGATGATAATCGCGGATTTATATTCGTACCACGGCAGGGCTCCGGCTGCGATGTCGTCAGCTGTCGACTGCAAGCGAATGTTGGATTGCGGCACGTTTGAATTATCGGAGCAAGGAGCAATGGACGTAAGCGTATGCTGCGGCTGGTTTTGCGCGTAATTCGCGTCAGCAAACGATAGCAGCAGAGCTCCACACGCCAACCATATTGTGCAAACGAGAAGTCTTGAACGTTGCAATGAACGATCTCCTGGTCGAGCTGTCTTAAACGCTTTTGTAAGTCTCGGTTATATAGCAGGTGCGTACACGCGCGGTCAATTTGTTAATAAATTTCAGCGGTCGGTCCGACAACGATCGTTCGCGCTACCGCCGATTTAGAAAACCTGGGTAAGAAATTTAGTCGGCATTGTTGTGCAGCGGCGTCACGCGAAATTTTGATTCATCACGCCCAATTAAACGCTCCTCATGATCCAAATCACACACGAATCACACGAAGCTCCGAACTTTATTGTGCAAGCACTCGCACGCGCAGGCGGCGTCAACCGTTTTGGCGAACCGAATTTCCGCGCCGTGTGGGGATGGAATCGTCTCGGCTGGATTGGCGGACGCTGGACGGATCTGGACGCAACAGGAAGCGTGACGCGCGAAGTGATCGAGCTGCGCTACACGCAAAAATATTCCGCGCACAATCGCTGGCACATCGAGCGCTGGTGCGCGCCGGAAATGTACGGCTCGCCGGAAAATTGGGCGCAGCAAACTTTGGAAATTGAAGATGGCAGAAATATTTCCGCGCTCGGTCCATTTCCTTCGCGCGGCGAATACGAACACGTGTTCACGCTGGAAAAAGTTTCGCGCACGGATCCCGCGCGCGGAGAATTCGTTCAGCTGACGCCAACAATTGCCGAATATTTGTGCCGCATGATCGGAGCCAGCCGCTGCAAACCGCAGCAGCAGAGCAGGGAATCGCTGTATCGGCGGGAAGAAATGAAGGACCACGAATACGATTCGTGGGCGGATGGGGTTCTAAGCGGGTAGCTGAGTGAGTTGCTGAAAACAATGCACTTATCAGGTTTAGCTTGACACTGCCCAGCCCCCGCCTTACACCCTTGTTGGACAATTAAACCCGTAGGCAGGTTGCAACCCCTGCCCCGAACAGTTTCCAAAGCCACCTGCTGATTCTCCCGGGTGGCTTTCTTCTGTTTAGGGCGACAATTTCCTGCCGCCCTGAAGGCTGCCCGCCTGACCGTAAGTGATTGACTTCGCGGTTCTTAGCGCAAGCTGCTTGACAAACGCGAGCCAGTGTGGGATGCTGATGGCACAGCGGCTTGAGCTGCCGGAAGATGTTGTTACCCGGGCTTGTCGCTCGACTTTAACTGAAGAGGCCGTCCGCGAGGGTGGCCTCTTTTATTTTCTAGGCTTTATTCCGTCGCCTTTCGGTGTCCCGAGAAGAGTTCGGGCCGAGGATAGCGCGTCGAACACTCAAACACCGCGCGATCTTTCACCAAGTTTCCATAGCGATCAGCTCTTCGATCGGGATTTTCCATCGCGGTCATATAGGGCGATTCAATTACAACTGACGATAGCTGCATCGCGCTTGAAATTTGATCAAGCACATCGTCGATCGTGTAGCCGTCTGCTACTACTCGACGTTTATAAATATGGCCTCCGACAAATAGTACTTCTCGAACGATGGGAACCAGTTCCTGTGCGGCTCGGATCACATTTATGGCGACGAATTGCTCGTCACTCAGCGTCCCAATTGCAACTGCATGCACGGATTGACCACTCATAATCCGCTCGAGATTTGCGCGCAACAGTGCGCGCGCATTTGAAAAAAGAGGCATTGTCCGCTCGCGGGAAACTTCAGATAAAGGTCGGAACGCCAACAGTAACACAATTCAGCAGCTGGCCGATTGTGAATATAGTCTAGACGTTTGGCGAGCAGCCTTAGCGAAAAATGCGTGGCACTTCCGTTAAACAGCACTTCCAATACTAGAAAAGGAATCCCCATGTCCGTAGCTGGATACATTGACACGCCGCTCGATCATTTCGGCGGCCTCGTGACCGACATGCCCGCGTCGGATTTGCCGCTGGGCGTTTCGCCCGATTGCCAGGACGTCGCGTTTCTGCCGGGCGCGGTGCGCACTCGGCCGGGACTGCAAAATATGTTCACGCCGATCGCCGTGCTGGCGGGAATCCCACCGTAAATTATTTGAAGACGTACATCACGCCGGCTGGGCAAGAAATTATGCTGGCGCTCGACGGCGCTGGATTTCTTTGGGCGGAGCTGACCGCCGGCACGCTGACGCAAATCGCTCCGGGAATTACTCCGAACGCGCTGGCGAAGTCCACGACCATTTTCGGCAGGGAATATCTGGCGATTTCGGACGGCAAATTCGGCAATTGATATTCCGCGCCAATATGACGCAACAAATTTCGATCGCGTCAGCCAGTGCGGGCCCGGCGCGGGTCCGACAATTGTGGAAGCGGCCGTCGAGCCGACGCTGGCCATTGGTGCTTCACCTACAGGCGCGATTCGCACGAACAATATTTCCACCATCACCACGACCGCTGCGCATGGATATCAAGTCGGCCAAACAGTGCTGATCGTCAACGTTGCCGACAGCAACTTTCGACGGCACGTATTTCTCGTCACCGGATGCCGAGCCGCACCACGTTCACGTACAACAATCCCGGCGCGAACTTCCGCGTCGGATGATACCGGAGCGGGCGCCAGCGTCACGCTGCAGCCGCAAGCTTCGCCGGGCGTGCATCAATTCAGCGTGATTTTTCAAACGCGCCAGGGATATCTAGACCGCGCCATCGCCTCCAGTGACGTGGACGACCGGCGGCGGCCGCCGCGCCACGGTGACAAATATTCCGACCGGTCCGCCGAATATCGTTGCGCGGATTCTCGCGTTCACCGGCGCGAATGGCGATAGTTTTTTCTACGTGCCGACAAATATTCCGCAGGCCAGCGGCATGCTCATCGCGGACAACACCACCACTTCGCTCACGGTGGATTTTTCCGACGCCGCGCTTGTTGGCGGGCGCGAATGTGGACGAACTTTTCGCGCTGCTCGAACTGGGCGAATGCGCGGGCGTGCATTGATTATTCTTCGCGGCTTTTCTGGTGGGGCGAACGCGCCAAGGTCGATAATTTTCTGAACCTGACTTTCGACGGCGGCTTCGATCCCACGGGCGTTTATTCCGCTTGGCTGGACGCGCGACGCCACGTACGGCACCGGCGGACAGGCCAGCGCGAACTGCCGTGTGGGGCGGCGCGTACTTAGATTACCGGTCCGCCAACGGGGGGAAATGCGAAGCGTGGAATGATCACGCAGAGCGCGTATCAGGACGTGAGACTCCGTGGCGATTCTGCAGCCCGCTACGAAATATTCCGTGCGGCTGCGCGCGCGTCAAGGCACAACTCTTGGCCCCGCAACATTGAACGTCGATCTCTACAGTCCGTCGTTGGGCATTCTCGCATCGGCCAGCGTTTCTAATTCGCAACTTACCACGGCGTATCAGGAATTCATCGTGCCGTTCAACGCGGCCACTCCGGCGAACGATTCCGGCGGACGCACATGCTGCGCGTCTACGCGACTTTTCAGGATTTGCCGGCCACCAGCGAATCGCTGCTACGTGGATTGCATTGAGATATTTCCTACCGCGCAGCCCGTAAATCTGGCGCAAGTGCGTGCCAGCTTCGCGGAAGATCCGGAAAGCTATGACGCCATCACCGGCATCCTGAGCGTCGCCGAAGAAAATGGACAGGCCGTGCGCGCGGCTTTCAAATTGCGCGAGCAACTTTATTTCGTAAAAGAGCACAGCTTCTATACGACGCAGGACGACGGCGTCAACGAGCCGGACAAATGGACGCATCAGCGAAATTTCAAACGTTGTGGGCACACCTTCGGTAAATGGCGTGGATACTGGCGAAGATTGGGCCGTGATCGCCGCGCGCGAAGGGCTTTATCTTTACGACGGCAGCGAGCCGGTGAAAATCTCGCAGGAAATTCAGCCCACGTGGGACCAAATCAACTGGCAGTACGGCCACACGCTCTGGGTGCGCGTGGACTACGCGCAACAAGCGCATTCTCGTCGGCGTTCCGCTCGGTATCGGCGCCACGACGCCGAATCTGATTCTGATGATGGACTATCGCGAACTTGCGACGGCTACGCAAATCGCCGCCGCGCGCCGGTGCACTTCAGCACGATCACGAAGAAAGTTTTCGCCTCGGCACGGCGCGCAAGTGGTCTCCGTGGAAGGTGGCCGCGCAAACCGCTGCGCTCATCGAGCGGCCCAACGGCACCGCGCAAATGTTCTTTGGCAACGCCGCCGGCGAACGGAAAAATCTATCAGTTCAGCGACGCGCAACTGAGCGACGATGGCGTTGCGATCAATTCTTATTACACGACGGCGTTTTTGTTGCCCGCGGATCTGGAAGCGGACTCTGCAGGTTCGCTCGCATCGCAAACTGTTCGGATATCTCACGGCAAATGTGGAAGGCGCGGGTCTACTTTCGCTTGTTGCCTTTCTGAATAACGACGCGTTTTCGCAGACGCTGCAACCGCTGGCCATGTCCAACCCCGCGCCGAAGGATCTCGAGCTGTCGATCAACGTGACGTCCGAGCGCGTCGCATTTCAGTGGGGCACAGATTCGGTGGGCTCGTGGTTTCGCCTGCGCCGATTAGTTCCGTCATTGACGCAGGATCCCTGGGCGCCGGTGCGGGGAGTGAATTAAATTTGATTTGTTCGCGCCATGGCCGATTTAGAAAACATGGTGGTTTGCCTCCCGGTTTTCTAAATCGCGTTTGCTGAGCTTCCGACTATGCTAAATCTTCCCCAACTAACACACGTCGAAACATCCGACCCGCGCCTGGCCGATTCTCTGCGTCGAATTGTGGACGCCGTGAACACGCTTGGCGTCGGCACCGGTGTGGATCCCGCCGGCGCGACGCAAGCGCCGACGCCGATCGCGACGCTGAACGTGATTGCCGCGAACGGAATTTTCGATATCGCGCTGACGGACAATTCGCCCATCACGCGCGGCATTTCTTATTTCATCGAATCGGACATCACGCCGGGATTTAATCAGCCGCACGTTTATTCACTGGGCCCGTCGAGAAATTTGCGCGTCTCGCTGGGAAATTTGACGCTCTACTGGCGCGCGTACAGCCAGTATCTCGGCTCGGATCCGTCCGCGCCCGTGGCATTCGGCGCGCCGCCAACCGCAGTTGTCGGCGGCGGATCGGCGGGGCCGGCGCTGCAGCCGTCATCGGGAAGCGGAACTGCGGCGGGGACGGGGCAGCAAGGTGGAAGTGGATTTGGGAAAAGTTTGTTTCGAGAAACGAAATAATCGGCACAGTACCGTGAGAATCTGTACCCCTGAGAATTCAGTGTCTACCACGCGCAATCGGTGTGTTAGATTCTCCCCTACGATGCCGTGGAAGAACTTAGTCTTTGCGTTGCTGGGCGCTGCGATTGTTTCCGTCGGCATTTTCGGCGAAAATTTGAAATTCTACGAGTATCAGCACCACTGGTTTCGTCCCAATCGAGAGATTCCAAACTGGCAAGGGCGCCTCGTTAGCATCATTGTCGGCATACTTTTTATCGTCGGTGCGATATTCGCCCGTCACTGAAGGCCTTCCCGGTCCGCTAGAAATTACGATTAGTTGCCATCGCTTAGAACAAATGCACATTCGTGAATACACCGCAGCCGATCTGGAATCGCTGCGCCGATTGCATTCCGCGCAGGGAATGCCATACCAATTTCCGGATCTGACGAATCCACTTTTCCTTACGAAATTAGTGATCGAGCGCGATTCGCCAGACACGCACAGCAGGGAAGTGGGCGATACATCTAGCGCCGATCGAGAAATCGTCGGCGCGATTTTATTGCGGCTCACATCGGAAGCATATTTTCTTCTCGACCCGCGCGCCGGCACTCCGCGCGATCGTTGGCAAGCTTTGCTGATGTTGCACGAAGCCGCGCGTACGGACGCCGCTCGCCGCGGACTGGATGACGCGCACGCCTGGCTGCCGCCGCAAGTTGCAAACGCGTTTGGACGGCGGCTTTCGCGGCTCGGATGGTTTCGCGAACCGTGGCCGTCATTTTCGCGCAGCACCGGCGCCGTTACCCCGCAAAAATAATTTTCACAAAATATCCGCATCAATTTCGGAACGATTTTTCGGAACAACAGGAGGCACACATGTCACGCGCATCAACGCAAACCGCACAGGACACCGATCAGGAACGCAGCAGCATCGACTCAACAAACGCGCAACTTCTTTCGCAGCAAAACAGTGTTGGTAATTCCGCTACTAGTGGCTACCAAAACATGCTCGCAAATCCCGGCTACACGCAGGCGCAGCAAGCCGCCATCACCGGAGCCACGCAAGGTTCGCTGGGCAGCGCGTTTGACGCGCTTTCGCAAAGCGCCGCGAATCGAGTGGCGCGCACAAATAATTCCGCGGGATTTTCCGACTCGCTCGATCAGCTGGCGCGCACCGAAGGTCAGCAGCAAGCCAGCGCCGCGCAAAGTAATCAGGTCGCCTTTGCTAATAACGCGCAGAAGCAGCAGTCGCAAGCGCTCTCCGGACTCAGCGGGCTTTATGGAATTGACTCGAACATGCTTTCGCG
Organism: Terriglobia bacterium; assembly: GCA_963840515.1. Taxonomy (GTDB): domain Bacteria; phylum Acidobacteriota; class Terriglobia; order Acidiferrales; family UBA7541; genus DASTCZ01. Next base: position 6,695 of record CAWIZI010000009.1, read on the forward strand.
CACGCTGGGAATTCCGTCGGAGCTGCTCGCCACGCGCGCAAAAGTTACTCCGGCCAGCACAAGTAGTTTGAAATTGGGATTTGGGCCGGTCGGATTGAATTTGGGATTCTAAGTAATTTGCGGTCGCAGGATTACTATTCGATACTGCATGCCAATTCCTTGAATGGAGAAACATTCGCGAACCAACATTCGCATCACAAAGCAATCTTCTAGTTCTTCGGACGGCGGCACTGGAAGGCCGACACTCGTCGCGTGAGCGCAGTCTCACGGCGGGCTCGACGCTACAAAGCAAAGGTCAGACGCGTCTCGAGAAATAATTTCGAGAGCCACTCGCCTGACGCCGCGCGCAGTCACGGCCCAGCCCCGAAAAACTATGACAACTCTTTGGATCGCAGTATTTGTTCCAGCGCTCGTGCAGTTCACACTTTTTCTGCGATGGTTGCATCGCCGCGTGCGTGACGATGAAATTCAGCGCGCCTTTGTGCGCGATCTTGCCTGCAGTCATTTGCCGCATCTCTATAACGCGTTGCGCCACATCGCCGACGAAATGGGAATTCATCTTTCCGATCCGCCGCCGCTGCGATTTATTGATTCCAGCCGTCCCGGCGACGATCTGGATCCGAAGCGCGATCGCGGCTGGTAGAAAATGAGAAACGGAAATTCGTAGACAGGTTTTCTAAATCGGTTCGAGATGCGTAGTTCGTAGTGCCAACACAATCATCTGTCGCACAACAGCCATCATGTCCATGTCCATATCCACGAATTCGCCAACCCGCGCCGAGCTAATCGCGCTGGCCCGCGCCACGGCCGAAGCGCACCAACTCGACGCCGCGCTCGTCTGCGCAATTTGCGAACAGGAATCCGCGTGGAATCCGTGGGCAATCCGTTACGAGCCGGCATTTTTCGCGCATTACGTTGCGCCTCAGTTGGCCGCCGGACAAATTTCAAACACCGAAGCGCAAGCCCGCGCATTTTCGTGGGGACTGATGCAAGTGATGGGACAGGTTGCGCGCGAACATAATTTCGGCGCGGAATCCTCAAAAAATATCGCGCCGCTCGCACAGCTCTGCGATCCCGCTTGTGGTCTGGACATCGGCTGCGCAGTCTTCTCCGCAAAATTAGCCACCGCGCACGGAGACGCAACTCGCGCCCTCCAATTGTGGAATGGTGGCGGCAATCCAAATTACCCCACGGAAGTTTTGGCGCGGATGCGGGACTATCAATAAGCTTTGCCAAGAGTTGGGCACGGTAGTACACTTGTCCGTGTAGCTTTAAAGCTACAGAGGACGGCTTGCGACGAATGTGGCGAGGAGTGGATTACAAAACCGATCTACTAAGCGATCTCCGGCGCGATAAGAAATACGCCGCCGAATATCTTTCCGCAGCCTACGCCGACTCCCCGGAAGCATTTCTTGTTGCGCTTAGAAATGTCGCCGAGGCGCAAAAGGGAATGGCCAAGTTGGCTGCGAAGACGCGTCTCAATCGAGAAAATCTTTATCGGATGCTTTCCGCGAAGGGGAATCCTCAATTAAAAGGCTTGGGCGTTGTCTTGAAAGTGCTCGGATATCGGGCTGTTTTTGAAGTCGAACCCACATCAGTCGGCTACGCGCGGCGTTCGCGTACTGCATCGAGCCGCAATTGAGCAGCACATCTCTCGCCAGTAAGAAACACTAACTGCCGCAAAGCGAATTTCCGCCGACGAACTCCTCGTCGCCTAGCCGATCCGCACCCGCACAGAAGGGAATCACATGCTCAAATTTTTCACAGACCTTGCGTCCGCGCTCGATGCCCTGCGCCGCCACGCAATTTTATTTCTGCTTGGCGTAACAATTGTTGCGCTAGCGTTGCTTGGACGTTCCTGGCTGGACGCGCATGACGCTTCGATGCGCCTACAAGCCACACTCGCCGCGCAGCAAAAAACAATTTCCGACGCCGATCAGCGCCAATCCACGCGCGACGCGCAGTTGACGCAAACTCTCGCGCAGATCGCTGCGGCGGAGAAAAAAGTGCAAACGCCCGCGCAGGCCGCGGCCGCGTTGACGCAGGCGATTCCGCAACTCATCGCGGGAGAACCTGGTGGAAAAACTCTTCCATCGCCGATTACAATCGAACTGCCATCGGCAACGAGCGCGGCAAAATCCGCAGCCGCCGCTAAATCATCCGCGCAAAAATCCGGGACAGCGAATTCCTCTGCGCAAAATACAAATGCGCCATCAGCCGCTGGCGGCGTCGCGCAATTTGGCGCAGCTCTCGCGTCGGCCACAAACTCCGGCAGCGCAACGCAGAATCTCGCGAACGGATCCGCGTCAGACAATGCCGCCATCACAACAAATAATTCCGGCGCGAGCGTGAATCCAGATTTAACGGTGAAGTCCAGCACTGCAACAAAATATCCGTGGACCGCACTGAAGTTGGAACTCACAAAGTTGGGGATCGGTCATGCAACACAAGTACCCAAGAAGAAAGATTTAGAAAACCGAGAGGGAAGCTCCGCAGCACAGCAGGGAAGTACGGCGGTGAAAGATTCATCGGGAAACGCGACGACGGCGTCGTCCACGAATGCGCCCGAAAATATTGCCGCGCGAGGCGCGTCAAACGCGCAAACGAATTCCCTGCCGCCGACCGGCGCGAACGCGCAAGGCACCGCGTCATCGACGCAAAATAATTCCGCCGCAGGAGCCGGAGCGAGCGCACAAACCAGTCCAACATCAACACAAACGAGCGCCGTGCCGCCGGCAATTATTCGAGTGCCGCAGGCGGACCTGAAGCCGCTCTACGACGCCGTGGAAGACTGCGAACTTTGCCAGGCGAAGCTGACCGCGGCGCAGGGCGACCTTTCCGACGAAACGGCAAAATTTGCAGCCGCCACGGCCCAGAGAAACGCGGCCGTCTCCGCCGCGCGCGGTACATTCTGGACGCGAGCGCGAACCGCAGCCAAGTGGATCGTCATCGGAGCGGCGGCCGGCGCGGCGCTGTCCCGCTATCATTAATTAGGTTGACACGGAGAGTCCTATATGGCATATTATGTTAATTCGATGAGAAGCCTCCGCGACCCAGACCGTATTGGATGAATTGCTGCAGCGTCGCGGAGTCGGGGCCGATTAGGCGATGGCCGTTTACGAAGATGGTGGGGGTGTTGGTGATGTGGAGCGATTCCCCTTCGGCTATAGACCTTTTTACGTCGGATTGGGTTTGCGGGTCGGCCATGCACGCCTTTAAGTTGTTCGCGTCTAGGCCGGATTGCGTCGCATAGTCTTGCATTTTTTGGTAGGCGTTTTCTGGCGTGATTATGGATTGACTGTCGTACAGCAGGTCGTGGAATTTCCAGAAGGCGCTTGGGTTCTGTTGGTAGGCACAACGGCCTGCTTCGGCTGCAGTCATCGCCCAGGGGTGGATCTGGGTTAGTGGGAAGTTTTTGTAGACTAGGCGTACTTGAAGCTGCGTTGGAAGCATAGCGCGGAGAATGCTGTCTAGCTGACGGCAGCTTGGACATTCGTAGTCGGCGTATTCGACCAGGACGATTTTGGCGTCGGCCGGGCCTTTGCTTGGGTAGCCGGCCGTTGTGATTTCTTTGCGGATCTTCGCGGCTGGGTCGGTAGTAATGTCTTCCAGCTCGGCGCGGATCAGAAAATGGCCGTCTTTGGTTACGTAGAAGGTCGCTGTGTCGCCCTGGCCGTCGGCGGAAACTTCGACTTTCACTTCGTAGAGATTCGGGACGGGAGTATCCTTCAGCGGCTCGAATTTAAGTTTGAAGTTTGGTCCCCAGGCGTACATGTCACGCAGATAGGCTTCGATTTTTCGCTCGATGGCGGCATTAGGTTGGGCGGCGCTGGTCGATGGTGCCGGCGCGTGCGGCTTCGCGGTGGCGGATTGTTGGGCCGCATGGATTGTCAGTGCGGCGAGTGCGATCAGTAATGTTGTGGCGCTCAGGATTGCTGCGGATCTGAACTTCACGGTGTTTCCTCCGGGTGATGGAACCTGATCAATGTTTGCTCCTCGCGGGTCGCAGGCCCGCCCCTACGATCGAGGTCACGGCATCAAGTGCGGCGTTGAACATCTCGGCTTCGCAATAGCGTTTTCACGGCTATTTGCGCGACGGAGAAATCTAACACATTTAGGGCAAACATTTTGTATGACGATTGAGGATTCGAGGTCGATTACGCTTGGTATTTCTGTGCGATTGGAAATGGCCGGCCAAAGCCAAACGCCCGATAGGTGATCTTCAGTCCCGGCGGAGATTGTTTGCGTTTGTATTCCGCGCGGTCTACTTTCTGCGTTATGTCACGAACCATCTTCATATCGAGACTATATTTATCGGCGATCTCCTGCGGACTGAGGAGATCTTCCACGTAGGCTTTTAGAATTGGATCCAGTACGTCGTAAGGTGGCAGGGAATCTTGATCGGTTTGATGGGGACGAAGCTCGGCTGACGGCGGCTTCGTCATGGTGGAGGCGGGAATTAGTTCCCTGCTGATTCCCTTCTTTGCAGAGTGTGCTGACTCTTCGTTCTGGGCTTTCGATTCGGCGCGACGATTTATTAAGTAGGCCAGCTCGTACACCATTGTCTTGGGGACGTCGGAAATTACGGCGAGGCCGCCGGCCATGTCTCCGTAGAGAGTGCAATATCCCACTGCCATTTCAGACTTATTTCCTGTGCTTAGAACCATTGCTCCGAATTTATTGGAGAGCGCCATTAAATAATTTCCGCGGATGCGCGCCTGAATGTTTTCTTCAGTGACGTCGGCCGGATGGTTCTCGAATACTGGTTTCAGCACACGAAGGTAGTCAGCAAATATTTCGTCGATTGGAATCACGTCAAACGTGATCCCCAAATTCTCGGCTAATTGTTTTGCGTCAATCAAACTGCCCGGCGAGGAATACGGACCAGGCATCGCGACGCCGCGAACATTTTCCGCGCCAAGTGCATCCACCGCAATTGCTGCTACTACCGCGGAATCGATGCCGCCACTCAGGCCGACCGCTACCTTGGTGAATCCACATTTGTGGACGTAGTCGCGCGTGCCGCGAACCAGCGCCATGTACGCGGCTTCGATTTCTTCCGCGGGTTGGCGGCGAAGATCGCCTGTGCCTGATTCCGTGTCGAATAAAACGAGGTCTTCCTCGAAGGAGCTTGCTTGCGCGGCGATGCGGCCGTCGGGCATTACCGCGAGACTACTGCCGTCAAAGACCAGCGTGTCGTCCCCGCCAACTTGATTTACATAGACGACCGGTTTGTGATGATGACGCGCGAGCGACCGCAGCATATCGATACGGAGGTTGCGTTTGTCGATGGTATATGGCGACGCGGAAATATTTATTATTATTTCGGCGCCCTTGGTGACGAGTTCGGCTACGGGGTCGCGTTCATACAAGGGCTTGGCCCAGAAATTCTTGTCGTTCCATATATCTTCGCAGATCGAAATTCCTAATTGGCTTCCGTCGAGCGCGAAAGTGAATTGTTCTTTGGCCGGATGGAAATACCGGGTCTCATCGAACACGTCGTAGGTGGGTAGCAACATTTTTTGCTGCTCGAAAACAATGTGGCCTTCGACGATTAGAGCAGCACAATTGGCCACGCGCTTCCCGGCGGATTCGTGAGCGCGTCCGGCGTAGCCGACGATTGCGGGCAAAGGCAATTCTTTTGCGACGCGGGCTAGCTCCGTGCGATTGCGTTCCAGGAATTGCGGACGCTCCAGCAGATCGAGCGGCAGATATCCGCAGAGACACAGTTCGGAAAACACGACCAAGTCGGCGCCGCGATCTTTTGCTTTGCGTGCAACTTCGATAATCTTCGCGGAATTGCCGGCAAAGTCGCCGACTGTCGGATTGATCTGGGCCAGGGCAATTTTCATTTAGATTTATAGTCTACGGTGGCGGAGAGACGAATTCAATTGCGCGAACGGAAATTGCCAAATTCAATTCCCTGCCACACAAAAAAGCGAGCCCTCGGCTGTTGGCCAAAGGCTCGCGGATATCACAATATTATTTTGCAGCTCGATTTTGCGGCGGGCAAATTTAGACGCTGAAAGAACTGCCGCAGCCGCAGGTGCTCTTAACGTTCGGGTTATTGAACTTGAACCCGGCGCCTTCGATGGTCTCGATGTAGTCGACTTCGACTCCTTCGAGGTACATCTCACTCATCTGATCGACGAGAACCTTCAGGCCGTTATATTCATACACGTTATCGGAGTCGTTGACCTGATTTTCAAAGGCCATGTGATAGGCGAATCCCGAGCAGCCTCCACCGACAACGGCAATGCGCAGAGCCGTCGGAGCGGGAGTCTGCTGCGACATGATTTCCTTCACTTTGTCAGTTGCTACCGGAGTGACTGTGACCATAAGAGATGTTGCTCCTTTTCGGGTGGGCGCGCCGAGTGGACAGGCACTTCTCCCCCATCAAGATTATAGCAGATGAGTCAAACTTTGCTGGCGGCAAAGGTGACTGAGTTTCCGCACAACAATTTGATGCGGAGTGACGCGGATCGGATTCTGAGGCTGGAACCTTGTCATATATGGATGGTGTCTAACGTCGAATAGGAAGGAAACGCTTGACCGAGATATTGCATCTTCGTTGTAATCTGCACGTCTGTATAGTGACCTAGGGACTTGGGAGCGATTGAATTGCGCTGGCGAAGAATTGCCGGGTTGGTTTTCTTAGGGTACGGGCTACTGCAATTCTCGGCCGCGTCGGCGCGTGGAATTTCGCGCGGTGACGAACTGCAGGAGCAGTCGAACTCGTTGAACCAGCAGACCTACGTAATTACCGGAACAGTGGTTGATTCGGTTCGTGGCGAAGGAATTCGCGGGGCACTGGTGGAACTTTCCGGCGAAGCGCACGATGCAACACTCACTGATGCGGGTGGAAAATTTCGCTTTGAAGGTTTGGCAAGCAATCGAGTAACTGTGACTGCGAAGAAGCCGGGATATTTCAACGAGCAAGAAATGCTGCGGCACGTGATGCTCGTCGCAGGACAAAACAGGAATCAGCCTCCGCCACTCACCAAATCGATCACCGATCCGGTGACGGTCAAACTGGTGGCAGAAGCGATTATTTTTGGACGAGTGACGGGATATCGCAACGAGCCGATCGAATCGCTGCCGGTGGTCGTGAGCCTGTTCGGAATATTCGATGGGCGAAAGGCTTCTGTGCCAATCGGAAACGCCATGACTGACGAGGATGGCAGGTTTAGAATTTCGGGACCGGCACCGGAGAACTATTATGTGGCCGTGGGGCCCGGCCCGGCTCGGGCGGCGCGCGAATCAGAAAGCACTGCGAAAGGCTACGAGGGCTATCCCGTTGTATTTTATCCGGCAGCTTCCGATAGGGACGGAGCAGTGCCGGTTCTAGTTGACGCGGGAGCCCGCACCGAAGTGAATTTCTCAATCGTACCGCAGCCATTTTTTCGAGTTTCCGGCAGCGTATCCGGCTATGGCGCCGGGCAGCAAGCCTATATTCAATTCCTCGGGGGCACGACGCTCGCGTTTGCGGGGCTGACGCCGTGTGACGTCGCAAGTGGAAAGTTTTCCTCTGCGTGGATTCCGGGCGGACAATATGTCTTGCGAGTAATGGTGTCCGGGCCCAGCGAATCAAGGATGTCGGCGAGCCAATATTTGACAGTGGATCAGAATATTTCGGATTTGCGGATACAGGTGCGTCCGACGATTTCCATTCCGATTAATGTCCACTCGCAGCCGACGAAGGAAACGAATTCGGAAAATCGAGATTTTGTGGGCGTCACGCTGATGCCGAAAGGAGCCCAGGGAACTTTCGGCGGGGGAGCTCCAATTGGACGGATCGGCTCAATCTCTGGGACCGTGTGGACAGTCGAGGCGGGCTCGTATCAACCGGTGTTTGTGGCTGCGGAACCGTGGTACGTCCAGTCGGCAATGTACGGCACCCAGGATTTACTTCGAGACGATCTGATAGCAGGAATCGGCGGAGGAGATCGTCCAATTGAAATTGTGGTGCGAGACGACGGCGCGGTTCTGAGCGGAATGACGTCGACGGACGGTCATGCAGCGCGGAGCTCAGTGCTGATTGTGCCGGAGGAAACGCCGAGCCAGGTGCGAATGATCGTTACGAATGCGGACGGCGCATTTCACATTGCCGGACTTGCGCCCGGCACTTATCGAGTGATCGCATTTGATAATGCGGACAATCTTGAGTATCGGAACCCGGCGACGTTAACGGATTACTTAATGAAGGCGCAGACCGTCTTGTTGAGTGCGAATCAAACGTCGAACATGAACCTGGAAATTGTGAAGAGAGGAAATTAGCAGTGGTACGCCTTCGCAGACATTTTGGAATTATCTTCGCGCTGGGATTGGCTCCGTGGGTGATATCGACGTCCGCGTTTGCACAGTCGAACTACAAAATTGCTGGAGTAGTCGTGAACGCGTTCAGTGGCGCGTTCGTTTCAGGTGCTGAAGTCTCCATTGCGCCCAATCCCAGCGGCCAAGTATCGCAGACGGTGCTGACCGGAGACGACGGCCGATTTGAGTTCGAGAACTTGACCGCGGGCAAATACGTTTTGAGCGCGTCGCGGAAAGGTTTCGGAAGCCAGAATTATCAGCAGCACGAGTCCTACTCAACGGCTATCGCTGTGGGGGCGGGAAAGCAATCAGATCAAATCACGTTTCGGCTAACGCCAAGCGGTACGATTGCGGGAACTGTGTTGGATGAATCCGGCGAGCCGCTGCGTTCCGCCAGCGTGATTTTATTTGCACCCGGCAACATGGGTGGCACTAAATCGATCTACAACCGGGTCCAAATACTTACAGACGACGAAGGCCGTTACCGGTTCCAGCATGTTAGCCCCGGAAAATACTACGTCGGCGTAGAGGCGCGGGTATGGTACGCAGACGATAATGGGGTGGCAGCACGTCGTCGGAGGATTCGCGAGGGTTTAGTTCCCCGCCCCGCACATGACGATGCGCTTCCCGATATCGTCTATCCTTTTACATTTTATCCGAGGACGACAAATTCATTGGGCGCGGCGCCGGTGATCGTTCACGGCGGGGACGAACAGACGGCGGACATCAACGTGACGGCCGTTCCCGCAATTCATTTGACGTTTAGCACCTTGGGGAGTGACCCTTCGCAAATTCCAAACGTCCAGGTGATGCAAACTTTGTTTGAGAATTCCGAGATGCCTTTCTCGCAAAAGGTCGAAATGGTCCGCGCCGGCGTGTTTGAAATTCCAAATCTTTATCCGGGGCACTTCAAGTTCATGGTTGGATCAACGGAGATGAGTGGCGCATCTGTTCAAGCTGGAGAGATGGACGTGACGGGAGACGGCGAGTTGAACCTGCCGAAGGTTTTGATGGCGACGGTTTCTGGAAAATTGTCATTTGAAAACCTTTCTGTGAATTGGGAGGGACTGCTTGTTCAATTCCGAAATTTGGCCAGCGGCCAACAAACCCCAGCGCAAGTTACCGCAAACGGCCACTTTGAATTTGAAGCCGGCGAGACGATGCCAGGAACTTACGTTGTGTTAGTAACGAACGCGGGCGCGGCGATCACGCCGACAATGAGCGCGACCGGTGCGACGGTGCGCGGAGGCGTGCTTCAGATCGCACCGGGGCAGACAGTCCATCTGACGCTTGCTGCTGTGGGCCAACCGCATCAAGTGGATGGCATCGCGATGAAGGATGGGAAGCCGGCCGAAGGGATGAGAATCATCCTGGTGCCGACTGGATTGGAGCGAAATCCGGATGCGTTTCGTTTTGATCAATCGGATAGCGACGGAACTTTTTCTTTGTACACCGTAGGGCCGGGAAATTACACTGTGCTCGCGCTTGAGAATGCTTGGGACGTGGATTGGGAAAAACCGGGAGCGCTTGATAAATACTTGCCCGGCGGAACGGTGATTCAAGTTGGTGCTGGAGCGCCGAAAACAGTTGAAGTTAAGGTACAGTAGATCCAACGTCGTTCGACATCCTCCCGGCTTTCCCGTAAAATTAATTATCCATGACTCACAAAATTACTTTGATTCCCGGCGATGGAATTGGTCCAGAAGTTGCCGCTGCTGCGCGACGTGTGATTGACGCCACCGGAGTTTCCATCGAATGGGAAGTAGTGCCGGCGCGTCCGGACGCGCATTCGTCCACCGATTTTTCGCAGTGGGAGGCCGTGAAGTCTGTGCGCCGCAATGGAGTGGGCCTGAAGGGCCCGATTGCGACGCCCATTGCTGAAGGCCCCCCGAGTATTAATGTGGGACTGCGCAAGGAGCTGGAGCTGTACGCGAATCTGCGTCCGGTGAAGAAGCTGGAGGGATTCAAGTCACGCTGGGAACATGTGGATTTGGTGATCGTGCGGGAGAACACTGAGGATTTGTATGCGGGGCTGGAGCACACGGTGGTTCCCGGCGTCGTGGAAAGCTTGAAAATTATTACTGAGAAAGCTTCAACGCGAATTGGGCGCTTCGCCTTTGAATATGCACGGAAGCATGGACGGAAAAAAGTTCATGCGATTCATAAAGCGAACATCATGAAGTTGTCGGACGGGCTATTTTTGCAATCCGTGCGCGCGGTGGCGAAAGAATTTCCGGAAATTGAATATCGCGAAATGATTGTGGACAACACCTGCATGCAGCTTGTGTTGAAGCCGGAGCAATTTGAAGTTTTGGTGCTGCCCAATTTATATGGGGATGTGGTGAGTGATCTTTGCGCGGGCTTGGTGGGCGGATTAGGCGTGGTGCCCAGCGGAAATATTGGAGCCCACGGCGCAATATTTGAAGCGGTGCACGGAACAGCGCCTGACATTGCCGGAAGAGGAATTGCGAATCCGACGGCGATCATCATGAGCGGAATTATGATGCTGGATTATTTGAACGAGAGCGCCGCGGCGCGGAAGATTGAGACTGCCCTGCACTGGATGTATCGCACAGGAACTTCGTTAACGGCGGATGCGGGCGGGACGGCTAGCACAACGCAGTTTACGGACGCGCTGATCGCGGCGATGGCGAAAATCTAGCGTCAGAATATTTGCTGGCACGGACAATGCCGACCTCAATCCCGTACCTTCGCACTCTGTTACTGAGCCTTTCACTTCTGATGCTGCTTCCCAGCGGACGCCCTGCGAACGGCGCGCCAATCTACAGTTACAAAATAGTGGCAAAGTACCCGCACTCAACCAGCAATTACACCGAAGGATTCTTCTACCTCGACGGCATGTTTTACGAAGGTACCGGACTCACTGGACATTCCGCGGTGATGGCTACCGATCCAACGACCGGCAACACAATCAAGCATCGCGAAATTCAGCCTCAGTATTTCGGTGAGGGGATTGTAGACTGGGGTACTAACATCTATGAATGGACGTGGAAGTCGCATATTTGCTTCGTTTACAATCGTGCCACGCTGCAGCCTATAAAGCAGTTCACATACGCGGGAGAAGGCTGGGGCATGACTCGCACTGCGAAAGAAATCATCACCAGCGACGGCAGTGCAACGCTGCGTTTTCGTGATCCCGAAACCTTTCAGGAAACGCGCCACATTCTGGTGACGGACGGAAACAAAGTCATCGACAATCTTAATGAACTTGAATTTATCAAAGGCGAGATTTACGCAAACATCTGGCACTCAGACATGATCGCGCGGATTTCCCCGGCGGATGGACACGTGATCTCATGGATTGACCTGACCGGCCTGCTGCCTGCCGGCCAAAGGATCGACGCCGAATCAGTGCTCAACGGGATAGCCTACGATTCGCAGCATGACCGGCTTTTCGTCACCGGGAAGCAATGGCCGACAATATTCGAGATAAAGATGATCCCACGCGCGAGCGAAAAATCGCACTGAAATAATATGTTTCGCGGCATTGACTTGCCGCGCCACGTAAACGAAAATGGTTTCGCAATTGGTTTTGCAGCACCGACCCAGCGGAGGGCGATTCATGGCGGAAGTACCGGCAGCGGCACCAGCGGCGGGATTTAAGTACGAGCCTGTCGAAGTCGAAAAAATGTATCCGATTTCGGAAGGCACGAACACTGCGCGAAAACGCAAGCCGCATATTCTTGCCGTCATCATGGATAATTGCACCGGCTGCGCCGGCTCGCCCGCGTGCGTGGATTATTGCCCCGTGGAAGCCTGCATGTACTGGGTTCCGGATGCGGATCATCCACCGTTCGGCCGCATTGACGTTGATCCCCTGCTCTGCATCGGCTGCAAGTTGTGCACCAGCAAAGGTCCCGACGGCGCGTTTCTCGAAGGATGTCCCTGGGACGCGATTGCAATGGTGCCGCTGGCTGATTGGGAAGGCGAGCACGGTACGCTTCCCTTCTAGTTTGATACTTTCGACGCTAATTTCATAAATCGATCCTAATTCACTCTCTGCTCGATTTGATGTGAAACCCCCAGTTGCGCGCAGGCGTCTATTTATTCGGGCGCCAGCGATGAAAATATTCGGCGATACCAGCAAAGCTTCCAAACAGGGCACGGCCTACTCGGTCGGCATGCTGAGCGTCTGTTTGACGATCACGTTTCTTTTCACATTTGCCGCGTCAAGTCACGGTCAGTCCCAAAACCAAAACGCAACTGCGGCACCTCCAGTTTACGAATATGACGTCGTTTCGATAAAACCAGCCCAGCCGGGAAACGGTGGCAGAGGCCGCGGTGGGCGCGGTCAGCCGACTGACGGGCTTACGATGAACAACGTCACGATACAGCTATTGTTCGAGCAGGCTTTCGACGTTCGCGAAGATCAAATTTCCAGTGCTCCAAGTTGGATAACTTCTGAGCGCTACGATGTGAACGCGAAAATGGATACGGCACTCGCCGACGAATTGCAAAAGATTAGCGTGACCGACCGCAGTGCGATTCGCGGGAAAATGATGCAGCCGCTTCTAGCCGACCGCCTGAAATTAACTTTTCATCGCGAAACAAAAGAGCGCCCAATTTATTCGCTGATCGTCGCCAAGAATGGCGCAAAGCTTCAACCCCCAAATCCAAACGCTGAAATCACTTCGCCGGACGGGTCGAAAAGGCCGGTCCCTTCAGGACTAGCCGGCCAACTCTACATCGTGCAACAAAGCCCCGGCGAGTTCACGATGATGGGATACGGCGTTCCTATATCGGCTTTAGTCAGCCTGCTGACGGGACAATTGGATCGTCCCGTTTTCGATAAGACGGAATTAACCGGCAAATACGACATCACCATGAAGTGGGCCGCGGACGACACCGACTCAGCAGTTCCCGGGGCGAGCCAGCCAAGTGCCGCGCGGCCTTTGAGAATAGCTGATTTTTTTGGCGCCGCGATGTTTACGGCGTTGGAACAGCAACTCGGCTTGAAATTAGAACCCGGCAAAGGCCCCGTTGGAATAATTGTGATTGATCACATCGAACGTCCGTCCGGAAATTAAATTCCGGCGGAATTTCCAATTTAAAAATAATTTACAGAAATTTGACGCTACGGTTTAGCGACGGGCGGCATATCCATGCGCGTATGAATCGCGTCAATCGTCAGCTTGGCCTGCTGCGAAACGCTCAGCGGCATGCCCGTAATATTGCGGAGATACGGCGCAATCGCAGGAATATCATCTTCATGCCCAACAAAGTAAAGCGCCGCGAGCGCGTTCAGCACCACATCCGCCGCCGGATCGAGTTGCGCGATTGGCTGATTCACGGTGACGGGCGTCCCATCTTTCACCACCCACTGATCAATCGTCCCCGGCATTTTTGTGCGGATTTCCACTTTGCCGCCGGGCGTTTCGATTCTTCCGATCAGCGTGCCGACGTTAACCGTTTCGCCGGGCGTGAGCCTCGTGGCGAGCTTCCCTTCTACCGGCGCGGTTTGCATCCACGGCTTCAGCATAGAAATGATCATGTCGTGCCCAGACACATCGCCAAATCGCACCAGCGAAAGCGCGGCGTTGCGCTGCACCATCGGATCGCTATCCACCAAAAGTTTTTTCAGCTCGTCATGAAATTCCGGAACGCTCGGATCTTTCCCCATCACCCACGCCGCCGTCGATCGCAATGCGCTTTCCGAACTTGTCGCCGCCGCAATCGCCTGCGGATACCACGGCTTCGCCGTTGCGCGCACAGCGGCATCAGGACTTTCCATGCGGTCGGCAACTTGCGAAAGCGCGTGCTGCGCGTTTCGCGGATGTTCAGTATCGGCAAACGCGTCCGCCATTTGCTTATCGTTCAGCGGCTTGCCAAACCACGTCGCCTGCCAAATTAAATACGGCATCAACACAAATAAAAACATTACGGCGAGAATCAAGTACAGCCAGCGCTTTTTCATTCCCGGTTTTACAGGCGGCGGAGTCGTTTCGGGAGATTCGGGCGCAGTTCCCTGTTGCGCTGAATCGTCAACCGGCGGATTGTTTGGCTCGTTCATAAATGGCGCTTACGAGTGCGGATACAGATGATACAGCATCACGTAAACGATCACACCGGTCACTGAAACGTAGAGCCATAGCGGCAAAGTCCATCGCGCGATGCGTTTGTGCGCCGGGAATTTTTGGTGCAGCGCGCGTGAAAGCGTGATGATCGCCATCGGCAGAATCACAATCGCCAGAAACACGTGCGAAATCAGCAGCGTGAAATAGACGGGACGGATCCATCCTTCCCCGAGGAAGCGCACGTTGCCAACGCGAATGTGATAAATCACGTACGAAATTAGAAACGCCGTCGATACCCCGAACGCCGTCAACATGCACGCCCGATGCGCGCTAATTTTCTGCTTCACAATAAAATAAAATCCCGCGGTAAGCAGGATTGCGCTAATTCCATTCAGGGATGCGTTGAGAGCTGCTTGATCAAACACGCGCGGGGGCCAAAATTATTTCTGCGCCGCGGCCGGAACTGCTGCCGCTGCGGATTTGCTCTTGCCCAGCCAGCCTTGATCCTTCGCCAGAAAAAACAGCATCGCCGCGGAAACCAGCGCCATCAGCAGACAGACAGAAATCAGCAGCAGGCCATCCATATCGAGTTTCAAATCGAAAATAAAATCGGCGGCAATGCCGATCACGGAGACGACCAGAATAAACAGGCCAATCAGCGCCACTTCCAAAATTCCGAATCCGGATTTCTCAGCCAAGGCCGAAGCCTCCTTCTCAATGGTCACGATTGCCTATAATCTACGTCCGAATCTTGTCGTACATCATCAGCCCAAGCAGTATCGGCAGATGCAGAACCGTTGCGTGCATCAGCCACTTGGCGCGAACATTCGTCCGGCTCGCCGAAGCCCACAGAGAAAGTTGAATCAGTATAAACCCCAGAACCACCGCGCTGAAGAAATAAAGCACACCCGTCATTCCAATCAGCGCCGGCAACAAACTTACCGGCAGCAACAAAATCGCGGTGCCGATGATCTGGCGGAACGTGCGCGTGCCCTGCGGATCGACGGTGGGCAGCATTTTAATTCCGGCGCGCGCGTAATCCTCGCGATACATCCAGGCAATCGCGAAGAAGTGCGGAAATTGCCACAGCACCATGATCGCGAACAATATCCACGCCTCTTTGGAAAGCGATCCACGCGCCGCCACCCACCCAATTAGCGGAGGCATCGCGCCAGGAATGGCGCCAATCGCGGTCGCGAGCGTCGTACGCTTCTTCAGCGGCGTATATAGAGCGAGGTAGCTTACGGCCGTGAACAGACCCAAGCCGGGCGGCCAGCAAGCCTGCTACCAGCCCCAGGTAAACTGTCCCCAATACGACAAGCGTCACGCCAAAAATAGCGGCATCGCGCGGCCGAAGTTGGCCAGTGGGCAATGGACGGGAAGCAGTGCGCCGCATGAACGCATCCGAAGCGCGTTCAATATAGTGATTCAACGCAGACGTACCCGCCGCAACCAAGGTAGTTCCGAAAACGGTGTGCAACATGCGCGCCCAATCCAGCGGCCCGCGCGAACCCAAATAATATCCGGCCAGCGTCGTCATCACGACTAGAAAAGACACATCCGGCTTGGTAAGCGACACATACGCCATCGCGCGCGAAGGATTTGTAGCGACAGGAATTGCTCGCGCGGCGCTCACATCGCCTCCTGCGCAGCATGATTTCCCGCCACAGCTCGCGAAAGCGAAGGCGTCAGCAAACGATAGCTCACGATTGCCACGACCACAGTTCCGGCCAGAGTCAGCGCGCCAAACACCACGTGCGCCACCGTCAGATAAACCATCACGGGCATCGGCTGCGGCGCGTCCTTTGTTGCTAAACGTGACCACCACGCCGCCCCGCCCAAAATTAATTGCATGCCAATGAGCGCGTGCAGCAAAATCCGGCAAACTTTAAACGGCGCCGACGATGGAAATCGATTGCGAAGCGATCCAGCCGTCCAGAAAACCATCCCAGTGACGACCGCCGCTCCAACCAGATGCGGGCCAATTCCAGATCCGCCATGCCGATACGCAGCGCCCAGAACTAATTGAAAAAAGGTCGCGCAGGCCGTCCACACAGCTAGCGAGCGCAAGTGCGGCGAACCGGTATCCGGAATTGCGGTGATCTCTTCCTGCCACCATCGGCTGGTAAAAAGTGAAAGGCTAATTAGCGAGCAAAAGAAAATCTGCGCTACGGACGCATGCGCCGTGGAAACTGCCCAGGGCTGGCGGAAAATTACCGTCATTCCGCCAAGCACCGCCTGCGCAATTACCGTGCACAGCGCGAGATATCCGAATATGCGTACCCACGCGCGCGTTTCCACTCGGTAAAGCCAAACGGCGAGAACTACTGTCAGCGTCGCAACAATTCCCGCGATCACACGGTGCGTGAACTCGTAGCGAATTCCGCCGACAAACGGCGGCACCATCGATCCATATGCCAGCGGCCAATCGGGAATGGAAAGTCCTGCGTCGTTGGAAGTGACCAGCGCTCCGGCCGTCAGCAAGCCTCCGGTAAGGATGGACATGCCGATGCAAAAACGATTCAGCGCTTTATTGTAGTTGCCAGCTCGCATGGAAGAATTTAATTCTGAATATTTGCTGACAAAACTAACGAGGAAGCGTTCGCATTATACTGAATCTCCCGCGAACACTTCCCCGCCGAAACTTCTGCTCGTTAAAATTAATCGCCCGAAGCGGCGCTAAACGAAACGTTTGCCGTTCCTGCTCCGCTCGCCGGAACAGTTACGCTCGCCGTCTTATTGCCATACTTTTCCTGCCACACGGTTACTGTGTACGTTCCCGGCGGCACATTCGGAATCGTGAATTTGCCGTCCGGCCCGGTGATCGCGAAAAAGTTATTCTTGAACGCGAACATGTAGGACTTCATCCACGGGTGCACGTTGCACTTCACCGCGATTGCGTCCTCAGGACGGTTCCAGGTTTTCATCATCGGCGCTGATCCGGGCGGCTGCGAAACGTTCCACTCGGCGTTATCCTTCGGCAGCGGATGAATGTTGTGTGTGGTGTTATCGCTGTTGGTGATTTGCAATTGCTGGCCAGCCACCATCACGACCACGTGTGGATGATACATGCAGCCCTTTTGGTCGATCGTCGCCGGCGTGCTGGGAATTGTTACGGCCCACTTGCTCATGTCATCCGAAATATAGACGACCGCATTCGCCAATGTTCCGCCGGGGCCGACCACGACATCTTCGGCAGGCACGGGCGTCGGATGCTGCTGAGCGCAATATGCTTCCGCAGCCATGCTGATTTTGCCTGGAACTGGCGGTGTGCCGTCCAATTTAATTGTGCCGGTAATTGTTCCCGCGGTTGCCGCATCCACAGGCTGCCCGGCAGGCGCGGCGGTTGCCGCAGGCGTTTCGGAAGTTGTGTCTTCTTTCTTTCCGCAGCTAACCAGCGCGATGGCCAGCGCCGCGGTGACGATGATGTATCCACTATGACGAAGTTTCATTTGCGAATCTTTCCTCCTGAGTTGAATACGATTGAATACCAATATTGTAGTGCTTTCAGGTCTCGACGTCTATTTGCCGGAAGGCGCTGCCCCGCCGCCCGAAGACGTGCGTCCGCCGAGCCGCCGCTGCTCTTCCGGCGTCATCGCCAGCAGGAATCGCACCATCAAATCCGCCTGAT
>CAWIZI010000010.1:0-150431 GCA_963840515.1 Terriglobia bacterium
TGAAATTATTAGTGCCGCTCGTCGATGGACAAATGCTCGCGCTGATTCACGCGCTGGGACGCGTGATCAATTCCGAAATTGAAGATTCTTCCATGCGCTTAGAGGCAGACGTGCCGGAATCATTGGCGCGAAGATTGAATGCGTACGTCGTGAAATGATTTTGCTCAGCAGAAATTTGTTGTGCGCCGTTCGCTTCGATTTTGCGTGATGATGCATGTGTTACTGCGCGATGAATGCCGAATTTATGGTCGATTTACGCGCGAAATCGCGTTAATTGGCTAAAGAGTAACGAAATTGGAATTCGGGCGCGCTGTGGAAATTCCTGTGGAAAGCCAAAGAAATTCAGCTTGCGATTCCAGCCGCAAAGGTTGCGCTGGAATCAGAGGATTTCGTCGTAGCGCCGTAAGCCATTTATTTGCATAGGCTTACAGCGATATTCTACGCGGCACATTCCGCAGCCTTACCACGGGGTAACTTTTTACCGACTCCCGGATTTGCACAGGTTTGGGGCAACCGCGTGTGGAAGTGGTTACTTTGCACGGACTTCCGAGCTAGTACTCAATCCGGTGACGAATTGCGCTGCAGCCAAAAACAGAGCGTTGACGAGCACGAATGCTGGGACTATAGTGTGATTCTATACCCGAATCTGCGGCGGGTGGAGGCTTCGGCGGCCTCCGGTGCCTTATGAATCTTCCAAATTCGCTGACAATTCTACGAATCTTTTTTGTGCCGGTGCTCGTCGTCGTTCTGCTGACGGGCCAGCCGAATTTTACTTTGTTCGGCACTCACATCACTTACGTAATTTTGGGCGTGCTGATTTTATTGGCCGCGGCGGCAACGGATTGGGCGGACGGATATCTTGCGCGGCTGCGGCAGCAGGAAACGACGCTGGGAATGTTGCTCGATCCCATCGCGGATAAATTGCTGATCTCCGCCGCGTTTATTTCGCTGGTGCAAATGGGATTGGTTCCGGCGTGGATGGTGGTGATCATCATCGGACGCGAATTCACCGTGCAGGGTTTGCGCACAATCGCATCGGCCGAAGGATTTACAATTCAAGCTTCCGCGCTGGGAAAGACAAAAACTGTTTTGCAAATTCTGGCGGCGAGCGCGGTTATCCTCAGCGCGAAGCTTGAATTCATGAAACTGACAAAGGACGTGCTTCTGTGGCTCGTGGTGATCAGCGCCGTACTTTCTTCGGTGCAATATTTTATGAAATTCTGGAGCCAGGTGGACGGCAGCATCAAGCAACGCCGCAAGCTGCGTCTGCTGGAACGAATCGAACGCGAAAAGAAAATGCAGGATGTCCCCACTCTTTAATTCCCGCGCGGCTGAATTTTCCGAATCACTTTCCGATGACGATAAGAGCGCGCTGCTGAAAATTGCGCGGCAGTCTTTGATGGAAACAATTGTGCACGGCCGTCGCTGGCAACCGGACGCGTCCGCAGGAATACTTGCCGAGCGCCGTGGAGCATTTGTCACGCTGCACGTGCGCGGAAAATTGCAAGGGTGCGTCGGTCAAGTGGAAACGAACAAATCGCTAGCAGAAACGGTAGCGCGATGCGCGATTTCCGCGGCGCGCGAAGATGACCGCTTCAATCCCGTGCAACCGGACGAAGTGCCGCAGCTCGAAATCGAAATTTCCGTGCTTTCGCCGCCAACGCCAATCACACCAAGCGAAATTATTATCGGCACGCATGGACTGATTGTCGAACGCGGCCCATTCCGCGGATTGCTTCTGCCGCAGGTAGCAACTGAGCGCAATTGGAAGGCCGAAAAATTTCTTTCCGAAACTTGCCTTAAAGCCGGATTGCCGAGCGACGCGTGGAAATCCACGGAAACGCAAATCCTCGGATTCACAGCTGAAGTGTTTTCGGAGCACGAAGCCACGTCCGCACCTTCAAAATAATCTCGCATCAGTGAAACGCACTTCGCGCCTGCCTACGTCTTTGCTATCCTAGCGGCGTTCCGGAGATAATAATCTTGTCGCGCAATATCTCAGCAATTCGCGTGCACCGCGGTGGGCCGAAAATCCTGTGATCTCCGCGATCGATCTTTCCGCCGATGTTGGTCTGGTAGCCGTTGGCCTGGTCACGCTGAATCTGTTACTCGGCCTGATGATGGCGCTACGCTACAGCCCAACTAGGAACTGGCCGCACAAGCACTTCAACTATTTCCGTATTCACAATTGGACTGGCTATTTGCTTCTGTTCACTTCAATCCTGCATCCGGTGATCTTGCTATTTTCTTCCACGGCAAATTTTCGTCTGATCGACATAATTTATCCAGTCCATTCGCCAAGCCAGCCGCTGGATAACACCATCGGCGCGATCGCCTTGTACCTTCTGATGATTGTGGTGGTCACTTCCTATTTGCGAATCACGCTAGGCCGCAGAACCTGGAAGGCGTTTCATTTCATCACCTACGCCGCCGCAATCGCATTGTTCTGGCACAGCATTTTTACGGATTCCGAACTGAAGAATTCGCCGCTTGATCCGTTCGACGGCGAAAAAGTGTTCATCGAAGTTTGCCTGCTGGTGATCATCGGGATTGGAATTTGGCGGTGGCGCCACGCGGTACGCAAAGCGCGCGCTACGCGTTCATAAATCTCACTCGGCTAAAAAATAAGGGCCGGCGTTAGCCGGCCCTTCGTATTGAATCTCAACTAAATTAAATTTCTACTGCTCGAGTTCGACGTAATCGCCTTGATAGATCTCGCGGCGCACGGCGGTAAGCATCAGCGTAGCGGTGTTCCCGGAAACGCGAAGCACGATTCCTTCGCCAAGAATTTCCCGCGGCAGTCCCGGCCACTCGTACGCCACCGGTGTGCTGCCGAAACCAAAGAGTTTATATTCGGTGCCTTTGTCCTGATAAATCGTGGCAACTCCGCGGCCTTGATTGCGGAACACGCGCAAGTAGCTTCCGATCCTGACTCCTTGCGACGCGCCAATGTTCACATACACTATGCTGCTGGTTCCCGACGCCTGGCCGAAATATTTCGATGTAACAATCATGCCGGTTTTGCCCGTGGCCGGTGGGAACGGATCTACCAGCGCATCCGGTTTCAAAGGCGGCGCCGGGCGTTCCTGGAACGGCAGCACAATATCTCCGCGCTGAATGTAATCGCAGGTCGATTTAACTTCCGCGGTGGACACTTTCTCGCCGACGTGAACCACCTTCAATCTGCCCTCGTCAGCCCAGGTCTGGCCCATCGCGCGTAGCAATTCATCTTGCCCTTTAAACCAGGGCTCCTTCAGTTCGTCCTTCACACTTCTGACCACCAGATATTCATCGCCGACCTTCACGCCTTGTCCGGAGCCGCGGTTGATGTAAACCAGTTGGCCAACGACGAAGGCCACTTTATCGACGGACTGCTCGCCCGAAATAACGTAGCTATCCTGAGGAACCGCGTCGGACGTAACCGCGCCCGAGCAGTACATTGCGGTCTCGTCGACGCTGGTGCGCCGGGGAACCTGAGCGCCGGAAACGCCGGCAACTATTCCCAAAATCAGGCCAAAAGTAACGAATTTGCCTCGCATGTGCTTCACTCCTTGAACTCTGTGGACGCGCCCTAAGCGCAAATGATAAGCGCAAAATTGAGCGGAATCGTCCTACGTCCACGCTAGCAAAGGGGCAAATGAGCGTCAATTGCCCGTGAGGACAGCCTTTACACATTCGACACCGCGTGGTAGAAGCAAAAGTTCAACTTCCAAGCGCCAATTCAGGGGGCGGAAAGTGTTATTCGGGCGGGAGCGCATTTGCGTGGTGATCGCGGAAAGAACGGCTGACGCCGCGCTAAAGATGCTGCGTCGGACGCTGAAGCATTCGCGGACGGCGGAATTGCGCATGGATTGGATGCGCTCCAACGCGGAACTTAACCGGCTAATCATGCGGCTGAGCGTTGACCGTAGAAAAGTGTGCGTCATTGCCACGATGCGTCGACGTGCCGCGGGCGGCAAGTATGCCGGTGACGTGCACGACCAGATGCTATGGCTGCGGCTTGCTGCCGAATGCGGATGCGGTTGGTGCGACGTGGAAGTGGAATCGACGGAACGGCTCGACAAATACGGCCTGGATGAATTGCGTCAGGTTGGCGCGAAGGTGATGGTTTCCTTCCATGATTTTCGCGGAACGCCGCGCGACATGAAGGCGGTAGTGCGTCGCTTGGAACGATGCGGCGGTGATGCGATCAAAATTGCGGCGCAGGCTCGAACAATTGGCGATAGCGTGCGAGTGTTATCCACCGCGCAGCGGCGGCGCGATGTAGTTGCAGTGCCGATGGGCGAAGTTGGTTTGCCCGCGCGAATTCTTGCATTGCGTGCCGGAAGCGCGCTGGCATATGTCGCGGCAGATCGAGCGACCGCGCCGGGACAACTTTCTGCCGGCGAAATGCGCGGCATGTATCGCGCTGAAAAACTTGATCGGCGAACGGATATTTATGGCGTGATTGGAAATCCGATCGCGCATTCGCTTTCGCCGTTGATGCACAATGCGGCGTTCGCGGCGCGTCGCGTAAATGCGGTGATGCTTCCATTTTTAGTGACGGATCTGAAAGATTTTCTCGCGGCGTGCCCGAAACTTGGCGTGAAGGGATTTGCGATTACGCTGCCTCACAAGCAGGCCATCATTCGGCATCTGGATGGGTGCGATCCGCTGGCCGGAAAAATTGGCGCGGTGAATACCGTGGTTGTGCGCGCCGATGGCAAACTCTACGGATATAATACGGATTACGTCGGCGTGCTGCGCGCGCTTTCTTCACGTGTGCAATTGAAAGGCAGTAGAGTATTGATACTTGGTGCGGGTGGCGCTGCGCGCGCTGCGGCATTTGCGCTGGTTGAAGCGGGCGCAATTGTGAATATTTGCGCGCGACGTGATGCGAAATCCGCCGCACTGGCGCGAGACGCTGGCTGTGAATCAATTTCACGCCGCGAAGTAAAAGGCGAATTTTTCGACGCGATTGTGAATTCCACGCCACTCGGTCTTCGCGAAAGTGACGCTGTTCCGTTGCGCGCAGAAGAATTAAATTGCCGAGTCGTGATGGACATGATTTACCGTCCGATGCGCACGAAATTGCTGAGGCTCGCCAAGCGCCGCGGAATTGAAACTGTCTCTGGCGCGGAAATGTTTATTGCGCAAGGTGTAGCCCAGTGGGAAATTTGGATGGGCCAGCGCGCGCCGGCGGAAATAATGCGGCGAGTGACCCTTGCGGCACTGCGCTGATAATTTCTCGATTCACTAAAAAATTGGTACAACATTTAGTGTGGAAGTGTTTTCAAAGGACGAATGATTCAACCCGATTTCAAAACGTTCCGCAAAATGGCGCGGCAGGGGAATTTGGTTCCCGTGTACGAAACCGTGCGCGCTGATTTGCTGACGCCGGTCTCCGCGTATCTTCGGCTTTCACGCGACGCTCGCTATGCTTGTCTTCTGGAAAGCGTGGAAGGCGGCGAAAAAATCGCGCGCTATACGTTTGTCGGAGCAAATCCCGCGCAGGTTTTCCGCTGCCGCCGTGGCGCGTGCGTGCTGGAATCCGATGGACGTATGCAGCTTGAGTACGGCGATCCCATGAAATTTTTGCGCGGGCTTGTCCGCAAATATCAGCCGGTGCGCGTGCCGGGACTGCCTCCGCTGGTTGGTGGCGCGATTGGATATTTTTCGTATGACATGGTGCGCCAGTTCGAGCGCATTCCCGATTCAGGCCGCGATGATGCTGGTCTGGATGACACGGTCATGATGTTTTTCCTCGGCCTCGTTGTGTTCGACCACGTGCAGCATCGTGTGTGGATCGTGCGCAATGTTTACACCGACGAGCAGGGAAGTCTGCGTGCGAAATATGAAGCCGCCGTGCGCGAAATCGGCGCGCTGCGAAAAACGCTTGGCCAACCGGTGGCCGAAGAAAAACCAGCGCGCAAGCATGGAAGTAAATCCAAACGCAAATTGAAATTTGAATCGAACATGACGCGCGCGAAATTCATTTCGTCCGTCGGCAAAGTAAAGGAATACGTTCGTGCGGGCGACGCTTTTCAAGTCGTGCTGAGCCAGCGATTTTCCGCGAAAATGGAAACCGATCCATTTGAAGTGTATCGCGCGCTGCGCGTGGTAAATCCTTCGCCGTACATGTATTTCCTGAAATTGGGCGATATGGCGGTTGCAGGAAGTTCTCCCGAAATGCTCGTAAAAGTTCAGGGACGCGACGTTTTCTATCGTCCAATTGCAGGCACGCATCCGCGGGGGCGCGACGAAAAAGAAGATCAGAAACTTGAAGCGCAAATGCTGGCCGATCCGAAAGAGCGTGCCGAGCACATCATGCTCGTGGACTTGGGCCGCAACGATCTGGGCCGTGTATGCGAATACGGATCTGTTCGCGTAGAAAAATTAATGTTCGTCGAGCGTTACTCGCACGTTTCGCATTTGGTTTCCAGTTTGCGCGGCACTCTCCGCGCTGACGTGAATTGTTTTGACGCGCTCGCCGCATGCTTTCCCGCCGGCACTCTTTCCGGCGCGCCAAAAGTTCGCGCCATGGAAATTATTGACCAGCTGGAGCCGACGCGCCGCGGCGTCTACGGTGGCGCAATTCTCTATTTGGATTTCGCGGGCAATCTCGATTCGTGCATCGCAATTCGCACGCTCGTCGTGAAGGATGGCGTAGCGTACGTGCAAGTCGGCGCGGGCTTGGTGGCCGATTCCGTTCCGACAACGGAATACGCGGAGACGCTGAACAAATCCAAAGCGCTTTTCCGCGCGATTGAAATGGCGCAGTCGGACGAGGATTAGTTTTCCGAGTTAGCCGAATTCGGGCCGCGAAGGAGAATCCACAATAATCGCGCGACCATCCGTAAGCGCTTTCACGGAATGCCGCGCGTTGCTCGGCACAATCGCAACAAATCCGGGACGCGCAATTTTCGCTTCGCCGTCCACGGTCAACTCCAATTCGCCTTCGATCACTTCATAGACTTCTTCTTGCGGATGAAAATGTTCGTGAATGGACGCGCCGCGCTTGAAGTCGTAATGGGCGAAAGTCATGTTCGCCGAATGGAAATAGCGGCCGCTCCAGCCGGGAAGACGTTCCGTAACTTTTAGGATGGTGGTATCGATGAATGGCATTCGGGCCTCCGCGAAAATATTTTAACACGCGTAAGAAATGACAGATGATTCGCGGCAAGTTAAACTACGATTATGATTCTGCTGCTCGACAACTACGATTCCTTCACCTACAACCTGGCGCAGTATCTGGGTGAGCTGGGCTGCGAGCTGGAAGTGCGCCGCAATGACAAAATTACGCTCGACGAAATCGCGCTACTGAAACCCGAAAAAATTGTCATCTCGCCCGGCCCATGCACGCCAAGCGAAGCGGGAATTTCCGTCGAGCTAATCAAAAGATTCGCGGGCAAAATTCCGATTCTCGGCGTCTGCCTGGGGCATCAAGCGATGGGCGAAGCATTCGGCGGGAAAGTTGTCCGCGCCAAGAAAATTCTGCACGGTAAAACCAGCGAAGTATTTCACGACGGCAAAACAATTTTCCGCGGATTAGCAAAGCCATTCACCGCAACGCGCTATCACTCACTGATCGTCGAGCGAAAATCCTTGCCTCGCGTGCTGGAAATTTCCGCCGAAACTTCTGACGGCACGATCATGGGCTTGCGTCACCGCAAATTCCGTGTGGAAGGCGTGCAATTCCATCCGGAATCAGTTCTTACCGGGCCGGGAATGCAGTTGCTGAAAAACTTTCTAACATTAAATTAATTCGTGCGAAGCGCTGCGCGGAAATCACCATTTCAAATCCGCCAACAACGCGCCGTAAACTTCCATCCCCATCCACAAATTTCCGATCCGCAAATTTTCATTCGGGCTGTGCTGATTATCGTCGTAGTTCACGACCGGCACGTTGATCACCGGCAATCGGAGACTTTCAAAAATATACATCGGCGAACTTCCTCCGCTCATCGGCATCCTTATTAAACCGCCGCCTACCGCCGCGTTCACAACATCCACCAGCGCTCTGGAAACTGGCAAATCCATTGACGTGAAACTTGCCGGATATGCTCCGGCGGACATTTCCACGCGCGCAATTTTCGGATATCGCTGACGATCTTCCATACGAGGTTCGCGCGACGTAACGTAATATCCTTGCCTGCGAATATGCGCCACCAGCCGCTCGAACTGATCCCGCGGAGAAATATTTTTCACCAAACGCATATCAATCGCGGCGGTCGCACGCTCTGGAATAATCGTGCGCGCTTGCTCGCCGATATCTTCGCTGCGCAGCCCATCGATATTCAGCGAAGGTTGCGTAATCAGCTCCACTAAATGTTTTCCGCCGCCTTCGGGCGCGTTGATTCCTAAATCCTGCGCTAACTCGGCGTCATTATCCGGCATTTCTTTCAGAGCGAGCTGCGCGGTCGGCCCTAGGTCTGTAACGCCATCATAAAATCCCGCGATGCGCACGTGGCCATTATCATCTTTCATGCTCGCCAGAAGTTGCACTAGCCGCATCGCCGGATTTGGCGCCCAATTTCCGTAATGCCCGCTGTGCAGCGAATGCAGCGGCCCGTAAACAGTAATATCCGCGCGAACAATTCCGCGATTTCCGAACAGCACCTGCATTCTTCCCGATTGATGAACCGGCCCATCGCCATTGATCAGCAAATCGCCCTGAAGCAGATCGTGATGATCCATCAGAGTTTTTTCCAAATGCGGCGAGCCGGCTTCTTCTTCGCCATCGAAAACAACTTTCACATTCACGCCGATGGGAATTTTCCGCGCACGTAGCGCGTCGATCGAAGCAAGCAGCGCGACGATGGGAGATTTATCATCAGCAGCAGACCGTGCATAGAGCCGCCAGTCATCGTTGTATCGTTCGTGATCGGTCGGAAATGAAATAATTTGTCCTTGGGAATCGAGCGGCTTATCTCGCAACGTCGGCTCGTAGGGTTTCGTGCCGGTCCACGTCGCCGGATCTACGGACTGCCCGTCATAGTGCATGTAAAAAATAATTGTGCGCGTCGCATTAGGTGTTTCTAATTTCCCAAACACGACCGGGCCGCGATGTTCAATTTCCAAAAACTGCGTTTCAAATCCGCGGGCGCGCAGCATCTCCTCCAGCTTGTCCGCGTTCAGCCGGATATTGTCCTGATCGGAAGCAAAATTTGGAATTTCAAGCAGCGCGCGAAGCTCATCCATCACGCGCATCTCATTCGCTTCACGCCAAACGCGAATCTCGCCCGCTGTATGCGAAACAGCAGTCAGCGGGCGCGGCGGGGATTTTGGTCGCTGCGCCGCCGGCGAAAGCGCCAGCGCGGCAATTCCTAGGATCGCAATTCCAATACGGCCATTCGCGAGTGATGACATTCGCTCTCCCCCGGCACGATTTCGACAAACTGCCTCTACGCAAGACGCCGTCGCGAGATTATAGTTTTCCGCGCACGTGCACAATTTCTTTTAGAAGAAAGTACGTAAGGAGCGAAGGCATCAATGGCTGGACGGAAAAATATCTAGCGATTCGTAAATTCAATCAGCGCATCCAACTTTTCTTCCGCCGCGCCGGAATCAATCGCCGCCGCTGCAAGCTCCGCGCCTTCGCGCAAATTCGCCGCGCGGCCTGCGACAAATATCGCGGCGGCTGCGTTCATCACCACGATGTCTCGACGCGGTCCAGCTTCGCCATTGAAAATCGCGCGAATGATTGCCGCGTTTTCCGCAGGCCCGCCGCCAGCAAGCGCGCTGAGCGGCGCACGATCAAGTCCGAAATTCTCCGGGGCAAGCCTCAGCATGCGCACATCCGGATTTTCAGACGCTCGCGCCACAGCCGATTGATTGGGCGCGCCAACTTCGGCCACACTTGTCTCGCCGCTCAGCGAAATTTCATCCAGCCCGTCGTCGCCATGAACAACAAACGCGTGACGCGTGCCGAGTTCGGCCAGTGCACGCGCCATTGGCTCAATCCATTTTTTCTGAACAACTCCCAGAACTTGTGTCGACGCGCCGGCAGGATTGGTCAGCGGCCCAAGCAAATTAAAAATTGTGTGTCCTCCAAGAAGCCTTCGCGCCGGCGCAGCGTGGCGCGCAGCCGTGTGCGCTGCTCGCGCAAAAAGAAATCCCACGCCGATTTCCATAATCGCCTCGCCGGATTGCGCCGTGGGAATTTCCACGCGCACGCCCAGCGCTTCCAGCACATCAGCCGATCCGCTGCGCGAAGTTGACGTGCGGTTACCGTGTTTTGCAACGCGCACTCCCGTGCCTGCTGCCACAAATGCCGCCGCGGTCGAAATATTAAATGTATTTCGTCCGCTGCCGCCGGTTCCGCATGTGTCCACCATTTCGCTGGCGAGTGCGTGGCGTTGTTCGGCGCTCAAACTCGGAAATACCGGACTCGCGTGCCGCCGCATCACGGTAGCAAATCCCACAAGCTCCTCGACGCATTCGCCCTTGTCGCGAAGCACGGAGAGCAGCAGCGAAATTTCGTCGTCACTCAGTTTTCCGCTGAGCAATTCTTCAGCAACGGATTCCGCGTCGGCGCGCGAAAGGTGTGTGCCCGAAGAAATTCGCGTGATGTGATGAGCTAACATTTTTAATTCACGAAGCGCTGGGCGCCTTTCTGCGCGGACGCCGCACCAATTCTCCTTCGCAATTCGGACAAATTTCAGCGAACTTCGCCGTGCACTCTACACAAAATGTGCATTCAAATGAACAAATAAACGCGTCGCCGCCCGGCGAAAGCGGCCGCTCGCAGTGCATGCACCTGACTTTCATTTCCAACGCCATTTTCGCAGTCGCCTTGCTCCCCAGTCTGGTTCCAGATAAACTTACGTGTTTCTATTCCATAAAATCTTAGCATTGATGGAGCGCGCGTGAAGATACATGAGTATCAGGCCAAGGCAATTTTGGCAAAGTTCGGCGTTCCCACTCCCCGCGGCATCGTTCTTTTCAACGCGAATGACGCGCGCCTTGCCGCCGAAAAATTGGGCACGAAAGTCGTGGTCGTGAAAGCGCAAATTCATGCCGGAGGCCGCGGAAAAGGCGGCGGTGTGAAACTTGCGAAGTCTCGTGACGAAGCCATGCAGCTCGCTTCAGAAATTATGGGCATGAATCTTGTCACCGTGCAGACGGGCCCTGGCGGAAAAATTGTGAAGCGGCTGCTGATCGAAGAAGGTCTGGATATCAAACGCGAACTTTATTTAAGCGTTGTGGTGGATCGCGCTGCCGAAGCGCCTGTTTTTCTGGCCAGCACTTCCGGTGGAATGGAAATTGAAGAGGTGGCCGCGAAAGACCCCGAAGCAATTATGCGCGAGCGAATTGATCCCGCCGTCGGATTTCAACCGTATCAAACGCGCAAGCTGGCGTTCGGACTCGGATTAAAAGGCGACGAAATTAAAAATGCCGGCCCATTTTTTCAGGCGCTCTATCGCGCGGTGATGGAAACTGACGCGTCGCTGGTGGAAATTAATCCGCTGATCGTTACCGGCGAAGGAAAACTCGTCGCGCTCGATGCGAAAATGGTTTTCGACGACAACGCGCTCTATCGCCATCCGGAATTAAAAGAACTTCGCGATACTGACGAAGAAGATCCGCTCGAAGTGGAAGCGTCAAAATTCAATTTGAATTACATCAAGCTGGACGGCACCGTGGGCTGCATGGTGAATGGCGCGGGCCTCGCGATGGCTACGATGGACATTATTAAACTCGCCGGCGGATCGCCTGCAAACTTTTTGGACGTTGGCGGAGGCGCCAGCGCCGAGCAAGTGAAGAATGCATTCCGCATTTTGATGAGCGACGAAGCCGTGAAGGGCGTATTCATCAATATTTTTGGCGGAATTTTGCGATGCGACGTGCTGGCGTCGGGAGTAGTTGCCGCGGCGCGTGAACTGGGAATCACCGTGCCGGTTGTAGTGCGAATGGAAGGCACGAACGTCGAGGAAGGGAAAAAGATTTTGAGCGACTCGAAATTGAATTTCACCATTGCCGAAGGAATGAAAGACGGCGCGGAAAAAATTGTAGCGCTCGCGCGTAAAGCTGGAGGCGCCCGATGAGCGTTCTCGTAAATGAAAAAACACGCGTCATCGTGCAGGGCCTGACCGGCCGCGAAGGAAGTTTTCACGCCGAGCAAATGATCGCCTACGGAACGAAAGTTGTTGGCGGCGTCACGCCCGGCAAAGGCGGTACGAAACATCTGGGCGTGCCGGTGTTCAATACTGTTGCCGAAGCCGTGAAAGCAACCGGCGCAAACGCGTCCGTAATTTTTGTTCCGCCTCCATTTGCAGCGGACGCAATTCTCGAAGGCGCCGATTCCAAATTGCCGCTGGTCGTTTGCATTACGGAAGGAATTCCGGGATTGGACATGGTTCGCGTCGCAGCAGTGCTGCGCGGCGGCGCAACTCGTTTGATCGGCCCGAATTGCCCGGGAATTATTTCACCGGGCAAATGCAAAATCGGAATTATGCCGGGAAGAATTCACAAACAGGGCCGCGTCGGCCTGGTAAGCCGCAGCGGAACTCTCACCTACGAAGCCGTGGATCAATTGACCAAGCTCGGCATCGGACAATCCACCTGCATCGGAATCGGCGGCGATCCAATTATCGGCACAAGTTTTCTCGACTCAATTCGATTGTTCAATGAAGATCCCGATACCGAAGCCATCGTGATGATCGGCGAAATCGGCGGCAACGCGGAAGAAACCGCCGCGGAATATATTCGTCTTCACGTGAAAAAACCGGTGGTCGGATTCATCGCCGGACAAACCGCCCCCCCGGGCCGCCGCATGGGCCACGCCGGAGCAATCATCAGCGGCGGCATGGGCACCGCGAAAGAAAAATATAAAGCCATGGAAGCGGCGGGAATTCGTACCGTGCAAAGTCCGGCGGATATTGGGGCCATGATGGCCGATGCGTTGAAGAAAAAATCCAGCGCGAAGAAACCAGCTGCGAAGCCAGCGAAGAAAGCTGCGCCGAGCAAAGCGAAAGCCAGGCCGGCCAAGAAAAAGAAGCGCTAAGAGTTAAAAGTAAAATTTTGCAAATCCCTGGGAGGAAATTGTGGCATTAGAGAGAACTTTTGCAATCATCAAACCCGACGCATACAAGCGCGGACTAACCGGTGAAATTCTGTCCCGTATTCACAAAGCCGGATTTTCAATTCTCGCGATCAAATCGGTCAGCCTGAGCAAAACCGAAGCCGAGGGCTTCTACGCCGTCCACAAATCTCGCCCGTTCTTCGGCGAGTTAACCGATTTCATGAGCTCCGGCCGCTGCGTCCTAATTGTGATGGAAACCGAAGGTGCAATCGCAAAATGGCGCGACACAATGGGCGCCACCGATCCCGCCAAAGCTGCGCCGGGCACAATCCGCCGCGATCTTGGCACCAGCATCGGAAACAATTGCACACACGGATCAGACGCGTCGGAAACCGCATCATTTGAAATCGGATATTTTTTCGCCGGCATGGAACTTTAAGAAGTTTGCTGCGCTCGAAAAGTTTTGGCGCTACGCAAAATCAAAAGCCCACTTCCCGAACGAAAAGGGAAGTGGGCTTTCTTTTTCCAAATGTTTTAGTGATGTATCGGCTGTAATTCCGTCCAATTTCCCGGCAACACTCCCTGCGGATTCGCCGGCGCATTGGACTGCACCACCGTGCTCCCCGGTCCGCTTCCGTTCGTGTAAGTGTGATTGTATTGATTGCTCTGCGTCTGCGTTTGTCCTGTCGTCGGATTCACATACAGTTGCTGATCCAGCAGATAGTCAACCACGTCCTTGGTGTGCGCATCCTTCGCCGCCATCTGTGCGTTGAACTGAGCATTTCTCGCGTCGCCCTGTTTCTGCATGTTCGCGATGAACGCCTGCGCGTTCGCCGTCCGCTGCGCTTGCTCTGCCCGGCCCTGCGCCAAAATGGAATTCGTCACCGCCCATGACGCCGCAATGGATTTGTTCGTCAGGTCCTGCATGTACGCCGCATATTTCGCGTTGTAATCCGGATTCGCCTTGAACGACGTGCCGACCACCTTGAATGCGTCCATGTACTTTTGCAATTGCCCTTGCGGCGCCCGCGATCCGTTCACGTACGGCGTCGAATCGAATCGGTGTTTTATCGCAGTCTGCAAGACCTGTCCCGGCCTGCTCACAATCACGGAAGTCGGCTGATCGGTTACAGACATCGCCACGTTCAGAATTTCCTCCTCCACATGGCCGTTCAAATCGTAGTGGATGTGAATCCACTTCGCTTCGCCCTTCGACGAAATCGGATTCCGATTTCCCACCGAAGCTGCCTGCGCGGCCAACATTTGATTGCTCTTGTCGAGGTTCGCCTTGAACGACGCCTCATTTGGCGACGCCTCGACCAAATCTACCACCGCGCCCGGCCGGATCTGCGTCACGATCAGTCGTCCGTAATCTTCCGCCGACATCGGCTGAAGAATTTTGCAAGCCGGCCCAGTCGGCATCGCCCGCTTGTCATCCGCCCAGTAAAAATCCGACGTCGGAATAATCTGTATCCCATACTGCAGATCCGGACTGTACGCGCGCAGCACCGGCGACATCAGCCCGAACTGGCATCCCGGCCCGTGCAGCACGGCGCCCTCAAAATTCCAGCTCTTCGGGATGCTCATGGTGTACGCCACCATGTTGAACATCGGGTCAAAGATTTGCACGTCCTTCATCGGGCCAAAGTCAGTGGACGCCGCGCCGCTTCCACTTGGCGCCGACGCCGAACTTGAAGCTACCGCCGGTGCCGATCCCGACGCGCTCACAGTTTCGCCGGACGTTGCGTGACTTCCGCACGCCACGAGCGCGATAGCTGCTGCCGTCACAAAAACTCCCAATGCCATCTTAATTTTCATACGGTTCTCCGTCTCTGGTTGGTCGAATTGTCAACGAAAATCCAGTGCTCAATGCTGCTGCGGGGTATACATCGGCTCGACTACCCGCAGCAACGTACGAATAAGGACACTTCGGGACATTTCAATGCGTCCACGCACAAAGTTGCGGAATATTTGCCTGTCGGCCGCTGCTAGTGCTTAATTGGCTGCAATTCAGTCCAATTTCCCTGGGCCGGCGGGGTAGGGCTATTTGTCTGCAGGATGGCGCTGCCCGGCCCGCTTCCGTTTGAGTAGGTGTGATTGTATGCGTTACTCTGTGTGGTCGTTTGTCCGGTCGTTGGATTCACGTAATACTGCTGATCCAGTAGATAGTCGGAGACATCCTGCGCATGACCGCTTTTTGCCGCTTCCGTCGCGTTGAATTGCTGCTGTCGGGCGTCACTTCGCGCCTCCGAATCCTTAATTGCCTGTTGAGCATTCGCGCGCATCTGCGCCATTTGCTGATCGCTCTGTTGCATGATTGAGTGAAAAGTTTGCCACGACGCGGCGATCTGCTGGTTCGTCTTATTATTTTCAAACGCGGTGAATTTTGCCAGGTAGTTCGGGTCGACCTTAAACGACTTTACGATGCTCAGGTACGAGGGGAAAACGGACTTCAATTGTCCCTGCGGCGCGCGTACTCCGGTCACCGTGAAGTTTGAAATCATAACGTCCTTTTTCAAGATCTGAAAAACCTGTCCGGGACGTTGCGGCGGCGCCTGAATCGAAACGGGTTGATCCTCCACGGTCATCTGAATTTCCAGATTCTCTTCCTCAGCATGTCCATTCAGGTTGTAATGGATGTGAAGAACTTTGGCTTCGCCCTTATATTTGGGGCAAACGGCGGTGTGTTGGTTCGCACACATTCTCGCCAGCGCTTGATTGTTCTGGTCGACGCCGGCCAGAAAATCGGCTTCATCAGGCGCTGCGTCAATAGAATCAATCACAGAATTAGGTCTAATGCTGCCGGAAATGAATGTGCCGTAGTCCCCCGCGGAAATCGGCTGCAAATCTTTGCATTGCGCTCCCTTGGGCATGGCGCGGGAATCGTTACTCCAGACGAACGAAGTTGACGGTAGCAGCTGAATGCCGTAGGTCATGTCCGCACTGTAAGCGCGAAACGCGGTGCCGTTGTAGTCTCCGCCGCAACCGGGCCCATGCAGAATTGCTCCCTCAAATTGCCAGCTTGCCGGCACCGAAAGTGTATTCGCCACCATGTTGAACATCGGATCGAATATCTGAACCGTTTTCGACGGCCCGAAGCCTTGCGGAACCGGCGCCGCAACGTTGTTCCCGCTCGCGGGTGATGAGGAATTTCCGGCGGCGTTCTCAGAATCACCCGGCGCAGCGCGATTACCGCACGCAATCACGGCGCAGGCTGAAGCCAGCATAAAAATTCCCAAAACTATCTTCGTTTTCATGTCATTCTCCCTCGCGAATCAGTAGCTCCCTGCGGGTGACGTGAACCGGATTCCCCTTGTGGCATCGGGATATACTTCAATCGAATCAATTGACGCAACGGACGAATCAGGGCACTTCGGGACATTTACGTTTATCGGCAGAATTGACGTCCACTTTCGCCCGTGACGCCCGCCGAATTGCGCGTTATCCTCAATGCGCTGCATAAGATGCACTTGAAAAGGAAGCCCGCGTGGCCTCACAGCTTCAATTCAATTTAATTCCCGAGCGCAAAATCTGGACGGTCAGCGAACTGACCGGCCGCGTCCGCGAACTATTGGCCGCCGCGTTTGCCGGAGTTTGGGTCGAAGGCGAAATTTCAAATTTCCGCGACGCGCAATCCGGCCACCTTTATTTCACGTTGAAGGATGAAAAGGCGCAGGTGAAGTGCGTTTGCTTCCGCACCACCGCAATGCGTTTGAAATTCCGTCCCGAGGATGGACTGAAAGTTCGCGTGCGTGGCTCGGTAAGCGTTTACGAAGCGCGCGGCGAATATCAAATTTACGTCGACAACATTGAGCCAGTCGGACTCGGCGCGCTGCAACTTGCCTTCGAGCAGTTAAAAAAGCGGCTGGCAGCGGAAGGCTTGTTCGATCTTGACCGCAAGAAGCCGCTTCCCATGCTCCCTCTGCGCATCGGCGTGATCACTTCTCCGCGAGCCGCCGCGCTTCGCGATCTGCTGCGAATCCTCCGCCGCAGATTTCCAAATGTCCGCGTAATGATTTATCCGGTAAAAGTGCAAGGCGAAGGCGCCGCCGAGGAAATTGTCGAAGCGCTCGCCTATTTCAATTCCCGCGCCGCTGCAATTTTGCGCCCGGACGTCGTAATTCTCGCGCGCGGCGGCGGCTCGCTGGAAGATCTGTGGGCCTTCAACGAAGAAAAAGTTGCGCGTGCCATCGCCGCGTCTGCAATCGCAATTGTTTCCGCCATCGGACACGAAACCGATTTCACCATCGCTGATTTCGTGGCCGATGTTCGCGCCTCAACTCCTTCGCACGCCGCCGAAATTGTTTTGCAAACGCGCGAAGCCTTTGACCATCACATCATCCAGTTGCAAGAAAGCCTGGGCGACCGCATCCGTTTCCTGATCCTGCGCCGCAAAGAACGCCTGCACGAACTCGTCCGCGATCAGGCTTTCCGCCGCGCCGAAGATCTCGTCCGTCAATATCGCCAGCGTGCCGACGAACTCGCCCTCCGTCTCGGCGATGCGTTACTCGACAAACTCGATATGCTGCGCGAACGCTTCACCGAAGCGCGCGCCCGTATCGCCGCATACGATTTGCGCGTCCGCCTCGCGTCCCTGCGCCTTCGCTCCGCGCACACCGCCAGCAATTTGCAAATGCGCATCGATCGCTTCCTCGTCGCCAAGCGCCAGCGCTACGAGCGCTTAGTTCTCCAACTCGAAGAGCGCAGCCCCCTCCGCGTCCTCGATCGCGGCTACGCAATTATTTACGACGCCGCCGGAAATGTAATCCGCAACGCCGATCAAGTTCGCGCCGGAAATGAAATTTCCGTCCGGCTATCGCGCGGAAAATTAATCGCCGATGTAAAGCGTACGGAACCGGTGTAGTAGAGAGCACGCGGGTGTTGCTTCGTAGTTTCTTGACATCTCCCTAGCGAGTGGTAACCTACGAAAACAATGTCCAAATCAATTTCATCAGCGAGAAAGCACAGTCCTGCGGCGCGGGAAACTTCGGAGGAATATAGTTTCACAGTATTTTTTGAGCCGGCTGTGGAGGGTGGGTACGTGGTTACGTGTCCGGCTTTGCCCGGACTTGTAACGGAAGGCGATACTTTGGCAGAAGCGAAGCGCATGGCAAAGGACGCCATACGCCTCTACCTAGAAAGCCTCCGCGCGGACGGTGAACCGATTCCGGCGGATCCCAAGTTTTCCGCTAAGCCTGTCAAAGAAATTATTCGCGTCGCAATTCCTGCATGAGCCAACACTTTCCTTCGGTTCGCCCGAAGGAAGTCATCCGCGCCTTATGCAGAGCAGGGTTCTACGTCCATCGCACTTCTGGAAGTCACTACGCACTAAAACATCCGGGCAAGCCGGAACTCCGCGTAACGGTGCCGTATCACAATAAAGATTTGAAGCGTAGGACTCTTGCATCCATTATTGATCAAGCGGGCCTAACCGTTGAAGCGTTTGTCGAACTACTCTAAACTACCTACTTCTCCCAATGCGTCTCATTAAACCGCTTCGGATCAAACGTCCCCGCATCCAGCTTCACTCCAACCTTAATCTCCGTATAATCTTCCGTGAACACCATTTTCTCATCCCGATAAACTTCCACCCGCGCCGCAATCATCCCGCGGCCCTCTTCGCGATAGTCCACAAATCGCGTGTCCGTCACTTTGCTTAAATCGCGTTGATAAGGCTGCAGCAGACGCACAAACAACAACCGTTTTTTTTCTACCCAGAATTGTTTTGATTTCAAATCGCCCTTCTCCGCTCCCACCACGTAGACGGGCTCGCCATTCCACAATTCTTCGTGAAATTTTGTCACGTCAACGCCCTCATGTTTCAATTGCCCAATCGTAATTTCCGGCGCCTGTCGGTAAACGTCAAATCCCAGCACCAGCAACAAATTCAACGATGGCCGCGTCGAAGTTTCTTTCCCCGCTTGCATGGACGTCACGTTGCCATCCGCGAATACAATTCCATTGCCATCGCTCGGCGGCGCATAATCAATGCGCAGTTTCCCCGGCAAACTCGCCGCTTCATACCACGTCTCCACTTTTGTCGTACCGTCCGCGTTGTAGGTCGTGCTCTTCTGCGTAAAAGTCACCGTCTCATACCACGCATTTTCGTACCGAGCGTGCATCGCACTCACCACTGCTTCGCCGCTCGAAACTTCCGCCGCACCTGACGCGCCAAGCGCAAGCAGACATCCGGCAGCCAGAGTCATTCCCACGCGCATTTTCATAAAGTTCCTTTAATAGGAATTAACAATCCGCGTCTCAACACACGGACGCTGAACCGTAACACAGGTAGGGTCACCGAATCACGCCGTGCCCATCTAGTTCGGCGTCGGCTTCTCGACGTGGTCGACCACGAGTATTTTGACAGGAACTTTCAACTTCTCGAGTAGAAGCCCAGTCTCTTGCTTCAGTGCGTTAGCGAGAGTTGGAGAATCCGTCGGCTCGTCGGGAGGAAAATCGTCCGGTGTAAAATCGAAAGCGAAATCATAAGTTCCCGCGAGACCCGTCTCATCGACCACAGGCATTTGCAGGAAATTGGTCAGCATGGATGTGAATTTATTGATCGTGGCGGCATTGCTTGCCAGGTGCGCGCCATCCGCGCCCACCATCATGAACACAAGTCCCTCTCGCACTTGGAGGTTTCGATAATTCAACGCGGAGTTTCGATTATTTAGGCTCGGGTTTAGATAATTTAACGTGGCGATTCCGTGTGGACCGACTGCTTTCAGCTTTGCGCCGCCCTTTGGCACGGTCAGCCGATAACCATCCAGCGTCCGCGTTTCCCAATGCGTGGCCAATTTGAATCGGTCGCGCAGTAGGGATTGAAACATCAAGCGAACGTCGTCCTCGCTGTGGGATCCGTCTATCTTCGCGTCAACGTCGAACAGGTTTGGGGGATTGGGCAGCCGCGTATTTCCTGTCACCTGAAAGGGTTTGACGTTGTAGGCAAAGAGAATCAACTCCAGAATTCTGCTGCTGCGGGCTTGGACTCGATCGCCTGCGATCATAGGCGAGTGATTGGTAACTTGTTCCCGGGCATTCGGATCGTCGGGCTTCACCGAGGCGACTTCAAACTCCAGTTGCTGCGCCGGCGCTTGCGCGGGCCTGGGCGTTCCGTGCGCCAACCCAAATCCCAACGCCGCAGCAATCACCATCAATCCCGCCGCACGCAAAAATCTCATTCCCCGATTTCCAATCTTATGGCCGAATTTTTTCATTGCTATTCTTCTTGTACATCGAAACTTTTCCAAGATCGATATCAAAATCAAATCGAACGTGCCCGACCGGTTCCAGCGTCTCAACCGTTGCGTGGTCCCACGGCGTCGGGACCCACGACTGTCTAAAATCCTGGCTCACCGGACTTATGCGAAGCTCGGCCGGAAACGGAGAGAAAGACAACTGTCCTCGATTCAGTGAAGGGAAGGAAGGCAACTGTACTTGCATCGTTGAATGATTGTTTTCGTTTGGAGCCTCGTCGCGCGGTGGAACGAATTGATAGGAAACCAGCACCGCTGGAGATCGGAAAGCAGAATTGCAAACTACCGAATAATCATTTTGGCGATTCGGATTCTCATTTGCCGAACACAAACCCACGTGCGCCACAGGAACGGAGCCTTCTCCAAAGTGAACTTGTGTCGTGTGCGTATTCCCAAATACAGTCAAATAAATCGTCCCGTGGACTTTCACCGGCACATCGTTGCGCGTCAAGTAAGCCGCGCCAAAAAAGCCGGACTGAACGAAAAATTGTTTTTCTGGTGGATCGGGATTTTCCCAGGAAAAACGATCGGCATACCACTTCGTGCCGTCAGGCACCTGAAAGCTCATGGACAAATTTTCTATTCTTGTCCTCGTGCCGGAAGGAAGCCCCATGATTTGAAGCGGCACCTGAACGCCCACGTAATCTCCTCCTTGTCGAAAACCGATGGGCGGTTTTTCGGCACCCAAATTAGAAATCAAACGAGCTGAGGAAAGATCAATTTGCGATCGAATGAGTGTGGCATCGACCCCGATAGCTGCCCTCCACGAAATGAAATAAAACGCCATCAAAACCAAAATCCACGCGGCTGCGGCAAAACACCGGCCCACCGCAGTTCGACGGCGGGAGTATTGCCAGAAAAGGATCGCCGATGCAGCGACGGTGATGATGAGATAGATCAGATAAGACCTAACCCAGTCGTGCCCATTCGCGAAGCCGCCCGCGATACTAAACATCATGAATTGAGGCTTGAAGTTGACGCTCAAACCAAAAAACGCCAACGCAATTACGCACGGCGTCAGGATTCCAGCGACCAGTTGAACGAATCCATCTGTCAGCGCTGACATCGCCAGTATCGGCAATACAAAAACAATCGTCAGTAGCATCTGGTTCCACAACAGTCCAGGCAATTCCGCTCCAATCGAAAATCCATAAGCGTCCACAATCACAATTTGGGCGGTCAACATCGGC
Source organism: Terriglobia bacterium (assembly GCA_963840515.1). Classification (GTDB taxonomy): domain Bacteria; phylum Acidobacteriota; class Terriglobia; order Acidiferrales; family UBA7541; genus DASTCZ01. The sequence continues at coordinate 21,450 of CAWIZI010000010.1, forward strand.
AGATTTACGAACGCCAAAATAAAAAGTAATTTCGCGCTCAGCAAACTGCGCCATGAATATGGCCGTGTAATCCAGAATTGACGGTCCCCGGGCAGCGCTTCGTCGTGAATCGCGCGCCCGATCAGCATCCACCAGGCCACCGGCAACAAAAGCAGCGCCAAATACGAGACAGAAGTGTTGCTGTAGACAGCATCCACCGGCCACAGCGCGTGCTTTGTCTCGATAAACGCGAACAACGCCGCCACCGTCAGCGCAATCGCAATCTCAAATCGCAAATGCCGTACATCTTTTTTGAAGATATGAATCGCTTGTCCCATATTTGCCTACGCTGCCTTTCGGCCGGCCTTGGCCAACGTCACGAAAATCGCGCGCAACGGCATCGGACTCACATTGATTTGCTGCACAGCGCCGAACACGCCCTGAACTTCCGCCATCGTTCGCGCCTGATCGAAATGCGAATCCACAAAGCGCACTACCGTCGCCGATTGTTCTCGATTCAGCCACGCCGCCGGCCATGCCGCGGGTGTTGCTACAGGATTCGCCAGCGTGATTTCGATTTCGCGAAATCGCTCCGAAAGGGAAGTCATCTCTTCAGAAAATTGCAGGCGCCCGTTGTCCAGATAGCCGATGTGACTCGCGAAAGTTTCAATTTCCGCAAGATCGTGCGAAGAAATTAGAATCGTCGCGTCTTCCGCGCATTCCAAAACGCCGGCAATAAATTCATCGCGCACCAGCGCATCCAGTCCAGTAAAGGGTTCGTCCAGAATAATCAGTCGTGGCCTGTAAGCCAGCGATGAAGCCAGAGCAGCCTTCATTCGAATTCCATGCGACAAATTCCGGATCTTGCGATCCAGCGGAAGATCGAATTGACGCAACAATTCCGCGGCGCGCGCAGAATCCCAATTTGGATAAAATGGCTTCAGATAATTCATCAAGTACTCGACCGTCATCCACTCCGGCATCTGCTGATTTTCTGAAACGTATCCAATCTGCGTGAAATCCTGCGGAGAAAGTTTTCGCGAATCGCGGCCGAATATTTCCGCCGTCCCTTCAGACGTCTGCAGAATATTCATCAAGATTTTGATGGTAGTGGTTTTCCCCGCGCCATTCGGCCCGACCAAGCCGTAAACGCTGTGCTCCGGGACGCTCATATTCAAATGATCCAGCGCCACCGTATTGCGGAATCGCTTCGATAGATCAATAGTCCGCAAAATGTCCGTCATCTTTTGCTCCCGTCCAACCGCTTGCCGTCTAATCGAACCCAATGCTGCGCAACCGCCGACGTCACGTCTTCCAAACTAAGCCCCAGCCCTTTTGCCTCAACGATCATTTGTTCCAATTCCTTATTCAGCAGATTCCCGCGATCCGCCGAGGTAGAACTCGCGCGCTTCGCCACCACCGTGCCAATCCCCGAACGCACTTCCAGAATTCCTTCATCCACCAATTCCATAACCACTTTGTGTGCCGTGTTGGGATTGATCTTCAAAGCTTTGCTAAGTTCCCGCACCGAAGGAAACGCATCGCCCGCGCGCATCTGTCCAGACACCACGGCCTTCTTCGCCGCATAAACAACCTGCTCGTAAAGGGAAATTCCCGGCTCAAATTGAATGCGGAACGGAATCACAACTGTATGAGTACAGCTAGTACACTAATCTGTCAAGCAAAAAATGCGCGGCTTTCGATCGGCTGGTCTATCGGGGGTGCCCCACGTATCGAACTTACACGTGGGGTTTTTGACTTAGATCGGACACTTGAATTTCCTTCGACCTACTTCTGAAAGGCGGTCGTTGCCACCGGGGTCTCGCTCTTACATTTCGATTCTGCATGATCCCGCAAAAACCAAAATCGCCTGCCCACTCCCATATCCACCCTATTTCTTTGCACTTAGCCCTTATCCGCTCATCGCTCCTATAATCCATTTTCGCAAAAAGTCGTACCCCCACCCTGGGGGTCGAAACCCATGTGTGTGCTAATAAAGGACTTACGGCGATCTGCCGTGCATGTGTGTGCTAATAAACGACTTACGTAACACGGGCTTCCGCAGGTTTTGCGTCACGGTGCCGTCGACCGGGGAGCCTCTGGCCTTGCTCGTCTCCCCAATCCGCTTCACCAGCGCCAAATCCGCCCCAGAATTCCACCAAATTTTGCACTCCAAAAAGTGCACTATAATGCACTTTCCGGGTTTTTGGCCGCAAAAACTGCATTATAATGCACTTTTTGATCTTGTTACCCGCAGGCAGGTAGCCAATCGAATCGAGGACGAATGGAAGGTGTGTGCGGAAAAATGCGCGCGATCTAATCTTCTTCTTCGCCGCCAGTAACTTTCAAGACCGCCAGGAAAGCTTCTTGAGGAATATCCACTCGACCAACGCGCTTCATGCGCCGTTTTCCTTCTTTTTGTTTCTCCAATAATTTCCGTTTACGCGAAATATCTCCACCGTAGCATTTCGCCAGAACATTTTTCCGCATCGCGGCCACCGTTTCTCGCGCAATAATGCGGCTTCCGATTGCAGCCTGAATTGGAATTTCAAACATCTGTCTCGGAATTAATTTTCGCAGGCGGCTCACAAGTTCTCGCCCGCGTTCGTAAGATTGATCGCGATGGCAAACAAGTGTCAGCGCATCAACAGGTTCACCGCCAACAAGCACATCCAATTTTACAAGATCGGATTCCTGATAGCCCGCCAGTTGATAATCGAGCGAAGCGTATCCGCGCGAAACGCTTTTCAATCGGTCGTAAAAATCCAACACAATTTCATTTAACGGTAAATCGTATGTGACCATCACACGCGTCGGCGAAAGATACTCGAAATTTTTCTGCACGCCGCGTTTGTCCTCGCACAATTGCAAAACTCCGCCGACAGATTCTTCTGAAGTGATAATCATCGCGCGAATAATTGGCTCTTCAATTTTGTCGATATCGTTTGGCTCTGGAAATTTCGTCGGATTATCCACTTCAATCGTCGCATTGGAATTTGTTTTGGTAATCCGATAACGCACGGAAGGCGCGGTGGTAATTAAATTAATTCCAAATTCGCGCTCCAATCGCTCCTGCACAATTTCCAAATGCAACAGTCCCAAAAATCCGCAGCGAAATCCAAATCCTAATGCGACGGAATTTTCCGGCTCGTAGAAAAATGCGGCATCATTCAATTGCAATTTGCCAAGCGCATCGCGCAACGGTTCGTAATCAGTAGCATTTACCGGAAAAAGTCCCGCAAACACCATCGGTTTAATCGCTTCAAAACCCGGAAGCGGCGCAGCCGGCCTGCCGATTTCAACAATCGTGTCTCCAACTCGCGCGTCAGCAACTTGCTTAATATTTGCGACCAGAAATCCCACATCACCCGCGGCAAGTTCGTCGAGTACAACTGGTTTTGGCGTTAATGCGCCGAGCGATTCCACTTCGTGGATTTCTTCGTTGAAGCACAATTTAATTTTCATGCCGCGCGTCATGCGGCCTTCCATCACTCGCACAAGAACAACTGCGCCGCGATAAGCGTCAAACCACGAATCGAAAATCAATGCACGCAGCGGAGCATCCGAAGATCCAACTGGCGCGGGAATTCGCGCGACGATTGCTTCGAGAACGTCGTGAACTCCCAATCCGCTTTTCGCGCTGATCAGCAGCGCGTCCGCAGCGGGAATTGCCAGAACACTTTCAATTTGTTCGCGCGCGGATTCCGGATTCGCAGCGGGCAAATCAATTTTGTTAATCACCGGAATGATTGTCAGGTTGTGCTGCGCCGCCAAGAAAGTATTTGCGACGGTTTGCGCTTCCACACCTTGACTCGCATCAACGACAAGCAACGCGCCTTCGCACGCGGAAAGCGCGCGAGATACTTCGTAGGAAAAATCCACGTGTCCCGGAGTATCGATCAAATTCATGCGGTAAGTATTGCCGTCGTTTGCTTGGTAATGCAGGCGAATACTTTTTGCTTTGATGGTGATGCCGCGCTCGCGTTCGAGGTCCATCGAATCGAGCACTTGCTCGGTCATCTCGCGCGAAGAAAGCGCGCCGGTGAGTTCGAGCAGACGATCGGCAAGCGTGGACTTGCCGTGATCAATGTGCGCGATGATGCAGAAATTTCGTATGAACTTGGGGTCCATGCAACCGTTCTGAACAAAGATAGCCCGCAGGAAAGTTTTTCGGGCGCACCAGAATGTTTTAGTCTGCCATAGATTGCGATGTTGGGCCAACAAACGAACTCCGGCCAACACGCGAAGACATCTCAATGTAGCCGACATTGAGGATGTATCATCAAATCGGACACAGGGAATTTTGCCTGCGCTGGCTAGGCTTTCATTGACGTTATATAGTGGATGTGGATTTGTGTCTGTTGAGCGCAGTGGATTGCGAAGCGCAATTCATGATGCGCGCGGTGAACTTGCGCGTCTGCGCGGATTTTACAGGGAAATAAAATTCTATCATGGCCACTGAAGTAGAAAAACAACTCGAGCGCGCGAAACGCGCCATTGAAAAAGGTAAGCCGGCCGACGCCATCGCTGCGTATCAGGCCGTTTTGCAAGCGGCGCCTACAAATATTGAGTCGATGCAGGCGCTCGGAGATTTATTCATCCAACAAAATGAGCCGCTGCGTGCTGCAAATTATTACGGACTTTTGTTTGACCGGCTGGCGGATTCGCGCGAAGAGCCGAAGGCAACGGCGCTCTACACGCGATTTTTGCGTTCGAGCGAGCAGCCGCCGGAACGTCAGGCGCGTTACGCAACCGCATTGCAGCGGATGAACAAACCGGGCGAAGCACTGGAACATTTTTCCGTCGCCGCTGAACATTTTATTGCCAAGGGAAAAGAAGACGACGCGCTGCGATGTCTTGAACAAGTAGCCGAACTTGATCCCACAAACGCGGACCGTCAAATTGCACTTGCGGAACTGGCGGAAAAACGCGGCAAAGGCGCAATCGCGGCGCGAAGTTACGTTCGCGCGGGGCAATTAGCTTTAGCGGCGGGCGAAACGCAAACTGCGATAAAAAGATTAGCCGCCGCGAATTCCGCGGTGCCGGACGATCGCGATGTGGCGCTGCTTTATGCGCAGGCGTTGATGATGTCGAGCGAAGCCGGACTGGCTGTGACGGCGCTTGAGCCATTCGCGGGGACGGAGCAGCAATCGCCGGCATTTTCAAAATGTTTTGGAGAGGCGTTGTTGCGCGCCGGCCAATTGGATCGCGCGCACGCGATGCTTGAAGAATATTACAAGCAAGCGGGCGGCGATAACGCGCTGCTGTTTCAAGTGGCGGAGCATTACGGCGCGGTAAGTAATGACGCGAAAGCAGTGGAAGTTTTGACCGCGGTGCGTCAGCGATTTCACGCGGCCGGAAATGACAACGCTTTCGCTGCGCGGTTGGACAAAATTGCGGAGGCAAATCCGCGTTCGCTGCCGATTATTGAATTTTGGAGTTTGGTTTACAGCGGGATGAATCGCGAGGCGCGTTATTTTGAAACGCTGGTAACACTTTTCGATGCATTTCTGGAAAACGATAATTTGAAGGGCGCATGCGACACGCTGGATCGCATGGTTGATATTGATCCGTACGATTTCCGGAATCAGCAGCGGTTGGAACGGCTGAACGGAATAACGGACAACGATTATTTGCTGCGCGTGGCTTCGCGATTGGGAGTAACGCTTTCACAAGGAGGCGTTGTAGACGCACTCGAGAACCCCACAGGAGAAAAATCGGGAACGGCTTCAGCGGCGCTGGATGATTTGTTGGTGCAAGCGGAAATTTTTATTCAGTACGCGCTGCAGCCGAAGGCCGTCGAACGATTGCAAAAAGTTGTGGAATTATTCCCGTACGAATCCACGACGAATGAACGCTATTTAGGTTTGTGCGAGTTGGCTGGATGGTGGCCCGACGGAGCAGCGCGCAAACCGGCGGGCGAATCGACTGAGCGGCTGACGGGAAAACCGAAACAAATAAAACAGGTAGAAGTGAACGATGACCCACGGGAAATCGCGGTTCCGCCTTCTCCTGCGTCAGGAATATTTACGCAGGAAACGCTGCGCGATTTGGCGAAGATCGGAGAAATCGGACAGAGCATTTACCGGCAGGCGAATCCGAAAGCGATGTTGAGTTATACCGTGAATGAAATTGGAAAACATTTGCGCGCCACGCGATGCATCGCGGTTGTGGGCGAGCCGGGACAGCCGCCGCAACTTGCCGCGGAATATTGCGCTGCGGGAGTTGCGCCTTCTTCGGGGCCGCTGGTGATGAAATTAGTTTCGCAATTAGAGCGCGCCGCTCCGGACGCAATGGGCGGATTGCCGTTGGATGTGGCGGCAGCGCCGATGCTGCGCGAAGTTGGATTGGTAACAGCGCTGGGCGTTTCGTTAATGGACAAAGAAACGCAGGCGCCGGCGGGTGTGATTATCGCGGGACACGCGGAATCGCACAAATGGAAACCGAACGAATCATATTTTTTGCAGACGGTCGGAGATCAGATGTTGCAGGGCGTGAGCCACACGCGGCTGCGTTCGTTGGTGCAGACGATGAACGTGGCGGACCGCAAAACGGGATTGTTGGCGCGGAGTGCTTACACGGATCGATTGCTGGGCGAAGCGCAGCGCGCGAAAACACAGGACTCCTCACTTTCCGTGGCGATCTTGCAGATTGATAGCGGACCGGATTTAATTCGTCAGCAAGGCGAAGCGTTGGTGGAAAATTTCCTGGAACAAATTTCGCGCGCGGTGCTGCCGCTGGTCCGCGTTTCCGATCTCGCGGTGAAATATACCGCGTGGTCATTGGCATTTGTGTTTCCGGATACGACTTTAGCCGGCGCGATGGGAATGGTTGAGAAAATGCGGCAGGCGGTGTCGAACGGACGAAAAGAAAGTGCGGAGTCCTCGCTGCGGATGACGGTGAGCGCGGGAGTAGTTGAGGCGATTGCGCGCGCAGATTACGATACCGAAGATATTGTGACGGATTTAATTAATCGCGCGGAATCGAGTTTGGAAGAAGCGAGAAAACGCGGCGGCGATTCGGTGGTTTCGTTGACGAGTTCTTCCAAGGCGTAGAAGATTTTGCGCGGCGTAGAAAATTTCAATCCGTAGTAGATTCCGAAGCAACCTGCATTAGAATAAGACTTCCACAGAAGCCTGAGCGGAATGGAGCTGGAAATGTTTCCTACAGATGTCGTTATCGTGGCCGGAGCGCGCACGGCGATGGCGCGTTACACCGGAGCGTTCAAAGATATTTCGGCGATTGAATTGGCTGCAGTTGCTTCGCGCGAAGCAATTCGGCGAGCGGGAACTGATCCGGCGGAATTCGATCACGCGATTTTTGGAAATGTGATGCAGACGAGCTCGGACGCGCTTTATGGCGCGCGGCACGTTGCGTTGAAAGCCGGATTGAAAGCGGAAACTCCGGCGGTGACGGTGAATCGTTTGTGTGGATCGGGGATTGAGTCCGTGGCGCAGGCGGCGATGCGAATTTTGTTGGGCGATTCGACGCTGGTGCTGGCGGGCGGAATGGAAAACATGACGCAGTCGCCGCATGTGATTCGCGGCGCGCGAACTGGATTTAAGTTGGGCGAAGGAAAATTGGAAGACTCGCTGATGTCTGGATTGCTGGACACATATTGCGGATGCAACATGGCGGAGACGGCGGAAAATGTTGCCGCGGAATATGGAGTCACGCGGAAGGACTCGGATGAGTACGCGTTGCGAAGTCAGCAGGCGGCGGAAGCGGCTGTGCTGGCGGGAAAAATGCGGGACGAAATTGTGCCGGTGGAAGTGAAAGTCGGACGCAAAACAGAATTGTTTAGTGTGGACGATCATCGGCGGCCGGAAACTACTTTGGAAACGTTGAGTAAACTTTCGCCAGCGTTCCGCAAAGATGGAATAGTGACGGCGGGAAATGCCAGCGGAATTGTGGATGGCGCTGCGGCGGTAATCGTGACGCACGCGAAAACCGCGAACGCGCGCGGATGGAAGCCGCTGGGAAGAATTGTTTCGTGGGCAACGGTTGGAGTTGAACCGCGAATTATGGGAATCGGGCCGGTGCCTGCGTCGCAAAAAGCTTTGGCTGCAGCGGGATTGAAAATTGCGCAGATGGATCGCGTGGAAGTGAACGAAGCATTTGCGCCGCAATATTTGGCGGTAGAAAAAGGATTGGGACTGGATCGCGCGAAGACGAATGTGAATGGCGGCGCGATTGCGCTGGGACATCCGCTGGGCGCTTCCGGAACGCGATTGATTTTGACGCTGCTGCTGGAATTGCGGCGCACGAATTTGCGTTATGGATTGGCAACGGCGTGCATTGGCGGCGGACAGGGAATTGCGATGATTGTTGAGGCGATGCAGTAAGATAAGCCGCTCGATACGCGCAGAATTTAATTACCGAGAGGAAATTTGAATGTCGATTGAAAAAGTAGGGGTGGTGGGATGCGGGCTGATGGGCGCGGGAATTGCGCAGGTAGCGGCGCAGTCTGGCTGTGACGTGATTGTGCGCGAAGTTTCACCGGAGTTGGTGGAAAAAGGGCTGAAAAGTATTGAAAAGAATTTGGCGCGCCTGGTGGAAAAAGGCACGATGACAGCGGCGGATCGCGATGCAGTGCGCGGACGGTTGCGCGGCACGACGAAGCTGGAAGATTTGGCGGATCGCGATTTAGTTGTGGAGGCGATCATCGAGCAATTGCCGATTAAGCGCGAGCTTTATGGCGCGCTAGATAGAATTTGTGGGCCTTCGACACTTTTTGCGAGCAATACTTCTTCGCTTTCGATTACAGAGATGGCGACGGCGACGAAACGTCCGGATAAGTTTTTCGGGTTACATTTTTTTAATCCCGTGCCGGTGATGAAACTGGTGGAAGTAATTCGCACGATTGCTTCGGATCTGAAGGCTTACGACGATTTGGTTGCGTTTGCGAAGAAGCTGGGGAAAACTCCGGTGCTGACTTCGGACCGCACGGGATTTATTGTGAATCGTTTGCTGGTGCCATATTTGCTGGACGCGATTCGCGCGCTGGAAGAAGGCGTGGCAAATATCGTGGACATTGATAATTCGATGAAGCTGGGATGCGGGCATCCGATGGGGCCGCTGACGCTTTTGGATTTTGTGGGGCTGGACACGACATATTATATTTCGCAAATTATGTTTGACGAATTTCACGAGCGGCGATTTGCTTCGCCTCCATTGCTGAAGCGGATGGTGCTGGCGGGATGGAACGGACGCAAAGCGGGCCGCGGTTTTTACGATTACAGCGATCCGCAAAATCCGAAACCGATGAAGTTGACATAAATTCCGAACGGAGATTTCCCGAATGAGTTACGAAAATTTGCTGTACGAAGTGCGCGACGCGATTGCTTACATTACTTTTAATCGTCCAAAAGTTTTGAACGCGCTGAATCGCCAGACGATGCAGGAACTTTTGATCGCGCTGGGCGCGGCGAAATTGGATGACGCGGTTCGTGTGGTAATTTTGACCGGCGCGGGCGAGAAAGCGTTCATCGCGGGCGCGGACATTAATGAGTTGGCGCAACAGACGCCGGTTGATGGCAAAGAGATGTCAATTTTCGGTCAAGGCGTGCTGCGAATTTTGGAAACGATGGGCAAACCTTCGATCGCCGCGATTAATGGATTCGCTTTGGGCGGCGGATGCGAGCTTGCGCTGGCGTGCTCGATTCGATTGGCGTCGCGCAACGCGAAGCTTGGTCAGCCAGAAGTGAAGCTGGGAATTTTGCCGGGATACGGCGGATCGCAGCGGTTGGCGCGGCTTTGCGGAAAAGGTGTGGCGCACGAACTGGTGCTGGGCGCGGACATGATTTCTGCGGACGAGGCGATGCGAATCGGATTGGTGAATCACGTTTACGAACCGGCGGAGTTAATGCCTGCAGCGGAAGCGCTGGCGAAAAAAATCGCGGCGAATGCGCCGCTGGCCGTGCAATACGCGATGGAAGCGATCGAACACGGAATGGAAATGCCGCAGGAAGAAGGACTTTTCCTGGAGGCGACACTTTTCGGATTGTGTTGCGCGACGGAAGACATGAAGGAAGGCACGCGGGCGTTTTTGGAAAAGCGTCCGGCGCAGTTCAAAGGAAAATAAAATCGACGGATGGTAACGCAGCTCACTTCAAATTCAACTGCTGGAAAATTCCGCGCGGATGGTTTGCGATTCGGCGTGGTGACGAGCCGATACAACAATTCAATTACAGAATCGCTTGAGCACGCCGCGCTGGAAGTGCTGAAATCCGCCGGCGCGAGCGAGAAACAATTGGATGTGTTGAGCGTGCCGGGCGCGTTTGAACTTCCTTTGGCCGCGAAAAAATTGGCGGAAGCGGGCGCGGTGAATGCGATTATCGCGATTGGCTGTGTGCTGCGCGGAGAAACTTCGCACTACGACTATATTTGTTCGGAAGTGGCACGCGGAATTCAACTGGTGCAAATGGACACCGGAGTGCCGGTGATTTTTTGCGTGCTAACTTGCGACACGATGGAGCAGGCGGTGGAACGCGCCGGGCCGGGGGCTGGTAATAAAGGGCACGAAGCGGGATTGGCGGCGCTGGAAATGGCGAGTTTGGTGCGCGGATTGCGCGCGTCGGCACCACATGTCAGCAAAACAACGGCAAAGAAAAAAACTGTTGGGCGGAAGGCGCGGCGATAGATGGCTCTGCGTCGAAAATCGCGCGAGTTTGCTTACCAGATGCTTTATCAATGGGAAATGCGGCACGAATCACCGGCGGAAATTGAAGCTGGATTTTGGCGTGGAGTGAAAGCGGCGCCGGGCACGCGAGAATTTGCGAATGAATTGTTGGAGGCTTCCGTGGCGCGCGCGGCGCTGATTGATGCGTTGCTGGAAAAACATGCGACGGATTGGAAATTGGATCGCATGGCGGCGATGGATCGCGCGATATTGCGATTGGCGGTGGGAGAATTTCGCGCGACGGGAACGCCGCCGAAGGTTGTTATTAATGAGGCGTTGGAATTGGCGAAGAAATATTCGTCGGAAGAATCGGTATCATTTATTAATGGAGTGCTGGACGCAATTTTGAAAGAACAGATTGCGGCGGTGGCGGACGCGAAGAAACAGCCGAAAAGTTAGTTAGGATTTAATTTCAATGGGAGGCGGGCGGGTCACAGACCCGCCCCTACGCTTCCAGCAAACCTTCAAAAACCACTACTGCCGCGCCGCTTACCCGCGGAACTAATTTTCCGCGGCGTTCTTCGACGGCGACGCCGATGCGGCAGGGGCGTTCCATTTCAATTCCTTGCGCGATGGAGAGCGGCTGGCCGACGCTGAGCTGATTGTGGCGCACGAGATACGCGCCGAGCGAGCCGGCGGCTGAACCGGTGCCGGGATCTTCGTAGGACGACCAGGGCAACATGCCGCGCGCGAAAGCTTGACCGCGACTTCCTAAAGCGAAGCAGTAGGCGACGACGTCGAGTCCGCCGAGCGCGGAAAATAATGCGCGGGGATCGGCGTTGATGCGTGCGAGCGCGCGGCGATCTTTCAGCGGGACCATTAAATTAAAAATTCCGGTGGAGACGGATTCGATAGGCAGTTTGGAATTTAAGTGGCTTGTCGTGAGGCCGAGGGCGCGCATGAGTGCGGGCTTTGAAAGGCGCGTGGATTTAAATTCTGCGGGCGTTTGCGACATGGTGACGCTTGCGGGGCGCCCATCGTGAAAAGTAATTTCGACGGGGAGAAGTCCTGCGCCGGTTTGCTGCCACACATGAACGGGACCTTCTTGAGCGGGGACGACGCCAAGTTGCGCGAGCAGAAACCACGTGCCGATGACGGGATGTCCGGCGAGGCGCAATTCATTTTGCGTGGTGAAAATGCGAAGACGCGCGAGAGCTTTCGCGTTGGTGGGCTGCTGGACGAAAACTGTTTCGCTGAGATTCATTTCGCGCGCGATATCGAGCATGCGGCGGGAGGTGAGACCGTCGCCATCGATGACGACGGCGAGAGAATTTCCGGCGAAAGGCGTGTTGGTGAAAACGTCGAGCTGGTAGAGGCGTCGCTTCACAATTTTCTCCGTTCGCAAAATTGGTGGTGAACTAAAAATATTTCTGATTACGATTTCAGATTACGGTACGACAAATTCAGACTGCGCTGCTACAGAGATGTTTACCGTGCCGAAAAGGATGTCACAGGCCCTGCACAAGTTTCGATGCTTCATTAAGGATACGACGAGTTGTGCCCGGACGCGAAGTTTCCGCGTAGAGGCGGAGCATGGCTTCGGTGCCGGAAGCGCGGACGAGAAGCCAGCCGACTTCGCCGAGATAAATTTTTACGCCGTCCATAGTTTCGCGGCGGGAGATATCCCAATCGAGCCAATGCGTGATTGATTTTTTATTTGTGGCGGCTCCGTTTGAAGGCTGCATGCGCGAAAAATATTCGATGGCCTTTTCTTTTTGGCCGGGCTTCAGTTCGAGATCGACGCGGCCGTATTGATACTCGCCGAATTCTTTTTGCAATTGGCGCACTAAATCGCCGAGGCCTTTGCCGTGCCAGGCCATCAGTTCGACGAGCAGAAGCGCGGTGACGGTGGCGTCGCGTTCCGGCAAATAAAGTTTTGTGCCGATGCCGCCGGATTCCTCGCCACCGAGAAGAATGTCGCGTTCGAGCATAATTTCGCAGATGTATTTGAAGCCGATGGGAACTTCGTAAAGTTTGCGATCATATTTCGCGGCGATTTTATCGAGCATTTTTGTGGAGGAAAAAGTTTTTGCGACGTCACCGGAAAGATTTCGTGTGCCGGCGAGATGCCAGAGCAGCAGGCTGAAAATTTGATGCGGCGTGACGAAACGTCCGCTGCGATCGACCGCGCCGATGCGGTCACCATCGCCATCGGCGGCGAGGCCAGCGTCATATCCGCCATCGCGAACGGCTTGTTGCAGCGCGCCAAGTTGCGATTCGATTGGTTCGGGATTCGTGCCGCCGAAAAGCGGATCGCGTGTGCCGCGGATTTCGTCGCAGGCGATGCCGTGGCGCGCGAGCAATTCGCAAAGGAGTCCGCGAGCGGCGCCGTGCATGGGATCGACGAGCAGGCGGAGCCTGTGACTTTTCACGCGATCCCAGTCGACGAGTTTTTCGATGGTGTCGAGATAGGGCGTGCCAACGTCGAGCGGCTGAATTAATTCTGGGCGCGTGGGGAGCGCGGTAAATTTTTTGTGCTGAACAATTGCCAATTCTTTTTCAATTTGCGCGACGATGCTGGGTAGCGGGGAGCTGCCGTAGCTGGCTTTGAATTTAATTCCGTTCCAACGATAAGGATTGTGGCTGGCGGTGATCATGACGCCGCCCGCGGCTTTGCGTTGACGGACTAACAAAGAAATTGCGGGAGAGGGGCAAGGCTCATTCGCGAGCCAGACAGGAGTTCCGGTGCTGGAAATAACTTCTGCGGCAACGCGTGCGAATTCTACGCCGCCGAAGCGATTGTCGTATCCGATGAGGACGCCGTGTTGCGCATTTTCCGCGCGAACGACATAGCGTGCGATGGCGAGAGAAACTTTGCGGACGTTCGCGTAGGTGAAATCCTCGGCGATTACGCCGCGCCAGCCGTCGGTGCCAAATTTAATTCCGGTCATCGCGTCGGAATCAGTATAAGCAAATCGCGGGGCGGGGGAAGGAGCAAAGTGGATGGCGGGTTCTGAAAGTGGATTAATGAACTGAGAAAGTGCTTACGTCACAGGAGAGAATTGAGTTTGTGCGCTTCGAGATATTTCACGATTTTGCCGACGTCCTGCGCACGATTGCGCGGGCAGATTAACAAGGCGTCGGGAGTATCGACGACAACGAGATTGTGGACGCCGATGGCGGCGACGAATTTCTTGGGGCTCCATAGGAAATTGTTGTTGGCGTCCAGCGCGAAATGCGGGCCGGAGGAAATATTGGCGGAAGTTTGTTTGTTGCGGCGATTATTTTGCTTTGAGGCGGCGATGAGTTCGTAGACGGCTTCCCAGGAGCCGATGTCGCTCCAGCCGATTTCGGCGGGCAGAACGTGGACGACGGGATGTTTTGCGTTGCGCGTGGCGGGTTCGAGGATTGCGTAATCCACGGAAATATTCTCGAGGCGCGGATAAATTTTGCGAAGGGCGCTTGCGTAACGCGGCGTGCCGATTGTTGCTGATAATTCTTCGAGAGCGGCGTGTGTTTTCGGAACGTAGCGGCGGAGATTTTCCAGAAAGGTTGAGACGCGCCAAAAAAACATCCCGGCATTCCAGAAATAGCGGCCGGACGCTACATATTTTTTGGCGACGGCTAGTGAAGGTTTTTCTGTGAACTGGCGAACGTCATGGACTGGAAATTTTCCGGAGCGCTGCGTGGTCTTGCCGCGTTCGATGTAGCCGAAGCCGGTTTCGGGGCGCGTGGGCGGAATTCCGAGGACGGCGATTTGGCCGGGTTGAGCTGCGATTCTGAAGAGCGGCTTGAACTAGCGCGCGATATTTTGCGGACTGCGCGATGTAATGATCGGCGGGAAGAACGGCCATGAGGGCGTCGCGGTGTTCGTGGCGCAAATGAATTGCGGCGAGTCCGATTGCGGCGGCGGTGTTGCGTCCGATTGGTTCGGCGAGGACATGGGATTTCGCTACGCGCGGAAGTTGTTTGCGAACTTCTGCGGATTGATCTTCGTTGGTGACGATCCAAAGATTTGCGGGAAGGAAAAGTGGGGAGAGACGCGCGGTGGTTTGCTGCAACATTGTATGTGCGCCGATGATATTGAGAAGTTGTTTCGGCGTGCGAGTGCGGCTGCGCGGCCAGAAGCGAGTGCCGCGTCCACCGGCGAGAACTACGGCGTATGCGTGAAGTTTGTCCCTGGCGTTCGTCACAAAATTTCCTGTGAATCAACTATCGTTTCACGATTTGCGCTACGGCATCTTCGGAAATTCCTAACTTGCTCAAATGTACGGAGTAGCGCGCTAAGTCAGGAACAAAAGCGCGGAGCATCGTGGTGCGCGCCGCGGGTTCGATGCGCCACGATCCTTGCGCGGCGGGCACGAACCACGCTTCGCCCGGATGATATTCGGATTCTCCGTGGGCCGCGCTGGATTTTTCGCCCCAGGTGATGCGTCCTTTTCCGGAGATGACGATCCACAAATCAAAATGTATTGGGTTGGCATTCCGATCGATTGATTTTGAGAATTGCCATTTTTCGAGCGCGAAATACTTGTTCGCAACGAAGTGTGAAATTTCGGCGCCGTGCGCGGATGCGCGCGTGACTTCCACTTTTCCACCGCGCTGGCGATCGAAGTTCAGCACGTCCATGGCTTTATTTACGTGCAGCGGACGCATGGTGCCGTCTTTCTGGCGGCGATTGTAATCATGCAGGCGGTAGGTGATGTCGGAATTTTGCTGAATTTCGCAGAGCACAGAGCCTGCGCCGATTGTGTGCGCGGTGCCGGCGGGGACGAAGATTGCGTCGCCCGCGGAAACGGGAAGCCGGTTCAAACAATTTTCGACGGTGCCTTCGTCAATCGCGCGGCGAAAAACCTGACGAGTTACGCCGGGTTTCAGTCCCACGAAAACTTCGCTTTCGGGTTGAGCGGCGACCGCATACCAAATTTCTGTTTTGCCGACGCCACCGGACGCGGCTTCATGTTTCTGCGCGTATTCGTCATGCGGATGGACTTGCACGGAAAGTTTATCGGCGGGAAATAGAAATTTCACCAGAAGAGGAAACGCTGCGCGCTCCTTGTCGTTGGCGTCGAAGCGCGTGCCGGCCCATTCCTGCGGCATATCGCGCCAAACGTCGTTCAGTTTGTAGCCCGCGAACGGGCCTTCGGCGAATTTGCATTCGTTTCCGGTGAGCCAGACTTCGCCGATTGGTTCGGACAATTTATTTTGTTCGGGGTGCGTTTTGTCAGAAAAGAGAGGCGCGAGAGTTTGTGCGCCCCAGATTCGCGGTACAAAAATCGGTTCAAGACGCGAAGGGCGCAACGGAAGATTTTTTGTCACGATGCGGAAGCGGCCTCAGCGAAAAATCGTTCCATGCGGCGGAGGCCTTCTTCAATGCGCTCCATACTGGTGGCGTAGGAGAGACGCAAATATCCGGACGCGCCGAAGGCGTCACCGGCAACGACGGCGACGTGTGCTTTTTCGAGAAGCTGTTTCGCGAGCGTGGGCGTATCCGCAGCGCCGCCGGGACGGCCGACATGCTTTGAAACATTCGGGAACATATAAAACGCGCCTTGCGGAGAAGCGCAAGTGATTCCGGGAATTGCGTTCAGCCCGGCGAGAATGTGCGTGCGGCGCTTCGCATATTCGGCGAGCATCGCGGCGACTGTTTCCATGGAACTTGTGACTGCGGCGAGCGCAGCTTTTTGCGTGATAGAACTTGGATTGGAAGTGGACTGGCTTTGCAGACGCGTCATCGCTTCGATTACGTCTTTTGGAGCGAGCGCGAAACCAGCGCGCCAGCCTGTCATCGCGAAAGTTTTTGAGAGAGAGCCAGCGACGATCACGTGCGGTTTTGCGCCTGACTTGCCGGCGATGGAATATGGTTTGCCGCCATCATAAATAAAATGTGAGTAGCACTCGTCGGCCATCAGCCAGATGCCGTGTTTTTCGCACACTGCAAGAATGCGCTCGAACTCGTCGGCGGGAATCACCGCGCCCGTTGGATTATTCGGCGAATTGACGATGATCATTCGCGTGCGCGGAGTAATTGCTTTCTCGACGGCGTCGGCGCGCAGCGTGAAGCCATCATCCGCGCGCGTTTCCACAAAAATTGGAGTTGCGCCGGTGTACTTCACCATGTCCGGAAAACTTACCCAGTAGGGAACGGGAATTAAAACTTCGTCGCCGGCCTGCACCAGCGCGTTGAGCGCGTTGAAGAGCGCTTGCTTGCCGCCAGTGGTGAAAATACATTCCGAGGCGTCATAGTTTGAGCCGAATTGCGCGGCGTGCCACTTGGAAATTCCTTCGCGCAACGGCATGATGCCGCTCGCGGAAGTATATTTTGTGAAATTTTGTTCCAGCGCTTGAACGGCGGCGCGCTTGATGTGGTCCGGGGTGGGGAAATCGGGTTCGCCGGGGCCGAAGTCCACCATGTCAATGCCGCGAGCTTTGTACTGCTCGGCGATCATTAATACGGCGAGGGTGGGAGAGCTGGCGATTCGGCTAACGCGATCGGCGAATTTTGTCATCGATCTAAAATTCCTTGCGTGTGAAATAAATTAAGTTTGCGATTTCGATTTCAGGCGCTCTTCAACAATCGGTGGCACCAGTCCGTGAATCATTCCGCCCAGCTGAGAAATTTCGCGAACCAGCCGCGAACTTAAATAACTGTACGCTTCCGCGGGCATCATGAAAACAGTTTCGATGTGAGGTTCAAGTTTGCGATTCATCAAGGCCATTTGCAATTCGTATTCGTAGTCGCTGATGGCGCGGATGCCACGCAAAATTACCTGCGCCTTCCGCTGGCGCGCGTACTGAACAAGCAGGCCCTCGAACACGTCCACTTCAACATTGTCCCATTGCTTGGTGACTTCGCGCAGCATTTCGACGCGCTCTGTGGTGGTGAAGAGCGGATCTTTTTCGGAATTGCGCAGGACGGCGACGACGAGGCGGTCAAAAATTTTGGTGCCGCGCTCGATTAGGTCGAGGTGGCCGTTGGTGACCGGGTCGAAGGAGCCCGGATAAATTGCTAGAGAAGTTTTCATTTTGGCCGTTTGGATAGCGTTGTGCAACACCGTCGAATCGCGACTGGGCGACATTGTATCTTAACGATGGCTGGGTTCTGGAAGAAATATGTTGGGAAATTGGCGCGCGAGTTGCGGCTGGTTTGCTATCGCTCTTTCACGTAATGAAGCGCGACGGATCCTGATTTAAGAACTTTGGAATCGACGAGTTTTAATTGTAATTTCTCCGGCAGGCTAATTCCCGCTAACAAACGAGTCCCTTCTCCTGCAATTATTGGCTGAACGACAAAATGGTATTCATCAATCAGATCAAGCGCCATTAGTTGCGAGGGGATATTTACGCCACCGACCAAAATATTTTTGCCTTGCTGCTGTTTCAATTTAAGAATTTCGTCTCGCAGATTGGTGCGAACAATTTTCGTATTTGTTCCTTCCACGCTGGCCAACGATCGCGAGAAAACAAGTTTCTTGGTGGCAACAAATGCGTCAGCGAATTCCTTGTCTGCTTTTGTCGCAGAAGGGTCATTTGCGACATCGGGCCAATATGGAACCATCAATTCATAGGTTTTGCGCCCGAAGACTAGCAAGTCAATTTCGCGCAGGAGGTTCGTACTATCCCCAAATAGTTCGTCATCGGGGACCATTTTGGTGTGGTCGCAGCAGCCATCCAGTGTGATGTTGATCATGTAGACTAGATTTCTCATTTTCGCCTCGGAATTAGGAGCGCGGTCTTTGAACATGAAACTAATAACCTCGAACCGCTGGTCATTGCAATACAAAGATTAGGGGAATTTCATACTGAACTCTCTGCCATGTCTGGTTTCGATGTACAACCTTCCTTTGGAAGGGGGCCTCTACATTGGAGGGTCTGAGGGATGGAGAGATCTGGCGAAATATCTAGAAGCCGCAGAAAGCAATTGCTAAACATTGCCGGATTTGTTGCAGTCGCGGCGCCGATCATCTTCAGCTTGGCAATCGCACAGCAAAGCCGCGCTCTATCGCAAGCACAAAGTACGGCCACGGTTGCTCCTGTATTCGTGTATGAGGTTGCATCGATCAAACCAGCAAAGTCTGGCTCCCGCGGGTCCACGATGAGATTCACTCCAGACGGAGTCACCGCGAGGAACATGTCGCTGACGGCGCTCTTTCGGGCGGCATACGGAGTTCAACCCGATCAGATTGTAGGAGCGCCAAGTTGGGTCGATTCTGATCGATACGATGTTGATGCAAAAATGGAAGGATCTGTAGCTGATGCGTTGCAAAAGCTTAACCAATATGAGCGCACGATTGCACGCCAGCACATGCTGGAGGCGCTTCTGGTGGACCGCTTCAACGTGAAAATCCACCGCGAATCAAAAGAGCTTCCGGTCTATACGCTGGTGATTGCGAAAAGCGGTCCGAAAATTCAGGAAGCAAAAACAGACGAGCCCACCTCAACTGAGCCTGGGAGAGGTGGCTTCGGAAGAGGCAGTATGACGATGACAGCGGGAGGAAAGGGCGGAGCGCGATCGCAAATATTGACGGGTCAAGCCGTTCCAATCGCAAGTCTTATTCGGATATTGACGGGAGTGCTGGAGAGGCCCGTTCTCGACAAAACCGGGCTAATGGGCCTCTATGACGTAAAGCTGGAATGGTCGCCGGATGACAGCGAAACACAGGCTGCTCCGAGCGGCGCGCCGAGTAGTCAAACTCCACCCGCGCCATCTGGTTCCGGTGGCCCAGATCTTTTTACTGCGATTCAGCAACAGCTTGGCTTGAAATTGGAATCCGGAAAAGGTCCGGTCGATATCATTATCATCGACCATGTCGAGAGGCCTTCGGGAAATTAGCAGCGGGCGGGGCCAAACTTACGGCTTTAAACGACGACGAATTGACCCTCGAAATGTGCTGGCCACTTAAAAATATAATCCTCCACGATTAGGTGCCTTCAACTAGAAAAAGCTGGCCGTGATGCTGGTAGCGTTCGTCGTCGGAAATTGAGCCACCACGAGTCTTCGAGTTTCCCGTTCAACCTTTGCTGACGACCATTCGGCTGGAAAGGGCGTCGGTTCGATGAGTTGATTTTGACATGTCCGACCAGATGGGTCGTAATTGGAAAGGCAGGCAGAGGTGGATTCTCGCAATGGGGCGGCTCGCGGTGTGCGGCTTGACAGAGGGCGATTGTTGCCGTACAATTCAATTGCGACTAAATTAGTCGTATATGCCATGCTGAAGCTTTCCAAGAAATCGGACTACGGATTGATCGCGGTGAAGCATTTGGCGACGCATGGAATGGAGCGTTCGCAGAGCGCTTCGGATATTGCAGAAGTTTACGGAATTTCTTCGACGCTGCTGGCGAAGGTTTTGCAGAAGCTGGCGAAAAATGGGTTGGTGATTGCGCAGCATGGGTCGGCCGGGGGATATCGGCTGGCGAAGTTGCCGAGCGAGATTACGGCGTTGGATGTGATTAGCGCGATTGATGGGCCGCTGCTGATAACTTCCTGCTCGACGCATCGCGGGGAATGTTTTCAGTCGTCGACTTGCACGGTGCGCGAGCCTTTGAAGCGCGTGAATGAAAGCATTATGCAGGTACTGGCCACGGTGACAATTTCGCAGATGAGCGAAGAGCCGGAACAGCCGGCGCTTGTGCAAATGCAGAGTTAAGGATTTTGTAGTTGGGGGATTTGGTCGACAGAAATAATTAGAAACTGAGGAGAAGCTGGAATGGCCATTAAGACACCGATTTACATGGATTATCACGCGACGACACCTGTTGATCCGCGCGTACTGGAAGCGATGCTTCCTTATTTCAACGAGCGGTTCGGAAATTCCGCGAGCCGCAACCACGCGTTTGGATGGACGGCGGAAGAAGCGGTGGAAAATGCGCGCGCGCAAATAGCTCGTTTGATCAACGCGACGCCGAAAGAGATTATTTTCACCAGCGGTGCGACGGAGTCAAATAATTTGGCGCTGAAGGGCGCGGCGGAAATGTACCGCGAGAAGGGCAATCATATTATTACGCAGGTCACCGAGCACAAGGCGGTGCTGGACACCTGCAAGCGCTTGGAAAAGTACGGCTACGAAGTGACGTACTTGCCGGTGGGCAAAGACGGCCGCGTGAATCCGGAAGATGTGCGCAAGGCGATCACGCCGAAGACCATCATCATTTCGATTATGTACGCGAATAACGAAATCGGTGTGGTGCAGCCGATCGCGGAAATCGGCAAAATTGCCAAGGAAAAAGGTGTTTTGCTGCATTCGGACGGCGTGCAGGCCATCGGCAAAATTCCGGTGGATGTGCAGGCGGACAACATCGACATGCTTTCCATGACGGCGCATAAGATTTATGGGCCGAAGGGAGTTGGCGCGCTTTACGTGCGCCGACGCAACCCGCGCGTGCAGCTTTCTTCGATTCTGGATGGCGGCGGACACGAGCGCGGCATGCGTTCGGGCACGTTGAATGTGCCGGGCATCGTGGGATTCGGCAAGGCCTGCGAAATTTGTATGAATGAAATGGCCACCGAATCGGCGCGAATGATTGCGCTGCGCGATCGTCTGCGAAAAGGATTGGAAGCGAAGCTGGACGAAACGTACATCAACGGCACGATGGAACATCACCTGCCGAATAATTTGAATATGAGCTTCGCATTCGTAGAAGGCGAATCGCTCTTGATGGGAATTAATGATATCGCGGTATCGAGTGGATCGGCCTGCACTTCGGCGACGCTGGAACCGAGTTACGTTTTGAAGGCGCTGGGAGTTGGCGAAGATCTGGCGCACACTTCGATTCGATTTGGTTTGGGCCGGTTCAACACGGAAGAAGAAGTGGATTACGTGGTGAATCGCATGTACGAAGTGGTGAGCAGACTGCGCGAACTTTCTCCGCTGTATGAAATGGCGAAGGAAGGGATTGACGTCAGCAAGATGCAGTGGAATGTGACGAGCGCGGAGCACTAAAATTTTTGGGATTCGAGACGGAAATTCGCACGAGAGCATCAAATTTAGAGGAGAACAAATCAAATGGCGTACTCAGATAAAGTTATCGAGCACTACAACCACCCGCGCAACGTCGGAAGCTTGCCGAAGGAAGATCCGAACGTTGGGACGGGGCTGGTCGGCGCTCCGGAATGCGGCGATGTGATGAAGTTGCAGATGAAAATTAATCCGGACACGCGCGTGATCGAAGAAGCCAAATTCAAGACGTTTGGATGCGGCTCGGCGATTGCGTCCAGTTCGCTGGCGACAGAATGGGTGAAGGGCAAGACCGTCGAAGAAGCGCTGGCGATTAAGAACACGGACATCGTGCGCGAATTGAGCCTGCCGCCAGTGAAGATTCACTGCTCGGTGCTGGCGGAAGACGCGATCAAGGCCGCGATTGGCGATTGGAAGAAGAAGCGCGGCGACGAAGCCGAAGCGAAGTAATTCCCGCCACGGCTGGTGCTTGGCTGTGATTGCGCGGGCGCGAAGCGTGCGGAATTTGATTTGCGGAACTTCAGGGACTGAACTATGGAAACGGCGACTACAACAATTCATGTAACTGAAAAAGCGGCGGCGAAAATCCGTCAGTTGCTGAGCAAAGAAGGCGTGCCGGAAACGACCGGCGGCCTTCGCGTGGGCGTGCAGGGCGGCGGCTGTTCGGGGCTGACGTATGCGATGAAGCTGGATACGCAGGCGCGGGATCGCGACAAAGTATTTGAAGAAAATGGCGCGCGCGTGTTTGTGGACCCGAAAAGTTTTCTGTTCCTTGCGAACACGACACTGGATTATCAAGAAACGCTGATTCGCCAGGGATTTGTGTTCGAGAATCCGCAGTCCACACGAAGCTGCGGCTGCGGCAGTTCGTTCACAGCGTAGATTCGTGCCGACCGCTCGTAATGCAATGAACGCGGCAACCACCTCCACAAAAACTGCTGTTAAATGCTGGAGCTGCGGCGCGGCTACTTCCGACGCGCATTTTTGCGCGGCGTGCGGAAAAATTCAGCCGCTGACGCTGGGGATGGATTATTTTGCATTTTTTGGATTGCCCCAGAAATTGCGGATTGATACCGCGGATCTTGAGAAGCGATTTCATCAACTGAGTTGGAAGTTGCATCCGGATAATTTTGTTCGCGCTACGGAAAAAGAACGCGAAATTTCTTTGGCGCTTTCTTCGGAATTGAATGATGCCTATCGTGCGTTGCGCGAACCGTTGAGCCGAGTGGAATATTTGCTGGCGCATTCGGGAATGCGCAAAGAAGGCGCGCACAAGCAACAGGCTCCGCCGGAATTGTTGGAAGAAGTTTTTGAGCTGAATGAATCGTTGGACGAGTTGCGCGAGAGCAGGGAAGCGGACGAGCACGGAGCTGACTCGCCGATGAGTGGGATTCGCGCGAAGTTGGAAGCGGCGGAAAAGAATTTTGCGGAGAAGCTGGAAGAATCGGACGCGCAGTTGGATGTGATCGCGGGCGAATGGGATGCGGCGATTGATGCGGGCGCGGATGAAGTGAAGCGGCAGGCGTTGATGACGAAGATGAATGATGTGCTGAACCGGCGTTCGTACATACGGAATTTAGTTAATAAGGTTGCAGCGGAATTAGCGATTTAGTTTGGCGATTTGAATTTTGATTGGGAATTCGGGCAGGGGAGAGAATGGGACGCACGGTAGGAATTGATCTTGGGACAACGTACAGCCTGGTGGCGTATGTGGATAAGGCCACGAACCGGCCGGTGTGTATTCCGGGGCCGTATGGATCGACGCTGTGCCCTTCGGTAGTGAGTTTGGACGCGGACGGTTCCGTGATTGTTGGAGAGCCGGCGCGGCGGCGTTTGCTAACGCAGCCCGGACGCACGATTTATAGTGTGAAGCGATTGATGGGGCGCGGACCTTCCGATGTGACCGCAGAGTTGAAAATATTTCCATTTCAAATTGATCCATCCAGTGAAAATGTGATTCGCGTGCGATTGGGCGATCGAGTATTTACGCCGCCGGAAATTTCCGCGTTTATTTTGCGCGAGCTGAAGAGTTGGGCGGAACAATATTTTGGTGAAGGGGTGGACAAAGCTGTGATCACCGTGCCTGCATATTTTAATGATGCGCAGCGGCAGGCGACGAAAGATGCGGGACGGCTGGCGGGTCTGGAAGTATTGCGTTTAGTGAATGAGCCGACGGCGGCGGCGCTGGCTTATGGTCTGCATGAAAAGCAGCGCGGGTTGGTGGCTGTTTATGATTTCGGCGGCGGAACATTTGATATTTCGGTATTGAAATTAATTTCCACCGATCAGGGCGATATCTATCAGGTGCTTTCCACAAGCGGCGATACGCACTTAGGTGGCGATGATATTGATAATGAATTGCAGCGAGTGGCGCGCGAGGAAATCCTGGAGAAATTTGGCGTGGATATTGCGGCGCAGCCCGCAGCGGTGCAGGAATTGCGGAAGGCGTTGATCACTGCGAAGCACGAACTTTCTTTCGCGGATCATGCGATTGTAAATTTTCCTCTTGGTGATAGCCGCATCTACACGCGCAAAATTTCGCGCGAGGAATACGATCTGCTCATCGCGCCCGTGGTTGCGCGCACGGTGGTTCCCGTGAAGCAGGCGCTAGCAGATGCCCACATGAAGCCGGAACAAATGGAAGAAGTTGTGCTGGTGGGCGGATCGACGCGCGTGCCTTTGGTGCGGAAAGTTGTGGCGGAATATTTTGGACGCGCGCCGCACACGGAATTGAATCCAGATGAAGTTGTGGCGCTGGGCGCGGCGGTGCAAGCAAATATTCTTGAGACCGGCGTGCAGGACATGTTGCTGCTGGACGTGACGCCGCTTTCGCTGGGCATCGAGACGATGGGCGGAGTTGTGGCGAAAATTATTCCGCGAAACTCTACGATTCCGGCGAGCGCGCAGGATAATTTTACGACTGGCGTGGATAATCAGACCGGCATTGATATTCACGTGCTGCAAGGCGAACGCGAGCTGGCCAAGGATTGCCGTTCGTTGGCGCGATTCCAATTGAAGGTGCCGCCGGGACCGGCAGGACTAGCGCGCGTGGAAGTGAAATTCCTGATTGACGCGAGCGGAATCCTGCAAGTTGCCGCGAAGGAAATGCACACGGGAACGCAGAGCACGGTAGAAGTGCAGCCGAGCTACGGGCTTTCTGATCTCGAAATTGAGCACATGCTGGAAGAATCGATTGAATATGCGGAGCAGGATTTTTCGGAACGGCAACTGATCGAAGCGCGCACGGAAGCCGAATCGATTTTGCGCGCGACGGAGAAATCGCTTGCGCAAAAAGATGTGGCGGTACCAGCGGAAGAGCGCCGCGCAATTGAGAAAGTTGCGGCGTCTTTGCGTGAAGCAACTGTGGGAAGCGATTACAAATTGATTCGCGTTCGCGTAGACGAACTGAACGCGATTACAACTCCGCTGGCCGAGCGCATTATGAACGGCGCGCTGGCTACGGCGCTGGAAGGCAAAGATCTCGACAAATTATAGAAACGCTTAAGTCATTTAGAGAAGTTCAAGGAGTTCAGAATGGGCGGGGAGAATCCGTATATCGAGCAGGCAAAATATGTTTTGCCTACCAAGAAGTACAAAATAAATTTTATTCGGAAGGGAAAGATCGTGGAAGTTGATCCCGAGAAAATTCCCTACGGACATGACGGCTTACCTGGAAGCATTTTGGATATTTCGCAGGGCGCGCACATGGGATTGGATCACGCCTGTGGCGGTGTGGCTGCGTGCTCGACGTGCCATGTGATTGTTCACGAGGGAATGCAATCGTGCAACGAAGTGAGCGACGCGGAACTGGACGAGATCGACGAAGCGCCGGGCTCGACTCCGAAATCGCGATTGGGTTGCCAGTGTGTGCCCGACGGATCGGCCGACCTGGTAATTGAAATTCCAGAATGGAATAAAAATTACGCCAAAGAGGCGGACCACTAAGCTCGAGGACCACGAAAAAAATGCCGAATCAACTGGATTGGGATCAACCCGAAGATATTGGCATCGCGCTTGCGGATAAATTTCCCGATGGCGATCCGGTGAACGTGCGCTTCACGGATTTGCACAAGTGGGTTACGGAGCTGGACGGATTTTCTGGTGATCCGAAAGCGTCAAACGAGGGCAAGCTGGAAGCAATTCAGATGGCGTGGCTGGAAGAACATAACGATCGCAAGAGCGGCTGAAGCAAATTTTTATAGCGCGAAAACTTGCCAGCGCGCGAACTTTCTTCTACTCTACTTTCACCCGTTTAGCTGTAACTTAGGTTCAACAGTGTGGCGCCATGGTGCAACGGTTAGCACGCGACCCTTTCAAGGTCGAAACGCGAGTTCGATTCTCGCTGGCGCTACCAAATCCAAATCCTCAATGCGGCTGCGCTGTTTTTCACTTTCGCGATTTTCGTACGCGCTTCGTGTCCAACCGGTGTCCGCACCAGCTAGTCTGATCGCTCTTCCACCACCGTGTTCCACTACGAAGCCCATGCGGGAGCAGCGGCCCTCATCCGTCACCTTTCTATCCGGTCTCAATTAGGCGTCTAAAGCGGGGGTGCGCGGCCACTGCTTATCTCCTTTGATTGCAGGAGGATAGGGGCGAGTGGGAATGGCACCATTCGTGCTCCCTTAAGGCCAGAAGCCATCGAGACGTGTAGTTATTTCATCGTCTGAACGAGTGAAAGGCAACAAATGAATCGCCGGAAAAACACTAACGGGAGCATCGCAGGATTCGGCTTGCTGGAATCCATGATCGTGATTGCAGTCATCATGGTCCTGGTTGGGATGGCCATTCCGAAATTCATTCAGGCAATTTCAAATTACAAATTGCGCGCGGCCGCGGATAGCGTCGCATGGGCGATGCAGTCAACGCGCTATCAAGCGCTTCAAAAGGGTTACACCTACGAGCTAACGGTGAACTCGGCAAACAACACTTATCAAGTGCTGAGCAAGCCGATTGGCGCTTCGGGATTTTCAAACGTAGGAGGCGCAGTGCCGTTGACCAGCGCCCCGGTTGTAGTTGGCGCGACGACAACTTTGACGTTCAGTCCCAACGGATCCATCGCGGTTGTCACGGGATCCCAAACACTCACACTCACTTATTCTGGTCTTACGGAGACGGTCACGGTAACCAACTATGGATCAGTCACAGTTACTCCTTAAAAGAAAAGCGCGCGGGTTCACGATGATTGAGCTCGCTATCTCGATCGCCATCCTGATGGTGGGATTGGTGGGCGTGGCTTCGATGTTCGGCCGCATCTGGGGAAGCACGTCATACAGCGAGTACATGATTCAAGCGTCTACGCTGGCCTCGGAAAAGCTGGAAGATTTGAACCGCTATCCAGAGGGCGACCCAAACGTTGTGGTGACCTCCGGAACGACGGCCGGCAGCCTAACGGCTGATACGGATGCGAGCGTGACATCCAACAGCGTGACCGACACCGTGGACTACTTCGACGAAGTATTCATGGATCCGAGCGCGGGATCGATTGCAGAGACTGTCGCCACCGGCACGTCGCCGAACTACACCTATACGACCACGACGCACAATCCGAACGGAACCATCACGACTTCAACGTCTACTTCGCTCGCGTCCAACACTACAAACGCGATTCAATTTGAGCGCCGCTGGCTGATTGAGAAGAGTCCCACGATCGGCGGCACGGTGATGACCAACATGCGCCGGATTACGGTGCTGGTGACTGTGATGAACGCATCGATTCAACCTCCAGTTGTATTTCAACTCAGTGTGGTGCGCCCATGACCATTCTCTCGAAGAATCGCTCTGTGAAATTTGCCCGCACTGCTGGATTCAGCCTTTTAGAACTGATGCTCGCCATTTCCATGTTCGTGGTGGTCGGCGGCGCGGCGTTCCTGCTTTTTCGGCAGGCAGTGCCGGTATACACCCAACAGCAGAATCTTGCCGGCGTAAATATTGGAGTTCAGAACGCGGTTGCCCAGCTTCAACAGGATTTGGTGAATGCTGGAACGGGATACTACACCGGCGTGAACATTCCCAGCTGGCCTGTGGGAGTGACGGTAATCAATAATTCCGATATCACTTCCTGCGTAACAGGTAGTCCCTACACATATACGTCGGGATGTTTCGATACCCTGAATATCATTACGTCGGACCCGAACACTGCTCCACAACATCTTGCGACGAACACCAACACGAACACTGCTTCGTCCCTCACGCTCTATACGCCGTCAGTTACGACCTCGGCGCAGGCAACAGCGCTTGCAGCGCTTTACAAAGCCAACGACGAGCTGCTGATCGTAAGTTCATCAGGCCTATCGATGGCCACGATTACCCTGACTGCGGCCGGAAGCGCGAGCGGAACTACGGTTACGCTGCATTACAACGCGACCAGTTCGCTTGCACAGGTGACTGCCGGCACACCGCTCAATACCGTAGCGAACGATCCCCTTGGCATTACTACGCATACGGCTTATGCGGATAATGGCGCCGCCGTCTTTTCGCCTGGCAATTACGGCAACTCGGATTGGATACTCAGACTGCAACCGATTACCTATAAAGTCGATGTAACCAACCCTGCCAATCCGGTTCTGGAGCGCGTGCAATCCGGAACCACGAACGTGCTCGCGCAGCAGATCATCGGATTTCGGATAGGAGCATCGTTGTGGAACGACACGCACGATACAGATGCGCAGCCCTATAACTATCAGGCTTCGACCTTTGGCACCGGTTATGATTTCACAATCGTACGCTCGATTCGTGTTTCCGTGATTGGCCGAACGACGCCCGGAGCCACCGGTATTTACAACTACCAAAACTCATTTGATGGCGGCCCGTATCAGGTTTTAGGAGCCGCCGTGGTAGTGAATCCTCGGAATCTGAGCATGGCGGATAGCACGCAATAATAGGTAATAAAGGATCCCTATGAACACTAAATCGTTGGGCCATGGCAGTCAGAAGAAACCGCTGAGACGAAATCGTCAGCGCGGAATTGCGCTCGTTTTCACTCTTCTCCTGCTTACGATGATGATCGCGCTTTCGCTGGCAATGGCCATCGCGATCGGATCGCAAACATTTATCGCAGGCTACTACAAGAATTATCGGGGAGCTTTTTATGCGGCTGATTCTGGCGTAAACGTGATGCGGCAGTCGATGTTGAACCAGTTGTTGGCGGCTATTCCGGCCACCTTCACGTCAGGCACGGCGCCGATTCCGAGTACCACGGCGGCTACGATTCTATCCAATATCAACTCGACCTACGCATCCTGGACCCCGGTGAACAGTTCGGGTTCCTGGCCAGAGCAGTTTGAGCTTAGCTCCGGAACAGCAAGCTTTTCACTGGTGAGCTGCCCGATTACGACGACGCCGAGCACCGGCTCGTACACATGTACCAGTCTTCCGCCGTCAACAGATACGATTCAAACCATTTCGTATACTTACGCCTATAGCGTTACCTCGATTGGGCAAGTGCAGAATAGCGAGCAGCAATCCGTAACTGACACAGGACAGTTGTTGGTCAATATTTCGGTATCTCCAGCTGGTCCCACCACCACGAGTTTTTCCGCCTGGGGTATGTTTATCGATCAGGCGAACGAGTGCGACGGCACGACGCTTGTGCCTGGCACGATCACCGGGCCAGTCTTCACGAACGGCGGATTCACATTTACGCCCAGCACTTACATTTTCACCGACAACGTCGGCTTTGCAGATTCGACCGCAGGTTATTCACCCACGAACGGCGGAGGTTGCACCGATTACGCCGGTCCGGCATATACAGATAACGTATCCGGTAACCACCAAACCATCGCGCCACAGTTCAATGGCGCCGCTGGCTTGCAACTTTCGCAGAACGCGATCCCCGTGCCCACGAATTCAGTGAGCCAATCGTGGGCTGTGCTTGATGGAAAAGGTGTTGGCGAGACCGCGGGAGGGGCGACGTCGTCTACCACGCCGCCTACGGCCGCTCCGACGAACTCCCAGTTGAATGCAGCTCTTGCGGGCTCGAATGGTACTGCGTATCCCTCTGGTGGTGTTTCCACCGGTGTTTTCATGCCGTTCGTTGCGTCAGGTGTGGCCCTGCCGTCAGGTGGGACCTGCTCTCCACCGACCGGCACGTCAAAGTGCATGACCGGAGGGGGCATTTTTGTGCAAGGCAACGCGACCTCCGTAACTTTGACTGCGAGCGGGACCGTAGCTCAACCAACGCAAGTATTCACGATCGTGCAGGGCGGCGTGACCAGCACAATTACCGAGAATATGACCGCAAACACGACCACGTTCACAACCGGCGGCGTAACGACAGTGATCTCCGGCGTTCCAGAGAATTTGACCGGCACTCCGGCTGATGCAACGATGGTCTACGTGAACGGAAATATCGGCAGCGGCAGCACGGGGCTTTCCGGCCCCGGCTCGGGCAATGCCGCGGTCCAAAACAATTACGAGGTCACGGTTACAGCCAACGGCAACATCACCATCACCGGCGATCTTCTTTACGCCACCGAACCTGTAACGACCACGCAGAACCAGAGCGTTTCCTATGCGACCTCGACTTGTTGCAACGGTGACGCAGCCGATTTTCTCATTCCGTTGCCGACCAGCGCCAGCACGCAAGTGCTCGGAATCTAC
The DNA here is from genome assembly GCA_963840515.1 of Terriglobia bacterium. Taxonomy (GTDB): domain Bacteria; phylum Acidobacteriota; class Terriglobia; order Acidiferrales; family UBA7541; genus DASTCZ01. The sequence continues at coordinate 51,603 of CAWIZI010000010.1, forward strand.
ACGAACAACGGAAACGTTCAGCTCAATAATCAGCAGAGCAGCGGAAATCTTGAGATTGACGCTTCCATCGCCGCGTTTTCGACGGGCGGCTCCGGCGGCTTGGTGAATACCGGCAATAGCATCAACACGCTGAACATTGTTGGCGGACGTATTCAGAGCACAATCCAAAACATCGGCGCGACGACTCGAAACGTGTATTTCGATCGCCGCTTCGCGCAAGGCTCATTCGGCCCGCCGTGGTTTCCGACTGCGGTAGTTACCCCGACCAATGTGTCGGCAACCTCAGTGAGCCACGTGGTTCAGCGATTGCAATGGTTGGATAACAGCGCCACGCTCAACTAAGCAAGTTTCAAATTCACAAGACCATCTGTAATTTCTACCACCGCCGCATCTCCTCCGGATGCGGCGGTTTTATTTTTGCGCTATCCCGGTGGACGAATGCGGGCGGTGAAGTTTGTATTTATGGCCGGAACTGTGCAGGAAAATTGCGCGGGCCAGTTTGCGTCCGTGAATCCATTGCGGCAAAGATTTGCAAGCGCGCCTGCAACATCGGATGGATCTTCCGGGCCGGTGAAAGGCTCGACGTAGATTTGATAGCTCTGGGAAACTCCGACGGGCAATTGTTGCAGGATGTAGGAGCCGTCAAAAACCGCAGGGCCTGAGACGCTGCACGACCATCCGGCTTGCGTGGCGGCGATGACGAGGCCGGTTGCGTTATCAACCGCGACGACTTGAGCGGCAAAAATTCCCGTTACCCCGGAAAAATCGACAAGCGACAACGGATTTGCGGGAAGGATGCGTCCGCTGATCGTTCCGATGTGCGTTGTGTCAGATGCGCTGGGGTAAAGCACGCGCAGACCGGTGCGATCGTCGTCGGAGAGAGGAGCGTCCGGGGTTTGGGTCGTGGGACGCGGACTGTCAAAGCTGCCGGGCGGCGGCACGAACGGAAACATTACGGCGCTCCACACGGAAGTGTGCTCAAAGCCGAAGAAATGGCCCATCTCGTGAGTGAGCACGGATTCCAAATCATTGGCGTTCGGATTTGCGGCGAGCACGGCGGGCGTGGCGAAGACGCCGCTGTTGTTCGTGGGATTTAGCAGAATATCGGCGTCCACAATTTCGCCGACGAAAGTTGATGGCGCGTGATTCGGCACAGGTTGATCGTTGATGGCGTCAGTGGTGGTGACGCGCGTGAATGAAAGTACCCCGGTGGTGAACGCGGGATCGCTTTGATTGAAGCAAATTGTATTCAGACCGTCAGTGGAAGAGCAGGCGACGGTGGCGGCGGTGCGAGCAAGACTTGCGAGCGAAGTGGGAAGCAGAGTTGTGCCGGCGACGCTTGTCCACACGCCGAAGGATTGCGAGATCACGGCTTCGATTTCGTTTAGTGATCCAGTCGGGGTTGTATCTTGTGTGAGGATCGTGATTGGACTTGCGCTGAGCGAAGTGCTCCATTGGCGATTGATGCCGCCGGCGAGAGAGCTATTCCAATGATCGGGCTGAGGACATGCGGTGCCGCCGGATTGCGACGAGGGCAAGCGCATGTCCGCAACAGTGTAGGCGAAAGCGTAGGCTTGGGCGGCGGGCGCGGCGACTACGTAGATCGCCAGTGATGCCGCTAAAACTGAGCGCAAAATATTCGTCAGGATAATTCTTCTCGATTGGCGCGCGTTCATCGTTTGCTCCCTGAATGGCCTGGACTCGTTGGTTGCGGTGTGTTGAACGCCTGAGCGAGTTGCTGGCGGAAATCGTTGAGCGGAAGATTGCGGATGCCGGCGGTTGTGAATTGGCGTGTATGCGGGTCGAAAACGGCGAAGTGGCTGGTGTCTTGAGTTAAGCTCGCGTCGCCGGTTGCTTCGCGATGAATCCGAAATGTGCCTTGCGCCCAACTGGTGATGCCGTAATCGCCCGCGGAAGTTTTTTCGACGAACAGAATGGTTTCTTCTCCTAAGGCGAACGCCGGCACGCCTTCAATTTTCACTGCGGTGTGATTCACGCGGCCGCCGGGCAATCGCACGCGGAGAATTTGTGGCGGCGCGCCTTTGAAAGTTTCGAGCACAGTGAAATCGTCGAACGTCGAAATAGATTCGGGTTCCCATTTTGTTTCCGAGTGAATGCAGCGCGCACGCACGATGATTTCCGCGGATCGTGCGAGCGCGGCCAGATCCATACGGACAAGAGTTGTAGCGCTGGCTTCGATGACGCCGCCCGATGCGACCAGCAGGGAAGCAATCAGGATTAAATATTTGCGAATGCGATAAATCATTGAACCTCCAGCACGCCGGTGGCTACGGCTTTATCTTGATTTGGATTTTGGACGAACAGAGAGCGCAGACCGGCGAGTGCGGAGGACGGGACGGCAAGAGTTAAATCCACGATGCCGAGACCGAGCGGCTGCTTTCCGATGATGGTGATGTCCGCTGCGGCGGGGCCCGTGATGGCGTAAGCAAAGGATGGATCCAGTCCGCTGACGGAAAAAACGCAGATGTCTATGGTTGCAGTGCCGGATGCGGGGCGAGTGATCACGAGCGAGCCGGCGCCGAGCGTGCAGGTATTTAACGCGGGCGAATAAATTCCCATCGCGGCGACGGAGATTGTCACGTCTTGCTGTGGCGCGATTGAGCCCGCGGTTGAAGGTTCGACTACGATGATGTTCTTGCCGGTGGCGGACGGATTGGTTGGCGTGAGTGGAATCATATCGACTGTTGGGGGAGCAGCTACGACGATAAAGTTAACGGTGTTCGATCGCGTCGAATTGGGATTCTGAATTGTCACCGAGAGATTTCCTGCGCTGTCAAGATCGTTTGAGGTGAGTCCGGTGGTGCATTCGCCGTTAGAGACGCAGTTTGTTGTGCGCGCAGTTCCGCCGACAATCAGTGTTGAGCCGGGGCCGGGGCTGGTGGGCACAAAATTTCCGCCAAGAACTTGCAGCGTGAAACTGCCAACTCCTCCGGCAGTTGCGCTGGCGGGCAGCAGGCTGACGATGGTGATGGCGTTCGTGATGGTGACGCTCGCGCTTCCGGTGCGCGATGTATCTTCGGAACTGGTGGCCACGATGTTGATCCCGTTTGGCGAAGGCGTGGAAATTGGCGCGGTGTAGTTCCCGTTTGCATCGATCAGTCCACACGGAGAACCCGCGGCGCTGCACGCTGTGCCGGTTACATTCCACGTGACGGTTTGATTTGTGGTGCCAAGAACATTTGCAGTGAACGCCTGTGTGGTTGCAGGCGCGAGATTTGCGCTGGGCGGAGAAACACTGACCACGATGTGAGCGAGGATTGTGATTTGCGCGGTTTGAATCTGTGCGGGGAACGTCTGGCTTGAGACGGATAGCGTAATGGGATTCGGCGATGGAACTGATGCCGGCGCGAGATACTCGACGCTGCCTGCTGGCGTGATACTTACCGCCTGACATGGATTTGACGCGACGACGCAGATTTGTCCAACGGTCGTGTTACCGCCAGCGATACCGTTCACTTGCCAGATTACATTTGTGTTTAAACTCCCTGAGATTGTCACGCTGAACGGTTGTCGAAGCGTGACAGCTGTGGCGGCGCTAGTGGGCGTCAGCACCAGCGCGCCGGGAATTGTGAAGGTGACTGTTGCTAGTCCCACTGCGGTTGGGTTCGCTGTGCTGACGGCGTGAACGGTTACGCTCGGCGGTGTGGGCAGCGCGGCGGGCGCCGTGTACGTGGTAGTGCTTGTCCCGGAAATGTTTGTTACGGTGCCGACGGTTGCGTTTCCTCCGACTACGCCATTCACATCCCAGGTGACATTCGTATTTGCGCTTCCTGTGACTTGCGCGGAGAAAATTTGCGTTGAAGAAAGTGGAACGCTCGCCGTCCCGGGCGTCACGACGACGCTCACCGGTGGGACGATCGTAACGGTAAGTGAAAATGCTTTTGTCGGATCGGCGGCAGGCGTTGCTGTTAGGGAGACGACGCTTGGAGTTGGCGCTGAGATCGGCGCTTGATACGTTGCGATTGCGCCGCTTGGCGAAATTGTTCCACACGCCGCGCCAGTGCAGCCTGCGCCGGTGACAGTCCACGAGATTGCGAGATTCGGATTGGAATTTAATAATGGAGTAATCGTAGCGGTGTAATTGGCGGTCGCACTGGTGTCCACTGATGCTGGGCCGGTTACGACCAGTGTGAATCGGCTGGTGATTGTGACGGAAACTATCGCAATTTTCGTGGCATCTGCGACGCTTCGAGCGGTGACGGTTACCGCCGCGGGAACTGGCAGAATTCCGGGCGCAGTGTAATTTCCATTCGCGTCAGTTGTTCCGCATGCGCTGGCTACGCAGCCTGTTCCCGCGACAGTCCACGTAACTGCGGCGCTTGGATCTCCGGCGCTCGTAATATGCGCAGTGAAAATTTGCGCCGCGCCAAGTTCCACGCTGGCACTCGGAGGAGTCACGCTAACGGCGACGTCGCTAGTAAATGTGACGGGCACGGATGCGCTCGCGGCAGAATCGGCTTGGCTGACTGCTTGCACGACTGCGCTCGCCGGCTGAGGCAATATCTGCGGCGCGGTGAAAAGTCCCGTCGCTGAAATTGTTCCGACAAGCGCGTTTCCTCCGGCAATTCCATTCACATTCCAATTGACCGATTGATTGGCCGCGTTGCTTACCGTTGCGCTGAATTGTTGAGAGGCGCCCAAGAGTAAGTTTGCCGAAGTCGGCGCGACCGTCACGGTAACTGTGGTGCCGCCAATGATTGTCACTTGAGCCGAGCCGGTCGTAGTTCCGTCGGCCTGACTGACGGCCTGAACCGTAACGCTCGCCGGCTGTGGAAGAATCTGCGGCGCTGCGTAAAGTCCGCCGACGGAAACTGTTCCGACTGTCGAATTTCCTCCGGCGATTCCATTCACATTCCAGGTGACGGAAAGATTCGTCGTGTTCGTGACGGTTGCCGTGAATTGTTGTGTCGCTCCCAGCGTTACCGACGCGCTCGCCGGCGAAACGCTAACGCCAATCGCCGGTGGCGGAGGCGGTTGAGCTGGCGACGAAGTTCCGCACGACGTGAGAAGCAACATGCAGATCACCGAGAAGATAACGAACATGATGCCAATTAAAAGAGTTTGAGGTTTGCGAGTCTTCGCGCGCCTTCGGAATCTTTGCGTGTGGGTCACGCATCGCATAAAGCAAGACCGTGGCCAGTGTTCCGCGACGGAACATTTCGAGAAATTATTTCAGAGAAAAATACGCCTCGATGCGTGAGCAAAATGCGCTAACGTCATGAATCCATTCCAGTTGTTCGCGCGAAATTTTGCGCGATGCCAATCGCACGAAATAATTTGCACGTTCCGATAAGAAGCACTCCTGCGCGCGGTCAGTTCCAAAACGGGAATGCGGAACCGTGAATCCGTTCCATTATGGTTCCGCGATTCGCAAATGCATCGCTCAATCAGCCGCATCTATTTTGAACAGCCGATCGCGCGAATTGACATCTCCACACCCGCGGCGAATAATTGCGATATGGCACGCCCCGAAGTTGCGCATCGCATCAAGAGCTATTCGGCCGCGACAGGATTTGTCTACCAGTATCAATTCGTGGAAGTTCAGAAAGCGCGCCGCGGACTTTCCCTCGGCAACGAATACGTCTACATCGTCTCCGTGGACCGCAAAGCAAATTTTCCACTCACCGTTTTTGTGAAGCAATCCGCCGAAGATAAATGGGCGAAGCGCGAAGGCCGAAAGCTGAGCGGCACGGAAGAATACGCCGTCGCGAAAATGCGTTTGTTCCAGGCGTTTGACGAATCCGAAGACCTGGCCGCTGCGAAGCCGGATTTGCTGGTTGACGACTCCAATCTCGATGCGCTACTCAAGGCGCTCGACCTGTAAGGCATTGAATTCGTGAAAGTTACCTCCACACTCGAACTTCCCGGTGAACTATCGGAACGCTTGCGGCGTCTTGCCATTGGGACCGAAATGCAGGCACTCGAAGCGACATTGCCGGGGAACGTAGTGCAGCGAGACGGCGAGACGAACGAGATCGTCCGCGAAAATGCGGCGGCTCGCGAATTTGAAGAACAGTTGGCCGACGGCGCGTCGATGGCATTTCGCCTGGCGATGAGCGTGCTACGCAATCGCGCCGACGCGGAAGACGTGGCGCAGGATGCGTTGCTGCGCGCATATCGCGGCTTCGCGAAATTGCGCGAGCGCGGCGCATTTCGCGGATGGCTTTGCCGAATCACCTGGCGATTGGCGCTCGATAAGCAGCGCGGCACACGCCGGCGAGAGAAACGCGAGACGGCTTCAACATTTGTTCCGGGAACGCCGGAGCGAAGCGTTGAGCAAATGGCGGTGGCAAATGAATTCGATCGTCACCTCGCGAAAGCGATGGACGAACTGCCGGAAAAATTGCTTCAGGCGCTGGTACTGGCGGCGATTCAAGGACACAGCACACGTGAAGTAGCGGAAATGTTGGATCTGCCGGAAGGCACGGTGAAATCACGCGTGCATCTGGCACGGAAGCAATTGACGGAGAAACTGCAATGGCTTGCGAAGGATTTGAAACAAGGCTGATCGAAAAGGCGCTGGCCGACACCGATCCCGCGCTGACCGCGCATTTGGCGACTTGCGCCGAATGTCGTGCGGAGCTTGCCGCGCAGACCGCATTGCAACAGCGCATCACGAATGGAATTTCTGCGATGGTTGCCGATGAGCCTTCGCCTGCTCTGCTGACGCGAGTTCGCGCGGAAATTGCTTCGATCGAAACGCCGCGCACCGCGAATTGGATGCAGTGGGCGATTGCGGGCGTGACGGTAACTGCTTTTGCGATTGTTGCGATGTGGATGATCGGGCGGCCGACTGCGCGCATGAATGGCGTTGTAAATTTGCCGGTGCAAACAGCATCGAGTGCGCCGCCATCTGTTACGCCTCCGCCGATTCAAGTCGCGCCGTCGCAAGAACTTTCGCAATCGAAGAAGACCAATGTTCGCGAACATCACGCGGTGCGAAGCGCCTCACGTGAGAATGCATCGCGCATGGCGCCTGCGATGGTGCCTGCGACGGTGAAAGTTGCTCAACCGTTTGTGACGACAGCGGCAACTAATCCGCCCGCCGAAGTAATTGTTCCCGCCGGACAACGCGAAGCGGTTCTGCGTCTTGTGAACGCGCTGAGAACTGGACGTGTGGACGCGGCGTCTCTTATTCGTACGAACCAGCCGGGTGACGTTGCTCCGCTGGCGATTGCTCCGCTGGAAGTGAAGCCTTTAAACGGCGGAGGCAGTGACGGACCAGGGGACGAGTTCGAGATCGAGTTTTAACTCGCCGTAGGGCCAAAATAAATTTGGGTGGAGGAACGATATGAAAATCAATTGGAATCGGTGTCTAGTGGCGCTCGCGATTCTCGGAACGGTCGGCATCGTAGTGCCGATTCACGCGCAGGATAAAACGCCGGCCTCTGCCGAGGTGAAGAAATCGCAGACGACGCTGAAGGTCGGGGTTGTCGTTACGGAACTCGATGGCACGAAAAAAGTTTCCAGCTTGCCATACACTTTTTTTGTAAACGTTGACGACAGCGGCCGTGGGTCGACGTCACAAGTGCGTGTGGGATTGCGAGTGCCGGTCGCCACCGGTGGCACCGGTGCCGGAGCCGCGGCCGCAGCCACTCGATTTGAGTATATGGACATTGGGACAAATCTCGATTGCACCGCGACTTCTACGCCGGATGGGCATTTCAAATTGTTTCTTTCCGTTGACCGATCCTATCTGACGGCGGCAGATGACAGAAAGCAGCCGGCGCTTGCGGGCGATGGCGTAAGCATCAGTTCCGGAAATCCGATCGTGCAACACTTTTCGTCGTCGTATAACCTGATGATTCGCGATGGTCAGACAATTGACGCAACTACAACGACAGATCCAATTAGCGGACGGGTGCTGCAAGTTTCTGTGACCGCAAATGCGGTGAAGTGATGGTTTGATTCTCTAGTCGATTGGGAAAATATCAAAGGCGCGGAGATTTTTCCCGCGCCTTTATTATTCAGGCGTTATTTTCTTTCTGAGATTAATCGCGCGAGCGTAAATCCCAGATCGCTGTCTTTGAATTCATATCCTAATGTTTTCAGCTTTTCTGGAATCGCGCGCTGACTGCTGAGCAACAATCCGTCCGCCATTTCGCCGAGCATCAGCCGCAGCGCGAATGCCGGGGCGGGGAATATCGCCGGACGGTGCACGGCGCGCCCGGCTTTCTTTGTGAAATCCACATTTCTTATAGGGTAGGGCGAAACTGTATTGATCGGCCCGCGCACATTTTCATTTTCCAGTGCGAAGCGAATCACGCCGGCAGCGTCGTCCAGCGAAAGCCAGGACATCCACTGCTGGCCTGAGCCAAGTTTTCCGCCCACAAACATTTTTATCGGCGTCAACATTTTCGGAAGCGCGCCGCCACGAGTGCTCAGAATAATTCCGAAGCGCAGGATTGCTACGCGTGCGCCAAATTCCGCGGCGCGATTGCTCTCGCGTTCCCAATCCTTGCAAATTTGCGCCAGAAAATCGGCGCCGGGGCCGCTGTGATCGGTAAGTTTTTCGTCGCCGCGATCGCCGTAATAGCCGACGGCGGAAACTCCCACGAAAATTTTCGGCTTTGCATTTAGCGTGCTTAGCGAATCTACCAGGTGGCGCGTTGCTTCCACTCGACTGGAACGCAGCAGAGCTTTTCGCGCCGTTGTCCATCGGCCGCCGCCGATACTTGCGCCAGCGAGATGAACGACTGCATCCGCGCCCTCAGCGGCGGCTGCATCAAATTCGTCTGCGACGGGATCCCATCGGACGTCATTCGGAATTGGGGCTTGGACTTGGATTTCGGCCTGAAGTTCGGTCTGCGCCTCTTCCCGTAATTCGTTTTGCGTCTCGCTCCGAGCTTCACTCTGCAGTTCTCCTTCAGATTCGCGGAGCATTTCGTCCGGAATGTCCGTCAAAGGTTCGGCTTGAGATTCGCTTTGAACTTCATTCTGAATTTCATTCTCGACTTCATTCTCGACTTCGTCTTGCGCGTCGCTCTGAATTTCGTTCGGAACTTCTTCAGCAGTGTGGCTCACGGTGGGCTTCTCGACAGGTGGCGCCTCCACGATTTTCGCTGCGCTTTGCCTTCGTAGAAGACGCGACACGATATATCCATTTTCTGCAAGCAGTCGCGAAGCCGCCGTGCCCACCATTCCTGACGATCCTGAAATTAGAACGCGCATTTAGTTTTTGTCCAACGCGCGAACATCTCGCCCCGCGCGCATCGACCGCGTTCAGGCTATTCCGAGCACACTGGCACGTCAAGCAGGACAGCGATTTTCATCACCGACATGTTCTTTGTCGGTGGAATTTCGATCGGCAATTTCGCAAAGTTCAAACAATTCGCAGGCGACGGAGGCGCGGAAGAATCTTCGTCTGCATAGAGAAGTCGTTCAGACGGCCTGCGGTCATCGGACTATTAGCGATAGCCCGTCGCGCTAGCTATAATGCCGCCATGCAAGTGCGCGTACTTTTCTTCGGACGCCTGAAGGAAATTGTCGGCTTCGCGGACGATACCGCCGAATTGAGCGAAGGCGCGCGTGTGGAAGATTTGTTCGCGCGATACGGCAATCGGTTTCCGGCGCTGGCGCAGTTTCGTCCGTCGGTTGCCGCCGCCGTGAATCAGGAATATGCCGATTGGAACGCGCCGCTACATAATAATGATGAAGTTGCGTTCCTGCCACCAGTGAGCGGCGGTGAAGATGTCGCTGCGGATGCAACTGGCACAGCGCGGGACGTCTGCGCGATCGTGCGCGCGGCGATTCGCACCGGCGAAATAGCCGAACAAGTGAAAGCTCCGGCCGATGGAGCGGTCGTCGTGTTCGAGGGCATCGTCAGGAATCATTCGCGCGGAAAGCCGACTCTCTATTTGATTTACGAGGCATACGAAAACATGGCGCTCGCAAAGATGCGCGAAATTTGCGCGGAGATGCGTCGCCTCTATCAAATCGACCGCATATTAATGATGCATCGGCTAGGCCGCCTGGAAATCGGCGAGACAAGTATTTTGATTGCCGTAAGCTCCGCGCATCGCGCCGCGGCGTTTGACGCCAGCCGCTTTGCGATTGACACGTTCAAACGCACCGTGCCGATTTGGAAACAGGAATATTTCCGCGATGGCGCAGTGTGGGCCGACGGAGAATTCCCGCTGGCACAACCATTTCGTCCCGAAAGTGAATCTAAGTAATCGGATGAGAAAACCACTTCTTGATTGGCGCGGCCTCGCGCTTTTCGCAATCGTCACATCCCTTAGCGCAATTCCATTGGCCTTCTTAACGCCGCGCGCTTCGGCGCAAAACCAGGGAATTCATATCGAAGTGGACCTCGTAAATATTCTGGCCAGCGTTACGGACCGCGAAAGCAGGCCGATTCCCAGTCTTCCCGCCAGCGCGTTTGAAGTTTACGACGACGGCGTGAAGCAGAAGATCGACATTTTTGAAGCGGAAACGCACTTGCCCTTGGATTTGGCTTTGATGATTGACTCGAGCATGAGCACCAAATTGGATTTTCCGCTACAGCGCGAAGCCGCCGCGCGATTCATCCAAAAAATTGTGCGTCCCACGGATACGCTTTCCGTTTTTTCCTTTGACGATAAAGTGAAGCCGCTCACAGATTTTTCGTCAAACGTGCCACGATTGCAGGACGCCGTGCGCAAAATCAAAATCGGCGCGGGCACTGCGATGTATGACGCCGTCTATCTGGGTTCAAGTTCGCTTGAGAAACAAAAACCGGATCGCCGCCGCGTACTGGTTTTGGTCACAGACGCGGGCGAATCCACCAGCCGCGCATCATACGAAACGGCGCGAAATGAAGCGATTCGCAGCGGCGCGATGCTGTACACAGTTTGTCTGCGTCCGATGAAATCGGAAAGCGGACGTAACACCGCAGGTGAGCACGCGTTGCAGACCATCACCGAGATGACCGGCGGAGCCATGTTCTTTCCAGATGACGCTTCACAGCTCGACGCGATTTTTTCGCAAATTGATCGCGAGCTGCGCACGCAGTACCGCATCGGCTACTATCCGGAGCGCAAGCCGGGCGGCGGAACTGTTCGCAAAATTGAATTGAAAGTGGCGGGCGATTACCGCGTGCGTTACCGGCAGGCTTATATTTCTCCCGAAGACACGAAACACTAGCGCATTAGTGCTTCAATCCTTCGTTCGCTGTCGTTGAACTCCGCGAAACATTTTTGTAAACCACTCCGCCCTTCATCACAAACACCACGCGCCGAACTGCTGCGATGTCTTTCAAGGGATCGCCATCAATTGCGATGATGTCCGCCTGCATGCCCGGCGCGATCGATCCGATTTGATCGCCCATGCCAAGCGCTTCCGCGCCAAGCGAGTTCGCGGAAACCATCGCGTTCATTGGATCGACTCCGCCATCACGCACGCGGTGAATAAAATCTTCGGCATTGTGTCCGTGTGCGCCTGCAACTGCATCTGTGCCGAAAACGATTTTCAGTCCCCGAATTTTATTTGCGCGCCGAATGAATTCCTGATGCGCGGGAATCGAATCCTTCATCGCAGCGAATCCTTCTTCGGTGCAATAAGGAGTCTGTAGAAACTTGTCCTTATATTGAAGATAAGTTTCCAGCAGCAGCCCGGCTTGCGGATCCAAATAAATTCCGCGTTCAGCCATTAATTTTAAATCATCGTCAGACGCGCCGAGGCCGTGCTCAATTTCAGTGCATCCGGCAATTGCTGCGGCACGGACGGCGTCACGAAAAGCATGCACCAGTGTTCGTAACCCCTGCTTTTTCGCTTCGTCACAAGCGGCATTCAATTGTTCCTGCGACATTGTCATCTTGCCGCTCGTCATTCCTCCGGAAGCGAATATTTTTATGAAGTCAGCGCCCGCCGCTTTTTGTTTTTGTACAAATGCGCGAATTTCATCCGGCGTTCCAGTCTGTTCGCCGCGTCCAAAAAGTGGAGCGGCAGATGTCAGTACGCGCGGGCCGGGAATCGCACCGCGCGCAATCGCATCGCGCAGCGGAATATCGGTAGGCGAGCCGGGACTTTGGATTGTAGTGAAGCCCGCCATCAGCGTTGCGTATGCATTCGCTTCCGACTGATACGCCGCTTCCGGAGTCGTGCGATCCATGCCGCCATTTTTTCCGTCAGGGCCGAAACTCCAGGTGATATGGGCGTGCGCGTCGATCCATCCCGGCATCACCGTAAGGCCGCGCAGATCGTAATCCACCGGCCCGGCCTTAGGATCAATCGCGACTATTTTTGATCCTTCGATAACAATGCGAGTGTCGTGCAGCACTTGACCTCGACCGTCGAGGATGGTACCTGCGGCAATTACGATGTGCGGGGTGCTTGTAAATGAGTGCGCGGGCTCTTGAGAAGAATTTCCGCGCAGTATCGCGCAGAGTCCGATGATTCCGAACATGCAAATAATAATTTTCGCCGAAATCATATTTGCGGTCCTATGGCGCCGTTCTTCGCGGTTTCGGCGGGAGCGGCATTTCGATAAACGCATAGCTTCCAGGCGTGGCGGCATCGGCATTCGCCGCTATCGCTGCACCGTGCTTTTGCACCACGGGCCAAATGTTTGAGCCGAGCACGACTGGGGCGAGCTTCCTTCCTGAAAGGTTTTGCTGATAGCGGATATTCTGATCGGATGTCACCATCGCGTCGAAACCCGAACGCTCCGCAACTTCCAGAAGCTTGCCGTTTTCGAGTTGGTCTGACCAGCCCATTTCCGAAGCTGTATGGACCTCATGCCCAGGCAGGAAGGTACGCGTGCCAACCGGATCGTTCTTATCAAACAGGATGCGCAACGCGATGGCTCTTTGCGTAAGTCACAATTGCTTCGGCCCGCTCAGGAGGAATTTCAAACTGTTCGGCGATCTCCGCGACGCTCAGTTCATAGTCGAAATTATCTACGATGGCGCTTACAGGCATCCGCGTTCCGCGCAGTACGGGAGCGCCGCTTTGAACTCCGGGCTTGATTTCGACAAGCGGGCATTCCGCCCAGTCGATTTTTTCCCCGCTAGACACGGTGGCCTCCATCACTATAATTTCACGTTTTCGCGGCAAAAACCATAGCGTTACAGGGTTCAGAGCGGTGGCGATACATTTTGCCCAACTTCAATGTTTCCGGTGTCTTCGCTCTGTTACGATACGTGCGATGAAATCCTATTTGGAAGTAGCCGTCGAAGCCGCACTTGAAGCCGGCGCAATTCTGATGACCGAGCTCGCTCGTCCCGTCGAAATAAATTACAAAGGCGAAGTGGATATCGTCACGCAGGCCGACGGGCGTTCCGAGCGAGCCATTGTCACGCGCTTGAGCAATCATTTCCCCACGCACGCAATTATCGCGGAAGAAAGTGGATTGCACGCGGCCACAACTGCCGCCGCGAGCGGGTCCGGCCCGCGATTCTGCTGGTACGTGGATCCGCTGGACGGCACCACGAATTTTGCGCACGGCTATCCGTGGTTTTGCGTTTCGATCGGACTCGCCGAAGGCCCGCCGGGAAAAGAAGAATTGCTCGCCGGCGTTGTCTATCATCCGGTAACGCAGGAAGTGTTCACAGCGGCGCGCGGCGAAGGCGCGTATTTAAATAACAAGAAAATTCACGTTTCAAAAATTGCGAAGCTTTCCACCAGTCTTCTGGGCACAGGCTTTCCGGCGCACAAGCGGGTGCAGAATCCCAACATTCATTACTACTGGAATTTTACTTTGCGCACCCACGGAGTTCGCCGCGCCGGTTCGGCCGCGCTCGATCTAGCTTCCGTCGCATGCGGCCGATTTGAAGGCTTCTGGGAATTTGGATTGAAACCGTGGGATACCGCCGCGGGCGTTCTTCTTGTGCGCGAGGCCGGCGGAATGGTCACAGATTTTTCCGGCCAACCGTATCAACTTGGCGGGCGCGAATTAATGGCCTCAAATTCGCTGGTACAGGCGGAAATGCAAACCGTCGCCTCGGAAACCGCGCGAACCGCGCCGGATGCTCCGCTCTCCGGCATCTCCGGCTAAAGCCATTTTTGAAAAATGCGCAGACCCCCACCCCCGGGGTCGTGAGCTAAGTGTGGCTAATAAAGGACTTACGGCGATCTCGTGTCAAGTGTGTGCTAATGAAGGGCTTAGCGCTTTTCGCCGTGAAAATTCCCACCAATTCTCAACGACTTACAGTCTATTTCTCACATCGTGAAACAAAAATGCCATTCTCTGCAAAATCGCATACGCGATCCTGAAATCAGTTTTACGCCCGCCATGCGTTGACTCGACATGGGGCGAATGCTAGCCTCGTCGCCAATGCGCGTCGTTGACCTAATCCGCCGCAAGCGCGACTCCGGAGAACTTTCTGCCGAAGAAATCAAATTTTTAATCGACGGATACACCCACGCGCGAATCCCCGATTATCAAATGGCCGCGTGGCTGATGGCCGCATGGATTCGCGGACTGAGCGCCGCCGAACTTGCCGCGCTCACCGAAGCAATGCTGCATTCCGGAAAAGTTTTGGACTGGAGCGATCTGCCGGGCCGAAAAGTTGATAAACATTCCACTGGCGGCGTCGGCGATAAAACTTCAATGATTATCGCGCCAATCGCAGCTGCTGGCGGATTAATTGTTCCGATGATTAGCGGCCGCGGACTGGGTCACACCGGCGGCACTCTCGATAAACTGGAATCTATTTCTGGATTCAACGTGAATTTGTCGCTCGCAAAATTTCGCGAAGCGCTCACAAAAGTCGGTTGCGGATTAATTGGACAGACCGAAGAAATCGCTCCAGCCGATAAAAAGATTTACGCGCTTCGCGATGTGACCGGCACAGTCGACAATCCATTTCTGATTTGCGCGTCCATTATGAGCAAGAAACTTGCCGAAGGAATTGACGCGCTGGTTCTCGACGTGAAAACCGGCTCCGGCGCGTTCATGAAAAAAGATTCTGACGCGGAATATCTTGCGGGACTGATGGTGGAAACAGGGAAGCGCATGGGAAAGAAAGTTGTCGCGCTCATCACCGATATGGATCAGCCGCTCGGACGCACTGCGGGCAACGCGATGGAAATTGCGGAGTGCATCGAAGTTCTCGGCGGCGCTGGCCCCGCGGATTTGCGCGAATTAAGTATTGAGTTAAGCGCTTGGATGTTTTTTCTAGGCGAGCGCTCCGCAAATGTTGCCGACGGACGCACACTTGCCAGCGAAATGATTACATCCGGCCGCGCTCGTGATAAATTCCGCGAGATCATCGCGCAACAAGGCGGCGATGCGCGTGTTGTGGACGAGCCGCAACGATTGCCGCAAGCGCGCGCGAAATTGGATGTGACGAGTAGCGCCGCGGGATTTATTTCGGCAATTGAATGCGAGCGGCTGGGCATCGCCTGCGGCGTGCTTGGCGGCGGCCGTGAAAAAAAGGAAGATGCAATTGATCCCGCCGTCGGATTGGAATTTCACTGCAGGCTCGGCGATAAAGTTGAGAGCGGCGCGCGCTTGGTGACGCTGCACTACAATTCGGACGCGAGACTTTCCGAAGCGCGGCAACTCGTCGAATCAAGTTATGCCGTGTCGGCAAAACCGCCGGCGCCGCGTCCGCTGATTCACAAAGTAATTGGCGCCTGAAGTTTTCTGAAGCGTTCGCTAAGCACGCCGCCGAAAGGCGCGGAGGCAACTCGATGGGGCGATTTACCGGAGTCCTTGGCCTGCTGACCATGCTGGGGCTGGCGTATTTAATGTCCAGCAATCGGCGCGCGATAAAATTAAAAACGATCGCGTGGGGACTTGGCCTGCAGCTCACATTTGCGTATATCGTTCTGAAACTTTCTTACGGCCAGCGTGTGTTGGAAGTAGCGTCGAATGCGGTCGGAAGACTTCTTAATTATTCCTATGTTGGTTCCGAATTTGTTTTTGGCCCGCTCGGTGCGAAAATTAACCAGGTTTCCGTGCTTGGAATCCCCGCCGAGCAAGTTCATTATTTCGCGTTCCAGGTTCTGCCAACAATTATTTTCATCGCCGCTTTTTTCGCGCTCCTCTATTACCTTCGCGTGATGCAGGTCATCATCCGAATCGCCGCGTGGATTATGCAGCGCGTGATGGGCGCAAGCGGCGCGGAATCTTTGAACGTCGCCGCGAGCATCTTCATGGGACAGACCGAAGCGCCGCTGACGATTCGCCCGTTCCTGCCGGATTTAACGCGTTCAGAATTGATGACCGTTATGACCAGCGGCATGGCGCACGTTTCGGGTGGAATCATGGCGGCGTACGTTGCGATGGGCGGCGTTGAAATCAAACATTTGCTTTCCGCGGTCATCATGACGGCGCCGGGAACTCTGCTGATGGCAAAGATGATCGTGCCCGAAACAGAAATTGCGAAAACCGCCGGACAAGTTACGATGCCGGAAAACGCCGAGCATAAGGACGATAATTTCCTGAGCGCGATTTCGCGCGGCACTTCGGATGGCCTGAGTCTGGCGATAAATGTTGCGGCTATGCTGATTTCGTTTCTGGCGCTGATTGCGCTGCTTAATGGAATTCTCGGCGGCACGCACAATTGGCTTGCCTACCATCACATCAGTTGGTTTCCATCGTCGCTTCAACAAATCTTCGGTTGGATTTTTGCGCCCGTCGCTTGGGTGATTGGAATTCCGTGGCGCGATTGCCATTCGATCGGAAATTTGCTGGGGATCCGCACGTCGGCCAATGAATTGGTTGCGTTCACCCAACTGGGCCCGATGAAAGGTGTGCTGGATCCGCGGTCGTTTACGATTGCCACATTTGCGCTCTGCGGATTCGCAAATTTCAGTTCCATCGGAATTCAGATTGGCGGCATCGGGGCGCTGGCTCCGAATAAACGCAGCGAACTTGCGAAGCTTGGCATTCGCGCGATGCTTGCTGGAACGATGGCGAATTTAATGTCGGCCGCGATCGTGGGAATGTTTCTGTGAGTCCAGCGCGCACGGCAGGGAATAGCGCAGGCAAAGAATTCGCGCGGGCAAACGCTGCAGCGAAATATATTCTTGCGCGCACAAAACTTCGTTCGCGAATCGGAATTGTTTTGGGCAGCGGACTTGGCGGATTTGCGGACGAACTTACTTCGTCGACGCACATTCCTTACACGCGTATCCCGAAGTTCCCGCGATCAACTGCCGTTGGGCATGCGGGACAACTTGTGATTGGAAAGTTGCACGGTAAGGCCGGTGATATTCCTATCGCCGCAATGCAGGGCCGCGTACATTTCTACGAGGGCTATCCGCTTTCCGAAGTTATTTTCCCGATGCGAGTATTCGCGTGCATGGGAATTCGCGCTGTGATTCTGACAAATGCCGCCGGCGGAATTAATCGCAATTACGGACAGGGAGCGCTGGTCGTTTTGAGCGATCACATTAATTTGCAAGGATCGAATCCGCTGATTGGTGCGAACGACGAACGCTTCGGCCCGCGTTTTCCGGATATGACGCACGCTTACAATCGGAATTTTCGGAAGCACGCGCTCGACGAAGGCAGCAAGCTTGGAATGGTGATTCACGAAGGCGTTTACGCGGCGCTTACCGGGCCGAGTTACGAAACGCCGGCGGAGATTCGTTATCTTGCGACGATTGGCGCGGATCTAGTGGGCATGTCCACAGTTCCGGAAGTGATTGCGGCGCGGCACATGGGGATTGAAGTGTTGGGAATTTCTTGCGTTACGAATATGGCTGCCGGAATTTTGGATCAGCCGCTGAATCACGAAGAGGTTTTGGCCACCGGCGCGCGAGTGAAGGATCAATTTATCGCACTGCTGCGATCCGTGATTCCGCACATCGCTTCCGAGGTCGAGAATGTGGGGGCAAAGAAATGACGTCCGGCGCTGACAATAATAATGACGCGCTTCTTGCGGCAGCGCGGGCTGCACGTGAAAATGCCGTTGCTACATTTTCCAAGTTTCGCGTTGGCGCTGCATTGCGCGCGAAATCGGGGAAGGTTTATAGCGGCTGCAACGTGGAAAATGCCAGCTATGGATTGACGATCTGCGCTGAGCGCGTGGCCATCTTCAAAGCTCTTTCGGAAGGAGAGCGCGGCTTCGACGCGATAGCCGTTGTGACCGATGCGGAAAAGTTAACTCCGCCATGCGGCGCGTGCCGCCAAATTATCTGGGAATTTTGCGGTGATGCGGAAGTGATTCTCGGCAACCTAAAAGGGAAAACAGAAGTCCATCGCATGTCGGCTCTATTTCCATTGCCGTTCGACATTTCAAATCTCTAACTTGCCGCGAGGTTCGCCGGCGGATACGATTCTCAAATGACATTGACCTTGCTGAATTCCACGAAACGACATTTTGTGAGAACTGGTGTGCTGCGAATTATCGTAGCGAACTTCGGCGCGATCTTATTGATGACAGCAGTAGCGGTTTCTGTCGGCGCACAAGCGAAGAAATCGGCCGCGCCGCAGCCCGCGCGCGAACATATTGATCTGCTCATCACTGCGCAATATGTCGTAACGATCGACGCGTCACGGCGCGTAATTGACGATGGCGCAGTCGCTGTGCGTGGCGACGCAATCGTCGCCGTGGGTCCGCGCGCGGAACTTGAAGCCAAATATATTTCTACGCGCCGAATTTCCGCGCCGTACGGATTGATAATGCCGGGACTGATCAATGGACACACGCACGCTGCGATGACGCTTTTTCGCGGAATTAAAGACGATGTCACGCTGCAGGACTGGCTAACGAATTATATTTTCCCCGCCGAAGCAAAGAATGTTACCGAGGATTTTGTGACCTGGGGCACGCGCCTGGGAATTCTGGAAATGTTGCGCGGTGGCACGACCACCTACACGGACATGTATTATTTCGAGGACGCCGTTGCGCGCGAAACTAAAGCCGCCGGCATGCGCGGAGTTCTGGGCGAAACATTTATCGATTTTCCCGCGCCGGATAATAAAACGCTCGCCGAAACGCTGGCATATTCTGAAAAGTTTCTGAAGCATTGGCAGGGCGATCCGTTAATTCATGCCGCCGTAGCGCCGCATTCCGTTTACACCGATTCGGCGGATACATTGCGCGCCGCTGCCGCGCTCGCGCGAAAATATCATGCGCCGATTGTGATTCACGTTTCCGAAACAAAAAAAGAAGTGGACGATAACCGCGCTGCTCATGGAGTTTCTCCAGTGGCGTGGCTCGATCAACTCGGTGTGCTGGGTCCGGACGTCGTCGCCGCGCACTGCATTTGGATTGACGCAGCGGACATCGCGATGCTTGCGAAATCGCAAGCCGGATGCGTGCACAATCCCAGCAGCAACATGATGCTCGCGAGTGGCGTTGCTCCGGTACAAGCAATGTTGAGCGCCGGAGTTCGGCTCGGTCTGGGCACGGATGGCCCTGCGGGCAGTAACAACGATCTGAACATGATGGAAGAAATGGATCTGGCCGCGAAGCTTCAGAAAATTACGCGCATGGATCCGCAAGCGCTGGGCGCCAAGCAAGCTGTTGAAATGGCGACGATCGGCGGCGCGCGAGCGCTTCACATGGAAAATGAAATTGGCTCGCTTGAAGTGGGAAAGAAAGCGGACTTAATCGTGATTAGCCTCGACGAAGCAAATGCCGTGCCTCTTTACGACGTCTATTCGCAAATTGTATATGCGCTGAAAGCCAGCGATGTTCAGGACACGGTCGTCGGCGGGCGAATCGTGATGCAAAATGGCCGCGTTCTCACGCTCAATGAAGCCGCTATTCTGGCGAAGGCGCGTGAATTTGGCGCGCAGGTGAAGCAATCTCTCGCGGCCCCACAAAAATAATATTCGTCGAACAGCGCTACCGCTCGGTAGTGCGCTGGCGGAAAAATTTCAACGCGGTTGACCGAAGCGTCTCGGGAATGTTTTTATTGTTTGTTAGCGTTTTCAAATCCGGAATGTGAATGCGCACCAGCAGATGCAGCGAAACATCCAGCGGCGTCTTCGGATTGAAGCAAAGGTTCTTTGCGATGGTGTAATTCTTCCGGTACGAACGTCCCGTGGCAATCAGCCGCAAAACTTCTTCCGTCAAACTTGTGATGGAAGCGAACCCTTCCACTTCACGTTCAGTTAGCTTCGGAGATTGCATTACCGCTCGCTGCACCAACCGCGCCGAATCGCGGATGAGCGCCATGCGTTCTTCGCGTCCGCCTTTGAACGCGAGTTGCATGCGTTCGGTCACGCGCATTTTGGCGAGCCGCTGCAAGAGTGATTCGCGCTTGGTCGGATCTTCTTCGGCATCCTTCACCGCTTCGGCAAGCAGTTCGATGTTCGGCGGCGCGCCACCATGCTCAAGTTCTTCGAGAAGCCGGCGCTGATCAGGCGAGAGCGCGGTCGAACTGAGCAGCGCAGCGCCCAGTTCTGGACGAATACTCAGAAGTCCCAGGTCGTCCGCGAGCACCTTCACTTCTTCATCGGGCAGGCGAATCAACGCGTCAATAATGGAATGAATCGGGCAGCCGAGATTTCCGATTAGCGCGCGCGCGATTTCCGGTTTGCCGATGAACTGTTCGCGGCAATATTCAAATAATTGCGGCGCCGCGTCCGATCGCGCCAAGGCTGCTACGAATGCTTCCACTGGCACGGCCTGCAGAGCGCTCGCTGCTCGCTCCGCGATTCGCTGGTCGGAATCTTTAGAGAGAATTACCAGCAGCTCGGCTTGGTCGGCTGGCTCAATCGAAGAAGTTCCCATGCACACGCCAAGCTTATGTTCAATCGAAGCTTTGCCGGTGCGGAAGGATTCGCGTACTTCGGAGCTTTCGGGGCTAATGGCCGCCTCCGTCAAATATTTTTCAAATCTCTAAGCGAAATTCGTTGCGCTGATGATGGCGTGAATATTCTGCGTCGTCGGCGTTTCCACCGCCGGAGTCGGCGTAGTTGCCGGAGCGGGATGCGCATTCCGTCTGTGCGCCGCAAATTTCCGCCAGCCGTAAATTCCGCCGATCGCGATTCCGCCAATCACAATTAAGATCAGAATCCAGGTGAGCCATTGCCCGCGCGGTTCCGGCATCGCGGACTGCCGAACCACGGCGGCCGACGCCGTCGCGCGGTCGCCGGTCGCCAGCATATATTCAGCCAGCAAACTTTCTTCGTCCAGGCCCAGATGATGCGCCACGGCGCGCACAAATCCCCGGTTAAAAACGCCGCCGGGCAGTTGATCCCACTGCTCATTTTCAAGAGCGTTCAAAAATCGCGTGCCGATTCGCGTGGCCGAGCAGATTTCGTCCAACGAAATACCGCGCATTTCGCGTTCGCGGCGCAGATGTTCGCCAAATCCAGCTTTTGTAGTGGCCTGATTCATTCAATTGAACTTTGTGGCGCAGGTTTCCGCGGAAATGTTCGCACGAAGTCCGCAAATCAATATAGGCGGCGGTCAAAGGGGTGTCAATCCGAGCGAGTGTTTGAGTGGCATGTGTTCCGTGTAGTCACATCGTGTGCAAGACCAGATTGCATGTCCTCAATAACGATGTTAGAAACTTATGTTGGCCCTTTTCGCGCGGGTTTGTCCGCGCATGTGTAATTTTAGAGGCTATTGGATTTCCATGAGGGCCTGAATCCGAATGTCTGACGCAAACAATTTTGAAGGCGTTGACCGCCGCCGCAACCTCGCAGCGCCGCGCGCAGGCCGGCCTGCGGGCGAAGTCACGGTATTCCGCGAGCTTGGAAAAGCCCTCACCAGTTCCCTCGAACTTGAACAGGTTTTGCGCACCATCATGGAAAAAATTGATGAGTTCCTGCGGCCGGACACCTGGTCAATGCTTCTGGTGGACGAAGCCACGCAGGAACTTTATTTCGAGCTGGCCATTGGAAAAGGCGCAGCGGCGCTGAAAGAAGTGCGCATCAAGATGGGACAGGGAATCGCCGGTTGGGTGGCGCAAAATAATCAGGCTGTGATTGTGCCGGACGTGAGCACGGACACGCGCTTTTTTTCTCAAGTGGATCAGAAAACAAATATGGAAACGCAGTCCATCGTCGCTGTGCCGGTGCGTTTCCGCGATCGCTGTTTGGGCGTGATCGAGCTGGTGAATTGCATTGGCCCGGAAGGATTTGACGAGCGGAGTCTGGCGCTGCTGGAAGCGCTTTCCGATTTTGCCGCCATCGCAATCGAAAATGCACGCCACGTAAAACGGATTCATGAGCTGACCATCACCGACGATTGCACCAATTTATATAATGCGCGGCATTTGCATTTTATTTTGGAAACAGAAATCTACCGTTCGCAAAGATATGGCTACGAATTCTCTCTAATCTTCATTGACCTGGATTTCTTCAAGCGAGTGAACGACACGCACGGCCATTTGATGGGATCAAAACTGCTCGCCGAAGTCGGACAATTATTGAAAACGAATTGCCGCCTGATTGATTTCGCATTTCGCTACGGCGGCGACGAATTTGTAATCCTGCTTCCGCAAACTTCCAAAGAAAGCGCGTGCACCGTTGCGCGCCGCCTGCACAAGATTGTTCGCGATACCACTTGGCTCACCAGCGACGGCCTTAACGTGCGCATCACGCCGAGCATTGGCGTCGCGTCGTATCCCGCCGATTCACGCACCAAGCTTCAGTTGCTGCAACTTGCCGACGACGCGATGTATGACGTGAAGAATACGACGCGCGATGGCGTCTGCGCGGCCGGTCAGGGACGACTCGTCATTTCCTGATTTTCATAAAATTACATATTCATCTTCCAGTCAGGGTTGGTTTGGGTGTACAAACTCTTTTTCGGCGAGTACACCGATTTTGGAGGGCTTCGCACATGAAGGAACCTGCCGATGTATCTGAAATCCGAAGGAAGTTTTTGCTGAGCACGGCTGGATTGCTCACAGCTGGCGCTTCCCTCGTAATCGGCTTCATACCTTCGACGCCAAGCTGGGCGCAGTCACAAACGCAAGATAAATCCGCCAACAAAAGCACCCTCCAATACGACGTCGCGTCGATAAAACGATTCATTCCCGGCGGGCCTCTCATCTTGAATGGATTTCACCCATTTGTAGAAACGCCAGACGGGCTCGTGGTGAGAACGGCAACGGTGAAGATGCTGATTCTACGAGCCTACGGAGTCGATGCCTATCAGATAACTGGAGGGCCAGACTGGCTCAATTCTGAACGTTACGATATCGATGCGAAATTTGACGGCGCTACGGCTGATGAACTGCAAAAGCTCGGCCCGACTGAGCGCATTCTAGCGCGACAGCGGATGCTTCAAACGATTCTCAGTGAGCGATTCAACTTAACGATTCACCGGGACACGAAGGAATTCCAAGTCTATTCGCTCGTTGTTGCAAAGAACGGCCCGAAAGTTAAGGAAGTAAAACTTGATGACGTTGACCCGAGCAAGCCTAAGACAGGTCCGGCACCCGGTTCCGCACAGATGACGTCGGGAGCGGCAGGAGGGCAAATGAGAGGATTTGCATCTCCTCTCTCGAATTTGACTTCAATGCTGACGAACTACTTGCACCGGCCAGTTATAGACAGAACCGGACTTACAGGAATATATGACTACACCTTGCGTTGGACTTCGGACGACGGTCAATCGCAGTCTTCATCCAGCATTCAAGGCGGTTCGCCGAGTGGTCTGCCGTCGACTGATCCTTCCGGCGGCGCATCTTTGCTTACCGCAATTCAGGAGCAGCTTGGTTTGAAATTGGAATCCGCGAAGAGCCCCATTGAACTTACTGTGATCGATCACGTCGAAAGGCCTTCGGGAAATTAGCATTGGGCTTCAGTTTTCCACAGTTTTCTTCCGCGCAGTGCGCTCGCATTCCTTGATTCACTCCGAAGCCCATGCTAGGCTCATGCCTCAAGGTGGCAGCGGCACGTCACCAGCACGAATTTTTCCAGAAAATTTTTGAAACAGCGGAAGTTCCGCGAGCGAGGGTTCGATGTCCTACGAGGCGTTGGGAATGATTGAGACCAAAGGGCTGGTGGCCAGTATTGAAGCCGCCGACGCGATGGTTAAGGCCGCCAACGTCACGCTGATGGGCAAGGAATACATCGGCGCGGGATATGTGACCGTGATGGTGCGCGGTGATGTCGGCGCGGTGAAAGCTGCAACGGATGCTGGAGCTGCCGCTGCACGGCGCGTCGGAGAACTGGTTGCGGTTCACGTGATTCCGCGTCCACACGAGCACGTTGAAAAAATTCTTCCCGGCGGAAATAAGCCGCAGGGCGCAAAGTAGTCCTTCTATTTCTTCATCCGCGTGAAAAATATTTTGCGCGGCGCCGCGGACGCACCGGCTAATCTCGACGAAGTTTTGGGTAAAGCGCTTTGGAACTGCGCGACCGCGATCTCATCTCCATTCAGGAAGCCCGTGAGCTGGCAGCACTGGCCCTCATAGCCCAGCAGAAATTCGCTCGATTCTCCCAGGAAAAAGTGGATGCAATTGTGGAAGCCGTCGCGAAAGCAACGGCTGCTGAGGCGGAAACTCTTGCGCGTGCGGCGGTTGAAGAAACTGGCTACGGCAATGTGCCCGACAAAATTCTGAAGAATCGTGTCGGCGCGATTGATGTGCCGAATGCGATTCGTGGAATGCGAACGGTCGGCATCGTCAACGAAGACAAAGAAAAGAAAATTTTGGAAGTCGCGGTGCCGGTCGGAGTGATCTGCGCGATTATTCCCGTTACCAATCCTACTTCTACTGCGATTTACAAAACTTTGATTGCACTGAAGGCGCGGAACGCGATTGTGCTCAGTCCGCATCCCGGAGCGGTGCGCTGTATTTGTCAGACGGCGAAATTGCTTGCGCGTGCTGCGGTTGCCGCCGGCGCGCCCGAAGGAATTGTGACCTGCATGGAGCGCAACACGCTGGCTGGCACGCAGGAATTAATGCGCGCTCCGGAAGTTGGATTAATTTTGGCGACGGGCGGCACCGGACTTGTGCGCGCCGCGTACAGTTCCGGTAAGCCCGCGTATGGAGTCGGCCCCGGGAATGTGCCTGCGTTCGTCGAGCACACCGCGAATGTGCAAAAAGCCGTCGCAGATATTTTCGCGGGAAAAACTTTTGACTACGGAACGCTGTGCTCGTCCGAGCAGGCAATTGTCGTCGAAGAAGCTGTGCGTGATGCCGCGCTGGAAGAATGCCGCAAGCAGGGCGGATATTTTCTGAATGACGACGAAGCCCGCGCGATCGCCGAATTAATTTTCCCCGGAGGATCGCACGCGCCCAGTCCGAAGGTTGTTGGAAGGCACGCGACGCACGTCGCAGAGCTTGCCGGAATAAAAGTTCCGGCCGAAACGCGCGTACTGATTGCGCGATTGAATGGAGTTGGCCGCAGCGTTCCACTTTCCGGCGAAAAACTCTGCCCGGTTCTGGGATTTTATTCCGTGCCGAATCTTGCCGCGGGCATTGACCTGTGCACGCAGCTTCTGCGCTACGGCGGCATGGGTCACACGGCGAGCATTCATTCGCAGAACGATGCCGCCATTCGCGAATACGGATTGGCCGTGCCCGCGTTTCGAGTGTGCGTGAATACGGCTTCCACGCAGGGTTCCGTCGGATATTCCACAAACTTATTTCCTGCGATGACGCTAGGCTGCGGCGCGCTTGGCGGGAACATTACCTCCGATAATATCGGTCCGCAGCATTTGATGAATCTTCGCCGAGTGGCGTGGGAATCACGCGCGGTTGAACATCGCACAATTTCCGCCGCGGATCGCATGAACGCGCCTGCAGCGGCAAAGGTGGCGGCTGCATCCGCCATTCCAAAAGGAGTGACAGTGAAGCCAACAAATCCAGTGCCGCAATCGCAGCCTTCGAGCACATCTGGAATTCCAGATCGCGCTGCGATTGCGCATGCAGTCGAACATGTGATGGCCCATTTCGGCATAGCGCGCGGCGCGGCAAGATCAGCAAACCCATCGGAAGCGCCCGCGCCGTCAGCGACAAAAGCTGTCGCCACAAATGTTTCTCCGTTTGTTACCGAAGGCGACGTGCGCCGCGCCGTCACTCGTGGCGAGAAAATTTTCATCGGCCCGAAAACAATTCTCACTCCTTCGGCGCGCGATGTTGCAGGCTCCGAAAATGTGCTCGTCTTGACGGACTACGTTCCTCCAGCCCGCGCCGCCAGTACTTCCGAATAAAGAGCCGCCGCGCTCATCCCCTAAATATTTGTTGCAGATTTGTTCTAGAATGCATTCTGGAGTCAGAAGCACGCCTGAATCATGCGCAGAACTCAAGCAAATCGCTACGCGATCGCGTCGGTAGTCGTCGCAGCACTGCTGATCATCGCGGTGCTGGGCGTTTATTTACGTCGATCGCGGCAAGCCGCCGAGGCCAAGAAAAATTCGCCGCCGTCCGTGCCTTCGTCCATTGAGCGTTCGTCGGAAGGCTTCACGTACACGCAGGGCAGCGGCGATCACATCGTATTTGTCGTACACGCTTCGAGTGCGACAACATTTAAAGGCGCGCCAAACGCCAGTTCGCTGAAGGATGCTGAAAAAAACGTGCTTCTCAACGTGCGAGGCACCGTTTACGGACGCAATGAAGACCGCAACGATAACATTCACACCAACTCCTGTGATTTCTACCAGCAGGAATCTGGGAAGAATTCCAATACGAAATCTCAAAAGTCTTCGGATCGCGGCAGCATGATCTGCTCCGGCGAAGTTTTGATGGATTTGCAAAGCGCGAAGGATGCGAAGCGCGGCGGTTCCCCGCAGCCGGGCGATGTTTCCGATCCGCGCATCATTCGCGTGATCACAAAAGGTGTGACGTTCGACATTAGTTCCGCTGATGGACATACGGATCAGCGTGTGGACTTTCAATTCTCCGGTGGAAAGGGAACTGCGATTGGCGCGGACTACAACGGCGACGATGGCACTCTTCAATTACTTCACGAGGTGCATCTTTCACTGAATGCCACGCCGCCCCAAAGCGCGAAGAATCAAAGTAAATCTTCCGTCGCGCCCATTCCGGTGGATGTTGTCGGCTCAAGTTTAATATTCCGGCGCGATGCGAAAGTGGCCGTTCTGCACGGGCCCGTCATCGTGACCCAAGTGACGGCCACGCCTTCCGCGAATACCGCCGTCAATGGCGCGGCGGCTGCTCGCACCGGCTCGCATATATTGCACGCCAGCTTGCTTACTGTGGATATGGACGCGCTGCTCCGCGCGAAAAAACTTACAGCCGATGGCGATGCAAAAGCGCGCCCGAACGTAGTGTTCGATAGCCCGAAAGGCGCGGGTACAATCACCGCCGATAAATTTATTGCGGATCTGGATGTGGACGGCACGGCGAAACATTTTTCCGCGCAAGGAAATGTGCAAGGCGATTTCACCAGCGCGAAGTCCGGCGAAACGGATCATCTTTCCGCCGCGCGTGTGGATGCCGATATGGTGCCGAAAATAAATCAGCCGCGTCTGGTAACGGCAGTCGGCGGCGTGAAAATGAATTCAGTTCGAGAAGGCCGCACGCGCAGCCTGGAAACAGCAAGCGCCGAAATTAATTTTGTTCCCGGCGTTCCATCGCATCCCGGCGCGCCGCCTTCGTATCACGCGGATCGCGCGCGCACGCTGGCTCCGGCCACGATGATCACTCGCGAGCCCGTTGCGGGAACCGATCAGATGACGGTGACTCGCGCCAGTGGACAGCAAATGGAAGTTGGCTTCGACGAACGTAATCGTATGCGGCGTCTGCTTGCGCACAACGGCACGCAGTTGGATCGCGATATTCCCGGCAAGCCACACGAAGCTTCCAAGCACCAAAATTCCACGTCGCAGGAACTGGTTGCCGATTTCGATCCGAAGGGCCAGTGGACAACGGTTGATCAATCCGGGAATGTGCATTTTCAATCCGGCGATCAGTCAGGCCAGTCCGCGAAATCGCATGTGGATCGCGCCACCAACGTCGAAACTCTCACGGGTTCTGCGGAAGCATCCGATGCGGCTAGCCACACCACCGCCGACACCATCGTGTTCAATCAAACTACGAATGAAATTCGCGCCGACGGACATGTGGTCACT
This sequence comes from Terriglobia bacterium, assembly GCA_963840515.1. Taxonomy (GTDB): domain Bacteria; phylum Acidobacteriota; class Terriglobia; order Acidiferrales; family UBA7541; genus DASTCZ01. Next base: position 79,508 of record CAWIZI010000010.1, read on the forward strand.
GCTTATCGCAAGACCGTAGATGGTACGACAACGTCGGCCGGCACAGTTGGCACGCCGTTATCGCTCGGTCCAGATCCCGCCAACATCACGTCCGAACATTTAGTCGGGAGTTCCGTTAGCGGCCACGCGGTTTATACGGGCCATGCACGTCTGTGGCAGGGTGATTCCACAATGGAGGCCGACGAAATCGAACTGGACCGCGATAACAGGCAGCTCGATGCTCGCGGAAATGTGCGGGCGGTATTTATTCAAGTGGGCGCTTCGCCGGTGCAGAAGCCCGCTGCCGCGCCGCCTCCGCATCCGCCGCAACACCCTCCTCAGCATCCGGCCGCGAGTCCGAAAGGGGGCGGGACCGCAAAACCGCCGGCGAATAATGCCAAGCCGCCGGTGCCGACGACCAGCACTGCAAAGCAGGCGCCAGCGCCTTCAGGGCCGGACGTAATTCGTTTGCGCGCCGCAACCTTGACGTATTGGGACGCGAAATCCCAGGCGCATATGGAAGGCGGTTGCACCGCCGAATCGCGCGACGGCACGATCACGGGCCAAGCCTGCGATCTTTTCTTTGCGCCATCGACAAAACCAGAAGGTTCAGCGCCCACGTCGCAAACCGCTGCCAAAGCGCCATCAGGAACTCCTCAGACCGCCCCCGGCGCCACGCAGCGGCTCGATCACGCCGTCTTCATCGGCAATGTTGTCGTCCACTCGGAGGACCGCCGCGCGGTTGGCGAGCGTGGGCAATACGACTCCGCATCCTCGAAGTTCGTAATTTCCGGCGGAAAACCAACACTTTACGACGGTTCTGGAACATCAACAACGGGCCGTCAATTGACCTTCCTAATAGCGGATGATACGATTCTCGTAGAGTCGGAAGAAGGCACGCGCACATTAACTCGCTATCAGGTCAAGAAATGAACTGAAGATGCTCAAATTCCAGGCCACCGAGCTGAGTAAGTCCTATCGCGGACGCAAGGTGGTAAATGACGTAAGTCTGGAAGTGCAGCAAGGCGAAGTTGTTGGGTTGTTAGGGCCAAATGGCGCGGGTAAAACGACCACCTTTTACATTCTGGTCGGTCTGGCGCGGCCCGATTCAGGGCAAGTTCTTCTGGACGGTGAAGACATCACCGATCTTCCCATGTATCTCCGGGCTCGCAACGGCATCAGCTACCTTCCGCAAGAACCGTCCGTCTTCCGCCAGCTAACAGTCGAACAAAATTTGCTCGCGGTTTTGGAAACGATCGCGCTTACGCCGGAACAACAGACCGATCGTCTGGAAGAATTGCTTGCACAGATGGGATTAGACCAGGTGCGCTATAATCGTGCGTACACTCTTTCCGGTGGTGAACGCCGCCGCTTGGAAATTGCGCGGTCACTGGTGCTGGAACCGGCATTTATTTTGCTGGACGAACCGTTTTCAGGAATCGATCCGCTGACCGTCGTGGAATTGCAGCGCTTGATTTTGGAATTAAGCGCGAGCGGTATCGGAGTGCTGGTCACCGACCACAATGTGCCGGCGACACTTTCGGTTACGCATCGTGCGTACATCATCAGCAATGGGAAGATTTCTTTTTCGGGCACGCCACAGGAATTGAGCGACGACGCCGAGGTGCGGCGCGTATACCTGGGCGAGCGATTTCGGTTGCACTAGGAGGCCGCGAAAACACCGCGAGTCTTGGTATGAGCTGGCTTTCGCCAAAACTTCATCTCAAAGTCTCGCAGAAGCAAATTCTGACGCCGGGTCTGGTGCAGATGGTCAGCGTGCTGGCGCTGAACCGGCTGGAATTGCGCGAAATGCTCAATCAAGAACTGGTGGCAAACCCCGTTCTGGAAGAACTCACCGAAGAAACTCCCGTCACCGACGATTACAGCGCAGAAACTTTCCTGAAAGCAGAAACAGAAAAACTTCCGGACACTGAAGCGAACAATCCCTTTGACGAATTCGATGTTTCCGCGCTGTATCAATATCTAGATTCCGGCGCCGGCGACGGCGCGAATCGTGAGCGCGAAACGATCGAGCGGCCCTCCTTTGAAAAATTTCTTTCCTCGCCAACCGGACTGACCGAACACCTGCAGTGGCAGCTCCACGGAATTGTCTGCACGGAAAAGGCCCGCGAAATCGCGGAGACCATCATCGGAAATCTGGATGAGGACGGATATCTCACCGCGTCGCTGGACGAGCTGGCCCTGAACGGCGGCTACGATATGGACGACGTGGAAGAAGCGCTGGCCGTCGTGCAGGAATTTGATCCACTGGGCGTGGCCGCGCGAAATCTGCGCGAATGTCTTCTGATTCAGCTTCACGTACTGGACCCCCAAAATACTTTGGCGAAGCAGCTCGTCTCCGAATGTTTGCCGAAGAAAACCTTGGCGGCTGGCACCACCAGTCCCGTGCGAATTGCGAATGAACATGTGGCCGCTGAAAAAACTGTTATTGCCGCGCCGGATGCCGTCCCAGTTGAAGAAGATTTATCCTCCGATTCCGAAAACGGCGATGCCGCCGCACAGGAAGAAGCGCTGCCCGTCAGCGTGGAAGATCTCGCGGCAAACTTCGCGTCAGACGTAGTGGTGCCCGGCGCGCCTTCTGCGAATGGCTCTGCCAATTCCGCAGCTTCTTCGGCTGGATCTCCGCTTGTCGAGCCGGATTCGCCGCTCTGGAAATTATTGCAAAGCAATCAACTGAAAGAAATCGCGCGCGCCTTGAATCGTCCCTATGAATTGGTGAAGCGCGCGATGGACGTGATTCGCAAACTCGATCCGCGTCCCGGCCTGCGCTACAACAAAACGCAGCCGCGTCTCGTCGAGCCCGACGTTTATTTCCGAAAAGTTGACGACGAGTGGCAAGTTTTTCTGAATGAAGACGATCTGCCGCAACTTCGGCTCAGTCCTGTATATCGCCGCCTGATGGCCCGCGATGCCGCCGACCGCGACGTTCGCAATTACGTGAAGGAACGTTTCACCGCGGCGATTCAGCTCCTAAAAAATATCGAGCAGCGCAAGCACACCATTTTGCGCGTCTGCCAGTCCGTGATTCGCCGCCAGGGAGAATATCTCGATCTCGGCGCGGATCACCTGCGTCCCATGATGATTAAAGAAGTGGCCGAGGAAGTTGGCGTGCATCCATCCACCGTCAGCCGTGCGGTGGCCAGCAAATATGCGCACACGCCGCAAGGTGTCGTCGAGCTGCGCCAATTTTTCTCGGAATCGGTGAACGGGCCCGAGGGCGGCAACATGTCACTGCTCTCGCTGAAGCGCCTTGTGAAAAAAATGATCGAGGAAGAAGATTCGGCGAAGCCGCTGACGGACGACGCTATCGCGAAAAAACTCAGCGATTCAGGAATTAATGTGACGCGCCGCACGGTCGCGAAATATCGCGAAGTTCTCCGCATTCCCAGCACGCATCAGCGCCGGATAAAGGGATAGCCGGCTCCCGTGAAACGAAAAACCAGTCGCGACGGCCGCCAACTGGTGATCCTGACCGGGCTAAGCGGCTCGGGCAAAAGCACCGTTCTGAAAACTTTCGAGGATTTGGATTTTTATTGCGTCGATAACCTGCCCGTAGATTTGATCCCCACTTTCAGTGAAATGCACTTCGGCGGTACCAGTGAAATTTCCCGTGCCGCGCTTCTGGTGGACGCACGCGAAGGCGCGCAGCTCACGCGTTTGCCAGAAACAATTCGCCAACTTCATCGTGAAGGATTGCCAGCGGAATTGGTTTTCATCGACGCATCTGATGAATCGCTGTTGCGGCGGTACAGCGAGACGCGCCGGCCACATCCGTTAGGCCACGACCGATCCGTCCGCGAAGGTTTGAAACGCGAGCGTGTGCTGATGGAGCCAATCCGGAAAATGGCGGACGTGGTCATCGACACGACAAAATTCAACGTCCACGAGTTGCGGCGATTCATCACCGATCGTTTTCACACGCGCGGCAAACGTCCGCTTCTGATTTCTCTGGTCAGTTTCGGATATCGCTTCGGAATTCCGGGCGACGCTGATTTAATTTTCGACGTGCGCTTTCTGCCCAATCCGCATTTCATCGCGCGATTGCGTCCATTCTCCGGAAAAGATCCGAAGGTGGCGCGCTACATCCGGTCATTCCCGCAGACCGGCGAATTTCTGAAGCGCATTGAAAGTCTTCTGCTATTTCTGATGCCGCATTACATTCAGGAAGGAAAAAGTTATTTGACGATCGCATTCGGCTGCACCGGCGGCAGGCATCGTTCCGTAATGCTGGCTGAGTCAGTGCGCCGCGCGCTCGCCAAGCACAAGTTTCCAGCAAAGGTTACGCACAGGGACATCAACAAATAGCGGCGCGTGATTTTGTCTTTCTCCGAAGTAAAATTTATTCGTAAACAAGTGTTCGCGGCGTGGCAACCGCATGTGGCGCTTACGCGTCACAGTGAAGGGAAAAACGCCCGTATTGAACGAATGTTGACGGGCGACTTTCAGTGATTATTCCTATCGAATTTCGGCGATTGCTCGGCACCGTGCGGCTCTACCGCGCGCGGTTGAGCTTGGGCGTGATGTTCCTCCTTGTCGCCGGGTCCGGCAGCGCATTGATGGCGCTGTTGATTCGGCCGATTCTGGATAGCGTTCTCGATCCGAACGGCCAGCTTCCGGGCGCGCTCACACCTCTGGTTACTTTGCCGTGGAACAAGCACGTCATTTATCTGAATTCATTTTATCCGCATTGGATTAAGAATTCCTGGCCGGTTTTTGCAATTTCGCTGCTCGTTATTTTTGTCGTGAAAGGCCTCACGGAATTTGTCGGCACAATGACGGTGCAATATGTCGGCCTTTCCGCGGTTACCGACCTTCGGAACCGCGTTTATGCGAAATTGATTCGCCAGCCCATCGGATTTTTCCAGCACCACACAATCGGGCGCCTGATGTCCGCCACAATTAATGATGTTGAGCGCGTGCGCATCGCGATGTCGGAATATCTTGCTGATTTTTTCCTGCAGGTATTTAGCTTTGCGGCGCTCGCCATCGTGGTTTTTGTTGTGAACTGGAAAATGGCGCTCGGCGCGATGGTATTTCTACCCGCGGTGCTTTTGCCGATTGGAAAACTTGGAAAGTTGATTCGCAAGTCTGTCCAAAAAAGCCAAACCCGTCTTGGCGAATTGAATCAAATGATTCAGGAAGGCGTGGCGGGGAATCGAGTTGTAAAAGCTTTTGGCATGGAAGGTTTTGAAATTGAAAGATTCCGCGATACCGCACGGCGTTTGCTGAAGGAAAATGTGCGCTGGGTCAGCGCTTATGTTTTGAACGGCGTGCTGATGGATTTGCTCGGCGCGGTGCTGATCGCGCTCGCGTTGCTTTATGCGCGCGATCAAATCAATCACGGCGCAATGACGGTCGGAGAATTCGGCACGTTTGTCTTCGCCATGCTCAGCGCTTACACGCCGCTAAAGCGCGTCGGAAGTTTTTATCAGCAACTCGAGCAAGCCCGCGGCGCCACCGCCGAGGTCTTCGATTTCCTCGCGCTCAGCGAGGAAGAATCTGAAAAGTTGGGCGCTGTTACATTGCCTGCATTTTCTCGCGATGTTGTACTGGAGAAAGTTAGTTTTGCCTACGAGCAGGAATCACCGGTGCTGCGCAACATCGATTTGACCGCACGCGCCGGAGAAGTCGTTGCAATCGTCGGTTCCAGCGGCTCTGGCAAGACAACTCTCGTAAATCTTTTGCCCAGATTTGCTTCGCCAGATTCCGGCACCGTTCGATTCGACGGGCACAACATCGAGAACGTGACGTTGAAATCTTTGCGCGAACAGATCGCCATCGTCACGCAGGAAAATATTCTGTTCAACGACACCGTCTGGAACAATCTATGCTACGGTCGCCCCGGCCTGCCGAAGGAAAAGGTAATCGCTGCCGCGCAGGCAGCATGGGCGCACGACTTCATTTCCGAAATGCCAAATGGCTATCAAACCATGTTGGGCGATCGCGGCCAGCGGCTAAGCGGCGGCCAGCGCCAACGCCTCGCAATCGCGCGCGCGATTCTGAAAGATTCTCCGATTCTAATTCTCGACGAAGCCACCTCCGAACTCGACTCCGAATCGGAAATGGAAGTGCAAAAGGCGCTCGCGAATTTGATGGTTGGCCGCACCGTGTTCGTGATTGCTCACCGTCTTTCCACAATTCGCCGCGCAAATAAAATTGTGGTTCTCGACGGCGGCACCATCTGCGAACGCGGCACGCATCAGGAATTGCTGGCGCGCGGCGGTTTGTACAGCCGTCTTTACGAAATGCAATTCGCGGATGCCGACGCTCCGCTGCAGCCATCCATCGAATCCGCCGAAGTGGCCGAACCGGAATCGGCAAAAGGAATCGCATAAAAATGGCCAACTCTGCTTCGCGCACCGCCGCTAATCCTGCTGGATTCAAATCCATGACGGGTTTCGCCGAAGCGCGCATGGAACGCGATGGCTGGGCGTTGCGCGCAAGTTTGCGCAGCGTGAATCATCGTTTTCTGGACGTGCATCTCCGAATTCCCGAAGGCCTCGAATCGCTCGAGCCGGAAATTCGCCGCGTACTCCGCGAACGATTGCACCGCGGCCATGTGGACGTGAATTTGCGCGTCGATCCAGTTGGCGCAAGCGCCGTGGAAGTGAAACGCGATCTCGCCGAGGCATATTTGCGCGCCGCCGATGATCTGCGCAAACAATTTGGATTGAAAACCGAGCCCGACTTGATCGCGCTGATGCGTTTACCCGGCGTGGTTGCCGCACCCGGCGCCCCCGCGGGCGGCCTGAGCGACGAAGCTCTCGAGAAATTGCGCGTGTTCGTCGCAGAATGTTTTGAACTCGCCGTAGCGCGCTTGGAAGAAATGCAACTCATTGAAGGAAAGACTCTCGCCAACGCAATGCGCATCCACTTGGCGCACGTGGAAGAAAACGCAAAACAAATTGCAGTCCTCGCCGAAAAAATGCGTCCTGCATTTGCGAAGCGATTGGAGACGCGAATCCGCGAGTTGCTCGGCGACGGCGCCGTAGATCCCGCGCGCCTTGCGCAAGAAGCTGCAGTCCTCGCCGAGCGTAGCGACGTCGCCGAAGAACTCGCCCGTCTGGCCAGCCACATTTCGCAATTCGCAAAACTTTTGGATAGCGCGGGCGAAGCCGGCAAAAAATTGGATTTTCTTTTGCAGGAAATGCAGCGCGAAGCGAACACTCTACTTTCAAAAACTCCTGGCGTGGAAGCCGGAGGGCTGCAAGTCACCACGCTCGCGCTCGAGATAAAATCAGAGATAGAAAAGTTGCGCGAACAGGTGCAGAACATCGAATAAGCGGCTATCATCTTCCCGGTACCAATCAGCCACCAGCGAATGAACGCACCAACCACAGAGCCGTTAGTATTCGTGATTTCCGGGCCGTCCGGTTCCGGTAAATCCACGCTCGTACGCAAGCTGCTGGAGTTGCCCAATACGATATTCTCCATTTCGTGTACAACTCGCCAGCCCCGTCCAACGGAGAATCCCGGAAAATGGTATGATTTTGTAACTGAAGCCGAGTTCGACAAACTTGTGCGTGAAGACGCTTTCCTGGAATACGCGCAGGTTTTCGGAAAGCATCGTTACGGCACTCCGCGGAAATGGTTGACCATCGCGCGGGAGACCGGCCAGGATTTAGTTTTGGAAATTGATGTGCAGGGCGCGGCGAATATTCGTGCGCAGGTTCCCGGCGCGGTTTCAATTTTTATCGTGCCGCCTTCTGCGGAAGAACTGGAGCGGCGCATTCGCGCTCGCGGCCAGGATTCCGCCGAAGAAATTGATCGGCGTTTGAAGCGCGCGCGGCATGAGATGGAAAGTTTTGGGCTGTACGATTTTATCGTTGTGAATGACGACCTCGAGCGGGCTGGACGCGAGGTGCACGCCATCGGGCTGGGCACGCGATGCCGCAGCAGCCGGGCGCGTCCGGTCGTAGAGCGAATTTTGAAAACTTTTGGAGGTTGACCTTGATGACGAATCAAAATCGTCCGCCGGAAAGCCGTTTTGCGTACGTAGTCGTAGCATCGCGGCGTGCCCGTCAGTTAATGCTGGGCGCCGCGCCGTTGGTGATTAATCCGCATTCGCCGAAGTCCACTCGAATCGCAATGGAAGAGCTGCAGAATTCCGTCCTCGAATTCGATATTCCGCCGATTGCGCAAGGCCCCAGCGAAGAGGAGTTGAAGCGGCGCAAGGGGTAACTCCGCTTCAGTCCACAGGATTCATCCATGCGCGTTGCTTTGGGAGTGACGGGAGGAGTGGCGGCCTACAAGGCTGCTGAACTCGTTCGCCGTTTGCAACAGGATGGCCTTGAAGTTGAGGTCATCATGACTCGCCACGCGCAGGAATTCATCACGCCGCTGACTTTCGCCGCGCTCACCGGAAGAAAAGTAATCACCGAAATGTTTTCCGCGAATGATGCCGCGCCCGCCAACGTCGAAAGCGCCATCGAACATATTGCCGTCGCGCAGCGAATTGACGCGCTTGTAATTGCGCCGGCCACTGCGAACAGCATCGCGAAGCTCGCGCAGGGTCTTGCGAATGATTTTCTCTCCACGCTCGCGCTGGCCACAACTGCTCCCGTAATTATCGCGCCCGCCATGAACGTCAACATGTGGGAGCATCCCGCGACACAATTAAATTTGGAAACTTTGCGTGCGCGGCGTGTGCGAATCGTTGCGCCGGACGAAGGCTATCTCGCATGTGGAATGATCGGCTCCGGAAGATTAGCCAGCGTTGAGGCCATCGCCGCGACCGTGCGCGATGTCCTCGGAATTAAACACGATCTCGCCGCTGAAACAGTTTTGATCACCGCGGGCCCAACTTGTGAAGACGTTGATCCTGTCCGCTATCTGACGAATCGCTCGTCCGGAAAAATGGGTTACGCGCTCGCGGATGCAGCTCGACGCCGCGGCGCACGCGTAATTCTAGTCAGCGGACCGACTGCGCTAACCGCGCCGGATGGCGTTGAATTTATTTCTGTGCGAACCGCTGCGGAAATGCATCGCGCCGTTCGCGACAAGCTGGCCGAAACAACCGCAATAATTATGGCCGCTGCCGTCGCGGATTTTCGCCCTGCGAATCCCGCCGCGGCGAAAATTAAGCGCGGTTCCGGCAAATTGACGCTCGAACTTGAATCGACTCCGGATATTCTTGCGGACGTTTCGCGTGAAAACGGTTCACCGTCGAACGCGCAAAGCCGGCGCATCATCATTGGCTTCGCCGCCGAAACAAATGACGTTGTGGCCAGCGCGCGAAAAAAACTTATGTCAAAGAACGCAGATTTGATCGTGGCCAACGACGTGACCGAACCCGGCGCTGGCTTCGACGGCGACACAAATGTCGTAACACTATTTTCGCGCGACGCCGAAGAAGTTCGTCTGCCAAAGATGACTAAATTCGATGTTGCGGGCCGCGTCCTCGACGAACTCGTGCGCCTGCGCTCCATAGTTTCCGTGCCTGTCCGCAAATGATACGATGGCCCGGCCGATGACTCGCGCCGCCGTTCCGCCCAACAAAGAAAGTCTCGCCGCGTGGCTCCAATATTTTCACGACCTGCGCATCGGCAGCTTCTATCGCGATCGCGGAGTTACTCCCGGCGGCGTTCTAGCTACGTCCTCATCCGCTCCGCTCGTCGGAGAAAATCCCGAACTCTCAGAATTGAAAGCCCAAATGGCAAAATCCAAAGCAGTCGCAACGCCACTGCCCGCCGGTTCGTACATTGGCTTTCCGCTGAATCCGAATCTGGTTCCGGAAACTAATGCAGCGCCTGCGGCTAAGTTTGATCTCTCAGCAATCGGCCGCGACGCAGCTCTCTTCGCTGAACTCGAAAAAGTGAAAGGCGACACGCTCGAACTCATCCGCGCCGACATTGGTGATTGCACACGATGCCGCCTGTGTGAGCAACGCAACAAAATTGTTTTCGGATCGGGCAGCGCAAAAGCAGAATTAGTTTTCGTTGGCGAAGGCCCAGGACGCGATGAAGACATGCAGGGGCTTCCATTCGTCGGGCGCGCCGGAAAATTGCTGACGCAAATGATCGAAGCAATGGGACTTACGCGCGACAAAGTTTATATTGCAAACGTCGTGAAGTGCCGCCCGCCGAATAATCGCCCGCCGGAAAAAGATGAAGTGGCCACCTGCATTCCGTTCCTGCTGCGCCAGCTAGAAGTGATCCATCCAAAGGTAATCGTGTGCCTCGGCAGCACCGCCGCGCAAAATTTGCTGGGCACCATCAAATCCATTTCAAGCTTTCGCGGACAGTGGTTCGATTTTCGCGGCATGCAACTCATGGCCACCTATCACCCCGCGTATTTGCTGCGCAACCCTCCCGCGAAAGCAGACGTCTGGAAAGATTTGCAAAAAGTGATGGGCGTTCTGGGATTGAAAGTTCCCAAGGCCGTAAATAAGAGCTAAGTTTCGATTGGGGCTCGATACCTAGATCACCGCGCCCGCGAAGTTCGACGAATCTCTCCCGCCTGCTAAACTATTCGCCGGCCATGCCGACATACTGCGAAGTCGCGCTTACAGTTCCTCTGCGCACAACTTTCACGTACGAGCTGCCCGAATCGCTCATCGGAGTGATTGAGCCCGGCTCGCGCGTCGCTGTGCCATTTCGCAATAAGGTGATGGTTGGCGTCGTGCTTGAGCTAACCGATAAGCCGCCTGACTTCGTGCACGAAAAAAGCGCTCTCGTAAAAATTAAGAAAGTTTCGCGCGCGCTGGACGCGATTCCCGCACTGCCTCGCACGATGATCGAATTGGGCCGCTGGGTTGGCTCCTACTATTTGGCGACGCCCGGTGATGTATTCCGCGCCATGCTTCCGCCGCTCACCGAATTGCGCGCCGAGCGCGTGCTGCGAATCACGCCTGCCGGAGTTGATCGCCTCGCGGAATTGAAATCGATGCAGAATCGCAGCGAAGATGAAATCACAGAATCCGCGCTGCTTGAATTAATTTACGTTGAAGGCGCGCCTCTCGAGGCGAAGCGCTTGAAGAGACTGCCTGGTGGCGAAGACGCGTCCGCGCGTCTTCTGCGGCGCGGATATCTGCTGGCCGAGCAGATTCACAAATCGAAATCAACTCGCACTCAAAAAATTATCGCGTGGAATCTTGCGCATGTGAACGTCACACGAGAAGTTTCTGTGCCCGCCGACAAAATCATCAAGCCGAAGAAAATATCTGCGAAGGTGACCGAAGCCGAAGATCGCGTGCGCCATGTGCTCGCGGAAGAATCCGGCCCGATGCCGCTGAAATTATTGCTGGAGCGCGCCGATGCTTCACGCACAGTAATCGATAGAATGTTGCGCGACGGCAAACTCACGTCCTGGGACGAACCTGCCATCGCCGACGAAGACGATTTTTTCGACGCCGGTTACACCGCTCCTGCCAATATTTTAAATCCCGATCAAGAGCGCGCCGTTTCTGAATTAAGTTCGTGGCTCGATCGCGGCGAATTCACGGTCGGTCTATTGCACGGAGTTACCGGCAGCGGCAAGACGGAAGTTTATTTGCGCGCCGTCGCCGAAACTTTGCGCCTCGGCAAAACTGCAATCGTGCTGGTTCCCGAAATCGCGCTCACTCTTTGGATGGGTCGAATTTTTCGCGCCTGGTTTGGCGATGAAGTAGCCGTGCTGCATAGCGCGCTGCCGGATGCGGAGCGTTCGCGCGAATGGTGGCGCGTGCGCCGCGGGGAAGCGAAAATCGTCGTCGGCACGCGCTCAGCAGTCTTCGCGCCTGTTGCGAATCTTGGGCTCGTAATCGTGGACGAAGAGCACGAGGCCAGCTACAAGCAGGAAGAATCGCCGCGCTATCACGGACGCGACACCGCCGTAATGCGCGCGAAGCTGGAAAACGCGGCGGTGCTGCTCGGTTCGGCCACGCCTTCGCTCGAAAGCTACCATCACGCGCGCGAAGGAAAGTACGCGTTGCTGAAATTGGAATCGCGTGTCGCAAATCGCGAAATGGCCCGCGTGGAAATTGTGGACATGCGGCAGGATTTTAAAAAAACGCATCGTGCAACCGCAATTTCTTCGCGGTTACGGGAAGCGATCGTAGAACGTCTTGTGACCGGCGCACAATCGCTCATCCTTATTAACCGCCGCGGATATTCTTTTTTGGCGATGTGCCGAAGCTGCGGCGCGTCAATCCAGTGCGAAAATTGCAGCATCTCGCTCACCTATCACAAGAAGCGTCAGCGCATGGTGTGCCACTACTGTGGATTCAATACTTCCGTCGTGAAAATTTGTCCCAAGTGTCATTCGGAGTTCGTCTATTTTGTCGGCGAAGGCGCTGAAAGGCTGGAAGAATCCTTGCGCGAGCTTTTTCCGGATGCGCGAATTGGCCGCTTGGATCGCGACACCGTTCGCACCAAGCGCGAATATCAGAAAATTCTCGGATCATTTGCTTCCGGCAAACTGGATATTTTGGTCGGCACGCAAATGGTCGCCAAGGGGCACGATTTTCAGCGCGTCACACTTGTCGGAGTTATTTCCGCCGATCTGCGATTAGGCATGCCGGATTTTCGCGCTGCCGAACGTACATTTCAATTACTCACTCAAGTTGCTGGGCGCGCTGGACGCGGCGAAATGGCCGGAGAAGTTTTCGTCGAATCATTTTATCCGGAGCATTACGCAATTCAGGATGCCGCGCGTCAGGACTTCGAGGGATTTTTCGATCGCGAAGTCCGCTACCGCCGCGCGATGCACTATCCGCCGTTCGCCGCGCTCGCAAATGTTTTGGTGCGCAACCGTAAAATAGAAAACGCAATTCGCTGGTCGCGTCAACTCGGCGAATATTTCGCGCCATTTGAAAAGCGCGGAGTGCGCGTGCTCGGCCCGGCTGTCGCTCCACTCGCGCGTTTGAAGGAAGAACACCGTTTCCAATTCTTACTGAAATCTCCAAGCCGCGCATCTCTCCACGAAGCGTTGGCCGGATGCCTGGATTTCTGCGTGAAGAAACAAATTCCGGAAACCGCAATTGTGTTGGATGTAGATCCACTCAGTTTATTTTAGCGAGCCAAAGCGCAACGCTCGGCTAGTTCGGCGGCGGCGGTGGGAACTTCACGTGCTCCATGGAACGCATTTCGACCGGCTTGCTGCAATTCATGAACGGTGTGTATCGCCACTGCATTACAGCTTTTTTCGCAGCCTCAACCAGCAGCGGATCGCCGTCTACAATATCGATGGCTTTCACCGATCCATCTGTTGCAACCGTGACGCGCATTCTGACAAAACCCTCAATGTGCTTTTGGCGTGCTTCGTCAGGATATTCAGGTTCAACGCGATGGATCAATTGGCCGCTCGGAGCGCCGCCGCAAGGATCCGCAAGCCGGATGTTCGGCGGATCCCAGAATGGGTATCCTCCGGGCCCGAAGAACCTAAATTTTCCGTCCACGTATATGAAATTATCCATCCATGAGACTCGCTCTGTTCCCTGCGTTGAATAATGTATTTCGTAGTCCTGCGCTGCGGGTATCTGTTTCACTGACTGCGGCGGCGGGGCAGCCGGAGGCTTCAGCTCGACGGCCTGACCTAATTTTGTGTATACGGAAGGGTCTGGCCGGTTAAACCCGCGCAGCTTTCTCAAAGTCGACGAAATAAATTGTTTGTGCTGGATCAAATATTGTTTTTCCAATTCTGGTCCCTGAGTGGGGCCGAACATGTCCGCGAACCACGTTGAAGGAATTGCGAACTCAGCCAGTAATTCTTGTATCTTCGGTTCGTCACCCTTTTTGCAAGCTTTGAACAATTCCTGATACTGGCCCTCAAATCCGCGCGGAGTGTCGGGAATCACGCGGTCTGCCGCCGAAAGCGATACCGCCGAAATTAGAATTAGAATAAATGGCGTAACAGAATTTCGCTTGCAGCGCATGCAGTCCTCCGCAGTGAGATCCTTATACTACGTTTGGCGCGCGCTTCCGCCAAAATAAATATGCCGGTAAGCCCAGCAGTATAATCGCCACGCCGAACGCGGAATCTTTCCAATCGGATACGATGGTGTTAATCACCAGCGCCGCTGACGCCAGCACGAACAGTATCGGCGTCCACGGGTATCCGGGCACGCGATAGGGAAGTGACGCAGCGGGAATGCGCCGGCGAAAAACAAAAAGGCTCGCGCCCGCCAATCCATAAAAAATCCACGCCGCAAAAACCACGTATGTCAGCAACTGATTGAATGTGCCCGTCCACGCCAGTACGGCCGACCAAATTCCGCTCGCGATAATTGCCACAGCAGGAGTATGAAAACGTGGATGCACGTTCGCGAGTTGTTTGAAAAATAATTTATCCCTTGCCATCGCATAAAAAACGCGCGGCACCGTGAGAATCGCGCTATTCACATTGCTGAAAACAGAAACCAGAATAATCACCGCCAAAAATTTGGCAGCCCACGGCCCGGCTACCGCGGAAACAGCGGCTGTCGCAATTCTCGGAGAGTTTGCGGACTGAACCGGACCGAGCACGATAAAGTACGCGCACACGGGAAGAATATAAATCACGATCAGCGTTAGCCCCGCGGCCAATGACGCGCGAGGGAAATCACGAACTGGATCGATCATTTCGGCGGCGCTGAAGCTGATCCACTGCCAGCCTTCGTACGCCCACATCACGCCGATCATGGCCAGTCCAAATCCTGCGGCGATGCCGCCATCAAAATGCGCGGGCCACAGTGAAGCGCGAACCGCCGAATATTCGTGTCCGCATGCAAATAAAATTCCGCTCATCACAACGATGCCCGCCATTTTTACGAGCGTCGTCCAGTTTTGCACGTCCGCGCTTTTTCGCGTGCCCAAAACATTCAGCACGGTAAGCAACGCAAGCATCGTGAATCCGGAAAGTTGCGCGCCAAGATGTGAGAGCGGAATAATTTCGCTGAGATATGTGCTGAAGGCGACGGCGAGCGCGGCATTCGTTCCGCTGGCGATCACCAGAAATAAAGTCCAGCCGTAAAGAAACGCAGGAAGCGGGCCGAACGCATCGCGAATATAAACGTAAAGTCCGCCCGCTGCAGGATTCATCGCGCCAAGTTCGCCATACGTCAACGCACCGAGCAAAGAAAGAACGCCGCCCACGATCCACACTAACAATGCGAGCGCAACAGAAAGATGCACTTGCATCAGGATCGTAGCTGGAACTAAAAATATTCCAGAGCCGATCACCGACCCGATCGTCAGTAAATAAATATCGCGCAGACTTAATGTGCGAACCAGATCGCTCATGCTGGCGCGCATCATACCTTTTTCGCGCATCTTCGCTGCGATTTGATTTTTTGGATTGTCTATCAACAAGGAAAGTGCGGGCGCGTGTGAACTCGCGAAATTAGAACCACGGCTTAGGCACAATAATTGGCACGGGCATAAACGACAGCACGAAAATCGACAGTCCCACTGCGGCCCAAACGAATCGCTTGCGATCTAACGGTTCGTAGCGATCGATTAGCGGCGGATGACGATATCCAATTGCGAGCAACAAAACCGCCCACACAATCCATCCGAGCCATTGAAATGCGAGCAGGCCCAGCGCAGCCGCAACAATTAGCGTCGCGCGTTTGTGAATCCGGTTTGCAAGCGCGTAAACAATATGTCCGCCATCGAGTTGGCTCGCCGGCAAAAGATTTAGCGACGTGACGAACAATCCGATCCACGCGGCGCGCCCGACTGGATGCAACAACAAATCCTGCGCCAGCACGTGGGGCCGCAAAATCGCCATCAACATGCGCATCAACATCGGTTCGCCAAATGCAATTTGGGAATTGGTTGCGGCTGCAACTCCCGGAACAATTTTGGAATGCGCGATGGCGAAAGCCAGCGCAGGAACAGTGAATAAAAATCCCACGACTGGACCGGAAAGTCCCACATCAAAAAGAGCTTTACGATTTGTGATTGCGGAACGAATGCGAATGAACGCGCCCATGGTGCCGAACAGCGAAGGGAACGGAATAAAATAAGGATAGCTGGCTGTCATTTCGTAATAGCGGCAAGTGAAATAATGTCCCAGTTCGTGTGCCAGTAAAATTCCCATGAGAGTAATTGCAAATGGAAGACCTGCGAGCAACACGTGCGGATCGCGCAGCGCCAAAAAATAAACGTGGAAGAAATCGTCGAACGAAGGCATTTGGCCGCGCGCGTAGGCCAAAGAAAAATCGACTCCCGCGGCGAGCGTGGAAATAATTGTGACTGCAAATAAAATCAGCGAGATCGCAAATGATCTGCCAGAGCGATACGGACGGGGAGGCTTAGGCGTTTTTTGCGGAGCCACTTCGCGCGGCGGCGATTCCAGCGAAATTACTTCCACTGGAACGCGGCCATTTCCGTTTCCATTTCCGTAAGACATGGGGGAACCAGTTTAGCGTGTTTTTGCGCAGCAACAGAATGCGAAGGTGACGGCTAACTGAGGAAATGGGTTTTCAAAAATATGTTCTTACGCCTCGAGCTGCTGCAATTCTTTGCCGGGTTTAAATCTCACAACTCGGCCTGGAGGAATCATCACTTCTTGTCCGGTGCGCGGATTTCGGCCCATTCCGGTTTTGCGCGAACGCACGGTGAAAACGCCAAAGCGGCGCAGCTCGATGCGATCGCCGCGGCGCATCGCGTCTTTCAGCGATTGGATCACAGTTTCCACGGCGTCTTCGGCTTTCGTGTTGCTCACGCCTGTTGCCGCGACCACGGCTTTCACGATGTCAACTTTAATCACGCTGGCCTCCGGAATCTCAACTGCGAGCTTATGCTAGTCAGCGAGTTGCGGGTTGTCAAGCGAGCGACGGCATACTAAACTGCGTTTTCAATTTACAAAACTAAATTTAATTTCCGGAGAGCCGAATGAGCGTAATGCCCGACCACTGGATTCGCCGCATGGCGATTGAACACAAAATGATTGAGCCGTTTGAAGATCGCCAAGTGCGCGATGGCGTGATCAGTTACGGCGTCAGTTCTTACGGATACGATTTGCGTGTGGCGGACGAGTTCAACATTTTCACCAACGTGAATTCCAGCATTGTGGATCCGAAACATTTTGATAAGCGATCGTTCGTTGAATTTAAGGGAGACGTTTGTATTGTGCCGCCGAATTCTTTTGCTCTCGGACGTTCGATGGAATATTTTCGGATTCCGCGGAACGTGCTTACAATCTGCGTCGGAAAATCCACATACGCGCGCTGCGGAATTATTGTGAACGTCACTCCCTTTGAGCCGGAATGGGAAGGATTCGTGACGCTTGAAATTAGCAACACCACTCCGCTTCCGGCGAAAATTTACGCCAATGAGGGATTGTGTCAGGTGATTTTTCTTAAGGCTGATTCGGACTGCGAAATTTCGTACAAGGATAAGAAGGGGAAGTATCAGTCGCAGCAGGGGATTGTGCTGCCGAGATTGTAACGAGGGGCGGCGGGGGAACAGGTTAAAAACTGCATTATAATGCAGTTTTTGCGGCGGAAAGTCTAAAAAGTGCATTATAGTGCAGTTTTTGAGGGCGGAAAAAGATGGGAAAAGCGCTTAACGTAGAGTTCGCAGAGACGCTGAGGGAAGATTTGAGAACAGAACAGAGAGACAAGTGCAGCCTACGAAGTCTTCGGATGAGGGCGCAGCAAGCCGCGCCCCTACAGCATTTTTACACTAAGTCGTTTATTAGCACACACTTGCGCACTAGATCGTCGTAAGTCCTTTATTAGCACACACATGACTTTCGACCCCCGGGGTGGGGGTGCGAGGGAAAATGAATTTCGGGTATTTTTCCTGGCGGCGCGGTGGAGCTAAGTGCCTGATAGTTAATGAGTTAGCAGAAGGGAATTGCGTGTGACGTCATTTTTGCTTCACCTGAAAGGTGGCGCGCGCATGCTGCTGCGAGATCGCAGCCTTGCTTGCGTGTGCCTGCTGGCGCTTGCTCTCGGAGTTGGCGTGAGCACGGCAATGTTCAGTGTGCTGCACGCCGTGGTGTTGGAACCATTTCCGTTTCCTGACCAGAACAAAATTGTTGCCGGATGGAGGACCAACCCGAGAACCGGATCTAGATTTGAAGAACTTTCTTACCTCGACTACAAAGACTGGCGCGATCAGTCCAAGAGTTTTCAGGATCTGGCTGCTATGCCGACGACCTCGTACGGATACAGCTACGTCCTAAGCGGAAGAGGAGAATCGAAGCAAGTAGAAAGCTCGCGCGTAACAGCGAATTTCTTTTCGGTGTTGGGAATTCATCCGGTACTCGGGCGCGCGTTCAATCCGGACGAAGATCGCGTCGGCGCAAATCCTGTTGTGATCCTCACGCATGATTTTTGGGAAAATGAGTTTGCGTCCGATCCGAATGTTTTGGGCTCTGCAATTACCCTGAGCGGGGTCAACTTCACGATCATCGGAGTGTTGCCGGATGGATTTACGTTTCCTCAGGGTGTGGAGGTATTCACTCCGCTGGCGACAAATCAGTCGTGGGTTACGCGCCGTGGCGTGGCATTTTTGCAAGTGGTCGGACGATTGCGGTCCGGTGTTTCCCTGCCGCAAGCGAATGTCGAGCTGACTACCATTCAATCGCGAATCGCGGCAGCGCATCCCGAAGCTGAATTTGACGGCGAAATCGCAGTGTTGCAACCGCTGCCGGAATTCATTACCGGTACGAACAAGACTGTCGTGTATCTGCTGTTTCTCGGTTCTCTGATTTTGCTTCTCATCGCTTCGGTGAATCTGGCCAGCATGTTGGTTACGAAGTCGGTAGCGCGCGAAGGAGAAATCGCGATTCGCGTTGCGTTAGGTGCGAGCAGAGGCCAGCTCTTCAGTCAATTTGTGGCGGAGGGGCTGATACTTTCTACGTTCGGCGCCGCGATTGGAATTGCCGTTGCCGCTGCGCTGATTCCAATCATTAAATACATCACACCGACTGATATCCCCAGAATTTCGTCCGTGTCGCTTAATGGGTGGGCATTGCTGTTCGCATTAATTTGTTTGATTCTGACCACCTGCGTATTCGCGTCCGCGCCACTGCTGCTGATTCGAGATCGCAATCTGCAGAAGTCACTCAGAAATCTTGGCAACACGGTGGCCGGCGGAATGCGCAGCCGGAGACTCGGCCCCGCGTTCTTGGTCGCGCAAGTATCCGCAAGTCTGGCGCTGCTGGTGCTTGCGGGAACAGTCGGGAAAAGCGTTCACAATCTTCAGAATGCAAAACTTGGATTCGATCCTCAACACGTTTTTACTTGTTCTATTTCCTTAAGCGCCGCCAGATATCCGAATCCCGCCGCTCAGCACGCTTTTTATAAAACACTGATTGAAAACTTGCAGGCGCGGCCGGAAGTTGTTGCCGCCGGCGCCGTGCTGATCAGGCCGCTGGAAGGGCCGATCGGATTCGACGCAGATTACATTCTTCCCGGACAGGACGAGCAGGCGGCAAAGAAAAATCCGATGGTGAACCTGGAAGCTGTAACGCCAAATTATTTCCAGGCTATCGGAACGCCGATTTTGCAAGGCAGATCGTTTGAAGCGGGGGAAGATAAAAACAAACCGGGCGTTGCGATCGTCAGCGAGGGCGTCGCGCGTTACATGTATGGTTCCGCTGCGCAAGCGCTCGGACGTACCTTCAAGTTTTCAAGTGATGACCCCGCGAAGCAAATTGTTGGAGTCGTGGCGGACGCGCGATATCGCCGTCTGAATCAATCGAGCGGAGATATTTTTGTTCCGTACGAACAATCGAATCTGCCAGAGCGTTATCTTGTCGTGCGTACGAGGAATAATCCGGCGGGAATGGCTTTCGTTGTGCGTAGCGCCATCTCTCAAATCGATGGGACACAAGCCGACAGTAAAGAAGTAACGATGACGGAACTTGTAGATCGAGCGCTTTCGCAAGATCGTTTCTACAGCGAACTGCTTTTATTTTTTGCCGGTGGGGCGTTGCTGCTGGCGGCGATTGGCGTGTACGGAGTTGTTTCCGACATGGTTGTTATGCGCACAAAGGAATTCGGAATTCGCGTGGTTCTGGGTGCGCAGCCCGGCGCAATTGTGCGCGCCGTATTGCGGTCCACTTTAAGCTGGGTGGTGCTTGGTGAATTTGTAGGAGTGTTTGCGGGAATCCTGGCCGCGTTTTCGATGCGTACGAAACTATTCGGAGTTAGCGCCATGGACGGTATTTCTCTTTCCGGCAGTTCCGCGCTACTGATAGTTGTGTCGCTAGTTGCTTGCGTGGCGCCGGTGTTGCGAGCTACCAGACTGGATCCGAATCGAATTCTGCGAGAATAACGCGGTTACTTAGCCGGCGTAAGTACGCTACATTTCCGTCCAGTACTTATCCATGCGCGTGGGGAGCAAATACATCACGATGGTTAGCACATAGAGGAGGTAGCTGCCGCGGACGGAAATGAATGAAGTAAGAATTGCGAGGACGCACACGACGGGCGCCTGCAAGATTTTCAGATCCACGCTGCGAACAAATTCTTTATTCAAGGGACTGACCAGCAGATTCTTTTGGCGCGTCACATACCACCATTGCAGAAACAGCAGTCCGCTGATGATCATCAGATGCACGCCGTAAATAATCATGACGCGCTGAAGATCGGCGTAACGGCCCACCAGCGCCACCGAATACGGAACGAATCCCACAAACATTAGAAACAAAAGATTCATCCACAGGAGCAGGCGCGTGGAGCGCTTCACCAGGTGGTACATGTTGTGGTGCGCCACCCAATAAATGCCAACCAGAATAAAACTGATCGCGTAGCTGTAAAATTCCGGCGCTTGATACTTCAGGCGCGGCCAAAGTTTATCGGGCGAAACGTCCGGCACGCGAATCTGGAAGACCATCAGCGTGAGAACGATGGCGAAGACGCCATCGGAAAGCGCCTCGATGCGGTTGGTGGTGAGGCCGCGTTCTAGTTTTTTTTCGCGCGATTCTTCTGAGAGGGCCATTCTATTTTTCTGCTCGTGGTTTCAATTGTGCCGACTACTTTGGTTCCGAGCTCTTCTCGCCGACCGACGCATCCACCGGCGCTGGCGATTCCGATACCGGATATCCGAGATCGCGCCAGCCGGTTAATCCATTTTGCAGCGGACGAATTTTCTGCACGCCTTTTCGGCGCAGCATGAGCGCCATTTTTGCGCTGGTGACTTCGTTGGGACAATTGCAATACAGCACGACTTCGGCCGCCTTGGCGAGTTCGTCGGAGACTTCTTCCAGATCGGCGTAATCGAGATGAACGGCGCCGGGAATCATGGCCGGCTCGGCTTCAAAATCGAGCGAGCCGCGCAGATCGACGATGACCACTTCTTCTCCGGCGTCCATCTTGCGCTTCAATTCCTCCGCGGTAATGCGATCGATCCTGAGTTGACGAATAAATTTCTGGCGGCGGTAATATTTGTAGCTTAGCCAGCCAACCAGCGCGGCGATCACCAGAATCACCAGACCGGTGCCAAGTTTCAAGGCTGCTCCTGCGACGCTTTCCAATTCGGCGCGGAAAATGTAGCCAAGCGCGAAAAATGTGCCGACGTAAAGTGTGGCGCCGCAGGTATCAAATATCAGAAATCGCCACCATTTCATTCGGAAGATTCCCGCCAGCGGTTGCGCGGCAGTATTCAGTCCCGGCACAAATTTTGCGACCAGCAAAGATTTCGCGCCGCTGCGCGCGAAAACATTTTCAGTGCGGCGCACGCAGGAATCCGGCTCGAGAGAAATTTTGCAAAGAAATTGCAGCACGCGGATGCCTTTGCGCCGGCCAAGTTCATACCACATTAAATCCGCGCTGACCGCGGCGACAATCGCGAGCGCCAACACCGCGAACGGATTTATCCGATGCATGCCAGCTAGCGCGCCGGCCGCGAGCAGCACGGGAATCGCGGGAATGGGAATGCCAATCTGTTCGGTGAACACCCAGCCGAAGATCAGCAAATAACCGTAGCGAATCAGGAATTCAAGACTGTGGCTCATTCGGATGTTTATATTATGCGAAAAACGCGCGCGAAGCGCGAATTAGGAACGTGATGCATTTGCGTCTACTGACGACGCGCCGGCTCCGCGCGTTGCGAGTAATAAAAGTCCGCCCATGATTCCCAAATTTTTCAAAAAATTGAGCAATTGCATTTCATGCATCTGCGGCGGCGCGGCCCAGAAATTGTGAAACATGATCGTGACGGGAATTAAATAAACGAATTGCACGGCGGCGGCCAACTTTGTTTGCCAGCCGATGATGATCATGATTGCGCCGCCAAGTTCAATCAGAATGGCGATGGCGGCGGCAACGGTGGCGAGTGGAATTCCTTTTGCTGCGAGCACATGCGCGGTGGAATCAAAGTGCATCAGCTTGGTGATTCCCGTGTTTAGAAATATCGCGCTAATCAGAATTCTTGCCAGCGGATCGGTAATCGCTCGCATCAGCTTGATTTCACCTCGTCATGGTTATCGCCGGCGCAGGCTTTTATTTGCGCTACGGCGCTGCGTATTTGTTTCAGATGCGCGAGCAGTTGACGAAGATTCGCAGCGGGCACATGGGCAAACTGTTTGCGATGCATTTCTTCCACGGGCTTATCCAATTTTTTCAGGAGCTGAATTCCTTCGGCGGTGATGCAGGCTTGCACTACGCGGCGATCTTTTTTCTGGCGAGAACGC
The DNA here is from genome assembly GCA_963840515.1 of Terriglobia bacterium. GTDB lineage: Bacteria > Acidobacteriota > Terriglobia > Acidiferrales > UBA7541 > DASTCZ01. The sequence continues at coordinate 102,059 of CAWIZI010000010.1, forward strand.
GCGACAAGTCCGCGCGCTTCCAGACGATCGAGCAGGCGCGTGATGTCCGGATCGCGGGTAATCATGCGCGCGGCAATTTCGCCGCAGGGCAGACCGTGGTAGTCGGCGTCACTTTCGCCGTCGTGGCGGGCGCCGCGCTGCTCGGCGTCTCTGTGCGCGCCGCGAAGAATTCGCAGGACGTTATATTGAGTGTGGGAAAGGCCGGCGGTCTTCAGCGTTTCTTCGAGGGGGCGGAGAAGAAGATCGGCTACATGCAGAAGCGTTAGGGAGACTTCGGCTTCGATGGGGATTGGTTGAGCGTGTGCGGCAAGTTTGAATTTGCGGGTCCGGTTGGCCACAGAGCCATATTAGTCGTTATAACGATAGTTGGCAAATGCGGAGTTTGCGGGATGGGAGGCGGGCGGGTCACAGACCCGCCCCTACGATTTCGGGCATTACGGCTTGGCGAGGGGACGGAGCAAAATCTCGCTCATGAAATTTGTCGGGCCTTGAGTGACGATGGCGGCTACGGCGTGCGCCACGTCTTCGGGCTGCAAGAGCTTGCTGTGATCGGTTCCCTTGTGCAGGGAAAATTCCGTGGATACCGAGCCGGGGCAGACTGCGCTGACGCGAATATTGTGGTTGCGCAGATCTTCGGCCATGCACGCCGTTAGTCCCATCAACCCGAATTTTGAGGCGCAATAAATCGCGCCGCCCGCGAAAGCATTTTTTCCGGCCAGCGAAGCGATGTTGATGATGTGTCCTGTGCGGCGCTGAATCATTTCGGGGGCGACGGCGCGGCTCATCATGAAAACCGATTTCAGATTGGTGTCGAGCGTGTTGTCCCAGTCGTCTTCATTCAATTCGTAGAACGGGCCGAAATGTCCGATGCCCGCGTTATTCACGAGAATATCCACGGGACCGAGGGCGGCGCGCGTTTCATTCACCATCATTAATATGTCGGCGACGTCGGTGACATCGGCCACGCGGGAAAAAACTTCTACGCCGCGGTTTTGCAAACTGACGGCGGCTTGCGCGAGTTTTTCGGCGTCGCGCGCGCAGATGGCCAGTTTCGCGCCCATATCAGCGAGGCGTTCGGCGATGGCTAGTCCGATGCCTCGATTCGCGCCGGTGATTAGCGCGACCTTTCCGTTCAGTTCGTTTGATTTGCTCATTTCGCTACGCCCCCCGGATAATTCTTGGAACCCCGACAATTCTTGGAACGCCCAAAACTCCTGGAACCCCGAAGCTTCGACTGGTGTCAAACAGAACGGCTTGCCGGTTCTGCAGTTGCTACCCAATAGCCGGCGCGAATCTTTTCGAGCCACCTTTCGCGCTGGACGAACATCTTACCAAAATAGACGGGTGAGGTCGGAACGTGCTTGCACAGCCTGCAACAGATACATATAATCCACGCTTTACGTGTTCGCGCATTTTTGTTTGGGCGGCTGCAAGGCGAAGTCGGATCGCTGCCATGGAACTCTGTTATGGAACATTGCTATGGAACTCGCCGAGGAGGCACTAGACAGATGAGCCGTTTCGGAAATGTTTCACAAAGAATATTGATGGGTGCCGTGCTATTTGCAGGTGTGGTGATTACTTCGGGCGCAGCATTCGCTCAGCCAGCACAAGCAGCGCAAGCCCCTCCGTACAATCGCGACGAATACGATAGGTATATCGCGTGTACCGCGGAGAAAGTTCCCGAGCTGAAGATTAAATGTTTGGACGAATTTGTCGCCAAGAGTCCGAACGCCGCTAAGTCGGCGGAGCTGGCGCCATTTATTGCCAACGCCTACATGCTGGCGTATCGCGACGTGAAGGACTGGCCGAAGACCATTGAAGCAGCCGATAAGCTGCTTTCATACGGCGAAAAGATCAACGCCGGCGATCAACTGCAGGCGCGGTTGGCGCGGGCAATGGCGTATATCTACGGCAAAGCCCAAATGCAAACGCCCGACAAGTTGAACGCCGCGCGAGATTCGGCTCGACAGGGCATCAAGGATTTGGACGGGCTGAAGAAGCCCGACGCCACACCGCAGGCGGATTTCGATAAGCAGAAGATGCAAATTGCCGGTTACTTTGACACGGTGATTGCGGACACAAGCTTGGCGCTGAAAGATGCTCCCGGCACGATCGACGCAGAAAAGACGCTGGCTGCGCTCGATCCTACTGATCCTGGGCCGTGGTATCAGATTGGTCGCGCTTATCTTGCGATGAATCCGCCGCAGACGATGGATGCTTTCTGGGTGATCGCGCGTTCCGTTTCACTGAAAGGCCCGAACGAAGCAGCGATTCACGATTACCTCAAGAAGCTGGTCATCAATTATCAGCAGGCTGCGTGCGATAACCTGGTGAATGACGAAGTCACCCAGATGATTACGCTGGCTGGCGGCTCGCCGGATCGGCCCGCGACATTTACGCTCTATAGCGCGGACGATTTGAACAAGGCGCGCACGGATACGGCGAACTTTATTCCGTATCTCCGCGAGGGCGGCGAACACGGCAAGCTGATGTGGCTGGCCGTTTGTGGCTTGGACTATCCTGAAATTGTCACCAAACTAATTGCAATTGACACGCCCGACGTTGGTCCTGCGGTTCTGCACACGTTCACCGGCGTGACCGGCGATGAAACCAAAGACGGCACCGTTCCCGACATGGAAGTGAAACTGGACGGATCGCAGCCGGAGGTGAAGCGCATCGTACTGAATGACGAATTGCGATTCGGCGCGACGCTGGTCGGATACGATCAAACGCCGTTCATGTTGCACTGGGAAAAGGGCAAGGTGAATCCGGAAGATATTCCGCCGGAAGGCAAGAAGCCGCCGGTGAAGAAGAAGCCGGGAACCGGGAAGTAAGGTTCTGAGATATAACTGTTACTGATAGAAATGAAAGAGGTCCCGATGAAAACCATCGGGACCTTTTTTGTTTTCGATTAAAACGATTTGCCCTTATCCCCGCCGCCGGCGATGCGGGCGCGGATCCAGCTTAAACACTCCAATTTTCCTGCTTAGCGTATTCCGGTGAATTCCCAGCGCGCGTGCGGCGCGGGATTGATTGCCCTTCACGTGTTCCAGTACCTGCTTGATGTAGCGCTTTTCAAATTCGTTCACTGCCTCTGGGAAAAGTATTCCGCCTTCGACCATTCGTCCGATTAAAGTTTCCAGTTGATCCTTCATTTGATTTCACGCTCCGCAAAAGATTCGGTGAATGGCCCATTTCCGGCATGGCAAAAACGCCGGGCGAAAGGAGATTTGACCCGTTAGCGTCCTTGCATCAGCCTGCAAACGATCAGGGAAGCTCGTGCCCGGTCAGCCGCTGGTAGGCGTCACGGTATTTGGCCCTCGTCTGCGCGACGACGTCGGCGGGCAGCTCTGGCCCGGGAGCCTGCTTGTTCCATCCGATTTTCTCGAGATAATCGCGGACGTATTGCTTATCAAAAGAAGGCTGCGCCTGGCCGACTTTGTAGGCGTCCAGTGGCCAGAAGCGTGAGGAATCCGGCGTGAGCGCTTCGTCAATCCACAGGAGTTCATTTCCGGTTAGGCCGAATTCAAATTTCGTGTCGGCCAAGAGAATTCCGCGTGGCTCAGCGTATGCTGCGGCGCGGCGATACAGTTCGAGGCTGACTTCTTTTAGGCGCTCGGCTAGGGACCATCCAATACGCGCGGCGGCTTCTACCAGAGAAATATTTTCGTCATGACCGGTGGTGGCTTTTGTGGACGGAGTGAAGATCGGCTCGGGCAAAATTTGCGATTCTTGCATGCCCGGAGGCAACGCGATCCCGCAGACCGCGCCGGTCTTCTGATAGTCCTTCCATCCGGAGCCGGCGAGATATCCGCGCACCACGCATTCGATGGGAATTGGCTCGGTCTTGCGGCACAGCATTGCGCGGCCTTCCAGAATCGCCTTCGATGAATTGAGCGACACGGGAAATTCGTGCGAAGAAATTACGTGATTTGGAATCACGCTGGAAAGCCGGTCAAACCAGAACATGGAGGTCTGCGTCAGGACGCGGCCCTTGTCTGGAATAGGAGTTGGAAGGACCACGTCGAACGCGGACAGGCGGTCGGTGGCCACGATGAGCAGCGATTCGCCTACGTCATACAGGTCTCGCACCTTTCCGCGGTTGCGGAGGTGAGCGCCTTCAAGATTTGTTTCCCAAACAATTGGACTCATGCCGGGTGACGCCACGTTTTAGTTTCCTCCAAGCGGAGGCGGTATTCTATCGCGGGACGATAGGAAGTCAACCCTGCACGAAGAATATCCTGTGGAAGATTTTGGAGGCCGAGTTTTGCAAATCTCGTTAGTCCGTTGTCGAACTTCTTACGGAGACGGCGGGACAATCAGTTGAATCGCCGCGGCGTGAAGCAGATTTCCGCTAGTCGCGGTTATCGTCAACATGTAAGTACCGGCCGTCGTACCTGGATCAAATCCGGATTGTCCGCACTCAGTGCCAGGGGCGAATGAGTTGCCAGCGCATCCGCTGATTCCCAATCCAATCACAAGCATCAGAACGAGGAAGAATGATATCTTGCGTTGAGTTAACGGAACTGCCTTCGCGAAAGATATCAGCAACGCCAAGGTGCCGAATACGATTCCCACAAATAGGCCCGAGCGTCCGTCGAAGCCCCCAGGCTTCAGCAAACACACGTCTGGATTGCATCCTGCCACCGTCGTAAACACTTCAATCGCGGAGGTCGCCGCAGCGCCAGAAAAGTCCACGCTGACCGGATTTTGAAATGCAAGGCAATCGGGCTGATCTGCCACCAATGGCAACGTGCTGCAGCCGAGGGTGACCTGGCCAGAAAAACCGTTCACGCCGGCTAATGAGACTGTTCCCTGGGCGCCGCCGCTCCCATTACTGAACATGATTGTGATCGGTGAAGGGCTTACCTGAACTGTGAAGTCCGCTGCAGGCGAAGTCGTAGCCTGTGAATGCCCGCCGGCAAGTTCGTTACTTCGATTAAGGCGCACGACGCGCGGAGACGGATTGTTGAACGAGTGGGGCGCGGCACTACGAGCACAACACAAAACCGAAACAAGAAGAAAGAACGTCCGTGAAGTTGCAGATGATCCCACTCGCATGGCCTACCCTCCTCTGGGTCGGAGATTCGGTTCCATTTCGTCTTGCTGTGTTGATGGACGCGTGACTATGCGATTCGGTTACAGAAATTGTAAGTGTTTGCTTACTTAGAGAACGACAACGGCGCACCCTGCTAAAGCGGTGCGCTACGATCGCGCTAGGTACCACACGATCCCGGCATTCATAATGATGTGAACAATCATCGTCGGCCACGGATAATTCGGCCTGGGAAGAAGTGCTGCTCCGCGCGGCGCGACAAATGTAAGAAAGGGAACGATCAGCGCAATCGTAAGAAGTCCGGATAGGAACACCGAAGCGGTTTTCGCCCAGTTGCGCTGACGCAGAAGACTGATGGCGATTGCGAGGCAAACAATTCCTAATCCTAGCAAGGCAAAAAACGGCCAACGGAAGAAAAGCGCCCAGCGGGAAAAGTAACGCCATCGCCACGCTAAAGAAATCACGCCAACGGGTGTGAACTCAAAGAAAATGGAAAGGTAATACGCGGCGATGAAAGTTTCCGCGATGCGCGGCTTTGCGGATTCTGCTTCGCTCATGTCACGCCGAGTTTGAAACCGACCGTCCACGCCACCACGAATTCACGAAATAGCAGACGATGGCAACGTTGATCAGAGTGGATACTGCGACCGTTGCCCAACTGCGAACCGGCCTGAAGAGCCACCACAGGGATACCAGCATCAGCAGGGAAATCATAACGCCGAGGATTCTGCCCCAATTGGCCTGAAGTAAAATTCCAATTCCGACCCCTAGATAAATTAGTCCGTAAAGCGCTGCTAAGGTTTGCGGGTTCGGGAAACTGAGATAGCGCCAGCGCTGATCCACGGTAAATGTTATTTCCTGCAAGTAATCGAAGAAGTGAGCGAGATAATACGCGGCAATGAAAGTTTCCGCGATGCGCCGCCTTGCGGATTCTGATTCGCTCATAACGGGCAAAGTATACTGCGAGACGTGAAAATGCGCGAGCGCAATTCATTCGTCTGCGATTCTTGATGTGCCCAGGAAGCTCAAAGTGTGGCCGCGCGCTCAGCGCGAAATCTTACGCCGCGTTAGACGCAGCGCGTGCAGCCGGAGCAGCTTGCGTCCCGGCAACCGCTTCGTTCCAGCGCACGGAAACCAGCTTGCTGACGCCCGGTTCCTGCATGGTGACGCCGTAGAGCACGGGCGCCATTTCCATCGTGCGGCGATTGTGCGTCACGACGATGAATTGCGTTTGCTGCGCCCATCGCCGCCACCATATCCGCGAAGCGTCCCACGTTGGCTTCGTCCAGCGGCGCGTCCACTTCGTCCAGAATGCAGAATGGACTTGGCTGGTACTTGAAGATCGCGATGAGCAGCGCCAGAGCCGTCAGCGCTTTTTCGCCTCCGCTGAGCAGCATCACATTTTGCAGGCGCTTGCCCGGCGGCTGCGCGACAACGTCAATGCCCGCGTCGCCGCGAGCTATCCACTTCCGTCAATCGCATTTCGCCGGTGCCGCCGCCGAAGAGTGCGCGGAACGCTTCCGCAAAATTCGCATTGATGGCCATGAACGCTTCTTCAAATTTCTGTTCGTGAAACTTCGTCGAGTTCGGTGATCGCCGCCTGCGTATCGGCGATGGATTGCAGCAGGTCGGCCTGTTCGCGCGTGAGGAATGTGTAGCGCTGATCGCACTCGTTGATATTCCTCGAGCGCCATCATGTTCACCGGACCCATGGCCTCGATGCGCGCCTTCATTTCCTTGTAATTCGCGTCCGCGGTGGCAAGTTCTTCGCCAGTGAGCAGAACGGGGAACTCGGCCATCATATCTTCCGGCTGCGCGTTCAATTCCGCCTGGCAGGTTTCGCGCAGGTGATTGCGCTCGCTATCGTTACGCGCCGCTCCACCTCGATGCGGCCACGCTCTTCGCGCAAGGTCGCCAAGCTTCTGGCGCGTCGTGCGCAGCGAATCGTCCACTTGCACGGTGCGTACGCGCGCTTGCTTCCCATTCCGTTTCGAGCGCCACCTTCAGCGCTTCGAGGCGCTCTTTTTCTCCGCGCAGCGATTCCGCGCGGCGCGCCTGCTCCGTCGCTTTCGCTTTCGAGTTGAACGCGTTCGGCGGCCAGTGCTGTGTGCTGCGCCGCGCAGCTCGTCGTGCGCGCGCAGCGGCTGCAAGGCGCTCTTCTTCCAATCGCGCGGCCAACAGCTTCGGCGCTTGCGAGACGTTCCGCGAACGCCGCCAGCTCCTCGCGCTTCGCAGAAACTTCCTGCTGATGCGTTTCCACAAGCTGGCGCAGATCAGTCAAGCTGTGCTGCTCGCCGTGCGCAAGATTTTCTTCGTCGGAGACGCGCGAACGTGTCGCTTCCGCGCGCTGTTCTTGCGCGGACTTCGGCGCGGTTTTCCGCCAGCGACACTTCGCGCCGCAGCCGCTCAATCTCGTCTGGCAATCGCGCAGTTCGATTCCCATGCGCACCAATTCCGAAGCGCGCGCCTGATCCCGTTGATGCGTCGCGCCGACCAGCGCTTTTTCCGCTTCCATGTGGCCGGCGGAAATTGTTCCAGTCAGTTCGTTCTCGTTTTCGCCAGCTCGGTTTCCACGCGCTCGATTTCTGTGAGCGCTCGCGGTCAGTTCGATTTCGCGCTGCGCGGCTTCCGCTTCCAGCGCACGCAGCTCGCGCTTCATTCCCAGCGGCCCGGCTTCCGTCGCGCGGCCTCCGCTGACCATGCGGCCCTGATAGGTGGTGCCGTCCGGCGTGACGAAGCAGTACGCCGGATATTCTCGCGCCAAAATTTCCGCGGCGCGCGGACGTTTCCACCAGATACGCCGACTTCAGGCGCGGCAAAAATTGTTTCGCGGCGTGGCCCAGCGGATCGCGGAACTCCACCAATTTATCGAGGCGCGAAATCACGCCGTCCGCAGTCGGAAAGGGAATCACGTGCTCTTCGGGAAGCAAATTCAATTTGTTCAGCGAGTCCACGAAAAATGTTGCGCGGCCGCCGAGTTCTTCGCGCAGCATGGAAACGCCTGTCTGCGCATGGTCAAATGTTTCCACAACCACGTACTCGAGCTCGTCTCGCAAGAAATTTTCCACGGCGGCTTCGTGCAGCTCCGCCACTTCGGCGTAATCGGCCAGCAATCCGACGGCGCGGAAATCGCGTCCATTCGCGGCGGCTGATCCTGAATTCCGCATTCGCCGCGAAAAGTTTCTTCACGGCTTCCGCGGTGTAAGCGCGATCGTTCAGCACTTGCTCGAGCGTTGATCGCCGTGCGCGGACGGAAGATGCCGCATCGCGCGCGGCGTCGCAGCGCACTTCCAATTCCTGGCGGCTGTGTCGGAGCTCCGCGATGCGCGCCTGCGCGGCGTGCACTTCCTGCTCGATGCGCCGCGCCTTCGCGAATATTCCCTGAAAATGGATTTCCGCCGTCTGGTCGCGATCGCGGTGGTGCAGCGATTCTTCGAGCAACCCTTGCTCGTCGAATTGCTTGCGTGCCCAGCGATCTCGACGTAGGTGTCCCAGCGAGCGCTTCCGCCTGCGCGTGTTCGGTTTGCAAGCGCTCGAGCTGATCCGGTCCATTCGCTGGAGGATTTGCGCAGTGAAGCGATCGCGTTCGTCAGTTTCCTGCGCGCGTCTTTATGTGTTCCGAGTCTTGCGCGGCAAGTGTCGGCGACGAGCGCTTCGAGCGCTCGCGTTTCCGTGCGCAAGTGCTTCCACTCCCGCGAAATGTTCTGCGGCGCGCGCGGCAACGGCCGCGGTCTGGTCTTCGGCCTGCGATGATTTGGCCCGTCAATTTGCGACGTGCGCGTATCGAGTTCGGATGCCGCGCTGACGGTTAAACGCAATGCGATTTTCCGCGCGATCCAGTTCGAGCATCGTCTGTTCGAGAATGTTTTGATTCTGACGCAGTTCGCCATCCAGTTCGTAGGTGCGGCGTGCCAAGTTTTTCGTGTTCCACTTCTAGCGCGCTGAGCGATTGCGTCTGCTCAGTTTCCGCGGCGATCAGTCGTTTGCAGCAATTGCGCGAGCCGATCCGCTTCGCTATCCAGTTCGCGGGCTTTGCTGGCCATGACCTGGCGCAGAAGGCCGCGCATTTGCTCGCGAATTTCCGCGTAGCGACGTGCTTTGCTCGCTTGCCGCTTCAGTGACGCAAGTTGCTTTTCTACTTCCACAACAATGTCATGCACGCGCGCCAAATTCAGTTTGCTCGATTCGAATTTCGCTTCGGCCAGGCGCTTCTTCGTTTTGTATTTGGTTACGCCCGCGGCTTCTTCAATAATTGCGCGGCGATCTGCGGCGCGGCTGGAAAGAATTTGTCCGATGCGTCCCTGTTCGATAATCGCGTAGCTATCCGGCCCCAGCCCAACGCCCATGAAAACTTCCTGCACGTCGCGCAGTCGCGCGGTGCGGCCGTTAATTAAATATTCGCTCTGTCCGCTGCGATACAAGCGGCGCCCGATGACAACTTCGCCGGGCTTCACCGTCATCGCAGGCTTCGTTGCGCGCTTGCGTTTGGCGAGGAATCCCGGCTCGGTTGCGGCCGGCTGTGCAATGTGAATGGAATCGGTGTTGTGCGCGAGCGAAGTTTCGTTCGCAGAATCCGCGCTGGCTTCACCAATTTCTTCGGCGGGCGAATCGGTCGCGTTACTCTCAGTGACATTCTCCGCGTTCGCGCCAGCTTCGATCGTCGCGTCTTCCGCGTGAATGATGATCGTATCCGGCGTGATCCGCGAATCGTTCGCTTCACCCGCGCCCGTCTCAGCCGTCGCGCCTGTTTGCGTTGCGGCAGCCTCGTCCTGCTGCTCGAAAATAAATCGCCCAGCCTCGGCCAGCTCGGGATCTTCCAGAGTAATGATCACTTCGGACATGCCCAGCGGCGGACGCTTCAGGGTGCCGTTAAAGATGCAATCCGACATGCGTTCCGCGCGGAGGCTCTTGTGGCTCTGCTCGCCGAGTACCCACGATATAGCGTCCACTATATTTGATTTTCCGCAGCCGTTAGGCCCGACGATGCAAGTTAGGCCGTTTCCGCTGAACGTGACGACCGTTCGTTCGCAAAAACTCTTGAATCCGCTGATTTCAACTTTTCTCAGTTTTAGCAAGGTAACCCTTTCCTTTTCAGTGACCTACGCGCCGCACGCCCACGCCATAAAACGGAACAACACGACGCATAGAGATGCGCGTTCCTTTGCCTCGACTGGGGGAAAATTTCGACAAAAACTGTGGAAGGACTCTTAGCAGGGCCCATCCGCCTGGCGCTACAATGGCGGTACGGAATGAAAATTTATCAGAGGTGGGGAAGGATAGCAAGACACATTCGCAACTATTTCGTGGGGAGTAATGGGACGGTCCACGGCTGGTGCTTCAAGAATAACGACATCAAAGGCAGCAGCGGCGGTCACGAGAATTACCGCGAAGAGTGTTCCGTCGTAAGTGGACATCTCAAAGGTGAAAAACGGGAAGAGGCCGGTGCCGAGAACTACCAGTTGCCATCCGTCCGGCTTTGCAAAGCCGCCGCCATTGAAACTGAAACCAACTGTCATCAGCAGCGGCCCAAACAGCCAGATTCCGAGGACAGCGGACAAGCCTGCGGTCAGATACTTTTCGATGTCGCCGCTCTTTCGCCACACGCGCGCCACGATCATGCATGTGAGAAGGGGCAGCAAAAGAGTAAGACAGACAATATCAATTCCGCCGAATCGATTCCGTCGCAATGCGTGCACGATAATGTCCGGAACCCAGAAGGCAAGCGCCGCGACGATTACATATTTCCGGAGATCGACAACGCGCCTTTTGTTCACAGCGGCCCTTTGCCTGAATGACTGGCCAGCGTGCAGGGACATCAGCGGTGCAGACACATCTTTTATCGTCCGCCGCAGAAAGTGTGTCAATGCAAATTTAGTTTCCAATCGGTTCGTACAGTTTGAAATCCATGAATTTATCGGCCGATACCGCCGCTGTCGGCGTGTAGTCGGAAGATGCAGGAGCCTTCTGCCTGTCAGTGTCTTGCGCCAACCTTCACGCGCTTTAAGTCTTTCAGCTGATTAATGCGGACGTCCCCATCCGAAAACACGGCTCGAATTTCCAGATCGCCGCCCATAGCCTGAATGACTCCGCGCAAAGTGCTCAGATACATGTCGGTGCGTTTCTCCAACTTCGCGATGGCTGGCTGTCCAACTTTGAAGCGGGTGGCGAGTTGTTGCTGCGTTAACTTGCGTGCTTCGCGCAGTTCGTCTAAAGCCATTTCGGCGAGCATTTTTTGTGCTCGGGCCTTGACTTCCGCGCGGGCGCGGGCGGGCATTCGTTGGAATAGCTCCTTAAATTTTCTTGCCATTAAGTAACCTTCTTTCCTCTCATCTGTTTCAAGTGATCATCGAAAAGCGTGTCGGCGACTGGAATAAATTCGTGGTACCAACGGTTGTTTCCGGTTTTGTCCCCGCCGATCAGAAGAATTCCCGTTCGGCGCGGATCGAATACGAATAGTACCCGGTAAGGTCTTCCTGCGTGCTGGATGACAAGTTCCTTCATGTTTGCGTGCCTGGAATTTGAGATCGCACCGACATGTGGGCGGCGTAACGCGGGCCCTTTTTCTTCCAACAGCGTGACAGCTAACGACACATCTTTCTGCTCTCCGATGTTAAGGCCGTCCCACCAAGCGCCGAACTCGCTCGTGTACTCAACCTCCCATGCCATAGATGGAATATGCCATAGATGGAATACTGTGTCAATGGCCGGAATCTGAACGGAGGTTATTCCAACTTGACGGCAGCGTGAGTAATTTTCCACCACCTCCGCAGCGCAACAATCGTCCACGCGATTTCTATGATTCCGAATGGCCATGCGCCTTGCAGGAATCCGTAGACTGAGCTGAGCACGCACGCAACTGCGAACGCGAAAATCAGCCACGGGCTGCGGTCTTCCAGCGCGTAGCTGACCAGCGCTGAGGCCACGGCGAATAATCCAAAGAGTGAGAGTGCGTTGAGCGTCATTTTTGCGTGGCGGGATTATAGAACAATTCCGCGGCGGTGCGTTTGCGGGCGTAGTGCGTGTCGGCTAGAATGCCGAGACACTTTAGTCAGGCTGTTACAATAAATTTATCCGGGTGCAAATAGTGGCGGCGGAAATACAACTTCACAATACGATGGGCGGCAAGAAGGAAACGTTTATTCCTTTGAAGCCCGACGCGGTGCGCATTTACACTTGCGGCCCGACCGTCTACGACTTCGCACACATCGGAAATTTCCGCACATTTATGTTTCAGGATTTGTTGCGGCGATTTCTTCGCGTCCGGGGATATAAAGTTTTCCAGGTCATGAATCTTACTGACGTGGACGATCGCATCATCGCGCACGCCGCAGCCGCCGGAAAAAGTATTCGCGATTTCACGGATCAATACATCAAAGCGTTCGTGGAAGATTGCCGCGCGCTAGGCATGGAGCCGCCAGAAAAATTGGTGCGCGCCACGGATCACATCGAAGATATGGTTGCGCTGATTGAAGAACTGAAGGCGCAAAAAATTTACGTATCCGATCGAAGGTTCCATCTATTACCGCATCGCGAAATTTCCCGCGTACGGAAAGCTCAGCAAGATTGATGTGAGCGGAATGCAGACCGGCGTGCGCGTGGACGTGGATCAGTACGACAAAGAAGACGCGCGCGATTTTGCACTGTGGAAAGCGCCGAAGCCCGGAGAATTTTCGTGGGATACGCGCATCGGCACGGGACGTCCCGGCTGGCATTTCGAATGTTCCGCCATGTCCATGAAATATCTTGGCGAAACTTTGGACATTCACACCGGTGGCGTGGATTTAACTTTCCCTCATCATGAGAATGAGATTGCCCAATCCGAAGCGGCCACCGGAAAACAATTTGTGCGTTACTGGCTGCACGCCGAACATTTGCTGGTCGACGGACAGAAAATGTCCAAGTCGCTCGGGAATTTTTATACGTTGCGCGATTTATTTAAGCAGGGACATAAGCCGTCATCGGTGCGATTGCTGCTGGCTTCGGTGCCGTATCGCCGGCAATTAAATTTCACGATGGAAGGCTTGCAGCAGGCGGCCAGTTCCGTTGAGCGGCTGCGAAACTTCAACCGGCGCCTGTTGGAAGATAAGTTTCCGCCGGGAGTCAACAGCGACATTGAGAAGCGCGCCGAGCGCGCGCTGAAGGAATTCGATGAGGGGCTGGCAGACGATTTGAATACAGCGCAAGCCCTCGCTGCGATATTTGATCTCGTTCGTGATGTGAACATAGCGGCGGATCGATGGGAACTCCATCAGCAAGACGTTCATCATTTGTTGCCAGTGCTCCAGAAATTTGATGAGGTATTCGCCGTTCTGAAAGACGATGACGCGGAACGATTGCGGGCGCTGGGATTCGGGTCAGAGGCGAGCGGCCCGAGCGACGAGGAAATAAATGCGCTGGTAGCAAAGCGCGTCGCCGCAAAAAAGAATAAAAATTTCGCGGAATCAGATCGCATTCGCGACGAGCTAGCCTCGCACGGTATCATTTTGGAAGACACGCGCGAAGGCGTCCGTTGGAAACGGAAGTAGCTGGAGTAATATAAGGGTTAGAAATATACGTGCGAATTCAATGGCCGTTGAAAATCACAATCCGATCCCCGCGCACCACAAGCCTTCGCAGGACCGTCCCAACTTATACGGCGCTGCATAGATATTCCTTCTAGCTGTCCGCGAACTCTTTCAATTAATCAATCTTCAGCCGCGCGGTTAGCCTCGCGCGAACGGATACTTCCCGGGAGGACATGATGGCAACGCTCACGAAAAAGAAAACCGCAGCAGCGAAATCCAGCACGAACGGAAAACCGGCTTCATCAAGCGGCGCAGTTCCGAAACTGCCGAAACTAATTACGGCGCTCCCCGGTCCGCAGGCAAAAAAGATTCTTCAACTGGACGACCAATATATTTCGCCGTCCTACACCCGCGGATATCCGCTCGTCGCGAAATCGGGGCAAGGCGCGACGATCACCGACGTCGACGGCAACGTGTTTCTAGATTTCGCAGCGGGCATCGCAGTCGTTGCTACGGGACATTGCCATCCGGATGTCGTCGCCGCAATTCAGAAGCAAGCCGCCGAGCTGATCCACATTTCCGGCACGGATTTTTACATTCCCAACATGGTGGAACTCGCGGAGAAGCTGGCGAAGATCGCTCCGGGCAAAGAACCGAAGAAAGTTTATTTCGGAAATTCCGGCGCCGAGGCAATTGAAGCGGCCATGAAACTTGCGCGCTATCACACGCGTCGCGAAAAATTTATCGCATTCTACGGATGTTTTCACGGACGCACGATGGGTGCGCTCTCGCTGACCGCGTCAAAAGCAGTTCAGCGCCAGCGATTCGGCTCGTTGATTCCCGGCGTTTTTCACGCGCCATATCCGGATTCGTATCGGGGAGTCACTTCCGAACATTGCATCGATTTTATTCAGAACGAGCTCTTTCAAGCGATTGGTGGATCCCAGTGACGTCGCTGCAATTTTTGTTGAGCCGGTGCAAGGTGAAGGCGGATACATTTCCGCGCCGCAGGAATTCTTGCGCGAACTGCAAAACATCGCGCGGAAAAACGGAATCATGTTGGTGGCTGATGAAGTGCAATGCGGCATGGGCCGCACAGGGAGATGGTGGGCCAGCGATTATGCCGGCATCGAGCCGGACATTATTTGCGTCGCGAAGGGAATCGCCAGCGGCATGCCGCTCTGCGCGGTGATTGCGAAAGAAAGTGTGATGGATTGGAAACCGGGCGCGCACGCGTCCACGTTCGGCGGGAATCCGGTGTGCATCGCGGCGGCGCTGGCCACAATCAAATTAATCGAAGGCGGCTACATGGAAAATGCGCGCAAGGTCGGCGAATGGATGAAGGGTCGCATGGCGAATTGGCCATCCAAACACAAAATCGTCGGAGATGTTCGCGGGCGAGGCCTGATGATCGGCGTCGAGCTCGTACTCGATCAAAAAACAAAAGCGCGTGCTCACGATCTGCGCGACAAAGTGGTCGATCTCGCGTTTGAAAAAGGCGTCCTGCTGTTGGGCGCAGGAGAAAATACCGTGCGCATTGCGCCGCCGCTGCTGATTGATCAGCAGCAAGCGGAATTCGCGGCGAATGTGCTGGAGGAATGCATCACGCAGGTGGAGAAGGGGATCTAGGAGAGCGAAGCGCGTCGCGAACCTCTCCCAAATTGCCGTCCGGCCCGGCGAAGAAATCGATGTACTCGTCGTGGCTAAAGAACGCGTTTAGATAGTTCGCCTGTGTCAATACATAGCCGCCCCACCCATTGAGCATGGCCACTTGGAGGAGCGACGTCAGATCTTCGGCTTCATGTTCTAAGAAAAGATGCCCCGGGGCTTCGTGAAGCAAGCGGTTGTCATTGCTGCCGGCGCGCAATTTATAGTACAAGTGCCAGTTCTCGCTACTGCCCCAGACGCCCCACTCGGTCATCCAGACCAATACAGGTTGCCGATACGGGAGCGACATTCCGATCCAATGGGCGATGTGATAGAGGCGGCCAGCCTCATGCGGATAGATAAAGCGTTCCACTTGCACAGCCGGGATCGCTTCCGGCTTCGGTCGTTTGCGATCGCGCAGCCATTCTTCGCATTCCTGTTTCGTGTAAAGGCGCATGTTCGCCGCGATTATAGTGCAAGTCCTAAATAATCGTGAACGGCGTGCGACCGTTTTTCGCGAGTCTCTTGTAGAATCGTTCCACGGGTTTTCTCGGAAGGAACTGGTGCGGGTTCGCGCGGCTGCGCTTATCACACTTTCTATAGTTGCCGTCGTTGCCCCGCGCAACGCCGTCCCAGGAAAATCACCAACACGCTCTCACCGAACAAAAAGTCGGCTCCGTAAAATTCTCCACCAGTTGCTCGCCCGCCGTTGCGACCAGTTTCAATCGCGCGTTAGCGCTGCTGCATTCATTTCAGTATGAGCAAGTACAGCACGCATTTGAGGACATTGCGAAACAGGATCCCACGTGCGCGATGGCGCAGTGGGGAATTGCGATGTCGCGCTTTCACAGCTTGTGGAACAACGGCGATCTGGTCGCCGGACGCGCCGCTCTTCAGAAAGCACAGGAGCTCGCGCAAACAAATAAAAGCACGACGTCTCGCGAACACGGATACATCGACGCGCTCGCTGAAATTTATCGCGAGGATGGCAAATCGCAATTCGCGCACGACCAAGCGTTCGAGCAAAAAATGGGCGCGCTGCAGGCGGCGTATCCATCCGACGATGAAGCCGCTATTTTTCACGCGCTCGCGCTGGATATTTCGGCCGCGCCGGACGACAAAACATTTGCGAATCAACGCAAGTGCGGCGAAATACTGGAGCCGATTTTCGCGAGACTGCCGAATCATCCCGGCGCGGCGCATTATTTAATTCATTGCTATGACAATCCCGTGCTCGCGGAAAAGGGTTTGAACGCTGCGCGAGTGTACGCCAAAATTGCGCCTGCTTCGCCGCATGCCAATCACATGCCATCGCATATTTTTACGCGCTTGGGATTGTGGGACGAATCGATCGCTTCCAATTTGCGCTCGAAAGAATTGGCGACGGAAGCTGAGCGCACTGCAACCACCGGAGAAGCGCGCGATCAGCGTCTGCACGCGATGGATTACTTGGAATATGCGTACCTGCAAAGTGGACGCGTGAAGCAAGCGCGGGCGGTGTTGGATGAATTGGAATCGCTGAAGCGCGCGGACGGTGTGACGGTCACCGGTGGGTACGCGGCTGCTGCAATTCCGGCGCGTTTCGCGATGGAACTGGGCGATTGGAAATCGGCGAGCGAACTGAAGGGCGGCGGGGGCACTCCCTATACGCAGGCGATTACATGGGTGGCAATTGGCGTGGGCAGCGCGCGATCCGGAAATCTTGAACGAGCTGCGAACGCCGAAAAAACGCTCGCGTCTCTGGTCGATGCGGCATCGAAAATGAACAATGAATATTGGGCGAAACAGATTGAAGTGCAGCGCCGCGAAGTGGCTGCGTGGGTTCTTGAAAAGCAAAACCGCTCTGTGGACGCGATCGCCATGATGCGCTCCGCCGCAGATCTGGAAGACAGCGTGGAAAAAGACGCAGTCTCACCGGGCCCGCTAACTCCGGCACGGGAAATGCTGGCTGAGATGCTGGCGCTTCACAATCGCCCGGCCGAATCATTCGCAGAATACGAAGCGGTACTGAATATTTCTCCGAAGCGGTTCAACGCAGTTTATGGCGCAGCGTGCGCAGCGGAAGCGGCCGGAAATGTGGCAGCCGCCAGAATTTATTTTCGTAAGTTGACGGAGTTTGCCGTCGGAGACGAGCGGCCCGAATTAGTAGCAGCGCGGAAGAACATTGGGGAACAAGCTGCTTCGCAGAAATAAAGTAGGGCGATAAATTAAACTCTCACCGCAAAACTTTCAGCAAATCCTTTGATTGCGCAGCTCCGCGATATCCCGGGCTGCCCGGTAACGCGTGCTTCGGCCCCATAGGCTCGCGCATCCAATCGCCAATGCGTTGCACGTGTCCGCCAATCTTTTGGGAACTCCACAAGAAATCTCCGATGGTTACACGGCCAAAAAGTTTGAAATTTCCCAGCGCAGCCATTCCCATGGACGCAACGCATCCGCATTGCGAACAATCGGGATCGCCGCCGAACTGGCAGGGCACCACGGGTGTTTGGAAATCGGCGGAAATCGAACGCGTAGTTTGCGCGAAAACGCAGCGCTCAGGCGACTCCGGAGGCCGCAGAAATTCTCGAATCACCTTCGCGGGCATATCGAGTTTTGGCCGGCTCTCGCGCAGAAGCAATAAAATTTCAACTACTTTGCGGCGTTCTTCCGCCGAAAGAATCTCCGGATCTTTCGCGCCGCGCTGCGGAGTGAAAATACTCATCCAGATTTTTTCCACGTTGGCATTGGCCGACCAGAAATCCACAAACTCATCAATATATCCGTCACGTTTCACCATCGCGCTGGTGATGGTGCAATGCACGCAAGCGTGCTGACCTTCAATGTTGCGAAGAATTTTTTGGTAAGTGGCCGGCGCGCGGCGAATATCGTGCTCGGGTTGCAGCCCGTCAATGGAAACTGAAATTTGCAAGTTCGGCAGCGAGGCCCACTCGACGGGAATCGGACGAAACGCGCTGGTCACCACCTGAACTTTTGTGCGCTTCACCAATTTTGGAAGCAGAACTTCCAGTTCGCGGTATCGCACCAGTGGATCGCCGCCCACAATGGAAAGATGCATGGGCTTATATTCTTCCACCAGACCAAGTACGCGCGCGATCAGCTCATCGCCTTTGAAATCGGAAAGGCTGCGCAAATTTACTGCATCGGGACCGAGATGCGCGTCTTCATAGGCGTAGCATCCGGGGCAGCGCAGCGGACATTCCTTGGTGATTTCAAGTGAAAGCGTGGGAGCACGTCCTTGCAGGATGCGTGCCCAGGTTTGAAATAAAGTTTGAACTTTTAGACGCATATTTTGCCAGCCGATAATTAGATGCGCTGGCGGGCGATTCGTGTTGGACGGGTAAGAATATTAATTGGAGTTGGCCGGAAGATGGAAAAGCCGGTACTCCGAGGACAAAAGTGGATTCATTTCACGCACGCCGACAGTGATGGGTCGTGAAACGCCTCATCACTGACCATACGCATGCGGGCGAGTCGCCGAAATAAATTGGCCGACAGAGAAAAGCCGCAAGACTTGCTTCGCTAGTCCGCGAGGTTCCAGACATACAGGAATTCTGCGTCAGTCGCGGTGGCCACTTTGCGCGACTCCTTGCGCGTGGCGCGATTCAGCGCGGAGCGGACCTTCTCTTTCGATTCCGCCAACTCGGCGAGCGGAACCTTCAACGCGGAACCGGCCTTCAAATTGTCCAGATCCATCAGAATCGTGGTGACAATTTCTTTGTGCTTTCCATTTCGCCCCATCGGAACGCGAGCCTGCACCGTGGTTTTGAAATGCATAGGAGCAGGCTTGGTTGAATTCGTTGCCATGTCGTCCTCCTTGACGATAGACACGTTAACCTAACGAGACGCTATCGTATCCAATCGTAAAAGAATTTGTCAAGCAAAATAAAACAGAAACTATCGCCCCGAGCCGGGCACGCGTGGGCGAGGTAATCAACGGCCTTCGTAACCAAACGTCCGCGTAACGGGCGCTAATTTCGCGCTAACCACGCGGTATTTCCGCCCTATAAATCTGCACGAATACTTAAAGATCTCACCCGTATCAATTGCACCCTGTTAGCTTTTAAGAAGGTTTAAGGAGGAGTGGAAATGCTGAAAGCAATCACGCACTTCGATCAAGTACCGCTCGCGGTAGTTATAGAAATTATGGAACGAGAAATCCACAAGAAGGCATCGGCGCCTGCGTCGGGGCGCATGGCACGAAGCGGCGAAGCGAATCTTGCTGTAAAAGGCGCGCTCAACGAAAGAGGCGAAGCTTTGAAAATTCATTCCCCCGTAGATATTTTCCGTGTCGACGCGAAGGGTGTGCTGTGGCTGGAATCCTCGCGAACGATTGACGAAGCCAGGGAGCGGATTCAGCAGTTGGGCGCGAAAACTGCCGGCGAATACATGCTTCTGAACCAAACCACCGGAAACAAATTGATGATCAAAATCGAAAATACCGGCGCCGGATCGGATTGCTGATCCGATGGCGCGGGACCCTTTTATTTGAGACGGAGAAGGATTTACGGCGATGCTCGAAAACCGTCGTAACGAGGAGATTGCGTGAGTGAAGCGAACCTAGCGATTGATAAATTGCGGAACATTGAAGCGTTGTGGGAGAAGCTGAAGGCAGTTAAAACCAACACGCCTGAATACGTAGCACTTACAAAACAGATTGGTGTCCTGTCAATGGAATATCAAAAGATAGCTGAAGCAGCCAAGAAGCCCCAGTGAGGCGCTAGAGATTATGGCGGATTCCCAATTGAAATACCCGGAATGGCAGATTCCACTGGAGGAAGCAATCGTGGAACCTGACCTCGCGGAATTACGCGTCAAAGTTCATACGGTAGAGACTCTGATTTTCGAGCGGCTGACGCAATTGGAGCCCACCAAAGACGGTATCGCAGAGCGCGAAGCCATAAATACCAGTTTGAAGATTCTCCGCGTTGTGAAACGCGAACGATTGGGCTATCCCGACTGGAACTAAGTAAAACCTACGGGTCAATGTAGCGTTTCCTACAGTGTTTCTCCGATGTAGTTCCTCCCCGCATCCTGTTATCAACGTTTGACCCGGACCAGACGGCCAGAGGACCGCCGAACTTCACTTCGTAGAATGCGGTTCGGTAGGAAGTCGGGATTAGCCCAACTCAATATGGAAACCAAGCAACCGAACGCGAATAAGGCGGCATTGGTGGTCGAAGACAATGCAGCGATTCGCGAGATGCTCGTGTCGGCATTTTTATCGAACCGCGTATTCAAGACTTGCGCGGAAGCCGAGAATGGAAAAGAAGGCGTTGAGCTAGCTAAGAAAATTCATCCGGACATTATTACGCTGGATCTTTCGATGCCGGTAATGAACGGAATGGAAGCGGCTGCAGAATTACGAAAAATATTTCCACAAACGCCGATCATTTTATTCACGTTGTACGGGGATGGCATTTCTCAAACCGAAGCCGCGAAGTCCGGTGTAACCCTTGTACTTTCCAAGTCCACACCTCTTCACAGTTTGATCATTATTGCCCACAGACTGCTCGGATTGCCGGACTGAACGCGGTTGTATCGCCGGATATTCCGCAGGCGATTGCGGCTACGCGAGGAACTTCGCGAGCGGCTCCCAATAATTTCCTTTCCATCCGGTGGCGAGATTTTCGGCGTCGCCTTTCGGGAATCCCAGGTGATCGAAAATAATTTTTGTTCCTGCGCCTTCTTCGGTCAGCGCAAATTTCACGATTGAATACGCGCCCGCATCCCAGTAGGAAACTCGCCAGGCTTGAACGATGCGCTCGTTGGGAACGAGTTCGAGATGGCGTCCGATGATGAATCCGCCGAACAGTTTGAAGGCGCCACCAACTTCGTGGCTGATTTCCGCCGGAGATATGTCCTTGATCATGCCGGATTTCATCGCGGCGCTGAGCTTCACAATTTCGTTGAATTGCTTTGCGTCGGTTAGCGCATCGTAAACGCGCTTGCGGCTGGCCGCGAAAACATTTTCCATGTGAATGGATTCCGCAACGTGGGAAATTTCTTCTTCCATGCGAGCTTCCGGCCGCGCCCAGGATTTGGTTGCGCCCAGAGTAAGCGCGCCGATCGCGAGGGTCGCGCTTGAAATTAGCTGCCGGCGCGAGGGCGGATTTAGCGTTGCGGTCAAATTGGTACTGGCGCTGGAATTCGTCTTCATAGATCCTCCAAGATGCGCGTCGGCCGTTTGCTGCATAAGAGTATCGCGTTGGAACGCGTTGGGGATAATATTTTATTCGGCAGGCGCGATTGAAGCGTGTGCGCGGGAGGAAATATCTCAAATCAATTAATCATTCGCTCGATTGCTCCCACGGATTTTGATCGGTGGTTGCCGCTTTGGCAGGGTTACAATTTGTTTTACGGGCGTCCTGCACTGCCGGAGGAAATCACCAACACGACCTGGTCGCGTTTCTTCACCGCATACGATCTGATTCATGCGATTGTAGCTGAAAAGGATGGGCAACTTCTGGGGCTTGCACACTATCTTTTTCACCGCAGCACAACTCAGATTAAGCCGATATGCTATTTGTCGGATTTTTTCACGATTGAATCCTCGCGCGGAAAGGGAATTGGGCGAGCGTTGATTGAAGCCGTTTATGAACGCGCGAAGGATGCGGGAAGTCCGCGCGTTTACTGGCAGACGCACGAAACAAATCTGATGGCGATGAAGTTGTACGATAAAGTTGCAGAGCGATCCGGATTTCTCGTGTACCGCAAACAACTTTCAGAATAAGCGCGCCTGTTGGAATCTGACATTATCCCTACAAATTGATTTTGGGATGTAGAATGGCGGCTTCATGCCTCTATTTGCACGAATGATATTTGGGATTGTGAATATGCGCGCGCGGAGAGGGCTTTCGCCGCAGGGCAAAGATGATTCGCGCTTGAGCAAAATCCGCGCCGATACGACGAGCGCGGATGAGATAAATTTAGTGGCGAATCGTGCAGCGCGGCGAACCGGCGTTCGCGGAGAAACATTCGCGTATTGGTATTTGCGGAAGAACGGATATGTGATTGTGTCGCGCAATTTCATGGTGCCGGGAATGAAGGGCGAAATTGATCTAGCGGGATACGACGGAAAAGTGTTGGCGTTCATTGAAGTGAAAACGCGGACGAGTGATGCGGATGAAATTTTGAAACCGGGCGAGAGGAAAGTTCTGCCGGAAGACGCGATGAACGCGGGGAAGCGTCACAGCATTGTGCGCATAGCGAAAATGTTTATGGTGGAATGGCGTCTTAAGAATTGCGATTGCCGATTTGATGTGTTGGCGATTGAATCGCAGCAGGGAAAATGGCCGGTGGTGAGGTTGCACAAGGATTGTTTTGGAATTTCGGGAAGAGTTTGAAGCCGCGGCGAAACGCAGCCTGCTTACCTGTTTTGAACCTGCGTTTACGTGTTCGTTGCGCGCGCGCATTCCGCTGCATACAATGATAGAGACATCTGCAAATACATGGCGAAGCATCGTAAATAATATTGATTGTAAACTCTGGAGGAAAGTTTGCCTGAACTGCGTAAGGACCCGATCACCAATCGCTGGGTGATTATATCCACGGACCGCGCGAAGCGTCCCACGGATTTCGTGCGCGAAAGCGTGAAGATTCGCAACGACGGCGCTTGTCCGTTCTGCTATGGAAATGAAGGCCGAACTCCGCATGAGCTATTGGCCTATGGCCGCAACGGAGGGGATTCCGATCAGCCGGGCTGGCGAGTGCGCGTAGTGCCGAATAAATTTCCGGCGCTGGGAATTGAAGGCGATTTGGATCGCAGCGGCGAAGGATTATTCGATCGCATGAACGGAGTTGGCGCGCACGAAGTGATCGTCGAAACTCCGGACCACAACATGACGCTGGCGCGTTTGGAAGATAAAGCAATTCTGGATGTGCTGTTCGCGTTTCGCGACCGCATGTTGGACCTGAAGAACGACAAGCGATTCCGCTACATTCTAATTTTCAAGAATCACGGCGACGCAGCGGGCGCTTCGCTGGATCACACGCATTCGCAGCTGATCGCGCTGCCGATTGTGCCCAAGCGCGTGCGCGAAGAAGTGGACAACGCGCGAAAATATTACGAGGAAAAAGAGCGCTGCATTTTCTGCGACATGATTCGCCAGGAGCGCGAAGAAAATTCGCGCGTGATTTCCGAGACGCCGGAATTTATCGCGCTCGCGCCTTACGCTCCGCGATTCCCATTTGAAGTTTGGATTCTGCCGAAGGTTCACAGCTCGTCATTTGAAAATAATCAGACGCCTGTGTTTGGCGCGCTGGCGAAAATGCTGAAGGATATTTTGACACGCATCGAAACGGTGCTCGATAATCCCGCGTACAATTTGATGATTCACACTTCTCCGATTGGCGAAGAATTGAATCAACATTATCACTGGCACATCGAATTAATTCCCAAGCTCACCAAAGTTGCGGGATTTGAATGGGGAAGCGGATTTTATATTTGTCCAACTCCTCCTGAAGAATCGGCGCGATTTTTGCGTGAGGCTGCGATTCCTGTTGTGAAATCTTAAGCCGTCGGAAATCGATAGTGGAGTGTTTTCCTGACACTTTTCCCAATTTGGGAATTGTGACCTATCTTGCTTTTATGAGGGGGGTACCCCCTCCCCCCTGTTTTTGTCATGAATATCAAAACAAAGGACTTACGGGCGCGGATTTTGCTAAGAATATCAAACTAAAGGACTTATAAGTCTATTGTTTTGAGGTTGATACACGCTCCAGTGTTGACTGCACTATTTTGGGGCATATTCATAGCTGTGGGGCTGGGCTAATAACTTGGGAGAACGCTTCGACGAGAATCGCGAATTCTCAAGTGCACACAGATAATTCTAGTCAACCGCTTTTACAAACCATGGCTCAACCCAAATAGCGTGAAGCACTCCATCCCGGGACGTGAATTGCAGTTCGGCCCTTCCGACATCGTCGTACTCATTAAATACCACCGGACTTTCAATGGCCTGCAAGCACGCTTCCCGATCTTCAATGTCCATGTCATCTGTAAAGCCTGGCGGCAACCCCATAAGGATCACCGTGTCGCCTGGCTTAAATGACTTCTCGGGTGTGTCCGTCATTGTCAGAGGCCTTCGTTTACTGCGCGTGGTGAGAAGCTTGTGGCCTTGCAGCCACGCAGACCTAGACTGAAAGGTCTGCGCCAGCCATGTTTCGCTTCAGCGCGTGTTCCTAAATTCTCTAGTAGCGCCAGCTTTTTGTGTCTGCGCCGGCGGGAGCAGTTTTTAGCATTTGTTCTTGGGCGGCTACTAGCACGCGTTGCGTGAATGTTTGGCCGCCTTCGCGAGTGGTGGATCCTGGAGGGCCGGTGTAGCAATGCGGTTGGTCGACGCCGTAATCGAAGTCGGCGACGTAGTGCGGATCTTTGGATGCTTCCATTGAGTGCTGCATGAGATGGACGGCGTGATCCAAATAGTATGTGTCCGCGGTGCCGACCATCACGTGAAGTTTGCCGACCAGTTTCGGGCCGAGAGTTTTCCAATCGCGTTGCATGATGTAGGTGAGGTCGTAGTGATCGCGCCAGTAGGGAACTACATCTTTATTAATAACACCGCTTAGCGGATTCCAAATTTCCACCGGGTAGCCATCTTTTCCGACGGGACTGAAGACGGCTTGCCAGATGCCCCATTGTTCGCCGGAACGTCCGTGAGTGGCGAGCACCAGTTCCCAGCGATTTGAACCTTCCGTTGTCGCTTCGATGATTCCGTTTGCGGCGCGCGCATTTCCGGCTGATTTACTTTTGCGAATGGGCCGATGGTCCAGTAGGCATTTTTATCGTCATAAATATTCACGAATTGATAGCCGTGAAAATCCACGGGGTCGGGACACGCGCCCCATGCGCCGTTGTAATCGTCCGGATAAAAAATCTGCGTGGCCAAAGTTTCCCAGCCGCCGGTTGAGCCGCCGAAAATCGCGCGCGCCCATCCCTGACCGATACCATGAAATTGTTTTTCGATGTAGGGAATTAGTTCCTTGTTGATGGCTTCGCCGTAGGGGCCGACGTTTTCGGAATCGACGGCGTAGGAATCATCGTAATAAGGATTGGCGTGCTGAACGATCAGCATCAACATGCGGGGAAGTTTTCCAGTGGTCCAATCCTGAAAAAACTTCTGGCCGACGGGCGTCTGCGTGCGGAAAACATAATCGCGCTGGAAATGTCCGTGATTTACCAGTAGCGGATAGCGCGCGTCGGGATGCGTGGCCCAACCTTCCGGCACAACGACGATTGCACCGAGGTACATATCGTGTCCCCAGAATTTCGAGAGGACTTCGCTTTTGATTCTTACGTGCTTCACCCATTCGGTATCTTTCGGCGGCTCGATGGGCTTTACAGTCTCGCGTCAAATTGATTTCGACGGTCGTGCCGGAATGCGGATCGAAATGAATTTTTTGCGGCTTGCTGTAGAAATTTCCGGGCTTGGTGTTCCAGTGCTGGCCTTCGCCTTCGTCCATCGGCATTTTGATGGTGTGGCCATCGGAGCGCTTGAAGGTGGTGTATTTATTCAGGACGCCTTGAATCCAGTAGTCACCGGCGGGGACGTCGGAGAAATGATGCAGAGGATATCCTTCTGCTTCGCCGGGAATGGCGGCTTGCTGGCCGGGTGCGAGGCCGTCAACATCCGCGCCAAAAAGTTGCATGGACCGCGCTTCTTCTTCGACGATTTGCATGCGCGGTTCCGAGCGTTCAATGTCGGTCGAAAGGACTACGAAGACGCGGCCATCGAGCGGAGTGGAGCTGAGCTCCGATCCGAAAGAAACTGTGAATGGCGCGGTTTTCTGTTGCATCGCTTGCGGCGCGCTGGATACACGCGTCGCGCGAGGGGCTGCCACGAATATCGCGGAGCCAGCGGCGAGCAAGACGAGGCACGCGAGCGCGTATCCGGTAAATTTACGTATGGAGTGGCGCGATTTACCTTGCGCGATTTGTGAAGAGTGAGAAGGCATCGGAAATTTTCCTCCGCGAAATGTGAAGCGCGAATTAACAATGTATCAAGCGCGGCGCAATTGTAACTGAGAGTTTGGGGAATGTCTGCGAATTAACTACAATTGAGATTGCTGCGGCCATGCGGAATGCAAATGCCTTCCCTAGCGATGCAGCGGGAAGTCGCCCGTGACTATACAGATCACCAATCCAGAAGTGGAGGCGCTCATCAAACAGCTCCTAAAGAGCGGCGAGTTTAAGGACGCCGCCGACGTCATTTTACATGCGCTTCAATCTCTCCCGACGAAGTCCGCCACCGTTACACATTTCGACAAAAACCTGCGAGAACTTTTTGAATCTGTGAGGGGATTGGCAGATGACATTGATTTCAGCCGCAATCCTTCGTCGAGTCGTCCGACAAATCTCGCGTGAGCGTTTTTCAGCTGGGAACAACTACCGAATCACACTATCCTCAAAAGGCGCGGGCGGGAGAAGAATCTGCATCCCGAAGTAGCCGACGAAAAATGGCTGATGGTTTGATGACGGCACGATGCTGCGGCCGACCATCAACAATAGAATGAAGGGCGGATGAATTTTGTAGCGCGCGCCGAAGTCCACGGTTTCCTGATTTAATGATTTGCGGAATGATCCGGAGCTGAAAAACTCGGCGTCGATTTCCCAATTCTTGCTGACGTCATGCCCGGCTAAAAGACCGGCGATCCATCCGTCAGGCCCCAGATGGACGAAGTTATAGCCGCCTTCCCAATTTAATTGGACGTGCTTGAACTTTTTTGAAAATTCCATGGGCAGGAGCAAGCTGGCGCCGGGCGGAGCGAATCCGCGCGCCACAGAATTATTTGGATTGTTAAAAGAGAATTGCGGGAACACGGAAATTTCCAAGCCGGATTCTTCGTTTTCATAGAATCGCCACTTCACGCCAACCTGGCTCTGCTCCATTCCATATTTCGCGGGGCTGGGAGAGTTGAATAAACGCAGGTAGGCGCTTTCATAAGTGAGCTGGATGCGTTTCCCGATTCCGTAATTGATGTCCACGTCGGGAATGTGAGCGAGGGAATTCGCCGGATAAAGAAAAGGCATGTAGGCGATATTGATTTCCCAATTGTGATTTCCGGGAGTGTCGGGATCGGTTGTGTAATACGGAGGGCCGCCCTGAGCGCACGTGGCGCCGGCGAAGAAAGCGAGCAACGGAAATAGAATCAGAAATCTTAGTTGCCGAAATTTAAGCGAAAAATTACACATGACAGATCCGATTGGCTTCGAAATTTAGAATTACGACGCGCCATAGTAGCATGGGCGCAAAGTTATGATGAGACAGTTCAGCGCGTCCGTGACGGAAAATAAACGATCGATGGGAATGCAATTTGCGTCCAGCGCTTCGCACCCGGCGCGGAATCCGCTATACTGCGATTACTCCACGCGGTAAGTTTTAGCGGCGATGTCGCGTGGCAGGTTCAATCAGGGGCGCGGTACCCAAGTGGCCTAAGGGAGAGGTCTGCAAAACCTCCATTCGTGGGTTCGAATCCCACCCGCGCCTCCAAATTCTCAGTTGAGAAGTCCTCGTCGTAAGTTCGTTGACAGTGTAAATTCGCCAACACTCTCCTCAAACTGACTTCGACGGCCTTCATACAGATGGCGAAGCCGCGTTTAATTTAGCGGAATGCGATACAGGTTTGAGCGGGCAGTGTAATTCGTCAACGCGTAAATTGTGGGATCCGGTCCGGGGGCACCCAGATCGTGATCGAGTGTACGGACGCCGGGAATGCTGGACGCATCTTTGGAAATGAGAATTCCATCTGCCGGCAAAGCAGGAAACATTTTTCCGGGCGCAAGAGGAATTGCAAACGTTGTGGTGGCCCGCATGCTGGCTTGCGCCGGCGGACGCATGTACAAAAACTTTCCGTCATCTGACCACACCGCGCCACATCCCGGTGCGCACACGCGGACGGCCTCACCACCGTCCACCGGGTATGCGACCGTCGCCCGAGTCAACTCAGGATCGTTCCAGGGGACATCTACCAGAAGCCATTTTCCGTCCGGAGAAACTTGAATCAGATTAATCACCGCACCCGGAAAAAGTTTGCGCCGGCCGGTACCATCCTGCTTGATCGTATAAAGAAAGTTGGATTGCCCTTCTCTTGCCAGAAAATAAATGTTCCCCGTGGGGCTAAACTCCGGCGTGATTTCGTCGGTAGCGTCCGCCGGGCTCAATTGCTTCGGCGGAAATCTCCTGTCGAGAGATGCCAGCCAGATGCGCGAGACGCGATTCGCATCCAGCGAACTGTAAACGACGCGTTTTTGATCTTGCGAAACGCTGTAGTCGGTAGTGTCCATGCCGGGCAAGAGCGTTTCGGATTCTCCGGACTTCAGGTCGGCGACACGAAGTTCGCCGCTCGAGGCAAATGAGAGCAGCTGGGCGTTAGCGCGCCACAGATAATACAAATGGCTGCCATCCGGCGAAAAACTCGCGTCATCGGTGTATCCATCAGGAGAAATCTGTTTTTCTCCGGCAGGCGTGTGAAGCATCACATTGGTATCTTGCGCGCCAACCGTCGTGATCACCGAACGACCATCGGGAGCGACGGCGATTTCCCGTTCTATAGTGGTGCCGGAGGTTATCTGCACCGGAGTTCCATCCGGAAAGTGCTGACGGTATATGTGAGTGCCCGTTTTTGTAGAGACGCTGAGGTATATCCACTTTCCGTCGGGCGACCAAGCGCCGGTCTGGCATTCTGAACCAACGGGACCGATTGTGTGGCCGAGGTTCTTTCCGTCGAACGGAACTATGCGACAAGGCAGCAACCACTCGAATCCATTTCTCTGGTGACGAGAACCCATTTACGATCCGGCGAAACGGATGAAATGTGTGCCATGCCGTCTTCAGTAGGTGGGATATAGACTGATCGCTCCTCACCACGGCTTTCTGTGGCGGTGACAACATTCATGTGAATGCCGTGCTGAACTTCCGAAAACATCACATGATGATCGTCAACCCATGTTAGGGCAAAAGCGTTTGGCAGCAGCAGCTTCGCATCGCCGCCGAGCGTGGGAACTACCCAGGTATCCCACGATGGTATCGCCGTATATGCGATACGGGATCCATCGGGGGAGAATGCAAGTGCGTGCTTAGGGAGGCCGTCGTGAGTAATTTGGCGTGGTTCTCCGGACGGGAGCAACATAACATACACGTCGAACTTTCTGAGGAAGGCGAGCATGCGGCCGTCCGGTGAGAACGCCGGGGAAGAGACGGCGTCAGTGAAGTGAGTGAGTTGAACCCAATCGGACGCTTTGGGAATACCGGGTTCGCGCGAGCGAAACATTACGATCGCTACAATTAGTGCGAGCACAGCGGCAAGACCGATGACCAATGGCCAGAACGACCTCTTGCCGCGCTTGCTCGCCGCTATTTCCACGGCGGCCACATTTGTAGCAGTCGCGGCGGAGGCGAAACTCGCGGAGCGGCCGGATTCGGTGTCACGCTTGAGGCGTTTTAGATCGCCACGCAAGTCGGCCGCGGTCTGATAACGAATGTCGCGATCTTTCTCCAGCGATTTTTGAAGTATAGATTCGAGTTCCGGCGGCAGGTCTGGATTGATTCGTGAGGCCGGCGCAGGAGCGCGATTTAGAATTGCCTCAAACAGAACGCCGGAAGTATTTCCGCTGAACGCCTGACGGCCCGAGGCCATTTCGTAAAAAACCGCGCCGAGGCTGAAGAGATCGGAGCGAGCGTCGAGTTCTTCTCCGCGGACTTGCTCCGGAGACATGTACGCGGCGGTGCCCAGCGCCATGCCGGGACTGGTGAGCAAATCATCCCCCGACATTGTGGCTCCGGCGGTGACGGCGCGGCGACCGCGTTCGGGAGTTAATTTCGCGAGGCCGAAGTCGAGAACTTTCGCGTGACCGCGGCGTGTGATGAAAATATTGTCGGGCTTGATGTCGCGATGCAGAATATTTTGCGAGTGGGCGGCGTCGAGCGCGTCGGCGATTTGTACCCCGAGATCCAAAATATCGGCCAACGGGATGGCGTGTCCGCCGATTTTCTGACGCAACGTTTCGCCTTCGAGCAATTCCATGGCGATAAAGGCGCGGCCTTCGTATTCGTCGGTTTCAAAAATCGTGCAAATGTTGGGATGGTTCAGGGCAGAGGCGGCGCGAGCTTCGCGTTGTAGACGTTCGAGAGCGCGAGGATCGCGCGCCAAATCTTCGGAAAGAAATTTTAGGGCGACGAAGCGGCCAAGCTTCAAGTCCTCGGCTTTGTATACGACGCCCATTCCGCCGCCGCCGAGCTTTTCACCAACGAGATAGTGAGAAATTGTTTGTCCGGTAAACGACAGAGGGTTGGGCATGTCTGGTTCATATTAGTTTTGGCGCGAAGGCAAGTCAACGATTTGCCTCAGTGGATGAGGACTTCGATGAACTCTGCGCGCTCAGGCAACGCTTTGTCCAACTTTTTCATCGCATAGACACGCAAGCGAGTGCGCCAAAGTTCGCGCAACGTCGGTTGTGCCAAGGGGTTGTGCCAGGAATGCTTGAGTCTGTTAGAATGGGGCACTCTTCGGCACGCTTCATAAATGCCGGCCCGTCAGGGGACTCGATGTCCGCCGCTGGGGATGCAAAGCGGTGACGGTTAAAGCCGGAGTTGTGCCGGGAAAATTCCCGTGGAGTCATACATGATCACTGCAAGAAGCCTTGCCGTAGCCGGAGTTTGCTTGTTGCTGTCCGCAGCGCTGATGGCGCGGACGCCGCGAGCGGCGAACGGGCATGAAATTTCCGGCGTATATGCGATTCAGCAAGCCGACACTTCGGGAAGTGACGTCACCGTAACGCTGCACGTTATTTTGAGCAGCAGCACGGATGCGACGTTGGAGAGCAAAAGTGTTGCGTTGCGCAGCACCCTTTCGGGCACGATACAGACTCTTACGGCTTCATTCACGATTCCCGCGCACGGCAATGCGGATTTCACGGCGAGCGTGAGTATTAGCGGCGCGGAATACAAATTATGGCAGGAGGGCGGAAAGCCCATGTTGGTGGTGACTCTTCAATCGCTTGATGGTTCGGAATTTACGCGTACGGTGGGATTGTTGCCCAGCGTTCATGCGGAGGCCAAGTGAACGTGCGCCGAAATATTTTGATGGCATTGGTGATTCTGGGAACTGCGCCGCTTGCAGTGCGCGCACAAAATAATATTTCTACAGTAGCCGGCGGCGGTCCGAATAATGTGCAGGCGCTTTCGGCCAGCGTGGGATTACCGGTCGGCGTGGCGCAGGATTCCAACCTGAATTTGTACATCGCGGATAAGAACGGCAACAACGTTTACATGATCAATTCGAGCGGGGTGCTCACGATTTTCGCGGGCACGGGCAGTCCGGGCTATTCGGGCGATACGGGTCTGGCGACGTCGGCGCAGCTTTCCGGACCCACGGGAGTATTCGTCGACGCGAATAATAATGTGTTCATCGCGGACAGTGGGAACAATGTAATTCGAGAAGTTGCAGCAACGACTTTGATTATCACGACAGTTGCGGGCAATCACGCGCTTGGTGCTGGATTTGGTGGTGATGGTGCAGCGGCTACCAGCGCGCAGCTGAATAACCCAAACAGCATTTACGTGGATGCGAGCAACGATATTTTTATCGTGGACAGCGGCAATCAAGTGATTCGCGAAGTGGTGGGGACGACGATTAACACGATCGCGGGAACGCACGGTACTTCTGGATTCTCAGGCAACGGTGGGCTGGCAACGGCGGCAGTGTTCCACAATCCGCTGGGCGTTTCGTTGGACACGGCCGGGAACATTTATATTGCGGATCAAGGTAACAATGAGGTTCGTGAAATCGTGAAGGCAACCGGAGATATTAAGGACTTTGCGGGTTCTCCAACGGGAGTTGCCGGAGCGACAGGTGACGGCGGTCTGGCGACGTCCGCGTTGCTGCACGGGCCTTCGGCTGTTTTTGTGGACGCGAATAACAACGTGTTTATCGCGGATACGGGAAATGATGAAATCCGTGAAGTAGCATTCGTGAACGGCAATATTACAGACGTAGCGGGCAACGGCTTGCCTGGATTCAATGGAGACGGTGGGCCTGCTAAGTCTGCGGAACTTTCTTCGCCGCTTGGCGTGTTTGTGGACGCCACCGGTAACGTGGTGATTGCGGATACAGCGAACCACTTCGTCAGGCAGGTGGTGGCGGCTAGCGGAAATATTCATAGCATCGCCGGAAACGGGCAATTGGCTTTCAGCGGAGATGGAGCGATAGCTCTGAGTGCGTCATTGAATCTTCCGTCCGGCATAGCGGTGGACGGCCCTCGCGATCTTTTCATCGCGGACACAGCGAACAACGTTGTTCGAGAAGTGGTAGCCGCCACGGGATTGATTCAGACCATCGCCGGGACTACTGGCGGCGCGCTGAATAGTCCGACGGGAGTGTTCGTGGACAGCTCGAATAATGTGTACATCGCTGACACGAAAAATAATGTGATTCGTGAAGTGTCGGGGTCCAACGGGAGTGTGCAAATTATTGTGGGAACTGGAACGCCGGGATATCTTGGCGATAACGGCCCGCCGTCCCAAGCGGAACTGAAGTTACCGACGAGCGTGTACGTTGACCCCGCGGGAGACGTTTTCATCGCCGACACGGGAAATAACGTAATCCGAGAAGTTGTTTTCGCCACTGGGAAAATTCAAACAGTCGCCGGAACGAATGTGGGAAGTCCGGGATTTGGCGGCGATGGCGGACTGGCTACGAGCGCGCTGCTTTCGTCACCTTCGGGAGTTTTTCTGGATGCGCTCGGAAATATTTTCATCGCGGACACGGGAAATAACGTGATTCGCGAAGTGCTGGCCTCAAATCACAATATTCAAACAGTTGCGGGCAGTCACACTTTGGGCGCCGGATACAGCGGCGATGGGGGCACGGCCACTTCGGCGCAATTGAACGCGCCACTTTCTGTGATAGTGGATCCGTCGGGAGATCTTTTTATCGCGGATACAGGAAACAATGTGATTCGCGAAGTGACCGGCGGAAAAATCAGCACCGTAGCAGGTGATCACGCGCTGGGCGCGGGATTCAGCGGAGACGGTGGACCGGCAACGAGCGCGCAACTTCATTCGCCTTCGTCGATTGCGATCGATAGCCTGGGCGCGGTCGATATCGCGGATACGGGAAACAACAGAATTCGCAACGTGACCGGATTGGTGACTGTGCCGGTCGCGGGACTTGCGCCGGCCACGCTTGTATTCAATCCGACGGTAATCGCGCGCAGCAGCCCTTCGCAGATGGCGACGCTGACCAATACCAGCACCACCGCCCCGATGCAAGTTTCTGGAATCGGATTCACCGGAGCGAACGCGAATAGCTTTAGTCAGACAAATAATTGTCCGGCAACTTTGGCGCCGCTGGGGACGTGCACGATCAATGTAACGTTTACGCCTACCGTGGGCGGTGCGCTTACGGCAAACCTGAGCGTCTCGGATAGCGCGCCGGGCAGTCCGCAGATCGTGGCGCTTACAGGAACGGGAGTTTCCGCGGTAACACTGCTGCCGGCGGGATTGTCGTTCCCGCTACAGATCAACACCACGAGCAGCGGCCCGCAATCCATTCAAGTGACGAACAATCAGACGGTCACGCTGAATATCGCGAGCATTGCGATCAGCGGAACCAATGCAGCGAGCTTTTCGCAGGTCAACACGTGTGGAACGGCTTTGACAGCGGGAAGTTCGTGCACGATCACGGTGATGTTCACGCCAAACACAACGGGCGCCAACTCGGCAATCATTTCGATTACTGATGACGCGTCGGGCAGTCCGCAGACGGCTACGTTATTTGGACTGGGAACCGGCGCCACGGCAACGATGACTCCCACTTCACTGACGTTTGGAACGCAGGCTGTGGCCACGACGAGCACTGCACAAGTTGTGACGGTGACAAACAGCGGCAAGGAAACGCTGAACATTAGTTCGATTATTTTTACTGGCACAAACAACGGAGATTTCACGCAGACCACTACCTGCGGCCCAACTGTTCTGCCGGCGGGAACATGCACGATTAGCGTGTCATTTCAGCCGACGGCCGGAGGATCCAGAACCGCGTCGTTGACGCTGAACGATAGCGCGGGAGATAGTCCGCAGAGTATAAATCTTTTTGGGACGGGAATTGACTTCCAGATTATTATTCCTTCCGGCGGCACAAACACGCAAATGGTGACGCAGGGAGGCTCGGCCTTATTTAGCGTGGAAGTGGATGCAGTGGGAGGATCCACGCCGACCGATTCGATTAAGGTGACGATTACCTGCGGAACAGTGCCGGTAGGCGCTACCTGCACACTTCCGGAAAGTTCTGTGACGGTGTCGCCGGGGACGTCGGCGAGTGTAAGTTTCACCGTTGCAACGACGGCTGCTCCCGCGAATGTGCCGCCGAGACTCTGGCCAAACTTTAGAACTCCTCTGGGGCGGGTGCTCGTGGCGTTTTACACGTTCACATTACTGGCATTCCTCGGCTTCTATCGCTGGACTCGAAAACACGCGGACGAACTCAGCGGACGACGCCGAAGATGGGCCGGTGCGATGCTGCTGGTCATACTGCTTACTGGCGTAACGGGGCTGGTTTCCGGATGCGGAAGCAGCAACAGCGTGGTAACGGGTACAGCTGGCACGACATTACCGGGAACGTACAACCTTTCGTTTACGGGCGCGGCCGGGAACGACACGCATACACTGGTGGTCACGCTCATTGTTCAATAATGGTTCAGCGGAACGTGGTGAGTATCATGGACGCGCGATTGCAGATTGAAGTGGATCGGCATTCCGCACATATGGCCGGTGGCATTTTTTCGTCTGCAGTAGTCATTAGTGCGCTGGCCATTTTCTTCCTGTTCGGCGGCGTGGTAGCATTCGCGCAGTCCGCACACATTCCCCACGGAACGCTCGAGCTTATTTCGGAAAATTCCGCGATCACTCCCGGACACGACTTTACGGTGGGCCTGCAATTTAAAATGGAACGCGGCTGGCACATCTACTGGGAAAACCCCGGCGATTCCGGCGAACCTCCGCACGTGACTTGGCAACTTCCCAAGGGGCTTTCCGCGGGTGAAATCAAGTGGCCCGCGCCGCGGAAAATGGGCGCGTCGACGATCGTGAACTACGTATATGACGGCGACGTTTTGCTGATGGCGCCGATACATGTTAGCTCCGACTATTCCGGCGCTCCTTCCGACAAGCTCGATGCCGCAGTGAAATTTCTGATTTGCAGCGACCAGATGTGCATGCCGGGGAAGGCGCAGGTCTCGCTGGTTATGCAGTCGGGACCGCAATCTATTTCAGATCCAGCGAAGGCGGCGGAGTTTGCGTGGACGCGAGCGCGATTGCCGAAGCCGGCACCCGCGAGTTGGAAGATTTCCGGCCATGCGGAAAAGGATTCGTTCGTGATTGAGATTCATGCGGGCCAGTCAATTCCGCAGGGATACTTTTTCCCCTTGAACGAATCTCAAATAGAAAATTCAGCGCCGCAAATTGCGGCGTCACTGCAGAGGGGCCTGCGGCTGACATTGCGAAAGTCCGGCGAGCTTACGATACCGGTCGGGATTCTGAAGGGCGTTCTGGAATTGCCGGGCGGCGAAGCGTATCTGCTGAACGTGCCGATCAAGTTCGCAGGGCCCCAGTAGCCCACCTTCTCGCCTTCTTTTTCATTGGGGTGAACTTTGGTATTCTTTGCGAGTGGTCTCCCGCCTAACACACGAATTGCTTTAGGAGGAAAACTAATGAAACGAGTCGCAATGGTTTTTATTTCCGCCGCGCTGCTTTTTCTCGTCACCCCGTTGCTTTTTTCAGCCCCCAAGGTAGGCGAGCTTGCGCCGGATTTTTCCGCCAGGGCAAGCAATGGAAAGTCGTATCACCTCGCGGATTTCCGCGGCAAGTTTGTCGTACTGGAATGGCACAACAATGGATGCCCTTATACCCGCAAGCATTATGAGAGCGGCAACATGCAACGTCTGCAGAAGGAATGGACCGCGAAAGGTGTGGTGTGGTTTACGGTGATTTCGTCCGCGCCCGGTACTCAGGGCTTTATGACCGCTGACGCCGAAAATGCTTACATGGGAAAAATGAACGCGGCGCCCACGGCGGCGTTGCTGGATGCCTCGGGCGACATCGGACATTTGTATGACGCCAAGACAACGCCACAGATTGTGATCATCAATCCGCAAGGGGTGATGATTTACGACGGCGCGATCGACGATCATTCCACGCCCGATGCGAGCGACATTCCCAACTCAAAGAATTATGTGCAGGAAGCGCTCACTTCGGCGATGGCAGGAAAGCCGGTGTCGATGTCAGCCACGCGGCCGTATGGATGTTCGGTGAAATACGCCGACGCGTCGCACTAACGATGGACTAACATCGAAATGAAGTCAGGCGATGCGTTGAACATCAAAACATGAATTTTTGAAAGAAAGCACGATTCGGGAGCGTTTGGGAATTTCCGGGCGCTCCCAATTTATTTTCGGGGAACGAGCAGAAGCCCTTCAAACGCATCCGTACCTTGTGCTAAAGTGCCGCCTGCGGCTAAACATGTCCCAACCACAAACAATCGGAAGGTATCAAATTATCGCCGAGCTGGGTCACGGAGCGATGGGCTCGGTCTATCGCGCGCACGATCCGACGATGGATCGCACCGTTGCGATCAAAACAATTCTCGCTGCCGCGCTTACCGGGCCGTTGGCTGGAGAATATCGCGAACGATTTATCCGCGAAGCGCGAGCCGCCGGCCGCCTGTCGCACCCCGGAATTGTTACTGTTTATGACGTCAGCGAACAGGACGGCACTCCTTATTTGGTAATGGAATTTGTGGCCGGACGATCGCTGGCTGCCGCGATGGATGCGGGCGAGCGATTCAGCATTGACCGAATTTACGAACTTGGCCAGCAGGTTGCGGAAGCGCTCGGTTACGCGCACCGCAACGGAGTGGTCCACCGTGACGTGAAGCCCGCCAATATTTTGCTGGCTGCGCCGGGGCCGGGCGAAGTGGAACGCGCGAAACTTGCCGACCTGGGCGTGGCGAAACTTACGGCCACGCAAATCACGACGACCGGACAATTGCTGGGAACTCCGGCATTCATGCCGCCGGAACAATTCACCGGGGTGCCGATTGACGGACGCGCCGACTTATTTTCGCTCGGCGTGATTCTTTACTGGCTGGCCACGGGTGATAAGCCGTTCGCGGGCGACACGATTACCGCCGTTTCTTACAAAATTGTTCACTCCGAGCCTGCTCCGCCGCGCCGTATTAATCCGGCGGTGCCAGTGGCGCTCGAGCGGATCATTATGAAGTGTTTAGAGAAAGATCCGGCTACTCGATATGCTACTGGCGAAGTGCTTGCCGCGGATCTCGCCGCGGGACACGCGGGGCGTGACGTTTCTCAGATGGCGCCGCCGGTGCAGCGCACCACGTCGGGATCGATTCTTGCGCCTGTGGCGCATATGGATGGCGATCCGAACACGACATTGGATACTGACGCGCGATTGCAAATGGCCTCGGTGGGCATGCAAGCGCCGGCCGCTTCCACACAGCCTTTGACGGCAAACATCGGGACGAATGTTAACGCAAGCAATGTGAATGAAAGTGGTGGCGTAGGTGCGAGGGCAAATGTAGACGCAACCCCCGGCGTGAATCTTGCGCCCGGCGTCATCGCGAAGCCCACGGCGAAAAAAGGAACACTTGGAACGTTGGCAATCGCGATCATCGCGGGCGTGGTGATTGTCGGATCAATCAGCACCATAAGTATTCTTCGTCACCGAAAGCAATTGCACGAGCAGCAGGAAGCGCAGCAGGCGCAGGATGCGGCTCTCGCGGCGGATCGCGCGAAGGCTGACGAGCTGGCGAAGCAGGTAGCGGCGCAAGGCAATCCTTTGCTGACGGCGCCAGATCCGAACGCTCCGCAAACGGCGCAGGGCGCCCAGCAACCGGCGGATCAGCCAGCGGGGAAGCCCACAGCGTCGAACAAGACGCCAGCATCAGGCGCGAAGAACTCCGACGCTTCTTCCGACAAAAAGAATTCCGCGAAAACGCCCGCGCCAAAAGGCGCGAACAAATCCAGTACGCCTGTGACGCCAGTGACCGGATCGAATTCCACGCAAACGCAGCAGACGGTTTCACCGCCGCCGCAAGTTCAGAACCCTGCGCCGGTTCCTGTGACGCCAGTGCAGCCGACGACTTCTGCGACGACAAACCCAACGACGTCAGCGAACTCGGGCGCGTCTGCGCCGCCGGCAGCAGCGAAGCCAGCGGACGCCGTCGCACCCGCGGATTTTGCGAAGCTTCGTGTTGACGATCGCAACGTTCCGAACGGCGTAAGTTTCACGGTGATGATGGATGGCAAGTTGTTTTTTCAGCGCGCTGCTTTGGCAGAAGGACAGCAAGACCCGAAGCATGACGACGATTCAATTCCGCCGGGGACGCATCAATTTCGCGTAATTACATCGTCGGGGGGATTGCAGGTCAGCGACTCCAATAATGTTCGCTTCGATTTTCAAGCGAAGAAGAAACTGACGCTGAAAATCGAAGTGCGCGACGGCGCAAGCGGACAAATGTTGAAGCGAAGTTCAAAGCTGGACGCCGGCACTTCGAGTTTCCAAATTTCGGTAAAGCCCACGGGGATTCTCGGCTTTTAGAATTCCAAAGTATTCCATTTCAGCCGCTCGGCCGGTTCGTTCCACTGCACAGATTTGAATGTGTCGCCGCAAAATCTTACCCAAGCCTAATTGTCCCGATTTGGAACATGTCCTTGATTGTACATACACGGCGGGTACAACGGCCTAGCATGGATTGAACTCCCTTCCCGGACCAGTGTTCGCTTTTCACTGATGAAAAAGCCGGATGCTGCCCGAACTGCGGAGCCACATGCCAATGACAAATATTCGCGGATCGTTACATCTGACGGCCTACGCTTTATTGCTCGCAGCGCTGGCGATTTTTGCGCCGGTGCGCGCGGAATCTCAGACACCGCCTCCGGTTGCAGGCCAGAGTTCGCCGCCGGTTGCGGCGTCCAGCGATTTGACGCAGATGTCCATCGAAGACCTGATGAATTTGGAAGTTACGTCCGGCGCGAAAAAAGAAGAGCCTCTTCAGCGCACAGCCGCCGCGATTTTCGTAATCACCAGTGAGGACATTCGCCGCTCCGGCGCCACCAATCTTCCCGATGTGCTGCGTATGGCGCCGGGGCTTGACGTTGCGCAGACGAGCGCGAATACGTGGGCGGTTAGTTCACGCGGGTTCAACGAGGCGTTCGCGAACAAAATGCTGGTGCTGGTGGATGGCCGCACAGTTTACTCGCCGGTTTTTTCGGGAGTGTTCTGGGATGAGCAGGATATTTTGCTGGCGGACGTGGAACGCATTGAAGTGATCACCGGTCCGGGCGCCGCGCTGTGGGGCACAAACGCTGTTAATGGCGTAATTAATATCATCACCAAGAATTCGGCGAAGACTCAGGGTGGCGTCGTCACTGCCGGGGGTGGAAATGTGGTTGGTGGATATGGCGCCGGACAATACGGAGGCCAGTTGCCGGGCGGGGGCTCCTACCGCGTATTTGCAAAAGGATTTTCAACGGAATCGGTGCCGGGTATTGGCATACAGGGGCCGCAGGACGGTTGGAATCTGCAACACGGTGGATTCCGCGCGGATTGGATTTTGAACTCGCGTGATTCGCTGACGATTGAAGGCGATCTGTTCCGGAGCGATGGACAGGGAACCACAAACTTCACGACCTCCCTGACGCCGCTGACCTTTGCGCCATTGCCGGGCACGCTTGAAGACCACGGTGGCAATTTGCTGGCGCACTGGAAGCGCACTTTTTCCGCGAGATCGGAAATCAGCCTTCAAGTTTATTTTGACCACGAAACCGCGGATGCCGGATTTGTGACCGGAACTTCCAACACCGTGGACATGGAATTTCAACATCACATTGCTATCGGCAAGCGTCACGACTTGGTTTGGGGCGTTGACTATCGCGCAATTCAAATCGACACCATTGGCGGAATGCCGGTGTCGTTCACTCCGCCGCGGGCCCTCGAGAATCTTGTAAGTGCTTTCGCGCAAGACGAAATCGAATTGATGCCGGGACGCCTGCGTGTGACCCTCGGCGGGCGCGTGCAGCGCGAGTACACGTCGGAGATCGATTTCCAACCTGACGCCAGACTTCTTTGGACACCAGCTGCTCGGCAGGCTGTTTGGCTTGCCGCTTCGCGGGCATTGCGTGGGATTTCTCCATCCGATACTGGGGTTGATGCTTTCCTCGGTCCCGTCCCTGGGCCAGGAGGACTTTTGATTGTTCCGGAGGCTTTTGGAAATCCGAGTATCCGTCCCGAGGCGGAAATTGCGTTTCAGATTGGATATCGCGCGCAACTCACTTCGACTGTTTCACTTTCGGCCACCGCGTATTTGAATCACTACACGAGAATAAATGGTGAGAACGCTGGCACGCCAATTCTTGAGACAGGCTCTGGAATTCCGTTTCTTCTGTTACCCGAGATCGAAGACAACAAAATCGATGGCCAAACCCACGGAATCGAATTCTTCGGAAACTGGAAGCCGGTTTCGATTTGGAAGCTGAGTGGCGGGTGCACGTGGCTTGACGGAGTTTTTCGCGATGGCTCGGCGGACGCGGCGCCGAATACGACCGCAACTACACTGAATGCTCCGCACCATCAGTTTAGTGTCCGCTCAAGTCTCGACCTTCCGCACCATCTTGAGTTTGACAGCGCACTCTACCGCGTCGGCCCGCTGGATTCATTTGCTGTTCCGGGATATTACCGATTGGACGCTCGCATTGGCTGGCGCGTCGGCGAGCACGCTGATTTTGCAATCGTAGGCCAGAATTTGCTCTCTCCGAGTCACATCGAAACTGGATCCGAGCCTGACTGGTTTGAGGCCGCCGCGATTCGCCGAAGCTATTACGCGAAAGTGACCTGGCATTTTCAAGGTAACGCGAAAAAATGAAGTGTTACTCGCTGCGTAACAAAAACGCCAACGCTCGAAGGCTACGCCATGCCGCTGCGTTCGCATTCGCGTGTATTGGAGCGTATCTCGCCGTGGTGTTTTGTCTTTGCGCGCGGGCGGGCACTATGCAGTCAACTGCGGCGCCATCGCAAGCGGAGATTCGCGCGGCGTTCATATTCAACTTTGTGAAATTCACCGAATGGCCGATGCAGGCATATACGGGCGCCGGATCGCCTATCACCACGTGCTTTCTCGGAGCCGACGACGTCCGCGCCGCGTTCCGATCAATATCCATTGGCAAGGCCCTCAATGGCCGCTTCCTGGAAGATCGCGGCGTTAAGTCCGCGGCCGATATGCGCAATTGCCAGGTGCTATATGTGGATTCGCCGCGCAGACCAGTCGTGATAGATGTTTTGAAGAATGCGCGCCAGCACGATGCGCTAGCCATCGGTACCTCGGACGACTTCCTCGCCTGCGGCGGAATGTTAAGGCTCCAGATCGAAAACAATCGAATGAGATTTGATGTGAACGTAGGAGCAATTGGGCGCACAAAGATTAAGTTGAGCAGCAAATTACTGGCGCTGGCGCGAAGCGTCGTAGACCTTCCCGAACCGGCGGCCAACTAAGATGAAATTCATAAGCCAACTACCGCTCGCCAAAAAGATACGGGCACTCACCATGCTCACGACTGCCGTTGCGCTGGCGATGGCGGGGATCGTGCTCATCGGATTCGAGTCCTATTCTTTTTATCACACGCGAATCGACACGCTGAAAGCGGTGGCCGGAATTGTAGGCTCGAATAGTTCGGCCGCGATTATTTTTCACGACGAAGATTCCGCGAAAGAAATTCTGAGCAGCTTTTCCGCGAAGGCGAGCATCACGGCGGCCAGCCTGTACGCAGCCGATGGAACTGTGATCGCCGTTTACGTGCGCAACCACGCGAATCAATTTCACGCCCCGCCCGCGGCTGCGGAAGGTTACGGATATTCCCGCGGCCGCATTCGGATGTTTCACAGCATCCGGTACAACGGTGAGACGATCGGCACGCTCTACGTGGAATCCGATATTGCCGAACTTTATGGCAGGCTCGGCCAATTCGGCGCCGTGCTCTGCGCGGTATTCCTTGCGGCGTTGCTTCTTGCTTCCACGATCTCCACGCGGTTGCAGGATGCTATCACCCGCCCAATCCGGGAATTAGCGTGGACCGCAAAGATGATTTCCGTGGAGCAAAATTATTCCATTCGCGCGACGAAAGAATCAGACGACGAATTGGGACATCTCGTCGAGGGCTTCAATCAAATGCTTTCGCAAATCGAATCGCGCGACGGCGATCTGAGAAAGGCTCATGATGAACTCGAACTGCGCGTCGAGCAGCGCACTGCGCAACTTCAGTCTGAGGTGGCAGAACGCCGTGTTGCGGAGGACCAGCTTGCCGAACGCACCGCGTACCTGAACTCCTTGATCGAAACGGCTCCGCTGGGCATTGTCGCGATGGACGCGCACCTGAACATCACTCTCTGCAACCCCGCATTTGAGCGGCTATTCGGCTATCAACAGTCAGAAATTATCGG
Organism: Terriglobia bacterium; assembly: GCA_963840515.1. Lineage (GTDB taxonomy): Bacteria > Acidobacteriota > Terriglobia > Acidiferrales > UBA7541 > DASTCZ01. Next base: position 144,775 of record CAWIZI010000010.1, read on the forward strand.
CAGAGAAATAGACAGTTTAGTTTGTGGTGAGCAGGAAAAGGCAGACGCGATGGAGCTGACGCGGCGTGGAGTTGGCGGCGAAAGCATTCACACTGTCGCCCGCCGGCGCCGCAAAGATGGAAGCATGTTTGACGCGGAAATTTACGCGGTGCCGCTGATGCTGAATGGTGGCATGGTGGGCGCGTTCGGATTGTACGGCGATGTGACGGAACGCCGGAGAGCGCAGGAAGCGCTCGAGTTGAGCGAGGCGCGCAGAGTTGCGTTTCAAGACGCCGCATTGGATGGAATCATCGCGCACAACGTCGAGCAGGGCATCACAGAGTTCAACCCCGCGATGGAGGAGATGCTGGGGATACCGAAGGTGGACGCGCTTGGAAAACCGTTCGAGCAGGTGATCGCGCCGATGCGCTTGCGAACCGCGTATCGCGACGATATGTACAATTATCTCGATACGGGCAAATCAGATTTTGTGGGGCATCAGGCGGAGGCGGTGCTGTGCCGCCATGATGGCAGTGAGTTTGACGCCGATATCGCGGTGACGGCGATTAAGGCGGAAGCGTCGACGTACTTCATCGCGACAGTTCGCGATATCACCGAACAAAAAACCTCAGCACAACGCCAGTCAATTCAGTACGCCTTTACGAGCATCCTCGCGGATTCTCCATCTCTTTCCAACGCAGTGACCCGGATGCTTCAGTTTGTTTGCGACACATTGGGATGGGATCTGGGCGAATTCTGGGTGCTTAATCCCGAAATTAACGCCATGCAGCGCGCGGAAAATTATCATACGCCGGGAGAGGAATTTCTAAGGTTTCTCGAAAGTTCGGCAAAGGTGACCTTTACTGTCGGCCAGGATTTGATTGGCTACGTTTGGGAGAAAAATGATCCCGCGTTTATCTATGAGATTAGCAACGAAAAAAATCCTGTCCGCTGGAAATTGCTGCACGAATCCGGGATTCATTCCGTGTTTGCGTTTCCAGTCGCATTCGAGAACAAAGTGAATGGCGTACTGGAATTTTTTAACCGCGAACCGAAAAAAGTCGATCCATCGCTGCTCTCTGTTTTTCGTTCACTGGGCAGCCAGATTGGCCAATTCGTGGCGCGCATGCGTGTGGAAGAACAGTTGCGCTCGGCGAAAGAGTCCGCGGAATCCGCGAATCGCGCCAAGAGCGAATTCCTGGCCAACATGAGCCACGAAATTCGCACGCCCATGAACGGAATTCTCGGCATGGCCGAATTGGCGCTGGATACCAATCTCGAACCCGAACAGCGCGAATATCTTCAGATGGTGAAATCCTCCGCCGACGGATTGCTGGTGGTTATCAACGACATTCTGGACTTCTCAAAAATTGAAGCGGGCAAACTTGATCTGGAATCCATCCCTTTTGAGATACGCATCGCTTTGTTGGAAACGTTGAAGGCTTTAGCGATTCGCGCGCACAAAAAGGGAATCGAGTTGACCGTGGATATTCCCGCCGATGTTCCTGAGAACATCATCGGAGATCCTACGCGCCTGCGACAAGTTCTGGTGAATCTTGTAGGCAATTCCATCAAGTTCACCGATACGGGCGAAATTAAAGTCCGCGTGGAAATGGAAGAGCAACACGCCGATTCAGCGATGCTCCATTTCACAGTGCAGGATACCGGCATCGGCATTCCCGCCGAGAAATTGAAAACAATTCTCGAGCCTTTCACGCAGGCGGATAGCTCCACCACGCGGCGCTACGGCGGCACGGGGCTTGGATTGAGCATCGCGAAACAGCTGGTCGATTTAATGGGTGGCCGATTTTGGGTCGAAAGCGTAGCAGGAATTGGCAGCACGTTTCATTTCACGGCGTCATTTGGACTTGGGGAAGCACGCGCACAATTGGCCGAACTAAGTCTGGAGAAAGTGCAAGGCACGCAAGTGCTGGTTGTGGACGATAACGGTACGAACCGGAAAATTTTGGTCGAGATGCTGAACAACTGGAAAATGACTCCTGCGGCGGCCGTCGGAGGAGAAGCAGCTCTTGCGATTCTTGGGGACGCATCCGCCGCAAAACGTCCTTACCCACTGATCTTGCTCGACGCGCACATGCCTGACATGGATGGTTTTGCCGTAGCGGAAAAGATTCGCGAGAATTCGGAGCTCGCCGGAGCGACCATCATGATGCTCACGTCTGATCTAGCAGCGGGAGATAAAGAGCGATGCCGCAGGCTCGGCATAGCAGCGACCCTTGTGAAGCCCATTCAACAATCCGAATTGCTGGACGCGATTCTCAGTACTCTCGCGCACAGCGGCGTTGCGATTTCCGCGCCGGCGCCTGTGGAAGTTCCTGTCGAGGCCAAAAACATCGTAGCACCGCGGAGATTTCTGTTGGCCGAAGATAACCTGGTCAATCAGCAACTCGCGGTGCGATTGCTCGAGAGGCAGGGTCACAAAGTAATTGTCGCCAACAACGGAAGAAAGGCGGTCAACTTGTTGATTGAAGCTGGATTTAAGGGATTTGACGCTGTGCTGATGGATGTGCAGATGCCCGAAATGGACGGTCTGGAAGCCACCACGGAAATCCGCCGCATGGAACAACAAACAGGCACGCATGTGCCAATCATTGCGATGACGGCTCACGCGATGAAAGGCGATCGCGAACGATGCATCGAGGCTGGGATGGATGGTTACGTTGCCAAGCCCATTTCACTCCATACATTGATGGCGGAAATCGACCGGCTGGTGCTCACACGTTTTCAGCGCGAACTTTCATTCAACCGCGCCGAATTAAGCGACCGCTTGCAAGGCAACGATGAATTGATGGGCGAACTAATCCAGTTGTTTATCGGTGATGCGCCGTTGCAAATTAAAGCAATCGGCCTGGCGCTGGCCGAAGATTCCGCATCGCAACTGGAAAATGCCGCTCATTCGCTGAAGGGAAGCGCAGCCAGTCTTGGCGCGAATGCGTTGTCAGCGATCGCTCGAAAACTTGAAATTCGCGGACGAGATCAGAAACTGGCTGACGCCGAGACCGATTTCGCCGAGCTCAATTCCGAATGGGAATTGTTGAAGCCGGAACTTTTGGCGGCCTGTCCGGAGGTAGCAAATTGAAAGTTTTAATTGCCGACGACAATTCCGTATCCCGTCTCCTGCTGGATAGGCTCCTCAGTAAGTGGGGCTACGAAGTGATCCAAGCCAATGACGGAGCCACGGCCTGGGAAATTTTGCAGAGCGAAGATCCTCCACGTCTGGTGATTCTGGATTGGATGATGCCTGGAATGTCCGGCCCCGAAGTGTGTCTCGAAGCCCGCAAGCGCGTGGCATACGCCTATGCGTACATTCTGCTGGTCACATCCAAAGAAGATAAGCAGGATGTGATTCAAGGGCTTGGAGCGGGCGCGGACGATTATCTAACCAAACCATTTTTCCCCGAAGAACTTCGCGCGCGGATTCGCGTTGGCCTGCGCATTCTAGAACTGGAAGACAAGTTGGTTGCGGCGACGGACGTGTTGCAATACAAAGCCACGCACGACGAATTGACCGGACTGCTGAACCGCGCGTCCATCGCGGATTTCCTGCGCCGCGAGTTGGAACGCGCGAAACGGCAGGACGGCGTTTGCGGCGTCATTCTCGCCGATCTCGACCACTTCAAGTCGGTGAACGACACGCTGGGCCACGGCGCGGGCGATTCCGTGCTGCGCGAAGCGGCGCAGAGACTAACGGCTGGCGTACGTGGGTATGACGCCGTTGGACGTTACGGTGGCGAGGAATTTTTAATCGTAGTTCCCGGATGCGATGCACAGAGTCTTCGACTACGCGCTGAAAATATTCTGGAAGGTTTTCGTTCGCGTCCGTTCGCCGCGGGCGAATCAACAATTCCCGTGAAGGTAAGTCTTGGCGCGGCGTGCAGTTCTAGTTGGAAAGCGCCTGCGTTGGAATTGGTCGTGCGTGCGGCTGACCGCGCGTTATATCGCGCGAAACACAACGGCCGCGATCGAGTTGAGCTTGCGGAAATTTCGGAAACCGCCGAAGTAGAAGCGTCAAAAACAGTCGAGCCTTCGACAACAGTTGTAACCTAGCCGAGACCACGCCATCGGCGCGCTAACTGGCGGGACGTGTTTTTGGCGCGCTTGCACTCGCTGCCTTTTTCTCTCGTGCTGCAGTCTTGCGGTACATCGTCAGATTTCCGTCTGCAACATTTCCGATATAAAGTCCGCCCGAAAGAAACTGCATCACTTTCTGCCCGTCTCGCGCCATCGCCGCCCATTTTGAGCGAGTCTCAGGGCTTTGCTCGAGGCCACGCAACGATTGCCCGCCGACCGAAAAATCCACCTGACGAAGTCTGCGCCGCTGCGTTCTCTGCACGGGGAAACGCGCGCCGTCCAGCTCGACCAGATTCAGATTTTCGTCGAGCGTCTGACGCCACACGGATACCAGCGCTTCTTCGAGCGTCACGATGCTTGGTCCGTGCGCTGAATTTCAACGCGCTGAACCTCTATGCGCTGAACTCCCGTAGTGCGAATGCCCTCCGTTTCAAAGCGCGCGCAAATTCGCCGGCGCAATTCGCGCGCTACATCGTCCTGACGATTTGGCGCGGTTCTCACCTGCACCAGAAGTTTCGCGCCCTGCGGACTGATCGCGTCCACGCCCAGCACTCGCGGCCCGTCCACCAGCGCGCCGGACCACGCCGCATCCGCGCGGAATTCCGCCGCAACGCGATCGAGCGCAAGTAATGGCGGTTCCACGGGTGCATCCGCTGCCACAGTCACGTTGATAAACACTTGCGCCCAATCGCGGCTCAAGTTGGCGACTTGTTGGATTTGTCCGTTCAGCACCGTCACCAGCGCGCCCTGCGGATCGCGCAACACCGTGCGCCGCAGCGTGATGTGCTCCACGCGCCCAACAGTTTCACCGACGCGGATCGTGTCACCGACCACAAATTGATCCTCAAACACGATGAAGAATCCATTGATCAAATCGCGCACCAGATTTTGCGCGCCAAAACCGACGGCCACGCTGGCAAGTCCAGCAGCTGCAGCCAGAATGGTGATGTCGTAGCCAATCTCGCGAAGAATCATCAAAATCGAAATGGCGATAATGATTCCGACGCCCGCGCTGTAAAGAATTCCGGCGAGCGTTCGAGTTTGTTGTTCGTGTTGGCGTGCGGACCGGCTAGCGGACTCCCCTGCGGAGTGATCAATCAGTTTATTTGTGGCGGATCGCAGCAGACGAATCAGCAGCACCGCCAGCAGGCATATGCCGGCGACCCGCAAGCCTCGGGCCAGCAATAAATTTGTCCACTGAGGAAACAAATTCGTCATACAATTAGGGAACTACGGCGGAATCAGTTTATAGTATCCGCGTTGACGCCGCCACCCGCCTCGTGGCACACGGGCGTCCTTGCAGGAGAAGTGGAATGAGTCCGGATCGCTCACGCAGAAATTTCTTGAAGTTCGCTCCCGGAGCTGTCGCGCTGTTTTCTATGACGCAAACCGCGCTCGGGCAAAATCCTCCGCAAGGCAATCCACCCAGTAATAGGCCACCGGGATCTAGCGGTGGGGGAGGATATGGTCACGGGATGGGGGTGGGTCCGGCGGGGCACGATGGTGATTTTCAGCCCGGCAAAGTCGAAGGAACGCACGCCCACGACAAAGTGGAGGTGCCGCGCAAACCGAGAAAAGATTTGGCG
>CAWIZI010000011.1:0-247303 GCA_963840515.1 Terriglobia bacterium
GATTTGCTGACGATCATCGTGATCCACTTCGACGGATTTTTTCTGGTCGATATCCACGTAGAAGAGGCGCAGCGATTTATCCCAGAACAAAAGTTTCTTGCTATCGGGCGACCACTTGGGGCCGTAACGATAAACCTTGCCGTCGCTGGTGACGCGAACTTCGTCGCCGCCCATTTGCGGGCGAATATAAATTTCAAATTCGCCGGATTTGTCGGAAAGATAGGCGATCCATTTTCCATCGGGCGACCAAACTGGATTTTGTTCGTGGACGCCGGGACTGACGGTGATGTTGCGCGGGCTGCCGTGTTCGGCGGGAAGAGTGAAAATATCTCCGCGCGCTTCAAACACAGCGCGGGCGCCGCTGGGCGAAATGGCCGCGCCGCGGATTTGATCGGCGACGTTCCGCACCTCAGGGCGCGATTCGATGTCGTCGCCGGCGACGGTGATGTGGATTTGCGTCTGTTTTTCGGAGGCGAGATCGAATGTGTAAATCATTCCGCCATTTTCAAAGACGATGGCGTCCGGACCGAGGCTCGGCCATTTGATGTCGTACTCGGTGAAATTGGTGAGCTTGCGGGATTTCTTCGAGGCGAGATCGTAGCGATACAGATTCATCACGCCATCGCCATCATTAATGTAGTAGATGGTGTCGCCGTGCCACATCGGAAAAAGATCCATGCCGGTGGTTTTCGGCAGTTCTTCGTAAGTATTTTTCTTCAGATCATAAATTCCGATGGGAGGCTTCCATCCTCCGCGATAGCGTTTCCAAGTGCGGAATTCCTGCGAGGTGGAGAGAAATGCAATGCGATTTCCGTCGGGCGAATAACTGGTGAGGCTGGCGCGCGGAATGGGAAGCATGTCCGGCGTGCCGCCTTCGGGTGACACGGTGAAAAGACGCGTGAATTCCGGCGGTTCGCTGTAACGATTGGAGCGGAACAAAACTTTCTTGCCGTCGGGCGTCCAGCCGGTAACCAGATCGGCGGCCGGATGATAGGTGAGACGGCGCGGTTCGCCGCCGGTGGCGGGCATGACGAAGACGTCGGTGTTGCCGTCATAATCGCCGGTGAAGGCAATGGATTTTCCGTCGGGAGAAAATTTCGGGAAAATTTCTTCGCCGGGATGCGCGGTCAAGCGATGCGCGTGGCCGCCGGCGCGTGGGACGGTCCACAAATCACCGGCATAACTGAAAACAATTTGGTCCTTGGAGACGTCGGGATAACGCATGAGGCGCGTTTCCTGCGCTTGCGCGAATGTTGCGGCGCTGGTGATGAGGGCAAGCGCGCAGAGCAACATTAATTTGTAGAACAACATCAAATTCATAGCGCGGAATTGCGCGCGCTTGGAAAAAGTGAATGTGGATGCGAGATTCATGGATCTCCTCATGGTTGGCCTGCGTCGGAAAGGCCTATTTGCGTTGCTGAGAATGGCGGAATTCTACCATTGTCTCCGACAAGATTCGCAGCACGTTATTTGATATACGCAATTCGTTAGCAGGATGTTTCGTGTAGCGCGAGAGTTTGTTGGATGGAAACGCGCCGCGGACGGCAAATTTGCCGGCGGGAGCGTATGCTAGTATGAGATTTACTCACCGTGAAACGCTGGACTTTGTTTGAGATTTGGGCCCGAACGCCGCGCATCGCGCTTGCGAGCTTCCTGTTTTGCTTCCTATCAATTTTAGGTGGACCGGCTTGTTGGGCGGATGACGCGTCTGCAAAGGCGGCGCGGGAATTGGCGCAGAAGATCGCGGCGCAGATTGATCATAAGGAAAAAGTTGCTGTGGAAGTGGTGGATTTGACGGGAGAGATGCGGGCTTCGGAATTGGATGATGCGAAGAAGGTGATCGAGGGCGAATTGCGGACGCGGGGACTGCGTACCGTTGCGGATACTTCGTTCGATGTGAAAGTGCGGATCACTCTGTCGCAGGATTTGGTTGAACGGATGTGGCTTGCTGAATATGAAATAGAAGGAACGCGCACGGTGTTGATGACGCCGTTTCAACGCACGAGTCTAGATGTTCAGCCGTGGATGAACGGAGCGCATTTGGATCGCGAACTGATATTTTCCGACAACTCCCCGTTTCTGGATTTTATTGAATGCCAAAAATTGACGAAGGAGACTTGTGGCGTTCAGCTTGTCTTATTTCCGGCAGAGTTGAAGGTAATGGTGATGATGGGGTGGGAAACCTTTCCGAATGTATCGTTCGGACATGACAAACCGCTATCGCGGGATGCGCGTGGAAGAATAAAGCGACTGGATAGTGGTTTCGAGTCGCATATCGAGGATGTGATCTGTTCAGGAGATACCTATTTGGCGGATGCGAAGTGTGTCCCATCGAAAAATCCTTGGTCGTTTTGGGGGCCAGGACTGGAAAGCGCGAATGCCACTCTTGCGAGTGGGCAGAATTGGTTCACATGGGTCGGCGGGACGTTGCCGAATAACGCAGAGGACAAGAAGGAACCATTCTTTTCGCTAGCGGGCCTTGAAGTGAATGGCGAGCCCGGCTGGATTTCAAGTGGAACCGATGGGAAGGTGCGAATTTTTACGAACAAGAGTGCCGAAATCGCGGGAACTGCATCTGGTTGGGGATCGGAACTTGCAGTGGTGAAAACGGAATGCGGCAACGGCTGGCAAATTCTCGCAACCCGTCCGAGCGATTACACGAAAACGGATGCGGTTATAGTTTATGAGTGGACCGGTTCCGAATTTCGGGCGCTCACCGATCCGCTGGAAATGGACGGAACAATTGTTTCGATGTGGTCCGCGGACGGAGACGGGCCAGCGCGCGCGGTTGTACACAATCTGAAAACTGGAAATTATGAAGCGTACCTTCTTAAGGTTGGGTGTTCTCAGTAGCATCGCTGCGGCGTGTTTGCTGAGCGGATTTATTTTTGCGCCGGCGCGTGCGTCGGAGCGGCCGCGATATGGCGGAGTGCTGCGCGTGGAAATGCGGGAGCGTGTGAATTCGATGGACCCGCGCGGATGGAATCCGGAATCGACGGATGCTGGCGCGACGGAGCGATTGCTGGGATTGGTGTTTGAGCGATTGATCCGGATGAATGATGCTGGGCAGGCGCAGCCTGCGCTGGCGATTTCTTGGCAGCACGATGCGAATTTTGCGCGTTGGCAATTTCAGATTCGCACGGGCGTGAAATTTCATGATGGAACTGTTTTGACTAGTGACGCGGTGGTGGCGGCGTTGCAGGCTGAAGACGCTGCGCGATGGAATGCATCAGCAGCTGGGACGGCGGTTGTATTTGAATTTAAATCGCCACGGCCGAATTTGCTGGCGGAGCTTGCTACGGAACGAAGTTTTGTTTTTCGCGCGGCGCAAGACACTGTTGTTGGCACCGGCGCATTTCGGATTACTGATTGGCAAGCGCAAAAGCGATTGGAATTGAAGGCGAATGAGGATTGCTGGGCGGGGCGTCCGTTTGTGGATCGGATTGAAATTGCGCTGGGGGTGTCGTCGCAACAGCAGGAAACGGATTTGGAGTTGGGAAAAGTTGACGTGATTGAATTGTTGCCGAATTTGGTGCGTCGCGCGGCGCAAGTTTCTGGCGCACGCGTTTCGGCTTCGGCGCCATCGGAATTATGGGCGCTGGTAATTACTCCGCGCGGCGCGGCGGCATACGATCCGCGATTTACGCAGGCGCTTTCGCTGGCGATTGATCGCGCGGCAATTGTAAATGTTCTTTTGCAGAGGCAGGGCGAGCCGGCGGGAAGTTTATTGCCGCAATGGCTTTCCGGGTATGCGTTTTTATTTCCGGCGGAAGTGAACGTTGTTAACGCAAAGAAAATTCGCGCGGAATACTCTGCGTCACCATTGCAGACGTTGGTTTATGATGGCGCTGATCCTTCCGCCGCGCTGGTTGCGCAGCGGATTGCGGTGAACGCACGCGATGCGGGAATTAATTTGAGTGTTTCACCGGAGAGTGCGGCCAGCGGCGGCGTGTCGAATAATTCTGATGTGCGATTGGCACGATGGCGAATTGTCGCGCCGGATGCGCGCGAAGCGCTTGCTACATTCATTAATCGCCTGAACGGAGCGCAAGCAGAGGCGGCGTTCATGCCGCTGGAAACTCCGGAGCAACGATACGCAGCGGAACGCGCAGTGCTGGATCGCGGCAGAATAATTCCGGTGGCATTCGTGCCGGAAATTTACGCCGTGAGCGCGCAAGTGAAAGATTGGATGCCGCCGAAATGGGGCGGATGGCGATTGGAAGATTTGTGGCTGGAGCAGGCGGCGCGGGCCGGGACAGGAAATAATTAAGAGTGAGCTTTCGATTAAAACTCGCGCTGGTTTTCACGCTGACGATCATCGTCGCCGTGGCGCTTGTGGCGTGGGGAGTTTCCACGTACACGCAAAGCGAGTTCGAGAAAATTGATCAAGGGCACACGAACGCGCTGACCGAACAATTTAAACAGGAATACGAACAGCGCGGCGACGACGTGGTGCGTCGCGTGACGGGAATAAAAGACTCGCAGGGCACGACCAGCATGGCGATTAGTATTTACAGGCCTGGCGGCGACGCGTCGAATTATCTTTCTGAAGCGGAAGGGCTGGCGAAATCCAATGCGCTGGATTTTCTGGATATCGTGGGAGACGACGGCTCGGTAATTTCCTCGAAAGAGTGGCAGGCGCACTTCGGATACAAAATGGAATGGGTGACCGCCAACGGGCACGACTGGAATCAGGCAGGCGCATTTTTGAGCCGCACGGAATTGCCGGATGGCGTGGCGCTTTCGCTGACGGCGGTGCGCGTCGCGTCTGTGAATGAAAAAAATCTTTACATTATTGGCGGAGTGCAGCTCGATAAAGATTTTCTGAAAACGCTGGCGCTTCCGGAAGGAATGCGCGCGCTGCTTTATAAAAATTTGCAGGCCGGATTCGATCCGACGATGCTGACGGACGTGAATGGATCCGTGGGGCAGGCGGAAAAACTTGCGCCCTTGATTGAAAGAGTACAGAAACAGGGAATGCCGGCGGAGTTGACGGTGCAATGGAATTCCGCCGAACCCGGGAGCGCGGAAAATTTCCACGCGATTCCGTTGCAAGGGCGCGGGGATCAATTATTGGGTGTGCTGCTGGTGGGGAGTTCGCGCAAGGAACTTGTGACGCTGGTGAGTTTTATCCGTTCACTCGCAGTGATCGTTGGCGGCGCGGGAATTTTGCTGGGCGTTTTTATGAGTGTGTGGTTTTCAGCGCGAATTACGCGTCCGCTGGCGAAATTGGCGACGGGCGCACGCGAAGTTGCCGCGGGAGATTGGGCGGTGCGCGTAGATGTGAAATCGCGCGACGAGGTCGGCCAACTTGCGCGGGACTTTAATGAGATGACGCGTCAACTGGCCGAGCAGCGTGAACGATTGGTGCAGGCGGAGCGGGTGGCGGCGTGGCGGGAAATTGCGCGGCGGCTGGCGCATGAGTTGAAAAATCCGCTGTTCCCGCTGCAATTGACGCTTGAGAATCTGCAGCGGGCGCGTCAACAGACGCCGGAACTTTTCGATGAAATATTTACGGAGTCGACGAAGACTCTGCGGGCTGAACTGGATAATTTGAAAACGATTGTTACGCGCTTCAGTGATTTTTCAAAGATGCCTGCGCCGCAATTTCAACCCACAAATTTGAATGATGCAGTGAGAAATGCGGTGCGCGTTTACGATGCACAATTTAATGTGATGGGCCGGCCGCCGGTGACTCCGGAACTTTATCTGGATGAAAATATGCCGGTGATTCAGGCCGATCCCGATTTGCTACATCGCGCGCTAAGTAACTTGGTGCTGAACTCACTGGACGCGATGCCTTCGGGCGGCACCTTGACTGTGCGAACCGGACATGGCGATGGCGTGGTGGGGGTGGAGATTTCTGATACGGGCGCGGGGCTCACTCCGGAGGAATGCGAAAGATTATTTACGCCGTACTACACGACGAAGCGCATGGGAACGGGGCTGGGGCTGGCGATTGTGCAATCGATCGTGAGCGATCATTTTGGGAAAGTATCGGTGGAGAGCGCGCCGGGACATGGGGCGACATTCCGGATTGAGTTGCCGGTGCGTCCGCCGGGTGTGGAAAGTCACATTGAAACAGGACGAGGCACTGAACGCGGATCTGGAAATGGCGCGGCACCGCGCGAGGAAGCTGAATTGGTGAAAGAAAAGCGGCGCACGGAAAATGTTGGCGTGAAAAGTACGCTGGGATTGGGCGAATGAAAAACACCGCGCATTTGTTGGTTGTTGATGACGATCCGAACACGCTGGCTTCACTTTCACGCGCGTTTCGTTTGGCGGGATATGAAGCGACGGTGTGCGATTCGGCAGTGCGCGCGCTGGAGCTGGCGAAATCCGAGCGCTTCGATTTGATTATGTCGGACGTGATGATGCCGGGCCGCGATGGAATTAGTCTGCTGGAAGACTTGAAGAACGCCGGAGTGACCACGCCGGTCGTAATGGTTTCCGGACAAGCAAGCATTGAAATGGCGGTGCGCGCAACGCGGCTGGGGGCCGTGGATTTTCTGGAGAAGCCGCTTTCGACGGAAAAGTTGATGGTGACCGTTGAGAATGTTTTGAAACTTTCGCGGCTGGAGCAGGAAAATCGCGAGTTGCGCACGCGGTTGGGGCGTCACGAAATAGTTTGGCAAAGTCCAGTGATGGAACGGTTAATGGCGCAGATCCGGCGAGTGGCGGCGAGCGAAACGCGTGTTTGTATCTTAGGGGAAACTGGTACGGGAAAAGAATTGGTAGCGCGGACGCTACATGAAAATAGTCCGAGGCATGCGGGGCCATTTATCACATTGAATTGCGCGGCGGTTCCGGCGGAATTAATTGAGTCGGAACTTATTCGGCCATGAAAAAGGCGCGTTTACGGGAGCGTCGGGGCGGCACACGGGAAAATTTGAGCAAGCGCATGGCGGCACATTATTTCTTGACGAAATTGGCGACATGCCGTTGACGATGCAGGCGAAACTTTTGCGCGTGCTGGAAGAGGGTGAGGTCGAGCGCGTCGGCGGAGATAAGCCGGTGCGCGTGGACGCGCGGGTGATCGTGGCGACGCATCGCAATCTGGAAGAACTTGTGCGGCAGAATGCGTTCCGCCAGGATTTATTTCACAGGATTTATGTTTTTCCGCTGACGCTGCCTCCGCTGCGCGAGCGAGTGGACGACATTCCCACGTTGGTGCAACATTTCGCGCGGCAGGTATCGGCGCAAAATGGATGGAAGGAAAAACCGATTGAGCCCGACGCGATTCGGGAGCTGCAACATTACGCGTGGCCGGGAAATGTGCGCGAGCTGCGAAATGTTGTCGAGCGATTACTGCTGATTGCGGGCGGCGAAAGTGTAACGGCGGAAGATGTGCGCATGGCGCTGCCGCGAACGGGAGATACGCACGGCGTGCACGGCGGAAATTCCACCGGTGCGGCGGGATTTTCCGGCACGCTTGCTGAGCGCGTAGAAAAATTCGAGAAGGAATCGCTGGTCGGCGAGCTGGCGAAGCATGGGTATCACATGACGAACGCCGCGCGCGCGCTGGGGCTGGAGAGAAGTCATTTGTATAAGAAGTGCCAGCAATTAGGGATTGATCTGCGGGAATTGCGCAAGACGGAATAGATGTCGGTGCGAAGATCGCGTTCGGCTGCCTGTTGATTTCCTTAAATCTAAATTCGTAAACGCAACCGCAGAAACTAGCGAATGTCTGGATTCGGCATTCCGCCCGGTGTCGCCGGCGCGGCGGTTGGATTTGCCGTGGGCACCGCGGGCTTTCGCAAATTAAAATAATTTCGCGCGAAGGCTGCTTGCGTGCCGCCAGTTTCCACAACGACGGCTTGCACGGTGTAATTTCCAGTGGCCAATTTTTCGAGCGGCAAGCTCAGGCGGAAGGATGCGGCGTGCGTGATGGGATTGATGTCCGCTGCTGAAACCAGTGCGGTGTCATTGGCGCGCTGGCCATTGCGGAAGAAAACGAGTCCTGCACGCAAGGCCGCTGGGATCCGTTTTCGGCGGCGCGTAGGCCTGAAATAAAACGTAAAGAGTTTGCTGCGAAGTGAAAACGCGCGTCACGCTGGGAACAATCCGCTGGCCGTTCACATCGAGCGGAGAAGTTCTGACGCGCGCGGTACTTCCCATCGTGTTCCGGCGTATTTGTTGTCCCTGCCCGCCCTGACGCGAGCCTTGTCCGCGAACGCGCGCGGTATCTGCAACGAGCTGGCTCGAGAGCATTACGCTGCTGAGTTGCAATTGATTCGGCCGCTGCGGATATAGACTTACATTCTGCTCGAAGGTGCCGATGTGGCCGCTGGAATTATCGCGCACCAGAAATTTTAGCCGGTAATTTCCCGGCCCCAGCATAATACCGCCCTGATAGACGAGTGATTTCTGAGAGAGTTGCTCGAAATTCACGGCGTCGAGTTGCACCGTCATGGTGTCCCGTTGCACGCCTGCACTTTTTCTCGATTTGATGTCGCGGAATTCGTATAGGAAATCAAATTTCGCTTCGTGTTGGCCGCTCTTCTTCGCCCATTGCAAGGCGCTCGATGCGATCTTCGCGGAAACTGGCACAAAAAATTGGCCATCGATGGAACGGAACTGGCCGGTATCCACGGCGATGGGAAGCTCGACCATCACGGCGTCGGACGCCATGGCGTTATCAAGTTGCTTCTCGCGATCGTCCGCGTTAAAGATGCCGAATTCTTTCGGCGCGTAATATCCCTGGCGGTGTTTGATGTGCGCCCCGGAGGGAACGCCGACGAGTTTCACTTTCACCTGGCGGTAGCGGCCGTCACGCGCGGTGTTCGAGCTGAAATAGCTCAGCAAATAGTAGCCGATGTTATCGTCCTGCACCTGCTTGAAAATTCCGCTGAAGTCATTCAGATCGGAAAATAATTTGCCGCCGGTATCCGCAGCCAGCGTGTAGAGGGTGTCGCGCGAAGCGTGCCGCGCGTTCACCGTCGCGAGAATTGTTTGACCGTTGAATCCGGCATTACCCTTTGCCATGCCGGTGCTGGCATCCATCGGAATCGGTCATCAGGCCGCGCGCATCGACTTGATAGAGCGGTCACATTATTTTTGTTCGCAGCGTCAGTGGCGGCTTGTAGCGCTGAGCGATTTTCTTCGCCGGTTTGCGTGACACCACTGGTGAATTCCAAAACAGATTTCTTGCCGGGAATTTCGCCGAGCGATTCGGCAGAGCATCTGGATGACATAAAGTTTGTTATCAGTATTGAAAATGTTGAACTCTGTGTCGTCCGGTGTGAAGGCGGCCATGTTATCTTCCGCGTGGCGTCGGTGGACGGCGGTTCCCAGCCTTGCAGCATCGCATCCTTGCCGGGAATCAGCGAGGCAATTGCCTTGGTCAGCACTTTACGGTCGTTGGTGAAATAGCGTAGCACCTTGAACTGGGTGCCGAAGGAAATTACGGCCACCAGATCGGCGGGCGTCATTTGTTTCTTGACGAAGTCATTCGCGGCGCCGTGGCGCGAATCAAATCCTCGGGTTCAGCGAAGACGTGTCAAAGAATAAAACGATCAGGCGATGATCGCGCACAATGGGCCGGATGGTTTCCGGGTCGTTGGCGGTGTCCAGGTCAATGACGATGGGTTCGGCGTCACCATTCCCGGCGACCTCGATTTTTTCGGTGTCGTAATAATCGACCGCTTCCAATTTCTGAACTTTGCCTTCTTCCAGCATCTCAAAGTTTTCCGGCTTCAGTCCTTTGATCAGCTTGCCGTCTTTGTCTGTGACGACGGCGTCAATCTGAACGAGGTCCACGTTGATGCCGATTTTGTTCGGACCTATGGTTTTCGGCGATCCGCGCGGCGGTGGCGGTGGAGGCGCAGGGGGAAGAGTGGATCGCTGCGGGACCACCTGTGTGCCGTTCTGTTGCTGAGACTGCTGCTGAGATTGTTGCGTGGATTGCTGTCCGGATTGTTGCTGAGCCGGCGCCGCTGAAAGTAGAAGAGCGGCGGCTGCGGAGATTGCCAGAAGTCGAAAGAATTGCGAAGAATGCCGGTGCGTCATAGCTACGCTCCCCTCAGGGAAAAACCCAAGTCAACAATCCAAGTTGTGCGGCAAAGTCATGCGTAAAAATTGCCCAACAACGCCGCGAAAAAATCACCTTTAGATTGCTGCCAAGATCCTGCGTTTAAGCTTGACCTTGCTCCGACGATCAGCTGCTCTAACGGTTTACCGAACTTCTTTACCGTACTCCGCCCGGTGCCGCAGGCGCTGCCGCTGTTGGCGTTGCTGCTGCGCCCGGCTTCGCGCGCAGAGCGAAGTAGTTGCGTCCGAATGTGGCGAACGAGCCACCGGCTTCGACAACGACAGTCTGAACGGTGTACCGTCCCGGCGGAAGCTTGGCAAGCGGCAGGCTGATGCGGAACGAAGCAGTGTGCGTTTTCGCGTCCACTTCGGAAGCTTCTACGACCGGCGTATCGTCAGACCGCTGGCCATTGCGGAAAAATACCAGACCGGCGCGAAGTGAATTCGGGTCAGTCTTCGCCGGCGCATATGCCTGGAAGAAAACATAGAGCGTCTGATCCGAAGTGAAAACTCGAGTGACACTCGGCACGATGCGCTGGCCGTTCACGTCCAGCGGCGAATCTTTTTCTTTTGCGGCGTCGCCGAAGGACTGTTTTTTCACATCGGACTTCTTGGGAATGTTGGAAATCTGGCTGGATAGCATGACACTGCTGAGTTGCAACTTGCTCGGTTGCGGCGGACTCAAAAGCAAATCCTGCGAGACGGTGCCCATGCGACCGCTTTCGTTATCGCGCGCCAGGAACTTCAGCGTGTAATGTCCGGGGCCTACCAAAATTCCGCCCTGATAAACGATGGCCTGCTGGTTGTTATCGAGCGGCACCGTCATGGTGTCACGCTGAGTGCCGGCAACGCGTTTTGAAGCGACATCGATCAATTCGTACAGGAAATCAAACTTTGCTTCGTGCTTGCCGCCCGCCTTGGCGAATTGCAGCGCGCTGGAAGCGAGTTTCACCGAGACGGGAACGAAGTACTGATTGTTGCTCCACTGGAACGAGCCTGCATCAAGCGCCATAGGAAGTTCCGTGACGGCTACTTGAGAGGACATCGCGTCATCCAGTTGCTTTTCGCGATCGTCCGCGTTGGAAATTCCGAAATCCTTTGGAGCGTAGTAACCCTGGCGCGCTTTCACGTGCGCACCGGGAACGTTCACAAGCTTCACGGTTACACCGCGGTAGCGTCCATCACGTTTCGTGTTGGTGCTGTAAAAGCTGAGCAGGTAATAGCCAGTGGTATCGTCCTGAACTTCCTTAAAGATCGTGCTGAAATTGTTGATGTCGGCAAACATCTTGCCGCCAGTGTCCTGAGCAAGAGTGGAAAGTGTGTCGCGCGAAGCGTTGCGGGCGTTTACCGTCGCCAGAACGGTGGCGCCGCTGAATGCCGAATTGCCGGTGGCGATTCCGCCGCTGGCATCGGAAGCGTCGGTGACCAGTCCGCGGGAATCCACCTGGAAAAATGTGACGTCATTCTTATTTGCGGCGTCGGTAGCAGCCTGCACCGCGGAGCGATTTTCTTCGCCGGTCTGCGTAATGCCGCCGGTAAATTCCATTACCGCTTTTTTGCCGGGAATTTCACCCAGCATTCCCGCGAGCGCTTCGATGGCATACAACTTGTTATCCGTGTTGAAAATGTTGAACTCGGTGTCATCGGCGGTTGCGGCGGACTGATTATCTTCAGTTGTCGCGTCTCCGGCCGCGCTGCCCAGGGCGGCGAGCAGCGATTCTTTGCCGGGATTTGCGATCTGCGCGATGGATTGTTCGAGCACAGGTTTCTGGTTGGTGAATGCCACGTTGATCCGGAACTGTGTGCCGAAGGTGACGATCTCGATTAAGTCCGCGGGCGTCATTTGTTCTTTCAGGAATTTCATCGCGGCGTCAGTGGAGCGCAGCAAATCTTCCGGCGCCATGGAGGTCAAGTCAAAGAACAGAACGATCATTCGGTGCGAGCGCACAATCGGGCGCAGTTCCTCGGGATTGCTGGTCTTCAGGTCAATCGTGACAGGCGTTGCATCTTCCGTGTTTCCCGCGGTTTCAATTTTCTCAACGTCGAAATAGTCGACGCCGGTAATCTGCTGCGCTTTGCCTTCTTCAGCAAGCTGGAAGTTCGCCATCGTTAGTCCTTTGATGGCCGCGCCGCGACCGTCGGTGATGGTGGCGTCAATCTGCACCAGGTCGACGTTTTTCACGATGCCGTTCTTGCCGAAACCCTTCGGCGCTTCCGGCGGAGGCGGAGGTGGCATTTGATGGATGTTCACTACGCCGTTGTTATCTTGCACGGGCGGTGTTGTTTGCTGAGCCGGCGGTGCCTGCTTCGGCGAACCTTGTGCCGCGCCCGATTGCGTGGTTCCTGATTGAGTAGTCCCTTGTTGTTGTGCGGGCGCAACGGGCAGCAATAAAGACGAGATGGCCAGCAGAACCAGGAAACGTCCAATTCTCGAAGTGTGCGGTGTGTTCTTCATATGGGTTCCTATTAAAAGTTTAACCTAAGTACGGCATCCATCGTGCGCATTGAACCGGCGCCCAGGACTTCACCAAAATTTCGCGTGCCGACGGCAAGTCCAAAGCTCGACCAGTTCGGATGATTCGCGAGGTTATTGACCTCCCAGCGAAGGTCGAGATGCCTTTGTGCGTCACGTCCGAGCGTGATGGTCTTGGCGAGAGCCATGTTCACAACCATGCTGCTCGGGCCTCGGACGATGTCTCTTCCCGCATTGCCGGCAAGACCGACTGGAGAGAGTCCGCCGCCACCGGGAAGTTCAGGAAAGCCGGGACTCGCCGCGAATGTAGCGCCCGGCGCGGCAAAGCACGTGGTGTTGAAGGCCTCAGAAATACTGACCTGACCCGACAACAAATTCTGATTGCAGCCGGGGAGAAGATTAGGACGCGTTTCCAAGTTCGCGCCGCTATTGATCGCGGTTAATTCGCCGAGAACGTAGGGCTCCAACGGCGTTCCGGTGTGGAACGTAGTGCTGCCGCTCACTCGCATGCTGCTGAGAATTTTGGCCGAAATGCCCTTATGCGCAAAACGTTTGCGTTCGCCGAATGGCAGTTCGTATGTGGAGCTTCCGGTGATTTGGTGGCGCATATCGAACGCGGAAAGTCCGCGCTCGGCGTTGATGTTCGGGAAGTCTTGAATTACGGTTTGGCTGCTGCCGCCGACGGAACTGGCATCGTCATAGGATTTGGAATACGTGTAAAGAGCAGTGAACGTAAAGCCGTTCCTCATACGCTTTTGCAGGCGCGCCTGGAGAGCGTTGTAGAAAGAAGAAGCGCCGGACGAATCGTACGTGAACGTCTGGGGCTGCGGGATGGTTGGAAGTACGCCTCCCCCCGCAATGAGTGCGTTGTTGGCGACGTTCAGAACGTTTGGTTCGGAAAGCACGTCCAAATGATCGCCGCGGGTTCCGATGTACGAAATTTGCCAGAACAATCCATCGGTGATGTTGCTTTCCATCGAGAGATTCCAGATCTGGATGATCGGATTCAGGTAATTGGGGTTCACGACGTACGAGTTGAAATTTGTCTGGCCGTTTGTCGGCAGTAGCCCAGTTGCAAAGGACAGCGGTGCCGTGGGAACCGTTACCGTGTTGGAGATGTTCGTAGCGAACGGTGCCTGATTCAATAAGTGAGTATCAATATTGGTGTAGGCGTTTGAATTGTCGAATATGTTGTATCCGGCGCGCACGATCAACGCATGCCTGCCGTTATTCGCGTCGAAAACTTTACCCGGCACTCGCCATGCTACAGAAATACGCGGCGCCACATTCTTATAATTCGGCTCAACCAACGAGCTTGGAAGCGTGCCGCTGTTCGCGGACGTTACCTGCTGGAAATCCATGAAATTCGTTGGATTTACGGCCAGGTCGGAGAGATGGCCAAAGAGTTCCGTGGCCGGAAGAACCAGTTCGTAGCGCAGGCCGTAAGTAACGGTGACTCGCGGGAAAATTTTCCAGTCATCGGTGAAGTAGGTGATGAAAGAGCGAGACCTTAAGTAGTTGAAAGTATCGCCAAATTGCACCGACGTGCCAGCGGGCAGGCCTAACTCAAAATCGGCAAGCGGCGATCCAGTGTTGGCGACCGGGCTGAAGACAGCCGGATTGAGGGTCGACGGTGCGAAATTCTCGGTCAGGATTCCGGTAAAGCTAAAACCGCCGTCGGGATTGGGATCGCGGCCGGAATTGAGTTGAACGCGGCGACCTATGACGCCGAAGTGCGTGGCGTGTTTTCCGTGCGTCCAGGTAATTGTGTCCTGCAAATTCCAAGTTTGATTCCTGGTCAGACTGGGAATCGTTTCGTTAAATCCGCTGTACGAAAGCCCGCCGTTGCTGCTGTTCAAATTGACGCCGGGAAGTCCGAAGTTGAGGGCAGTTGGGGACGCGCCCTGAATGCCGAGCAATTGTTCCTCGTTCACACTACCGTTTGAAAAACCATTCACAATGTCGCTGCGCGTTCTGCTGAACTGCACTTGGATCGCATTGATGAGCCTGGGCGAAATATTCTGATTGAATGTAAGTGTCACCACCTGGGCGCGTGCCGCGGTGGTGCTGGTCTCAACGGGGAACAATCCCTGGCCGGACGATTGAGTCTGGTTGATATTGTACTGAACGCCAAAGTTCAACTTGGGCGAGATTGTCTGGTTCACGCGCAAATTTATAGCTTGTGTGTTGATGGGTGTCTGCGTCTGTAAGACGAAGTTATTGGGACTGTTCGCTGTCGGCGTTTGATTCGGCATCGGAACCAATGCCAGCAAAGCGGCGGCTGTCGGGTTGATCGGGCCGGCCAGAGCGCAGGGATTCGCTGGATTCAGAAGTGTTCTAGGCGTCGAGAGATTTGTAGGACTTGACGTCTGGTAATTGTACAGATCAATCGGTCCACCTGTAGAGCTGGAACTGCAAAAATCTCCGGTGCGTTCGAGAGCCGTGGGAACGTTACCCGTAAGGAAGTTTGCGTTTTGTCCGTGGCCGACGTTCACGTTCAGGAAGAAAAACGTTTTGTCGCGGCCATCGTAAACGTGCGGGATGCGCACGGGGCCACCGATGCTGCCGCCAAACTTATTATTGTTGAATGGTTCTTTGGGCTGCGGCTGTCCGTCAGCCTGCCAGGTACGCGCGTTAAACGCGGAATCCAGCAGAGTCTCGTTCAAAGTATAGTGCACAGTGTTGATACGCTGACGAATTCGGTTCTGGACTCCCCAAGGAGGTTGACCGCCGCCCTGACCACGTCCTCCGCCTCTGCCACCGGGACCACCGCCGGGTCCTCCGCCTCGGCCGCCGGGACCGCCACCGCCGGGTCCTCCGCCTCGGCCACCGGGACCGCCACCGCCGTTCACACCAGGAATTCCGCCCGGAATTCCACCGGCGTCAGCGCCACCACCCGGAATGCCGTTGGGATTGTTCGGATCGAATCCGCCGCCTTCACCTGGACCGAATCCTCCCGGGAATCCCATTTGTACGCCCTGGGCGGTGGTTCCCGCTACGAGTAGAGCATCGCTGGACGCTGCGCTGCCCAGCCCAGTTGCATCTCCTGCGGCTCCGCCTGCTCCGGTCGTATCATTCGTGTCAGCGTTTGCGCCCGCGCCATTTACGTCAACGCGGTTGAATCCGCCGCCGTTGTTGTTACCACGACCGCCGCTTTGCGTGCCCTGATTGTTGCGCCCACCGCGCGCAGTTTGCGTGCCTGCGGGCTTCGCGCCGGTTGGAGGAGTTGTCGTGCCGGCTGCTGGAGGAGTTGTTGTCTGATTTTTCGCAGTATCCGCTGCCGCTGGTGGAGTAGTTCCCGGAGTCACTGGCGCAACTGCTGCCGTTGTAGGCGCATTCGCTGCCGCGTTTGCTTCGTTCGCTGCGGCGATTTCCGTAGCGGACGCAATCTTCAACACCATAATAATGTCGTCGCTTTTTTCGGTAGTGGGTGCAACGTCCGCGGTGGCGCCACCGAAACCAATTTGTGCCGCATCAATGTGGAATTTTCCGGCGGGAAGCTCGGGCAGGCGGAATTTGCCGGTTTCATCTGTCCATGTGATCCAGGACTTGCCGGTGGTCTGCTCAACGATGTGAACGGAAGCACCGGGCACGGGAGTCTTATCGGGAGTTTGGACTACGCCCTGCAGCGTGACGTGGGTCGGCGCGTCCTGCGGTTGCTGTGCGGCCATGGGCAGGCAGAGCAACGCGAATGTAATAACGACCCGTGCGAATTGGTTCCAAAGCATTTTGAATTTCCACCTTTTGACCCGGTATGCGGCTGACTTTCTCGGCGCCGTTTCCAACGTTTCTAAACCGGTGAAGTCTGATGCTTATGTCTTTCTGGGTTTCTTAGACGTGCCCGTGCGGCATCCGGTTTCCGCGGAGACGGCGAAGCTTTCGTCCAATGTAAGTGGTTTCGGATAATACGATAATTGCGTTCTCGCCGTCTCCTTAGAGTCTATGCAACGGCGTTATACAATGATAGATGTACGGGAACGGAGCGAAGTGTCGTGAATCCGTGGGCCATCGGTTTACCAGTTGTGGGCGCGGCAGGCTTGGGGCTGACGCTGTGGGGAGCGGTGTCTCCAGCGTCACAACTTTTCGGACCTGCGCTGCGAAGATTGCCTCCTCAAAGCGGAACGAAGCGAATCGCACTGACGTTTGATGATGGCCCGAATCCGGCGATGACTCCGCGGCTGCTGGAATTGCTGGAGCGCTACAACGCAAAGGCCACTTTTTTTGTAGTAGGAAAATTTGTGCGGCCGTGTCCGGAAATAATTCGAGAGATTGACGCGCGCGGACATTTGCTGGCGAATCATACGGATACGCATCCGCATCTCGCGCTGCATTTTAGCGCGCGAAATTTAATCGAACTACAACGCTGCGAGGACTCCGTAGCGAAAGCGATGGCCACAGGATCGGGCGGGGCAAAATTAATGAAATGGATGCGTCCGCCATTTGGATTTCGCGGGCCGCAGCTGTATGGAGCGATGCGCGAAGTTGGAATTGAGCGCGTGGCGATGTGGTCAAAACTTTGTTACGACTGGAAGCCGCAGCCGGCGGAAAAAATTATCCAGCGGCTGGCGAAAGTAGGGGCCGGAGATATTGTACTCATGCACGACGGAGATTTTCAGGCGCAGAATGCGGACCGCGAACATGTGCTGCTCGGTTTGGAACATTGGCTTCCACGATGGCGTGACGCGGGCATGGAATTTGTTACCATCGAGGCGGATAATGGGATTGCGCGGGGCTGAACGAGGAAACGAGGCCGAAAATGGACGAGCGAAATTTCTACTCCGAGCAACCTGAAACCAAGTCAATCAAATTGGTGTGTCCGAGCTGCCGCAAGGAAGATGCGTATCCAATTCGCTGGATGGTGCGTACAAAAAAGAAAGAGCTTCCGCGCGGCGCCGGCGAAGAAGATAAAAAACATTTTGCAAATGCGCGGTCCTACATGGTGCGCATGGATGAAATTGTGGCCTGCCGGAAATGCCGGAAACGTTTTGAGCTGACCGGGCAGAGCGTGGTGTTCGTCGAGCAGATGCAAGGATTGCCGCGTGATGTTGAGGAAGAAGAAGGCAACGGCAACCTGTAGGTCGGAACGGCTTTAGATTTCCGGATACATTTCAAAAAACGCGGCGACGGACTGGCGAAGCGTTTCTTCAATTTCTTCTTTACTACCGTCGATCAAATGCATCGAGACGCGCGCGGTCTTGCCGCTCTTCAATGTGACAGTTGCTTCGGAAACTTCGCCGAGTTCGTCCGCGGGAAATAATCGCATTCCGTAAATCAGGGCTAGTTTTGCCATTGAATATTCCTCGTTTCTTTAAGAATTCAATCCGAATCGTAATTCTTGAAGCGTAAGCGCGAGAAGCGTCGGAGTCAAACTGTCACTTACGCGAAAAGGCAATTTGGCGTTAGAATGGCGGACATCTGACTCCCTGGTTACGGGCATCGAATGTTTAGAGTTGAGGTGGCCGCAATGAATTTCCGTCTGCGCAAATTTCGAGTTCTCGCTGAGCTTTCTTGTTTTGTGATTGCGGCGGCGATGATTGCCGCGCCGGCAATGGCGCAAGCATCGCAGGGACCGCTTAAACCTGTGCAGGCGCCACCGACGCAAGCTGCGCCGCCGACTCAAACCGCTCCTCCTGTGCAGGCAACTCCACCTTCTCGAGCGACACCTCCAGCGCAAACTGCTTCTCCCAGTCAGACGCCTGCGCCCGCGCAAGCGGCGAATGGCGCCGCCGCGCCAGCAACTCCGGCGCAGGCAGAAGGCGCGCAACCTGTGGTTGCCGCGGCGAAGCCCACGACGCTGACAGTGCCAGCCGGAACGAAACTTCCGCTGGTGCTGCACAATTCCATTACGACGCGAAATGCGAAGCCCGGTGATCCCGTCTATTTGGAAACGCTATTTCCTATCGTTATCAGTAACAAGATTTTGGTGCCCGCCGGTTCTTACGTGCAGGGAGAAATTATTTCGACCAAGCGTCCCGGAAAAGTGAAGGGCGTTGGCGAAATGCAGCTTCGGTTGAACACCATGATTTTGCCGAACGGCTACACGGTGAACTTCAACGCGATTCCACAAAATGCGGGCACCGGAGGAAATGAGTCGGTGGATAGCGAAGGAAATATTAAAGGTGATACAGACAAGTCCACCGACGCCGGAACGATTTTGAAAGGCACGGCGATTGGCGCGGGCATTGGTGGAATCGCGAGTCGCTCTGCTGGCGGCGCGGGAATCGGCGCTGCGGCGGGTGCCGCTGTTGGGTTGATGGCGGTATTGCTGACGCGCGGACCGGAACTAGAATTGCCGCGCGGCACCACGCTGGATGTTGTAATTGATCGCGCAGTTTATTTGGACGCGAGTTTTATTACTTTCACCGATCCGGGACACGCTTCCACTTTGCCCGGCCCTGCCAGCCGCGAGCCGATGCGCTCACGTTCGCCGTTCTGACGCGGCGCGCGCTGCGGATTTCGCAAATCGCATTGGACTGAAGGCTTCCCAATTTACATTTGTGCGCCGCGTTGTAATCCATTCCGCGATTAATTTCGCTGTGATTGGCGCGAGCAAAATTCCATTTCGGAAATGTCCCGTGGCAATCAGCACGCCTTCGATGTCCGTCGGGCCTAATGACGGAAGATGATCATCTGTGTCGGGACGCAGCCCGCACCAAGTTTCCACAATCGCGGCATCCTTCAACGCAGGAATCATTTCTACCGCCGCGCTTAGAATTTTGCCGATGCCTTGTGGCGTCACATGTTTTTCCACGCCGACATTTTCAATTGTGCTGCCGGTAACGCATCGTCCATTACCGCGCGGAACGATGTAGCCATGTTCGGAGCGGATCACGCGGTGCAGATCAACCTGCGCGGATTGCAATGCAACCATCTGTCCGCGCATCGGAATCGTGGGCGCGTACTGCGCGATTCCTTCGATCGTGCCGGACGCAAAGCCTGCGGCGATCACCACATGCTTCGCGGAGATTTGTTCGCCTTCAACGATCACGCCGATGCATTTCCCGTCGTCATCGAATCTTAATTTTTCCACGGATGAATTCGCGCGAAATTCCACGCCACTTGATTCCGCGGCCCGCAGAATGGCGCTTGTGAACGCGCGATTATCAATCGCGGCTTCGCTTCGCATAAGCGCCGCGGCGCGGATTCCGCGATTGATGTGCGGCTCGAGCACCACCGCATCTTCGGCGTGCAAAATTTCCGTATCAAGCCCGAGTTTTTGATGCTGAGCGATCATGGCGGCTAATTTATTTTCCGCGTCTGCGCCGAAAAGAATTTCAATAGCGCCGTACGGACGGAAGCCCGCGCTCATTCCACTTGCTGATTCAACAGCGAAGACAAACTCTGGATAAATTTTCAAACTCGCAGTTGCGAGTGGCACCAGCGCAATTGCGTCGGCGCTATCAGGCGCGGGCGAAAGCATTCCCGCGGCGGCCCATGAAGCTTCCTGTCCCGGTGCTTGACGATCGATCACGAGAACGCGGAGTTTGTGGCGAGCAAGCTCGAAGGCAATTGCGCCTCCGATGATTCCTCCGCCCGCGATGAGTACGTCGTGGGATTTCATTTTGGCGCGCGCGTCAGGAATGAAATATCACCGACTTTGTAAATTACTTTTCCGGGCGAATCCGCGGTGGCCGGAATTTTGCCCGACTCGACGGCGTCAAAAGCGGCAACGAGCCGGGGCAGCACACTAGGTGACGCGATTGGAACGTTGTGCGCTCCAAGCACCCGGCCAATTTGTGGTGCCAGCGCAGCCAGCCGCTGAATGGAACGCCGGTACGCGGCAAGATCCGTTTCCGGCCGGTACAGCCAAATCGCCGCGGGATAATAGGTATCCCCAGTGAACAGCAAGCGGTTGGCGCGGTCCAAAAGTGAAATCGCGTCGGGGGTGTGACCGGGCGTAGCAATTATCTCGAGCGTTCTTTCGCCAAGATCAATTTTCGCGCCGTCATGCAGAAACTCGGAAATTTTCCACGGCTTCGTCGCATAGGCAGCGGCATCAAAATTTTTTGGAAGCGGGCCGCAGATTTCTCCCGGCGCAATTTCCGCTTGCGCGTCGGTGCGGGAACCTTTCGCGTTGGCGCGCGTGAAATCCGTATCCATGCCGTACACGAAATCGAATTGCCAGTTACCGCCGACATGATCGTCGTGCGTGTGCGAATTCAGTACGGCGACCGGCAACTTGGTCAGTTCCTCCGTCACTTTCCTGATGTTGCTGATGCCCATGCCGGTGTCGAACAGCAACGCACGCTTTTCGCCGAGAATTAAATAGGAAATGGTTTCTTCGGATTGGTGTGGTTCGTAGATGGCAAATACGCCGGAAGCCACTCTGTAAACTTCAAACCACGGATCACTAACATTGATACGCTGCAACGTTTTGTACTCCGGACGCGGCAGCTTCTTGCACCAGTCGGGAGTTTGCGCATGAATGGGCGGCACGAAAAAAATCGCGCATAGGAAAAAGCAACCGGCGGCACAGGCTAGATTTTTTCTCCAGCGCGGGATCTTTTTCATGCGTCCGCTCAAATCCGTGAAAGTTAAATGGTCTGGTTTCATTGCGGCGAATTAGAAAGAACGAACTAGCTCATCGGCCAGCACATGCGCTTTTTGCGCCAGGCTTTTCGCTCGAAGCCAGTCGGCCACGCTGATTGCTTCGCGGGCCTGCGTTAGGAAACTGGTTATTTTGTCGGTCATATCCTGCTGCGTGGCGTTCAGCGTGTGGTGCGCGGCGGTATCTAAAACTTGTTGCGCCGCGCGAATGTCGGTGTCAGTGCTGGTTTGCGCGCGCGATTTTTCCTCCGGCGAAAGTTGCGGAGAAATTTGCGGCGCTTCCGGTTTCGTCGGTTCGGGTTCAGGCTCCGTCGTGGTGGTTGCGCGGCGAGGAGCCGGAGGGCGAGGCGGATTGCCGAGCGCGCTGGACATTTGCGGTTCGATGTACGGCAATTCCGGTGAATCAACTTGCGGCGGAGTGGGAGGGGGAGCGTCCTGCGGGAATGGTTCGTGCGGCGGTTGCGTGACTCCCACGCCAGTGATTTTTGGTTTCACAGGTTGCTTTGGACAGCCGCCGAATCCGATCATGGCGAATACCGGAATAATCAAGAATGGGGACATCGAAGAAAACGTGCGCGTCATTGGGCGGAGTTGTCCCGACCAGCGAAGTTGTGTTAACCGCGCAAACTTGCGCGCAACGAATTGCGCGATGCTGGGCGAGTTGTAAATTCCAGTGTTCATGTCTGCGCTGCTGGTTGCGCCGAAATCGGTTTGCCTCGCAATGTGGCTATGGGATCCACCGTATTTGATTTCTCGCGCGCCAATGGTAATTCAATTCTGAACGCTGTGCCTTGCCCCGGTTCCGAGACGAAGTCTATCGAACCATTGTGAAGCTGCACAATGCGAAATGTTGTGGCCAGTCCCAGTCCGCTTCCGCCCTTTCGGGTAGTGAAGAACAATTGAAAAATGCGCGTACGATGTTCCGGCGGAATTCCTTTGCCGGTGTCAGCGACGATTACGTGCGCAACATCGCCACGGCGTTCGAGAGAAACTGTCAGGCGTCCGCCATCGGGCATGGCCTGCACCGCGTTCAGCACAAGATTCAGCACGGCCTGGCGCAATAATTCGGAATCGCCGCGAACAGGAGGAACGCCGTCGGCCAGACGTATATCCACTTTTAATTTCGCGCGATCAATTTGCGGCTGGGCTACTTCGACGATGCGAGTAAGCAGTGGCGCGAGAGATACTTCCTCGACGCGCATTTCGACCGGCTTGGTGAAATCCAGAAAACGTTTTACCACGCGATCCAGGCGGTCGATTTCGCTATCCAGTACGCGGACCGCTTGCGTGGAAACTTCATTCCCCGGCGGCAAGTTTTCTTTCAAATTTTCCAGCCACAGGCGCATTGAGTTCAGCGGATTTTTCACTTCGTGCGCAACGCCTGCCGTGATGCGCGTGAGAGCCGAGAGGCGCTCGGAGGTTTCCAGTTCCGTGCCAATGCGCTCGCGCGATTCCAAATCGCGAAGTGTCACCAGCGCGCCGAAAGTTTCGGGCGCGGCGGATTCGGATGCTGTTGACGCTGCATCCGGCACAGCGTGAACCGTCACGCTCACACGGCGCGGCCCTTCTCCTTGCGAAGATCCGGCGAGTTCAATTTCAGATTCCTCTATTGGCAGCAATCTTTCGCCATTGAATATCAGAACGCGCCGCAGCGGATGGCCCGGCGGAAATATTTCCGCGCCGTGGCGGCCCAGGATTTGCTCCGCTGGCGCGCCCAGAAATTTTTCCACCGCCGGACTGACCAGCACTGCGCGGCCTTCGTGCGTGAAAAGAATTAAGCCGTCGTCAAGGCCGGCCATCACTTGCTGCATATTTTCGCGCAACGTGCTGAAAATCTCGCGCACTCCGCGGAGTTGTTCGCCCAGGCGCGTGATCTTGGTGCGTACCTGCGTGAATTCATCACCGGACGCGGCGGATGCGGAGCGGGCGAGAGCTGCGTCAAATTTTCCGCCGGAGTAACTATCGAGTTGTTCGTTGATGGCATCGAGCGGCGCAAGGATGACGCGGATAAATATGGCAGCAAGCAGTGTGGAAAGCAGTACCGCGCCGATGGCCAGAATACCGGCGCGTTTCAAATCCGGAGTAATTTCCGCGCGAAGCAGGCCGACTTCCATGGTGACGCGGACTTCGCCATACGGCGCTTGTCCGGCGGAGGAGCGCAGCTCGAACGGAACTTGCACCTGATAGAGTTCCGTCGGGCCAAAAATAACTTGAAGCTGCTTGTAAAAACTCAGGTTCGTCAAAACATAAAACGGATTTCGCGGCTTCAACGCTTTGTTCACCAGCGCAGGATCGCTGGAAATCAGCGCCATGCCGCCGCCGTCGGCAATCGAGACCTCGTAGATGGCCGGGTATTGCGCGAGCACCGAATCCAGTTCGGAATGAAGCCCGCGGCTGCTGTCCAAAACTTTTTGCAAATAGTCTCGAACATCTTCGGCGCTTGACGATGCAGGAGCGACGATGCCGCCGAGTTTTGCGTCATCCATTGCCTGCGTGGCCTGATGAAGAACATCGCGGGCGGCGGAATTGGCGTCGGTCTCAGCGCGTTTGATGGCGCTTTGAGTGAGGGTGATTACGAAGACCGAGGAAATCAGCAGCGCCACAGCCAGCACAAACAGCGCCGAGATGATCGTGAATTTCGTTCTGAGTCGAAGCGGCTTCATTTTGCTGGGTCGTCAAACCAAATAATTGCACTTAATAATTCCACTCGCGAAAAAATCTTCGCGCTCTTAATTTTCACTCTCCGTCGACCCGTACTCCTTCAGCTTGTTGTGAAGCGTCTTCAGACTGATTCCCAGTAATTCCGCGGCGCGCGTTTTGTTATTGGTTACGGCCAGCGTTTGCAGAATCAGTTCGCGTTCGCCGGCTTCGACCGTGGTGCCAATAGGGAAGCGCAGCGAAGAAAGTCCGGATGCAACATTTGCCGGCGCGTGGCCGAAATCCGGAGGCAGATGTGTGCGGCCGATTACATCGCGATCGCAAACGATCAGCGCGCGCTCCAGAACATTGCGCAGCTCGCGAACATTGCCCGGCCATGAATAACTTTGAAATGCTTCCATCACTTCTGGTCCCGCGCCGCGAACTGTCTTGCCGTGCTTCGAGGCCAAATCTTTCAGAAGTTGTTCGACCAGAGTAGGAATGTCTTCTTTATGTTCGCGCAACGGCGGCAGGTGAATGCGGAACACGTTCAACCGGAAAAATAAATCCTGGCGCAAATCACCTTTGTTCACAGCCTGTTCCGGATCGCGATTGGTGGCCGCAAGCACTCGTACGTTTACAGACGTTTCCGATTTGCTTCCGAGTCGCCGAATTTTTCCGTCTTCTAGAACGCGCAAAAGTTTTGCTTGCGTCGGCGCGGGCATCTCGCCAATTTCATCCAGCAGCAGAGTCCCGCCGTCCGCCAATTCAAAACAGCCCAGGCGACGGTCGGATGCGCCGGTAAAAGCGCCGCGCTCGTGGCCGAAGATCTCGCTTTCCATCAACGATTCCGGAATCGCCGAACAGTTGATAGCCACAAAAGGTTTTTCCGCGCGCGGCGAAAGGCGATGTAGAGTGCGCGCTACGATTTCTTTTCCGGAGCCGGTTTCGCCGGTGATTAGCACGGAAGCAGAAGATGGAGCGGCAAGTTCGACGACGCGCAAAACGTCCTGCATTGTTTTGGAGCCGCCGACCAAACTTCCCAGCCGGCCGGAATCGCGCAGCTGACGTGTGAGAGCGGTGACTTGTTTGCGGTCTCGAGAGTGGCCGAGCGCGCGATCGAGAAGCGCACGAAGCACCGGTGCCTGCAGAGGTTTTTCGATATACCAGAAAGCGCCGGCTTCGATCGCGGAGATGGCGCGATCCTCGCTGCCGCGTCCGGTGATTACAATGGCCGGAACACTTTGTAATTCTTCGGCAAGTTTGTGCAGAAGGGCGAGACCGTCCATGCCGGGCAGTTCGACATCCGCGATGATGAGCGCGGGATTAAATTCGGCAAATTTTTCCAGCGCTTCTTCGCCGCTGCCAACGCCCAGCAGGTTGTATCCCCACTTGCGCAGGAGTGCCTCGTAGCCCGCACGGGCGTTCTGTTCATCTTCAACGATCAATATGCGTTCGGGTGCGTTAGTTTCATCGGCCATGCGAGAGGGGCCTCGGGACTGAATTGCGCCTGTGTAGAAAATACCAGTAGCCGAGCCGGAAAGCCATTCGGCTTTAGTATTACCGACACGCCTGTCGGTGCATTCGTGTTCGCACTCTAATTTCGGTGTCTCCCCGATTCCCAACCATCACGCTTCGGCGCGCCAGGTTTATACTCATGTTCTCCGAATCGGTCGGACCGCCGAGATTTATCCGTCCGGGCGGAATGTTAACTTTTCCGTTGTACCCAACTCGCGTTCGAATTACATCCCACATCGCGCTGCCAACTATTTGGTACCGGGTACCAAGGTTTACTTGACTAAAAACTACCATCTGGGTTACTCTGAGCCGCAGACTTGGAAACCACGTCGGCCGGGCGCGATATTCTGTGATTTAGGGTCAGAGCGCATCAATATCAAAACAAATGACTTATAAGTCCTTTGTTTTGATATTGATGCCAAGATGATGCGATCTAACTCCTTTGTTTTCACACTGATGGTCAAAACAGGGGGGGTAGGCGTGGGGTATCATTAGAGTAACGGTTCGGTATCAGCGCAACGCGATATCGGAACGACGATTGGCCCGCAGCGCGGATCAAAGGCCCGTCAATCAACCGACACCGCCTCGCCAATCAACGGGACTCTCGATCACGTTACGCAGGTCGTCCAGACGGTAATCCCTAATTTGGGCAATGAAGCGACTGGGATGGCCTTTCGAGCATCAGAAGAAAGACAGTTTCCATTACTGTTGATTTTTTAATATAATGGCGGCGGCTACCGTAGTGTACTGCACGGATGCAGAGTGCGAGTTGGTAAAAGTGGCGCGGAGCAGAAACAGGGGGATTCCGGCTGCGGGCGGCAGTTGCCGCTTTGGACTTTGCGGGATACAATATTTTCGGGGTGGGAGGCTGCGCCTGCGGCGTACGGGCTTGCCGGTTTAGTTCAACATAACTTTCGTTATTTTCCGGGCCATTTTTAGAAGTTGTTTTTTCAAGCGAAATTCGTTGTGGGGAAGAATCGCCCCGCTGTTCAAGTTCAGGAGGATTGAGATGAGAGGTCGAGTAAGTATTCTGGCAGTTGCGGCGCTGGCACTGATGTTGGCCTCGGCCGGATTTGCGCAGCAGCAGGCGAATACGTCTGGGACCGATTCGAGCAGCACGGCCACGACGGCAACAAGCGCCACCAGCGCGTCCGGGCTGCACGGATCGCCGACGCCTTTTCCCGCGAAGCCCGCGGCTGATAAGAAAACCGCCGCGATGAGCAGCGCGCACATCAAGCCCGGAACGGATTATCCGCACTGGGAATGGTTCGTCGGCTATTCATTCTTGAATTTCCGGCCCGGACCTGTAGTGACCGGCGCCGGCGAAAAATTGAACGGCGGAAGCACCTCGCTGGCCTACTATCTGAATCACTGGTTTGGACTGGAATTTGATTTCGGCGGATATCACACCGGCTCGCTGGATCTTGGCGGGGCCACAAATACGAATGTTAGCGCGACTGGATATTCGTTCCTTGGCGGACCAAAATTTGCGTACCGCAACAACACGCGCTTTACTCCGTTTGCGCAGGTGTTGTTCGGCGGCGTAAATGCAAATGGAGACATGCTGCGGACGCCCGCATCGCACACGGCGTTCGCGTTCACTGCTGGCGGCGGTTTGGACATCGCGGTCACCAAGCACGTGTCATGGCGAATCGTGAACACGGAATATATGTTCAGCGACTTTGATATTCCGGCCGGAAGCACTCATCAGAACAACATTCGCATTTCGAGCGGCTTGCTATTCAACTGGGGTTCTCATCCTGTAATGATGAACCGCAATCCGACCGCGCAATGCTCGATTGACAAGCAGAGCGTGACCACGGGTTCCGGAGAAGCGGTAGGAGTGCACGCGAACGCGAGCGATCCCGATGGCGATTCTTTGACATATTCGTGGACCGCATCGGGCGGCCGCGTTGACGGCACCGGCGCGGATGCACGATGGACCGAAAATAATGCGGGCGCGGGAAATTACACCGTCACCGCGCATGTGGACGACGGACATGGCGGGTCGGCTACTTGCTCGACGGATGTGCGCGCGGTAACTCCGCCGCCTCCGCCGGCTCCGAAGCCACCCGTGATGAGCTGCTCGGTTGATCGCGGCACGGTGACGGCAGGCGAGCGCGTAAGCGTTACGGCCACCGCTACAAGTCCGCAAAACTTTACGCTGAGCTACACGTGGCGCGCGAATGCGGGCAATGTCATAGGCTCAGGTACTACAGTTCAGTTCGATACGACCGGTCTTGCTCCGGGGGCATACGTAATTACTGGAAGAGCTGACGACGGGCACGGACAAGCAGCAGACTGCACGGCGAACGTAACCGTGCAACAGCCGCCTCCGCCGCCGCAAGCGAGCAAGATTAACGAGTGCGCGTTCAAGCCCGCACTCAGTGCGCGTGTGGACAACGTCTGCAAGCGCGTGCTGGACGACGTGGCGCTGCGTTTGCAAAACGAGCCTAAGGGCACGGTGGTTGTGGTTGGATTTGCCGACCCGAAGGACAAGCGTGCAACGAAGCTCAGCACCGACCGTGCGAACAATGCGCAAACGTATCTGGTCGGCAAAGGCATCGACAAGAGCCGGATAGTGGTGCGTGCGGGTACGGGTCAGGAAGGTGCTGGCGCGGCGAATCACCGCATTGACATCATCTGGGTACCAGACGGCGCCAGCTACTAGGACGCAACTCTAACGTTGGAAATTCAGGGCCCGGCGGGGCGGTGCTTCGCCGGGCTCTTATATTTTGGAAAAAGTTTTTACCGTTACGTTTGCATTCCGTTGCTCGGAAAGTGCCGCACGATTAGAATTGATTTGAGTTATTTAATTTGAAATTCGGCCCATGTCCTCACGCATAAAATTCGCTTCGCTCATTTTCTTATTCATTGCTCCGCTCGTTGGTGCGCAAGAATGGAAACCAATGGGGCCGCCGGGTGGAGACGTTCGCTCGCTGGCTATCGATCCCGCAAATTCTAAACATTTATTACTGGGAACTTCCGACGGACATATTTTTGCGTCGAGCGATTCCGGCGAGCATTGGATTCTTTTGGGGCGCGCGGGAACGCGACTGGACAGTGTTGTGACTTCCATCGTATTCGATCCACGCGATTCTAAATCCGTGTGGGCATCAGCATGGACGCAGGATTCCGCCGAGGGCGGCGGCGTTTATCACAGCGATGACGGCGGACATACGTGGAAACCTTCCGGGCTGGAAGGTCATGCCGTACGCGCGCTGACAGCAGCTGCGTCGCGGCCCGGATTGTTGGTGGCCGGCGCGGTGGACGGAATGTTTCATTCGCTCGATGCGGGGCGAACGTGGGAGCGGCTAACTCCCGAGCAGCATGAGGAGTTGCGAAATTTTGATTCGGTGGCGCTTGATCCCGCCGATCCGCAAATTATTTATGCGGGAACGTATCACCTGCCATGGAAAAGCACGGATGGAGGCGCGCACTGGAAGCCTGTCCACGAAGGAATGATTGACGATTCCGACGTGATGAGCATTCTGGTGGACCGCGCGCATCCGCGGCGCGTGTATGCCAGCGCTTGTTCGGGAATTTATTTGAGCGAAGACGGCGCCACGCTGTGGCACAAAATTCAGGGCATTCCTTATTCGGCGCGGCGCACCCAAGTGATTTTGCAGGACCCGGAAAAGGCGGCAACTGTCTACGCTGCAACGACGGAAGGTCTTTGGATTACTGCGAACGCCGGAACAATGTGGCGGCGGCTTACTCCCGCGGATTGGGTGATTAACGCGGTGGTCGTGCTGCCCGGACGGATTGTGATTGGCACGGAAAAATTCGGAATTTTAATAAGCGATGATAGCGGCGCGCATTTTCGCGCGGCCAATAACGGATTTTATCACCGTGAAATCGTGGCGCTGGCGCTGGACCGAGAAAAGCCGGGACGCGTGCTGGCGGTTTTGACCAACGCGCCGGAACCTTTATTAGTAACAGAGGACGGCGGCGCGACGTGGGCCGGACTTGGTCCTGGATTAAAAATGCGGGGACTGCGGCGAATTTATGCGGCTCCGGGCGGTTGGTGGGCGGCGATGGAGCACGGCGGATTGATGCGCTACGATTCGTCAAAGCGCATGTGGACGCAAGCGGGCAGGCTGACGCCGGAAACCGCGGCGACGTTGGCGAGTTTAGTCGAGCGCAAGCCGGGACAAAAATCGGCTCCGTCTTCGAGAGCGGCATTACCGCGCGTTGCGTCGGGTTCACAATTGAATGAACCTGTAAACGACATGGGATTCGCGAATGACGCGTGGTTCGCGGCGACGGATCAAGGACTGTTGCGCTCCGAAGATCACGGAGAAAATTGGGCCTTGATGCCGCTTGGCCCATTGCCGACATTGCCGGTGCGTAGCGTGCGCGTGTCAGCGGATGGAGAAAGTTTGTGGATCGTTTCGTTGCGCGGAATGGTTTTTTCGCACGACGCGGGAAAAACCTGGAGCTGGCACGATTTGCCGGAGTCGGCAGGTTCGGCGCTGTGGCTGGATTCCGCGCCCGTTGCAGGCGCGCAGCCGGGCGAAGAGACGCTGGTAGCATCCGCCGAAAATGGACTTTATATTTCCCGTGATTCCGGTGCGAAATGGAATCGAGTTGGCTCCGGATTGCCGCAAGCGCCCATTCAGGATTTGGCGATTGCAGGCGCGACGTTTCTGGCGTCGATGAGGACCGGAGGGCTTTATCTTTCGCGCGATGCCGGACGCACCTGGACGCGAGTATCGGGCGCGCTGGCGGAAGGATTTTTTCCGGTGGTCACTACGGAAGAGCAGGCGAGCATTCTATTTGCGGCCTCGGCGACAGAGGGATTGTATGCTGTGCGGTTCGCCGGTGGAACGACGGCTTCCGACGCAAGCTCGGGAAAATCTTCGCCCGGTCAGCAGTAATCAGCCAGCGCAACAACAATAATGATAGCGGGATATCATCGGGGCTTCACGTCGTGCCGAAAACGCCCGAAATTCCCGATTTGGAACAGCGGTGATTCCCATTTCTGCAAAGCATTGAAGATTATGGCTTTGTCCGTAGAATGTGCAGAAGTGAACTTGACACAATTCCTTATGTGGTACTAACCTCCTTTTAACTTCAGCGAGTCGTTCCCGCTAAAGCGTTCCGTTTCAATCACTAACAGTCCGTTCGGATTTGGCACCGGCCTTGCTACCTGTTTTGGAACAAGGAGAACACCCAGTGAGCAACCAGACGGCACAGGCCGCTCCGGAGAAATCCATTTTTCCGGTGACGGCATTAATTGTGGACGATGAAACGCAAGCGCGCGCGATTTGTACCGACGTGGTGGAGGATGCGGGATTGAAAGTCCGCACGGCTTCTACTACCGAAGAAGCGCTGGCCGTGCTGGAAGAAACCACCGTCGATATTGTGATTACAGATTTGAAGGTGCCGCAGGTGGGCGGGCTGGAATTGCTGCGTCACGTCCGCAAGCACACTCCGCACGTGCCGGTGCTGGTACTCACGCAGTACGGCACCATCGAAACGGCGATTGAGGCCACGCGGCTGGGCGCGGTGGACTATGTAATGAAGCCGTTTCACGTGGACGATCTGCGCGCGAAGTTGGATCGCGTGGTGAATTCGCTGGCGCTGGATCAGGAAAATCGCGTACTGCGCGAGCAATTGCGAAGCAAGCCGGGCTTTGGCGGACTGATCGGAATTTCCGCACGCATGCAGCGCGTCTACCGGATGATTGAGCGCGTCAGCCAGCACAGTTATCCGGTATTAATTCTGGGAGAGAGCGGCACGGGAAAAGAATTAGTGGCGCGCTCCGCGCATTTTCAGGGCCCGCGAAAACAAAGGCCATTCGTTCCCGTAGATTGTTCGGCGCTGGTGCCAACGTTGATTGAATCCGAGCTGTTCGGCCACGTGAAAGGGGCGTTCACCGGGGCACAGCAGAACAAGCCGGGCTTACTGGAAGCAGCGGACGACGGAACATTATTTCTGGACGAAATCGGCGATCTGCCGATCGACATGCAGGCAAAACTTTTGCGCGCGTTGCAGGAACGCGAAGTGAAACCGGTCGGCTCAAATGAACGCATACCATTGCGCGCGCGAATCATCGCCGCAACGAACCGCGATCTTGACGCCGCGATCCGCAGCGGAACATTTCGTCAGGATCTTTATTTCCGTTTAAATGTAGTGCAAATAAAATTGCCGCCGCTGCGCGAAAGAAAAAGCGACATTCCGCTGCTGGTGAATTCCTTTTTGGAAAAATTCAGCCCGCCAGATCAACCGGCGCACACAGTCAGTGACGAAACGCTGGCGCGCTTGATGGCTTATGAGTGGCCGGGAAACGTGCGCGAACTGGAAAATTCGATACAGCGAGGGATCGCTATGGGCTCCGGGACAGTGGTTCAGTTCAATGACCTTCCGAGCAATCTTCAATATGACGCGCGCGAACGCACGCCTGACGAAACCGAAATGGTGCCGCTAATGGTGCTGGAACGCCGCGCAATTTTCCGCGCCATGCGGGAAACCAATGGAGACAAGCTGGCGGCCGCGCGTCTGCTGGGTATTGGCAAAACAACTTTGTATCGCAAGCTGAAGCAGTACGACGCGCAGCCGTCCAATTGATCGAAGTTGTTTAATAGTCGGGCATGACCAATAAAGACGAGTTCGCTATTACCGCTGCCGGGCCAATTGGGAATTTCATTTCATGAATCGCGCATTGGCCTCTGCACCAATCTGGTAAACAAACCGCGTTAAATCTCACATCGGGAATTTCGGCCCGAGCTGCGCGTCACTCGCTCCTCCAACCTATTGATTCCATTCACACGGTAGCACAGCGATTGGCGTGTGCGGTGCTTAAGCTTTTGCGGGGGATTTGCCACGTATGGCCGTCACAGGATGGATTCACGCGGGAATGTCACCAGCGCTGCGGGTGACTCCAGCGGCGCTGCTGCGCGGCGCCGCGCGCGGCGAACCGCTGGAATGGTTGCTTCAAACGGCGGCGCGTGAACTGGTTGACGCAGCCGGTGCGGTACGCGCAGGCGTTTGGCTGTTGCGCGGCGCATCAAACTTGGAAGGAATTTCACTCGATGCCGCCGACGAATCTGTGCCGGAGCGATGGACCAGCGTCAGCCTGAATTCGCCGGAAGTTTTGGAGTTGATGCGAACTAGCGGCGACGAAGTATTGCTACGCGGCGCGGAATCAGAAGACTTGCGATTGGGCGCGATAGCGCCATCCCCGCAATCGTTGTGGCTGCCACTGCGAAATGCGGGAAAGCCCATCGGTCTGGCAATGCTTGGCTGGCTGTGCGAATCCGCGCCAATTGATATCGCGCCGTTGCGAATGCTGGCGGACGCGATGGCGCTTGCCGCTCCCGCCGCGCTCGGAAATTCCGTGAATCAACCTTTGCGTTTAGTAAAACAGTTCACTCCGGATATTTTCCGCACGCGCGCGCTGGAAGCGGAAGCGCTGCTCGCGGGATTGGCGGACTCTACCGATTCAGGAATCGTGCTGTTCGATCCGCAGGGCAATGTGCGTCTAGCGAATGAAAGGTTCGCGGAATTCTTCGGCCTTTCGCGCACGGAAATCGCCGAAGCACAAACCTGGAATTCTCTTGCCGCTTCCGTTGGCGCACATTTTCAAGAACCGGAGAAAATGTCGCAGCGATGGAACGAAATTGCGAATCGTCCGCGCGAAGTAAGCTGGGACGAACTGGAATTATTGCGCCCCACACGGCGCACCATCGAGCGATTCGGACGGCCCGTTCTGGATGCAGGCGGCGAATTATTGGGGCGGCTGGAAATTTATCGCGATGTGACCGGCCAAAGATTGGTGCAAAGCAAACTGTTGCAAACGGAAAAAATGGCCGGCCTTGGCCAACTTGTTTCCGGAATCGCGCACGAATTGAATAATCCGCTCACCAGCATCATCGGGTATTCGCAATTGCTGCTGGGACGCAGGCTGACCGCGCCGCAGGAAGCGGATGGCCGCCTGATTCATCAGGAAGCGGAACGCGCGGCGCGCATCGTCAAGAATCTTTTGCTTTTTGCGCGGGAAGCGCGGCCGGAGCGGCGCTCCGTGAACCTGAATGAGATCGTCGAGCGCACGCTCGCATTGCGAAATTACGAATTGCGCGTGGAAAATATCGAGCTTTCGCAGGATCTAGCGCAGGATTTGCCGTCCGTCGTCGCCGATCCCGCCCAACTGCAGCAGGTGCTGTTGAATTTGCTGGTGAACGCCGAGCAGGCCATCCGTCAGGGAAGCGGCGAAGGAAGCATCCGCGTGCGCACACGGAAAACGCCGTGCGGACGGGTTTCGTTTGAAATTCTCGATAGTGGCCCCGGAATTCCGCAGGAGATCATTCCGCGAATCTTCGATCCATTTTTTTCCACCAAGCCTTCCGGAGCGGGCACCGGACTGGGACTTTCCATCACTTGCGGAATAGTGAAGGAACACGGCGGAGAAATTTTCGTGCAAAGCCAGTTGGGTCACGGTGCGAAATTCACCGTGGAGCTTCCCGCCGCCATTCACGAAGCGCCGCCAGTGAATGCGCCGCCGGCGAATCGCAACATCGCGCCGGTTTCAACGCGGCTCGTTCGCGGCGAACGAATGTTGGTGGTGGAAGACGAGCCAACTGTGGCGCACCTGATCGCCGACGTGCTGGGAGAAGACGGCCACAAAGTGGAAATCGTGCTGGACGGACGCGACGGACTCGATCGCGCCGCGGCAGGAAATTACGCGCTGATTATTTGCGATCTGCGCATGCCGCATTTGGATGGACGCGCGATCTATCGCGAGCTTGTGGCCCAGGGAAGCCCCATGCGGCACCGGCTTCTCTTCGTTACCGGCGATACTCTGGCGCCGCGTACCTTGGAATTTCTGGAAAAGTCAGGACTGCCATTTCTTGCGAAACCATTTTTGGTGGAAGAACTGAAAGCCGTGGTGGAACGCGCGCTTGTTTCGGCGGAACAGTCGAGCGCGAAATCCGTAAAACATGCGGCATCCGCGGGCGGCTCGATGAATTTGCGCTGAACAAAATATTCGGAAGAATGGGTTTCGTAATGGCGCAGAAGAATTTTTAGGGCGGGCAAGTACGATCGGCCATACTTGCCGGCCTACGTTCACGCTGTGGAAAGTCAAACCTATGACCACCGCTACACATTCAATTGCTGCAACACGTCCTGAAGGAGCAGTTCTGCTGATTTGTGCTGACGCGATTTTAACGCGGCGTTATCTGGTCGAATTGGCGGGCGCTGGTGGACCCAATCGTGCACCGCTTGCAACGAGCGTGGCGCAGGCGGAAGAAATGCTGCGCGATTGGACTCCACATGTAATTGTTTTAGACGAGTCGTGCATCGAAAGCGACGCGCGCGCCACCGAATTGGCGGGGCCGCTCAACCCGCTGGAAAAGTTGGAACCCACGGTCGCCTCGCTGACGGAACACGCGCCGGTTGTAGTCGTCGCTTCCGCCGAGCATCAGGATGCGCTGGCATTTTTAATTGGAGCGGGCGCCGTCGATCTGGTTGCGCGGCTGGGAAATTTCGTTCCGGTCACCGTGGGACTGGTGGTGCGGCGCGCGCAAATCGGCGAGCAGATGTCGTCCACTGCGTTGCACGAGCGCGAGCGCTCGCGCGATTTCGGCGAAATGTTGCGCCACGAAGTGAATAATCCGCTCACTGGAATTCTGGGCAACGCGGAAATGCTCTTGAAACTCCGCGCGGAATTGCCGCCGCAGGTCATCGCGCGTGTGGAAACAATTGCGGAGCTCGCGGTACGTTTGCGCGAAACGATTCGCCGCTTGAGCGATTGCTGGGAAGCGCAGCACGATTCCGCCGGCGCGATATAGCGCGGACGCCTTTAAGTTTCCGCGCGCACAAGTTTCCAAACAATTTAATCCGTCATTTTGCAGCGGAGCACGCGTCGTGTGCCTTCGCAAAAAACGAAAGCACCCGACGCTCGTATTCTTCCTGCGCAACGCCCATCGCTGACGCGTGAATCGCGTCCGGAACAATCCAAAGTTCTTTCGGCCCTTTTGCTGCCGCGAAAATGGCTTGCTGATGCCGGAGCGGAAGCACCACGTCGTCGCCATCGCTGATCAACAAAATTGCGAAGCGGCGCTGGGCTACAGATTTTTCCGGAGAAACGTCTGACGGATAGAACCTCGCGATTTTTATCGTGGCCAGAAAGCCCGCTTCGACAACGGTGCGGAAAAGGATGCGCCCGAGCCAGGGATTTCGGTGAAATCCCGCATAGTCGTAACTGGCTTCTCGGAAACTGCTGAAGGGCGCTTCCGCGGCGACTGCGGAAATGCGCGGCTCAACCGCGGCTGCCTGCAACGCGATTCCGCCGCCCATGGAAACTCCGAAAGCGAAAATGCATAGCGGATGAACCGTGCTTTCGAGCACTGCAACAATCGCCCGCACGTCATCTCGTTCTTTCCAGCCATACGTAGCGAGATCGCCTTCGCTTTCACCGTGGGCGCGCGAATCCATCATCACCACTCCGTAACTAGCGCGCAAAAGAAAATCCGCCACGCCCAAATCGCCGACACGGTTATCCGCGACGCCGTGAAATAGGAGCACCCAATCGCGCGCGTTGCTCTTGTTGCTCGAATTCGATGACGATTCGGAAGAAGAGCGCGAAGTTTGTTGGACGAGCCATCCGCGTAGGAGAATTCCATCCTGAGCGCGAACGTCAAATGATGCGCGTTCGGCGTGATCGCGCTGAAAGACTTCATCGGCTTGTGCGATCAGTTGGGCGGAAAGTGCGCGCCGTGCCGGATGCAAGGACATTGAGGCCGCCCAGTATCCAGCAAGCGCTGAGAAAAGCAGGACGAGCGTGGCGACGGCGAGGGTCAACTTGGTCGTGCGATTCACAAGAGCCTCTAGTTATGGATACGAGTACGTGATGGAAATTGTTTCGTGATCGCGCAGAACGCGCGATGTGAGAAGCACGGTCGTCGTAAATCTTCTCTACGATCCCGTCGACGAATAATGCCGCACGCCGAATTCCCAGGACAAAATTGCGAGCGCGGCGCAGGCCAGGCTCACCAGCGGCACGATGAATCCGATGTGATGGAAATCTCCGCGAGCGAGAAGCCGCGCGCCCGGATAATACGTAGCGAAGCCGAAGGGCACCACCCAGCTCAGGAAAAATTGGATCGCGCCGGAATAAATCGAAAGTGGATAGCGCCCAAACATCAGCAGATTCCAGAAAGGTGGGTGGACGCCGACGCGATCTTCAAACCAAAATGAAAATGTGCTGAGCAAAAGAAAAAAGGAAACGTAAATAATTCCGCCGCACATACTGAAGAATACCAGCAGCAGCGCGTCTTCCACTTTCCAATGAAGGTGCATGCGCAAGGCCATCCACAAAACAATTCCCACTCCGGTGAAGGCTTCAAAGAATGATTCGATGCGGAAATTTTCAAACAGCACCTGGAACAATGAATTCACCGGCCGCAGCAGCACGCGATCGAATTTGCCTTCCATGATGTAGGTATTTCCGAATTCATAGATGTTCAAGCTCAGAATGTTGAAGAGCCCGAATGGAATCAGCGCGAAGCCGTAGAGAAAAACAATTTCCTCAAAACTCCAGCCGGGCAGGTTCGTGTTGCGGAATAAAATAAATACGAACGCAAATGCGAAGGCGGTGGCGGCCGTGCTGGTGGCCACGCTAATCAGGAAATCTCCGCGATAGCTGACGCGGATTTTCAAATACTGGACGAAATAATCGCCCAGCAATCCGAGGTGGATGCGAGTTTTCGCGAGTGTTTCGCTCATCGAATCATCCGCCGTGAATGGTGATCTTGCGCGTAGCCGTGCGCCACCATAAGTCACCCAGCCAAAGAAGTATGGCAATCCAAATCCATTGCATGGCCAGCGCGCGAAGCGCATCCATGCCGCTTAACTTTCCCAGATAAATTTGCAGGGGCGTGAACGCGATGTGCTGGAAGGGAAGCCACGCTGCGATTCTTTGAACTGCCACGGGGAAATACGTCATCGGCACCAGCAGGCCGCTCAGTAATTCGATCAGCCAAAACTTTGCGCGAATTAAAGACAGTATGGACGTCAGCGGAATCGCGCAAGTGCCAATCATGAAATTGATGGCGGCCATCATCAAAATACTTCCACAAACCGCAATCAGGAATAATCCGAATTGCGTCCACGACGCCGCGAAGCGCACGTGAAAAAGCAACGCGATCACCACGCAACTCGGCGCGGTCAGCATCACCAATCGAAAAGCGGTTTCGCCCAGCGCGCGGCAAATCCACATCCATTGAATTGAAACCGGCTTGATAAAATCCATGGCGATTTTTCCGTCAATCACTTCGTACGCCATTTCCTGATCAATCGTGTTCCAGTACAGCGAACGAATCACCCATCCGACGGCGACGTAGGTAAGAATTTGCGGCAAATCGTAGCCGCCGATTGTGGAAGTAGCGGCTTGCGTGACGCTGGAAATTCCTCTGGCGCGATAGACGGCCGACCAGATGAAATAATAAACGGTGACATTAATAAGGTAGGTGAAAATTCCCGCGTAGTAGCGCAACCGAAACGCCAGAATATTCACGAAGCCGATGCGCGTGAACTCGGCGTATGGAGCAAGCACTGAAGCGCGCGTGCTCATGTCCGCGTGGACACTTCCATCACGGATTCGCCGGCATAAATGCGCTT
Organism: Terriglobia bacterium; assembly: GCA_963840515.1. GTDB lineage: Bacteria > Acidobacteriota > Terriglobia > Acidiferrales > UBA7541 > DASTCZ01. The sequence continues at coordinate 37,829 of CAWIZI010000011.1, forward strand.
GATGATTTCTTCGATTGGCTCGTCTTCGATCAGAAGATCGCGAATGTCGCCCGCCGCGAGAATTTTGCGAATTAATTCCGAAGTGGAAACGCGCGTGCGATCGAAACGCACGCGGTAAGTCACTTCGTCCACGGCTTCCGCGTCCAGTCCTTCGGAGGAAAGCGCGCGCTGCAATGTTCCGGCGGCTTCGCTATCACGCAGCGCAAATTTAATTTGTTTTGTGCGCAGCAATTTCTGCTTCAGTTCCGGCAACGGGCCGTCGTAAAGAAGTTTGCCGTGATCGATGATCATGATGCGGCGGCAAAGTTCTTCGATGTCGTCCAGATCGTGCGTGGTCAGCAGCACGGTGGTGCGATAACGCTCGTTGATGGCGCGCAGAAATTTGCGTATGTGATCTTTGGCCACGACGTCCAGGCCGATCGTCGGCTCGTCCAAAAATAAAATGGGAGGATTGTGCAGCAATGCGGCGGCTAGATCGCAGCGCATACGTTCGCCCAGCGAAAGTTTTCTCACCGGAGTGTTCAGGTAATCGCTGATGCCCAGCACTTGATGAAATAATTCCATGCGCTCGTCAAAATCGCGCTGCGAGACGCCATAAATCCGCCGCAATAATTTGAACGATTCAACGACGGCGATATCCCACCACAGTTGTGTGCGCTGGCCGAACACCACGCCGATTGTTTTCACGTAGTCGGTACGCTGGCGCCAGGGCACAAATCCATTGGAGATTATCTTTCCGGTGCTCGGCACCAAAATTCCGGTGAGCATTTTAATGGTGGTGGATTTTCCGGCGCCGTTCGGGCCGATGTAGCCGACCATCTCACCCGGCTCGATATCAAATGAAATGTCATCTACTGCGCGAACCATTTGGTATTCGCGCACAAATAAATTCTGTATGCCGCCCCAAAGCCCTTCACGTCGCTTGAACGCGCGGAAGTGCTTGCAAAGAAGTTGAACTGAAATTAAAGGCTGCGCCGACATGGAAGCAAGAATTCTAACACGGTGGGATTAAAGCGGAGGCCGCGCGGCAGGAATTGCTCGCGCGGCCAATGAATTTAGTCGATCAACTTAAGTGCGGAACAATACGTCTTCGCGCTTAAATAAACTGACCGCCACAAATAACGCCGCTAAAGCGTAAACGCACGTCGAAGCGAAAATTATGGCGATGTAGTTCCAGTGATATGTGCCCGCCACAATTTCCTTGCACACCAAACTGGTGCTGAGAATGGGAATCAGCGCCATGCGGGCGTTGAATTCCACTCCGGGCATCAATCCTGCCACCGCGGGCATCACGACTACGATCATCAGCGGCGCAATATAACTTTGCGCTTCTTTGTAACTCTTGGCCATCAGCGCAATCGCCAGCAATCCCGCGGAGAAAAGTACGGCCAGCGGCAGCACCATGAAAAATACGGCGCCAATCGCTTTGAATCCAATCGTGAAGTTCAGAAGGTTGTTCGCCTCAGTCTTTCCCGCCATCAGCGTTTTCGCCACATGGAATGACACGCCCATGGACGTAATCGCAAGCATCGCCGTAACTAGCGCAGCCGTCAGAACCATCAGAAATTTTCCGAGCACAATTTGCGTGCGCGGCACGGGACTCGTCAAAATCGTCTCAATGGTGCCGCGTTCTTTCTCGCCCGCGGTCAAATCGATGGCCGGATACATCGCACCGGTTAAGCAAAGGATGATGACGAAGTAAGGGAGGAATCCGCCAATCATCGCCCCGCTTACTTTTTCGGGTGGCGCCACGTTTTCTTTTTTCACATCGAACGGATCGGCAAGGGCAGGAGGCAAATTGCGCGCTTGTAGGCGCTTCTGAACCGTCTGCGTTTGCAGGTCTTTCAGATATTTTTCTATCTTGTCGGAGGCGATTCCGGATTTTAGATCGCCCTCGTAGTTGTAGATCTTTAGAGTCATTTTGGTGTCATGATCGACAGCAGCGTCAAATCCGGCCGGGATGTCAACCGCCGCACGAATCTTTTTATCGGAAATCTGCTGGGCGTAATCCGGCGTACCCGGAATAAAATCAATTCCTTTGATTGCCTTCAGATCCTCAACAGCGCAGGGTGAATCGCCGGTACTGACGATCATCACCTTGGGCACTTCTTCCAGCGCTTTTCCGACGACCTTTGATATAAACGTGAACATTCCAATGGAAATTAGAGGAAAGATTACGATCGGCACGACCACCATCGAGATCAGCGTGCGCCGATCCCGCAGCGAGTCCGTCAATTCCTTGCGATAGACCGTGAAAATATTGGACTTGCTCATCGTGTCACCGTCTCTTTCGCAGTGTGCGGCTCCACTACCTGCACGAAAATATCTTCCAGATCATGCAATCCGCTGCGCTGGCGCAAATCTGCAAGCGTTCCTTCAGCCAATAATTTCCCGCCGTGAATCATTCCGATGTGATCGCACAATTTTTCCACTTCGCTCATCACATGCGTCGAAAATATAACGGTCTTGGATTGGTCACGGCACTCGCGGATAAACTGAACGATGGTTCGCGCGGCCATCACGTCCAATCCCAGCGTCGGCTCGTCAAAAATCATCACCTGCGGATTGTGAATCAACGTGCGGGCGATGGATGTTTTCTGCTTCATGCCCGTGGAAAGTTTGTCGCAGCGGCGATCTCGGAATTCGTTCATTTCCAGCCGGCCAAAAAGCGCGTTGATGCGCTGGTCGATCACATCATCTTCCAGCCCGTGCAGCCGGCCAAAATATTGCACCATCTCGTAGGCGGAAAGTCTTCCGTACAGAGCCGTCGACGTCGAAAGGAATCCGATATTCGCGCGCACTTTTTGCGCGTCGGTCATAACGTCGAATCCAGCGACGCGCGCGGTTCCATCCGTCGGTTCTAGAATTGTTGCGAGCATCCGCAACGTGGTAGTTTTCCCCGCGCCATTTGCGCCCAACAGGCCATAAATCTGCCCCGGTTTGCAGACGAAGCTGACTCCGTCCACGGCGCGCACCGTGCCGCGCTTTTTATCCTGAAAAACCTTGCACAGATTCTCAGCTTCAATCATGCCTCTAACGCCTCCATACGCTTCTCACTGTGAAATCGAACGGACAGACCTTCTCATCGGATGATACGCAACGGCGCACCAAAGAATATCAGGGTCACATGGGAAATATACAGCCCGCCAGATCAGCGCTGGTCGTGCCGCGCGGCTCAACCCTTGTGGCAGTTTGGGCACTGTTTCGCGTCGAAGCGGTCTGGCGTGACGCAAAACATGTTATTGCACTGTATGCAGACGCGGTGCAGCAGCGGCTGCGAAGGATCGACTGCGTGTGCATCCGGCGAATGCGATTGCGTCGCAGGTGCTGCTTGCGTTGGTGCAGGAGTTTCAGCGGTCATAAATAAATTTTAACACGGCACGGGGGAAGTGCGCACTATCTGCCTCACGGCGTTCACCACCTTTCATCTGTAAGTCGGCATCTAAGATTTTGGACGGAATAATGGATGCAGGGCTGGACGGTTTGCTAAGATACGGCTACCTTCTTCATTTTCGGGGACATCAGACAGTATGAGGCGTGAATGAAATCGAAACGCTTGAAGCTTGCTTGGCTCTATATCGTACTTGCCCTCGGAGCCATTGTCGCTCTCGTCGAGTTGAGCGGCCGCAAGCCCGTCCCAACTGTTCCGACTTACACAGTCTCGCGTTCCAATCTCAGTTCTGCAATTTCTACCAATGGAAAAGTGGAACCGATCACTCCCTACGAAATGCGCTCGCTCGTTCAAAGTCACGTCACAAATGTTCATGCCACCGAAGGCCAGGCCGTAAAAAAAGGCCAGCCTATCCTGGATCTTGATGATGTCCAGTTGCGCGCCGACCTTTCCCACGCGCGCGAAGAGCTCGTCACCAATCAGGAAAATTTACGCATCGCGCAAACCGGCGGGCAGGTTACGAAACTTGCTGAACTCGATGGCGACATCCAAAAAACAGAAGTCGAACGCGCGCGCCTGCAAGCCTCGATTGCCACGCTGGAGAAATTGGTAGCTCAACAAGCCGCTACTCCGCACGATTTATCTGAAGAGCGCGCGAGCCTGGCCCGGACAGAATCGGATCGCGATAAGCTAATCGTTTCGCGCGCCGATTTTGTGCGCCAGACCAAGCTGGACACCGACCGCATATCGCTTCTCGTTTCGCAATCGCAGGAAAATTTGCAAAATTTGCAGCAGAAACTTAACTCGACTCACATTACCGCGCCGGCCGACGGCACGCTCTATTCGCTGCCCATGCACGTGAATGATCCCGTCAAAGAAGGCGATCTGCTCGCAGCTATTGCTGACTTAAAACAAATTCGCGTTCGCGCTTTTGTTGATGAGCCAGAGTTGGGGGAACTTCTCCCCGGCCAAAACATCACCGTCACCTGGGACGCATTGCCGGGTCGCACATGGACGGGCCGCATGACGCAAGTTCCTCGCCAGGTTGTAGCGCACGGCACGCGAACCGTCGGCGAAGTGCTCTGTCCCGTCAACAATGACGATCAACGCCTGATTCCGAATACAAATGTGAATGTGCGCATCGCATTGGCCGAGCGGACCAGCGTCCTTGTCGTGCCACGCGGCGCGATACTGTTTGACGGTTCGCACCGTTACGTTTTCGTCGTCGAGTCCGGCACGCCGAGCAGCATTCTGCACAAGCGCGAAGTGCAACTCGGAATTTCCGATTCCACCCACTACGAAGTCCTGAGCGGATTAAAAGAAGGCGATGTTGTCGCGCTGATCGGAAATATCACGCCAACGGACGGCATGAAAGTTCGCGTCGAGCAGGCTGAATGAATCGAGCGCTGACCAGCTGGATCACACTCGCGGCTTGTCTTCTATTTTTATCGGCCGGAATGCCGGCGCAATCTGCTGTTGATTCCGCGAAAGAATTATTTAATGCCGGAAAATTCAAGGACGCCGAAGTCCTGCTGCGCGCCGAAATTTCCAAAACTCCCAGCGATCCTGCGCTCCACTACTGGCTCGGCAAATGCGCGTTCGAGCTTTACGACGACGATCTAGCCTATAGCAGCGCGGAAAAGGCTGTTGACCTAGATCCCAAAAGCGCCGATTACCATTATTTCCTCGGCACTGCATCCGGCTATAAGGCCGAACATTCCAATTGGTTTTCCGGACTTTCGCTGGCCCGCAAAGCTCAGCACGAATTTTATGAAGCCGTGCAGCTAAATCCCAACAACGTGGAAGCGCAACGCGATTTAATTTCCTATTACATCGCGGCGCCGGGAATTGCCGGCGGCGGCGACGATAAAGCCGAAGCGCAAATCACGGTGCTGGACGTATCTCATCCCGTGCCGGCGCGCTTGGCGCGCATGGAATTATTTGAAAACCGCAGGAAATGGACGGAAGCCGCGAACGAAGGCAGAGGAGTTATCGCGGTACGGCCCAGGCTCGTCAAATCTTATCTCGAAGTGGCGGAATATTTTATGAACCGCGAGGACGTCACCAACATGCGCGCCGCGCTCGCCGCCATTCCCAAAGGCCTCCCTCCCGACCCGCACACGGATTATTATGTTGCGGTGGCAAATATTCTCGCCGGCGAAAATTTGGCGGACGCGCAGAAGGCCATCAACGCCTATCTCGCGAAGCAACCGCCGCCGCGCCGCGAGGACCACGTCACGCTGTCCGACGCGCACAGTTGGCTGGGACGCGCCTACGAAAAACTTGGCCAGCGGAATGAAGGTATCGCCGAATGCCGCGCCGCTCTGAAAATGGAACCGAAAAATAAATATGCTCGCGAGTGCTTAAGACGCGTGGATTCGCAGTGATCAAATGCTAAGACGCGAAGTACTCATGGTTGCGATTGACGCGCTTCGCGCGAATAAGCTTCGCGCGTTTCTCACCATGTTTGGAGTCGTCGTCGGTAGCGCTTGTATCGTACTCGTTGTCACCGTTTCGCTTACCGGACGTAAATTCATCGTCGGACAAATCGAAAGCATCGGCTCGAATATCATCAACGCTAGCCCCGTCCATGCCCTCGGCAAATCCACTCCCCTCAGTTATGAAATTTCGCTCAACGATATGGAGGCGATTCAAAACACAATTCCTGGCGTAGTCGAAGTTGCCGGCACTCGCAACGTGGACGCCGAAGTCGTGGTCGATGGCGTCGAGCATCCCGTTACTCTCACCGGCGTCACTCAGGGTTATCAGAACATTCGCCATCTCGTGATCGTCGACGGAAGATATTTCGATCCCGACGATATGGAACGGCACGATAAGGTCTGTCTGGTTACTCAAGAACTTGCCAAGAAAGTTTTTGGGAATCAAAGCCCCGTCGGCCGGTCGATTCGCTTGGGTGAACTGTCGTTTTCGGTCATCGCCGTTTTTCGCGAAAAGGCTGACACCTTCGGCCTTTCTGAAATTCAGCAAAATTCCGTCGTCATTCCGTTCCCATTGATGTCCTATTACACCGGCGAGGATTTTGCCAGCACACTTTACGTTCAAATGTCGACGGTTGACCAGGTTCAACCCGCCACCGCGCGCGTCGAGCAGGTTCTCATCGGAAGGCATCCTCCGGGCGCGGCGTTTGTCGTGCAAAATCTGAATGGTATTCTCGATCTAGCCAAGGGTATTTCCACGGCCCTCACAGTTTCGTTGCTGATTATCGCTGTGATCGCTCTCATCATCAGCGGAGTCGGGATCATGAATATCATGCTGGTCACAGTCAAGGAGCGAACGCGCGAAATCGGAATCCGTCGCGCCATTGGCGCGCGAAAAAACGAAATCCTCCAACAGTTCCTGCTGGAGTCATCTTTAATTAGTGGAGTCGGCGCGATTCTCGGAGTGTTGGTGGGATTGAGTATTCCAGTGCTCGTGCAGCCATTGCTGCCCGGAAATCTGCGCGTGCCCGTGCCGTGGGCAGCTGTTGCCGCGGCATTGGCCGTTTCCTGTTTGACAGGAACTTTTTTCGGCTACCTTCCGGCCAGCAAAGCCGCCGCCTTGCAGCCGACAGAATCACTGCGCTACGAATAGCGAGGCTAAAATTTTCATCACGTTATCTTCACGAAGGAGCGCCAATCACATGAAATCAATCCGCTGCGGTCTTCTTGCATCCATCGCCTTAATTTCACTCACTTCAATTGTGGCCGCCCAACAAATCCAAACTCCTCCCGTCGCTCATCTCACGCTCAAGAGCGCCGTGGATCAGGCCGTGCGCAACAGCCGCGAGCTCACGCTCGCGAAACTCGAAGCCATCCTCGCCGATAAGACCGCCGCCGTCGATCGCTCCGTCTTCGGCCCCAATCTATATACGGGCACAGGATTCGAGTACACCAGCGGTTTTCCCCTCGCGCCGGGTGGCGGCGTGCCCTCGCTATTCACAGTTTCGTACCAGCAATCCATTTTCAACCCGTTAGCAAAGGGAACTCAGCGTGCCGACGAGGCCCGCGCCAGAGCGTTGAAAGCAAATATAGATAACGTGCGCGACACCATTACCATGCGCACCGCGAGCATCTATCTTGAGCTGACCAAAGTCCGGCATTCGCTGGAAGTGCTCCACAACGAGCATGACAGCACGCAGAAGCAAAATGAATTAGTCCGCGATCGCATCGCCGCCGGATACGAACTACCCATCGAGCAGACGAAAGTCCTTCTGCGAGGCGCGCACATCGATCAATTCATCACGGATAACGAAGCCCGGCAGGATTCCCTGGAAAATGATCTAAGAGATTTGCTCGGTTTGCTCCCGGATCAGCCGCTGGATCTTGCCGTTGAAGATTTGCCGCCATCCGCCGAGCAACCCGTCGCGCAGCTAGTGGCGGAAGCAATTGCCAGCAGCTCTGATATTCGCCAGGCGGAATCCGAGCAGCAAGCCAAAATGGATATCCTTAAAGGAACGAAAAATAGCCGCTGGCCCACCATCGATTTGGTCGGGAACTACAGCGTCTTGAGCAATACCAACCATTTCACGACCTACTTCAAGAATTTTTCACGCAACAACGTCAGCGTTGGAATTCAGGCCAATGTTCCCGTTTACGCTGCGCGCGCCTCCGCTACGATCGCCGAAGCTAAGGCCAACGTTAGCGTCGCCGAGGTCGAAGCCCAAAAAAAACGCAGCGAAGTCGCGCGCATGGTCCGCGGTCAGGCGTATCTGGTGCGTCGCTGGGAACAGGCTCGCACTGTTGCGCGCCTGGATTTAGATCTCGCCCAGCAAAGCTTGAAAGTACTTCAGGCTCAATTTGACGAAGGACGTGTTACTCGCAGCGACCTCGAGCAGGCCCATCTGGATGAAAGTGACAAATGGCGGGCATTTTGGGATGCTGATTACCAGCGTCAGGTGGCGGAATTGGCGCTCCTTCAGCTCACCGGCCAGATTGGCAAGGTATTGAACTAGAGTGTCGTAAGAGGTGTCGTAAAAGAAACCATCGCAAAAAGTATCTTTCTTCTGCTATTGTTGCATCTAAGTTTGCAGGTACAATTAACTACAAATCTGAATTGACGTATTTTCTCGGCCGGGGGCCTTCCTGCTTGGGAGGCATCAAAACCAGCGGAAAGAGAATCTAACTCACGAATATGCCCGACGTGATGAAAACTTTGCTGTTGAACCCGCCAAGCTTTGAAAAGTTTGATGGCGGCGCCAGCTCGCGCTGGCCTGTTACGCGTGAAATTGAATCCTATTGGTATCCCGTCTGGCTTACCTTCGCGACGGGAATGATTCCCGGCGCGCGCCTGCTGGACGCATCTCCCGCTAAAATCACCAAAGCGCAGACCGTTGAAATCGCGCGTGACTACGAATTTATCGTGGTCTTCACTTCCACCGTCGGATTTGAAAGCGATCTCGAGCTTCTGCGCCAAATCAAAGAAAAGAATCCCGGATTGAAAGTGGCCTTCGTCGGGCCTCATGTGCAGAACCGGCCTGACGAAAGTTTGAAAGCCAGCGAAGATATTGATTTCATCGTGCGCGGCGAATTCGATCACGCCGTTGTGGAATTTGCGCAAGGCAAACCACTCGATCAGATCCTCGGTATCAGCTATCGCAAAGACGGCAAGATTCTCGCCACCGGCACTCGTTCTCAGCTTCACACCGAAGAATTGGACGCCCTTCCTTTCGCGATGGATGTTTACGCGAAGAACCTGAAGATCGAAAATTACCGAGTTCCGTTCCTGCTGCATCCGTTCGCGTCCATTTACACGACGCGTGGCTGCCCGGCTCTCTGCACCTTCTGCCAGTGGCCTCAGACAATTTCTGGTCACGCCTGGCGAGTGCGCTCCACCGAAAATGTAGCGCGGGAAATCAAAGCGGGACTCGACCATTTTCCGCAACTGAAAGAATTTTTCTTTGACGACGACACTTTCAACATTCGCAAAGATCGTGTGCTCGACATTTGCCAGAAATTCAAACCGCTGAAATTCCAGTGGTCATGCAATGCCCGCGTTCATAGTGACTACGAAACGCTAAAAGCCATGGCCGACGCAGGCGCGCGTCTTTTCATTGTTGGATTTGAATCCGGCGACGACCAAATATTGAAGAACATCAAGAAGGGCGCAACTGTTGAGATGGCCCGCACCTTCATGAAGAATTGCAAGAAGGTCGGCATAAAGGTTCACGGTGATTTCATTATCGGACTGCCCGGCGAAACCAAAGAAACAATTCAGAAGACCATCGATTTCGCGAAAGAACTAGATTGCGACACCATTCAGGCATCGCTGGCGCACGCGTTCCCCGGCACGGAACTCTACACTTATCTTTCCACGAACAATTTCCTTTCCGCTGAAGCGCTCACCACTTCCGGCGGTCATCAGCTTCCGCACATCGAATATCCGCATCTTTCGCAGCAGGAAATGATGACCGGCGTCAGCCGTTTCTACGACGAATATTATTTCCGCCCGAAAGTTGCATGGCGAATCATGAAGAACGCCATGTGGGATGCCGGCGCGCGCAAACGTTTGTACCAAGAATCCGTCGCTTTCTTAAAATTGCGTAAAGAACGCAAGAAGTGGGCCGATCGCACGCCGGATAGCAAAGTAATCGCACCGAAAGTAGATGGCGGCCCAACTCCTTTGGAGCAAGTTTAGACGCTGCGCATGCGTCTCCGGAGATGAGCCTCCGCCGCAAAACCTACGTGCTGCTTGCCGCCCGCGTGCTGTTCAATGCGTTCGGCGATATCTCCCTTAGCCGTGGTATGAAAAACCTCGGCGCTGTCAGCTTCTCGTCGCTCGGCATCCTCTGGCTTACTTTTCTGCACGTGATTTCCAACGGCATGATCTGGCTCGGTATCGCGTCGATGCTCGCGTTTTTCTTCTGCCATCTTCTGCTTTTTTCCTGGGCCGATTACAGCTACGTGATGCCCACCACCGCGGCGAATTATGTTGTCGTGCCTTTACTCGGGCTTCTTCTCCTCCACGAAACGGTCGGCTTCACTCTTTGGCTGGGCATCGCGATCATTTCCGCCGGCGTAATTTTGGTTGGCTGGTCCGAGCCGCGCACGCAGGAGGCCGTCTAGCCCGTGCGCACCGCGATCGTTCTCGCCATTGTAATTTTCTCCGGAACCATCGGAGATATTCTTGTTTCGCGGACCATGAGACGCATCGGCGAAGTAAAAGATTTTTCGCCACGCGCTCTGTTTCGAGTCGGAATTCAAGTGGTGCGCAGTCCGCTTTTTTGGTCCGGCATTCTCTTGGCGGCCATCGCGTTTTTCTCTTTCCTCGCGCTGCTTTCCTGGGCGCCAGTCAGTTTTGTCGTTCCGGCCACCGCGCTAGGGTACGTTGTCGGCACAGTGGCCGCCCGGTTCGTGCTCGGCGAAACGGTAGGTCTCACGCGCTGGGTCGGAGTCGTGTTGCTTTGCGTCGGCGTGGGTGTAGCGTCATTCAGCGGAGTAGGCAGGGAATTGGCTCCGCATTCACTATTTAGAACTTTGCGATGGATCGTTCTCGCGCTGGCTTGCGCTCCATTTTTCTACTACTTCCTCGGAATTTATTCCGCGCGGAAATTCTTTCTCAGGCAGCGCCGCAGAGGCCCGTACCCAATGGATTTTGCGCCGCCCATCAGCATTCTGAAGCCTGTCCGCGGCACCGATCGCGGCGCATACGATAATTACGCCAGCTTCTGCCGTCTGGATTATCCCGAATACGAAATGGTTTTCGTAGTGCAGGACGACGACGATCCCGCCATTCCGGTAATTCAAAAAGTGATGGCCGATTTTCCGCGGACGAAAATCCGTATGCTCATTGGCGCGGAAGATCTCGGCTACAGCAATAAAGTTTGCAAAATGGTTCGTCTCGTCCGCGAAGCGCGTTACGATCTTTTCGTCCTCAGCGATAGCGACGTCCGCGTCGAGCCCGACTATCTCCGTATGGTCGTCGAAAATTTCAAAGATCCCGCGGTCGGTGCGGTCACTTCCGTTTTCAGAGGCATTGAAGAAGGCAACCTCGGCTCGCAACTCGATTGCCTCGGCTCCTCCATTGAGTTCTGCGGCGGCGCGCTCGTAGCCAATCAGTTAGAAGGAGTTCTATTCGCGCACGGCGCCACCATGGCCGCTCGCAAAGAAACTCTCGCGCGTATCGGCGGTTTTGAAGCGCTCGTCAATAATCACTCCGACGATTTTGAGTTTGGCAATCGCATCGCGAAGCTCGGCTACCGCGTGGAGATCGCGCGCAAGCCGGTCAATATGGTTTCCGGTCCTGAAAGTTTGGGCGAATATTTGCGCCATGAATTGCGTTGGTCAATCGGACTTCGCCACGTTCGTCCCGGCGGCCATGCAGGATTGTTTTTTACGCAAGGCCTGCCGTGGGCGATCCTGGCCGCGCTAATCGCGCCGACTCACACCATCGCCGCGGCATTCTTGCTTGCGTACCTAGTTATTCGTTTCCTTCACGTCTGGACGATTGGAGTCTGGGGCTTGAATGATCGTATCGTGCGAAAAAAAATCTGGCTGATGCCGATTCGTGATTTCTTCGCGTTCCCCGTGTGGGTTTGCAGCTTCTTCACCAACCGCATTCAGTGGCGCGGCGCTCAATTCACCATCCGCAAAGGCATCCTGATTCCCGTCGAGCCGCCTCCCGCGCGCGGTTGACTCAATTGCATTTCATGAATAAAGTATACTAATCCGCTGGTGAGGCGCTCAATCGTGCCTGCAATTTCGGCGGATTTTTTGTCTCCCTCGGCTGGGAGGTCGTACAATCGGCAGTACATCAGATTCTGAATCTGATTATCCTGGTTCGAGTCCAGGCCTCCCAGCCAAAAAATTTCCCAGTACCACCGCCGCTCCAGCAGGTGCGCTATTGTTCCCAGTCCCCAACCCGAAATTGGTGAATCCGATCGCTTTGCTCACCAAAAACTTCAGAGCCGAAGCGCGAGCGAGACTCCATAAATTAGCCCACCTCTACAGCTATGAATATGCCCTGAAATGGTGCAGTTCCGGCGCATTCCCGCATCAGTATCAAAACAAGCGACTTATAAGTCCTTTGTTTTTATACTGATGCCAGAAACTACCCGCCTAACTCCTTTGTTTTGATACTGATGCGCAAAACAGGGGGGAGGGTACGATGTTTATAAGTTAGTTACCCAACCTGCCGGAAAAATCCGACAGTCGACTTTTTAGGAGGAAGTAATCCGCAGTATATCGAACGCCACTTCTACTTTCCGATTCGGAAAATCAGTGTGAATTTGCTTCGTCACTTCTTCGATTGTCAGCGCTCCATTTTTTCCGTTCAATCCATGCGCATCGTCCATCAAAATTACGTGTCCATTTATTTTATGCCGCAGAATCGCATCCAATTCTACTCCAAGTCTTTTCTTATCTCCTTGCTCGCCAGACCATCCGTAGTAACCAGCGTCAAGCCAAAATAACGCAGGTTTCTCCAGCGATTTCAGCAATTCCGGAAGCGCGGTTTGACTATCTCCCTGAATTATTTTGACGTGAGAATATTTCGCGAATTCCTTCGCCGCTCGCGCAGCAAGTTCTGGACTGTATTCGATGGAATAGATCGCATCGAATCGGGATTTCATCGCGGAAACCATTTCGCCGTAATATGTTCCGGTTTCAATCAGGATTCGCAAACCAAATTTTCTTCCGTATTCTCGAACGGTTCGTTGCTTCAGAAGATGCGGAGAGCGCTGCGGCCTTCCGCGCAAAATCCAATACCAATAATCAGGATAATGTCCCAGCGATTTCACGGTGGAATAAAATGGCGTTCGCCGCAGCAGTTTGCGAAATGCTTTCAATGATCCTCGCTCTCAAGAATTGTAAACTGTAATCCCGGAATTCCGCATAGCGTTGTAACATGCTTACCGTCTTGCGGAACATCTGTCAGGAGATTGTTTTTGATGCGTCTTTCAGTTTGCATCATTACTCAGAACGAGGAAGTAAACATCGTCCGCACGCTGAATAGCGTGCGCGGAATCGCCGACGAAATTATCGTTGTGGATTCGCACAGTTCGGACAGCACTGTAACACTGGCGAAATCTTGCAGTGCGATAGTGTTCGATGAGGATTGGAAAGGTTTCGCGGCGCAAAAGAACTCCTGCATCGCGAAAGCCAGCGGCGATTGGATCCTTTCTCTCGACGCCGACGAAGAAGTCAGCCCCGAACTTGCGTCCAGCATTCTCGCGCTGAAATCCTCATCATCCGCCCCGCAATTTGGAGGCTATTTTATGGCGCGCAGGAATCTTTATTTGAATAAATGGATCAAGCGCGCCGGATATTATCCCGATCGCAAGCTCAGGCTGGTAAAACGGGAATTCGCCAAATTTGAACTTCGCGCCGTTCACGAAGATATGAAAATGTCAGGCAACACCGGCATTCTGAATGGCGATTTAATTCATCACGCCTACACTAATCTGGAAAAATTCATCGACCACGCCAATCGCTATTCATCTCTCGGAGCGCAAATGGTCGTCGATGAGCGGTCAGTAGGATTCAGCGTCGCTAACATTGTGTTTCGTCCGGCAATCAATTTCGTCTACAGATACATATTTCGCGGAGGATTTCTGGATGGCCGAGAGGGCCTTCTGGTGCATCTAACACACGCGTCTTATGTAAGTTGGAAATTCAGCAAAGCGTGGGAACTTTCTAAAAACAAGAACGCGAAGTAAGCGCCAGAACTAAAATCTGGATCTAAAATTCAATCGCGAGCAAATCAACTTCATGCCACTCGACGAACGAACTTCGGAAGACCAACGCCTGAAAGAATGGCACGATCACAAAGCTCACTGGAAGCGCTGGGGACCTTATCTGAGCAATCGCGAATGGGGAACCGTTCGCGAAGACTACAGCGCAGGCGGAACCGCGTGGGAATATTTTCCGCACGATCACGCGCGTTCCCGCGCCTATCGCTGGGGTGAAGACGGCATCGGCGGAATCTGCGACATTCAACAAAGAATTTGTTTTGCGGTAGCGATGTGGAATGGACGCGATCCCATTTTGAAGGAACGTCTTTTTGGATTGACAGGCAACGAAGGCAATCACGGCGAAGACGTTAAAGAATATTATTTCTATATCGATTCGACTCCCACGCATTCCTACATGAAATATCTGTACAAATATCCGCAGGCCGCATTTCCGTATACGCAACTTGTGGAAGAAAATCGCAAGCGTGGAAAATCTGAGCCGGAATATGAACTGTGCGACACCGGAATTTTCAATCAGAATCGATACTTCGATGTTTTTGTGGAGTATGCGAAATCCACCGAAGACGACGTTCTGATTCGCATCACCGCAGCAAACCGCGGGCCGGAAACCGCGCCGCTCTGGCTATTGCCCACGATTTGGTTCCGCAATCGTTGGTCGTGGGGACGCCATCCCGGAGCACCGGAGCTTTCCGCGGCAAAAAATTTTCCGCAAAGTGGTGCGAAAGTTTCCGCGAACGGTCAGATTTATTTCGAGCTGAGCGAGAAACTGTATGACAAATGCTGGCTGATTGCTGAAGGCGCGCCAACGCCGCTGTTCACGGAAAACGAAACAAACTTTGAACGTCTATTTGGCGTCAGGAACCGTACTCCGTACGTGAAAGACGCGTTTGATAATTACATCGTGCACGGCAAGCAGGATGCGGTGAATCCAGCGCACACCGGAACAAAAGCCGCGGCCTTGTATCGTCAAGATATTGCGGCCGGCGCGAGTTTCACTATCCGTCTTCGTTTAACAAATGAATCGCCGATGGATGCAGGATCCGTCAAAAGCATTTTCGGATCGAGCTTCGATAACATATTCAGCGCGCGCCTGAAAGAAGCCGACGAGTTCTATGCGTCGCGTACTCCACAAAATTTCAGCGCGGACGCAAAAAATGTTTATCGCCAGGCGTTCGCGGGACTGATGTGGTCAAAGCAGTTTTATCATTACGATGTACTCCAGTGGCTCCAGGGCGATCCCGCTGGTCCTCCGCCTCCTTCCCAAAGATGGCAGGGAAGAAATCACGATTGGACGCATCTGAATAATCAGGACGTGCTTTCCATGCCGGACAATTGGGAATTCCCGTGGTATGCGGCGTGGGATTTGGCGTTTCACACGATTCCCCTCGCGATGGTGGATCCGGAATACGCGAAGGCCCAACTTATTTTGTTGCTGCGCGAATGGTACATGCATCCGAACGGACAATTGCCGGCATATGAGTGGCAGTTCAGTGATGTGAATCCGCCGGTTCATGCGTGGGCCGCGTGGCGCGTTTATAAAATTGAACGGCGCATCCGCGGAAAAGGCGATCGCAATTTTCTGGAGCGCGTTTTTCAAAAGTTGCTGATTAATTTTACGTGGTGGGTAAACCGGAAAGATCCCGATGGAATGAATGTTTTTCAGGGCGGCTTTTTGGGGCTGGATAATATCGGCGTATTTGATCGATCGCAGCCTTTACCGACCGGTGGGCATCTCGGACAATCCGACGGCACAAGTTGGATGGGAATTTATTGCCTTAATATGCTGGCAATCGCGCTGGAATTGGCGCAGGAAAATCCGGCTTACGAAGATATCGCCACGAAATTCTTCGAGCATTTTGTTTACATCGCCGACGCGATGAACAATCGTGGTGGACAGGGAATTGAACTGTGGGACGAGCAGGACGGTTTTTATTATGACGTTTTGCACTTTCCGAATGGCGATCATCGATACCTACAGGTGCGTTCGATGGTCGGATTGATTCCCGCGTTCGCGGTGCTGTCTCTCGAGCCGGAAACTCTTGAGCACTTGCCTAATTTCCGAAATCGTATGCAGTGGTTTATAGATAATCGCCCGGAATTCCGCCCAAATCTCGACACCTCCATGAACACTCCGAAGGGAGTGAGACGTTTGCTTTCGCTGGTAAACCGCGAACGATTGCCTCGATTGCTTTCTTACATGCTGGATGAGAACGAATTTTTTTCACCGCACGGAATTCGCGGAGTGTCGAAAGTACATCAAACCGCGCCCTTCGTGATGCACGTAGACGGACGCGAATATCGCGTTGGTTATGAGCCGGCGGAATCCAGCACTGCTTTGTTCGGCGGAAACTCCAACTGGCGCGGCCCGGTTTGGTTTCCGCTGAATTTTCTGTTAGTGGAAGCGCTGCAAAAGTTTCATCACTATTATGGGGACTCCATAAAAGTGGAATGCCCGAAGGGTTCCGGAAATCGAGTGACGCTCTGGGAAGTGGCCCGGGAGTTGTCGCATCGATTGGGCAGATTATTTCTGCGCGATGCGGAGGGCAAGAGGCCGGCACTCGCAGCCATGGAGCAATTCGCAAATGATCCGCACTGGAAGGATTTGCTTTTGTTCCACGAATATTTCAATGGCGACACCGGCGCAGGTTTGGGCGCCATTCACCAAACGGGTTGGACGGCGCTTGTTGCCAAACTGCTCCAGCAGAACGGCGAATAAATTAATCGGATGGGAAATTTGGAATCGAAAATCAGAACGGTTGTTGTTGCAGGTGGAACAGGAGCGCTCGGCGCGTCAGTTTCGCGCGCGTTCATTGCATCAGGCGCGCGCGTGATTGCGACGTATGTGAAGCAGGCGGAATATGACGCGCTCGCGAAACAAGTTGGAGCAGCACTCATCGGCATACCGCTAGACGTTACGGATGAAGCGGCTGTTGCGAAATTTGTGGCGGAAACTGAATCGAAATATGGCGCGATTGACGCGCTGGTGATTGCCGTCGGTGGATATGTGGGCGGAAAGCAGCTCTGGGAAACGGATACAGCCACCTATAACTTGATGCTGAGTTTGAATTTGCGCGCGGCATTTGTGATGGCGCGTGCAATTCTGCCGGGAATGATTCGGCAAAATCGCGGAGCGGTTGTGAATGTGGCGTCGAAAGCAGGATACGGACACTCAGCAGGCGCGGCGATGTATGCGGCATCAAAAGCAGGCGTGATGGCGCTATTTAGTTCGCTGGCGGAAGAAGTGAAGCCTTACAACATCAATGTGAATTCGATTGTGCCCAGCATTATGGACACGCCCTCGAACCGGCGCGAGATGCCGAAAGCGAATTTCCATATTTGGCCGAAGACGGATGATATTGCGAAGGTGATCTTGTATTTGTGTTCGGATGATGCGCGCGTGATTCACGGAGCTGAAGTGCCGGTTTACGGGAAGACTTAGGTTTTGTTTATTTGCAGAGTCCACAGGCTGAAGCCTGTGCCACATTTTACCGCGCGGCTTCTACAAGCTCGATTAGGATTTTCTTGCCGCCCGATGTACTTACGAGGAAAAAATTGACGCGTGTACCGTCTGCGCCGGGGCGCGTGGCTGGGTAAATAGATTTTTGTGTGAATTTATCGGCGAGGATTTTTGTGGCGCCGTCCACGTTTGAGACTTCGTATTCCACTTGTTGAATTCCATCGCCGAACTTTTTCAGGAAATTCGCAATTGCGCCTTCGCCCGCGGGATTTTGCGTGGTGAGAATATCGAGGCGCACGTTGGAGCCCGCTGATTCTTTTCCGGGCGGCGAAACACGCGAGAGATGCAGCTCGAATTCGATGGCGTCCTGATCGGGCGGAACATTCGCGAGGTTCGGTGAGCCATTCGCGGTGCGTATGCGGTGGAACAAATCCGGTGTGACTGCGATTCCAACTGTTGCGCGCGGCGAATCCTGGTCTGCAATCAGCAGCGCGCGAAATTCAGCGTCTTGTTGCCATCGCTCAATGGTTTCGCGGCTCAACGCGCGGCCGAGATCGAATAGCATTTGCGCGGCTTGCTGGCGCGCTTGCTCGAGCGGCGCGGCGAGTTGGCTGAACAAATCGCGGATTGTGGTTGAGTCGATCATTTTCCTCGCGCTGATAGAAGTCATTTATCTCCCGAATTCGACTGCTTTGCTGTACCGCCCCTGCGTTTTTCCATTTGCATGGCGATGATGGAAGCGAGAATCGAAATCGCCAGAATCGCCGCAATAATTCCCAGAGCGATCGCCGTTGGGATTTCAATCCAATGCGCCGCCAGCATCTTCACTCCCACGAAGAGTAGTACAACTGACAGGCCTTCGTCCAAATATCGGAACGCGGGCAAAACTCCGGCGAGAAGAAAGTAAAACGCGCGAAGGCCAAGAATCGCGCAGATGTTCGAGCTGTAAACGATAAACGGATCGCGCGAAACCCCGAAGACCGCGGGAATTGAATCGAGCGCGAAAACGAAATCGGAGGCTTCGACGACCAGCAGAACCAGAAGAAGCGGCGTGGCTAGGCGTTTTCCGGCCTCACGAATCCAGAGTTTCTGGCCGTGATAGTCATGGCTGACTGGAAATATTTTTCGCGCCCAGCGAAGCAGCCGGCTGCGCTCGGGATGAGGTTCCGTTTCTTTGCGGAACAACATGCGAATCGCAGCAACGACCAGAAACGCGGCGAGAACGTATAACGCCCATTCAAATTTGCGAATCAGCGCCGCGCCCAAACCGATCATCGTGCCGCGAAGCACAAGCGCGCCGATAATTCCCCAAAATAGAACGCGGTGCTGATAGCGCCGCTCTACGCCGAACGCGCGGAAGACCAGAATGAAAATAAAGATATTATCCACGCTCATGGACTGCTCGATGATGTAGCCGGTAAAAAACTGGAGAGCTTTTTCGCCACCGTGAGCGTGAAGAATCCAGAGGTTGAAGGCGATCGAAACGCTGACCCAAAACACGCTCCAGAGCGCAGCCTGGCGGAAGGACACTTCATGCGCGCGGCGATTGAATACGCCGAGATCGAGCACGAGCAGGAGGAGAACACCTGCGTTGAAAATAATCCAGAGGGCTGGAGTGCCCATGCAAGCAGTGTAGTGTGTGAACTAAAGCATTGAAAGCCGAAGAATCGCGAAGGAAATTTGGAAATGAATGTTGAGTTAGAAATTGAGGCTGAAAGAATCGCAGTTACTGCGGCGTGCCCGGTTCGATGCCATTCACATTAGAGAGATCAGCGGCTGAGCGCCCGGCGGAAATGTGCACCGCCAAATCCCAGCGAATGTGCGCGTCACCTGCAACGGCTTCGTTATCGAGCGTGGTGAGCCAGTATTCACCCGGAGCGAGATGGCCGATTCGGCCGCGGCCTTCGAGGTCGGTGTCGGTTTGTCCGGCCAGATACTGAACCTGCGCAAGCTCGAGCGCATGCCTGTGGACGCGATTACTTCGATCGGCGAGCATTTTTTTCCAGCGATGGCCCGGATCTTTATCTTCCAGCGCGACGTACATGGTGGAAAGTGTGTCCGGATTCGTGTTCACGAATTTTTTGAACGCCGCGATGTAATCCTGAACATCCTGCTGATATTTTTCGGGATGCTTTTGCTTATCCGCTTCGCGAGCGTGCGAGGTGGGAAGGGCGACGGTGCGATCGCCTGCGTTGCGATCCATGTAGGCTGTTTTAAATTCGGGAATATTCCAAACGTCTTCGCCTGTGATGGCCTTTGGAAAAGCCGTACCTGAGAATTCGACAATTTGGTGCTTCACCATCCAGGCTTTCAACAGAGGAGTCAGCTCCAGGCCGGCGATGTAATCGTCCATTTTCGGCAGAGGTTCAGCGGCGTCGGCTTCCTTCTGAATTGCTTCGTAGCTCTTGCGCAGCAGGTAAACCGTCAATCCTCGCGCGGGTTCCGCGTGGCCGCCGCTGGGCGAAATATGAGTGGCAATTTCAAGATATCCAGTTTGCTGATCTTGTTGGCGCGCGTTTGTTGGGGATGCAATCAGAAGCGCGCAAGGAAGAATTATCGCGAGTGCGGCAAATAAGAAAACGCCGCGGCAACTTAAATTGTTGCGGCGAATAGAGGGACGGTCAATTCGCATCATGTCGGTGATATTAGCAGAAGCTCATTGTGATGGAGCGACGTAGCAAGACGGTGTTTCGAGATTTGAGAATGCGCGGAGTCTGGAGCTGTTGGGCAAAAAAATAGCGGGAGCGCTTGGCGACGCTCCCGCTGAGGATTGTAGTCAGCTTAGTAAAGTTGGAAGGCGATTTCGACCGGCACGATTGTTGGAACGGGTTTACCGTTCGGGCCGATTGCGGGTTTGAAAGTCCACTGAGTTCTAACCGTCTCAATGGCCTTTTCGTCCAAGCCCATTCCGACGCCCTTGATCAGTTTGATTTCGCCGGCTTTGCCATTCGCGAGAACGACTACGTTCAAATAAACCGTTCCCATGAAGCGTGCCTTGCGGCCTTCTTCAGAATATTCCGGCTTGGGGCAATAGACGCAAACCGGCATGCCGACGCCATTTTCACCGGCGCGGAAAACTCCGCCGCCAGTGCCGCCGCCGGAGCCGGGACCAAGACCGCCGCCAGTTCCGGAACCGATGCCGCCACCGGAACCAGTTCCCATACCGCCGCCGGAACCGGAGCCGTTTGATTCTGTAATCATTTTGCCGAGAGGATCTCCCCAACGATCCATGTTGGAATTATCGACCTTCAAATTGTCCGGGCCGATCAACGTCGGAGCAACCATCAACTTCGCATTCGGATTGCGAATCAATTCCGGCGGAGCGAGTTGCGCCTGAGTGCTGAACTTGGGCAACTTGCCTTTGCTGGCCGCAACCAGTTCGTGATCGCCGCCTCCGCCTCCACCACCGGCAGGCTTCGCGCCCGGAGGCAGCTTGGCCTGATAGGGTGAAACGTCGAGCGGCGTGATCAGCACGTTATTGTTCTTCGCTTTTGCGACCGTGGAGACGGCGCGCAGAAACGGAATCAAAATTAAAAGGATGATGCTGCCGTGAATTGCGAACGAAACAATTTGCGAGCGGCTGAAGAGTTCGTCCTTGGTCCAAATGTCACGAACTTTTACCGGCGTGCTGGTGACCTTCAGAGGCGCCAGCTTGGGTGGCGCGATGAGATCCTTAAGATTCTGAAGAAATGTTTTGTAGAAAGGCTGGTAGTCGATTTTGATGCCGGGCGCATTTGCGCCGCGCAGTGAAGCCATTGCTCCGCCGGCAGCCTTGGGGCCGCCACGGAACCATTCTTTGAAATTGTCCGCGAAGCCGTTCTCAAATTCTACCGGAGCGAAGGCGTCATCCTTCGAGCCTTTGCCGACTTTGACGGGCCGCTCGGTGAAGAAATCCTTCAGATTTTCAAAGAAGCTTTGCTGCATCGCATGCTTCTTATATTCCAATCCTGGTGTGAAATCCCCGGCCGGAAGGTTCACGGGCGCGGATTTTGGAGCGTTTGGATCCGGTTTTGGCGTAAGTTTCAGCATAGTTATATCCAGGTTCCTGACGGTAGAATACGCTACTCAGTTAGATACAAACACTGCGGAATAGTTGTCTGGCCCTCCGCCACTCTAACTGCCGTTCTCTGCATTCTATCATAAGACGTTTGCGGGCCTCCTCAGGTTTCTGAAGACAGTGAGGAGTTGAGGAGGCCCGCCAGTTTGACTAGAACAACTGGAATTGCACCTCGATCGGGATTACTACTGCAACTGCCTTTCCATTTGGGCCGATGGCTGGATTGAATCGCCAATTGCGAACGGCTTCGATGGCTTTTTCGTCCAGTCCGAGGCCGGGACCGCTGACGAGTTCGATTTTTCCCGGGCGCCCGTCGGCTTGGACTACTACGTTTAGTTCTACTAGTCCCTGAAAACGGGACTGACGGGCTTGGTCGGAATATTCAGGGCGCGGGCAGAAAGCGCAGGTTGGAGAGCGGACGCCGTGGCCTGGAGGGCCGACGGCGCTGGAGCCTAGGCCATCGCCGGTCGTCCCCGGCCCGAAACCTTTCCCATTTCCGGGACCAATGCCACGTCCCCTACCCCCTTCGCCCATTCCCAGACAGCAGCCCGAGCCATCGGAGTTTGTACGGATGTTTGAATTCGGGTCTCCCCAATTGGGCAAGTTATTATTGGGGAGGCTTAAATTCGGCGCGCCGACGACAGTGGGTTCCAACAGCATCACGGGGTTTCGGAAAGTGTGAACTGAAGGAGCCATGATTTGTTGTGCGCTGGGTGGCGGCATTTGCCCGACGGTTACGTGAATTGCACTCCGCTCGCCACCACCTCCGGCGCCGTGATCGCCGGCTACATCACGAGGGGCCAGCAATTTGTGCAGGTATTCGGTTGGCGGTGCGAAGATGCCGTCGATTCCGTCGCGTGTGATTTTTTTGACGACCGGCGGACTTGCTACGAACGTCACGAAAAGCAGCAATGCGAGACTGCCGTGAAACGCGAAGGACGCGAATTGCGAGCGTCCGAAATTCTCGTCCTTCAACGTGATGGTTTGGGTTGATGGAGATGTGTGCGCAAATTTTGGCGCACGCATGGTGATGAGATCTTTCAAGTTGGAGAGAATTTCTTTTGCTCCACTGCTGCGTTGCAGAAGGAGGCGTGTTGTAAATCGGCTCGCGGGAGAGATGCGCTCGTCGCGACGGGTCGTGCCGGGGCCGGGCTGGGAAGTCATGTCCTTAGGTTCGTTCATGACCGTGTTTGCAGAAGCCGCTGGCAGCTTCGTGATGTTTTGTTAAGGCAGGTCGACGCCGACGGTGTCAGGATCGGCGGGATTGCCGTGTTGCCAGTTGGCGTCCGCTTAGTTCTCCTGGTTTGGGTTCCACTCGCCGTTCCGTTGCTATAGACGTGCGTTTAGCTTGGCGGGTTGCTAGAGATGTGATGATTGTTGAGGAATTGTAAGTGCTCTTTGCGATAAGCGCGTTCGTTGATAGCATGGAGAATCCAAATTGCAGTTACAAAACTAAAAAATGACGAAGCCAACGGATTTAAAAAGCACATTGAATTTGCCGAAGACGGACTTTCCGATGAAGGCGAGTCTGCCGAAGGCGGAGCCTGTTCAACTGGAGAAGTGGGAAGCGGAAGGAATTTACGCGCGGATACAAAAGGCGCGCGCGAATGCGCCGACGTATGTGCTGCACGACGGGCCTCCGTATCCGACTGGAGCGATTCATCTCGGTACGGCGCTGAATAAAATTTTGAAGGACATGGTGGTGAAGTCAAAGACGATGGCGGGATTTCGTTCGCCATACGTGCCCGGATGGGATTGCCACGGACTGCCGATTGAAACGCAGGTGGAAAAAGAATTTGGAAGCAAAGGGATTGTGAGTCCTGCGGACTTCCGAAAGAAGTGCCGCGAGTTTGCGAACAAGTTTGTGGATCAGCACCGGCGAGATTTCAAGCGGCTCGGCGTTTTTGGGCGCTGGGAAAATCCGTATCTGACGATGAGTCCTGAGTACGAAGCGTGCACTGCGGACGCGTTTCTGACATTTTTGGAAAAGGGATATGTGTATCGCGGATTGAAGCCTGTTTACTGGTGCTGCACGATCACACGGCGCTGGCGGAAGCGGAAGTGGAATATGAGGATCATACCAGTCCTTCGATCTGGGTGAAATTCCCGGTGGTTGGCGACGCGGCTGCTGAAAAATTAGGCGCTGGAGTGGATGCGGTGATTTGGACGACGACTCCGTGGACGCTGCCGCACAACCGCGCGCTGGCGTTTCATCCCGATTACGAATATGTGGTGGCGGAAACTGCGCAAGGTGCGTTGCTGGTTGCGGCGGATCGCGTCGGCGTCGCTGGCATCGGACATTGGAATTTCTGCTACGGGCGTGCGCGGACCGTGGAAGGGAAGCGAACTCGAAGGAATGTTATTTCCGCATCCGTTTCTAAGGATTTGCGTGTGCCCGCGGTGCTTGGCAGATTACGTCACGCTCGATCAGGGAACTGGAATCGTGCACACCGCGCCGGGACACGGCGTGGAGGATTTTCAGACTGGTCAGCGATATGGGCTGGAGACGTATGCGCCGCTGGATGATGACAGGCCGGTACACGGAAGGATTGCCGGAATACAAGGGCAAAACTGTTTTTGAAGCGAATCCGATCATCGTAAATATGTTGCGCGAGCGCGGAATGCTTGCTGGGCGAAATGAAATTGACGCACAGCTATCCGCATTGCTGGCGCTGCCACAATCCGGTGATTTTTCGCGCGACGGAGCAATGGTTCATTCGCATGGATGCGCAAGCAAGACGCCAGGCGCGAAGCCGGGAACGCTGCGTGAGAAGGCGTTGGCGGAAATTCCGAAAATTACGTGGACGCCCGCGTGGGGCAAAGGAGCGCATGCGCTCGATGCTTGCGGAGCGGCCGGACTGGTGCGTTTCGCGGCAGCGATTCTGGGGCGTGCCGATTGTTGTTTTCTATTGCGGGAATTGCGGCAAGCGGCTTGACGATGTGACCGCGCTGCGAAGCGTGATCGAATGGTTCAAGCGCGAAGGCGCGGACGCCTGGTTTTCGCACTCGGCGGAAGAACTTTTGCCGGCGGGAACGAAATGCGCGTGCGGCGGTGCGAAGTGGCGCAAGGAAAATGACATTCTGGATGTGTGGTTCGATTCGGGCTGTTCGAATCTGAGCGTGCTGGGTTCGGCGGAATTGCCGTGGCCCGCGGATTTGTATCTGGAAGGGCCGGACCAATTTCGCGGATGGTTCCACAGTTCGTTGCTGGTGGCGGAAGGCGTGCGCGATGCGGCGCCGTACCGACATGTGCTGACGTATGGCTGGGCGTTGGATGACAAGGGACGTCCGATGTCGAAGTCGTTGGGCAACGTGGTGCTGCCGAGCGAGGTTTGCGAAAAATGGGGCGCGGATCTGCTGCGGCTGTGGGTGGCGTCGCACGATTACACGGCCGATATTTGGATGTCGGAAAATGTGATGCAGCAGCTTGCGGAGTCGTATCGAAAACTCCGCAACACGTTTCGATTCGCGCTCGGAAATCTTGAGTGACTTTCGATCCGGCGCGCGACGCGGTGCCGGATGAGAAACTGGAAGAATTTGACGCTGGATGCTTGCAGCGCACTGCGGCGCTGGTGAGCGAATGCCGCGAGTGGTACGAAGGCTTTCGAGTTTCACCGCGTCTTCCACGCGCTGCACGATTTTGCGGTGGTCGAGCTGAGCGCGTTTTATTTCGATATTTTGAAGGACCGGCTCTACACGTTTGCGGCGGATAGTCCAGCGCGGCGTTCGGCGCAGACTACCATTTGGCGAATCGCAGATTCATTGCTGCGATTGCTGGCGCCGGTGCTGGTTTTCACGTCGGAAGAAATTTGGAAGATTTTTCCGAAGCAGACGGGCGCGGCGGAAAGCGTCCACATGCTGGAGTTTGTTGCGCCGGAGAAAATTTCGGCGGGCTTTGACGCGAAGAAGACCGCGAATTGGGAAAAACTTTTGGCGGTGCGGGTGGAAGTGTTGAAGTCACTGGAGGCGGCGCGCAACGCGAAGGTAATTGGCGTGGCGCTGGAAGCCAAAGTAATTTTACACGCGACCAAGGATCTGTTCCCGCTCCTCAAAGAGTATCAGGGACAGCTTCGATACCTGTTTATTGTGTCGCAGGTTGAGGTTGTCGATCCGCTCGCTGAAGATCCTGCCGGGCCGCTCCGGATCGAAGTGAAGCGCGCGGACGGCGCGAAGTGCGAGCGTTGCTGGAATTATTCAGTGCATGTCGGCGAGAGCGCGGAGTATCCGACGGTGTGCGAACGTTGCTTGCCGGTTGTGATTGCGCGGCTGGGGCACGTCGCGTCATCCTCGTAAGTTCAAATGGAAAATTCTCGCACACGCTGGATCTGGGTGATACTTTTCGCGTTCGCGTTGGATCGCGTGACAAAGTACGCCGTGGAAGCGCGGACTCCGCTGGGATATCGCAAAGTGCTGATTCAACATTTTTTTACATTTGTTCACGCGCGGAATCCGGGATTGGCGTTTGGAATTTTTGCGGATTCGCCGTCTCCGAAAATGACGGCGATGCTTTCGATTGGCACGATGATTATTTGCGCGCTGCTGGTTTGGTTGCTGGTAACGCAGCGGGCGGGCGGAACTGCGGGTCAAGTGGGAGTTGCGCTGATACTCGGCGGCGCGGCGGGGAATTTATTTGACCGGCTGCTTTATTCCAAGGTGACGGATTTTCTGGATTTTCAATTTGGAAATTATCACTGGCCCGCATTTAATGTGGCGGATTCCGCGATCATGATTGGCGCGGTGATTTTGGGAATTGAACTTTTATTCTTGCAGAAGCACGCTGCAGCGGAAGAGCATTCGCAAGAGCGCGATTGATTTAGACGGTTTTCACCATGCCTGGAAATCCACGAAATGAAAATTCGTTGAGCGCTGATTCGACTCCTCAAACTTCGCATCTTCGCGTGACTGGCGAAGACGCGGGCGAGCGGCTGGATCGTTATTTGGTGGCGCAATTGCCGGAGCTGAGCCGCACGCGGATTCAGGAGTTAATTTCGGAAGAGCGAGTGCTTGTGGCGGGACATCCCGCGCGCGCGTCACATCGAGTAGCGGAAGGCGAAAGCGTGCAGATTGAGGTGCTTTCGCGTCCGCCGCTTGCCGCGGAAG
Organism: Terriglobia bacterium; assembly: GCA_963840515.1. Lineage (GTDB taxonomy): Bacteria > Acidobacteriota > Terriglobia > Acidiferrales > UBA7541 > DASTCZ01. Next base: position 64,521 of record CAWIZI010000011.1, read on the forward strand.
CGGAAGATATTCCGATCGAATTGCTTTACGAAGACGAAGACATCGTTGTTGTGAATAAGCCGGCGGGAATGATTGTGCATTCTGGCGCGGGACAATCGCGGGGAACTCTGGTGAACGCGCTGCTTCATCGGCTGGGAACGCTATCGACGACTGCGGGGCCGATTCGCCCGGGAATCGTGCACCGGCTCGATCGAGGCACTTCGGGGACGCTGGTGGTAGCGCGAAATGATGCGGCGCATCGTTCGCTTTCCGAACAATTTGGCGCGCGTGAAGTTGAGAAAATTTATTTGACGTTGGTGCATGGACGAATGGCGGAAGAATCCGGATCGATTGCGCTGCCGGTTGCACGAGATTTGCTGCGGCGAACGCGGATGACGACCAAGCGGCGCGAAGGGCGCGAGGCGTGCACGGATTGGCGCGTGATCGCGCGAGTCGGCCAATTCACATTGTTGGAGATACAGCTACATACGGGCCGCACGCATCAGATACGTGTGCACCTTTCGGCAGTCGGACATCCCGTTGTTGGTGATGCGGTGTATGGAGCGCCGCGCGAGCCGATTGTGCAGGGCAACAAGCTTTCAAAACTGGGACGACCTTTTTTGCACGCCGCGCGGATTGGATTCTTGCATCCTACTGAAGGGAAGCGAGTGACTTTCCGAGCGCCGCTCGATCCGGGACTGCGAACATATTTAGCGGAGATCGCGGCGGCGGCTGGAATGTCACAAGCATCCATTGACGATGCTTTGAAGGCGTACCTATAATTGTAGGCATAGAGCAGGTCGGGGGTTCTTATGCGCCGCACACTTGGAGTTTTTTCCTTATTTGCATTGGCAGGATTGGCCGGTGCAGTTGCGTTTTCGCATCAGCAGCAGGCACCACCGCCGCCGACTCCTCCGCCTGCGGGGCAGGCGCTTGATCAGTCTGTTGGTCAACAGCCGGGCGTGAAGCAGCGCGTAGCTGAAGTGGATATGCTGCTCTCCGTGGTAAACCGCAAGCAAAAGTTCATCGTCGACCTTGAACAAAAGGATTTCCGATTACTGGAAGACAATCACGAACAAGAAATTAAATTTTTCAGCCGGCAAATTGATTTGCCTTTGCGGCTTGGGCTTTTGATGGATACGTCGAACAGTATTCGTCCGCGCCTGCAATTTGAAAAGGAAGCAGCGACGAATTTCGTCTCCAACACTCTAAGGAAAGACCGCGATCAAATGTTCATTATGACGTTTGATAGCGAACCGGAAGTGGTGATCAATTACACCAATGACGCGGAGAAACTGCGCACCACAATTGACGCGCAACACGCGGGCGGCGGAACAGCGCTGTACGACGCGATGCTGAAGGCGTCTGGCATGCTCGCCAACGCGCCGCCCCCGAAGGCCGGATCGCCCGAAGTGCATCGCGTGCTGGTGGTGATCAGCGACGGCGATGACAATCTAAGTTCACACACGAAGAGCGACGCAATTGACGCGCTGGGGCGTGCTGGAGTTGAGGTCTACACGATCAGCACGAGCACGCAGTGGATCACGCCGGAAGAATCCAACGATCCGAGCAAGAAGTTTGACCGCAAGTGGGGAAAGACGGACGGAGATTTAATTCTTCAGCAGTTCGCGGACGAAACCGGCGGACGGTCATTTTTCCCGTATCATGTGGACGATGTGTTGCAGGGATTTGAGGACATCAGCGTCGAGCTGCGCAGTCAATACCTGCTGGGGTATGTTCCGGCGAATGGGCTGACGGACGGGAAATTCCGCAAAGTGAAGATTGAAATTCCGGGACACAAGGAACTGGAGATTCACTCGCGCAAGGGGTACTACGCGGTTGCGCCGAGCGCGGGAGTCAGCGTTAGTCCGACTGGGAATTGAAGCGGCGTTATTGGTCGTCCGTGGTTTTTGCGTAGTAACCTTTGCGAGTCAAAGCTTTGTCGTCTTTGTTCGCAACATCCACACGCAATTTTCGGTATGTGCCGTCGAGTTTAGTGTTGGTCGGGTAGTAACCCAGCGAATATTCGGTCCGCAATTCTTCGGAAATTTCGTCGAAAGCCTTCAGCAAATCTTTGCTGTTATGGACGTCAATCGACCGGCCGCCGGTTTCTTCCGCAAGTTTTTTTGCCGCGCTGAAATTAGCGCCGCCGAATCTGCGGTCGTAAACGACGAGCATGTGAATCACGGTGTCGGCGCGCTGCGCGGCCTCAACTGCTTCTTGCAGGCTTATTTTGCTGCCGTTGTCGTCGGCATCGGTCAGGATGATGAGAGCTTTGCGTCCGGCTTCAGAGGCCATCTTGTCATGGCAGGCCAGGTAAACAGCGTCGTAAAAATTTGTGCCGCCCGAGCCGCTGGTCGGAAAAGGTCCCGCGGTAGTCATGCCGGTGCTGCTGGGTGCATTAATTCTGGCGCGACGAATGGCGCGATTCAGTTCTGAAAGGTCGCCTGTCCAGTCAGCGAGAAGGTCCACGTCCAGGTCAAACGTGATGACCATCGCTTCGTCTTTTTTCTGCATCACTCGCTGAAGAAACTGGATGGCAGCCTGTTGTTCGGCGCCAATCATTTCGGCTTCGCTGCCGCTGGTGTCAATCAGAAGGCCCATGGTGAGGGGCAGAGTTCTTTCTTTCGCAAAGAAAGCCACCTTTTGCTCGACATTGTCCTCATATATCTTGAAGTCGTTCTGTTCCAGGTTGGAAACGATGCCCTTGTGATTATCGCGTACTGTGGCGTAAAGGCTGACGAGGGAAACGCCGACTTTGATCGCCTGATCTTGCGGGGATGCGTGAACGCCCGCAGCGACCGGCCGCGAAGCCGGAAGAATGGCCAAGCCGGCGCAGAGGACGATCAACGCGAACAAAACAGCCGTGGAACGAAAGTGCATAGTATAATTCTCCCTAGATTATCTCCGCAGGCTTTGGATGCACATGAGCCGAATGGAGATGCGCGAGCATCATACGGTGAGCGAACCCCAATGAAAAGTCTACGCCAAACTCTGGCTCTGGCAATAGTGATTGCACTCTCGCTGCCGCTTTCCGGGTTGGCGCAGCAAGTTCCGCCGCCACCTCCGCCGACTCAACCGGGACAACTGGCTCCGCCGTCACTTCAGACGCCGCCCACGCAGGCACAGCAACAATCCCAGGCACCGCCGCAACAAAAGCCGCCGACGATCATATCGCGTTCGGAAGAAGTGCTGGTGCCTGTCACGGTTAAATCTCAAAATGGAGACATGGTTACCTCGCTGCGGAAAGAGGACTTCCGCATTCTGGAAGATGGTGTCGAGCAGAGAATCACGAATTTAAAGTCAGACCCCGTTCCGATATCCGCTGTGATTCTGCTGGACGATTCTCTAAAAAAGAAGCCGCAGGATGAATTGCAGGCGAGTATTCGCGCGATCGCCGGCGGTTTTGGAGTGAAGGATGAAGCGGCGATCTTCCGGTTCGATCAATTTCCGCAGCAACTGACGGATTTTATTTCCGATCCGGATGAACTGCTGACGCAATTGGGCCGCGTTCAAATATCCGGTGGGGACGTGGCCAAGCAGGACAATTCCCAGTTGGCACCGCCGCCCACGATCGGGGCGCCGAACGGCCCTGGATTGCCTGCAAATCCTCCAGTGCAATTGTGGGGAGGAAACGGGATCAAGAGCATCAATGACGCCGTGTACGCGGCGGCGCAATTGCTGCGCACGCGGCCGCATGACAACCGCAAGATTATTTTCCTGGTTTCCGATGGAGTGGATTCACGCGGAAACAAATACAGTCTGGAAGACACTGTTAGGATGGCGCAGCAGGCCGAAGCTGCGGTGTATTCGATTGGTGTCGGGGTACCGGTAGCGGATAGGTTCCACACCGTACTACGGACGTTTGCCGCGCAGACAGGCGGCGACATATTTTTTGCGTCCAGCAGCGCGGATCTGGAAAGATTTTATTCACGGATTGCGGATCAAGCGCGTAACCAGTACACGCTTTCTTATTCGCCCGATCACAAGGACCGTGTGGTTACGTATCACAGGATTGAAGTGCGCGTGAAGTTGCAGAATTTGACCGTGGAAGCGCGGCAAGGATATTTTTCGGCGCCAACTCCGTAAAATTTATTGCGGAATTTTTCTTGACTTCCGTTTTAGCGGCCCGTATAGATGAATGTGGGCACGCGCTCTATTTTGTGCGGAGCGCGAGAATGTCCCGGAGGAGAATCGTTCGGTTGTAGGTTTTGCGCGAAGTGGATTCCAAACCAGGGCGCGTTTCGCAATTGCGATTCGCGCCTTTTTGTTTTTGTTGCAGGCGATAGAGAGGTAGCTAGCCTTCGGACGGAATCAGTTGTTGCTCGAAGGCCGGGCAAATCGGACGGAAGGCGCAATTTCGGCATTTGAAAAGGCCGGGATCGGGCGCGAATTCCCCGGCGCGGATATTCGCCGCGGTTTCCAGAATTGCCTGACGAGTTTTCTTCAGATCTTTTTCTTCGCGAGACGTTTCTACACGGGAATTATCAGCGAGATAGTGGAACACTAATCGCGCGGGAGTGAATTCCAGAATTTCTGTCGCGGCCAATGCGTAAATGCTGAGCTGAAAATCTTTCTTCGCGTCTTCAGCAGTACGCGGGCGGCCGGTTTTGTAGTCCACAATTTCGCGTTGGCCTTCGCCGAAGCGATTGATCTGGTCCATGCGGCCGGTTACGACGATGTTGTCTTCCATCGGCAATTCAAAAGTTTTTTCCTGCGCTTCAATTTCCTGCGGCGCGGCGATCATGCCGGAATGGAAAATGCGGAGCTGGTCGATGCCGTCCTGCTTGTAGCCCTCTTGCTGATAATCGTCCTCGAATCCTGCGGGTGTCCATTCGCGCTCGAAAATTGTGATCACTTCTTCAAACGCAACGGTGCGGCCTTTGCGGATCTCGGCGAGGAAATGTTTGATGGTGGTGTGCATCACGCTTCCGAAGCTCATGGCGGCGTGCGGGCCGGAACGCAATTTCCAGAGTGTGCTGAACAAATATTTTTGTGGACAGGTTTTGTAGGTGTCGATGGCGGAGGCGCTGAGTTGCAGAGGTTCGGGTGCGGGCGGATGAAATTCACGGGCCCAGCGCGCGATTTCGGAGAATACTTTTGCATTGGCGCGAGTGTCGGCAAACATTTCGGATTGGGCTTCGGTCGGCGCTGCCGCCACTTCAGTGGCCGATTGCGGCGTAGCATCGGATTCGGGCGGAGGTGCGAGGCGTTCGATATCACGTCGAGTGAGCGCGGCGTTTTCGATGATGTCATCCAGAAATGTGGATGGCTTATTGCGCTTGTTATCCACGACGGCGGTGAGCGTCAAACGTTCGCGCGCGCGTGTTAGCGCGACGTAAAAAAGTCGGCGCTCTTCCTGGATGTGGAAATCGCCGCGCGGGCGGGCTTCTTTCATTAGATCATCCGGAAATTCCAGCACGGGCTTCTTCGAGTAAATTGGGAACGCGCCGCGCGTGAGACGCAAAATAAAAACGTGATCGAACTCAAGGCCCTTCGCGGCGTGAACAGTCATCAACTGGACGGCGTCCTTGCCCATTTCTTCGGTGAGAGAAATTTGTCCGCCCGCTTGTTGGAAAAGATCGAGGTACTCGACGAATTCTGCGAGGCGCTTGGTTTCGCTTTTCGGTTCCCATTCGCGGATGAACTGCGAGAGGCGCTCGTGATAGACGCGGAAGTCGGGGCCGGCCTGCACGCCGAGATCGAGTTCGCCCGCGAGTTCGGCGAATAATTCGGCGGCGGAAAGTTTTCGTGAGCGCTTGCGCATGCGCGTTACAAATTCAACCAGCTCACCAGCGCGCGCATTTTCGCTGAGTCCCTGCGCCAGCGCGGTGTCAGTTGTAGTGGCGACGAGCGCATCCCAGAGAGCGTTGCCGCGAGTTTTCGCTGCTCGTTCGGCGAGACGCACCACATCGGCGGGCGTGAAATTCCATCCGGGCATGGCGAGAACGCGCGCGGCGGCGACGTCGTCTGATGGCGCGGCGATCAGGCGCAGGTAGGCGATTAAATCGCGCACTAAAGTATTTTCCAGAATAGAAAGATTGCGAATCACGAAAGGAATGCGTCGCTTGCTGAGTTCTTGCACCAGCAAATTGCGATGCGTGTGCGACCGATACAAAACTGCAAAGCTGCGCCACTCTGCTTTCGCGGCGTGCAGGCGCGCAATTTCGCCGGCGACCCAGCGCGCCTCTTGCGCGGCGCTTACGAGCTCGACGATACGAACTTTTTCGCCGAGTGGTTTTGAGGCGGTGAGACTTTTCTTTGGAAAGAGATCCGATTTTTCATTCAGAGAAATGACTTGGTTGGCGACGCGAAGGATGCGCTCGGTCGAGCGATAGTTTTGGGTGAGCGCCAGTACGGGAGGTTTGGCCGTTGCTTTTGCGCCGGGTCCCGCAAACTTCTGAATGAAAATATGGAAACTGCCGAAAGATGCGCCGCGGAATCGGTAGATGGCTTGGTCATCATCACCCACGGCGACGATATTTCTGTGACCTTCGGCGAGACGCCAGAGCAATTCGAGTTGCGCAATATTTGTGTCCTGAAATTCGTCTACCAGGATGTATCGGAAGCGTTCGCGAAGGCGTGCGGCGAATTCTGGATCGGCGTCAATTTGGCGGACGGTATCTAAAATCATTGAGCCGAATGTGAGAAGGCGGCCCTCGCGCAACAATTGCTCGCTGGCGCGATAGGCGCGCGCGATTTCTTGTTGACGTGCGGCTTCTTCGGCGAGCAGATGCGCAGCATCGGGCTCGAGCGTGGAACCCGGTGCAAGCGCGCGGCGAGCTTGGGCTGTCAATCCATCCGCATAGCCTGATAATCATCCGGCGTGACGAGTTCATCCTGGCAGCGCGAGAAAAAACTTGACGAAGTCGCCGAGAAATTGGCCGGGCTCGGCAAGTCGGCGGAAGCGATCGAGTTGCAGCAAACGCGAAGATTGCGACGCAGAAGAATCCAGTGATCCACTTGGTCCAGAACGCGTGTAGCCGGTATCGAGTTCAGAGAGAATCGTGGCGCAGAACGCGTGAAAAGTGCTTAGCTGAACTTTCTGTCCGCGCTCGCCGACGGATTGCGAAACGCGCCACTTCATTTCGCCCGCGGCTTTTTCCGTGAACGTGAGGCCGAGAATTTGTTCGCCCGCTAAGATCCGGCTGCGTTTCCAGCAGATAGCGAATGCGCTCGGTGATGACGCGGGTTTTGCCGGTGCCCGCGCCGGCGACCACGAGCAGCGGGCCTTCGCCATGTAGTACGGCCGCGCGCTGCTGCGCGTTCAGAAAATCCGGAACACGCGCGCCGTCCGTCACGTTAATTAACTTTGGCATACGATGCATCGTAGCTTATTTGTGATGGGCAAGTCAGCTTGGTGTAAAATTCGTCGCAGATGAGAAACAAGCGGTTGGACATACTGCGTTGTGTCGCCGTTGTTGCTGTAATCATCCACCACAGCTACCTGTCGCGTTTCCTTTTGAATATTGGCTGGGTCGGTGTGGATCTATTCTTCATACTGAGCGGTTTTCTAATTTCGGGCCTGCTGTTCAGTGAGTACAAAAAGTTTCAATCAATCGATTTACGGAGATTTCTTATACGCCGTGGATTGAAAATCTACCCGTCGTTCTATCTATTTCTTTTCCTCGCCGGTGTTGCGCAGTATCACTTCTTGCATGTTCATCAGTCGCTCGCACACTATCTTCACGAAGTCTTTTTTCTCATGAATTACCAGGAGGGAGTTTGGGGTTACACGTGGTCGCTGGCAGTAGAGGAACATTTTTACATCTTCCTTCCGGTATTCCTTTTATTATTAGTGAAATTTTCGCCTAATCGGCAAAACCCGTTTCGGATTCTTCCCGTAGTGACTTTGGCAATTGGGATCTTGTGCGTGATCTTCCGGGCCGTATCGATATGTGTCGGAGCTCCAAATTTCCAGGCGGCGTATTTTGCAACGCACAATCGGATGGACGCGCTGTTTTTCGGAGTGCTGCTAGGATACTTCTATCACTTCCGTTCGTCCGCGTTGGAAGCATTTATGCGGCGCAAGTTAAATCAGGTGGCCATCGCGCTGGCTTCCGTGGCGCTGGTTTCTTTCGCGTATTTACTCGCTCCGCTGGAACAGCGCAAGTTGTTATCAATATTTGGCTACACGTTTGTGTATTTGGGATTCGGCGGCGTCTTGTTATTGAGTCTTTACACCCACGGAATTCTGCCAAAAGGTATTACCTGGTTCGTCCAGAAAGTAGGCGGCGCGTTGGCGGCTGTGGGCGTCTATTCTTACTCCATTTACCTTTGGCATGGTGCTGTGGCGGCGGGACTGCCCGGATTGCTGCGCCGCCTGATTCATTTCCCGAATGGGGCTGTCGGCATATTTGCAGTTTATTTTGTGGGATCTTTCGCGGTCGGAATTACGATGTCCCGAATGATTGAATATCCAATTTTGAGATTCCGAGATCGGCTGTTTTCGCCGTCGCCCGCGTCCCCCGTAGCCACAGACGGCGGTCTTGCTCACCAATTTGAGGATGAAGCGTAGAAAATCTGAGAGTATCGCCAATTGCGCAGTGCGCTATGCGCTGCGGAAATTGACCGTCCGCCGCGCCATCCTTATACTTAGTATTCACACATAGGAGCTGCCTGCAATGAATCAGCCCGTAATTTTGAGCGCCGTTCGCACACCGATTGGAAAATTTCAGGGAAGCCTTTCTTCGTTTGCCGCCACGGAACTTGGCGCGAAGGTTGTGGCGGAAGTTGTGCGTCGCGCGGGCATTGAGCCGAACACTGTCGACGAAGTGATCATGGGAAATGTGGTGTCCGCCGGGTTGGGACAAAATCCTGCGAGGCAAGCTGGTCTGCGTGGCGGACTTGATCCGCGCGTCGCGGCGATGACGATCAATAAAGTCTGCGGCTCGGGACTGAAGGCGGTTGGACTGATCGCGCAAGGCGTGCAATTGGATGAAATTCAAATCGGCGTGGGCGGCGGAATGGAAAGCATGTCGAACTGCCCGTATCTTTTGCCGGGCGCGCGGAATGGCTATCGACTGGGCAACGCAGAAATTATTGACTCGATGATTCGCGATGGATTGTGGGACGCGTTCAACGATTATCACATGGGGCTAACCGGCGAACTTGTGGCGGAGAAATATAAAATTACTCGCGAGGAGCAGGATCAATTCGCGGTCGATAGCCACAAGAAAGCGCTGCACGCGATGCAGTCCGGATATTTCGATTCGCAGATTCTTCTGATTGAAGTGCCGCAGAAAAACGGCGCGGCAATTACTGTGAATAAGGATGAGTCACCGCGCGCGGACACGTCGATGGAAACACTTGGGAAGTTGCGGCCGGCATTCAAGAAAGATGGCACTGTTACGGCAGGGAATGCTCCCGGAACGAACGACGGAGCTGCGGCGGTGGTTGTGACGAGCGAAGCGAATGCGGCGAAGCTCGGGAAAACTCCGATGGCGCGAATTGTTGCGCAGGCAGTGAGCGGCGTGGAACCGCAATGGGTGATGATGGCGCCGGTGGAAGCCGTAGAAAAATTGCTGAAGAAAACTGGATGGGATCGCGACCGCGATGTGGACCTGGTTGAATTGAACGAAGCGTTTGCTGTGCAGGCGATGGCGGTAACGCGAGTTCTGAAACTTGATCCTGCGAAAGTAAATGTGAATGGCGGAGCCGTCGCGCTGGGACATCCGATAGGAGCTTCGGGCGCGCGAGTGCTGGTAACGTTGCTTTACGAATTGCAGCGGCGGAATTTGAAGCGTGGAATTGCGGCGCTCTGTTTGGGTGGAGGAAACGCTGTGGCGCTGGCCGTGGAGCGATTCTGATTTAAGCGTCAGTCGATAAACGGCGAATCAAGGGGCGGAGAAGTTTCATCCAATCATTAATGTTCTGTCCTCAATGCAAAGCGGAATATCGCGAGGGTTTCGCGCGGTGCACAGATTGCGGAGTGGCGTTGCAGTCATCCGCAGCTCATGCGAGAGCGGAAGCTGCGCTTGCTGCGTCCTCTCACCCTGAAGCTTCTGTTGTGCTGTGGCGCGGACAGGATCCTGTTTCATTTTCAGTGGTGCTAAGCGCGCTGGATGAAGCGGGAATTTTCTACAAGGAATTTCAGCGGCGCGATTACGCGGCCGCGCTTTCGCAACCGCTTGCGCTAGGCTTTTATGGATTGCCGCATTGGGAAGTGCGCGTCTGCGCAACTGATTTAAGCGCCGCGCGAAGGATCGCAGAAGAGGCGCTGCGTCCCGTTTCAGCGCTAGCGGTGGAAACAAATTGGGAGAATGAGTCTGAAAATTCCGGACGGGAAGCAGGCGAGGCAGCTGCTCCGCCAACGCAGATGCAGACGCCCGTGAAGATATGGCCCGGCGTCGAAGCACATCGTGCGCAAGAACTATCGGACGCCCTATTTGACCAAGGAATCCGGTGCTGGATTATTTCTTCGTTCCCGGCTGGCGAAGAACTGCTTGTTTGCGAAGAAGACGCGGAGCGGGCGCGCGCAATTGTTCGCGGAGTTATGGATCGAACGTCGGCCGCGTAGCGGAGCCTCCTCGCGTTCTCGCTCAATTGAAATTCATTTCACTTCCGTGCAAACTGCCTCCGCTCTACTGGAGATTATTGAAGCCATGTTCTGCCCAAATTGCAAAACAGAATATCGAGAAGGATTTTCACGGTGCTCAGACTGCGGCGCCGATCTGGTGCGGGAGCTGCCAACGCGCGGAGCTCCTAATTCCGACGGATCCGCAGAACTTATCTGGATGGGCAGTAATCCGCGAGCCGTCGCTGCAGTGAAGAAGTTGCTCGCGGGAGCGGGCATTCAATTCTCCGTGGGAAATCCGGAATCGCACATGCTGTTCACGTCGGCTTTGCCCTCGACGCTGATTTATGTTTTGTCGAGCGATTTTCTGCGCGCACGCATGCTCATTGATGACCGGTTTGGTGAACTCGACGAGGACCTTGAGCCTTCTGAGGGGAACGATTCCGATGAAAGTGAAGTTGAAGAAACGCCAGAAACTAATAACGATAAATCGAAAGCTCCTCTTGAGGTGCCAAACACCGTTCCTGCAAATTGGAATTCGAAGATGGCGAGCTGCACGATTTGGCGCGACGACCTGTTAGAAAACGTGCGCGCAAACCTATTGGAAAATGGAATTGGTTGCGACGTGATTTCTGAGGGCGGGTCGGCCCGCCTGGTGATCTATCCCGCGGACGAAAAGCGGGCGCGAGAAATAATTCGCGAGATTATCGAAGGCACTCAGTCGGCCTGAGCTGACTTGACCGCCGTTCTCTCCTGTGTTTCTCTTGCCATTAACAAACTTCCGGAGGCTTCATGAGTGTTGACGCAATCAAAACCGTCGCCGTGATTGGCGCGGGAACAATGGGCAACGGGATCGCGCATGTTTTCGCGCGCGCGGGTTTCAACGTGATTCTTAAGGACGTTGACCAGCGCTTTCTGGATCGCGGCATGGAAACAATTTCTAAGAATCTCGACCGCGAAGTGAAAAAAGGAAAGCTTGACGAGGCAGATAAGTCCGGGGTGCTGGGACGTGTGCAGGCGACGACGGATGCGTCGGCGCTATCGCGCGCGGATTTTGCGGTTGAAGCTGTGCCTGAACGCCTCGACCTGAAACTTTCCGTGCTGCGCGAAGCGGATTCACTTTTGCGGCCAGGAGTAATTCTTGCGTCGAACACTTCGTCAATCGCGATTACCACACTTGCGGCGGCGACGAAGCGTCCGGAACAATTCATCGGAATGCACTTCATGAACCCCGTACCGGTGATGACGCTGGTGGAAGTGATTCGTGCGTTGCAAACCAGTAACGCTACATTTGCAACGACCGTCACGCTTTGCGAGAAGCTTGAGAAAAAGCCGGTGGCTGTTAACGACGCGCCGGGGTTCGTCAGCAACCGCGTTTTGATGCCGATGATCAATGAAGCGGCGTTTTGCGTGATGGAAGGCGTGGCCACTCCCGAAGCAGTCGATACCGTGATGAAGCTAGGCATGAATCATCCGATGGGCCCGCTGGAGCTGGCGGATTTTATCGGACTGGATGTTTGCGTGGATATTTTGGATGTGCTCTACAAAGGATTTGGTGACTCGAAATATCGCGCGTGTCCGCACTTGCGAAAGCTGGTCGCGGCAGGCTGGTTGGGAAGAAAATCAGGACGCGGATTTTACAAATATCCTGCTTAAAATTCTTTCGATTCAAAGCGCGTTACTTCGCGGGCGCCTAATTTGCTTTCGCTTGAATCGGCGCGGAGACCGGCGCTGGTTTGCTGATCGCGGCGACAACTTCTTTCGTCAGATTCTTTCCTCCACGAAAATTAGTGGCAAGCGCTTGAAATGAATAGATAGGACCGAAGGGAATTCCCCACCAGCCGAAAATCAAAGTGATCAGCGTGAATCCAATACTTTTCCCCACGGTGCTTTCGCCGGCGCGAATAAAATAAATGGCGGAAGGACGTTTGAAGGACATGAGCACAACGGAAATCGCATATTGGAAAATGACGAATCTGCCGCCGCGCTGCAATTCCATGTTGAGCTGATCGACCGTGATTCCTTGAATGCCTTCGATTTTCATGTCGGCCTCCGATAAAATTTCGCCGCAGGATGCATTTGCAAAAGTGGGTAGGTATCACGGTTTGCGCTGTTCCGCAAAGCGGAGAATCGCTACCAAAATGAAACATTTTTAATTCGGCGAACTGACGGATTTTGGATTGGTAGGAATCGGCTGCCGATAATGCACTTTGGAGTGCTATCTAACTTGCGGAAATTCAATGACTTAGAAGGAGGTCGGCGTTTTCCACAGAGGCGTGAAAAAAGCTCAAAATAGTATTTGCTTTTTGTTCGCCTTATGCTAGCATGCCCCATATGAGACCTATGCGAGACCTCTACTCCTTGGTATACTCTGCGCGTTGGGTCCCCGTATTTGTCCTAGAAAACTCCCTTCCGAGGTGAAAACGTGGCTGACGAAAAAACAGTAAATCTAGCAAACGCAATTGCACAGATTGAGAAATCGTACGGCAAAGGTTCCATCGTGCGATTGGGTAACCGCGAAGTGTTGGTCCCCGTAAGCGTAATTCCTACCGGTTCGATCAGCCTGGATTCAGCTTTAGGCGTGGGAGGATTTCCGCGTGGACGCGTGATTGAAATTTTTGGCCCGGAATCGGGCGGTAAGACAACCATGTCTCTGCACGTGATTGCAGAGGCGCAAAAAATGGGCGGCCAGGCGGCGTTCATTGACGCTGAGCACGCGCTGGATCCGATCTATGCGCGAAAGCTTGGCGTGGATGTGGACAACCTTTTGGTGTCGCAGCCGGATAACGGCGAGCAGGCGCTGGAAATTGCGGAGGCACTGATCAAGTCCGGCGCGGTGGACATTATTGTTGTGGACTCAGTGGCCGCGCTGGTTCCGAAGGCCGAACTGGAAGGCGACATGGGCGACCCGCAAATGGGCTTGCAGGCGCGCTTGATGTCACAGGCGCTTCGCAAGCTGACAGGCATCGTTTCCAAATCGCGAACCTGCTTGATTTTCATCAATCAGATTCGCGAAAAGATCGGTGTGATGTTCGGCAATCCGGAAACAACTACCGGCGGCCGTGCGCTGAAATTCTATGCGTCAATTCGGCTGGACATTCGGCGCATTCAGGCCATAAAAGAAGGCGATAAAGTTGTTGGCTCGCGCACGCGCGGAAAAGTGGTGAAGAATAAAGTCGCCGCGCCGTTCCGCGAAGCCGAATTCGATATCCTTTATGGAGAGGGTATTTCGCGCGAAGGCGATTTGATCGATCTCGGTGTTGATAAAGGATTGATCGAAAAGTCCGGCACGTGGATGAGCTACGGAACCGAGCGTATGGGCCAGGGCCGTGAAAATTCACGCGTTTTCCTGAAGGAAAATATCGCTGTTCGCGACAAACTGGAAGCGGCGCTGCGCAAGAACCTCGGACTGCCGATTAAAATGTCGGCGTCTAACGGAAACGGTGCTGCGCCGGCGGAAGAAGCAGCGACACCCGCGAAGACCACGCAAAGCGAAAAGCCAGCGCCTGCGGCAACACACGCTGCGGCGGCCGGTGCAAACTCTGGTGCGGCGCGTCCGCGTCCAGCAACGCGATAGGAAATACTCAGGTGTTCCCAATCGGCACAGATTCAGAAAAACTGGGTTTGTGCCGATTCTTTTTAACGCTCGTAATTTCTGGAATAACCGGCTCGGATTTCGTGCATCCCAGCAGACCCGTAATGGCATCAAACGATGTAGAGTACCCAACCCTCTAGACCGGAGTACTATTGCGTCGTTGTTACAGAAAAACGAATTTCCTATTGCATCTGAACACTTCTTACTCGTAAGCTGTACCACCTTCGGAACTCAGCTGGCGCGTGGCTTCCGATCCGGTAGGCTGAACACGGCAATTTATGTCCAAACGCACTGAATCCGGGCGTTTTTTGGCACTAGCACTGTCTCTGGTGATGTTGTATCCACCGGCGATGGCTGCGGGTGTACCCACGCAGCCACCGGCGAAAACCAACGGCGCCACAGCTGCTGCCGCAGTAGGGAAAAAACCAACTACACACAAGTTCGTTGGTGTTCCCACTTTTGCTGATTCCACAAAAGACGATTTCACCAAGTATGACGATCCGGTTGTCCGCGCCGCGGCTGTTCAGGCACTTGGAAAATATAACGGATCCGTCGTTGCAATCGATCCCGCGACGGGACGAATTCTTACGGTCGTGAATCAGAAGCTGGCATTTTCAAATGGATTTATTCCGTGCTCGACGATCAAGCCGACGATTGCGTTGGCCGCTTTGCAAGAGGGAATCATCACGCGGGATTCGATGATTAAAGTTGCGCCACGCCGTTACATGAATTTGACGGAAGCAATGGCGCACTCGAACAATACATTTTTTGAATCGCTGGGCAGCCGCATGGGATTCGATACGGTCTCGCGTTACGCGCATATGCTGGGGCTTGGCGAACTTGCCGGCTACGACATTCCTGAGGAGCAGTCCGGCACCGTCACCGCTGAACCTCCGAAGCGTGGCGGCGTAGCTCGCATGTCGAGTTTCGGCGAAGGCATTCAGATGACACCGCTTGAACTTGCGTCGCTTGTCGCGACGCTGGCGAATGGCGGCACGATGTATTATTTGCAGTATCCGCGCAGTGAAGATGCGATTCGCGATTTCGCGCCGCGCGTGAAGCATCAACTCGATATCGGGCCATATGTTTCGGATATTCGCGAAGGCATGCAAGCGGCGGTTTTGTATGGCACCGCGAAATCCAGCTACGATCACGAAGGCGAACAGCCGCTCGGCAAAACCGGAACGTGCTCGGATGACGGCACGCGCCTCGGCTGGTTTGTTTCGTACGCCAATCAGGAAAATCCGCGCATCGCGCTTGTTGTGTTGGTGCGTGGGCATGCGCACAAGGACGAAGGTCCATACGCGGCCGCAATTGCCGGACGCATTTATCATGCGTTGAAGGAAACGAATTTCTTCGCCGCGGATCGCCCGGCTTCCTCCGCTCCTCTGGCCGCAATTCTTCCAAACCGCTAGACGGTTTTTCCTTTCTGCTTAAAACTAATTTCTTCTCATACTGTTGCACTTCTGCTCCGACGCCGCGAATTCGCCTTTGACAGACCGCGGCGAATCAGGCACAAATAGTTCCGTGGTTTTTGGAAATTGTTTAATCCAAGCGGGGAAAAAGCGTTGACACGTCGCATCCTTCACATTTCGCTCTATGTTCTGCTGGCAGTCGCGAGCGCCGCTGTACTTGTGAAAGTTTCGCGTGGTCGTCATCAGGCCGACGAAGCGTTTGCTCAACAGGCGCGCGCGGCCGCTGAGGAAGCGCGTGATATTGCGGCCACGGTTGTCCTTTACACAAGCGATCGCGTGATGCCCGGAATTTCATTCAGTGATTCTTTGCGGCGCATGGGATTGGATCCGGGCACGTCCGACGGCATTGTCGGTTCGGCGCAAACTGTTTTCGATCCTCGCCACTTCCATGCTGGAAATTTGCTGTCGATTGGGCGTTCGGTAACGGGCGTGTTTCGCGACGTGCGCTACCAAATTGACGCCGACCGGATGCTTTACATCGAGCGTCAACCCCAGGGTTTTGAATCGCACATTCAGACAATTCCTTCGCGCACCGATGTTGTAACTGTTGCGGGGA
Organism: Terriglobia bacterium; assembly: GCA_963840515.1. Classification (GTDB taxonomy): domain Bacteria; phylum Acidobacteriota; class Terriglobia; order Acidiferrales; family UBA7541; genus DASTCZ01. The sequence goes on from CAWIZI010000011.1 coordinate 80,642, forward strand.
ATATTCGCGGATCACTTTTTAATGCCGTGACGGACTGCGGAGAATCACCGGAATTGGCGGTGCGGTTGGCCGAAATATTCGCGTGGGATTTGGATTTTTATACGGACACGCGCGCTGGCGACACGTTCCACGTCATCCTCGAAAAGAAACTGTATATGAATGGCCAGACCGCCGGATATGGGCGAATTCTCGCGGCGGAATACAAGAATGCCGGACATCCTTACCAGGCCGTCCTTTTTCATGACGAAACCGGAGCGCCGGGATATTTCAATCCTGACGGCGGCGCGCTACAGAAAGCATTTCTGCGTTCGCCGCTCAAATTTGCGGCGCCAGTCACATCGCATTTCAGCCAGTCACGTTTTCATCCAATTTTGAAAACATATCGCGCGCATCTTGGCGTTGATTACGGTGCGCCGACAGGTACGCCCGTTCAATCGATCGGAAACGGACATGTGGTTTTTGCTGGCATGTCTGGTGGCTCAGGGAATTTGGTGCGGATCGCGCACTCGAATGGCTACGAAACAATGTACATGCACCTTTCCAAAATTCTCGTTCGCGTCGGCGAGCATGTTGACGCCGGCCAGCGTGTCGGGCTTGTCGGAATGACGGGCCTCGCCACCGGGCCGCATTTGGATTTCCGGATTTTGCAGAATGGAACTTATCGCAATTTTGAGACGCTGCATCTGCCGCCGGCTGAGCCCGTTGCGCGCGAAGACATGCCAGAATTCACGGCCGCGCGGGATCGCTGGATGCCGCTGCTAGGTCAGTCCCCAACACTGGCCGCTCGCGCTCGTTAACATTTGCCCGTAAAGTAATCAGGTTTCAAAATTATCAAATCTTTCGTTGCGCCCCCTTCGCCTCTTCACTAGAATCGCTGCGAATTGCGAGGTGCGCCGATGAAAAAGTTTGGGAAAATTCTTGGCTGGACGTTGGCGATCATACTTTTGCTGGCGGCCACGGGAATTTCGTTCACGATCGGCTGGCGTCCATTCATCGGGCCGCGCACACGGCAAATCGACAGTTCACGAAAATTTGCAAGTTCTCCGGAACGGTTAGCGCGCGGGAAATATCTCGCGGAAAATGTGAGTGGCTGCATGTTCTGCCACACGCCACGGGATTGGACTGCGCTGGGTTCGGGAGTGATTAAGCCGAACCTCGGCTCCGGTCAGCAGATGCCGTTCGTTGGATTGCCCGGTCGAATCGTTGCGCCTAACATCACGCCTGATCCTGAGACCGGCGCCGGAAATTGGAGTGATGATCAAATCGCACGCGCGATTCGCGAAGGTGTTGGACACGATGGCCGCGCATTGTTCCCGCTGATGCCGTACGAAAAATTACATTCGATGTCGGATGAAGACTTGGCATCTGTAATTGTTTACTTGAGGGCGCTTCCGCCGGTTCGCAATTCGCTCCCACCGACTGAAATTATTTTTCCGGTGAAATATTTGATCCGAAGTGCTCCTCAGCCTCTCACGCAGCCGGTGCCCGCACCCGATCTTTCCACTCCGGAAAAGCGCGGAGCGTATGTCACAACGATGGCCGGATGCGCGGATTGCCACACGCCGCAGGACGCTCACGGCGCGCCGCTTCCTGGAATGGATTTTGGCGGCGGATTTATCTTGGAAGGCCCATTCGGACGCGTAGCCAGCGCGAACATCACTCCGGATCCGTCGGGCATTCCTTACTACGACACGAAAATGTTTATTGACGCGATTCACACCGGGTCTGTGCGGGCGCGTAAACTTAAATCCGGTGATGCCGACGGCAGTGTATCGCGGTATGACGGACCAAGATCTCTCCGCAATTTTTGCCTACCTGAAAACACTGAAGCCCGTGCATCATCACGTGGACAACACCGAGCCGTCGGCGTTTTGCAAGCTTTGCAAAGCTATCTCACGGCGGCGGCAACACAAATTAAATTTAAATTTCTGTAGACGACTTGCGCTCGGCGGCACGTCTGCCATATAAGTCCTACTGGTCATAGTTTCAGTTTATTGAGAGGAAAACATTTATGAGAACTTTCCGGCATTTCGCGTCTTCTGCATTCTTGGATGGTCGGCGTCAGTTAGCGCGTTACGCTGCTCGCAATTTTATTTTGGCCGGGCCACGGACTGGCGCGACAGCCGATTCACAATCCGCGAAGCGCATCCGCGCTACAAGGGCCCGTGATTCCAGCCTTTATCTCAGGATTGAAGTGGCGAATGATCGGTCCATTTCGCGGCGGCCGCGCAGTTGCTGTGACGGGCGTGCCGGGCCAGCCGAATCATTTTTATTTCGGCTCCGTTGGCGGCGGCGTGTGGGAGTCCACCAACTCCGGCGAAAGTTGGACGCCGATTTTCGATAAGGAAGACGTCGCATCTATCGGCGCAATCGCCGTCGCCCCCAGCGATCCGAATGTCATTTACGTAGGCTCCGGCGAAGCCGACATGCGTTCGCAAATTTCTTACGGCGACGGAATGTACAAATCCACCGACGCAGGAAAGACTTGGAATCACATTGGTCTTGAAAATACGCGCCAAATCGGCCGCGTCCTTGTAGACCCACGAAATCCCAATACAGTTTTCGTTGCCGCGCTTGGCCACGCGTATGGGCCGAATCCGGAGCGCGGAGTGTTCCGTTCCACGGATGGAGGTGCGACGTGGCAGAAGGTCTTGTACAAGAATGAAAATGTTGGCGCGATCGACCTGGCATTCGATTCACGAAATCCGCAAATAGTTTACGCATCGCTCTGGGCCACGCGTCGTCCACCCTGGACAATTTATCCTCCGTCCATCGGGCCCGGTGGCGGCCTCTTCAAGTCTACCGATGGCGGCAGCACATGGAAGGAACTTGCAGGCGGATTGCCGACGGACGGTGATGGCCGCATCGGAATAGGAGTTGCGCCGAGCGATCCGAATCGCGTTTACGCAATCGTGGACAATTCGGACGCCAAAAAGGGCGGGCTGTACCGCTCAAATGACGCCGGTGCGACGTGGCAGTTGACGGATAACGACCAACGCATTTGGGGGCGCGGCTGGTATTTCTGCGTCACCGCGGTCGATCCGAAGAATCCGGACAAATTGTACATCTCGAATACTTCCGTTTATCGTTCCGATGACGGTGGAAAAACTTTTATTCCGATAAAGGGCGCGCCCGGCGGCGACGATTATCACCAGCTCTGGATTTATCCGGACGATGGCCAGCGCATGATTCTTTCGAGCGATCAGGGAACTGTTGTGAGCGTCGACGGCGGACTCGTTTGGAGTTCGTGGTACAACCAGCCGACTGCGCAGATTTATCACATCGTCGCGGACAATCAAGATCCCTACTGGGTCTACGGCGCGCAGCAGGATAGCGGCGCAGTGAAAGCTGTGAGCCGCGGAATTTACGGATCGATTTCTTACATGCGCGATTGGGCGCCGATTTGCGCCGGCGGAGAAAGCGGTTACGTCGCCGTGGATCCATCCGATTCAAATATTCTTTACGGTGGAACAGTTTCCGTTTGCGATCAGCGCGATAACGCCGGCCACAACATCACGCCGATGCTTGGCTCTTCCGAACTCGGCCCGTTCCGCCACACCTGGACTTTGCCGCTCGTGTTTTCGGAAGCTCCGGGCCGCGCGCTTTATTTCAGCAACCAGTATTTGTGGAAAACAATTGACCGCGGAAAGAATTGGACGCGCATCAGCAAGGATATGACGCGCGAAAATCCTGGCGTGCCACCGAATCTTGATGCAGCAACCGCGGCCGATGGAAACGGAACTCCGCGATCCGGCGTGATTTATACAATCGCGCCTTCGCCGTTGCTTTCCGACACAATTTGGATTGGCACTGACGACGGATTAATTCACGTCACACGCGACAGTGGAAAAACTTGGACGAACGTGACTCCGCCTGGAGTAACTGCGTGGAGCAAGATTGCGCTGATGGATGCGTCACACTCCAACGCGATGACGGCTTACGCAGCGGTGGATCGTCACCGCTTGGAAGATTACAAGGCCTACATTTATCGTACGCGGGACGGCGGAAAAACTTGGAAGATGATCGCGAATGGAATTCCGGACGGCAGCTACGTCAATGCGATTAAAGAAGATCCGAAGCAAAAAGGATTGCTATTTGCCGGAACCGAGCTGGGCGTCTACGTTTCGTTTAACGATGGCGACGACTGGCAGCCGTTGCAAAATAATTTGCCGCACTCGTCCGCGCGCGATTTCGCAATTCACGGCGATGATTTAATCGTCGCAACACACGGCCGCGGATTTTACGTGCTGGATAACATCACCGCGCTGCGACAGATTGCGAAGATGACTTCCGAGCCGGAAACAATGGTGTTTGTGCCACAGCCAGCGCTTCGGCGGCGCACCGGCGGCGGAGGCGGCACACCACTTCCGTACGGCTCCGCGGAAACGGATAATCCTCCAACCGGCGCTAACATCGATTACTTTCTGAAGTCCGCCGCGAGTGGTCCCATTACGATGGAAATTCTTGATGCTAACGGAAAGAGCGTTCGCACGTATACCAGCGCAGAAGGCGGTGGTGGAGGCGGACGTGGACGCGGCGGTGCGGCTCCAAATGTTCCTGCGTATTGGAATCGTACTCCGGAAACCTTGTCTGCTGCGGCCGGAATGCATCGCTGGACGTGGGACATTCATTACGCGGCCGGCGCTGACGCAGGTGGAGGCCGGGGCGGTCGAGGGGGTGGCGGCGGACTCTGGGCCGTACCCGGAAAATATTCCGTGAAATTAACTGTGGACGGAAAGAGCTACACGCAGCCGCTGACCGTGAAAATGGATCCGCAAGTGAAGGCGCCGCTCGCTGAATTGCAACGTCAGTTCGATTTCGCGCAGCAAGTGTCTGCCAAATCGGCGGAAGTTGCGAAGGCGCGCGGAGAAGTCAATCGAGTGCGCGCACAAATCACGGACTTGCGCAAACAGGTTGGCGGAAATTCTGCCGTCGGTGCGGCACTCGAAGCGCTCGATGCGAAAGCCGCTGCAATTGGCGGCGTGACTGCGCCAACCACTCCGGATTCCAGCGGAGTCGCCGCGCCATCGGCCGATGTCACAAGTCTGATGTTCGTCGGCGGGGAACTCGGTCAAGTGCTGCAAGCGGTGGAAGGACCGGACAGCGCTCCGAGCCTGCAAGTGACGAACGGCTTTGCGAAAGCGCAGAAGCTTGGCGACGCCGCTATGCAGAAATGGACTGCGGTGAAGAACACCGATCTCGCCGCGGTGAATAATCAATTGAAGCTAGCGAACCTCACGCCGATTTCGCTTGAGGGAGCAGCGCCTGCGACGGGCCGCGGACGCAGAGGACAATAATCTGCGCGCCGTGGATCATGGTAAGTAAATAAAAAGGCGGGACTGAAAAGTCCCGCCTTTTTTATCCTAAAACTTAGAAAGTTAAATTGCGTTACGCCGTAACTTCCCAGGTATCCCCAGCGCGAAGCAATTTCGCCAAATCGCCTTTGCCCTTCTTCGCGATTACGTCGTTAATCTGATCGTTCACCGTGTCCTCGTATCGCGGCACGTCTGCCCAATTGCGCAGTACTCCAATCGGAGTGGGGAATCCGGGGCGCTGTTCCATATGCGCCAGCAGGAAAGCGTATGCAGGCCGGGGATGAGTTTCGTTGTGAATGAGCAAATCAGCTTCGGTAATTCCGTTTCCAAGCTGCACAACTTCCAGCTCGAACCCGTTCAGGCGAATGCCCTTGTCACGATTTTTTCCAAAGATGAGCGGCTTGCCGTGCTCCAGTTGAACCACGTGCTCGCTACGCGCTTCTTTTTCGGTCACGTCGTGCCATGCGCCATCATTGAATATGTTGCAGTTCTGAAGAATTTCAATGAACGCGGAACCTTTGTGTCCGGCGGCGCGCTTGATCGTGTCCTTCATGTGCTGCATGAAAACGTCCACTGTGCGCGCGACGAAAGTTGCTTCCGATCCTATCGCCAGCGAAACTGGATTGAACGGACGATCCGCCGTGCCATACGGAGTAGACTTCGTTTTCTTGCCGATTTCCGATGTCGGAGAATATTGTCCCTTGGTCAGTCCATAAATTTTATTGTTGAACAACAAAACTTTCAGGCCCACGTTGCGGCGCAGCATGTGAATAGTGTGATTGCCGCCGATGCTCAGCGCGTCGCCGTCTCCGGTGGCGACCCAAACTTCCAAATCCGGATTCATTAATTTTAGTCCGGTGGCCACAGCCGGTGCGCGGCCGTGAATCGTGTGGAAACCAAACGTGTTGATGTAATAAGGAAACCGGCTGGAGCATCCGATTCCGGAGATCACTACAAATTTTTCGCGCGGAATTCCCAACTCCGGAAATACAGACTGCACGGCTGAAAGAATTGCGTAGTCACCGCAGCCCGGGCACCAGCGGACTTCCTGATCGGTTTGAAAATCTTTCTTCGTTAACGGCGGAAGCGTAGTAGTTGCCATACCGAAATCTCCTTAGCATTCCAAACTTTCGCGGGCGTAGTTGCCCGGCAATATTAATCCAGAATTTCTTCAATCTTCGATTCAATTTCCGATTGCTTGAATGGCCGGCCCTGAATCTTGTTGAAGCCTTGCGCGTCCACCAAATATTTTGCGCGCAGCACAAGAATCAGCTGGCCCATATTCATTTCTGGCACAAGAATGTGCTTGTAGCGCTTCATCACTTCACCCAAATTTGCCGGCAGCGGATTCAAATTGCGCAGGTGAACATGTCCGATGCGCTTTCCCATCGCGCGTTGCGCATTCACGCCGGCAGTAATTGCGCCGTACGTCGAACCCCACGCCACAATCAGCAAATCGCCTTCGGGATCGCCCGCCGGAACGATGTCCGGAATATCCTGGACGATCGCTTCCACTTTCGCGGCGCGAATGCGAACCATGTGCTCGTGATTCAGCGGTTCGTAATTAATGTTTCCCGTCACGTCCTGCTTTTCCAATCCGCCCAGGCGATGTTCCAATCCCGGAGTACCCGGAATTGCCCACGGACGCGCCAACGTTTGCGGATCTCGCCGGTACGGTTGAAAGTCCACCGGATTCGTTTCAAATTTTACGGGAAAATCCGGAATGTCTTCCAGGTTCGGAATTCGCCACGGCTCCGCGCCATTCGCAAGATATCCGTCCGTCAGCAAAATCACGGGAACCATGTAGCGAACCGCGATGCGGCTGGCTTCCACGGCCATCCAGAAACAATCTCCCGGAGTGGCTGCGGCAAGAACCGGAATCGGCGCTTCGGAATTTCGTCCGTAAAGCGCTTGCAGCAAATCGGCCTGCTCGGTTTTTGTCGGCAACCCAGTTGAAGGACCGCCGCGTTGTACGTCAACAATCACCAGCGGCAACTCGACGGCAATCGCCAATCCCATCGCTTCGGTTTTAAGCGCCATGCCGGGGCCGGACGTCGTCGTGATCGCCAGCGCACCGGCATATGCTGCGCCAATCGCTGACGTAATCGCCGCGATTTCGTCTTCTGCTTGAAAAGTTGTGACGCCGAAATTCTTGTACATCGAAAGTTCGTGCAGAATGTCGGACGCTGGAGTAATCGGATATGAACCCTGGAAAAGTTTCAGTCCGGCTTTTTGCGCGGCCGCCACGAAACCCAACGCAATAGCTTGATTTCCGCTCATGTTGCGATACGTGCCCGGCGAAAGATGCGCCGGCGGAATTTCGTAGGAAATTTGGAAAGCTTCCGTCGCTTCGCAGAAAGAATATCCGGCCTTCATCGCGCGCTTGTTCGCTTCGGCGAGCAGAGGCTTGGTCTTGAACTTATCTTCCAGCCAGCGCGTGGTTGAATCCATCGGCCGGTTGTAAAGCCAGAAACACATGCCTAGCGCGAAGAAATTTTTGCAACGATCCATGCTCTTCGCGTCCAGACCAAGTTCGGAAAGCGCCACGCGCGTCAGACGTGTCAGCTCAACCGAAAATAATCTGTACCCATCGAGCGAATGATCTTCCAGCGGATTCGTCGTCGCCTGCGCTTTTCGCAAATCCGTTTCGCCGAAGTCATCCTTATTAACAATCAGGATGCCGTTCTTCTTCAGGTCGGCAATATTCATTTTCAGCGCGGCAGGATTCATCGCGATCAGAGCATCCACCGCGTCGCCCGGCGTGTAAACGTCGCCGGAAGAAAATTGCACCTGGAATCCGCTGACGCCCGGCAAAGTGCCTGCAGGAGCGCGAATTTCCGCGGGATAGTCCGGAAACGTGGCCAGATCATTTCCGTACAGCGCCACGGTATTCGTGAATTGGTTTCCGGTGATCTGCATTCCGTCGCCGGAATCGCCGCAGAAACGGATGACCGCCTTGTCGATTACTTCTACTTCGCGTTTTCTGATTGGTATGTCGATCGTCGCCATAAGTCCCCGTGCCTACTCCAAGTTAGATGCCGAATCGTTCAGGCGCGCTAACGCCCCTAAAAAATAAACTAAAAGGTTTGTCGTACGGACGCCTGAAACCCCCGCACGTGCGTGTTAAGCATATCACAAAGAATGGCGTCACTTGTGCCTTGGACGCGCAGTTCGCTGCAAAAGTTACTCTCAAATATTGAACGCGCGCAGCATTTTCTGATGTAATTTACATGAGGGTCATTCATTTGTCGTGACGTATCTCACGCAAGCGAAATTGAAAGGTGCCAAATGCGCGCAGCAGTGCTCCACGAATTCGGCCAGCCGCTTATGCTCGAAGATATTCCTCGCCCGGTTCCGCAAGATGACGAAGTTCTGCTGCAAGTCGAAGCCTGTGGCGTTTGCCATTCAGATTTGCATCTGATTCGCGGAGACTGGCCGGCATTCGCAAAATTAATTAAGCGTCCGCTGACGCCCGGACACGAAGTTGTCGGCCGCGTAGTCGAACTTGGAAAACTTGTTTCCGAAGAACTTTTGAATCAGCGCGTCGGAGTGCCCTGGGTTTTCTGGAGTTGCGGGACCTGCCCGAACTGCCGCGAAGGCCGCGAAAACATTTGCCAGAATCGCGCGATCACCGGCGTCACCGTAAATGGCGGCTATGCGGAATTCATGATCGCCAAGGCAACCCACGTAGTTGCCGTTCCCGATTCGCTCTCATCAGCCGCCGCGGCGCCGCTATTCTGCGCGGGCGTTACAGTTTTTCGCGCGCTAAAAAACGCGGACGTGATTCAAGGTCAGCGTGTCGCAGTGTTCGGTGTCGGTGGACTCGGTCATCTGGCTGTGCAACTCGCGCACGCCATGGGCGCCGAAGTAATTGCGATTGATGTTGACGACGCGAAACTTTCTCTCGCGAAAGAATCCGGCGCGCAGCAAACATTAAATTCCGCGAAGGAAGATGTTGGCGCGCAACTCCGCAATTCGGGCGGAGTACATCTCGCGCTCGTTGCAACGCCCGCTAAATCTGCGTACGACACAGCATTCACTGTGCTTCGCGCTGGCGGAGCAGTAATGATCGTTGGACTTCCCTCCGAACATCTGACATTTGACGCAGTGAAATTAGCGCGCAATGAAGCGCGAATTCTAACCTCCGTCGTCGGCACACGGCAGGATGTTCGCGGCACACTCGCTCTCGCCGACGCCGGCAAATTAAAATGCCATGTGGAAACGCGTCCGCTCGCACAAGTGAATGAAATCCTCGATGAAATGCAGCGCGGCACACTTCTCGGACGCACCGTCCTCGTTCCTTAACTTCAAGTTCGTTTTTGCGAAATCGTGTAGTGGAAAAATCGCAATTGACTTTCGCTTTTACTTCGCCTAGAATTGGGGCGCAAATAGTTCGCGGCGAAATCCGAATTGCGAGGCAACCATGGCTCTGACCAAACGGCAAAAGGAAGTTCTCGACCTTCTGGTCACCTTCTTGAACAAGCACGGCTATTCGCCCAGCTTTGAAGAAATCGCGAAGTCCATGAAATTGAATTCGCTGGCTACTGTGCACAAGCACATCACCACGCTTGAGAAAAAAGGCTATGTACGCCGCGGATACAATCAGAGCCGCTCGATTGAAGTGTTGCAACTTCCCATGCAGGTCCGTGAGCAAGTCGAAAGCCGCCACGATATCGAAATCCCGATGATGGGACGAATCGCAGCAGGCCGTCCGCTCGAAGCCGTGGAAGATCGCGAAACACTTTCGCTCGGTGAATTCGCGCGCGGCGGAAATAGTTTTGTTTTGCAGGTCAAAGGCAGCTCGATGCGCGAGGATCACATCCTCGACGGTGATTATGTCGTGGTGGAACCCACGCAGGTGGCGAACGCCGGTGAAATTGTTGTCGCGCTCGTCGGTGGAACTGACGCCACTCTCAAGCGTTTCTATCGCGAGTCCGGCGGAAAAGTTCGTCTCCAGCCCGCCAATAGCGAAATGGAGCCGATTATCGTGCCGGCAGTCGACGTGAAAATTCAGGGCCGCGTGATCGGCGTCCTTCGGAAATACTAATCGTACGCGTCGAACCGCGCGTCGCGCGTCGATCCGTTCCGATTCGGCGCAATTTTTCCTCAAACTAGTATCCAATCCGACACGCGGACGTTCCTTTGCTGTTGCTCCATTTTGGTGCACAGGCTTACAGTGCTCAACACCCCGGCCACAAGAACGCCAGCATTTTCGGCGAGTTGCACGGTCCAGGGAGGGCCCATGTGGGGAAAGAAACCAGAACAACAAGACCAATCTGCACCGCCCGCAATTCCTGAATCGCAGGTTGCGACGCCGCCGAAGACCGCTCCGGCAACCATGGAGGCAACAAAAATGAGCACCGACGCACTACGCCCGTCAGCATCTTCCAGCAGCGCTACCGCCCGCTTGGGTGCCAGCCTGCACGTGAAGGGTGAAATCACAGGACACGAAGACCTGCTCGTAGACGGCAGCGTCGAGGGCCTGATCCAGCTCGAAGATCGCAAGCTCACCGTGGGCTCAACCGCCAAGGTGACCGCCGACGTGATCGCGCGGGAAGTTGTGGTCTACGGCAGCGTGAAGGGAAATTTGCGTGCCAAAGATCGCATCGAAATTAAGAAGGACGGCTCGGTCGTGGGCGATCTAACCACCGCCCGCATCATGATCGAAGACGGCGCGTACTTTAAGGGTTCCATCGAAATCGATAAGACCGGTGACGCCGCCGGAACCGATCTCGATAAGCCCGCGTATGCGCGCGCTGCCACTCCGGCGCAAAAGTCGTAAAGCGGACCGAGTAATCCACTCGCAAATTTTGGGAGCGCCCGTTGCTGCTTCGGGCGCTCAGCATCACTTGAGTTGTGCCCGCCGAATGTCTTCCTCCGAAGCCTAACGTCGCCGCGAAAATCTGTTCGTTACTTGATCAGTTCGGAACACGCCTTTGGCCGCATTGACCTTGACGTGAAATCATAATTAACGATACACTGTAGGTGGAGAAGAGCTGTCTTCTCACTCCGCCGCCAAGTCCGGCGGCTTTTGTTTTTTTAACCGCCGTTCGCAAGTGAATCCCCGCGTTGACAAAAATCGCGCGCTAATCTATTGTTAACGCTTGCGTTTGAAGGGAAAGGTGTGACTGTGGCTGCTAGTTTAAGTATGCGTACATATGTTCCTAAAGGGCAGGACGCCGACGACATGCAGGCCGGCTTGAATTGGTTCGTCGTTGACGCATCCAATCAAGTGCTGGGCCGTCTTGCGACGCACGTCGCGCGATTGCTAATCGGCAAGGATAAGCCGAATTACACTCCGTATCTCGATTGCGGCGATCATATCGTTGTTATCAACGCGGACAAGATTCGTTTGACGGGCAATAAGCTCGAGCAGAAAATTTATCGCCATCACAGCGGATTTCCCGGTGGACTGAAAGAAGTTCCCGCGAAGCGCATGCGTGCGAATCGCGCGGACTGGATGATTCGTGAAGCGGTGCTGGGCATGTTGCCCAAGAATAAGTTGCGAGCGCACCGCGCCAAGAAGTTGCGTATTTATTTGGACGACAAAGGTTTGGCACGGCATACCGGACAGAAGCCGCAAGCGATCGAAGCGCAGGCGTAGCGTCCTCGTTATGTTGTCCGAAGTTGATCCGATGTTATGTCCGCACGCGGGTTCTCGGATTCCGTTCTCCCGGTGACTGGAAGTGTCTGCGAAAGTTTTGTAGTTGGCGGATTTGGTTTGGCGGACAGAATTTCTGAAGAAAGATTCGTCCGCAGGAGGAAGTTTTGAGCACTACTTCACAACCGATCGAGGGCAGCAAGCCCGCAGTCATTAATTGCACCGGACGCCGCAAAGAAGCCGTCGCACGCGTTTTCCTGCGCCCCGGCTCCGGCAAGTTCACCGTGAACGGCCGTGAGATCAAAGATTATTTCCACAATATCGCCTGGCTGAACGCGGCCGTCGAACCGTTGAAGTTTACGAACACAACGGATCAGGTTGATGTTGCTGCCACCACAAATGGTGGCGGCCCCGGCGGACAAGCCGGTGCGGTGCGCATGGGTCTTTCGCGCGCCCTTTCAAAGTTTAATGCTGACCTGCGCGTCGGATTGCGCCGCAACGGTTTCTTGACGCGCGATTCACGGATGCGAGAGCGCAAGAAGTACGGGCAAAAAGGTGCCCGCAAGCGCTTCCAATTCAGCAAGCGCTAATTTTTTCAAGCGTTATGCACAAGCTCTGGTCCCGGTGTTCGGAAACAATGCCGGGTCCAAATTCACGGTCGGCAAGGAAGCCGACACGACGGATGCTCTGGTTAGCCGGGTTAAAAGTTTTACGACTCGGCAGCCCGCAAGCATCTAGTTCACTTAGGAGGATCGTTGGCAGTTGAAATTACGATGAAGGAATTACTGGAGGCCGGAGTTCATTTCGGTCATCAGACACGCCGCTGGAACCCGAAAATGAAGGAATATATTTTCGGCGAACGCAATGGAATCCACATTATTGATCTCCAAAAAACTTTGAAGATGTTTCGCGACGCCTCGCGTTTTGTCAGTGAACTGACGGCGCAGGGCCGCAGCATTTTGTTCGTTGGGACCAAGCGTCAGGCTCAGGAAGCAGTCGCCGAAGAAGCGAATCGCTGCGGAATGTTTTATGTGAATCACCGCTGGCTCGGCGGCACGCTCACCAATTGGGCCACGCTGCAAAAGTCCATCAAGCGCCTGAAAGCGCTGAAGGCCATGGTGGAAGACGGCCGCATGGATCAGCTTTCCAAGAAAGAAGCCGCGCGTTTGAAGCGCGAAATGGATCACCTGCACCAGAATCTCGGCGGCATGGAAAATATGACCACGCTGCCCGACGCGATGTTTGTGATCGACAGCAATGCCGAAGAAATCGCGGTGCGTGAAGCTCGCCGCATGGGCGTTCCCGTCGTTTCCATCGTGGATACGAATTGCAATCCGGAAGTTGTGGATTGGATTATTCCAGGAAATGACGACGCGTTGCGCGCGATCCGTTTGTTCACGTCGAAAATTTCCGACGCCGTGATCGAAGGCAAACAGTCACTCGAACAATCGCAGCTTGGCTGAAGCGAAGTCCACTGAAGGCACCGAAGGTTCTACGGACGGAATCGATCCGAGCGTGGAATATAAGGACACGAGCAAGTACGAAGCCTATGAAAAGTCCGAAGGCGATTTCGTGGATCCTGCCACGCTGGAAGAGCCGTTTGCGGCTGCTGCTGATGCGGCTATCGATCCAGCCGCCGAAGTTCCTGACAAGGATAAGGATGCGGCCAGCGGAAAGTAATTTCGCGGCGCCGCGCTAATAATTCTTCTAGTCGTCCTGCTATTTGTGCAGGCTGATTTCTGAAATGCAATTCATTCTCCTGAAAGGTTTGTTGAAACTATGAGTGCGAATCCTGAGCCGGCGAATGTGCCGGCACAAATGGTGAAAAAACTCCGCGAGCTTACTGGCGCGGGGTTCAGTGTTTGCCGTCAGGCATTGGTCGAATCGTCGGGCGACGTCGATAAGGCCGTTGATTATCTGCGCAAGAAGGGCCAGGCGGCCGCGCAAAAGAAAGCCGAGCGTGAAGCGACCGATGGTCTGGTCAGCACCTACATCCATGCCGGCGGAAAAATCGGCGTGCTGCTCGAAGTCAATTGCGAAACAGATTTTGTTGCGCGTACCGACGAATTTCAGCGTCTCTGCCATGACATTGCCATGCACATCGCCGCGCTGAATCCGCAATTCGTGCGCCGTGAAGATGTGACCCCAGAAATTCTCGAGCGCGAAAAGGAAATCGCGCGCGATCAGGCTCGTCAATCGGGCAAGCCCGAAGCGATCATCGAAAAAATCGCCGCCGGAAAAGTGGACAAGTTCTACGAAGAAAATTGCCTGTACGAACAGCACTTCATTAAGGATGAATCCGTCACCGTCGGCGAAATGATTATTCAAGTCATCGCCAAAATGGGTGAGAAGGTTTCTGTCCGCCGGTTTGTTCGCATGAAGGTGGGCGATGTGACGGCCACTTATGCCGCCGGATCTGCGCCGAAGCGTGATGAAGCCGAGCCTGCTGCTGAGCCGGCAAAAGCCTAAGTAAGTTTTTCGCCGCGAGGTACCGCAAACGCATCCACGCGGTTCCTCGTGGCATCCTAATTTTTGTTTGATGACCGGATTTCGCCGGTCAAGATTCTCTGCTAAACTGCACTCCGTCTTCGCCGCATGCGCGGCGGACATTACACGATGCCCACAACGCCAACGCAACCAGCAGCAAAGATCGACGGACAAAAACCCGCATACAAACGCATCGTAATTAAACTTTCCGGAGAATCGCTTTCCGGTCCGGAAGAATTCGGCATTCACGGCGAAACTGTCGCCACCATCGCGCGCGAAATAAAAGATGTGCGCGATCTCGGCATTGAAGTGGCCATCATGGTTGGCGGAGGAAATATTTTCCGCGGCACACGCCAGAAATCACTTTCGATTGATCGCGCCACCGGCGACTACATGGGTATGCTCGCCACCGTCATCAACGGACTCGCGCTGCAGGCGTCGCTTGAAAAAGTAGGCTGCCACACGCGAATTCTCAGCGCAATCGGGATGCATCAAGTAGCCGAACCTTTTATTCGCCGCCGTGCCACGCGTCATCTGGAAAAAGGCCGCGTAGTGATTTTCGCCGCAGGCACCGGCAATCCATATTTCTCGACGGACACCGCCGCCGCTCTGCGCGCCATGGAAATTAAGGCGGACGTAATTCTGAAAGCCACACGCGTGGACGGAATTTATGACGCCGATCCGGAAAAAGTTCCCGGCGCGAAAATGTTTGAGCGCATCACATATCTTGACGTCCTGCAAAAAGGTTTGTCGGTGATGGACAACACCGCCATTTCTCTTTGCATGGACAATAAAATGCCAATAGTTGTTTTCAATATGAATGTGCCGGGAAATATTCAGCGCGTAGTGATGGGCGAAAAAGTCGGCTCGACCGTAAGCCCGGCGTAATTGTTGGCGCGTTCAGAAATAGTTTTGTATCTATAAAAAAATTGCCGGAAATTATATACCGGAGGCGCGAAACGCATGACCACAATCGCAAACAGCAAAGACGCAATGGCGCAAGCCAAAGTGCGCATGGAAAAAGCGGTTGACGATTTTCGCAAGGAGCTTTCTTCGCTGCCGCACCGGCCGCGCAAATACTTCGCTGCTAGATCACATTCGCGTCGATTATCACGGCACATCCATGCCCGTGAATCAGCTTGGGTCAGTCACTGTTCCGGAATCAACCATGCTGATGGTTACTCCGTGGGATCCCTGACGCTGTGCCTCTGATTGATAAAGCGATTCGCACTTCGGATCTCGGATTGAATCCGACCAACGACGGAAAATCCGTGCGCGTTCCGATTCCTTCGCTCAACGAAGATCGCCGAAAAGAACTCGTAAAGCACATGCACAAAGTTCTCGAAAATCATCGCACCACAGTGCGTGGTGTCCGCCGTGATATAAAAGAAGCAGTGGAGAAATTAGCGAAGGAAAAAACAGTCAGCGAAGACGATAAGAAGCGTTCGCTCGATGAACTAGAAAAGTTGACGCACAGCGAAACGAAAAAAATGGAAGATCTTGCTGCAATCAAAGAGCAGGAAATTATGGAGTTGAAGTAGTTCGGTAGCTTGGGCGACATAAGTCTTTAGTTTTCAGTAGGCTAGAGGCTATCTGGACGGTCTGAGGCAAGGATGTTGGCATCCAATTCTTGCTCATGCACGCTGAGCGAGAATTCACCGGCGGAGATTTCCACCGGACGTCATTTTTTTGTTTGACACAAACCCATGTCATGCCTATACTTACGAGTTGGTCAGGGACTTTTGTAGGGTTTTAGAAACGGAAGGTCTTCGACCCCAGAACACGTTTGACGGAATGGGGAAGAAGAAGCGGCCGGAATGGGACGCCAGTCCCGCAAAGCCGAGTATAGTCTCTCCGCTTTATCCTGCAGTTTAGAGTATTCGCCTCGGCGAGTCTCGTTGCGGAGTATCTTTACCTCCGGGTCGTAGTCCAGCCCTTTCTTGAATGAAAGCGGCACTTGCGTGCAGAGCTTTGTGTCTGCGCTTGAGTCAAAAGCCAAAGACGTATTTTTAAGGGAGAGTCGTGCCCACATTCTCGCAACTTGTACGCTACGGCCGCGAAAAAATTCGCGCCAAGACAAAGTCACCGGCATTGCAAGGCTGCCCTGAAAAGCGCGGAGTATGTATTCGCGTTTACACGCAGACGCCGAAGAAACCGAACTCCGCATTGCGCAAAGTTGCGCGCGTGCGATTGACCAACGCCGTCGAAGTCACCACCTATATTCCCGGCATCGGTCACAACTTGCAGGAACACTCGATCGTGTTGGTGCGCGGCGGCCGCGTGAAGGATCTACCTGGTGTTCGCTACCACATCGTTCGCGGAACATTGGACGCAGCCGGCGTCGATAATCGCAAGCAAGCTCGCTCGAAGTACGGCGCAAAGCGCCCCAAAGCAGCACAGAAGTAAGGAGAGAAGATGCCGCGTAAAGGTGCAGTAATTCGTCGCGTAACTCCGGCCGATTCGGTTTACGGCAGCGACCTGGTGCAGAAGTTCATCAGCTCGATGATGTGGGATGGTAAGCGTTCCACCGCCCAGCGCATTTTTTATGGCGCGATGGATCAGATTACTGCCAAGGGCAATCCCAGCGCGCTCGAAACTTTTAAGAAAGCGGTTGAGAACACCAAGCCGCTGCTTGAAGTGAAAACGCGGCGTGTCGGCGGCGCGAACTATCAGGTGCCCATTGAAGTGAATCCGAATCGTCGGCAATCACTCGCGATTCGCTGGTTGCTGCAAAATGCGCGCACGCGCGGCGGAAAGAATTTGACCACCAAGCTTGCAGAAGAATTGCTCGACGCATCGAACGGACGCGGCGGCGCCATCAAGAAGAAGGAAGACGTTCACCGCATGGCGGAAGCGAACAAAGCATTTGCGCATTATCGCTGGTAAAAACGGGAAAACTAAAAACTTTTAGAAAATGCCACGGGAAACACAACTCGCAGATACACGCAACATCGGAATCATGGCGCATATTGACGCCGGCAAGACCACTACGACCGAGCGCATCCTTTTCTACACAGGTGTGACCTACAAAATCGGCGAAGTGCACGACGGCGCGGCAACCATGGACTGGATGGAGCAGGAGAAGGAGCGCGGAATCACCATTACTTCCGCCGCTACCACTGCGTTTTGGGATCGTTTCGGCAAGAAGACGCGCATCAATATTATTGACACTCCGGGCCACGTGGATTTCACTGTGGAAGTTGAACGCTCGCTGCGCGTTTTGGATGGCGCGGTTGCAGTGTTTGACGCTGTTGCCGGAGTTCAGCCTCAGTCCGAAGCAGTTTGGCGTCAGGCTGATAAATATCGCGTTCCCCGCATTGCATTCATTAATAAGATGGATCGCGTCGGCGCCGATTTTGACGCTTCCGTTAACTCCATGCGTCAGCGCCTTTCCGGACACGTCGTTCCCCTCCAATTTCCTATCGGCAAAGAAGACACCTTCATCGGCGTAATTGATTTCATCGAAGAAAAGGCCGTCATTTGGCTGGAAGAAACGCTTGGCGCAAAGTTTGAATCTTTTGACGTGAAGAAATTGTGGGATGCCGCGTTTGTTGCCACCCGTCCTGACATCGCCGCCGCGCTAAAATCCTCTGCAGTTGACGAAGCTTTCTACAAAGAACATCGCGAAAAAGTGATCGAGTACATCGCCGAGCATGACGATACGCTGCTCGAAAAATTTGTTGGCGGCCAGACTTTCACAGCCGAAGAATTGCGCGCCTCCATCCGTCGCTCAACAATTGCTCTGAAATTGATTCCCGTCGTCGCCGGCTCTTCGTTCAAGAACAAAGGCGTTCAGCCGATGCTTGACGCCGTTGTCGACTATCTCCCTTCGCCGCTTGACGTTCCTCCGATGGAAGGCATGTCTGTTGACGGCGACGAGCCGATCCTGCGCCGTCCCGCTGACGATCAACCGTTCGCCGCGCTGGCATTTAAAATTATGTCCGACCCCTTCGTCGGTCAGCTTACTTTCGTGCGCGTTTATTCCGGCGTACTTGAATCCGGCAGCTACGTTTTCAATTCCACTAAGGGCACGCGCGAACGCGTTGGCCGCTTGCTTCGCATGCACGCCAACAAGCGTGAAGAAATTAACGCCGTTTACGCCGGCGATATCGCGGCCTGCGTCGGATTGAAGAGCGTCACCACTGGTGACACTCTGTGCGATGAAGATAAACAAGTCGTTCTGGAAAATATCGTTTTCCCGACGCCTGTTATTTCCGTCGCCATCGAGCCAAAAACAAAGGTCGATCAGGACAAGATGTCCAACGCCCTCGCGAAACTTGCGCAGGAAGATCCCACGTTCCGCGTTCACACCGATCCGGACACTTCGCAAACTCTCATCTCCGGAATGGGCGAATTGCATTTGGAAATTATTGTCGACCGCATGATGCGTGAATTCGGCGTGCAGGCAACCGTCGGCCGTCCTCAGGTGGCTTATCGCGAAACGATTCGCAAGACCGCCATCGCCGAAGGAAAATATATTCGCCAAACTGGCGGCCGCGGCCAGTACGGACATTGTAAACTCGAAGTTCATCCCCTTCCTTCTTCCAAGCATGAATCCATGAACGATCTTTCCACCGACGATCTCGACGCGATGTCCAAGCAGGTTGCGGGTTCCGGTGGACGCTGGAAGTTTGATAAGGAACATCGCTTCCTCTTCATCGATAAAGTTATCGGCGGCGCGATTCCCAAGGAATATATCGCTCCAATCGAAATGGGAATTCGCGAAGCGATGGATTCCGGCACTCTTGCCGGATACGAAATGGTGGACGTCGCCGTAATTCTTCTCGACGGCAGTTATCACGATGTAGACAGCTCGGAAATGGCCTTTAAAATTGCGGGTTCCATGGGCTTTAAAGAAGCCTGCCGCCGCGCACATCCTGTGCTGCTCGAACCCATCATGCGTATCGAAGTCGTTGTGCCGGACGAATATATGGCCGCTGTTTTCGGCAACTTGAACGCGCGCCGCGCCCAGATTCAAGGTTCGGATTCGCGCGCAGGCAGCCAGATTATTCGCGCGCTTGTGCCGCTGGCCGAAATGTTCGGCTATGCCACCGATTTGCGCAGCCGTTCGCAGGGACGCGCAAGTTTCTCGCTTTTCTTTTCGCATTATGAAGAAGCACCGGGATCGATTGCACAAGAAGTGGTAGCGAAGAATACGGGCGTTAAGTAGGTAAGAAGTCTTGAGGTGTGAATGGCGAGCTCGATTTCAGGCTTTGAATATTTGGGAGTTCTCGAATCCCGGTCAAAGATTAAAAGCGGGTTTCGCGTTGCCGTAGATCATCAGTTTCAGGATGCAGAAGGACGCTTGGTAGTGGTTTCGATTACCGGAATGGCCATGAGCACCGGGGGCAGAACAAGTTTAAGTTCTGAGCAGCAAGAGTTGGCGGCAACCGCGCTCCTGGAAATGGAAGTTGAGCAGGGCCGGGGAATCCCGGAAAGAATTGTTCTGAATGAAGGAGCCATGGTGCGGGTTGCGCACAGGCTGGGTTGGCCGGAAAGAACGGAATAGTTTTTGTTGTCTTGAAAAAATTTGCAGTATCGAAATTATGGCAGTTGGATTTTGCTGAAAGTTTTGGACTCTACCGATCACTGAGGAGCGAGTAAGCGATGGCGAAGGAAAAGTTTGAACGAAGTAAGCCGCACGTAAACATCGGGACCATCGGTCACATTGACCATGGAAAAACGACGTTGACGGCAGCGATCACGAAGGTGTTGTCGAAGCACAACCCGAAGGTGCAGTTCCGCGCGTTTGATTCGATTGATAACGCGCCGGAAGAGCGCGAGCGCGGTATTACCATTGCGGTTGCACACGTGGAATACGAAACGCAAAATCGCCACTACGCGCATATCGACTGCCCCGGCCACGCCGACTACGTGAAGAACATGATCACTGGCGCCGCGCAGATGGATGGCGCGATTCTGGTGGTAGCGGCAACCGACGGCCCGATGCCGCAAACGCGCGAACATATTTTGCTGGCGCGTCAGGTTGGCGTGCCTTTTATTACGGTTTTCTTGAATAAGTGCGACTCGGTTGAAGATCCGGAATTGTTGGAATTGGTGGAACTGGAAGTTCGTGAACTCTTGAAGAGCTACGGATTTCCTGGCGATGAAATTCCAGTGGTTCGCGGCTCAGCTTTGGGCGCATTGAACGGCGAAGCGAAGTGGGAAGCAACAATCGATCAGTTGATGGCGAAGGTGGATGAATATATTCCCACGCCTGTACGCGACGTTGATAAACCATTTGCCATGCCGATTGAAGATATTTTCTCGATCTCTGGGCGCGGCACAGTAGTTACAGGCCGTGTCGAACGCGGACGCTTGAAGGTCGGCGAAGAAATGGAAATCGTAGGATTCCGTCCGACAGTGAAGCGCGTCGTAACCGGAATTGAAATGTTCCGCAAGTTGCTGGATGAAGGCATGGCCGGCGACAACGTTGGACTCTTGCTGCGCGGTACGGAAAAAGAAGAAGTTGAGCGCGGACAGGTTGTTGCCAAGCCCGGTTCGATCACTCCGCACACGAAGTTCAAAGCGGAAGCATATATTTTGAAGAAGGAAGAAGGCGGCCGACATACGCCGTTCTTCACCGGATACCGTCCACAGTTTTATTTCCGCACCACGGACGTAACGGGCGACATGAAACTGCCGGCAGGAGTTGAGATGGTGATGCCGGGAGATAACGTAAGCGTGGAAGTGAGTCTGATCACGCCCGTGGCTTTGGAGAAGGGGTTGCGCTTCGCGATTCGCGAAGGCGGCCACACCGTTGGAGCTGGCGCAGTTGCTGAGATCATCGAGTAACGTATGCATACAGGCGAACGCATTAGAATCCGATTGAAGGCTTACGATCACCGCATCCTGGATCAGTCCACGCGGGAGATTGTCGAAACGGCAAAGCGTACTGGCGCGGACGTCGCCGGACCGATTCCTCTGCCGACAACAATTAACCGTTGGACGGTGCTGCGATCGCCGCACGTCGACAAGAAATCGCGCGAGCAGTTTGAAATGCGCACGCACAAGCGGCTCATCGATATCTTGGAGCCGACGCCGGACACGGTTGACGCGCTAATGAAGCTCGATCTTCCTCCGGGCGTTGACGTTGAAATCAAAGCTTTCGGCCGGGAACACGTAGCGAAATAGTTTTTGAAGTGAATTTTCCGCTGGAAAGTTTTCAAACGGCGGACAGGAATTGAGAGAGCGAATCGCATGGCTGTGAATGGCATTCTCGGAATCAAGCTCGGTATGACGCAATTCTTCGCGCCGGACGGCGAATCCGTTCCCTGCACGGTGATGCAGGCAGGTCCGTGCGTGATCGTCCAAAAGCGCGGCGCGCAACCCGATGGCTACGAAGCTGTCCAACTCGGCCTCGTGGAATTCGTCAAGTCACAGCGCGTGAACAAAGCAATGACGGGCCACTTCAAAAAAGCGAATGTGCCGCCCGTGCGCCTTTTGCGCGAAGTTCGTCTGAAAGCGTCGAACGAAGAAACAAAAGTTGGCGACCGCGTTCTCGTCGACGGCTTTGAGCCCGGTGAATATGTGGACGTAACCGGTGTTAGCAAGGGCCGCGGTTTCGCGGGCGGCGTAAAGCGCTGGCACTTTCGCGGCGGTGATGCCACTCACGGTTCCATGTTTCATCGTGCGCCTGGCGGCATCGGCGCCAGCTCGTTTCCATCGCGCGTGTGGAAGGGACAGCATTTCCCCGGTCACATGGGCAACGCACAAGTTACCGCGAAGAATTTACGCGTCGTGAAAATTGATGCCGAAGAAAATTTGATGCTCGTTTGCGGAGCGGTTCCGGGACCGAAGGGCAGCTATCTTTTAATCCGCAAGTCCCGTAAAGCGAAAAAAGTAGCCGCACAGAAATAGGCGCGAAAAATTTTGAATCGGAAATAAAAGGACTCGAGCGATGCCGGTCGTTGACGTCAAAAATCTAGCAGGCAAGACGGTAGGTCAGGTTGACCTGGCGGACGGCGTGTTTGCCGCCAGAGTGAATCCGCACCTCTTGCACGAAACCACGCGTTGGTATTTGTCAGGACAGCGCGCGGGCACGCACAAGACCAAGGGCCGCGCCGATGTTGCCGGTTCCGGCCGTAAACTTTGGAAACAAAAGGGCACGGGACGCGCGCGTATCGGTTCCATCCGCTCCCCGCTCTGGCGCAAGGGTGGCACGGTTCACGGCCCCGTGCCGCACAAATATGCTTATCGATTGCCGCGCAAGATGGTTTTGGGCGCGTTGCGTTCTGCGCTTTCCATGAAGCTTGCCGAAGAAAAATTGATCGTAATCGACGCCTGGGAACTCGAAACGCACAAGACCAAGCCGTTCCGCGAAGCGCTCGGCAAATTGAATGGCGATGTCCGCACAATTTTGCTGGTCGATAATGATGGCAACCGGAATCTCGAACTTGCCAGCCGCAATTTGGAAGGCATCACGCTTTCTCTTTCGCGCGATTTGCAAGTTTACGATTTGCTCAAGCATGACCGCCTGATGCTCTCGAAAGATGCGGCTCTTCGCTTGAGCGAACTCGGCGCGGCAGGTGGATTTGCTGATGCCGAAGGCGAAGCTGATTCAGAAGCGAAGCCGGACGTAACGCACATCAAGCCTGCAGCAACCGAAGCGGCGGGAACAAAGGCAGCTCCGAAAAAACCGGCGCGCAAAGCTGCACACAAAGCGGCGAAAGCGCCAGCGCTAAAGAAGTCTGTTGCAAAGAAAGCTGCTGCAAAACCTGCCAAGGAACATAAGGCTGCGGCAAAGAAACCGGCAAAGGCAGCAAAGTCGAAATCGACCAAGGGCAAAGGTTCTGCCGGAAAGAGCAAGGAGTAAGCGATGCACCTGGATCCGCACCGCATCATTCGCCGGCCTATCGTTACCGAAAAGGGTATGGCCGTTAAAGAAACCCAGCAGACTGTCGTGTTTGAAGTAGCGGCGTCGGCAAATAAAGTTCAAATCAAAGACGCCGTGCAGAAGATTTTTAAAGTAAAAGTCGCGGCCGTGCGCACTGCCAATTTTTTCGGCAAAATGCGCCGCCGGGGAATGATTACCGGCTATCGTCGCGATTGGAAGAAAGCCTACGTGAAACTTGCCGCAGGCGAAAAAATGATCGAATACGCGGAGAATCTGTAACATCCCCGGCAATCAGCGGGGGGAGACAGTAAGAAGATGCCACTAAAAAGTTTTAAACCATATACGGCTTCACGGCGTTTCGTGACACTCCTCGATAAGAGCGAGATCACCAAGCATACGCCGGAAAAATCGCTCACCGAAACGCGCAAGCGTACCGGCGGACGCAACGCTCACGGCGAAATCACCGCATACCATCGCGGTGGTGGCCACAAGCGCCAATACCGCATCGTCGACTTCCGGCGCGATAAAACCGGAATCCCGGCGCGTGTTGCCGCCATCGAATATGATCCGAACCGGTCTGCGTTGCTGGCGCTTCTCCACTATGCCGACGGCGAAAAGCGCTATATCCTTCAGCCCGTTGGACTTAAGGTCGGCGCGACGGTCCTGACCGGCGAGGGCGCGGATATTCTGCCCGGCAACGCGCTGCCGATTAAGCTGATTCCTCCCGGCACGCCGCTCCATAACTTGGAGCTGTATCCCGGCCGCGGAGCCCAACTCGTTCGTTCGGCAGGCAATTCCGCGCAGTTGCTCAGCAAAGAAGGCGATATCGCGCTGATCAAGCTTCCGTCGGGTGAGGTCCGGAAGTTCCGCCTGGATTGCATGGCAACCATTGGGCAGGTCGGAAACCTCGACCACGAAAACGTCACCTATGGTAAGGCCGGCAAAACTCGCTGGCTGGGCAAGCGTCCTACCAACCGCGGTGTGGCGATGAATCCTGTGGATCACCCGCACGGTGGCGGTGAAGGCCGCGTTAAGGGTAATCATCCTCAAACGCCTTGGGGATTCCCAACGCTTGGCGCGAAGACTCGTAGCAGCAAGCGCGCCAATCACTTGATTGTTGAACGCCGTAAGAAGTAGCTGGTAAGAAGTTGCAGTCGGTTTCACGGAGAAGAATTACCGATGGCAGCAAGAGCAGCACGAAGAACAGCACGGCGCTCATCACGACGCGCCACACGGCCCCGGCGTAAGTCGGCAACCGTGGTGCGCTCGGTGAAGTCGGTGAAATCCGCGGTGCGCGCGCGAGCAATCGCACGTTCCAGCGCGAAGCCGGGGTTGCGTGGCTTGGTTCGTCCACTATTGACGCGCCAACCTGCCGCACCGCCGGAGCAAGTGCTTTATCGAATTTGCAAGTCAGGTTGGGCGGTGATCGTCGAGAAAACGCCCAACGCGCAAGGCACGCGTTTCGTCTGCCCGTTCTGCACGGTTTCTCACCGGGTTCCGGGTCCTGTGCGTGGATTTAAGAAAATGCGGCGCGCTCCGTGGGTGAAGCTGCGCCGGGTAACAGAATAGCCGTTAAAGATTAAGCGAAGAATCGGAGAGTCATGGCGCGCTCAGTAAAAAAGGGACCGTTCATAGACGACCACCTGCGAATTAAGGTGGAAGCGTTGAACGCCCGCAACGAAAAGAAAGTCGTCCGAACATGGTCGCGGCGCTCAACGATTGTGCCCGATATGGTCGGCCACACCATCGCCGTGCATAACGGCCGAAAATTTATTCCGGTGTACGTCACCGAGCAGATGGTCGGTCACAAGCTCGGCGAATTTGCGCCGACGCGTACATTTAAAGGTCACGCCGTGAAAGCAGCGCTCGAACGCGCCGCTGCGGCGTCCGCACCAGCCGGAGGAGCAGGAGCTCCCGCGGGCGGTGGAGCAGCACCATCATCAGCGCCGGCGGCGCCAAAAGGTTAAGCGATGCCACCAGAAACTACAGCGGCACCGGCAATTACAGCTAGCGCGACGGCCAAGCACGTTCGTGTATCGCCGCAGAAGGCTCGCCTCGTGCTCGACTTGATCCGCGGACAGCGCGCGGAAAAAGCGCTTGGCATTCTCCGCTTCACGATGAAGCGCATTGCCAAGCCCATTGAAAAAATTCTTCGCAGCGCCATCGCAAACGCGGAACGTAAAGCGGATGACGCTGGCGAATCACTCGATGTCGATCATTTGTTTGTCTCCGAATGCTTCGCGAACGAAGGTTCGCGTTGGAAGCGTTTGCGTCCCGCGCCGATGGGCCGCGCATTCCGCTACCAGAAGCGCACCGCGCACATCATGGTCGGCGTTGCCGAGCATGCGGTAGGCGTGCAACAGCGCGCGCAGGCTGCGGCGGCGGACGAAGAATCGAACAAGGGTGTTCGTGGCGCGGTTCGTAAAGCGCGTCAGGCAATCACCGGACAGCAAGGCAAAGGCAGGCGTCGTCCGGCAGCATCGAACCCGTCAAAACCGGGACCGAAAAAGAAGTAAGTAGGAATTTCGCTGGGAGGCACTGGTGGGGCAGAAGACACATCCGTACGGTTTTCGCCTGGGTTACAACAAGATGTGGAAGTCGCGCTGGTATGCCGGCAAAGACTATGCCGACTTGCTGCACGAAGACGTCATCTTGCGCGCTCAGTTGAAGGACAAACTTAAGGCGGCGGGCATCTCGTCGATCGATATCGAGCGCGCGGCTAACAAACTTGTCATCCGGATTTATACGGCTCGGCCCGGCATCATCATCGGCCGCAAAGGCTCGGAAATTGACAAGCTGAAAGCCGATATCCAGAAGAATACCAAGCGTGAAGTTCACGTGGATATTCAGGAAGTGCATCGTCCGGAATTGGACGCGCAATTGGTTGCGGAATCAATCGCGCTACAGCTTGAAAAGCGCGTTGCTTTCCGCCGCGCCATGCGCAAGGCGGTTGACTCCGCTCTGCGTTTTGGCTGCAAGGGAATCAAGGTTCGTGTTGGTGGACGCTTGAACGGCGCGGAAATCGCGCGTACGGAATGGTATCTGCAAGGCCGGTTGCCGTTCCAAACATTGCGGGCGGATATCGATTATGGTATCGCGGAGGCCCATACGACTTACGGCGTCATTGGCGTGAAGTGTTGGGTTTACGGTGGCGAGCAAATTCCGGAAAAGAATCGGGAAGACGACTGGCGGCGGCATTTAACGGCGTGCTGTGCAGCGCTTAAAACGGGAGCAACGATGTTTTATGTTGATGCCGAAGAAAGTGAAGTACCGCAAACAACAGCGCGGACGCCGTGCGGGCAAAGCTTGGCGCGGGGGAAGTCTGGCGTTCGGTGAATTTGGATTGAAGGCGCTCGAACCGGCATGGATTACAGACCGCCAGATCGAAGCTTCGCGCGTGGCGATTACGCGTTTCATCAAGCGCGGCGGAAAACTTTGGATTCGCATTTTTCCGGACCATCCTTTCACCAAGAAGCCCGCGGAAACCCGCATGGGCAAGGGCAAAGGCCTTCCGGAATTCTGGGTGGCGGTCGTTAAGCCCGGACGGGTGATGTTTGAAATGGCTGGAGTGGATTTCGCGATAGCCAAGCAAGCGATGGAACTGGCTTCGCACAAGCTGCCCATCCGCACAAAATTTGTTTCGCGAGCAGGAGGAGCTCTAATGGCGAAGCGCGTTGAAAATCTTCGCGATCTGGGTACGCCCGAACTCGAAGCGCAAAGAAGGAATTGGGCGAGCAGATTTTCCGCCTGCGCTTTCAGCTCACCACGGGCCAGTCGGAGGCGTTCGCGCGGCTGCGTCAGGTCGCGCAGAGCAGCTGGCGCGCGTAAAACCATGCTTCGCGAACGGGAATTGAGGCAAAGGAAAGTCCAATGGAAAACACTAGCGCGCAGAACGCTTCGGCGGCATCTGCGAAAACACCGTCAAGTCACGCGGCTCGCGGACGCAAGCAGGAAAAGACCGGATTGGTAACCAGCGCGAAGATGGCTAAGACCATCGTCGTGAAAGTTACCCGCATGGTTGGCCACAAGAAATACGGCCGCATCGTGCGCGTCACCAAAAAGTTTTATGCGCACGACGAAACGGGCCAGGCGGCGGTGGGCGATACTGTTCGCATCGTCGAAACGCGTCCCATGTCAAAATTGAAGCGCTGGCGCTTGGCGGAAGTGGTCGCGCATCGCGGCAGCGCCGTATAGGGCCGGTCGGAGTATACGGGAGACAACAGCAATGATTCGCATGCGATCGTGGCTCACGGTAGCCGATAATTCCGGCGCCAAGCAGCTAACGATGATTTTGCCGATCGGCGGAGACACCGGCTTCGCGCTGGATTGGGTGACGTCATTACCGCGTCGGTGAAAGAAGCTGCGCCGGATAGCGCGGTGAAGGCCGGCACGGTGGTTCGCGCCGTTGTGGTGCGCACGCGCAAGGAACATCGCCGCCGCGATGGCACCTACATCCGGTTTGACGATAATGCCGCGGTGCTGATTAACGAAGCCAAAGAGCCCGTCGGAACGCGTGTTTTTGGTCCTGTGGCACGCGAGTTGCGTGAGAAAGAAGTTCGCCAAAATTGTTTCGCTCGCGCCCGAGGTTTGGTAGGAGCCATGAGAAAACAGCAAATAGCTCGCGCGGCATAGCGTCACCATCCGCAAGGACGATCAAGTCCGCGTGATGGCGGGCCGCGATAAAGGCAAGACCGGCCGCGTGCTCTCGGTGGACTCGGCGAAGAAGCGCGTCACTGTCGAACATGCGGGCATGATCAAGCGCCACACGCGCCCCGAATCCCGGCGAAGAACGTGAAGGGTGGCATTCTCGGATCGCGAAGGTGGCATTTCCATTTCGAATGTGATGCTGCTCTGTCCGGGATGCAACAAGCATGCGCGCGTTGGCCACAAATTTCCTGTCCGACGGCACGAAAGTGCGTGTCTGCAAGCGCTGCGGACACGACGCTTGAGAAGTAGTTAAACTTGAGAAGTTTTTTTAGATTGAATCGCACCACGTGAAGGACGAGACCGAAGTATGAAGAGCCGAATGCAGGAACGTTATCGCGGGGAAGTAATACCAGCGCTGATGAAGCGCTTCAATTACACGAATCCTATGGCTGTGCCGAAAATTGCCAAGATCGTCGTGAATATCGGCATGGGCGAAGCAAGCCAGAACGTTAAGTTGCTGGACGTTGCGGTTATCGAGCTCGGACAGATTGCGGGACAGAAGCCGGTTGTCACGCGGGCGAAGAAATCCATCGCGAATTTTAAGATTCGCAAGGGAATGCCGATTGGCTGCTGTGTTACGTTGCGCGGCGACCGGATGTACGAGTTTCTGGACCGGCTGTGCAATATCGTGCTGCCGCGCGTTCGCGACTTCAAGGGTTTGCCGCCGAATGCTTTTGACGGCCGCGGCAATTACACACTCGGTTTGCGCGACCAGCTCGTGTTCCCTGAAATTGATTACACGCGCGTGGATAAAATCAAGGGCATGAACATCACGTTTACAACCACCGCCCGCAGCGACGAAGAAGGCCGCGAACTGCTGCGAGGGTTGGGCGTTCCATTGCGCACTTCTTAGGAGATTTATGGCCACAACTGCACGGATGGCGAAGATGAAGAAGAAGTTGAAGTACAAAATCCGCGAGCGAAATCGCTGCCGGATTTGCGGGCGCCCGCGGGGATTTATTCGCAAGTTTGAGATGTGCCGCATCTGCTTCCGGGGATTGGCCCTCAAGGGTGAAATTCCTGGAGTGGTGAAGGCAAGCTGGTAGCGAGGGGAAGTTCATAGCGATGATGACCGATCCGATTTCCGATCTTTTAACGCGCATCCGGAATGCCGCGAAAGCCCGTCACGCGCGCGTGGATATGCCGGCCTCGAAATTCAAGGTCGAAGTGGTGCGCATTTTAAAGGAAGAAGGCTACATCCAGACGTACAAGCTCGTCGAGGAATCGAAGACGCACAAAGTGCTGCGCGTCTTCCTGAAGTACACGCCGGAGCGGCGCAGCGTCATCTCTGATTTGCGGCGCGTCTCGCGGCCCGGCAAGCGGCATTACGTTGGCGCAACCGAAATACGCTCCATTATGGGCGGTTTGGGCACATCCATTCTGAGCACGCCTCGGGGCGTGATGAGCGGCCGAGCGGCGCGGAAGGCAAACGTCGGCGGCGAAGTGCTCTGCGAAGTATCGTAGGAAGTTTTTATTGGGCGAAATTGTTGCAAGATTCAGGCAATACGGGAGCTGAGGACGCATGTCGCGCATAGGACGTAAACCGATCGATAGTACCCGCCGGCGTAAAGATACAGCTGTCGGCGTGACGGTGGCTGTGCAAGGGCCCAAAGGGTAAATTGAATGTGCCGCTTCCGCGTGGCATTAAGTTTGAACAGAAGGATTCCGTCCTGACCGCTGTTCGCGAAAACGACAGCCAGAAGGCGTCTCCACGGACTAGCGCGCGCACTTGTGGCGAATGCCGTCGCGGGTGTGACGATCGGTTTCAAGAAGGAAATGGATATCGTTGGTGTCGGATATCGCGCGGAATTAAAAGGCAAGAACAGTTGTTCTCAATCTCGGTTACTCGCATCAGATTGAGTTTCCGGTGCCGGAAGGCATTCAGATCACCGTGGAAAAGCAGACGCACATGACCGTCTCCGGCGCGGATCGTGCGCTGGTTGGCCAGGTTTCCGCGAATCTTCGCGGTCTGCGTCCGCCGGATCCGTACAAGCAGAAGGGTGTCCGCATCACCGGCGAGCGCCTCAAGAAGAAAGTCGGCAAGGCCGGCGCAAAAGCCGCCGCGTAATAATTTCGGCGGAAGGAGACAGAAGTGGCAAGTAAGCCTGTTACCAGAATTTCTCGTAGCGCGCATCGCGAGCGCATTCATCGCCGCGTGCGCCAAAAGGTTTCTGGCACGCTCGAACGGCCGCGGCTCACCGTGTACCGCTCGCTGAATCAGATCTATGCGCAGGTCATTGACGACCTTGCCGGAACCACGCTCGTTTCCGCCAGCTCCATTGACTCGGAAACGCGCAAAGAAACCAAAGGCGGAGGCAATGTCGCCAGCGGCAAAAATTATTGGACGCATTATCGCGGAGCGCTCCATCGCGGCGGGTATCACTAAAGTGGTTTTCGATCGCGGCGGTTATAAGTATCACGGACGCGTACAAGCTCTTGCCAACGCGGCACGGGAAGCGGGGTTGAAATTCTAATCGAATGTCAAAACAGATCCTAAGAGATACACTCGCCGTCCGTCAGCACGTGGAATTCAGCGCGAATTCCTTGAAGGATCAGGTCGTCTCCATCAACCGCGTCACGAAAGTCGTGAAAGGCGGCAAGAACTTGAGCTTCGCCGCGCTCGTTGTTGTTGGCGATCAGCAGGGTCACGCCGGATTTGGAATCGGCAAAGCCAAAGAAGTTCCCATGGCCATTCGCAAGGCCATCGAACAAGCAAAAAAGAGTTTGCTACCGTTGAATTTGAAGGGCACAACAATTCCGCATCAAGTGGACGGCCATTACGGTTCCGGCCACGTGATGCTCAAGCCCGCTCCGGACGGCACCGGAATCATTGCCGGCGGCGCGGTGCGCGCGGTTATGGAAGTTACGGGAATTCACAACGTGCTCACCAAGTCTATGGGCTCAGCGAATCCGCACAACGTCGTCAAGGCCACGTTTGACGCGCTGCTTCGTTTGCGCAACGCTCAAAAAGTTGCCGATATGCGTTCCAAAATGTTGAAGATCTTCGCCGATAAAATTTTGTAAAACGGAAGGATGGCGGAAAGAATCATGACGAAGAAAAAGGACAGGCAAGCTCAAGATCAAGTGGGTGGTCAGCTTCATCGGCTGCCCCATCGGCATGCGCGAATCCATTCGCGGCCTGGGATTTCGCCGGCTGCATCAGGTCGTCGAGCATGAGGATACGCCGGCTATCCGCGGCATGATTCTGAAGGTTCGCCATTGGTTGAAGTCACCGAGTAAGGCAGGCCTGTTCGCCAGGCGAGTACGTGAGGAGTGACAGGCAATGGATTACACTCTTTCTAACTTGAAACCGCCGCGCGGTTCGCGACACCGCAAGGTGCGCGTTGGCCGCGGTATCGGCTCGAAACTTGGCCGCACCGCGGGCAAGGGCAGCAAGGGACAGAAGTCGCGTTCCGGCTACAAAATGCGCCGTGGATTTGAAGGCGGCCAGATGCCGTTGCATCGCCGTATTCCCAAGCGCGGATTTCACAATCCGGGACAGCAAGGAATTTTCCGTCGTCAATATTGAGACGCTGAATGTTTTCCCGGCGGGCGAGACAGTCACGCCGGAATTGCTTCGCGCGCACAAATTGTTCGTCGCGCCGTCGGCGAGATTAAAATTTTGGGTATGGCGAATTGAAGGTTGCTCTCACCGTGCACGCGCATGCGTACAGCGCGTCCGCGCGGGAGAAGATCGTAGCGGCTGGTGGTAAGGCGGAAAACGTTTAATGTCTGCATTTTTCCAGGCTCTCGCGAATATCTTCCGCATTCCGGATCTGCGGAAGCGTCTGCTGTTCACGCTGGCAATGCTCGGCGTGTACCGCATTGGCGCGCATATTCCCACGCCCGGAATCAATACCGATGTCGTGAAAAGCATGTTTGACCAGAACCAGGGCTCCGCGCTCGGTCTGTTCAATATGTTCAGCGGCGGCAATTTCCGCAGCATGACGATTTTTGCGCTCGGCATCATGCCGTACATCACGGCATCCATTATTTTGCAATTGTTGACGGTTGTATGGCCGTACCTCGAGCGCCTGCAAAAAGAAGGCGAACTGGGCCGCAAGAAAATCACTCAGTACACGCGCTACTTGACGGTCAGGCTCAGCATCATTCAGGGCTTCACGATCGCCGAAACCCTGCAGAAGCAAACGTTTGGCCAGTCACAAATTGTGTATCACCCGGGTCTCGGATTCACGTTAATGACGATCTTGACGCTCACTACCGGCACAGCCTTCATCATGTGGCTCGGTGAGCAAATCACCGATCGCGGCGTCGGCAATGGAATGTCACTCATCATTTTCGTTGGTATTGTGATTGGCCTGCCGAATGCCGTTTACGATATTTACGACAAGCTGCGGCACAATGCGTGGGCCCCTTCACTCCCATTGCGGTATTGTTTCTTGCCGCGCTGATGCTCGCGATTGTCGCCTTTATCGTGTTTGTGGAAGGCGGCCAGCGCCGCATTCCTGTGCAGTATGCCAAGCGCGTTGTCGGCCGAAAAGTAATGGGCGGCCAGATGACTTACTTGCCGTTGCGCGTGAATTCCGGCGGCGTAATTCCGCCGATTTTCGCCAGCTCGTTGCTCACTTTTCCGGCGACGATTAACCTCGTGCTCGGAAAGAAATACGGCTTCCTGAATAAGTTTGCGGCTGCCCTGTCTTGGGGCGAGCCGCTGTACACGCTCGTATATGTGGCCATGATTATTTTGTTCGCGTTCTTCTATGTGGGCATCGTGTTCAATCCCACCGAACTCGCGGACAACATGCGGAAATTCGGCGGATTTATTCCCGGTATTCGCCCCGGACGCAATACCTCAGAGCATATCAGCCGCATCCTGCGCCGCCTCACATTCGTCGGCGGCGTTTATTTGGCGCTGGTTTGCTTAATTCCTGAATGGATGATTTCAGGTATCCACCTCCAGCATTTGCCCGTTTGGTTGGGCGGAGGGTTCTTTGAAAATTACATGCCGAATTTCGTCCTGAGCGGATTGAACGTTCAGTTTTATTTTGGCGGCACCTCTCTGCTTATCGTCGTCGGCGTGGCGATGGATACCGTTCAGCAGATCGAGGCGCAGCTTGTCATGCGAAACTACGATGGTTTCGTAAAGAAGGGCAAGCTGCGAGGCCGGCGGTATGGATGAAGCTCGGGGCGAAGTGCGCGCACGTCAGGCCGTAATTTTTCTTGGGCCTCCGGGTGCCGGTAAGGGAACGCAAGCCAAGGAAGTTGCCCGCCGTCATGGCGTCGAGCATCTTTCCACTGGCGATATGTTCCGCGAACATGTCGTGAACGGTACGGAACTGGGCCGCCGCGCGAAACCGATTATGGATCG
The DNA here is from genome assembly GCA_963840515.1 of Terriglobia bacterium. Lineage (GTDB taxonomy): Bacteria > Acidobacteriota > Terriglobia > Acidiferrales > UBA7541 > DASTCZ01. Next base: position 113,917 of record CAWIZI010000011.1, read on the forward strand.
CGGGGATCTGGTGCCCGACGAAATCGTTCTCGGCATGATCGAAGAACGTCTCGTCAGGCCCGATTGTCTCGGCGGATTTGTTTTGGATGGTTTTCCCAGGACCCTTCCGCAAGCCGAACAGTTGGGCAGAACGCTCATTACTTTGGGCTACGGTACGCCTTTCGTAATCCACTTTGTTGTGGATCGTGGCAGTCTCGTTCGCCGATTGACGGGACGCAGGATGTGCCAGGTTTGTGGACGTATTTATCACGTTTACGATCGTCCGCCGCGTGTGCCCGGAATCTGTGACGACGATGGCGGCACATTATTTCAACGCCAGGACGATACCGAAGGCGTAATTAGTGGACGCCTCGCAACTTTTGATCGCCAGACGGAACCTCTGGTTGAATATTTCCGGAATCACGGCGGATTGTGGGATGTTGACGCAGGCGCTGAAGTCGAATCGGTTACAAAGGCCGTCTTGAATATTCTGGAAGGCGACGGGAATCGGTGAAGCAGTGATCGTTTGTAAGTCGAGCGCCGAGCTGGAAACGATGCATCGGGCCGGCCTCATCGTCTGGGAAGTTCTCAACGAACTTCGCACGATGGTCGAGCCGGGCATCTCCACCTTGGAACTGGACAAAGTAGCCGAGCGGCGGACGGCGGAACACAAAGCCCGTCCCGCCTTCAAAGGCTACCGCGGATATCCGGCTTCTTTGTGCGCTTCGATTAATCAGGAAGTCGTGCACGGGATTCCTTCGGGTTCACGCAAGCTGCGCGAAGGGGACATCATCTCCTCGGATTTTGGGGTGGAACTGGACGGCTACTTTGGCGACGCAGCCGTGACTGTTCCGGTAGGAAAAGTAAAACCGGAACTCGAGACTTTGCTGCGCGTCACGCGCGAGTCTCTCGACCACGGAATCGAGCAAGCTCGGGTCGGCAACCGTTTGAGCGACATTGGCTCGGCGGTCCAGAAGTGGGTCGAGCGGCACGGTTTTTCGGTGGTCCGCGAATTTGTGGGTCACGGCATCGGCACCAAGATGCACGAAGAACCCAATGTTTTGAATTATGGCGAGCCCGGCCACGGCCCGCGTCTGCAAGAGGGAATGGTTCTTGCCCTTGAGCCGATGGTCAACATGGGTGAACCGGGTGTTCGAGTGCTCGCGGATGAGTGGACGGCGGTAACAACCGACGGCAAGCCTTCCGCGCATTTTGAGCACACCGTCGCTATCACGGCAAACGGTCCGCGAATTCTTACGCGGCCGGACGATGTTAAGGGGACTTCTTGGTAACAAAGAGTAAGCATCAAATGGAGAATAGAGTTTGAGGCCGCCTCCAAAGGAAAAAAAGCCGCGTGATCCGGGCAATCCGAAAGAGGATGCCATTGAAGTAATGGCAACAGTCATCGAACCGCTGCCAAACGCGATGTTTCGCGTCGAATTGGAGAACAAGCATCAGGTGCTGGCGCACATTTCCGGAAAGATGCGCAAGAATTTTATCCGCATCCTTGCTGGAGATAGAGTGGCAGTTGAACTTTCGCCGTATGACCTGACGCGTGGGCGCATCGTTTATCGTTATAAATAGGCGCCGAAGGGGGCCAAAATGAAAGTAAGGGCATCTGTAAAAAAGATTTGCGACAAATGTAAAGTGATCCACCGGCGCGGAGTCGTGCGCGTGATTTGCGATAACCCGAAGCACAAGCAGCGTCAGGGCTAGGCCGGGGAGGAGAAAAAATAGCATGGCACGTATTGCTGGAGTCGATCTACCGGTCAACAAGCGTTTGTTCGTCGGCCTCACCGCGATCTACGGTATCGGCCGCGTTCGCGCGCGCAGACTTTGCGCCAAAGCGAATGTGGACGACACCAAAAAGATTAAGGATTTGACCGAGGAAGAAATTAATCAGATTCGTCAGGCCATCGAAGCCGAAGGCCGTGTCGAAGGCGATCTCCGCAAGGAAGTTCAAATGAACATCCGGCGGCTGATTGAAATTCAGTGCTACCGCGGAATCCGCCACCGCCGCAATCTTCCGGTGCGCGGTCAACGCACGCACACCAACGCGCGCACGCGCAAAGGGCCGCGTAAGGGCGCAGTGGCCGCGAAGAAAATCGCGACTCGTAAGTAACAAGTAATCACCGCGGCGATTTGCCGCGAATTGGGACGGGGTGAACAGTGGCAAAAGAACCACAAGAGCAAACTGGAGCAGCGGCGGCGGCTACTAAATCCGCCAAGCGCAAAAAGGAATTCAAGAAGAAGCGCGAAAAGCGCGTCGTGCCGCATGGCGTCGTGTGCATCTCCGCCACATTCAATAACACGATGATCATGATCACGGATCCCGCCGGCCACGCTCTTTCCTGGTCGTCCTCTGGCGCCATCGGCTTCAAGGGTTCGCGCAAAGGCACGCCCTACGCCGCCCAGCAGGCGTCTGCGGCCGCAGCAGCGGTTGCTCGCGATCAGTACGGTATGAAGACTTGCGAAGTTCGCGTCAAGGGCCCCGGCTCCGGACGTGAATCAGCCATCCGCGCGCTTTCCAGCGTCGGCATGCACATCAATTCCATCAAGGACGTTACGCCGATTCCGCATAATGGTTGCCGCCCGCCGAAGCGTCGGCGCGTCTAATCATTAAACGTAGTTTCGGGTTGCAAAGGAGAAACAGCTTTGGCAAGACATCGTGAAGCAGTTTGCCGCTTGTGCCGCAGGGAAGGCCAGAAACTTTTCCTGAAGGGCCTTCGGTGTTTTACAGAGAAGTGCGAAATCGAAAAGCGGAATTTCGTGCCCGGCCAACACGGTCAGGCGCGCCGTCCTAAGGTTGCCGGATATGGCCTCCAGCTTCGCGAGAAGCAGAAGGTCAAGCGCACCTATGGATTGCTCGAACGCCAGTTCCGCAATTTCTACGAGAAAGCCGAGCGCGCCAAAGGCCCGACCGGCGAAAACCTTATCATCATGCTCGAGCGCAGGCTCGATAACGTGGTCTGGCGCATCGGTCTCGGCAGTTCGCGCGCTCAAGCTCGCCAGATTATTCTCCACGGCCATATTCTCGTGAACGGCAAGAAGGTGAATATCCCGTCGTATCTGGTGAACACCGGCGAAGAAATTTCGCTGCGCACCGATATGCATGATAACGCCATGGTTCTGGACGCGCGCAACGTCGCGCAAAGCCGCAACGCGATGCCCTGGCTTGAAGTCGATAAAGACGCCTTCAAAGCCAAAGTCACTTCGCTGCCGCGCCGCGACGACGTTCAAACGCCGCCCATCAACGAGCAGCTCATCGTCGAACTTTACTCGAAGTAGTCACGAGTAAAGCCATCGCGCATAAAGTTTTCTGCGCAGTTTTTTTGGCCCGCTTTGCGGGCAGGAGGGACGGACATAATGTGGAAGGGTTTTCAGAAGCCAAAGCGGTTGGCGGCCGATCTCGAGTCGCTTACCGATAAGTTCGGGAAGTTCAGCGCGCAACCGTTTGAACGCGGCTGGGGTACCTCGGTCGGCAACGCTCTGCGGCGTGCGCTTCTCAGTTCCATCGAAGGCGCGGCAATCACCGCGGTGAAAATCGAAGGCGTTCTGCACGAATTTTCTTCGATCCCCGGCGTTGTCGAAGACGCAACCGACATCATCTTGAATCTCAAGCAGGTTCCGCTCAAGCTCAATACGGATCTGCCCAAAACAATTTTCCTCAACGTCGAAAATCCCGGCGTCGTAACTTCCGCCATGATTGAAGAAGACGCGGACTTCGCCGTGCTCGATAAAACTGTTTACATCGCCACCGTCAACGAAGGTGGCAAGCTCCAAATGGAAATGCGCGTGAAGAATGGCCGTGGATACGTCGGAGCCGATCGCAACTTTGATGAAGATCTTCCGATCGGTTATATCCCCGTGGATTCCGTCCACTCGCCCGTGCGTAAAGTAAATTACGCCGTCGAAGCCGCTCGTCTCGGACAAATGACCGACTACGAAAAGCTCGCGCTCGAAGTTTGGACCAACGGCGCCATCACTCCCCAGGATGCCATCGGCCTTGCCGCGAAACTCGTCAAGGATCACATGAGCATCTTCATCAACTTTGAGGAGCCGCCCGAAGTTTCAGAAGAGCAGTCCGAAATTTTCAGCGATCCGCGCATGGAACATCTCGGCCGTTCCGTCGAGGAACTCGAGCTCTCCGTTCGTTCCTACAATTGCTTGAAGAACGCGAACATTCAAACCATTCGCGAGCTTGTGCAAAAAACGGAAAACGAAATGCTCCGCACGAAAAATTTCGGCCGCAAATCGCTCAATGAAATTAAGGAAATCCTCACTAAGATGGGCCTCGCGCTCGGCATGAAATTTGACGAGCACGGCCGCATCATCTGGCCGCCGCTTCCAAGCCAGACCGCGCCGCCTGTCACAGAAGAAGCAGCGGAGATTTAATCTCCGAAGCGATTCGGTTTCGTCTTGAAGGGATAAAGATAAGCCATGCGACACCGCAATTCAGGTTCTAAACTCGGTCGCCAGCCTGCCCATCGCAGGGCTACTCTGCGCAACCTCGTCACCAATGTAATCGAACACGAGCGCATCCAGACCACCGTCACTCGCGCAAAAGCCGCGCGTCCGCTTGTCGAGCGCATGATCACACTCGGCAAGCGTGACACGCTCGCCACTCGCCGCCGTGCCGCTGCTTTCTTGATGACTCCTTCCGCCACGCAGAAGCTCTTCGCGGATATCGCGCCGCGCTTCTCCGATCGCGCCGGAGGCTACACTCGCATCATTCACGTCGGCTTCCGACTCGGCGACGGCGCCAGTCTTGCCATTCTCGAATTGCTGGGCTCCAAGCTCCGCAAGAAGGAACGCAAGAAGGATAGCGCTCCCGATTCCGGCCAGATTCCCGAAACCGAGGAAATGAAAGAAGCCACCTCCGACAAAAATTAACTCAACAAAAAATTAAAACGCCCGCCAGGAGAATTTCCAGGCGGGCGTTTTTTTGTAGCGCCACCCTTTGCGGGTGGCATCTTTCTTTGCTTTCTTTCCTTCTCACTCCACTCTCAATTTCCTCCCCGCCCTCCACTTCCACCAACTCCACGCCACAAAAATCGCCAAAACTCCCGCCGCCGTATCCAGCGCCGAATCCCACGCCGAAGCTCCTCGCCCCGGCACAAAGCTCTGGTGATATTCATCCAGTCCCGCGTAGCACGCCACGCAAAATATCGTGATCCACGCCCATTTCCATCGCCACTCTCTTCGCCCCGCTCGAATCGCATAAAGCAGCAGCAATGTGAAAACGAAATACTCGAAAACATGCGCGCCCTTGCGAATAAAATGATGAACCTCTTGCAGCGTTTCAATGGTCGCATTCGGCATCAGCCAGCGCAGAATCGGCATAATGCGCCCCGCCGTTTTTTCGTTGGTAAAATGGCTGGTCGACGCGAACGAAATCACCGCCGCCCAAAATATCGCCGGCAACCAATATCGAATCCATCTCATTTCAAAATTTTCTCGTCCAATTCATCCTCATCTTTTTCCGTCAGCTCCGTCATTCCACCCGATAATTCGGCGCCTCTCTCGTAATCACCACATCATGCACATGACTCTCCCTCAATCCCGCCGTACTAATCCTCAGAAATCTCGCCCGTTCTTGCAGCTCCGCAATATTCGGCACGCCGCAATATCCCATTCCGCTTTTCAGTCCGCCAACCAGTTGTTCCACAAGCGCCCCCAGCGCGCCTTTATATGGCACGCGACCTTCCACGCCTTCTGGCACAGTTTTTCCGCGCTCGGTTGTTTCCTGCGCGTAGCGGTCCGCCGTACCGCCTTGCTCCATCGCCGCAATCGTCGCCGCAATCGACCCCATTCCGCGGTAGCTCTTAAAAGTCCTGCCCTGATACAAAATCGTTTCTCCCGGACTCTCTTCCGTTCCCGCAAAAAGTCCGCCCATCATCACCACCGACGCCCCCGCCGCAATCGCTTTCGTAATATCTCCCGAATATTTTATTCCGCCGTCCGCAATGATCGGACATCCCGATCCCTGCGTCGCCCGCGCCGCTTCCAGAATCGCCGTAATCTGCGGCACTCCCGCGCCGGTCACGATTCGCGTCGTGCAAATTGACCCCGGCCCAATCCCCACCTTAATTCCATCCAGCCCCAGCGCCACCAAATCCTTCGCCCCCTCAAATGTGCCCACATTTCCCGCCACCAATTGCATTTCCGGCAACGCGTGTTTCACCGCCGTAATCGCTTCCATCACACGAGTCGAATGTCCATGCGCAGTATCAATCGCCAGCACATCCACTCCCTGCCGGGCCATTTCCTGCGCGCGCTCCAAATAATCCCGAGTAGCTCCAATCGCCGCGCCGCATCGCAACCGCCCGTGCTCGTCTTTCGTCGCATTCGGAAATTCCAATTTCTTCTGAATGTCTTTCACCGTGATCAAACCCTTCAAATTAAAATCCTTGTCCACCACCAGCAACTTTTCAATCCGATGCTTCTGCAAAATCTTTTCCGCTTCTTCAAGAGTCGTCCCAACCGGCACCGTCACCAATTTCTCTTTCGTCATCACATTGCCCACCGGCTGATCCAAATTCTTTTCAAATCGCAAATCGCGATTCGTCAAAATCCCCACCAGTTTCGTCCCTCGCGTCACCGGCAACCCGGAAATCCGGTACTTGGCCATAATGTCCGTCGCTTGCCGCACCGTCAGCTCCGCCGAAATCGTCACCGGATCCACAATCATTCCGCTTTCACTGCGCTTCACGCGGTCCACTTCCTCCGCCTGCCGCTCCACGGACATGTTGCGATGAATAATTCCAATCCCGCCCTGCCTCGCAATCGCAATCGCCAGCCGGCTCTCCGTCACAGTGTCCATCGCCGCAGACACCAGCGGAATATTCAGCTGAATTTTGCGCGTAAAATTCGTGCGCGTGTCCACCTCCGCCGGCAGCACCGAACTTTTCCCGGGCACCAGCAGCACATCATCAAACGTCAACCCCTCCAAAAATCCCCCGTCCTTCATCACCATCCGCTCTCTCCTATGTAGCGGCAACCTTCAGGTTGCCATCTTCCGACTTCCGCCGTTGCCATCTTCCGCCTGATCTTCCCCGGGCACGCCGGTCTCCCGATCGGCGCTCTGTCTCTTCTTTTCTCTGCGACTTCTCCGCGCCCTCTGACTTCGGGTGCCCCATGTTCGACCCGAAGGGCGAACGTGGGGTTCTTGACCTTGCCTCAAAGGCGGACCCTCGTCGCGCCATAGCCCAGCCAAAGGCGTCGCGAAGGCGGATAAAAACACAACCGCCCAGCAAGCATCTGCTGGGCTGCACTACTTCCATTAACTCGGCCCGGAGGGCATTTCCAAACCACATACATAGTTGAATCCACGATTTTAGGCGCATCAACCACTCACGTCAAGCGCACCCCACCAAGCCGAATTTTCTACCCAGGTTTTCTAAATCGGCGACCCACGCTCCGGAAGACGCTACTAAGACAATAACAACGGTGTGGTATAGTTCGGATTGCCATATTTTAGCGAGGATTTCCTGTATGAGCTATTCGGACCTCTTACACAACTTAGGATTTACCACGGATCCTTTCGCAAAGACGAACGCCGACGAGGAAGAGCTCTTAGAGAGCTACTTCATCGAACCGCCGTTCTTTAAAGCCGTCTTCGGATCGTTAGCGACGCCGAAATCCGCCGTCGTATTTGCACCGAGGGGCGGTGGCAAGACCGCACTTAAACGCAAACTAGAGATATCCAGTCTGACTAGCCCCTTCATGTGTGTTACATATAATCAGTTCAGTGTTTCCGGACTTAAGATCAACAACATCGACCTCGATTATCATCTGCGAAACCTTGTTCGCTTACTTTTAGTTTCAGTCTTAAGTTCAGCTGCGGAAAGAGGAATTGCCGCCCTTTCCAACGATGATCGCCATCTGCTCTACTTGCTCTCTAAAGAGTATCTTTCCGATATTGACACGACTGAGTTAAAGGCTGCGATTCAATCTGTTCAGAATCTCTCAGACAAGGCAAAAGAGTGGTGGAACAATTTTACTGGGCCGATTGGTCTGGTTTTGAACGCCGTACTCAACAAGATTGGCCTTGGAAGTACAGAAATAGAGAAATTCAAAGCTGCCGGCGGAAAGCTCGGACAGCGCATCGATCAAATCCAGCTTTTAGGCCGCATGGCCATTCAACTTGGATATCAATGTACTTATATTCTTATCGACAAAGTCGATGAGAATGCCCTCACCGGGAAAGCAAGCAGCTCGTTCCAGTTCATAGCGCCCCTTGTCTCCGACTTACAGCTACTTGAGTTGACAGGTTTCGGCTTCAAGTTTTTTCTGTGGGACATGCTCATCGAAGACTACAGAACTGTAGCACGCCCCGACAGGGTCAAATATTATGGGCTGAAGTGGGAAGTCGGCCAACTTCGAGAGATGCTGTCAAAACGGTTGCGCGCGCACAGTCAGGAGCGAGTGCTGTCTCTGGGAGCGATTTCTGCGGCTGAAGCTAGAGACAGGATCGACAGCGTAGTCGCGCTTTTTAGTCAGGGCTCGCCTCGCAATACCATTCGGCTTTGTAAAGAGATTCTGGACCAACAGAGTGAAATCAGTTCCTCATCCACGCAGCTGTCGATGGAAGCAATCATAAAGGGCTTTGACGTTTTTGCGAGGAATTACACAAACGAAATCCTTCAAGAGAGCATTATCCGTGATCTTCAAAAGATGCGACGCGCTGATTTTACGGTCAAATATATTTATACTGATATTTTTAAGTTCACTCAGCAGGCCGGTATGACCAAAGTACGCTCTTGGCAAGATGCGGGAGTAGTGGACCAGATTGGCGCAATACAAGAGACAAGGGGGGCAAGATCTAGCAACCATTATGGCGTCAGCAATCTTCTCGTACTTAAGCACGTGTTTCCAGAATTGACAGTTTTTGACTTGATGCAGCGGAAAGTCGTGACCTGTACCTGTGGCCAGGTTCTTATTAGAGACTGGGATCGAAATGCCGAGCAAACATGTCAAAACTGCCAGAAGACCGTCTCGGGAGGGTCCGCTCAGTAACGATAACAAAGTATGCGGCCGCGACCCCTTTCAAATCCTCCGACCAGAACCACGTTTATCTGAGTGACCTGAGTTGGGACCGATACAATCATGAGCAAGCCGATACATAAATCAATCACTAATGCACCGGACGATCGGACTCCTCTTGCCGACCGATATTTTCTCTACATCGATATCCTCGGATTTGCTGATCTCGTAATGAACGCTCCCGATCGCGTCGCCGACCTCTACGAAGTCATCAGTTCACTGAATGCTTTCCGTCATGACGCATTTGGAACTATAGTATTTTCAGACACGATTTTGGTGTATCCAAAGTTTAAGAGGGACGGAAAAATTGACCAGGACGAATACTTTGTTATGTACCTGTGCGAATTTGCGCAGGATCTGATGCGACGGTTGAGAAATAAGGATATCTATTTCCGCGCAGTGCTCACGCAGGGTAAGTTTACGCATTATTTTCTAGACGAGGTTCCATGTTTCTACGGTGCTGCCTTGATCGATGCTTACCGTTCTGAAAAGGCGATCAAAGCGCTGGGATTGTTTATGGATCGTCGCTGTACTTCCAGGAGTGAAGTATTTCGCACGGCACCGTTTAATGATGAATACGATTTCGTGTACCTCTGGCAATCGCTCGAACAATTCGGGCCGCACGGCATCTACCCGTTTCCATGCGCCAGCGCATCCGATTTTGAGGACCTGGACCTTCAATGGAGTCTTGCGGAGGAAGTGCTGACACTCTCGAACATCGCACGCAATCGGAATTCGAGCGACGACGACATCAGTCTGAAACACAAAGCCACTTGGAAGCTTCTCCACGACCGATATCCAATCATTCTAGACGCTTTGGAGGCCGCTAAGTTTGATCCCTCCGTGTTCTGTCCTCGGCTAGATTGGACGAATAGCATAAAACAGGCAAAGTCATAAAGAATCACTCAGCGCATTGCGCGAAGTTCAGATTTCCGCCGCAAGAATTTTTAGTACCTAGTACCAAATTCCCGTTGACATCTATATACTAACATGATAATCTAGATTGCAGACTAGGACGCTCCATTCGAATAGCAATTCCAAAAATGGAATTCGCCCTCCTGCAGGACTCAAAAATCCATTGATTTAATGAGCTTATTTGATTCAGCCCCTTTCATCCGGGGAAGTCCTTTAGATTCAGCAGCATGTATATATTTACTAGTAATCGACCTAAGTTCTTTGTTTTGATATTCATAGCAAAATGTTGCGACCTAACTCCTTTGTTTTGATATTCATGACAAAAACATGGGGGAGGGGGAGGGCACCGAGGGCGACAGCTAGTCACTCACAACCAGTCACTAGCAAATCTCTCGTAAGTCCTTTATTTGCAATACATACGTGGGGTACCCCCAGCTAAGTCCTGTATTTGCAATACATACAGGAAAATAGACGGGGGGGAGGGGGTAGCGGTTAACAATAATCGCACTTGTAGCGCCGCCCTTTACGGGCGGCATGTTTGGTTTGGTTCTGGCACGTGTCGCCCTCGTTCGCCGAACGCGGGGATTCCCCGCGCGGCCATAGCCAAACCGGTCGCATCGAGTATAATCGCCGCGCACACCAATCAATTCCATGCGGCGAACATGGCAACGGGAGACGGATCGAATGATGAACAACGAAATTGAAAATGTTTCTGTAAACGCGCGGCGTCGTGATCGCGACGGAAATAAAATCGCGCGAACAAAACCCGCGCGCACGCTTGTCGGAATTTCTTCCGCGCTGCTTGCCGCGATTTTAATTTTTGTCGGCGTCTCAATTCGTGTTCACGCACAAGGTCAAGGCGGAGAATCCGCGGACGAGCGCGCCTATCGCACCTCGATGGAAGATGCCGACCAGAAAATTCTGGCTGAGGAAACTGCACATTCCGAGCTGATGAAGAATCTTGAATATTTGACCACGCAAATCGGTCCTCGTTTGACCGGCGGCCCGCAAATGCAGGCTGCAAGCGCTTGGACGCTGAAGCGTTTTAAGGATTACGGAATTGACGCGCACCTGGAAACCACGCAAGTTCCGCACTCGTGGACGCGCGGCGCGGACACCGCGGAAATTACCGCTCCGATTCAACGGCGAATCGATATCCGTTCCGCGGGTTGGAGCAAAGCAACCGGCGGCGTAGTGACGGGAAATATTGTGTGGCTCGAATCGCAAACGCCTGAAGCGATTGCCGCGGCCGGCGCGAAGTTGAAGGGCGCGATCGTGATGATCGGAAAGCCGTCGAATGTTTGGCTCGACGGACAAAATCCTGAAAATGCTTACGACGCAGTGATTCCTCCGCAGGTCGGAATTCCCGCAGCGCGCGGCGGCGCAGGTGGCGGCCGCGGTGCCGGTGGTGGGCGTGGAGCACAAACAAATCCGTTAGTGGATGCGGGCGCGGCGGTCGTTGTGCGCGACAGCGGAAAACCGTGGAACCTTTTTAATATGGGCGGCGCGGGCGGAAATTATGCACCGTCGGCAATTCCCACTGCGTTTTTGACGCACGAAGATTACAGCCTAATTTATCGGCTGGCGCAGAGCGGCACGGTTTCGATGCGCGTGAATTTGGACGGAAAATTCAGCGATGGCCCGCAGGACGCTTCAATTACCGTTGCCGAAATTAAGGGCAGCGAATTTCCGGACCAGCGCGTAATTATCGGCGGACATTTGGACTCGTGGGATCTCGGTCAGGGCGCTCTGGATAACGGAACCGGCGCGATGTCCGTGCTGGAAGCGGCGCGCACGCTGAAGGCGCTGGGATGGAAGCCCAAGCGCACCATTACATTTATTTTGTACACCGGCGAAGAAGAAGGCGGCATCGGCGTGCGAACATTTTTGCAAAATCACGCGGCGGAAATTCCGAAAATCGATGCGTCGCTTGTGGACGACACTGGTACCGGAAAAATTCTGAGCATCGCCATGGAAAATTTGTGGGAAACAATGCCGCAGATGATGCAAATATATCGCCCGATGCAGGAAGTGCTGGATTTGCAGCCGCTCAGCACGCGATATTATGGCTCGTCGGATCACGTCGCGTATCTCGGTCAGGGCGTGCCGTCATATTTCGCCGTTCAAACGCCATCGTATTATCGCGAAGCGCATCACAGTCAAACGGACACGTTCGATAAAGTGATTCCGGAATATGTGAATCAAGGCGCGCAGACATTGGCAATGTTCGCGTGGAACGTTTCGGAAATGACGCAGCCGCTGCCACATCACACAGCAACTGCGCCTCCGCCGACTGCGACGCCGGGACGTTAGTTCTGAATTTTCACGGCACAGAATTGCGGGACATATCTCTCGCAATTTTGTGTCTTTCGCGAAGGCACACGCATCTGACTGGCAGCAAGCTATGAAGCCATTCACTGCTCGGAAATTTGTGCCGCAACGGATGCTGAAGCAACGCGACGCGATGACTATCGCCGCCGCGTTTTGGCCGCGCAGACATAAATTTTTGCCGCCCGGCGTCGAGCGATTATTTGAAGTTGAACCGGGAACGAAAGTCGAGCCGGGAACGAAAATTCTGGCGGCCGCGCACTGGCAACCGCAGCCGAAAAATTCGCCGACGCTGGTTCTCGTACACGGATTAGAAGGCGACATTAAATCCGAGTACATGTTGGGCACGGCGGACAAAGCATTCTCGCAGGGCTTCAACGTGATTCGCGTGAATCAGCGAAATTGCGGCGGCTCTGACGCGTTGGCGAAAACGCTGTACAACTCGGGACTCAGCAACGATTATCTGGCGATTTTGATCGAGCTGATCGACCGCGACGAACTGCCCGCAATTTTTTTCGGCGGATATTCGATGGGCGGAAATCTCGTCCTGAAAATGGCGGGCGAACTTGGTCCCGCTGCGCCGCCGCAATTGCGCGGAATTTGTGCCGTAGTTCCTGCGCTGGACTTAGCACTCTGCGTTGATGCATGCGGATTGCCGCGGAACAGGCTCTACAATTGGCATTTTGTGACCAGCTTGAAACGCCGCATCCGCCGCAAAGAGAAATTATTTCCGGGCGTTTTCAAGTTTGAAGGATTAGAAAAAGTTCGCACGCTGCGCGAGTTCGATGACGTAATCACCGCGCCGAATTGCGGATATCAAAACGCCGACGATTATTATTTTCGCGCCAGCGCGGTGCGATCGATTTATCGGATCAGCGTTCCAACTTTGCTGATCGCGGCGAAAGATGATCCGGTAATTCCGTTTGAATCGTATTCGGAGACGGGAATTGCGAGCAATCCGAACATTACTTTGCTCGCCGAAGATTACGGCGGACACGGATCATTTATTTCCAACGATCCCGCCGAGCGTCACTGGGCCGAAGCGCGCATCGTGGAATTTTGTCAGAATGTTTTAAGTTCCGGAGAAACTATCCCACAGGTTTCTCAAGCGACGGGCTGAATCCCGGCGTCAAAAGTTGCGCCGGCCCTTCCTGCATCACGACCATGTCATCTTCCAAACGCAAACCAAAATCTTCCGGAATATAAATTCCCGGCTCGTTTGAAAATGTCATGCCTTGTTGCAAAACATCTTTCGATCTGCGCACCAAATATGGAAGTTCGTGTCCATCCAATCCCATTCCATGTCCCAATCGATGCGCAAAGTATTTGTAATCCGCGCCATAACCAGCATTCGTCACAACCGCTCTCGCCGCATCATCAACAGTTCCAGTTAAATGTCCTGCGCGACAAGCGTCAAGCGCCGCATCCTGAGATTTGCGCAACGTATCAAACGCGCGTTGAATCTTCTCCGGAGTTTTCCCGATCACCGTGCATCGCGTGATATCCGATTCGTATCCTTCCACAGTTGTTCCCGCATCGATCAACAACACTTGTCCTTGCTCCAGTTTCATCGGAGTAGTTGTTCCGTGCGGTTGCGCGGCCCATTTTCCAACCAGAACCAGCGCATTGTTTCCCGGCAATCCCATCTTCTGCAGTCCGCGTGAATATAAATTCGCCACGTCGTATTGCGTCATGCCTTCTGTCGCAGTTGCAAACACCGCGCGATAAACATCGATCGTTGCGGCGCACGCTAATCGCATCAATTCCAATTCGTGTTCACTCTTTCGTGCGCGGCAACCTGCAGTGATTGGATCGCCGAGAACATATTCAAATTGCGGTGCGGCTTTGCGGAGTTTGTCGAAGTAGGCGAAGCGTGTGGTTTCGTCGATGGCGATTCGGCCGGAATGAAATCCCTTTTCGCCCAGCCATTTTGCTACCAGCTCGCCGGGGTTTTGATCCTCCTGCCATACGCGAACTTCTGTTGGCCAGCGCATCAGCTCGCGATAGCGACTTTCCTCAAATCCCGGACAAAATAATAATGGCGCGCCGCTGCGGGGAATTACCGCGCCTGCTACGCGCTCGCTCTGCCCCCAATGAATTCCTGTGAAGTAGTAGAGCGAAGTTCCGGGCGCAAGGTAGAGCGCGGCGAAATCTGGTTTTGCATCTGTCATTAGTTTTTGCGCGCGCGCGACGCGGGCTTGAAATTCTTCGACGGTAATTGGCTTCACGCGATCGCCGAGCGGCTTCAAGGAATCGAATGCGGCGGGAAGCGTTCCGCCGGATTGTTGGCCGCCGCGTTGTGCTGCGTTTGTATCGGAGGTGTGCGTCAAGCCGGGCAAAAATCCGACGGCGCCGAGTGCGGCGCTAGATTGCAAAAGTTTCCTTCGTGAAATTGTCATGTTCAGTCCTTGTACTGAATTAGAGTCATAAAACCGTAGTCCATGTGCAATTGCTGATGGCAGTGGAACAAAGTTGGGCCGGGATTGTCGGCAACCAATTCTGCTTCGACGATTCTGTTCGCTGGAATTACGACTACATCTTTCATAACTCCACTTGTTGGTGTGCCGGCGAAATTCTTTAGCTCGAAAGAATGGCGATGAAGATGAATCGGATGAGCTTCATCGCTTTGATTATCGAATTTCAGGCGATAGCGTTTGTCGGCTTGAACAATAATCGGATCTGTTTTTGGAAATGATTTTCCGTTGACGGTCCAGTAGTCCACCCAACGATTTCCCGCGAATTTCTTTTTGAAAACCAGCGGAACAACTTCGATATTTTCTGATTTTGCGCTGGATGAAGCGACGTGGTCGGCAGCGTTTCCGAAAATTGTGTAATCCCATTCAGCGCGCGCTGGCGCAACCCACTTCGGTTCGCCGGTTTGATTGGCATATTCGACGACAACGCCGAGGCCTGCGTGGCGGACGTACTCATCCACTTCGCCGAGAACCCAGACGCCCGGCTGACTCATGGTTACGATTGCGTCGACGCGTTCCGCGGGGCCGAGTTCCAAGATTTCAACTTCACGCGGATTCGGAACTGGATTTCCATCGAGTGCGACGACTGTGAATTTGTGGCCACTGAACGAAATGCTGTGTTGATATGTTGCGCTGGCATTTACGATGCGGAAAATTACGCGCTGACCTTCGCGGACGCGGATGGGATCGCCGTGTCCGAGCGAGTGACTGTTGATGGAAAAGTTTTTGTAGATGACGTCGAGAGTTCCATCGTCATCACCACCGGTGCCTAGATAGCCGTTCCAGCCGTGAAGCGCGAGGAAAATTTCAGCGTCATACTGCGCGGGATTATTTTTCGGTTCGATGTAGAAGAAACCGAACTGGCCGGTGTAGGTGCTGCGTTTCAAATCGCGCCCGGCCATTCCGTGGCTGTGATACCAACGCGTGCCGGATGGGCGCGCGATAAATGAATATTGGCGCGCGCCGCGCGCGGGGACCATGGGAGTTCCTTCTTCCATGGAGCCGTCTACTTGAGAGGGAATTGAAAGTCCGTGCCAGTGAACTAATTCTGGGTTCGACGTTTGATTTTCTATCTGGATGGAGACATTTTGACCTTCGCGGAAACGGAGGAGCGGGCCGGGAACTGATCCGTTGTAGCCAATTGTTTCGACGATTTTTCCGGGCGCGATTTCGAGTTTGACCGGAGAGATTTGAAGGATCGCATCGGCTTTCGGGGTTTCAGTTGGGGCTTGAATTCCCAGGCGCGCTGCGGCGGTTGCGCACGCGGATGTTCCGAGTAACGCGAGAAAATTTCTGCGGTCGAAGATTGTCACAGGTGGGTATCATGCCTTATTCCGGTTGCGGGAACAAAGGATTACGCAACAGCAGGGCCGAATGCCCGGGTTTATTTCGAGCGTTACGGCACGAGTGAACTCATGCCCGGTTACGAGGATTCGGAAAAGGCACGGTGTAGCGGAAGCGAAGGTGTGGGGTCACATATTTTGTTTGGATTAGTTATATTGTAGTATCCTCTGCGCCGAAAGAGATGCGCCCTTATTGGCGGGCGACGATTGAGCAGTTGAGGCATGTGCCTCGAGGTGAAATGTGCGGCCCAGCCTTACGTTGTTCCGAGTTTCTTGCCTTTTGATTCCCGTGTTGATGGCGACGACTTTTCTTCTGACGGCCGCTCCGATGATTGGTGGCGCGCCCGGGGGCGAGCCTTTATTTGCGAATCCGATTGCCAGCGATCAATTAAGCTTTCTGAATGGATTTGCGCGGCGCCCTTCGGACAAAGTGCTTCGAGACGGAAAATATCGGAAATTGGTTCAGACGGTTGTGCCCGCATTCCCGATTCATTTCCGCGTTGACGATGAGTCACTTGCGGGCACGCTTGAAACGGTTCTGCAGAGTGTTCCATTGCCGGTTGAAATTCGCGATGGACGTTACGCGATGATCGCGAGCCGCGGCACGCCGACTCTGCGCGGAAAAGGATTCATGTGGGTGGACATGCAAGAAGGAATCGCGATGGGCGGGATTTTTTTCTATCCGCGAAATGGCGAACCGACGCCGACGGTAACGGTTTTTTCCAATCAAGTGGATCAGGATTCGCTGGCGATGTCGCAGTTTCCGCGCGCGTTTTATGAAGATTTGACGCGGTGGTCAGCCGAAACAGGAGTGCCGACCGTGGTGACGCGCTACTTCATCAACGCGGAGGGCGAAAAAGTTTTGTTGCAACACGACGAAGATTTTTGCGCTCCCATGGAGCACAGACCCCCGACGCCTGATGAAGTTTGCGAGCAATTGAGCGCAGACGCCGCCGAGATTGATCTGGATGCGGCGTATTTTCTTGCGAGCACGGGCTATGCATCGAATGCCAGCGCGCAAAATACGATTCAGAGCGAACAAGATGTGTGGATTCATTTGCGAGATGAAACATGCCACGCAGGGCCGGATGAGTTGCCGTGCAGGATACGCATGACTCGTGAACGAACGCATGTGTTGTTGAAGAACCGTCCCGCGCCGAGGCCGGTGGGACCGCCGAGACATAAATAAGCGTCGTATTACATACAGAGGCGATTCGTCCGTCCAAAAGCGAAGGATTATTTTTCCAACAGGCTTCTTGCGAGTCTATAATCGCTCCCGCGTATGGCTTTGAACCGCGGAACTAAAATTGGTTCGTACGAAATTGTTTCGCTGCTTGGCGTCGGCGGAATGGGCGAAGTGTATCGCGCCCGGGACGCGCGGCTGGGCAGGGACGTTGCGCTGAAAATTCTTCCCGCGGCATTTGCGCGCGATGAAGATCGCTTGCGCCGATTTGAACAAGAGGCGCGCGCGGTCGCCGCGCTGAACCATCCCAACATTCTTGCGATTCACGACGTCGGGCAGTATGACGGGACGCCGTATCTTGTTTCGGAATTGTTGGAGGGAGAAAGTCTGCGCGCGATGCTGGATCGCGGCGCTTTGCCGCAGCGCAAAGCGATTGACTACGGCGTGCAGATCGCACAGGGATTGGCGGCGGCGCACGAAAAGGGAATCGTGCACCGTGATTTGAAGCCGGAAAATCTTTTCATCACGAAGGACGGACGGCTGAAAATTCTTGATTTTGGTTTGGCGAAACTGGCGACAAAGGAAGGTGAAGCCGGCGCCGCAGCAAGTAATTTAACTTTGACGCACGCGCAGACTGACGCAGGCGTGGTGATGGGAACGGCGAGTTATATGGCGCCGGAACAAGTGCGCGGTGACGCGGTGGATGCGCGGACGGATATCTTTGCGTTCGGTGCTGTGCTGTTTGAAATGCTTTCTGGGCAGCGCGCATTTCGGCGAGAGACTCCAGCAGAAACAATGACAGCAGTATTGAAGGAAGATCCGGCTGAACTGACGAATTCCGAGCGTCCTGTTTCTCCCGCACTGGATCGAATCGCGCGGCGATGTTTGGAAAAAAGTCCGGAAGAGAGATTTCAATCGGCGAAAGACATTGCGTTTTCATTGGAAGCGCTGAGCGGAAGTTCTTATTCAACGGCCAAGCATGCAGCGGTGGCCGAAGGCGGCGGGAAATCGCGGTGGATGATTGCTGCGGCCTGCACAGTCGTCGCTATTCTTGCGGCCGCCGGGGCCTACTTCGCCGGAAGGCGCGGCGGTGATAAACCAGCGACCTTTCAACATTTGACTTTTCAGCGCGGCTATATAAAAAGAGCGCGCTTCGCGCCTGACGGACAAAACGTTATTTACAGCGCGATGTGGGAAGGGCAGCCATACGAAGTATTCAGTATGCGAGTGGGAGACCATATAGGGCGCTCGCTTGAGCTGAAGAACTCGATGGTTATGGGTGTTTCTGACAGCGGCGAGATCGCTCTACTGACCAACGTGCGGCAGACCTTCCCCACACCCTGGATGCAGGTGGGAACATTAGCCCGCGCGCCAGCAAGTGGAGGCACTGCGCGCGAAATCCTGGAGAATGTATGGGACGCGGACATAAGCCGCGACGGGAAGCAATTCGCAGTGGTGCGGGCGTCGTCGGATGGACCGCAACAGTTGGAATATCCCATCGGCAAGGTGTTGTTCAAGACGAGTGGATATATAAGCGACGTGCGCATCTCTCCGGACGGGAAGTCGTTGGCCTTCATGGAGCATCCGCTGTTTGGAGATGATCGTGGGTATGTTTCGCTGGTGGACGGCAGCGGCAATGAGAAGAGGTTGACGGGAGAGACGGCTGGCGAGGAAGGACTTGCGTGGTCGCGCGATGGAAGCGCGGTTTGGTATGGCGGCACCGGACAGGCAACAACGGGCGATCGATCGGTGTGGGCGGTGAACCTGAACGGAAAGCAGCGGCAAGTCTTCGCAGTTCCGGATGACACGACTGTCTGGGACATCGCTGCCGACGGACGATTGCTTTTTTCTCACGAGAAAGTGGGGAGCGCTCAAATGGTGGCGTCGCCGGCGAACGCCGCGGAGCACGATGTTTCTGTAATGGGATTCGGAATCGGCGGATCGCTTTCCGCGGACGGAAACGCAATTGCATTCTCGGAAGCGGGAGCGACGGTGTCCGCCGACTACTCGGTGTTCTTCCGCCGGTTGGACGGAACGGCGGCGGTGGAGATCGGCGAAGGGGGGGGCCATAGGCCTTTCTCCCGACGGTCGATTCGCCGTGGCGTTGGTTCCCAGTCAACCAACCAAGCTGCGCATTCTTCCCACCGGGGCGGGCGAACCACGGACGTTTGACCTAGCCCCGGTCAATGTGGACTTGGACTGAGTGTCGTGGATGCCGGGCGGCAAAGAGTTTGTATTCCTGGGGCATGAGGGCGCAAACCCGAAGCGCGGGTACCGGGTGGGGATTGAAGGGGGAGCAGCGCATCCATTGACGAACCAAACAGGCTGGCAGTTTTGGAGCCGGGTATCGCCGGACGGCAAATTTGTGATTCAGGCGGCAAGCGTTGGAAGCAACTGGTATGCGAAAAAACAGATTGTTGATCTGGCCACCGGACAAACGAGTGCCGCGGCGCTGATCGAAGGCGACGAGCCGCTGACATGGGCGTCGGACGGCAGGCATGTTTTCGTAGCGCGAATTGGCGAGAACACGGCTTCGATTTTTTGCGTGGACATTTTTAGCGGTCAGCGCGAGTTGTGGAAGGAGATCCGGCCCGCGGACCCCACCGGCCTCCTGCATATCTCGGATTTGTATTTGACGCCTTCGGGCAACGCTTATGCCTACAACGAGCACCCCACACTTTCCTCGTTGTATATCTATTCAAAATGATGGAGTGAGGGAATTCTTGCCGAGTTTGGAGGCGGGCGGGTCACAGACCCGTCCCTACGAATTCAGCGGTGTGCGGGCACCTGCGAAACTTTCGACCAACTCAAAAAGCTGTGCGGAATTTATCGGTTTGGAGATGTAGGCGTCCATGCCGGCGGCGAGGCAGCGTTCTTCGTCGTCGCTCAATGCGTGAGCAGTCATAGCGATGATTGGGAGATGGTTCCCGCTGATTTTTTCTCGAGCGCGGATTGCGGCGGTGGCCTCGAAGCCATCCATGACGGGCATTTGGATGTCCATCAGGATGACGTCAAATGTTGAGCGCGAAGATTGATTTACCGCTTCACTTCCGTTGTTTGCAACGGTCACGTGATGCCCGCGTTTTTCAAGGAGACGGACAGCCAACAATTGATTGACGGAATTATCTTCGGCCAGCAGGATTTTCAGATGCGAGTGATTTTCATGGAGCGTGTGACGAGTGAGCAGCGGAATTGACGCATGGCGCGCGGCGGAATGCCCAAGAATAATCCGGATTGCTTCAAGCAGTTCGATCTGGCGAATCGGCTTGGTAAGATAAGCGGTGATACCAAGTTCGCGGCAGCGCGCAGCGTCGCCAAGAAATCCCACGGAGGTGAGCATCATGATGGTGATTCCGGCGAGGCGGGTATTTTGTTTAACAAGGCCCGCGAAGGTGAAGCCGTCCATGTCAGGCATTTGCGCGTCGAGCAGAATCAGTTGGAATGCTCTCGCTGACGAAGCATTTTCCTGCAATGCGAGAAGTGCGGAAAGTCCGCCGTCGACGGCAGTTGGGCTCATTCCCCACTTGGATAGAATTTCGACGAGAAGGCGGCGGTTGGTGGCGTTGTCGTCGACGATCAGCACGGGCAGGTCGCGCAAGTCTCGCAGGTTGACTGGAACAGGAGCGGGGATAGGCCCGGTTTGCACTCCGAAATGTGCTGTGAAATGAAATACGCTTCCGCGGTCGGGTTCACTTTCGACCCAGATTCGTCCACGCATTAGTTCAACCAACCTGGAAGAAATTGCGAGGCCCAGTCCGGTGCCGCCAAATTTCCGTGTGATGGAATCATCGGCTTGCGCAAACGCGCCGAAAATTTCGGAACGTTTTGCCTGCGGAATTCCGACGCCGGTATCGGAGACGGCGAAGTGCAACCAGAGGTCGTCGGCTGACTGAGTTTCGACGCAGATTTGCATAAGCACTTCGCCGCGATCGGTAAATTTAATCGCGTTGCCGACGAGATTCAGCACTAACTGGCGCAATCGTCCAGGATCACCGACCACTGTATCGGGGACGTTCGAGGCTACGAGATGGAGAAGCTCGAGACCTTTTTCGTGGGCGCGAAAGCTGAGGGTTTTCAGAGTTTCGGCCATGCTTTCGCGGAGGTCGAAGGCGAAACTTTCCAGTTCGAGTTTGCCAGCTTCAATTTTTGAGAAATCGAGAATGTCATTGATGACGACGAGCAGAGAATCGGCGGACATTTTCACGGTATTCAGATTCTCGCGTTGTTCGGGGGTGATGTCGGAATCGAGAACAAGTTCCGTCATGCCCATTATTCCGTTCATGGGCGTGCGAATTTCGTGACTCATGTTGGCGAGGAAGGCGCTCTTGGCGCGATTGGCGGCCTGCGCGGCAAGCTCGGCGGCTTTGCGTTCGATTATTTCGAGTTCCAATTCTGCTTGGGCGCGTTTGCGTTGCGTAACGTCTTCAGCGGTTCCGACGTAATAGAGAATCACGCCGGCGGAATCGCGAACGGCGCGCGCATTTTCCACTAGCCAGATTCTTCCACCGTCCTTGCGGCGCGTTTCGTATTCAAAGCCTTCGACGATTCCTTCCGACTCGAGAATGCGTTTAAAGTCGGCCCGCCGATTTGGATCCACGTAGGCCTGCCGGCCGATATCTTCATGAGTCGCCATCAGTTCCTCAGCGGAATCGAAACCATAAATGCGAGCCAGCGCGGGATTCGCGTTCAAGTATTTTCCGTCAGGAGTAGTTTGGAATATGCCGACGATGGCGCCTTCAAAAATGCCGCGATACTTTTCTTCAGCGCGGCCCAGCTCGACGTCAATGCGTTCGCGCTGAGCGATTTCCTGCTGAAGGTCGGCAGTGCGCTCGTTCACGCGGAGGACGAGGTAGTTTTCGCGGGCCTTGGCGGCTTTCATGCGGAGGCGATAGAGTCCGGCGACGGATGGGATGAAGACGAGCGCGCAGAGCGCGTAGAACCAGTAGGTCTGATAGAACTGGGGCGCGATGTGGATGTAAACAGATGCGCCAGTGGTATTCCATAGGCCGTCGTTGTTGGAAGCGATTACGGTGAAGTGATAATCGCCGGGCGGGATGTTGGTGTAGTACGCGGTGCGCCGGGAGCCCGCGTCGATCCACTCTTTGTCAAAGCCGTCCAGCTTGTAGCGAAATTCCATTGCGTTTGGCGCGAGGAAACTTAATGCGGTGTAGTTAAACTCGAGACTTCCTGTGCCTGCCGGCAGACGAACTTGCTCAGGAATTTTGATGGCCGTATGACCCGCAATTAATTGTTCGACGTGGACAGGAGGAATCCAAGTGTTGGTTTCCATTGAATCGGCGTCAATGGTGACCACGCCTTGGATGGTGGGAAACCACAATTTGCCGTCATGGGATTTCCATCCGGCGGGCTGGACGCCGCCGTCGGTCTCCCTGCTTTTCATTCCGTCGGCGACGCCGTAAGGGATCGAAGTGATCGACTGGATTGTGCCCGCGGCGAAATCGTTGAGTTCTTTTTTGCTGACGCGGAAAATTCCTTTGTTACAACTCAGCCACAGAGTTCCTTTGTCGTCTTCAAGGATTTGAAATGTCAGGTCGTCATACAATCCCTGGCGAGTGGTGTACGTCGTGAACTTGTCGTTGTCCATCCGGCTCAAGCCCGCTTCTGTTCCAATCCACAGAACATCCTGCGGATCCTCGTACATCGCCATGATGGAGTCGCTGGGCAAGCCGTCCTTAGTGCTAAAGTTTGTGAAACGTCCATCCGCAAATTTGCTCAAGCCGCGCACGGTTCCGATCCAAATGCCGCCGTCGCGCCGCGGGGTGAGCCAAAGAATCATGTTGCTGGGAAGCCCGTTGTCAGTCGTATAGGTGAGAAATGTTCCGTCGCGATATCTGCAGAGCCCGCCGCCATCGGTGCCGAACCACAAAGTGCCGTCCGGACTTTGAGCAATTGCTTTCACAAGAACATCGGGAGCGAGTCCGGAACTTTCTCTTCGAGAGGGCAAACCATCTTTGGCGGAGTAAGTTGTGATTTTTCCGTCGTGCATGTGATCCAGCCCTTTGTTAGTGGAAACCCAAAGACTGCCGTCCGCGGCGGTGAAGAGCGCGCCGATGGTATTTCCGGAAAGGCCTTGCGCGGTGGTGTAGGCGGAAAATTTTCCGCCGGTAAATTTGTTCAGGCCGCCGCCGTCGGTACCGGCCCAGATATTTCCAGAATGATCTTCGGTGATGGTCCAGATGACCGGATTAGAGAGGCCTTCGGCGGTGCCGTGCGTTGTGAATCTACCTTTTCTGAATTGATTCAGGCCGCCGTTCATCGTGCCGATCCACAAACTTCCTTCGGGATCCTGGTAAATCGCATCTACTGAATCGTCGGACAGGCCGTTTTTCGCGGTGTAATTTTCAAATTCTCCGTTCTGAAATCTGCTGAGGCCGCCCTGAGTTCCAATCCACAAATCGCCCGCGCTATCCTGATAAATGCTATTCACGGAGTTGTTGGGCAATTCATCTTTTAGCGTGTAAGCCACGAATTTATTGTTCTGAAAATGGTCGAGGCCGGCTGAAGTGCCGATCCAGAGGGAGTCGTGCCCAAGCGCGAGCAGCGTTAAGACTTTGTCGCTCGAAAGGCCCTGGGCGGTGGTGAAATTTGAGAACTTGCCGTCGTGTTCACGGCTCAGGCCGCCGTCGGTTCCGATCCAAAGATGGCCGGTGCTGTCACCGGCGATGGACGAGACGGAATCATTTGCCAGGCCATTCTTCGCCGTGTGCGAGGTGAATATTCCATGGCTCAAACGAAATAATCCTCCACCCCGCGTTCCAACCCACAGATTCTGCGACGCGTCTTCGTAAATCGCGCTTACACCGTATCCACCGAGTTCTTTCTTGCTGGAATAGGAAGTGAATTTTCCGTTCTTCAATTGAATCAGATCGCCAAGAAAAGTTCCGATCCACAAACTGCCGTCTTTGGCGACGCAGAGAGCGCGCATGTCATTGTTTGTAATCTCAAGAGTGCTCTCGCGGTCAAAAACAGTGAGGCGCACTCCGTCAAATCGCACCAGACCTTCCTGCGTGGCGAGCCACAGGTAGCCATCGGGAGTTTGCGCGATTGCTTGAACTGCATTTTGGGGAAGACCTTGCGCGGCTTGCCAAACGTTGTGCACGTATTCAACGATGGGAATTCTGCGATCGTCGGCGCGCGAAGTCGGCGCGCTGAACATCACGAGGATAACAAGCGCGGCTTCAGCCGAGACGCGTAGAAACGCCTTGCGAGTTCGGCTATCTGTCAGTCTTACCATCCAACGAATCTTTCCTTACACGCGAAAAGCAGGGCTCAAAAAATGGACGGCGCTCGGCCGTGACGAATCAGAGCGGCCCCCAGCCGCCCGGTTGACGGAGCGGCGGCAAATTTATTTGTTTGATTGCCTATGCTTGCCGGCTAACAGGTGCGTTGCGCTGCTTCTGAGTGTCCGCTGGGGTCCATCGGTATACTGTTACATTTTGAACAGCGGCGCGGGGGGCTGTTGGCGGATTGGGTGTGTTTCACGGTGGGACAAAGCGATTTCGCGGAGGTCTATTCTTCGGAGCGGACTGAGATCAATTTGTCGCCGTCGAGGCGAATTTCAATTTGCAATGGTGGGCGGTAGCCGGAGCCTTGCACGATTTCTCCGCGGGCCCAGGAGCCGTTTGGAAGAGTGCCCATGCGGGTTGGATCATAGAGGGTGTTGCTGCAGGCGTCGGCGATCATGGGATGCGATGCGCTGAATCCGAAACGGCTAGAGAGTTCTTTCGCGTCGGTAATGTATTCCAGCGGACAATTTCCGAACGGCGATTTCAGCAAGATTACCCAGTAAGATCCGGCAGTGTGTCCGGTGCTTCCGGGCAGGCGAATTGCGATTGCCGGAACTTGCTGTCCGTTGAGCGGACGCGTGTAGATAAACTTCCTCGCGCTCCAAGAAGTTGCGAACTGCTCGATGGTGCCGATTTCATTGCTGGTGGCTGCGCGTGGAACCGCGGGCAATTCGTCAACTGCTGGGCTGGGCTGCAGCACGGGAGCGGCTGCTTCACTTTCGTGGTGCGTGGTGCGCGTCATCAGCCATGCTCCGACACTGCCGAGAACTAGAAGAGCGGCAACGGCAACTGCGGCGCGGCCCCAATTTGTACGTGCGCGAGCTTGTTCCTCTTGTGCCGCTGCGCCCGTGACGCCCGGAATGTTGGGCATTTCCGCGCTGAAACGCGTCTTGGGCGGAGCGACGTTATCGGCAAGCGTTTGCGGCTTCAGCGGAGCTTCGACGGGTTTGCTCTGCGGCGGCGTGTTGGAAGTCCTCATATTTTAAGACAAAGGCGGCGTCATGATTTTTTCATCCTGACTTCGCGGCCGCCATCGGCGAATTGGACTTCATCCATCAGGTGGCGAATCAGGTAGACTCCGCGGCCGTGATCGGCCAGAAGATTTCCTTCGCTCAACGGATCTGAAATGGTGGCGGGGTCGAAACCTTCGCCGGAATCGCGCACGGTGATTTGTACTGCGCCAAGAGCATCACAACTTACCTGACAGTGAACCTGCTTGGCGGAATTTGCTTTGCAGCCGTGAACGACGGCGTTGGCGAGAGCTTCGCGTAGCGCTGTTTCGATTGCGAATTCGATTTCTTGCGCGCGAGCATGTTCCTTGTGAATGCGCGCCAGGACGTCGTCAACGACTGGAGAGATGGCGGCGACGTTCGCGGGAATCGAAACTTCGTATCGCATTGCCATATAAGGATGCCTGCGGCATCGGTGCAATCAGGTGCGGCAAACTAATTCGGCTTACCGACCAGAGAAACGTTGTGGCTCAGGTACTGGTGCAGATTCGCGAGACCCAACAGGAATTGCAAGAGTTGTTCTTTTTTGCTGGAAGTGTCGTCGCCGGCTCCGTCGGCAAGAAATTGGACAGCAAATTCGGCCTGCATGTGGAGCTGATCGAGCGCTTCTTCTTGAATTGGATGGCCTTCGCGGCAAAGAGCGGCCGCTGTCTCCAACTGATGCATAGCGCCTTCGAGATAATGCTCGAGGCATAACGATTCCTGTGTGAGCGCGGGGGTCACTGTGAAAGTGCAGCCCGAGATGCGGCACGGAAGCCTGGTGATTACTCTCAAAACGCTCTCCTGGACACAATACTGCCACTTAGAATCGAGCAATCGGCTGGCCAGACGCCCCGCACCGACGCAGAATATGTAACCAAAGGATTCAGACCAAAATAATGGCGCATTTACGGCGCAAAACGCGCTAATGACGTATAGAAAACTCGCGGCGTGGGAAACGTGAGAAAGGATCTATGCCCGGTGATATGACGAAATTCGGCAAGTTGACGTGCACCGCTAACAAAAAACGGCGCCTCCCTTGGAAGGGAAGCGCCGTCTGTTGCGTGACTTCAGGGGGAAGCCGCAAAGCAATTCATGCGTGAGCTATGATCAGTGAAGCGCTGGCAGCTCTGGAATCGGGTTCGCGCTGAAATTTAGAAATCGAAAAGAATCCCGACGCCCGTGGTGATGCTCTTCTGCCAAACGTCGCCGAAGCGGGTGCCAAGATAGTCGGCCTGAACTCGCCATGCGATATGCGAGCGCCATTGGATATCCACGCCGCCGCCACCCATAATCGCGAGGGCGTTAAACGACGGTGTGCCGATGGCCTGGCTAAAGCGGTCATGCGCGCCGCCAGCCAGGAAATGTCCCCAAGGCTGAAACCTTCCGGAACGCTTGCCCACATGCGCGCCGCCACCGTAGAACACGACTTGCTCTTTTCTTAACGGGTTGAGGTCACCGAATGAAGCTGAGGCTGTGCCTTCAAGTCCGAACCAGCTGTCGCCGATCCAGCGGGTGACGGAGGTGTGAATACCGTAGAGATTGGAATTGCCGCCGCCAATGTCAAAGCGCTGGTAGGTGAAATTCGCGCCAACCTGCCAGGGATAGCCATTTTCAGAACTCATCTTGCTTGATGCCGCGGCAGGTGCCGGAGTGGAATCACTGGAGACAGTGGCCACTGTGGCCGTAGTGTTGTCCTGGGCGGCTGCAATACCAACAAACATGAGCGCCGCCGCAAATAGCACAATAATCTTTCGCATTACTAATCCTCCTGAGGGCCAGATGATCTTTACACGCAGTACAATTCTGGGGCGGACGCGATGGGTAGTCCATAACAACTGCGCGAGGGATTGCGTGGAAGTTAATAGCTAGGTGCAATCAGGCAGTACTAGGGTATTTCGTTGGCAATTGTGGGTGTTTTGTGGGTATCGCGCTAGGCTGCCGTGCCGTGGCATTTCTTATATTTCTTGCCGCTGCCGCAAGGGCAGGGATCGTTGCGGCCGACTTTCGCACCGGTGCGGACCGGCTTTGGTGGCTCCGCTGCGGCCGCGCCAGCTTGGAACTGCATATTTTGCTGAGCGCGCTGCTGCTTGCGTTCGATCTCCTTGGCTTGTTCTTCGGGCTTGGCCGGCTGAACGAGGAACAGATAGCGGATCGTTTCAGAGTTGATGCGCTCCATCATGTCTTCAAATAATGTGAAGGCTTCCTTCTTGAATTCGACGAGCGGATCTTTCTGGCCGTATCCGCGAAGATTAATTCCTTCTTTCAAGTGGTCGAGCGTAAGAAGGTGATCCTTCCACTGATTATCCACCACGTCGAGAACGATGCGGCGCTCCAGCCAGCGCATCATTTCCGGGCCGAACAACTTTTCCTTTTCTTCGTAGCGGGTGAGAAGAGCTTTCTGAAGCTCGTCTTCGAGATCGTTGTGGTTGATGTTGGCGACGTCGATGCCGACGGCTTTTAAATCAACTCCGAATTGGCGCATCACTTCGCCGGCGAATTGGACGGTGTTCCATTGGCCGGGATGCTGCGTGCTCGGGCAATATGCCTCGATCACATTTAGCGCGAGATCGTCGGCGAGACCCATTACATATTCTTTTTGATCGCGGCCTTCGAGCATCGAGCGGCGAATAGAATAAATTGTCTCGCGCTGACGATTCATTACG
This sequence comes from Terriglobia bacterium, assembly GCA_963840515.1. GTDB lineage: Bacteria > Acidobacteriota > Terriglobia > Acidiferrales > UBA7541 > DASTCZ01. The sequence continues at coordinate 142,146 of CAWIZI010000011.1, forward strand.
TCGTCGTATTCCAGCAAATGCTTGCGCATTTCAAAGTTGTGAGCTTCACGAGCTTTTTGCGCGGTTTCAATACGTCGAGAAATAATTCGGGATTCGATTGGCACGCCTTCGGTCATACCGACGCGGAACATTAGCGCTTTGATGCGCTCGCCGCCGAAAATTCTCAGCAGGTCGTCGTCAAGTGAAAGAAAGAAGCGCGAGGAGCCGGGATCGCCCTGGCGTCCGGCGCGTCCGCGAAGCTGGTTATCGATGCGGCGGGCTTCGTGGCGTTCGGTGCCCAGAATGTGCAAGCCACCGAGGGCCACGACTTCGTCATGTTCCGCTTTACATTGCGCGGCGAATTCGTCGTAGATGGGTTTCCATTTGTCAGCGGGCGCTTGAAAGATTTTTCCTTCGATTTGGAACAGCACCATTGGCTGCGGTGGCGCCTGCGCGATGGCGGTCGTGGTCGTCGTTGCGTTGGGCGTCGTGTCTATCACGTCGCCGCCTTCGTTGTTGGCGCCGTCATTTGCGCCTGCGGAAGATTCCGGACCGCCGATTACGGCAGCCGCAGCGGCGTAAGGCATGGCGAGCTTGTTCTTCAGGAAATAATCGCGCGTGAGTGCTTCGGGATTTCCGCCGAGCAAAATGTCAGTTCCGCGGCCGGCCATGTTCGTGGAAACAGTTACGGAGCCTTTGCGTCCGGCTTGCGCGATGATTTTTGCTTCCCGCTCATGCTGCTTGGCGTTCAGAACTTCGTGGGGAATTCCAGCTTTTTTCAGCAGGCCGGCGAGTTCTTCCGATTTTTCAATGGAAATTGTGCCGACCAGAATTGGCTGGCCGGTGGCGTGGATCTGTTTGATGCCGTTCGCGTAGGAATTATCGTCCTGCATGATTCCGGATACAACTGCGCCGAATTTTTCCGCTTCAGTGCGGTACACAATGTCGTGATGCTCGACGCGGATGAGCGGACGATTAGTTGGAATGGAGACAACGTCGAGGTTATAAATTTTTCCAAACTCAGCGGCTTCGGTTTCAGCCGTTCCCGTCATGCCGGAAAGTTTCTTGTACATGCGGAAATAATTTTGGAAAGTGATGGTGGCGAGCGTTTGATTTTCGCGCTCGATTTTCACGCCCTCTTTGGCTTCGATGGCCTGATGCAAGCCGTCCGACCAGCGGCGCCCCGGCATTTTGCGTCCGGTAAATTCGTCAACGATGATAATTTCGCCGTTATCCACGACGTAGTCGGTGTCTCGCTTGTAAAGCGTGTGCGCGCGCAACGCTTGATAAACGTGGTGAATTGTTTCCATGTGCGCGGGGTCGTAAAGATTGCCGAGGCCCAGTAAACGCTCCGTTTTGCTGACGCCTTCTTCGGTCAGCGTTGCGGTGCGCTGCTTCTCGTCAATCGTGTAATCCATTTCCTGCACAAGCTTGGGAACAATTTTGTCGATCTTGTAATACTTGTCGGTGGATTCTTCGGCCGGACCGGAAATAATCAGCGGCGTGCGAGCTTCGTCAACGAGAATCGAGTCGACTTCGTCAACGATGCAGAAGTGGTGGCCGCGTTGGACGCAATCGGCGACGTCATACTTCATGTTGTCGCGCAAATAATCGAAGCCAAATTCGTTGTTGGTGCCGTAGGTGATGTCCGCGCCGTAGGCTTCGCGGCGCTGCTTGTCGTCCAGATCGTGAACGATTACGCCGATGGACATTCCCAGCATTCGGAAAATCGGCGACATCCATTCGGCGTCGCGTCTCGCCAGATAATCATTTACTGTGACGATGTGAACGCCGCGTCCGGCAAGCGCGTTCAGATAGGCGGGCAAAGTGGCGACCAGCGTTTTTCCTTCGCCGGTTTTCATTTCCGCGATTTTTCCTTCGTGCAGAACGATGCCGCCGATGAGCTGCACGTCGAAGTGGCGCATATTTAATTTACGGCGGCCGGCTTCGCGCACAGCCGAGAATGCCCGTGGCAGAACAGGTTCGAGTGCGGCTTGCAGGCGTTCGCGATATTCCGGCGCGGTGGGATCGGCGCCTTCCAACCCTTTGGCGACGATAGCTTTCAGCTCCGTAGTGATGGCGGAAAGTTGCTCGTCCGTCATGCGCTCAAATTCCGGCGCGAGCGCAGTGACCGTCTGCATGAGCGGCGTGATGCGCTTGATGTCGCGCTCATGCTTGGTGCCGATGAAGCGCGCAACAACCTTATTGACTAGCTTATCGATATCCATTTGTTCGCGGAAAGGCGGCTATACGTTGGCGCCTTGCGGAGAACCCCTTTAGTAGACTTCTAAAATCAGCATACCAAGCTGCTTATTTGCGAAATTCTATTGTATCCGGTGCGCCTAGTTTCCGCAAAGCGGGCTGGGGCGCACTTCGCTACAGAAGTCCTCATGAATATATACGTATGAAGGTGCGGCAGAATTGCACGTCGGCGCGGCTTGCCGGGTTCGCGCACAGCGGCTATCATCGTAATGCAATAATTCGCTGCGCAATTGCTGAGCAAATTTTTGTCGTTCCGAATAAGGGAAAGGGAGTGCTATGTCGTCAACTGGTGGAGGACCGCAAGGGCCGCAAAGAATGGGGCCGCCGGGACCGGGGGGAGCCGCCCAGGCCGGGTATGCCAGGAGCCGCCGCACCTCCGCCGAAATTGCCGATTGCGGGCGTGAAATATTTGGTGGCGGTGGCCAGCGGAAAAGGCGGCGTCGGTAAGACGACCGTCGCGGTGAATCTCGCGATTGCGCTGAATCGAATGGGTGCGCGCGTGGGATTGTTGGACGCCGACGTGTACGGGCCGAACGTACCATTAATGTTGGGCACTACCGAAGAACCGCGCGCTACGAGCGAGCGCACAATTTTGCCCGTCGATGCCTACGGACTGAAAATTATTTCGATGGGGCTGCTTTCGCCGGGCGATAAGCCGATTATTTGGCGCGGGCCGATGTTGCACAGCGTGATGCAACAATTTTTGCGCACGTGGAATGGGGCGAACTGGATTATCTGATGATGGATTTGCCTCCGGGCACGGGCGACGTGCAGCTGACGCTGATTCAGACGGTTCCGCTTTCGGGGGCGGTTGTTGTGACGACGCCGTCGACGGTGGCGCTGGCCGATGTGCGCAAGGCGATTGAAATGTTTCGTCAGGTAAATGTGGAAATTTTGGGTGTGGTGGAAAATATGAGCTCGTTTGTTTGTCCGCACTGCAACGAGCATGTGGATGTGTTCGGTCACGGCGAAGGAAAGCAAAACGGCCGACGCGTTTGGCGTGCCGTTGCTGGGTGAAATCGAAATTGATCCGCGGATTCGGATTGGCGGAGATACGGGGAAACCTGTGGCGTCGTTGGGAGAAAATGCGCCGGAAGCGAAGAGTATTTACGCGATGGCGAGAGCGGTGATGGCGCGGCTGGATGTTGCGGGCGCGAGCGCGCCTAGTGTGGAGATTTTGTAGGGGAGCTTGTGTTAGCGTTTGCTCTCTGAAGAGATTTTATTTTTAAGGAGATTTGCGAAAAATGATTCGTAGCTACAAAGGGAAGCTGCCGCGGATAGCTTCGTCGGCATACATCGACGAGGCGGCGGTGATTATTGGCGACGTGGAAATTGGCGAGGATTCCAGCGTCTGGCCGTGCACGGTGATTCGCGGCGACGTCCACTGGATTAAATTAGGTAAGCGCACCAATGTGCAGGATGGATGTGTGTTGCACGTGATGCGCGACGAGTGGCCGCTGGAATTGGGCGATAACGTCACGATTGGGCACGGAGTTATTTTGCATGGCTGCAAGATTGAATCGCGCGTGCTTGTGGGAATGGGTTGCACGATTATGAATGGCGCGCGGATTGGGACGGGCATCATTATCGCCGCGGGGACGTTGATTCCTGAAGGCGCAATTGTGCCGCCGGGAAGTTTGTTTATGGGGCATCCGGGGAAGTTGCGCAGAGAGCTTAGTGAGAAGGATCAGGCGTCGATTGATATGTATGCGCAGAGATATGTGGAATATAAAGAGACTTATCGCGCGGGAAGTGGGGAAATGAATGGGGCCGGAGAAGAGTACAAATACGGGCGATTAAGGGCGTGAGGGATATTTTGCCGCCGGAATCGCGTGCGTGGGCGCGGGTGGAACGTGCTTCGCAGGATGTTTTTGTGCATCGGTTTCGGTATTCGAGCAGAAGATCTGTTTGCCGATCTTGTTGACGCATGGACAAGGAGATTATATTGGCCGCGTTCGGCGTGTAGCAGAAGGGCCAATAGGCAGAGGCGATCGGATTATTGTCGAATGGAAGATAAGAGGGGCTGATGCTTTCACGGTAAACCGGTCGTTAACGGATCGCGACGAAGTTCTTGTCTCGATTTACCTTGCGTCCGGAAGCCACTGCAAGCGTGGTGCGCGCTTACATCGAGCATGGAATGCACACGCTGCCGGGCGAAGTGAAACTTTATTATATGGGGCCGATGTTCCGACGCGAGCGCCCGCAAAAGGGAAGATATCGGCAGTTTTATCAGATTGGCGCGGAAGTGTCTGGGGCAGTCGGATGCACCGGGCATTGACGCGGAATTGATCGAAATGCTGTTCGCGTTTTTCGGTCGCGTGGGATTGGAAGGCTTGACGCTGGATTTGAATTCGATTGGGTGCAAGGATTGCCGGCCGAAATATGTGGAAGTTGCTGCGCGCGGAGTTGGTGAAGGTGAAGGACAAGTTGGGCGCGGATAGTCAGCGGCGGATCGAAACGAATCCGTTGCGCGTGCTGGACTCGAAGGCTCCGGACGAGCAGGCGATTATCGAAACGCTGCCGCGGATTTCGGATCATCTTTGCGAGGCGTGCAAGACGCACTTCGCGGAAGTGCGGCGTCAACTCGATTTGCGCGGTATCACGTACACCTGAATTGGCGGCTGGTGCGCGGCCTCGACTACTACATGCGCACGACATTTGAAATTATCGCGCCGGGATTAGGATCGCAAAATGCGGTGTGCGGCGGCGGGCGATATGATGGATTCGTCGAATTGCTGGGCGGCCATGCCTACCAAAGGAATTGGATTCGCGATTGGCGAAGACCGGCTGATGCTTTCGCTGGAAGCTGCGGGAAAGCTTGCGGTTGAGCCGGCTGTGGACGCATTCATCGTTTGGATGGGCGCTTCAACGCAAGCTACCGCGATTAAAGTTGCACAGCGTTTGCGCGGCGCTGGAATCAAAGTGGAATTGCCGCCGGAAGAATTTAAATTCAAGAAAGCACTTGGACTGGCGGACAAGCTGGGCGCGCGATACGCAATTCTGATTGGCGAAAATGAAATTGCGGCGGGAAAATTTACGTTGAAGCGTTTGGCGGATGCGGTGCAAACGAGCGTCACAGAAGACGAATTGCTGAAGCACTGAAAGCGAATTGACGGGGAGCGGGAATTGATCGATCCACTCGGAAATTTGAAGCGCACAAATTATTGCGGCGAACTGCGCGGCGCGGACGATGGCCACGAAGTTTTGTTGATGGGCTGGGTTCACAGGCGGCGCGATCTGGGTAATTTAATTTTTATTGATTTGCGCGACCGCACAGGAATTGTCCAAATTGCCTTCAATAAGGAATTGCAGCCGGCTGCGCACTCGAAGGCTTCCGAAGCGCGCAGCGAATATGTTGTCGCGGTGCTTGGAAAAGTTGTGAAGCGGCAGAAGGCGAATCCGGAATTGGAAACCGGCGAAATTGAAATTGTCGCTTCAGAGCTGCACATTCTGAACACGTCGAAAACGCCGCCATTCCAAGTGGAAGACGTGGTGACGGCGAGCGAAGAAACGCGTCTGCGATATCGCTATCTAGATTTGCGGCGTCCGCGTCCTGCGCGGAATTTGGCGTTGCGGCACAAGATTATTTTCGAAATTCGCAAAGCGATGGACGAGCTTGGCTTTCTGGAAATTGAAACGCCGATGCTGACGCGCTCGTCGCCGGAAGGCGCGCGCGATTATCTGGTGCCCAGCCGTGTTCATCACGGACAGTTCTACGCGCTGCCGCAATCGCCGCAACTTTTTAAGCAAATTTTGATGATTTCCGGAATGGATCGGTATTTTCAGATTGTGAAATGTTTCCGCGATGAGGATTTGCGCGCGGATCGTCAGCCGGAATTTACGCAGCTGGACGTGGAAATTTCGTTTCCCACTCAGCAAACAGTTTTTGACGTGATCGAAAAAGTAATGGTGCGGGCGTGCGCAATTGCAGGTGTGAAAGTTAGCGCGCCGTTCCGTCACATGCAATATCGCGACGCGATTCTGCGATACGGTAGCGACAAGCCGGATCTGCGCTTCGGAATGGAATTGCATGACGTGACTTCATTCTTTGCGGGAGCGCGCGAGGTGATGCACCTCGAAGGAAATGTTTTCGCGCTGGTTGCTCCGGGCGCGTCTGCGTTTTCGCGCAAACAACTGGACGAGCTTACTGACAAGGGCAAAGCGATTGGCGCGCGCGGAGTTTACTTCGCAAAAGTCGCGGCAGAAGGAATCACTTCATCGCTAGACAAGAACGTCGGCGCGGAGAATTTGAAGAAGATGGCTGAAGCCATTGGCGCCAAGCCCGGCGATTTGATTGTGGCCGTCGCCGCAAAGGAACAAATCCCGGGAACTGAAGCAGCGGCGCTGCTGGCAGGGCAACTGCGTTTGTTTCTCGCGGAAAAACTTTCCTTGGTGCCGAAGGATCGCTGGGAATTTCTGTGGCTTACCGGATTTCCACTTTTTGAATGGAGCGAGAACGAAAAATCCTGGCAGAGCGCGCAGCATCCGTTCACTGGAATTATTGACGAGGATTTGCCGAAGCTCGAAGATCCACAAAGACGCGGCGAGATTCGTTCCAAGGGATATGATTTGGTGCTGAATGGAGTGGAGCTGGGCTCCGGCAGCATCCGAATTCACGAGCAGGAGATTCAATCGCGATTATTCCGAGCAATTGGATTGACGGACGAACAAGCGCGTCAGCGATTCGGATTTTTTCTGGACGCGCTGGCATACGGAACTCCTCCGCACGGTGGAATTGCGCTGGGACTCGATCGCGTGGTGATGCTACTGGCGGGCGAAAAATCCATCCGCGAAGTGATTGCATTTCCGAAGACCACCGCCGCGCAGGATTTAATGGCGGAATCGCCTTCGGTGGTGGATGGCGGGCAACTAAATGATTTGGGAATCGCAGTAAAGGGCGAATGAGCAGAATCAGAATATTGCCGGAAGCAGTGGCGAATCAAATCGCCGCGGGAGAAGTGATTGAGCGGCCGGCCTCTGTTGTCAAAGAGCTGCTGGAAAATTCGCTGGATGCCGGCGCCCGCAGCATTCGCATTGAAATTGAAGCTGGTGGCAAGCGGCTGATTCGCGTGATCGATGACGGCTGCGGCATGGCGCATGACGACGCGTTGCTGGCGTTCGAGCGCCATGCGACAAGCAAATTGCGCACGGCGAATGATTTGCTGAGTATTGCGACGCTTGGTTTTCGTGGAGAAGCATTACCTACAATCGCTGCGGTTTCGCGATTAGTGCTGGAAACTCGCACGGCGGACGAAGACCAGGGAACTCGAATTGAATTCGGCGCGGGAAAATTATTTGGAGTGAAACCGGCAGGGGTTCCGGCGGGTACATCCATCAGCGTTTCCGATTTATTTTATTCGGTTCCGGCGCGCCGGAAATTTTTGAAGTCAGAGACGACCGAGCTTGGACATATCGCTTCGCTGGTGACACATTACGCGCTGGCGCATCCCGACCGGCAATTCGTACTGAAAACTCCCACGCAGGAAATCCTGAATGTTTCGGCGGCCGCGATTCAGCCAACGCTCGAAGTCGCAGGCGAAACTGAGAATGCGGATGGCGCTGAAAAACCGAAACAGGGAATTGCTGGGCTTGCGGAGCGCGTATATCAATTGTTTGGGCGTCAGGCGCTGGAAGAATTGTTTGAAATTCCGCCGACGTCCGCGCCAGTCCGCGCGGCGATGACGGAGCCCGCCCTCGAAGAATCTGGGCGGGCGTCGGTAATCACAATTTCGGGATTTGCTTCGCGCCCTCAAGTGCAGCGGCCGAATCGAAATGGGATTTATGTTTTCGTGAACCGGCGGTTGGTGCGCGATCGCGTTTTGCTGCACGCGATTAGCGAAGCGTATCGAAATATCTTGCCTCCATCCGTATTCCCGGCTGTGCTGCTGTTTGTGGATTTGCCGCACGAGGAAGTGGACGTGAACGTTCATCCGTCAAAAATTGAGGTGCGCTTCCGGCATTCGCAATTCGTGCACGATTTTACGCGCGACGCGATTCGTCAGGCGCTTTCACACGCGCGTCCAATCGCGAATTTTCCAGAAGCATTTGGAATTCCAACGGCTCCCGCCGCAACGGCGGCCGGTGCAGCGGCAGGATTTGGGTTTGGCCGTGGATTCGGATCTGTTGAGAGCTTTCCTGAACGGACCAGTTCCTTCGGTGCCGGGAATTCCTGCGGCAGTGATTCCGTCGGTGGCGAATGGATTTGATTCGACGGCCGCGGCTGCGATTGCAGCCGGAGGAAATTCCGAAGGTGGATTTGAATTGACTGGCGTTCCGGCGCGTCCCGAAGCGCAGCGATTGCGATTTGATAACGCGGAAGGAATTCCGTATGGGATCGGCTCCGGACCATTTTTTGAGAAATCCGGCGCGCATATTGCAGAGCAATTTAACGAAGCTGCGGCGAACGGACAGAGCAGCGATCGCGCCGCCAGCGCGGAAAGTCTCACCGATTTAAAGCCGCTCGGACAAGTGAATGCAAGTTTCATCGTCGCCGTCAACAGCGAAGGGCTTTGGATTATCGACCAGCATGTGGCGCACGAACGAATATTGTTTGAGCAGCATTTGAAGGCGCGGCGCGAAGGTCAAATGACCGGCCAGCGCATGTTGATGCCGCACATTGTTGAACTTACTCCGCGCCAGGAAGTAATCTTCGCGCAAATTTCCGACGAGCTTGCCGCAAATGGATTCGAGGTTTCGCAGATGGGTCCGCGCAGCGTGGCAATTCAGGCGACGCCGGCGGGAATTTCCGCAGGCGATGCCGAAAAATTGTTGGTTGAAATTCTGGACGGTGTCGAGCGCGAGAACCAGGCCATCTCGATGGACTGGCTGCAATCGCGCATCGCCGCGACAACCTCATGCCACGCAGCCATCAAAATAAATATGCCGCTGGACCAAGCAAAAATGGAATGGCTGCTGGCCGCGCTGGCAAAGACGGAAGCGCCGATGAGTTGTCCCCACGGGCGTCCGGTAGTGCTGCGATATTCCGTGCGCGAAATTGAGCGCGCTTTTCATCGAATTTAAATTTCATGGGCAAATTGATTATCGCGATTGACGGGCCGGTTGGCTCCGGAAAAAGTACCGTGGCGCGCGGCGTGGCCGAGTTGCTGGGCTACACCTATCTCGATAGCGGCGCGATGTATCGTGCGCTGGCGCTGAAAGCAATTCGGCGCGGCGTTTTGCTAAGCGCTGCCGCGGAGCTGGAAAATCTAGCCCGCGAAACGCACATTGATCTGGAACGCGGTGCGGACGGACAAAAGGTTTTGCTCGACGGTGAAGACGTGACGCAGACAATCCGCACTGCGGAAGTTTCGCAGGCGGCTTCGCGTGTGGCGCTAGTTCCGGGCGTCAGGCAACTTTTGGTGAACGAGCAGCGCCGCGCGGGCAGCCGTGGTGCAGTGGTGATGGAAGGCCGCGACATCGGCACGGTTGTTTTTCCACACGCGGAGCTAAAAATATTTCTCGATGCGTCCGTCGAAACGCGCGCGGAACGCCGCTGGCGCGAACATCAACAAAAAGGCGACGATTTTACCTTAGCGCAAGTTGTGGAAGAAGTGCACGAACGCGATTTGCGCGATCGCTCGCGCGTCGCGTCTCCGCTAATAAGAGCGAAAGACGCGGTGCTCGTCGACAATACTGCGATGGACGCCATTGAAACAGCGCGGCTGATCGCGCAGCTCGCGCGCGAACGCGAATCCGCCTGAAAATTCTTCACGAAAATTTATTTGGAATTATTCAATCGCCGAGAACCAAGCGTAGCGGCATTCTTCTTCGCAGAAAATCCCAACACAATTCTTTCGGTGAGCAGTTACTGCCCCGGCCCGCCCGACATCGACGCCAGAAATTCCGCGTTATTCTTCGTCTTAGAAAGTCTGCCCAGCAGCAACTCCATCGCTTCCACAGGCGAAAGCGGACTCAACACCTTGCGCAGAACCCAAATGCGATTCAATTCGTCGGCAGGCAAACAGCAATTCGTCTTTGCGGGTACCGCTGAACGATTGATGTCAATGCTCGGGAAGATGCGCTTGTCCACCAGCCGGCGATCCAGATTGATTTCCATGTTGCCGGTACCTTTGAATTCTTCGAAAGATGACGTCGTCCATGCGGCTTCCAGTATCGACGAGCGCGGTGGCCATAATCGTGAGCGATCCACCTTCTTCGACATTCCGCGCAGCGGCGAAAAATCGGCGCGGGACGTTGCAACGCGTTTGCGTCAATACCGCCGCTCAATACTTTGCCCGATGGAGGCGTGACGGCGTTGTACGCGCGGCCCAGACGCGTGACCGAGTCCAGCAGCACGACGACATCGCGCTTGTGCTCAACGAGGCGCTTCGCCTTTTCCAAAACCATTTCTGCAACTTGAATGTGTCGTTGGGGCGGCTCGTCAAATGTCGAACTGATGACTTCGCCCTTCACGGTGCGCTGCATGTCGGTAACTTCTTCCGGGCGCTCATCAATCAGCAACACAATCAGCGCAACTTCCGGATGATTTGTGGTGACGGAATTCGCGATGGATTGCAGCATCATCGTTTTTCCGGTGCGCGGCGGGGCGACGATCAAACCGCGCTGGCCTTTGCCGATGGGGCAGAGCATGTCCAACACGCGGCCGGTAAGATTTTCTTTCGTTGTTTCAAGGCGGATGCGGTTCTGCGGATAGAGCGGCGTCAGGTTATCGAAGAAAATTTTATTGCGCGCCACTTCCGGATCTTCAAAATTTACCGCTTCCACTTTAATCAGCGCGAAATAACGCTCGCCATCCTTCGGCGGACGAACCTGGCCGGAAACAGTGTCGCCGGTGCGCAGATCGAATTTGCGGATTTGCGAAGGCGAAACGTAAATGTCGTCCGGGCCGGGAAGATAGTTGTACTCGGGCGCGCGCAGGAAGCCAAAGCCGTCAGGCAGGCATTCCAATACTCCTTCCGAGAAAATCAAACCGTTCTTCTCCGTCTGGCCGCGGAGGATCTGAAAGATCAGCTCCTGCTTGCGCATGCCGCTGGCGCCGGGAATGTCCAACTCTTTGGCGATTTTCGCCAGATCGGTAACGCTTTTTTCTTTCAGTTCTGCAAGGCTAATGCTCATGTGTTTAGTTCCTTCAATTGTGCTTCTGGGCCCGAAAATAAAGGCCAGGGTTAGGATTTATTCCGGCGCCGGGGAGGTCAAACTCTAGGCATGCCGGGATCTTGCTGATTGTAATCGGGCCGACTTACTTGCTTTCCGCGCGACGCAGTGTGTATTCCCCATTCAATTTGCGCGCGCAGTGAAAACTTAATTGGTTAAACTTTGATCTTCCTTCACCGGGGGTTCAAATCCCGGCGCTACTTCCGGAACTACCGGAGGAATTGCTGAAAGCAGCGGCTGCTCGAGCGCGAACTGCAGCACTTCGTCCATACTTTCCACAAGATGTATTTTCATCACGGAAAGAATTTCCGCGGGGATATCCGCCAGATCGCGTTCATTCTGCTTCGGAATAATCAGTTGCACGAATTCCCACACGATGCGCGGCAATCATTTTTTCTTTCAGTCCGCCGATGGGCAGAACTTTTCCGCGAAGCGTCACTTCGCCGGTCATGGCGATATCGCATCGCGCCGGAATGCGCGTGAGCGCGCTGACCAGCGCGGTGGTGATCGTGACTCCAGCGGAAGGGCCATCCTTCGGAGTCGCGCCTTCGGGAACGTGAACGTGAATATCAATATGACGGTAGAAATCTTTTGCCAGCCCGAACAGTGCCGCGCGCGAACGCATATAGGCCATTCCAGCTTGCGCGGATTCCTGCATCACGTCGCCGAGTTTTCCGGTGAGTGAAAGGCGTCCTTTGCCTTCCATGATCGTCGCTTCGGTGATGAGAACCTGTCCGCCGACTTCCGTCCACGCCAGGCCAACGGAAAGTCCGATTTCATTTTTCTTCTGTTCCCACATCTCGCGGTACTTCATGATGCCCAGTGAGTCCGAAATATTTGCAGGAGTAATATCCGCCTTAACCAGCTCCGCGCCTTCCTTCACCACGCGGCGAGCAACTTTGCGGCAGATGTTTGCAATTTCGCGTTCCAGATTGCGAACGCCCGCTTCATGCGTGTAATGACGAATAATGTGCTTCAAGGATTCGTCGCTAAACGTGATGTTTTCCGCGGTCAGTCCATTCGCTTCGCGCTGCTTTTTCACCAGAAATCGCTTGGCAATTTCCAGCTTTTCCATTTCCGTGTAGCCCGCCAGACGAATCACTTCCATGCGGTCCTGCAACGGCTGCGGAATGGTGTGCAACACGTTCGCGGTGCAGACGAACATTACTTGCGAGAGATCGTATTCAACGTCGAGGTAGTGATCGGTGAAGGCGTGATTCAATTCGGGGTCAAGAACTTCCATCAACGCCGCGGAAGGATCGCCGCGGAAGTCAGCGGACATTTTATCCACTTCATCAAGCACGAAAATCGGGTTGATTGTGCCGGCCTTCTTCATCATCTGAATAATTTGGCCGGGCAGTGCGCCGATGTAGGTGCGGCGATGTCCGCGAATTTCCGCTTCGTCCCGAACTCCACCCAATGACACACGCACAAATTTTCGTCCTGTTGCTTTGCCAATCGAAGTGGCCAGCGAAGTTTTGCCAACGCCCGGCGGCCCGACGAAGCAGAGAATCGAACCTTTAGGATTTTTCACCAGTTGGCGGACGGCGAGGTATTCCAGGATGCGTTCTTTGATTTTTTCAAGGCCGTAATGATCTTTGTCCAGGATTTTTTCCGCCACGGCGATATCGCGGATTTCCTTGGACTTCTTTTTCCAGGGTACCGCGAGCAGCCAATCCAGATAATTCCGGCTAACGGTTGATTCCGCGGACATCGGCGGCATCATCTCCAGCCGCTTCAATTCCTGCACGGCTTTCTCGTGCGCGTCCTTCTTCATTCCGGAAGAGTCAATCTTCTTGCGCAGCTCGTCAATTTCGCTTTTTTCGCCGCGGCCCAATTCCTTCTGGATGGCCTTCATCTTTTCATTCAGGTAATACTCTTTTTGCGCGCGTTCCATCTGGCGCTTCACGCGGGAATTAATGTTGCGCTCAACGTTCAGCTTTTCCAGCTCAACATCCAGAATTTTTTCGAGTTGCTGCAGGCGCTCGATGGAGTCAAACATTTCGAGCAATTCCTGCTTTTCTTCAAATGGCAGGTTGACGTTCGCCGCGATCGCGTCGGCTACTCGGCCCGGATCATCGGAACGCGCCGCGCCAACGACCGTATCGTAATTCACGGCCTGCGAAAGTTTCACATACTGCTCGAAAAGCGCGGTCACGCGCGCCACTAATTGTTCCGTGGCCGGTGACGGTTCAAATTTCGAGGGAATCACTCGCAGCGTCGCGCGGAAAAACCCCTCGTTCGTAGTGATGTCCACAACTTTCGCGCGTTCAATTCCTTCTACCAGCACGCGGATGTTTCCTTCGGGCAGTTTCACACTCTGCACGATGTTCGCAATTGTGCCGACAGTGTAAATGTCTTCCGGTTTCGGATCGTCAATGCTGGCGTCCAGTTGCGTGGCCAGGAAAATTCTTTTATCGCCGGCGATGGCTTCTTCCAGCGCGCGCACAGAGCCTTCGCGGCCAACGATAAACGGGCTCATCTGCTGGGGGAAGATAACCAGTTCGCGCACCGGCATCATGGGTACGCGCTTTTGTTCGTTCTTTTCCCGGAGAAACGAGGATTCTTGATTTGGCAATGGGGTCCCTTAGATAGTTTTCTAGCCGGCTTTTTCCAGCAGGCTCCAATTAATTTCCCGGCCGCGCACCATATCAGCCGTCACCACAAAATCACGCACTCTGCGCTGGGCGGGCAGGTTGTACATCAGGTCGAGCATCAAATCTTCCAGAATCATACGCAGGCCGCGCGCCCCCACTTTGCGTTGCAGCGCAAGTTCGGCGATTGTTTCCAGCGCATCGTCGTTGAATTTTAGCTTAACATTTTCAAACTCAAATAGGCGCTGATATTGGCGCACCAACGCATTTTTCGGCTCGGTCAAAATCCGCATTAGCGCGGACTTGTCCAGGTCGCTCAAAACTCCGACCACCGCCAAACGTCCGACAAATTCCGGAATCAGTCCGTAGCGAATCAGGTCGGTCGGCTGAGCCTGCTCTAGTAATTCGATGTTGCGCTTGCTGGTTGTGGTTGGCTGCGCGTCGGTGTGGAAGCCCAAAGATTTTTGCCCGATGCGCCGTTCGACAACCTTTTCAAGCCCAACGAAAGCCCCGCCGCAAATAAACAAAATGTTCGTCGTATCCACCGGAGTAAATTCCTGGTGCGGATGTTTGCGTCCGCCCTGCGGAGGAACGTTTGCGATGGTGCCTTCCAAAATTTTCAGCAGCGCTTGCTGCACGCCTTCCCCGGAAACATCGCGCGTGATCGAAGGATTCTCGTCCTTCTTGGAAATTTTATCGATTTCGTCGATGTAGATGATGCCTTGCTGCGCTTGGTCACGTCGCCATCGGCGGCTTGCAGCAATTTCAGAATAATATTTTCGACGTCCTCGCCAACGTAGCCAGCTTCGGTCAGCGTCGTGGCGTCCACGATTGCGAAGGGAACGTCCAACATGCGCGACAGAGTCTGCGCGAGTAGCGTCTTTCCAGTTCCGGTCGGCCCAATCAGCAAGATGTTGGACTTGGTCAGCTCAACTTCTCCGGGCTGGCGGTTCAGGAAAATTCGCTTGTAGTGATTGTAAACGGCTACAGCCAATTTCTTTTTCGTCTTGTCCTGACCGATTACATATTGGTCCAGGAAGCTCTTGATCTCCGGCGGCCGCGGCAGGCGGCGATTCGCTGGCGGAGTCTGTTCGCGCTTTTCTTCGTCCAGAATTTGCTGGCAAACTGTGACGCACTCGTTGCAGACAAATGCACGCGGATAGTCGGAAGGCGAGCTGATGAGCTTCTCGACTTGCTCCTGCGTCTTATGGCAGAAGGAACAGCGTAGTGGTTCTTCGTTGCCGATTTTTCTCACGGGTGTGTTGGCCTCGGGCTGCGCTCCCCTTGGTTGAAGGCGCCGCCGCTTTCGTCTTTAATTTTAGGCCGAAACCTCTTCTGCTCGATTTCTTCGCACCATGTTAGCTACTAACTGTTTCGCACGCTCAGAGTTCTGCGAACTTTCATCGATGCTTCGAAATAATTTCGTCGATCAGTCCGTATTCCTTGGCCTGCGCCGCGGACATGATGAAGTCGCGCTCGACGTCTTTTTCAGTCTGATCGAACGGTGTGGCCGCTGTGCTTGAGCCATACAGCTCATTGATCGGAGTGCGCATGCGCAGTAATTTCTTTCGCGTGAATATCAATGTCGCGTGGCCTGGCCGGAAAGTCCGGACATCCACGGCTGGTGAATCAGGATCCGCGCATTCGGCAGCGAAAAGCGCTTCTTCGGAGCGCCCGCCGTCAGCAGCAGCGCGGCAATCGACGCAGCCTGTCCGACGCAGATGGTCACCACGTTCGGACGCACGAACTGCATCGTGTCATAAATCGCCATGCCCGCCGTGATCGAGCCGCCCGGAGAATTAATGTACACGGAGATGTCCTTCTCCGGATCTTCGGCTTCCAGGAACAGAAGCTGCGCGGTCACCAGATTGGCGACGTGGTCGTCAATCGGCGTGCCGATAAAAATAATATTGTCCTTCAGCAGGCGCGAATAAATGTCGTAAGCGCGCTCGCCGCGGTTGGTCTGTTCGACCACCATCGGTACGAGTGTTGTGCGCGTAGGGCGTCGGATCGTCGTGAAGTTTTTCATGGGGAAGTTGTGTGGAAAGCGCTGATGGACCCCGTCCGTTTATTTAGCTACTTCTCGGATTTCGCGGAGACCTGGATGCGGGCGTTCTGGCGAAGCCACTCAAGAGTTTTTTCGCTCCGCAGCTTCGATTTCATCCTATCGAGCATCCCCTGCTTTGTCAAGCGAGCGCGAACGACTGTTGCCGATTCGCCACCATGTTCCGCCAGGTGGTTGATCTCTTTATCCACGTCCGCTTCGTCCGCTTCAATTTTTTCCGCGGTGGCAATGCGGTCCAGAATCAGTTCCGCCTTCACATCTTCCACGGCGCGGTCCTTTTGCCGTGCGCGCATCGCAACCCAGTCCACATTCACCGCGCGTCGGGTCCACACCTTGTGCGCCAGCGAACGAACCGCGCGTTCCAGCCGCGCATCCATTTGATGTTCCACCAGCGCTTCGGGTACAGGGAATTCATTCGTGGCGACCAGACTTACGCCAGCAATCTTTTCGCGCGTCAGTTCCGTTGATCTGGTGATCGCGTCCGGCCGCCAGTCGTTCTTGCGGATTTTCGTGCGCAGGTCGGCAAGCGTTGTGCGATTCGCTCACGTCCTTCGCGAAATTCGTCGTTCAACTCCGGCAGTTTCTTTTCCTTGATGGCCGTCACGTCCGCCACGTAATGAGTAGGTTTTGCCCGCCAGATTCGGATCGCCGTAATCGGCCGTGTATTCGATAGTCAAAGTTGCGTTGCTCGCCGGTTTTCGCGCCGCGCAGATTCTCGTTGAAAGTTTCGAGCGTTTCTTCCGCGCCGATGTGGCACATCACGTTTTCCGCTTTCAGCGGTTCGCCACCACCCGCGGGAATTCCCACCAGTTTCAGTTGCGCGTAATCGCCGTCCTTCGACTGCGCGATCTTCAACGGGCACATACGTTGCCGCGCGTTCGCGCATTTCGGTGAGCGTCTTCTCTACGTCCTCATCGCTAACTTCCGGCGCTTCGATTTCTACTTCAACGTCTTTATAGGGCGCCAGTTCAAATTCCGGCAGCACTTCAAAGCTCGCGCGGAATTTCAGCGGACTGCCTTCCACATAATCAACCTTGTCCACTTGCGGCTGCGTCACAGGTACAAGCTTTTCCTTGGTCATCGCCTGCTCGATGCGCTCGGGCACAAGCTGTTGCAGCAATTCGCTGCGAATGTCGTCCGCGAATCGCCGCCGAATCAGCGTGGCCGGCGCCTTACCGGGACGAAATCCCGGCACTCGCGCCACCTTCGTGATGTCGCGCACAATTTTGTCGCTCGCCTTGGTCACTTCTTCGGCGGGAATTTCAATGTCCAGCTCTCGCCGGCAAGTTGCGGTTGCTTCAGTCATACGTGATTTTCTTTCTGAACGAAATTATTTCTGATAAAAACGATTGTGCGTAAAGAATCTGATTCAGGTCAATGCTGAAAAGATTCCGCAGCCGCGCCACACCTGCCTCTGCCTTCACAATTTCCGGGAAAAGGGAGATACGGTAGGCGAATCAGCAAAGCCCCCGATAGAAGCTCCAGTATAGGGGATGCGGAGTTTCGGCGTCAATGTTGACGCAGGATAGCTGATAGACCGGACAAAAGGGAGATGCTTGGATTGGCGAATCACCTCGACGTGTTGGTTTTCAGCGGATCAGGATGGATAAATTTCCAGTATGAGCACGTCGCTGCCGGGATCGTACGCCAATTCGACACGCCTGAGTGAAACCGATTTGAACTGTGGAGGATTCGCGGAATTCCTAAAAGTGATCCAATGTTCGTTGCAGTCATGGACAATCGAACGTACTGAACTAGCAATCCTCCCGACCCTGAAATGAGCGGCTTCGGGATGAAGCTCATTAACAACTGCCGCTTTGTTCTTCCATCTTAGTATTTCGGCGACCTTCCCCGAACGTTGCGCAATGAATTCGCGGATGTTCTTTTCCGACGCATCGATGGTCTGGGTTCCATCACGAATGAACGATCGGCCTGCAAAGTGTGGCTTATCGGCGCTCCCATAGACGACTACAGTGATGAATTTCTTTCCCTCTTTCTCTCTTACCAAAATCGTTGGATAGATCGGCGGATAAATGTTGCTCAATTCTCCGCTGATTTTCTTTTGCATTTTTTCCAGATCGATCGCTTGATCTTGTATATCTCCGTTGTCATAGACACCGATAAAAAGCACTCCTGGTTGATCCACGGCAAGAGAATTACTGAACGCGACAGCTGCTTCTATCCAATCCCGATAGTCTGAATACGTTTTTCTCTCGACCGTCGAATCCTCTACGGCGGCAAGTCTAGATAATATATCGGCATCGCTAAGCGTCATCTTGCCTGATCCCTCCGCATCGCTTGCGAGCCTTGGTTCTCATCGTTCGAGCTTCGCTTTGGCCCAAATGTCCTCATACGTTTTCCACATCGCCGGAAAAGCATCGGTAATTTGAGTCAAGGTCGTGGGCGCAGATTTTGCGCCGTCCTTAAAAGACGCGCCTGACTGATAACAAGAGTTTTGGTCAACGAACAAGTAGCGGTCATGAAAATTTGGAGCCGAGCGCACGTGAATCTTCAGTCCCGATTGCTTCAAATAAAGATCTACCGCGGGCAACAAAGTAGCTAGCTTTTCGCGAGCGAGAAGGCGAACGGTTACTCCGGTTGAGACATGGCTCAGATATCGCGACACAAAATCTGAATCGAGATACGGGTCTACGAACAGTAGATCTTGTTTAGCCAGTTCGGTGATTTTTCGCACCTCATCAAAGTAATCGAAGATTTGGCCCTTGCCGACGGCGATGCTGAGCGGACCAACGGTTTCGAGCCGCAACGAATGACGCGCCTCGTTCAGCAAAACTAATGCTCGATGATATCCCTTCTGGGAGCCCGTGATGCTCTCAAGTTGCATTTGTGCCAAAACAACGTCTGTCCCGCGCGAATGATCCCACGCGCGAATTGCTGCGGAGAACCGTCCAAACCAAGCGAGACCGTTTTCCTTGCCGCTAACGACGTCCTGCATCGAAGGCGCGTTCCTAATTAGCTCTTCCATCTCGCCAAGTAATTGCTCTTTTGTTACGGCCATGGTTTGACAGTCTAACACCGAACCTTAATACTCTGAGGGCGGTCGACGTCTGCTGGAGCATGGGCTCACTCGGAGCGCTATAGCGTAGAAAAAAGGCGCTAGATTTCGGACCGTGACCGATACACTCTAGCCGCACACAAGCTATGCCGGCACACGCACCTACAAGGTAAATGCATATGACCAGCTCTATTCAGATAATCATCTCCGCTCTTACGCTGTTCGGCTTGGGCGGTATTCTCGGCGGATACGTAACTCATCTGCTCGACAAGAAAAAGGAACGAGAATTTAAGGTGTTAGAGCAAAAAGAGAAAAGGTACAAATCCTGCCTCCTGTACATGGACGCTTACTTCGAGCCGGCAAACATAAAATATCTTTCGAGCCGCCAGCCCGACATCGATAGCGCAAGAGACGTTATCGCGTATCTTAAAATGGAATTCCACGAGATGACGCTTTATGCCTCGACCGAAGTGATTATGTCGGTGAAGGATTTTATAGAGAATCCCGTGCGAGAAAGATTCCTTAAGACGATCTTGACGATGAGGAAGGATTTGTCTGGCGGAAAAAGCGATCTAGATTTGGATAAAATTATTTTACGCGACAAGTCGAAGTCGTAGCCGCAATTCTTAGTTTCCACCCCCACAACCTTCCACCGCCCTAGTCAGCATCTTCGCCATCTTCTCCGCCTCGTCCCGATTCAAAAACAAAAACGCATTCCGATCATTCATCTCGCCCTTGAGCGTCTCCACCACAAACACCGGCGGCGTGGACTGCACCGTAAATCCCGGATGATCGATCAACACTCCGCTATTTTTCACTTCCTGCTCAATCGTAACCACGTCAACTTTCCTGACGGATTTCAGTTCAATCACGTACCCGGTGTCGTGGTGCGCCGCATTTGAATACGCTCGCTGCTCATAAATAAGAAAACACGAATTCGGATCGGCGCTTACCTGCGAAATTTCCAATCTGGACGGCACCGTCTTGTCTTCGCCCGTGCCGCTATTGTGAAAATTCAGCGTATAGCCAACCGACCCAACGCGATTCAGCCCGTCCTGAACTTCTTTCAAAGTTTGTTTCAAACTGGATTTGCTATCGAAGAAGCTAAAGTCCGGATCGTAGACGTGCCAAATTAAAAGCGAGCCACCGACAACAATAATGGAAATCGAAAGCCACAAAAGCCGTTTTGCAATCATGAATATTCCAAATCTAAACCAGCTATCGTTCCCAATATTTGGGCGTCAGCCGGATTCCCCATAACTTAAACCCAAATACTGTCTTGAACCCAAACAAGACCACCGTATTGAAGACGATCGCAATAGCAGCCAGCGGCCACAGTATCCGGCGATTCTGCGGAATCCATTTTCGCACGATAAACAGCATTAGCGGCAGCGCCGGCAAGATGAAACGCGGTATATATATCGCGATTTC
Source organism: Terriglobia bacterium (assembly GCA_963840515.1). Lineage (GTDB taxonomy): Bacteria > Acidobacteriota > Terriglobia > Acidiferrales > UBA7541 > DASTCZ01. The sequence continues at coordinate 162,607 of CAWIZI010000011.1, forward strand.
TTGAAAATTGTAGCAGACAAAAAAAGTAATATATGCGCAGCCGAATATCCTTTCCGGCAACGGAAGTTCACGTGAGCACCGCGGCGTCCACAGCAGAATCGCTCCTGCAGCTGTTGCCAGTATCCATGCAAGCCGCAAAGCCGCGGCCGGCACGGAGCGCCAGCGTTCGTGGAAGTAGAAGAAGCCTTGCACCAGCCGGAGCATTGGGAACGTCAAGATTCCGCGATGGACAAACGGAAACGTATGCTCGCGCCAATCCACGCTGTACAATTTGATTTGGAAGAATGCATCGCCCGTGAGCAACCGGATCGGTATCAAGTAGACGGCGGCCATCGCGAGAGCGACCGCGGAACCTTGCGCCACAACTTTCCACTGACGCTGCCAGATCAGACTCGCAAAAAGAGCCAGTGGCGCCAGCACTCCGATGGGGCGCACGGTAGTTGCAACGCATCCAAGAAAAATCGCCAGCAGCCATCGTTCGCGGCGAGCCGCTAGAAATGAGGCGAACAACAACGCCATGAACAGCGGCTCGACTCCACCGAAAACAGAAAGCAATATCCACGCGGAGCTAACCAACCCGAACGCTACGGCTACCAGTCCACCATACAGGCGATGTAGCAGAAGGCAGCTGATAACGGAACAAGTTAGAGAGATAACGACCAGCGCCTGCAAACTCGTAATATGAAGAATGCTCGAAACCGCAACAATAAGGTACGGGTATCCCCAAAAATGCTGATATTCAAACGACGTTGACGGAGTCCAATGACGAATAAAATCCGCAATCGCAATGTAGTTTGAATTATCCAGATTATCGAAATTCCCCGTAGCGCGATTCAGCCATCCGAAGCTTCGCCAAGCTTCCACAATCTGCACCAGAAATGTAACAGCCAGAATGACGAGCGCTTCCGTTCGGGAAGGCTCGGCGTTAGTGCGAGGTTTGGCTGTCGCCATTACATCTTCGGCGCCGCTGCAGGTGCTGGCTGGGCTGATGGCGGCAGAATTCCATTCAATCGCAGATAGACTGCCTGTGCCGAATAGTGGTCCGCCCAATCGTATGCAACAGTAATCATCGTCGCAGCTCGCGTGGCCGGACGCGCTGCGTTCCCCACGTTGACGCCCAATGCGGAGTCATCTGTTTTTGCGAGAACTTCAGTGCAATAGTCGAATGATGCCCGTATCGCTGCGACCAGCTTGTCTTTTCCGTCTGTATCCGCAACGGGAGTCTGCTGCGGAGCCGGCGCGCCGCTGATTCTCGCGCACAATCCAAAATTCGATTGCGCGATGTGTCCCACCAGATGCGCAAATGTAATTTCCTGCGGCGTCGGCTTGAAATCATATTTGTCGGCGGGCATCAATTCCGCCGCGCCCACCATATTCGTTGAGAATCGCTTCACAAGCGTACGTAACGTGTCGCTCACCGGATTCGGCGATGTTGACGCCGTCACCTGAGTTGCAGGCGCGGGCGCTCCACCCTGCGCCAATATGGAAGGCGCAAATCCCGCCACCAAAACTGCGGCCAGCATCAATGCAAGTCCTCGGACGAATTTCATTTTTTCCTCCACAAACTAATTTGGATTTGCGCGCTACGAAAATTTTCCCGGCGATTCACTTCTCGATATTTGGTGCGGAAGAAGGGACTCGAACCCCTACGGCCGTTAAGCCGCCAGCTCCTAAGGCTGGTGCGTCTGCCAATTCCGCCACTTCCGCGTATCCTCACACTAGCATCGCCGCTAGCACACGCGCAACGCGCGGAACGTTTGCATTGCTACTGGCGCCGTCTAATTTCCAATCGCATATAGATGCCCGTTATTCTGCGTGTAAAGTTTTCCATCCGGTCCAATCGAAAGTGGAGTGTACGCCGCGCCGATCGCAGAATTCAGAAATAGCGAAGCAAGTGGCTGCGTGAAAATTCCGGTGTTTCCTTGCGGAATCACATAAATGTTCCCGTCTTCACTGTTTGCGTAAACAATTCCGTTCACATCCACGGCCGGCATATTGATGCACCATTCGTAACCATCCGGCTTGCCGGGATTCGTATTCTGAAATTGCCATTCAATCTGCAAGCTCGGATTCAGTTGCGTCATGTAGTAAGGTCCGCCGGTCGAATAATTATTGTCCTTGATCACAATAGAATACGTTCCGTTGTGGATGTATATCGCCGGTGTGGAATCCCATCCAAAAGTGTAATCTCCCTGAAAATTTCCCAGCGAATCAAATTTCATTAAATGTCCGCGCCCGCCGTTGTAGCTCGTAAACGCGCCGAACAGAACGGAACCATCCGGCGCAACCGTTGGCGAAGACGACCCAAGATCACTTATCAATCCCGATCCAAGTGTGCACGGCGGCGAGCCACCGCAAGCATCGCTGAGCAATGACTGCATCAACGTAGACCATTTCGGAGTCAGATTAGAGTTCACCGCAACCACATACGCCTGACCGTCATTAAAATGCGCCACGCTGCCCATGTAAATCGTGCCGTCGGGTCCAATCGCCGGCGCAATATTTATTCCCGGCCGCTGCGATCCGCAAAGTCCATTTGGTCCGCGGCTAAATTGAGAAAGACACGCGGTCGAAGTTGGCGCGGGCGCGTTGGGCACAAGCGAAGCAAACGTCGCAATACTCGACGTGTCATCCGACTTCACTTTCACAAGCCACGCTCCCACCGCGTCATTCACTGTCCACGGATCTCCCTGGCTCGGAGCCGCAAGTTCGATCACGGTGTAATAAATGTTGCCCTGCGAATCGGCGGAAAGCGGACTCGCCACATATGTATCTGTCGCCGTAATATTTGTGCCGCTGAATGGATTAATGTGCGATGCCGACACGCCGGTCGTCTTATTCACTTTCCAAATTGTACCGCCCGCGCCGGGAACATAAATAAAGTTGTTCGCGTCCACGGGATGAAACACCGGCTCCCAACCTTGCAGCCCATTTCCGTTCGGCTCGGGCTTCCAATCCGTCGCGTAAATCCAAATTTGCGTCAATTGATTATTGATCCACGAAAATCGCGCCTCATTCCAGATCATCGTGTTCCAGGTATTGGGTCCGCACGCTGCATTTTGTGAAAACCAGGCACCGGCCGGGCTGCATGAATTGTAAGTGCCGGTCTTCATCATCGCGTACACGTCATTGCCGTCCGTGATTTGCGCCTGATAATGAACCGTCAGAACAGGCTCGCCGAACACCGGCGTGTTCTCCGCTTTTTCTTGCGTAACAAACGGATCGTAAACAATGTCCGCCAATTTCTCCGTGGCATTCTGTCCCGCGACAGTCACCATTCCGGTGTGCTGCGGATTCGCTCCCCACTGCGCCCAGAAAGGCGCTTCGGAAGGCTGTGGCGTAACAAAAAAACTAACTGTCACCGTAGCAGATCCTGTAGTTCCCGCGGCAATTACCGTAATGTGTCCGGTATTCATACCAACGGGAAGCGTGCCGACAGTGGCGCTAATCTGCAAGGTTTGTGGCGCGATGCCGCTTGGCGGAGTTGCTGTAAGCCATGGCGAATCGCTCACGGCACTAAAAGCGAGCGTGCCTCCGCCGGTATTTGAAACTGTCACAGACACAGCCGCCGGGTTCGCGCCACCCTGGACCGCAGTAAATGATTCGGAAGTCGACGAAATGGAAAGCACGGCAGGAGCCGGAGGAGCAGCGCCGGTGCTGCCGCAACCTGCGGCAATCACGCAGAAAATTCCGGCCAGCAGAATAATTGCGAAGTGTTTCATGGCCCAACCTATCCGAATCTATGATGTATCGGCAATATTATGAAAACAAATCACGCCAGCAACAGCGTCACAGTAACATTGTGGAAGCCGCGCCCGCAATGAAACAAAATGACCCGAAGCAATATTGTCTTGAAGGAATTGGCGTGTCTAGATAAGCGCGTTCGCAAGCGGCACGATAAAGTGGATTCCTGGAATTACTTTTCCCTGTAAATGTCCGTCGTTCGTAATGAAAAGATCTGTGCGTGCGCGAGCGGCGCACGCCAGTTGAATCGCGTCCGGACTCCTGATCTTTCGATCCTGCCTGATTGAAGCGTAGATCGCTGCTGCTTCCACGTCTAGCGGAACCAGCGTTGATATTGACTGAAGCAGATCTTCGTACTGTCTTCGGAGGGAATGAAAACCATTTTCGATCGGCTTCACAAGAATTTCCCCGAGCGTGAACGTTGACGTTAGTAGCTCGTCATTCCTCTTGAGCATTTGGCTCCGTAACTGAGCGACTCGCTCAGAAAGGACTCCATTATCTTCAAAAAGATAAATAAAAAGATTCGTATCCCAAAATATTCGGCTCAATCCCAATCCTCCCGCAGCCGCTTGATATATTCATCCGCATGTTCGTTTGCCCAAATTTCCTTTCCCGAGCCGCGAAGACTGAGTAGTGGGTCATTCTCAATGGAATTCACGCTCTTCGCGCAGTATTCGTCGCGATACCAATCAAGCAGATAGCGATATTGTGTCGACAGTTCTTCTGGTTCAGGCATGATTTTCGATCCTTCCCGGGCCGGATGATAAGGATCGCCTATGCGAAAAAGGCGCCGACGACCCTTGGAGGTTTCAATCAACATTCTGTATCGCCCGGAATTTGGCGCTCGATTCGCCACGCAATGCTCGATCACATGAACATTGAATCCCGGCCGCAAACTTTCCGTAAGGTGCTCATCGTGTGCGCGTGCCCGTATTTCTTCGACTGAGAAGTCTTCCCGATCCGGATTTTCCTTATGCAGCAGCGCTGTGATGATCCAAACTTCATCCGCAAGCCTTAACAAGGGATTGTCGACTACGTGCATCGTAACCCTCCGATTCGCATGGTACAATACATTTGTACCAAGAATTACAAAAATTGTCAATAATTACAAAAAAGTTGTAATCGTACAATTCATTCTAACGCCTTCCCCTTAGTCTCCGGCAACGCCAGCGCCAAAACCGCGCTCACGAAAAACGCCGCCGCCAGCAGATAAAACGCCGCATTAAAACTGTAACGCGTGGCAATGGCTCCGACTGCAAGTGGAGCTAGGGCGGAAAATCCGCGTCCAACGTTGTAACTCAGCCCAATTGCGGTAGCGCGAATTTCGGTGGGGAATAATTCAGAGGCGATCGCTGCATAACCTGAAAAAAATCCCGTGCCGAAAAATGCCACCGGTGGTCCAAGAATCAGCAGCCACATCGGACTGCGTGACATTCCGTAAATCGGCACCAGCGCCGCGGCGACAAATAAATATGTTGCGTAACTTTTTTTGCGGCCGACGGAATCCGCAAAGAAACCGAACAGCGCATAGCCCAGCCATTTTCCAACGCCCATCACAATCAACCAGGTCGTCGTGGTCATCAAATTTAATCCGCGGCCGCCCTGTGCAACTGGAAGCGATAAGTACGCGGGAATCCATGTGAAAAGTCCCCAGTAGCCGAACATTCCGCACGCGTTCATCGCAGTGGCGATCAGTCCGGGTCCGCGAATATCTTTTCGCCACAGCAGGCGCAGAGATCCGCTCTTTTTTTCTCCGCGCGCGCGCCACATTTCCGATTCCGGTACCGCGCGCAAAATCCAAAACACCGCGAGCGCGGGAAGCACGCCAACAAAAAATACGGCGCGCCATCCATAATGCGGCAACACGAGCGCCACAACTCCCACCGCGAGCATTTCGCCAATCGCCCAGGTGGATTGCATCAGCCCAAGCGCTTTCGCGCGATGTTCCGCGGGCCACGTCTCCGCAATTAATGTTGCGCCGGTCGTCCATTCGCCGCCCATTCCCAATCCGAGAATCACGCGGAAAATTGCCAGCTCGATAACCGTTTGCGAAAGTCCGCAAGCGCCGCTGGCCAGCGAATAAACCAGGATCGATGCCATCAACGCGCGCGTTCGTCCAACCCTGTCCGCAATAAATCCGAACATCAGCCCGCCGACTGCGGATGCTCCGAGCGTCAGTCCCGTCAAAAGTCCGCCGACACTTTTGCTCATGCCGAGCGCCGTCATCAAATGCGCCAGCACCATGGAATAAAGCATCACGTCCATGGCGTCGAGCATCCAGCCGAGTCCGCCGGCGACCAGCGCATTGCGCTCGCCACGAGTCACTTGAGCCGGCCACGGAAATCCAAGGATCCGGCGGACCGGACGCAATTCACCTTGTTGCGGATTTGTTGGAAATGTGGACAGACATTTCTCCTGCCGGACTTTTCCGGCGAGCACATTCTATATCCATACTGTCGAATGGGAAGCAGGGAAGCGTGAAGTAGGAAAACAGTTTTGTGATTTGAGCGTGATGCGCCCGGAATACCGTATAATGTCTGCGCGAATGACAACTCAGCGAAATTTAGCTCACAGCGCCGCGCGAAATTTCTCGACATCCACCGCGAGGCACAAATGGTAACTTGCTCGAAATGCGGCACACAAGTGCTGGGCGACGCGGCGTTCTGCGTGAAGTGCGGCCAGCGTTTGAAACCCACTACGCCGCCGGCTAGTCATATTTATTGCGCGAAATGCGGACAGGTGCTTCCGCATGTGGATGGATCACCGGGAACGGCTGAAACTATTCAATCTGTAATTCCGCTGAATTACGCCGCGCCGCTGAGTTATTTATTTGGATGGGTTTCGGGAATCGTTATCTATTTTATGGATAAGCGGCCGCAAGTGCGATTTCATGCCGTGCAATCCATTATTGTTTTTGGCGTGCTTACCATCGGCGGATTTATTTCCGGTCGCATGTCCAACAGGCTTTTTCTGGAATCGACGCAACAAGTTTCTTCCATCATCGCATTTGTTTCCTTCGCGCTGATTTGCTTTACGTCTCTCGCGTTGTGGATTGTTTTGATGTTGAAATCGTTCGAGCGCAAACCATTTCGCATTCCGATTGCGGCGAGCATCGCAGGACTGATCGCCGGAAAATCCGCGGCGTAATTTTTCCAATACTCGCTCGCACGTCCATCAGAGGAAACGCGCGCTCCCATCATTAATAATTTGATTGGAATCTCTTGCAGCCCGCCATTGGTTCTGCTAGTCTCCGCGCCGTAGGAGTATTTCGACATTCTTCGCGGAGGTTCACCATGGCGTTTTGCAGCGGTTGTGGCGCTGATGTGCCGGCAGGTTCGGCGTTTTGTAAACAGTGTGGCAGGCCGGTGGCTGCGGGCTCTTCAACTCCTTCCGCTCCGCCAGCGCAGCACTCAAATCCGGGCAGCGGCGCGCCGGCAACGGCTGGCCTTGCGGATAATGTTGCCGGAGCGCTTTGCTATTCGCTCTGGTGGCTGACGGGAATTATTTTCCTGGTGATTGACAAGCGTCACAGCGTGCGATTTCACGCGGCGCAATCAATCGTTGTTTTTGGGATGATCACAATCCTTTACTGGATTGTCGGCGCGATGTTCGCAACCAGCATTGCGTTCGGCAGTTTTGGCATGGGCTGGACGACGGGCTACGCAATTTTCATGCTGATCCGTCTGGTTAGCCTGGTGCTCTGGATTTTCCTGATGTTCAAAGCGTATCAGGGCGAGCAATTTCGAGTACCGATCGCGGCGAACATTGCGGATAGCCTTGTGGGCAAGACACCGAGCTAGTTCATGCTGAATTTTTGATGCTGCGCTTGGCGGCGTTGCGTTTCGCGGGGAGCTGACTTACTCAGCTCCCCGTTTTATTTTGCGCCTGACGAAAGACTGGCGGCGCTTGACATCTTGGCGCGGCGCGGCCATCTTTGGATGCGCCGTACATTTTGAAAAGTTTGGTAATTTCAGCCGAAGGAATTCTTGGAATGTCTGATCCGAAAAAGGTACGCGTATTTTTTCACGATCGCTGTTTTGACGGAGCGGCTTCATCCGCTGTGTTCACGCGTTTCTTTCGCGAGCGGATGAGTCCGGAGGCCAATTTCTTTTATACGGGAATGTCACATTTGGCGCGGCGTCCATTTCAAGAAAATATGTTTGACGGAGATGAAAACGCGATTGTGGATTTCAAATATTCCGATTCGCCAAAGTTGACCTGGTGGTTCGATCATCACCAGAGCGCGTTTTTAACCGCGGCCGACAGAGAACATTTTGAGGACGATCACACGAACCACAAATTTTACGATCCGACTTATAAATCCTGCACGAAATTAATTGCCGACGTGGCGCAATCGAAATTTGGATTTGATACAAAGCCTCTCGCGGGTTTGATTTATTGGGGAGATATTATTGATGGCGCGCAATATGCTTCGGCGGAGCAGGCTGTGAGCATCAGCGAGCCTGCAACTCAGGTTGCGCTGGTGATTGAAGCGGCGCCGGGGGAAAGTGTTTCGCCAATTTTGATTCCGGAAATGGCATCGAAGCCTTTGGAAGAAGTTGTGAAATTACCGATTGTGGCAAATCTTTTGGGGCCGCTGATGGAGAGACATAAGCGGTCCATTGATATTTTGCGGAAGCGGACGCAACTTTCGGACGGCGTGATTTTTTATGATGTGAGCGATTTGGATTTGGAAGGTTCCAACAAATTTATTCCGTACTTGCTGCATCCGGAAGCGATTTATACAGTGGGAGTGAGCGCGGGAAAAGATCGCGCGAAAGTATCGATTGGATCGAATCCGTGGAGATCGGCACAGGCGGTGAAAAATTTGGCGGCGATTGCTGAGCGTTATAGGGGCGGGGGACATCCAAAAGTTGCGGCGATTTCATTTGAGCCGAACGCAATTGCACGCGCGCAAGAAGTGGCGAAGGAAGTTGCAGCGGAGTTGCGCCGGTAGGCGGTGGGTATTTGGAGTTAAAAACTGCATTATAATGCAGTTTTCAGAGCGAAAAGCCGGGAAAGTGCATTATAGTGCACTTTTTGGGGGCGAAAAAAGAGAAGAAAGGTGTTGAACGCAGAGGCGCAGAGTATGCAGAGAAAACATTTGAGGAAGATAAGAGCGGAGCAAGTCGCCCGAGAACAAGACCCCAGCCCATTTGAAGGTGTCCTCCCGACTGAAAACGGCGGGACGCAAAGTACGTGCCTACAATGTCGATCCCCTCTAAGTCCTTCATTAGCACACACATAAACCCCAGATCGCCGTAAGTCCTTTATTAGCACACACATCGCTCGCGACCCCCGGGGTGGGGGTAGGCGTTTTTTCCAGAATGAGCTTTAACTCGCGCGGACGGGGGATTGCTAACGTCAGGGAATCAAAGGAGATAATGAATCGAGATCCTGATTTTGGCCCAATTTTTTCTGGTTGTAGTCAGTTGCATCCGCTGCATTTGCTTTGCCGAGGGTTCGGGACGACGAAGACCTCGGGGCAATCCAATCGGCTTGATTGTTCTGCGCAGCTCGCATCTTAACCGTGAGAAGGAGTCAGTTTTATTCGCTGCTCGTCGGCCGGTTCGACAAATCCGGCAATGGCAGTATAAAATGCAAAGCTCTCGGTGGGGTCGCTAGCTCAAGTGGTAGAGCAGCTGACTCTTAATCAGCGGGTTGCAGGTTCGAGTCCTGCGCGGCCCACCAAATATTCTCCGTAAGTATTTACATTACAATCAGTTGATCCGTTCAGTCTCCTTCGAGACCGCATCGGATTTGGGAACATCTGGGAACAAAACCCCCGCAACTCGTTCGACCGCACGTCGCTGTGAGTCGGGGATCGCGTGCATGTATGTGTTGAGTGTTGTTTCTAGGTCTGAGTGGCCGAGAAGAGATTGAGCGGTCTTCACGGATTCACCAACTTCGCCTAGCAACGTTGCATTGGAATGCCGGAAGGAATGCCACGAAATCCTGGGTAGCCTGATGCGATCACATGTTGGCGCGAGCATCCGGTTGTAAAGATTTTTTGTACTGAGTGGCGTTCCCGTTGTTGTGCAAAAGACAAGGTCTTCCGGCCCCGTCCGTTTGCAGTTGAGTTTGTATGCTGCAAGAGTTCCTCGCAATGAAGTGCTCATCGGAAGGACACGCCTACTACTCCTCGTCTTCGGCGTTCCGAATTGTCCATCTGAGAATGTCTGAGCCACATCAATCGTTCCGCGTAAGAAGTCGAGTCGCTTCCATCGGAGCGCCAGAATTTCTCCGATTCTCATTCCTACGAGTACGGCAACGACGACGATTGTGTGGCACGGCTCCGCGAGATTTGCGAGAAGCGTTTGGAGTTGTTCAAGTGACAAGAGTTTCCGTTCCTGTTTAGGTTCTCTCTCGCCGATTTGAATTCCTCTTGCGGGATTCGTTTCAAGATAACCGTGCTCTACCGCTGCTTGAAGTACCTTACCCAACGTCGTGTGGACTCCATGGACGGTTGAGCTTGCGTACCCTTTGCACTTTCGGTCGAGCAGGAATTGCTGAATGACTGGCCGACTCACATCGCATAACCGCAACGAGCCGAGAGCGGGTAGGACATGCTTGTCGAGTTGGAAGTTGTAGTAGCGAAGCTACTGGGTTTTAGGGCGAGCAAGGCTCCGGCTTGCCAATGTTCTCTCGCAAATTTTTCAAGAGTCATCATAGGTCGAGCGCGGTGCCTTCCCTGATTGATTTCAGAAACTCGCCTCTGAAGAAGCGAGCGGGCTTCACGGCGTGACAGTTCGATTACAGAACCGAATACGACGGTGCGTTGAGTGCGGGTCAGCGTTCCGTCTTCCCGGATCACGTCTTGTCTCCAGCGTGCTACCCACACTTTTCGTTTCTTGCCGCGAATAAACAAACAGCCATCTTGGTACCGGCAGTGAACCACACGGTCCTTTCCGTTGGTTCGTCTGCTTTTCCCTGCGTCACTTTTCAGTGTAGACCTCGTGTCAAGCTGCATGGGAATCTCGCCTTTGCGATTCAATCCACGCCAACACTTCGGTCTGACGAAAGCGCCAGTATTTTCCGAGCCGGTATCCTGGCAATCGTTCAACAGATCGCTTCCGCATGCGTCCGTAAACCCAAGAAACCGGAACCTGCAACATCGTCGCTACTTCGTGGACAGTGAGAAGATGGCCTTCTTCCCTTCCGGCTTCTGTGGCTGTCGCACGTACGTCATTGTTCGGAGGAACTCAATGAGGACTCTTCTGAGGATTCAAAGCGCGGGGCATGCTGTCTTGAGGACGCTGTATTCTCGCGCACAGCGAATTGGGGTGAGTGAGATTTCATTTTGCTACGCAGTCTTTTTCAGAGCGTCTCCTTGAATGGACTCGTGATTGTGCATTGGTTGTGTGTGGGTGTGCATCGGCCCAGCGCTTGAACTCGTCATCTTTCCTGAATAAAAATTTCAGTGCTTCAGACACAACGTAAGACGGGTTCGCGTCAAGAAACTCGGCGTACCTGTCCAGATTGCGTCTGACTTCTTCCTCCAAACGGACTTGAAGGTTTGTAGTTTTCGGTTGCTTTGATGGTGCTTTCAGAAGTGCCATAGGACTTTCTCCTTTTCTGTTGAAGTTTGTAGTGCGACTTGCATTACGGAATTTATGTTTCGATCCGTGCACGCGGCCAAGACGGCTTCGCGCAAACTGCGCGAGAGGGCGGGAGCGATCCCACGAATTTTTGGGCGGCTGAAAGCCGCACAAAGTGGGGTCGCTCCCGCCCTACAGACGTTTTGGCCGCGTGCATGTTTCACGTTTCTCCTTTCCGCATCTGCCGTTGTGTAAAGAGCTTGCGATTCGGGCTTCGGTGACGTTTGGGCGGAAAGCTGCTGTAGCTGCCAGTCGTCACCCCAACGCTTCGTGGATTTACCGAAAACGGTTTCGTGTCCTGGCACTATGACGGCTTGAAAACGGATTCTTTCGGAAGCCGGAAGAAGTGGTGTTTCGTGTCTTGCGATGTCGCTGGGCAATTGGTTACGGAACCACAATCGGTAAAGAGTTTCAAACCTCGGCCCGGTAAAACGCTTCTTCGCTTCATTCCGGAAGATCAGGTCGGCGTCGGTGACTAACCCGTATTGTTTGCGATTCCATTTGGTTCGCACGTCAAAATAGCGGAGCAAATCCGGGAGTCCCTCTCCTTTGATCAGGAGTGAAAACAGTTCTCTGGCCTCGCCTTGAAGTCTTGTTGAGGTCGAAATGTAAATGAACTGGAACGAAGGAAGGTGCTGGAAAAGGGGCCGGTAGCGTCGCAAGTGAGCGACGTACGGATCGAGATTCCAATGGCCCGAATCCACATAGGTAAAGGTCACCACAGGGGGTAACTCAGCGAGACGGGCGAGCGAGAAACACAGGAAAGCCATCCGAGAAAGTGATGGGCTTTCGGCTCGCGTCCTCTGATGTAAACAGCGCAGAGTCAAGCCTCAGAGTCTCGGTGAAGTATTGGCGCTTCCTCTGTGCCGTCTCGAAATAGTCATTTTCGGGATGGGAGAGGATGAAATCCAAAGCCAAAAGCTGCGTCTTGATATGGTCGAGTTCGTGTTCGCGGCGATGACGCAGATAGTCCTTGCCGATGGCAGCGAAGAGTCGGCGCGAATGAATGTGATAGACAAGGCTCTTCCGCGTGTATCTCTGCGCAGAGGCGTGGCCCAATGCGATCAACTTCTCTACGAAGCATGCGCTTCGCTTGCCACTCTTGGCTTTTGCGAATTCCAGGAACTGCCGCACCGTGAAGTAGCCGGAATGTCTGGCCGCGATATACAGGAATCGAGCTTCCGATTCGGTATAGCCGAAAGCGCGGAGGTTCGTGAGATGGGTTTCCGATATGTTCATAGGTCACAGCCTGAAGATCGTGGTGATTAGGTGATGGTCGTCCCGAACGCGGCGGAAATGTGCCGCATCTTCGGGACGGGCATAGATTTGGAATCCCGCGCGCGCCTTCTCTGAAAATGCGCGCGAGTGGTAATGCTCGGTGGCGAGTTCAAGGTCGCGCCTTTGAATTTCATTGTCGTTTTCGTTTACGTACTCGATGCGGAGATCGGGGATCGGAATTTTCCCGTCCACGACCTGCAGGTCATAATTTCGGGCGACTTCCTCTTGGACGTCTTCGGCGTTCCAGGCTGCTTTCCTTTGAAGCTCGTGCGTGGCGCGAATAGAGTTCATGTTTCATTTCGTAATCGAGCTTGACGCGGAGGACTTTGCCGCCATCGGCTTCGATCTCATCTGCTGCCTTGTGATAGAGGCGGTAGAGGTCGGCATCGTGGATGGCCTCTTTCGGTTTTTTCAAGTCGTGGTAGGTAGCTTGGCCGGAGGGTACGACTTTTCCGCGCGAGAGAAGTTTGTGACCTTCCTTCGTGAGCGTGACAACGGGACCGGGATTGTATTCAATCGTAGCGATACTCGATTCCCGCACGAGACCTTGACGGGCCAGATTTTCAATGTCGTTCTCCATGCGGGAGCCGTCGCCGTTGTAAGCGAATTGCGCTAAGTCTTTTGTGGCGACAACGCGAAATTTGCCGACTTCGGAAAGCGTGTGAATCTCAGAATCGCGGAGCGAGTATGTCTTGTCCCGGTCTACATACTTCGTACGGACACGCTGAGCGAGAATGGCTTGAACGCGATCTTCGCGCGGCAATGGCGGGCGGTCTTTATCGGAGCGTTCTCGCTGCTCCTGATTGCGTTGGTCGGTTCGCTCTTCCTCGCGGTGAATCTCGGCGAGGCTGTCGCCAGAGTTCCAGCCGGAGGATGAACCTCGGCTCACGTCGCGGCTTGAATCGGAGTCGCGAAAATCATCGACATCAAATCCTCGGGACATAGCGGGTCAACTCCAAAACACTGCGGGAACAGCAACCTCGAAGAACGTCAACTGCGGATGAAAGCAGAGGCCAACTGAAAAGATCCTCCTCTTATAGAGATGCCAAAAAATCGAGAAATGTCAGCCGGCCAATCGATTTTTTCTTGCCAAACTCTTAATCACGCCTCCGTTTCCGGGTGGCTCGAACGAAGACAGGCCTGCCAAGCTTCCTGTATTCCCCGCGCTGGAAAGGCGGTGGTTGGTCGAGGCTGCGACGGAGTCGGGCGAGAACCTCCCTCACTTATATAGAGGGGAAATTTCGGGAAAATCTCACAAGAAAAATTAAGATTTTTTGGGGCGAGTGGGCTTCCCGGTGGTTGGTACTAGGACGGTTCGGGCCGAATACGTCGCATTATTCAAGACCGTACAGTTTCCCGGCCCCGTTCACGCGGGATGTTTTTAAAGAGGTTCTACGACCTGGAGCACCAGTACCGTCAGGTCGCGGCGCTCATATTCCTCATCGAATGTCCCAACAAGCCGGACTATTTCGATATAGGGTTAGTCCCACATCTTCGGATTTTTGCGGGACTGAATCCTCATCTCACTCCGCTTTTACCGGCATCATTGGAATAACCACCGACTTGCACGTCCTTCCGGTAGCCGTGTCGAATGCCAGCATTCCTTCATAATCCTTGAGCGGCTGGAATCGGTGAGCCTGATTCCGACGCATGAAGATGTAGTGCACCCCTCTAAACTAGACAGTCAGGGCCTCGTTTTTTAGTACAGATGCAAAACTCAAGAACGCTTCGCGCGGTGTGCGATTTCCGACGCCGCGATGCGGTCGGTCGTGATTGTACTCCTGGATCCAGCGAGCGATCGACTCGCGCGCTTCCTGCACGCTGCGATACTCCGCCGTCCACACTTCTTCTTCCTTCAAGCTGCGATGGAACCGTTCGATGTAGCTGTTGCCCTCCGGGTGATGATAGGCCGTGCGGCGATGTGTGATTCCAAGCCGGTTCAGTGTCTCGATGAACCGTGCCGAGGTAAACTGCGTGCCGTTGTCGGTGGTCAGTGTCACGCTGGCTTCGCGGCTTCCCTCGGGCAGACGTGCGAGCACCGCCTGTTCAACGGCATCCAGCGCTTCTTCCGTGCGGCAACGATTTGACAGATTCCAGCTCACGATTTCCCTTGTGCAACAGTCGATCACACTCACCAGATACGCCCAGCCCACCGTCGGCCCCGCCCAGATTTTCGTCATGTCCGATTGCCAGATCTGATTGGGGTGCGCTGCTTCCACGCGGCCCCACTCCTTCTTTCGGCGCGCGCGAAGACGGCGCGAACGCACCAACAGGCCACGCTCGCGCATCACTCGCAACACGCGTTTGCCATTCACCAGCAGGTTTTCTTTTCGTCGCAGCCACCAGGCCACACGGCGATATCCGTACACCGGTTTTTCCCCGCACGCCACGACGATCTGCTCATCGTACTGCCGGTCCGCTCGGCTGGCGCTCGCTCGCTTCCGGTAATACAAGCTCGACCGGCTGATGGCCAGCGTTGCCGCTACCAACGTTGCCGTGTGTCCCTGCGTTACCATCTCTCGCGCCTGGGAATGAACCTGACCGCAGCTCACTCCCCCACGACGTTTTTTAGGATTTCGATCTCCAGCGATTTCCGCCCCAGCGTACGTTCCAGTTGCCGAATGCGGCGATCTTTTTCCGTTTCCGCCGCGGCAGCGCTTCTCCCCCCAAGCGCTGCCTTCGCCCCTTGCTCTGCTTCATCTTTCCAGCGATAGAACAGATTCGGAGCAATCTCATAGCGGCGACACGTCTCCGAGATGTTCCCGCTCTTCAACCCTTCCTGCACAATCTGCCACTTCTCTTCAGCACTTCGATCTACTCGTGGTTTCCTGCTCATGTTGCCTCCTGTTTGGAGGCCCTGATTCTACCTAACTGAGGTGTCTAGTTTTAGAGGGGTGCACTACACCCGTCACCAACAAGGTTTACGTGGCGAACTCGCTCGGTAATGGCGTCACTGTGATTGACGGTGTCACGAATACAAGCACTAGGGTCCCCACAGGCTGGGCGAATGCGATGGTAGTGAATTCGGTGACGAACAAGATTTATGTATCTTGTGAATCCGCGGTGGGAGGTCACAAAGGGACTGTCACTGTGATTGATGGCGCGACGAACGCAACCACGATAATATCAGTCGCCGACGGATGGGTGCCCCACTCGATGGCGGTCAACCCAGTTACGAACAAGATTTATTTGGTTGAAGCCACGCGTACCGCCCCCGGGGATAAACTGAAACCAAATCACGTACTCGTAATTGATGGCGCCACCAATACCACCGAGACGGTGGTGACTGGAGATGGGCTTGGCGGCGTGGCCGTGAATGCGGAGACCAACAAGATTTTTGTAGCCAATTGCGAGAGCAGCAGCGTGACTGTCATCGACGGTGTTTCGAACCATACGACTCAGGTTCCGGTCGGCTGGTGTCCGGCCCATTTGGACGTAAATCCATTAACAAACAAGATCTACGTAACTTATTTTTTCGTCAGCGACGCAACCCGAAATTTCCCGTTTAGCACTGAAGGAACCGCCGATAACATGAATAGTCTAACGGTTATCGACGGTGATTCATATAGAACGACGACGACTAGGTTCGGATCGAGCGTCAAACACATTCGTATCGCATTGAATACTGTCACGAATCGTATTTATGTCACAGCATATCCCACTAAGGACGTGACAGTCTTGGATGGGACGTCAGTTAAGGGAGGGGACGCGCCATCTCGGACGAATTCTATTTTGCCGAACCTTGAATAACAGGTCGATCCCCATCTAAATTGTCCAATGTCCGCAACAATGCGCCGCTTCCGATATACGAGAAACTCCGTCGATGGTATGACGTTGCTCGAATTGATCATTGCGATCGCTATCCTGCTGATCCTTGCGTCGGCCGCGCTGCCGCTCGTCCATGTTACGATACAGCGCGAGCGTGAGACCGAGTTGCATCACGACCTTCGTGAGATTCGCAATGCCATCGACAACTACAAGGATGACGCGGACAAGGGTTTGATTCGCGTGCAGGTAGACACAGAGGGCTACCCGCTCGACTTGGATACGCTAGTTAAGGGGGTACAAGTCGGCGGGAACGGTAACGGCGGCACGGCGACTGGCGAAACAGTTCGGTTTCTTCGCCGCATTCCAAAGGACCCGATGACCGGCAAGGCAGATTGGGGACAGCGCGCTGTCCGCGACGCCCCCGACACTACTTCGTGGGGCGGAAAAAACGTCTTCGACGTTTACTCTCTGTCGCAGGGAATCGCATTGGATGGGACGAAGTATTCGGATTGGTAGAACGCAGTTGTATCTTGCTGGAATTTCGAGAGCGGCGAGGTCGGTGTCTTTCACGCCGTAGATAATTTTTAGCTGTAGAGTCCTCCAACATCAACAAGATTCAACCCCGCTCAACACTCGCGCCGCAACTACTTCGACAGCAATCACTTAGAATGAACAAGAGTCCACAGATTCTAACAAGTGTTTGCATCTGGCTTGGGACCAACAGGTTTAAGCTTCAAATCAAGGAACAAGTTTGGGAACAAAACCCCGCCAAACACCCCCGAAAACCGTGATACATGACACAGGGAAATGCAAGACAAACCAACTACATAGCGTTTCGGGAATCATCAGCGGGTTGCAGGTTCGAGTCCTGCGCGGCCCACCAAAAATTGTGCGACCCTCTTAGTTAACGCCAGATGGCCCGCCCTGCATTGTTGGAAGCCTCTTCGCGGTATCACGCGGTTCTATAAAAAGGATTTCAACACAAAATACTTCTCTCCCTGCGCGATAGAACCGTTTTGTCTTGAAATCTCTTTTTGTAGAACCTGCGCTGCGAAGTGAAAGGCTACTTCAAAATCAATGGTGAGCGGTAAGATTTTGAATTGGTGTCGCGTCCAAGACTAAAACTTCAAATGGCTTCAGATGAAATTCGTGCGGTTGGCCGGCGCGGATCGTGCTGCCAGCGCAGCGCTATCTTCTTTCCACGGACTGTGAGGCGGAAATTGTGAGTGGCGGAGTGCGGCAGGTCAAAGGCTTTCGCGACATCGATCGAAATGGTTTGCGGTTGGTCGCTGGGATTGCGCAGAACGAGGATTCCCTTGCGCGGCGACCAGGAGGCCCAGCCGTAAACTTCAAGCTCGGCCGGATCGCCGCCGATCCAGTGCGTGTCGACGAGAATGTCGGCATTCGCGCGCGACCAATTCGCGGCTTCGGCAAGATTATCCCAATCGTCGGCAGAAAGCAGCGACGGGCGTGATGTACATCTCCTGCAACTGCGTGCCGGTGCCGAAGTAATCGCGGACTCTCATTTTTGAAATCGTGGTTGGGATCGGTGTCGAGGTTCTTTGCGTGCTTCGCGAAGATCAGGCCGTGCAGCATGAGCGAATTCAGCGGATAGAGCGGGCCGTCGATGACGACATGTTCGTACGTGTCGGCGTCGCGATAGGTGATCCAGCGCTCGCGATTGGAGCCGACGCCGAGGAAAGCGTGGTCTTCGCCGCCGCGCCAGATCGAATCGGCATACAGCAGCCAGAAAGGCGAAGGATACGTGCCGGTGGTGAGATTCACATAAAGATCGCGGCTTTTGCGAGCGAAGCTCCGTGATCAGGTTGATGGCGGCGTCGAAGTCGCTGTCGAATTCGCTGCCGGCGAAGACGCGATTGGCGTTGCCGGTGCCGTCGAACTTGAATTGATTCACGCCGTAAGTCGCGCATCATTCGCATGCAGGTGTCGCGAAACAGCGCGTAGTATTTCGGGCCGGAAAGCGCCAGGCCGTGTGTCGACGATTTCGTAGCCGGCGGCGCGCGCGGCGGCAAGGCGCTGCTGTCTCGGTTCGCCGTAGCCGCCCCATGGAGACATCCAAATGCCGGGCTCGGCGCCGATATTTTTCGGCTTCCGGCGCGAACTTGGCGAAAGGCCATCGGGAAAACCGGCGTTAAATTTCCAGAGCGTCGCGGGATCGTCCCAGCCGTCGTCGAAGAGAAAGGACGAGAGCTTCACGCCGCGCTTCTCGGTGAGCTCGGTGCCGAAGGCGCGGACGACGTCGAGCGCCTGCGCTTCGTCGTAGCGCTTGAAGTAGCCGAGGTCGTACCAGGAGTTGTAGTGCAGGAAAGTGCGATAGGGATGGGCGCGTTCGCGTTCGACGTAATTCAGAAATCCGCGGCGCAGTTGTCCTTGCAAGTGACACCGACGACGCTGGAGTAAGTCACTTCGTGTCCTTTGCGCAATGGCAGTTCGCGATCGAGTTTGCAGCGGACGCGGCCAGGCGCGACGACGCAGGAAGATAAGAGGATGCTCGAAGCCGATGAAGACAGTGCCGTCAACAACGGGAGAGCCACGAACCTGTCCGGCGACGTGAGCGTCGGGCATGATCCAGTCAATGAGGCGAACTTCGCGGATGGCGACGTCCTGATCTTTGGCGCTGAGAGTGATTTCCTGGCGGATGTAAGCGGAGCCGTCACGAAGAATGCCGTGCCAGGTGAGAGAGAGTTGAGAGGCGTCGTCATGCAATTGAACGGAGATTTCTTTTCCGGGAATTCTTTCGGAAAGTTTTGAGGCGTTGGGATTTGGTTTTAGATTTTCGATTGTTGGAGCGGAAGTGACTTTCATATCGGATGCGGTTAGGACACGGCCGTCTGAAAGGAGGAGGACGAAGGGATTTACGGGGGCGCCTAGAGATTTTTGGGCGAGGAGATCGCGGAATTCGCCGGCGGCGAATTTATTGTTGGAAATTTGCCAGGTGGCGCGGAGGGCGGAATTTGAAATTGAGAAACTGTTTGCGGTGAGGTGAGCTTGAGCGGGGCCGGGATTTGGTTGGAAGTAGACGGGAGTATTTTCTTGGGCAGCGGCGGCCGAGGCGGCGAGGATTGCGGATGCAGCGAGAAGTGCGATGCGATGGAGATAATTTTTGGAGTGATCGAGATGAAACATTGTGCGAGCCTCCGATTAGAATACAAAACGCGTTAGCTTAGCTAGCCCAGAACTGATTCGGGCGATACAGTTGGCGTGGCCGAATTATTTTTGCGCCAGAGCGATCCGGCGAGCATGCCGATTCCAGCCAATAAAAATGCGCCTAATCCGGCGTAGCTGGCCGGCGCTTTGAAAACGAAAAAGGCGATAGTGGCAACCGCGCCGCCGGCCATTGCCAGATAGCCGCCGAGAATTGAAGCGCGCTTCCAGTAGAGTCCGGCAATCACGGTGACGAGCGTGCCAGAAAGATAAATGCTGGCGGTCATATTCAAATAAAAATAAGTTGGGCCGGGAAGTGTGTACCAAAGTCCCCAGACCATTACGAAAATACTGACGAACAAATTTGCCACGCGATTGAGCATAACTTGCTGCCGCGAAGACATTGGGCGGCGGCGCAGCGGAAGAATAATGTCCTGCGCGAGAATGGAACTCCAGCCGAGAAGATAGGAACTGTTTACGGACATGGTGGCGGCGAGCATTCCGGCGACGACCAGGCCGAGAACGCCGGAGGGAAGAACGGTGGCCAACATGCGTGGCATGGCTTCGAGAGAATTTTGGCCGGAGCCGAGGAGGGCGAGCGCGGCGATGCCCCACATCATGGGCATCATTCCGCGGCCGAGAAAAATAAATCCGGCCCAGGAAAAAACTTTCTTGCTGACCTCCGGACTTTTCGTGGAAAACGTGCGCATGGCAGTGGTTTGCCAGCAGGTGTGCACGGCCATCCAAACGAGAACTTGAAAAATAATATACGCCCAGCCATATTCGGGATTTTTCAGCGGACTGAATCCGGCGACGCCCATTGTATTTTTTACGGCGTCATACATATGGGTGAGTCCAGCGGCGCGCACAGACCAAATGGTGACGAGAATTGTGCCGACGCTGAGCGCGATGAATTGAATGAAGTCGGTGATGACGATGGAAATCATTCCGCCGAGCACGGTATAGACGAGTTCGAGAAGAAGAATGGCGGTCATGACGGCTTTGATGTGCGAAAGAGAAATGCCGGAAATGATTGCGAGGAAAGTTCCTTCGACGCGGAGGAAGACGCCCATATTTAAAATTCCGCCGATGGCCACGAGAACTCCGGTGAAGACGCGAAGCCTGCGGCTGAATTTCACTTCGAAAAATTCCGGGACGGTCATCAATCGCATAGCGCGAAGGCGGCGCACGATGAAGCCGGTGCGTCCGATGACGATCATGACGACGCCGGCGATGAGGCCGTTGATGAACGCGGCGTAACCGGTTTTGTAGCCGAGCTCGGCGTAATACATAAATGTGATGGTGCCGATTTCGGTGGCGGCGAGAGTGGCGATGCCGATGTAGAGGCCGAGTTCGCGTCCGGCGACGAGGAAATCGGAAATTCCACCGACGAACTTGCGGCCGTACAAACCGGTGAGCATGGTGGCGAGAACGTAGACGCAGACGATGGCCCAATCGAGCGAGGAAAAATGCGTGGCCATTATTTGCGTTTCGATTCCGCGCGAAGATTTGCGAACATCTCGCGCAAATCTTTCACGCCGCGAATTGCCACGACGATCGCAATGACGGCGAATGCCGATCCGGCGATTACAAAGTTGGCCATCCAGAAGAAATACCAAGCGTTCATAAATTAGGGCGCGATTCTAGCGCGAAAATCACGGGCTTAGTGGAAGAATTGTTCGCTTGCTAGTATGTTTGCGAAATGACTGCGACCAAACTTGTGAATCGAGCGGTGATACTTGCGCGCGGGCTGGGCACACGGATGAGAAGTGATGCCGAGAGCGCGAAGCTGGATACGTCGCAATCTGCGGTGGCCGATTCCGGAATGAAAGCGATGATTCCGTTTGGGCGGCCGTTTCTGGATTTCGTGCTGAGCGGACTGGCCGACGCGGAATATCGAAGCGCGTGCATTGTGATTGGGCCGGAGCATTCAGTTGTGCAGGAACATTACGCGCGGATTAAGCCGAATCGCATTGATGTGCAGTTTGTGATTCAAGAGAAAGCGATTGGTACGGCGGATGCAGTGCTTACGGCGCAAACATTTGCGGACGGCGAAGAATTTGTCGTGCTGAATGGGGACAATTTATATCCGATGGAAGTTCTTGCGGGGCTGCGGAATTTGGGCGAGCCGGGAGCGGTGATGTTCGACGAAGCGGCGCTGGTAAGGAATAGCAATATTCCGGCGGAGCGGATTCGGGCGTTTGCGTATGGGAAGGTGGATAGCGATGGATATTTGACTGAGCTTGTGGAGAAGCCGGATGAATTGAGTGCTGCGGAGTTGCTCGTTGGATCGTTGATTAGCATGAACTGCTGGAGGTTTTCTGCGGAAATATTTGCGGCGTGCAAGAGTGTGAAGATTTCCTCGCGCGGAGAATATGAGCTGCCGGTGGCTGTGGGGGAAGCGGTGCGCGGCGGGATGCGTTTGAAAATTGCGCGGAGTACGGCGGGAGTGCTGGATCTTTCGCGGAGATCGGATATTTCGGCGGTGGCGGAGCGATTGAAGGAAATTCAGGTGCGATTGTGAGCGGCGAAATTACGGAGCGGTTGATTCGCGCTGGGATGAGCACTGAGGAGTCGGCGCGGAAAAAAATATTGTTTGAGGCTGCGGAAGGCGCGCTTCCGGCTGAGAATGGTGCGCCGATATTGCGCTGGTTTGTGCCGGGGCGGATTGAAGTGCTTGGGAAGCATACGGATTATGCGGGCGGGCGAAGTATTTTGTGCGCGGCGGAGCGTGGGATTTGCGTGGCGGGACGGGCGAGGGCGGATTCGACGATCAATATTTTCGATGCTGTGAATGGACGGCGGCTGAAAATTGATTTGTATCCAGATATGAAATTGCCTGCGGATGGATGGGCGGTCTATGTAATGGCCGTTGCGCGGCGCGTGGCACGGAATTTTGGCAGAGGATTGCGCGGCGCAGATATTGCGATTGCGAGTGATTTACCGCAGGCAGCGGGGATGAGCAGTTCGAGCGCATTGGTGGTCGCGATATTTTCGGTGCTGAGCGAAGTGAATGGACTTGCGGAGCGCGCGGAGTATCAAGCGAATATTCGTAGTGCCGAGGAGTTGGCGGAATATTTGGCATGCGTTGAAAATGGACAGAATTATCGCGGGTTAGCTGGGGATCGAGGCGTGGGAACGTTTGGAGGAAGTGAGGATCACACTGCGATTCTATGTTGCCGCGCGGGAATGCTGAGCCAGTACAGTTTTTGTCCGGTGCGGGCGGAGCGGACGATAAAATTTCCGGCGGAATATACATTTGTGATCGCGAGCAGCGGAGTGGAAGCGTCAAAGACGGATTCGGCGCGCGAGAAATACAATCGCGTTAGTTTGGCTGCGGCGGCGGTGCTGGCGGAGTATAGAAGAAAATTTGGCGTGGAGTTTGCAACGCTGCGCGCGGCGGCAACAAGTTCCGCGGATGCTGTGGAGCAGATTGGTTTGGCGATGGCGCTTTCCGCGAATTCTGTATTTTCGCCGGCGACACTGGTGGATCGGTTCTGCCAATTTGTTTTGGAGTCGGAGAAAATTATTCCGGCGGCGGGTGATGCGTTGGAACGCGGCGATCTGCTGGCGTTTGGGGCACTGGCGGACGAATCACAAAAAGCAGCGGAAGTAGGGCTGGGGAATCAAATTCCGGAAATGATTGAATTGGCGCGAGCGGCGCGGGAACTTGGCGCGGTCGCGGCATCGTCATTTGGCGCGGGATTTGGTGGGAGTGTTTGGGCGATGGTTTCGCTGGTGGGGACCGAAGAATTTTGCGAGCGATGGAAAGAAAAATACTCCGCGCGATTTAGTGAAGTGGATGTAAGCCGCAGCGAATTTTTTATTTCGTCGCCGGGGCCGGGGCTACTTAGATTGTGAAGCTCGTGTTCCGGACAGTTTTTATTGCACGGTCAGCGTCACGGTTGTTGTGTGCAGCAGCGAGCCCGACGTGGCGGTGACTGTGATTGTTGACGTGCCTGCGGGCGTGCCGGTTAGTGGAGGCGGAGTGGTGGTGCCGCCGCCGCATCCGGCGAAGCCGATGGCTAACAGCAGCGCGGCCGTGACGAACATTGTTGGTGCGAAGCGGCGATGATGGTTGTTCCTGCTAAAGAAAAATACTCCAAGGAAAATTGTGGCTAGCGCGAAACTCCAGAAGGTGAGTTGCGGCGTGGTTTGTGGGGCGCGTCTGGACGATGGAGGCAATGCGCCGCGCGCGGTGGTGGAGATGGAAAGTGTTGTGGTTGCAGGCGCGGATCCGGGAGTGACGGCGGTTGGAGTAAATGTTGCGCTGGATGCGGACGGCAATCCGGAAGCGGAGAAGGAAATTGAATTTGGGAAGCCGCCGGTCGCGGGCGTCGTCGAAAATGTGAATGTTGCTGTTTGTCCGGCGGTGATGGTGGCGGAGGGAGTTGGTGCGCTGAGGACGAAGTCGATTCCGGTGCCGGTGAGCGCTACGCTTGGATTTGGCAGCGCGGAGTTGTTGGCGAGGGTGAGAGTTGCTGGGCCGAATGAGCCGACGGAAGAGGGAGTGAAAGTGACGTTAATGACGCAGGTTCCACCGCCGCCGGAGACAACTATGCCGTTGGCGCAAGTCGTGCCGGGAGCGATGGCGAAATTCGCGGCGTTGGTGGCTGTGATGGTTGGAGCGGCGGTGATGGTGAGAGATGCGCCGCCGCCATTTGTGACGGTGATGGATTGCGCGGCGCTGGTTGTGTTCACAGGTTGATTCGGGAAGGCGAGCGAGCCCACGGAAAGATCTGGGAACGCGGGAGTCTGGACGGCGAATGGTAGCGCCGCGCTGAGTCCGCCGCCGGGGCCGGGATTGAAAGCGGTTACAGACGTATTTACGGGCGCCAAGAAAAAGGATGCGGGCACGCCTACAAAAACCGAAGTTGCGCTACAGAAAAATGGTTTGAGCGCGGCGCCCTCAAGTTGAATAAGAGTTGCGGAAGGGCTGGAGCCGCAAACAAAATTTGTGCCGGTGGCCTCCAGTTGAATGGTTGGGCCGCCTACGTTGGCGTGGTTCGGCGAAATTGAGGTGAGAGTTGGCGCGGGGCCGGGGACGCTGAAGGTTATTCCGCTTGTTGGATTTGATGGAGTGGCGGCGTGGCCGGGTTGATCGATGGAAATTTGGTGAAGGCCTGCGGTGGCTGTCACGCTCGCGGGAATCGTAGCCGTCATTTGAGTGGGGCTGGTGACGGTGATGTTTGTTGCGTTGACGTTTACGCCGTCAACCAAGATTTGCGGAGTGCCCGAGGGAACTCCGAAATCGTTGCCCTCGAAAGTCATTGTGAAAGCGCCGCTGGCAGAAGCTGCGCTGGAGGGAGTAATGGAAGTTAGCAGGAGCAAACCCGAGGTGTTGATGCCAGGAGTTTCGATTACCCAAACGCCGCGGCCGTGAGTGATGGCGCGAAGAGTTGCGGAAGCTTGACGGAAAGCGAGTCCGACGACGGGAACTTTTGGAAGGCCGGTGCCGACCGGAGACCATGTTGTGCACGGCGTCGCCGAAGTTGGATCGGGACACTCGAACACGCCGACGTCGGTAGCGATGAAGACGGCGTCAAAATTAATTGGCGCGCCGTAGTGGACGACGGCGATGTCATTCACTGGAGAATTTGGAAGCGCGCCGGCGCCGGTGCCGCTGATGTCAGACCATGTAGCGCCGCCATTTGTGGTTTTAAAAATGTGGCCGACGGTATCGCCGTTAAATCCATTAAAGCCGGAATAAGAAAGGTAGGCGATATCGGCGCTGGAGGGATCGGTGCGAACCATTGTGGCGTAGCGGCCGGGAAGCGGAGCGGACGTTAGGTTGGTCCAAGATGTTGTGGAACCCAAGTTGGGATTTGTGGTGCGCCAGACTTGGCCGTCGGTGGTCGTTGCATAGACGACACTATTATTTGATGGCGCTACAGAAACGGAAGTGACTTCGTTGGTGTTGCTGGTGGTAAGGTCGGGAGAAATTGCGATCCAATCATTTCCGTAATTTGTAGATTGCCAGACGCGAAATGTGCCGAAGTACAAAACGCCGCTCTGAATTGGATCATGCACGAATGGCGAAATGAAGAGCGAACGATCGCCGCTGTTGCCGAGTTCATTGGTGATGCCGACCCAACTGGGCGCGGAACCGTCAAGAGCGGATCGAAGGATGGAGATATTCTGGCAATTTGTGTAAACGGTCGTGGGAATATTTGGGTCAATCGCGGCCCACGCGCCGTCACCGCAGGCGACGTGATTCCACGCGGGAATTCCAGAATATTTTTCGGTGCCATTATCCTGCGTGCCGCCGTAGCTGATATTTTCGTCGCTGGGATGAACGGCGTGGCCGGGATAAAACTGAGTGATGGTGAGATTTGCATTGTTGCCTGCTTCCCAAGTGACGGTGGAAGCGGTGGGATTATCTGTGAACCAGACGCCGCCGTCATTTCCTGTGTAGAGACGGAAGCCGCTTGTGGTGGCTGCGAATGTGAGCGCGTGCGTATCGACGTGCGGACGAACGGCGGAAGAACCGGTGGTGATGTCCGTCCACGTAACGCCGCCATCGGAGCTGCGAAAATCCGTGCTGCTATTATTTGTGAATGCAGAGCCGCCGACGATCACCGTGTTGGGATCGGTGGGAAGAACGGCGAGGGCCATGTCGTACCAACATTGTCCGCTGCAAAAATTCGGCAGGTTGGGAAGAGTGCTTGGCGCGGTGAAAGACCACGTCGCGCCGCCGTCAGTGGATTTTGCGAGGCCGAGAAGACTTGAAGTGGATTCGGCGTTGATGGCGACGTAAACGACGTTGCCATTGCTGGGCGCGACGGCCATTTCGTGCCGCCCAAGATTTGTCGTCGGCAAATTATTTCCGGTGGCTCCGTTGCCGGTAAGTTGTGCGAAGGTGACGCCGCTGTCGGTGGATTTATATACGCCGAATTTCGCGGCGTTGCCGCGTTCACCGAGCGTCGCGTAGACGATGGTGCTGTCCGAAGGATTCCAGATGATGCTGTTGCCTGCGGCGCCTGAAGCGGACGGAAGCAAATTCCAATTCGCGCCGCCGTCAGTGGTGCGATAAATTCCGGAGACTGCGGCGTTGCCTGCGTTTCTTACTGAGGCGAGCGCGATATTTGGGTTGGTGGGATTCACGGCTATGGTGCCGACAAAGTATCCACCCCCCTGAAATGCGCCGGGAAATGTTGGCGTGCAGAAATTCACGGAAGCGCCGCCGCACTGCTGCGTCCAGGTATTTCCGCCGTCGTTGGATTTGTAAACGCCCGCGCCGTAGTAACTGTCTCCCGAAAAATTCAATTCACCGGTGCCGACATAAATAATGTTGTTATTACCAGCGCCGGGAGCAATTGCGATTCCGCCGATGGCCAGCGAATTATTCTGATCAAAAATAGTGGTCCAGGAGGTTCCGCCGTTGGAGGATTTCCAAACGCCGCCAGTGGCTGCGCCAAGATAAATCACCTGAGTCGACGTGTTTGTGGTGGTTGGGTCGACAGCGATGGCGGTGACGCGTCCGGTGGCCGAAGGATTTCCGAAATTTGAGCCGCCCGCGGAATTTGTGACAGGTTGCGGACCGAGGTTGGTCCAGTTGGACGGGCCGGGAAATCCGACGGAGAGCGAAGGTTCGGCGTCGGCTTCGGGAAGAATTCCCATCGCGCGCTGCTGTTTGACCATCGCGTCGAGTTGCTGAAGCGATTGCTGACGAGCGCCAGCGGGGGTTTGTGCGAATGGATACGCGCGCTGAC
The DNA here is from genome assembly GCA_963840515.1 of Terriglobia bacterium. Taxonomy (GTDB): domain Bacteria; phylum Acidobacteriota; class Terriglobia; order Acidiferrales; family UBA7541; genus DASTCZ01. Next base: position 189,872 of record CAWIZI010000011.1, read on the forward strand.
GGTAGAAATAATCGGCGCGCTGCTTTGGATCGTCTCCGGTTTCGCCGCCTTCTTGCTCGCCGGAGCCCGTGTCAGGCTGCATGCGAAATTCATTTTTGTCAGAAACTTTTTGTTCCGGCGAAATCTTCGTTGATCGCCTCTTGGCAGCGCTCCACGGTAGGCTCCGGATGAAGGCACCCGTTATTTTGAGGTCGGCGTCGGTCCAGTCTGGCGCGGGAGGCGTCGCTCTAGCTGGGACGTTCGGCACCGCCGTCGCATTCTTCGCCGCGCGTTGCCGCAAATGTGGCGCAACGTAAAATGCCGCGGAAATAATTATCGCGAGAAGAGTGGCGACTGCGATCCACTTCGCCAAATGGCTACTATTTTCGCGAACACTGCTCATCGCAGACGTCCTTCCGTGTATGAATTATGGGATGTTACTCGAAAACGGCGGGCGTGGGACGCTGAATTATCGAGCGAGATATTCCTGCTGCGCGCATGATTCAAAATTGAACAAGCCGGCAAACGGAAGCTGAGTCTTCGAGCGAAACGCGTATACTTATTGCAAGGAGTAACACGGTCAAGGTCATGGCGCGGCCCCATCGAAATCAAGACGATTCGCACTTGCTGGTGCTGGTGAGCGCCGTTGTAATTATTGCCACGCTTTATTTTGCGAAAGTTGTGCTGGTTCCATTCGCACTCGCCATTCTTTTCACTTTCATACTTACGCCGCCGGTAAGCTGGCTGGAACGCATTCATGTGCCGCGCTTTCTTGCGGTCTTAGTAATGGTTTTGCTGGCGGTTGGCGCGATTGGTTCCGTGGGTTGGGCGGTTACAAACCAACTGGTGGATGCAACGAGCCATTGGTCGGAGTACCGCACGAACATCAAAGATAAAATTGAATCCATCCGCAAATCGCGGCCGCAAAGCCTGACCAATGCGGCGCAGGCCGTACAGGAAATCAGTACGGATTTGAACGCCACAACTCCGGCGCCTGTTGCCGGACGGAGCGCGAGTGGGCAATCGAACAAACTTTCGGCTGCCGCGGCGGCGACGGTGACGAAACCTGTTCCGGTGGAAATAGTTGCGCCGGCGACAAGCTTCATCGAATCGTTGCCGAATTTTCTTGGGCCGATTGGCACGGCGGGAATTGTTCTGGTCTTCACAATTTTCATGCTGCTGCAACGCGAAGATTTGCGTAACCGCTTTATTCGATTGGCCGGCGATGGGCGCTTGAGCGTGATGACGCACGCGATGGATGAAGCGGGAGATCGCGTCAGCCATTATTTATTTTTGCAGTCGATGGTGAATGCGTCGTACGGGTTGATTATCGGTTTCAGTCTTTACATGATGCATTTACCGAATGCCGTTCTGTTCGGAGTGATCGCCGGTATTCTTCGATTTCTGCCGTACGTCGGGCCGCCGATCGGAGCGCTGCTTCCGGTGATGCTTTCGCTGGCCGTGTTTCAGGATTGGAGCCGGCCACTTTACGTGCTGGGAATCTTTGTAGTGATTGAAGTTGTGGTGGCGAATTTTATCGAGCCCATGTTGTACGGCGCGCGCACGGGAATTTCGTCGCTGGCAATTCTGGCGGCCGCCGTTTTCTGGACGTTTATATGGGGGCCGATTGGACTTGTGCTTTCCACGCCGCTGACGGTTTGTCTGGTGGTGCTGGGCCGGCATGTACCCAATATGAAGTTCCTGGACGTGTTGCTGGGCGATGAGCCGGTGCTTTCACCGGAGGTACATTATTATCAGCGGCTGCTGGCAACGGATTTCGAGGAAGCGCGCCAGGTGCTGAACGGGCACTTGAAGGAAAAATCGCTTGAGGAACTTTACGATTCAGTGCTGATTCCGGCGTTGATACTTGCGGAGCAGGATCGCCATCGGAACGATTTGGACGAAGAGACGGTAGCTTTTATTTATCAGAGCACGCGGGAATTCGTGGAAGATCTCTCCGAAAAAGCCGGAAATGAATTGGCGGCGCCTTCTAGCGGCGCGCCGTCCGGCGCTGCAAGCGGAGTTGCAACGGGCGCCCCGGCGAAAAGCGCGCGAGTGATTTGTGTGCCCGCGGGCGGCGAGGCTGACGAAATTATCGGAGTGATGCTGGGACAATTGCTGTGCGTTGCGGGACATGACGCGCAGTCCGTTTCCGTGTGGCCGGTGGAGGAAGTGCTGGCACAAGGGGAGCGCGCTGCGGCCAGCATCATATTTATTTCCGCGCTTCCACCGCTTGCGCTCACACATGCGCGCGCGATTTACGGACGCCTGCGTGCGGAATTTCCCACGCGGCCGATAGTCGTGGGATTGTGGAATTACTCGGGCGACGTCGCGCGATCAGCAAACAGGATTGATATGCCGGAACGAGTGCAGGTTGTGACGACACTTGCGAATGCCGTGCTGGAAGTGAGAACGCAGACAGAATCGCCATCACACGCCGCGAAACAATCACGGGAACAGCCGCTGGCGCCTTCGGTTCGCGGCTCGGATTAGAAAAAGAGCGCCGCAGGAATCTGGGCGCTCTTGGCGATGCTACGAATCGTTTTTTGACCGGGCGAAAAAAAATCCTATAGCCTGCGGCGCGCTTTCTTCGCGGAAGATTTCGCCTTGTTGGTAAGCTTCTTCACTTGCTTGCGAGCTTTCTTCACCTGTTTCTTCGCTCGCGCCCGAACCTTTTTAACTTCTTTCTTCACTTTTTTCGCAACTTTGCGTCTAGCTGCGGGCCTGGTGGCGGCGCTGGCTTTTCCTGCAACCGTTCCCAGCGCGGACCCGACGGCGGTGGCCAGGTTCACGAGAACAGTTCTTTCTTTTTCCTCAAACGTTTCTTCCATTGGAACGCTCCTTTACGGCTCTCGAATGAACTTCTAGGCCTTACAGATCTTTCAGTTGCGGAGTATCAATTCCGAGCGCAGTGGCCAGCGCGATTTGGTGATCTTGTTCGTCAATCAGGATCTCGCGAATCTGTTCGGCCATGGCGTACTCGCTTAAGGCTTCGGCCTGGCGGACACGGACGCGATAGTTGCGAATTGTTTCGTTCTCGTTCTCGAGATCAAATTGCAGCATGTCCTTTGCTTTGTCCGAGGTGCGAACGGTCTTCGCGGTGACAACGGGCATGCCCCCGAGATAGTCGACGAGATTGGAAATAATCAGCGCGTGGCTCAGTTCCTGGGCGGCGTGCTTCTCGAGTTCGCCGGCGATGTTCATGTACTCAGCGCCTTTTAGAACCTGCGAATAAACCACGTAGGAAATGATGGCTTGATATTCCCGCGCGAGATCTTCGTTTAATAATGCGATTAATTCTTTGCGCGTTACTTTTTCCTGATTGGACACTGAGGATTCACCTTTCAATTTTGGCTCCTTGCGGCTGAATTTTCGGTGCAGTCCCGAACCGAGATTATTGCCCAGAACGGCTTCGGAGCGCCAGCTTCGTCCAGCCCAGTAGGTCAGATGCAATTCGCGCGGATACGGACTCATCTTGGTTGCGAATATCTTGCGGTTCGCGGATGCAGTTCTTTTGCGGGTGGGGTACGATACGTCTGCTCGATTCTCGCAGCCGCGAAGAGTGCGCGAGATGATTCTTCAGCCGGAGGAAATTGAATGATTGTTGGTGTGCCGCGAGAAAGTTTTCCGGGCGAACGGCGCGTGGCGCTGGTGCCTGCCGTGGTTCCTGTTCTCGCGAAAGCCGGACTGGAAGTTATAGTGCAAGCCGGTGCGGGAATTGAAGCCGGATATCCTGACGCCGATTATGTTGCGAAGGGCGCGAAGGTCATCGCGGATCGCGCGGAAGTTTTTCGCGCGGCGGACATCATCGTACAAATTCTGTGCTACGGATCGAACGATCGGACTGGCGCCGCCGACCTGCCGTTATTCAAACGCGATCAAATATTGATTGGATTTCTGCGTCCGCTGGGAAGCGTGGAAACGGTGCAAGGGATTGCGTCCGTCGGAGTGACTTCGTTTTCTGTGGAGTTGATACCACGAACCACGCGCGCGCAAAGCATGGACGTGCTTTCTTCGATGGGCACGATTGCCGGATACAAGGCAGTGGTTATCGCGGCCGACAAACTGCCACGATTATTTCCGATGTTGACGACCGCGGCGGGCACGATTACTCCGGCACGTGTTTTTATTATTGGCGCGGGAGTTGCCGGACTGCAGGCGATTGCAACCGCGCGGAGACTTGGCGCGATTACTTCGTCATACGATATGCGGCCGGCGTCGAAAGAACAGGTGCAAAGTTTGGGCGCGCGATTTGTGGAGCTGCCGATCGAGGCGAAAGATGCGCAGGACGCGGGCGGCTACGCGAAGGCGCAGGATGAGTCATTTTATTTGCGTCAGCGCCAACTTTTGAAGGAAGTTGTGACGCAGAGCGACGTTGTGATCACGACCGCCGTGATTCCCGGAAAAACTTCTCCAATTCTAGTGACGAAAGAAATGGTCGAAGGAATGGCGCCCGGATCTGTGATTGTGGATCTGGCTTCGGAGCGCGGCGGAAATTGCGAGCTTACGAAGTTAGGCGAAGTCGTGGTGGAGCACGGCGTGACGATTATCGGCTGGATCAATTTGGCCAGCACCGTTCCTTATCATGCGAGCATGATGTACGCGAAAAACATTACGGCGTTTCTGGTGCACATAATTAAGGATGGAAAGTTCCAGTACAACTCCGAAGATCAAATTATGCGCGAAACGATTTTGACGCGCGGTGGCGAGATTGTGAATCCGCGCGTGCGGGAATTCTTCAAGCTGCCGGCGCTGGCTGGGGCGGCTCAGGAGGCGAAACAGGGATGAAATTTGATTTGATCACCGATCTTTACGTTTTCATGCTGGCGGCGTTCATTGGATTTGAAGTGATTCGCCGCATCACTCCGCTGCTGCACACGCCGCTGATGTCATTGACGAACGCGCTGGACGCGATCGCGGTTGTGGGCGCGATTATTATGGCGGGCGAACACAAGACAACACTTTCCACGGTGCTTGGCACAATCGCGATTGTGGCGGCGACGAGCAACGTGGTTGGCGGATTTTTAATTACCGACCGAATGCTGAAAATGTTTAAGTCCAGCCGGCCGCAGAAACCATGAACTTTCACAGCCCATATTTAATCGAATCCACGTATCTGATCGCTACGGCGCTCTTCATTCTTTCTTTGAAGTTCATGAGCAGCCCTGCGACGGCGCGGCACGGCGTGTGGGCCGGCGAAGTTGGAATGTTGCTGGCGATTGCCGGCACGCTGCTGAACGCCGGAATTGTGGATTATCGCTGGGTGGCGATTGCGCTGGTGCTTGGCTCAATTATCGGTGTGCCGCTAGGCATGGTGCACATGACGGCGGTTCCTCAGCGGACGGCGCTGAGCCATTGTTTTGGCGCGTTATGCGTCACGCTTGTGGGCGCATCGGAATTTTATTTGCAATCGCCGAATGTGCCGAGATTTACAATGTCCGTGCTGGCCATGGAAGTAATTTTAGGTTCGCTTACATTTACAGGAAGTTTAATGGCGGCCGGAAAATTGCAGGAATGGTTGCCGCAGCGGCCGATCACATTCAAGGGACAAAATTTTGTAAATCTTGGATTGCTGGCGGGCACAGTTGTCGTAGCAATTTTTCTGGTGATGCATCCAGAGCGCGCGGATTTATTTCCGATTATTTTGGGCGTGCCGCTGATGCTGGGCGTGATGATGATTATTCCGATCGGCGGCGCGGATATGCCGACGATCATTTCGCTGCTAAATTCTTATGCGGGACTTTCGGCTGCGGCCATGGGATTTGTGCTGAACAGCAAACTTTTGATTATTGCTGGCGCTCTTGATGGCGCGTCCGGATTTATTCTTTCGGTGAATATGTCCAAGGCGATGAATCGTTCGTTCACGAACGTGGTGTTCGGCGCATTTGGACAGGAGCAAACGAAAGTTATTGGTGGCGTGGAAGAACGTCCGGTGAAAAGCGCTACGCCGGAAGAAGCTGCTGCGATTCTTGGCGCTGCGAGCAAAGTGATTATTGTCCCGGGATACGGAATGGCCGTGGCGCAAGCGCAACACAAAGTTCGCGAACTGTATGACACGCTCACCAAGCGCGGAGTCGACGTGAAATTTGGAATTCATCCTGTGGCGGGACGAATGCCGGGACACATGAACGTGCTGCTGGCCGAAGCGGATATTCCGTACGACAAGCTGATGGACATTGACGACGCGAATTCAGATTTTCCGCAAACGGATGTGGTGCTGATCATCGGCGCGAACGATGTGACGAATCCCGCGGCACGGACGGACAAGAATAGTCCGATCTACGGGATGCCGATTCTGGATGTGGATAAAGCGCGTACAGTGATGGTGATCAAGCGCGGGATGAGCCCCGGATTTGCAGGAATTGACAATCCGCTTTACTACATGGATAAAACGCTGATGCTATTTGGAGATGCGAAAGCGTTTGTTGGTTCGATTGTTCGAGAGCTAACCGGTGGGGGCGGGCACGGGTAGTACCGCCTCTCGTCCGCCGACTGATTATTGTTAACTCCCTAGGCCCCCCCACCCCCCTATTTTCCCGTATGTATTGCAACTACAGGACTTAGCTGGGGGTACCCCTCGTATGTATTGCAAATAAAGGACTTAGGATATTTTTGGCTTCGCACGCAATTACTGCGCGAAGCGCTTGAAGAAACTGTTCGGCTTCCATGTTGGGCGCGTGTCGGCGTCGGCTACGCGCGTGGTTAAGAGTAACAATAGATGATCGAAATGCGCAGCGGCGGGTGTGTCCACGGGTTGATCGATATCGTCGGACGGCGCGTGGTAACGCGTTTTAATCCAATCCTGAAATATTTTTTCTTCGTCGGTGCCTTTGATCCAGCCGAATTTAAATGCCAGTGCTGGGATGCCAACTTTCACGAAGCTGTATTGATCGCTGCGGATGAAACGATTTCGCTCGGGTTCTTTATCAGCTTGAATAATTACGTGTTCACCTTCGGCGACGGCGCGAACGTCGTCACCTAGCGTGGACTCGTCCAGTCCCTGCACTTCCAAATACTGCAGGCGGAAAAGTGGCAGGAACATATCCATGTTCAGGTCGGCGACGATTTGTTTTTGCGGGACCGTTGGATGATGCGCGAAATATTCGGAGCCCAGATCACCTTTTTCTTCGGCGGTGACGGCGGCGAAAATCAGCGAGCGGCGCGGATGAATTCCCGCGGCCTTGATGTGTTTCGCAACTTCGATTAGTGATGCGACGCCTGAAGCGTTGTCCATCGCGCCGTTGTAAATGTCATCACCATTGATGGGCTGGCCGACGCCGATGTGATCGAGATGTGCGCTGATGACGACATATTCGTTTTTGAGTTTCAGATCAGCGCCGGGAAGAATTCCAATTACGTTGGGAGAAGTAACTTTTGCGCGGACGACTTCCACTTTTGCTTTCACGGTAACTTTCAACGGAAATTTCGGAAGCAGTTCGTTCTTATCGGCGATTGCCAAAAGTTCGGCGATGGTGTGTCCGCTTTCCGCGAGCCATTTGTCGGCTTGCGCGGGATTGATCGACGCAGAAAAACGCGGGCCAGACTCGCGCATTTTGGGATCGGCGAGGCTCATGGAGGGATTCAGGCGCGCCAGCGAAGAGCGCGACCACGGAATATCGGAATTTTTCGGATTGCCGATGGTGGCGAAGCCGATCGCTCCGGCTTTTTGCATCGCTTCCCAGCGCTGTTCCCCGGATTGGTAGTGCGCTTTCAGCGGGCCCGGAATATTTGTGGGGCCGCCGCTGATGAAAACCGCAATTTTTCCGTGAAGATCCTGACCGGCAAATTCATCGTATCCCATTTCGGGGACGGCGAATCCGTAACCGACAAACACCGCTTGCGCTTTGATGGAAGGCGCGGGATCGCCGCTGACGCGAATCGTTGCGTCGGGGCCGAGTTGCAGCGCCTCGTTTTTTCCGGCGAGCTCGAGCGAGAGACTGGAATTTGCTTCGTCAATGCGGCGCGTTTCAAATTCGATGGGCTGCAGAAATCCATTTGTGCCGCCGGGTTGTAGGCCGGCGTCGGCAAATTGCTTGGCAACATATTCGGCGGAGCGGCGATGGCCGTCGCTGCCGGTATCGCGCCCGCGCATGTCGTCGGAAGCGAGGAATTGAACGTGCGCCCACCAGGCGTTGCCTTCGGCTTGCCAATCGGGTTCGGCGGATTGCTGCGCTCGAGTTAGGACCGTGGTGGTGCAGAGAATGATTGCAATTGCGGAGATGCGGAGAATCTTGCTGAGACGATGACGATGATTAGGTGATGCGGACATTTAATTTTTTCCTCCGAAATTATTGGTGGTGCAATTTAAATTCTTTGGTTCAGTTTCCGCTTGTTAATTCAGTTCGACACAGACATGAATGTCTATGTTACTTATTCGGCCAGCGCGCCCTGGACGGTTGGGGACGGCTTTTCGGTGCGAAATTCACCTTCCCATTTTGCGATTATGGCGGACGCTAAACAGTTGCCGACCACATTTACGGTAGTGCGGCCCATGTCGAGAAATTGGTCGACGCCTAGCAATAGAAACATTGGTTCTTTCGGCAGGCCTAGAGAGTCGGCGGCGGCCAAAAGAATTATGAAGGAGCCGCGCGAAACTCCGGCAACGCCTTTGCTGGTAAGCATGAGCACGAGCATCACGAAAAGTTGCTGCTTCAGTCCCAGGTGAATTCCTGCGGCCTGCGCTACAAAAATGGATGCGAGCGCGAGATAGAGCGTTGCACCCGCGAGATTGAAACTATATCCAGTGGGAATTACAAACGCCACAATTTCTCGCGGCACTCCATACGCTTCCATGGATTCCATCGCGCTGGGCAACGCCGCTTCAGAACTCGTGGTGCTGAACGCGATTGTGGCCGGCTCAGTTACATATTTTATGAACTCGCGAACTGGAAGACCCGCGATTATTGCCGAAGGCCACAGCACGCCGACCACGAAGATCGCGAACGCAACATATAATGTGGCGACGAGCTGGCCCAAGTTATAGAGCACACCGAATCCCGTAGTGGCGATGGTGTAAGCAAGTGCGCCGGCGATGCCGACGGGTGCGTAGAGCATCACGATATTCGTAAATTTGAACATCACTTCCGCGAGGCTATTTGCAAAATCCAGCATCGGCTTGCGTTTTGGTTCCTTCACGAGTGCGAGCGCAATTCCAAAAATCATGCTGAACACGACCACCTGCAAAACCTGATTTTCCGCGACGGACTTGGCGATATTTTCCGGAAATATGTGCAGGATCATTTCCGAAGCGGTTGGCCGCGCGGCAACAATCGGACTGGCGTTCGCCGCAGCTGCGGGGAATTGCACGCCGGTTCCGGCCTTGCTGATGTTGATGGCGGCAAGTCCAATGACCAGCGCGAGCGTGGTGACAATTTCAAAATAGACGAGAGACTTCCATCCCAGGCGCCCAACTTTTTTGATATCGGAATGTCCGCCGATGCCGCTGACCAGTGTTGCGAAAAGCAGCGGCGCGATAATCACGCGAATCATTTGCAGGAAAATTTGGCTAAGGATGCGCAGGTTCATCGAGAAATGCGGAAAGTCGTTGCCCACTTCGGCGCCGAGCACCATGAAAATGAGAATCCATGTGGTGAGCGACCGCTGGGAAAATCCATAGAAAATCAGCGCGATCAGCGCGGCCCAACGGATCACTTCGCCGACGAGCGGATTGATCGCGAATCCGTGATGGCTGACGACGGAAATTATTGCGGCGATGAAATAGAGAATCAGGCCGGCGATTAGATATTTGTTCTTCATGCGCTGTTTTGCGTTCGCAAGTGGACGCGAGTTCTATATCACATCGGCGAATCTACTGCTACGCGCGGTTTCGTCCACGCAAGGGCGCCCAGCGCCAGCACGACCGGGAAACACTCCATCACGTAGCGTGGCTCGACAGTTTGCAGTTGCGTTAGGAACGCAGTGCGAATCAGCAGAAACGCGAGCAGGAAGGGAATTCCGGCGCGCGCGCGAAATTTCCACGCGCCGACGAGCGCCATGCCGACGTAAATATAATTCAGGATGCCGAGGGTAAGCGTCGCGCTGAATTCTGTCGCGTTGTTATGCCACGCTTGTTGCATCGGCCACAAATTTCCGGAGTAAGGAAGCAGTTCGATGCGCGGAGTGAACCATGTCCACCATGCGCGCTCAACGGGAATCACAAAATACGTGCGCACAGGATGGCGCGCGGCGCGTTCTTTCGCCAATTCCGCAAACTGAAAATTCAGCGCCGGCGTGATTAGCGCGCGCTTGTTGTATTCGTTGATGAGGCTGGCAACTTGTGCGCGTTCGTCCGGCGAATCGAATGCGTAATCCGGAATTGAGTTGATGCCGATTGGCGATTTTTCGCCAAGCTTCCAACTTACAGAGTACGCATCGCGAAATTTTACTAGCCACGTTTGTGTCCAGTCGTAGAAACCGGGAAGGACGCGATCGCCGGGGGTTTCGGCGTGTGGAGGCGAGAGGAATTGGACCTGGCCGACATTCAAAGTATTTCGCGCCGCCCAGGGTACCAGCGGCAGGATAAGTCCTGCCGCCACCCAGAGAATTGCCGTCGCCAGCTTCCACCAATTTGATGGGCGCCACCAGCGCGCGCAAAGTACGAGTCCCAGCGCGATGAGGATTAGCGGAGTTTCGGGACGCACTAGGGTTCCGAGTCCTACGACTATTCCGCCGAGGAAAAACCCGCCCGCGTATTTGAGCACCAGATTATTTGAAATATTGCGGTGCGCACGATGTTCATGTTTGGGTGCGTCAGCGCACGAATAAAAATCAACACGGCTAGCGCGGTGAAAAAAGTTGCAAGAGTTTCCGTCAGCACTACGCCGGTATAGCTCGCAGCAAATGGGCTTAGCGCGGCGAACCAGAGCGCGATTGTCGCTACCAACCCGCGCTTGGCAACGGGAGCAAGCCGCACGGCGATGAGCGCAGTCAGGACGCAGGTCATCAAGTCGACCGCAACCTGCACGCACGTCACGGCGGCGCGCGATTGACCGAGCGTTCTGTAGATTACGGCCAGAAATGCCGGGTAGCCGGGCATGCGTTCGTCGGACGGCAGCAACTGGCCGTGCAAGGTCCGTCCATAGACCCCGCGATGGAGCCAGTTGCGCGCCAGTTCTTCGTAAAATTTCGCGTCACCTGCGAACGGATTGAAATGTGAAATGAAAAACCAGCGCAGCAAAATGCCGCAAAGCAAAGCGGCGGCCAGATGGCCGTAGGGCACGACATGACCCTTGCCAAAGATTCGGATCGGATCAACGGTCGGGCTGCCCGGCGTTACAAGAGTCTGATTCAGGCGCGAACTCCGCAATTCGTGATGGTTACGAAAGTCATCCTCGTATGAAAAGTCATCGGCGTAGAGAACGATGCTAACCCCATTTTGCCGGGGAAGGAATTGGAATTGAACCACATTTGAATTTGGGGAATTTCAAACTTTCGGGAAATAGTAGCGAACGGCAAGCAAGAGATACAACCGGCCTTGGTGTGTATTCCTGTCGTCCTGACTTGCCGTTCGTAGGTGCATCTTAGGAGCGCTCGAAGCGCATGACTGTTCTATATTGAACAATGTTGAAAAATTAGTAACTTCGGAATGTGCGCCGTTAAGTCCAATAGAACCAGCGAGATGGCGGCAGGCCGCCGGATTCCCACAGAAATCCACAGGGCGTCAACCGGCGGAAGAAAGGCTTAGTCGTGCAGGACGACGCTCAGCAGGGAACTATCTACCAGCAGGCCGTCGTGATGATCGCCGCCGTTATATTTAATGAAGCCGAGCTTTCGGAATTTGTTCATGAAGAAGTTCACGCGGGAACGCGTGGTGCCGATCATTTCGGCCAGCATTTCCTGAGAAATTTTGGGAACGACGCGCTGCGGCTTGTCATGCTTGCCGTAGCGAGCCAAAAGCAGCAGCGTGCGCGCCAGTCGCTTTTCGCTCGAATTGAAGAGCTGGTCGACCAGATCCTCTTCAATGCGGATATTCCGCCCGAGCATGTAGGAAATAAAACGGTCGGAGAATTCGTGCTCGGTGTGGAGCACGCGAATCATTTCTTTCTTTTCGATGATCAGGACGTCCGATGGAGTGATCGCGGTGGCGGAGCCGATGCGAAGTGTTTGACCGGCCAGGCAGCCTTCACCGAAAAAATCGCCCGGGCCCAGAATGGCCACCACGGCTTCTTTGCCGTTTTCATTCACGATTGAAAGTTTGATGCCGCCTTTTTTGATGTAATACACGTCTGAGGAGGGATCACCTTGCGCGAACACAGATTCATTGCGGCGGAATTCAGCGGTTTTGCGCGCAATTCCCACGGAGTCCAGAAAGTGCTGCGCATTGAACAGAATTTTCGCGGACTTGGCGGGCGGCGGCGGTTTGTTGGCTAGTTTTTTGTTAATCATATAAAGGTATCGCGAGGGGGCTGGGGGTCATACACCTCTCCCCCGTCTATTACAGTACCACTCACGAGTATCCAAGACTGTCCAATATTGCACACTGGCCGAAATTTGATTCGTAGCAGAGCGGTTCCCGGAATTTCGGGATTACCAGCGGCGAAAGGGAAGTCCCAGTTGGAGCGAGTCTACCACTGTGTTACGTTCCGCTGCAGGTTAATTCGGAAGCATATGCGAAACGCCGGCTTCCAGCAGCTTGGCGAACTGATCGGCCACCATCGGCCGGTTGAAATAATAGCCCTGCGCCTCCTCACAGCCTTCGGCGGTCAGAAAGTCCAGTTGCTCGCGGGTTTCCACGCCTTCAGCGATCACGCGCTTTTTCAAACTGTTTCCCATGCTGATCACGGCGCTCACAATGGCGGCGTCGTCCTTATGGGATGTAATTTCATGCACGAATGACTGATCCACTTTCAACGAATCAACCGGGAACTGCCGCAGGTAACTGAGACTGGAATATCCGGTGCCGAAATCGTCCACGGTTAGTTGCACACCGATTTCTTTCAGCGCTTTCAACATGGAAACAGTTGATTCTGCATGTTTCATTAGGACGCTTTCAGTCAGCTCGAGTTCCAGGCAGTGCGGATCGAGTTTGGATTCATTCAGGGCCGCGCGAACGCTTTCCACGAAATTCTTGCTGCGGAATTCCACGGCGGAAATATTCACAGCCATGGGCACGGGCGCAAATCCGGCATCCAGCCACGCGCGGGATTGTTTGCAGGCCTCGCGCAAAACCCATTGGCCGATGGGAAGAATCAGGCCGGTATCTTCCGCGATGGGAATGAATTGGGCCGGAGGAATGAATCCGCGCTCGGGATGTTTCCAGCGCAAAAGCGCTTCCACTCCGGTAACGGCTCCCGTGCCCAGATCTATTTTCGGTTGGTAATGCAGGGAAAATTCTTTGCGGTCGAGCGCGACGCGCAAGCTGCCTTCAATGAATTGGCGTTCGGAGGCGCGAATGTTCATTTCTTGTTTGAAGAACTGATAATTGTTTCGCCCGTTTTCCTTGGCGTGATACATCGCGGTGTCCGCGTTGCGGATGAGCGTTTCGGCATTGTCGCCGTCATCGGGATAGATGCTGACGCCGATGCTGACCGGCATGCTAATGTCATGCTGGCCGATATGATAGGGCAGAGTGAGAGCGGCAAGAAGTTTTGCCGCGCTGATGCCCGCGTTTTCCGCCGCTTCCAATTCAGAAAGCACGACTACGAATTCGTCGCCGCCTTGACGGCCGACCGTATCCGATTCACGCACACATCTTTCCAAGCGCACAGCCACCGCTTGCAGCAACTGGTCACCGACGACGTGGCCCAGCGAATCATTGATGTGTTTGAAACGGTCCAGATCCATGAAGAGGACGGCGATCCGGTATCCGTGCCGCCGTGCCATGGTGATGGCCTGTTGCAGGCGGTCGTTCAGCAACATACGGTTCGGCAAGTCGGTGAGAGAGTCGTGTTGCGCCAGATGAGAAAGCTGTAGCGACATTTGCCGGGCGGCGCTCACGTCATGAAAAACGATTACCGCGCCGGTAATGTGCCCGCTGCGGTCGTGAATCGGCGCCGCGGAATCCTCAATTGGCGATTCATATCCATCGCGCCGAATCAGGATGCAATTCGCAGTAAGGCTAACAGTTTTATTTTCGCGGACTGCTAGTGACATTGGATTGTTGGAACGCTCTCGAGTTGTTCCATCAATAATATTGAAAACTTCCGTGAGGGGACGGCCCATCGCCTCGGCTCGCACCCATCCCGTCATGGTTTCCGCCACGGTGTTCAGATAGGTGACGTTTCCTGCGATGTCTGTGCTGAGAACTGCATCGCCGATGGAATTCAAAGTGACTTCAGCGCGCTCTTTTTCGACGAAGAGAGCGTCCGCGTTTGTTCCGCGCTCGATCATGCCGCTTATAGCACGCGTCAGAGAATAGCTATCCAGGTGATCTTTCAGCAGGAAATCGTGCGCGCCACGTTCGACGGCCAATTTGCCGATGCTTTCGTTGTTTGCGCCGCAGAGCGCGAGTATTGGAATGTCGGCGGCTGCTGCGAATGTTTTGTCGAAGGTGTCAATTCCTCTGCTGTCGGGCAGGAATAAATTTAATAAGATGGCGGAAATTCCGTTCTGCTTTAAACGCTGCAATCCTTCGGCGAGACTTTGTACCCACTCGATATGAGGCTGGCCGGGCTTGGTCAGCGCTTCCATTACTTTTGTGGCGTCAGCAAGATCGCCTTCAATTAAGAGCAATCCGTTTGTCGTGTTGTCCGTCATGAGCTTTGCTCCACGGCTACAATCCAACCATCCGGCTACAGATTCGTCTGTCTAATTACGTACATGTGCCATTCCGAACAGTCATATGAACACGTCAATTGCTTGCAAGTTCAGAGCCGAAGATCGAAACGCGCAAGCATGCATTTAGCAGCAAATCGCAGGGGATTTATTCGGCGTGCGCTGCGCTAGTTCCAATTCAGTGCGCACGATTCCGCAATTGGGAATTCTGTCGTGCTCATTTGCATCTGTGCGGTAGTGAACAGACGCAAGCGAGCGATGGGACTAGCATCGTGCGGATTCGCAGAATGGAATACCGTCCGATGAAGCGAGTTACGAAATATTCGTCAGCGGGTAACTAAAAAAGGAGCGAACTATGCTTAGGATAATCGCGGCAGTTCTAATTGTCCTGTGGCTGCTTGGGTATTTCGCATTTCATGTTACTTCGGGATTGATTCACATTGTTTTGGTGGTTGCGGTGATCCTGCTGATCCTGCATTTTGTGACGGGAAGGTCTGACGCTTAGAGCTTCCCCACGGCTTCAATCGCGTCGAGCTATCGAGTGTAAAAACAAAGTGGGGTTATGTCCGCTATGGGACAGCCCCATTCCTTCCCGCCCTCTAGGATATTTCTAACGTCGTCGGGCAATGGCAGACATTTACATAACTGTTTCCTCCGCCTGCCTTCATTGAAATGCGACGATGTTGAGCGGCTTCTCATCATAAATAACAGCAACAAAGAGGGCTAAATGCTTTGGACAATCTGCGTTGTTCTTGTCGTGTTGTGGGCCCTTGGAATGGTCAGTTCGTACACAATGGGCGGATTCATTCACATTCTGTTGGTGTTGGCCGTAATCGTTCTGCTGATTCGTGTGATTCAGGGGCGGAGACTCGTTTCGTAGCTGAACTGTAGTTCGGAAGGGCAAACAGAAAACATGAAACCAATTTCAATGGCCGGCATTCTGCTTGTAGTTCTGGGCGCGCTGGCGCTCGCGTATCAGGGCATCACCTACACGCACCGCGTGAACGTCATTAATGTCGGCCCCATCCACGCGACGGCGGACGAACAGAAAACGATTCCACTTCCGCCGATTCTCGGTGCCATCGCGCTGGTCGGCGGAATCGTCTTGCTGGTGGTTGGCAGCAGACAGAAAAATTGAAGGAAATATAATTTAGATCGAATCTGAAAATGGAGGCAAACGATGCTACGTAAGATGATGGCCACGGCTTTAGTTCTGGTGCTGGCGGGCGCGATTTATGCAGTGAACAAGGAACAAGAACGGCTGGAAAATTGCGGCGTGGTGATGCAGGAAATCATCAACATTCCAGATAACATTCCACAAGATCTCCTGAAGAAAGCGGAATGCGTAATTATATTTCCGTCGCTCACCAAGCTCGCGTTTGGTGTCGGCGCCAGCTACGGCCGCGGCGCGATGGTCTGCCGCACAGGTCCGCATTTTAACGGTCCATGGGGCGCGCCGGCGATGTACGCACTGGAAGGCGGAAGCTTCGGAGCGCAGATTGGCGCGGAAGCAACCGACGTTGTGCTTCTAGTGATGAATGACCGCGGCATGGCGGCGATTCTAGATAGCAAAGTGAAACTCGGCGGCGATGCTTCGGCCGCGGCGGGACCGAAGGGCCGAACAGCCTCCGCGGACACCGACGCAACGATGCGCGCTGAAATTCTGAGCTATTCGCGAGCACGCGGACTTTTCGCGGGCGTTTCGCTGGAAGGTTCCACGCTTCGTCCGGACAACGACGCCAGCAGAGACGTGTACGGACGCGACATCACCGCTCGCCAGATCGTCAGAGGCGGAAGGACGCGCATTCCTCAATCGGGCCGCCACCTTGTGAATGTTCTGGAGAGGAATTCTCCGCACGACGAATCGGATCATCACGGAAATCAGTAATTCCGATTCAGCCGTTTACAATTCAACAAACAAAAAGCTCGCCGGATTTATTCCCGCGAGCTCTTTGTTTATTTGGACACACCCGTAGCCGGGTGTGCGTTTTTGAAATAAAAGTTTTTGTGGTTCGCTGCGAAACGAATCGCTTCTGCTACTGACTTCTTTTACGCTTCAGGCTCAAATGGTGAAGGGCCGGTCATCAGTTCAATCGGTTCATCCAGGAATGACGGCGTTGTTTGTCCATCTTCTCCCGGAACTTTCTTCTGTTGACGGCGCTCGGCCTTCATCTTCTGCTTCTCGATGCGCTTCATTTCTTTTTGGCGTTTCTGAAATGTGATCTTTGACATTAGCTCTCCTCGCTTTCAGGATACGGCGCGAACGATGTCGCAGCCGGGCTATAGCCTGTTGCAACTTCTACCAGCGTGGTTCGCGCGGTTGCCGCGCGGCTTCGCGATAATCTTCGTTTGAGAAGCGTCCGCGGCCGCCACCATCGCGCCCGCCTCCGCCCCCGCCGCTTCCACCACGGCCACCACCTCCACCGCCACTTCCACCCCGTCCGCCACCACCTCTTGGCGGACCTCCACCACTTTCTTTCGGGCGCGCTTCATTCACTTTCCAATTCCGCCCGCCAACATCTTTTCCATCAAGTCCGGCAATCGCCTTGCCCGCTTCTTCATCGTTCGGCATTTCGACGAACGCGAATCCGCGCGCACGGCCTGTTTCTCGATCCATCACCACGTGAACGCGCGTCACTTGTCCGAATGGCTCGAACGCCGCGCGAATTTCACTCTCAGTCGTTTGAAAGCTCATGTTACCCACGAAGAGATTCTTCATGCTAACTCTCCTGAAGTCCGGTGAACGCCGCCGACACGCCTGACCGGTAAATCAAATCTGATGATGGCCGCTTCGATATGTTTCAGTATGAACCGGGCAACCCCCCGCCCGATGCATTCTACCAGACGCGCCGGAATTTCGCGCTGCCTGCTAGTTTTCCTGCGAAGTCTTCCGCGAAAACGGATTCTTTGACGGTCGTGGTGCATGTGCGCCCTTGTAATCCGCCAATTCCGCGTCGGTAATATCGTAATGCGAAATTACCGGATGATTCGAGTTCGCCGCCAATTCCTTGCGCAACTTCAACGAGCATACGTCCGGCGCATCTTGATACCGTACGCGGCGCTCGTTGAACGCGACGTTCGGAATGGTCAGCGTAAATTCACGCGGCTCATTCGCCGGTTCGCGCACGGTGAAACTATATTCGCGAACCGCGCCCTTGTCCTTAAATCCGCCGAACTGAATCACAATTTCATTAATCACTTGGACGCCGCGGCGCTTTCGCCGGCTTCAGCGGCCACCGCTGCAACGTCTGTCTTCGCTACTTTCTTCGCACGCTTCGCGCGCTTGCGCTTCGGGGGAGTTCCTTCCGCCGCTTCGACCACCATGATGCTGGTCACAAATTTCTTTGGCCCGTGCAGATCAAATTCGATCAGCGTTCGCTCGCCATCCGATTCCGTAACCACGCCCAAACCGTACTGGAAATGTTTGATGTATGCGCCTTCTTGGAGTGCTTTCAAGAAACCTCCTCAGGTTTTGCGAATTCTTATGAAAAAAGGGCGAACCCGCGTTTAGCGAGTTCGCCCTTGGATAGATTTACAGGCTGGTGACGTTCGATGCCTGCAGGCCCTTGGGGCCCGTGGTCACTTCAAACTCAACCGCTTGGCCTTCGTTCAGCGACTTGTAACCTTCCGACTGGATAGCCGAGAAGTGGACGAAAACGTCCTCGCCGGACTGGCGCTGGATGAATCCGAAGCCCTTGCTGGCATTAAACCACTTTACTGTTCCTTGTTCTTTCAATGTGATGCTCTTTTCTATTTGAGCTATTTGATGCTTTGAACTGCCCCCAGCCGTACAACAAAAAAGGCCGCAAGAGTGAACTTGCAGCCCCTTACGCGAATCTAAAGGTTATACAAGAGCAACAAACGCAACCACAGAGTACCTTATTTCCTTGCAAAAAGCCAGCCTTATCTTTATGTTCCGAAACCCACCTAAGCGTGATTTAATGCAACTCGCGGATTCTACTAGTCTTAGCCCATGCTCCGAATCCGCTGGAGGAAGCCGATGCGCCCAGTTTCATACCGACTAATTTTCGCTGCTCTCGCCATTTGTGGCCTGGTGCTGATCACATCTCGAACCCCCGCGCAGGCGCCGAAAATTGCCGCCACTCCTCCCATGGGCTGGAACAGTTGGAATCATTTCAATCGCAAAATTGACGACGCCACCGTCCGCGCGCAGGCAGATGCGATGGTCTCCTCAGGCATGCGCGACGCCGGATACGTTTACATCAATATAGATGACACCTGGGAGGGAACGCGCGACGCGCAGGGAGTGATCCAAACCAACGAAAAGTTTCCCAATATGAAGGCGCTTGCCGACTACGTTCACAGCAAGGGACTGAAGCTGGGAATTTATTCTTCGCCCGGAGCAAAAACTTGCGCCGGATTTGAAGGAAGTTTGAATCACGAAGAACAGGACGCGCAATCCTACGCCGCATGGGGAATTGATTATCTGAAATACGACCTGTGCAGCTTCGGCTCGGTGATGAAAACCGCCGCCACGCCCGCCGCTGCCCATCAAATGATGTTGGACGCATACACGAAAATGCATAATGCAATTCTGAAGACCGGCCGACCGATGGTCTACAGTCTTTGCCAATATGGCAACGACGCGGTGTGGCGATGGGGGCCTTCCGTCGGCGGAAATCTTTGGCGCACCACCGACGACATTTCCGATCGCTACTACAGCATGTCCAACATTGGATTCGGCCAGGCCGGCCTTTCCAGGTTCGCCGCTCCCGGACATTGGAACGATCCCGACATGCTGGAAGTCGGCAACGGCGGCATGAAGCCCGACGAATATCGCACGCACATGGCTCTTTGGGCGATTTTGGCCGCGCCGCTTCTGGCCGGCAACGATCTTTCCACCATGACGCCCGAAACCACCGCGATGCTTACAAATAAAGAAGTGATCGCCATCGATCAGGATCCGCTCGGCAAGCAGGGCGACCGCGTCTGGTCCGAAGGTTCTTTGGAAATTTGGGCGCGCCCTCTCGCCGACGGCTCGAAGGCCATTGCGATGTTCAATCGAACCGGTGCGCCGCTGGAGATGACCGTGGATTTTGCTTCACTCGGATTTACGGGCCGCGTCCGCGCGCGCGATCTTTGGGCGGGCGCGGATATTCCGAATCCGGGCGCGACGTTTACAACCACAGTTCCGGGCCACGGCGTAGTTTTGCTGCGTGTGTCGAAGTAAACGTCGGCGAAGATTTTGCTACCGAATACGCCGTGTAACAGGGCACGAGTTTACTCGTGCTGTACCGACCGCCAATTTCGGGAGTTTTAACCCCTGCGGCTTTTTCGCGCGGCAAAAAAAATTGTGACGCACCTTCGACGCTTCGACGCGTAGCAAAAAATGCCAACGACCCAAACGTCCGGCACCGAAGCGTCCGTCATCCGCAAAATCTCCCTCCGCCTCCTCCCATTTTTATTCACGCTCTACGTCGTCGCCTACCTCGACCGAGTGAACGTCGGATTCGCCGCCCTGCAAATGAAATCCGCGCTGCGCTTCAGCGATCCCGTCTACGGATTCGGCGCGGGAATATTTTTCATTGGCTATTTAATATTTCAAGTGCCCAGCAATTTGGCGCTGGTAAAAATCGGTGCGCGTCGCTGGCTCGGCGTCATCATATTTTGTTGGGGTGTGATTTCTTCGACAACGATGTTCGTTCATTCACCCGCAAGTTTTTACATTCTCCGCTTTTCGCTGGGCGCGGCCGAAGCAGGATTTTTTCCCGGCATACTTTTGTATTTCACGTATTGGTTTCCCGCCAGCGCCCGAGCGCGCAGCGTTTCTTGGTTCATGATCGCCATGCCCGTTTCCGGAATTATCGGTGGCCCGCTTAGCGGCGCCCTGCTTTCCGTGCATGGAGTCAGCAACCTCGCAGGCTGGCAATGGCTTTTTCTGATTGAAGGTCTGCCCGCAATCATCCTCGGCGCGTTTGTTCCATTCATCCTCACGGAAAAACCCAGCGACGCGAAGTGGCTTAGCACTCAAGAGCGCGAAACTTTGCATACGGCGATCCAGCGCGAAGGAAATTTAGATCGTGAAGGGAATTCTTCGCGCGTTCCAGCCAACGCCAAAATTCTCGTCCTTGTAATCGCGCGCCGCGAAACCTGGCTACTCTGCGCCGCATATTTCACTCTCCTCTGGACCTCCCTCGGCCTCAGCCTCTGGCTCCCTGAAATCGTGAAAAATTTCTCCGGCTTCTCCGACCGCATGGTCGGCGTCCTCAGCGCCGTACCTTATATTGTTGCCGCGGCTGCAATGGGCTTCGTCGCCTCCCGCTCTGACAAGACTCGCCAGCCTCATCTGCATTTCGCCGGATGCGCTTTCGCCGGAGCCGCCGGATTTTTCCTCAGCGTGCAACCGCATCACGTTCTGCTTTCCACAATTTTTCTCAGCATTTCCGTCGCCGGAGTTTATTCCGCCTTCGGCCCCTTCTGGGCCATGCCCGGCGAGTTTCTGTCCGGCGCCAGCGCCGCAGCCGGAATCGCGTTCATAAATTCGCTCGGCAACCTCGGCGGATTATTCGGCCCGTACGTAACCGGCTTGGCGCGCCAACGCACGGGATCATTTGCAGTGGGGACGATTATTCTCGGCGGAGTCTTATTTTTGAGCGGGATATTCGCGCTAGTCGCGAAGGCCAGCCAAGCGAAGCGCCAATAATCGCCGTCGTGAAATCCTCGCTCGTCTTTCTCCGGTCTTTCTCAGCGTACTCTGCGTCTCTGCGTTGAAGCGTTACTCTCCTCACTCGTTCTCGATAAAATTGTTTCGGCTCCGCTTCCGGCTTGTTAAACTAGTTCCAGAGCGCTCCACCATGACATTTTCGGCCATCACCAAAAACCAAAATATTCTTGGCGGCGTCCCAGTCTTCCGCAGCACCTGCGTGCCTTTCCAATCTCTGTTCGGCTATCTCGAAGCCGGTCAACGACTTGACGATTTCCTAGACGATGTTCCGACTGTCAGCCGCGAAGTTGCGATCTCTGTTCTCAAAGAAGCGGGTGCGCTCGTGGTGGCGCAACTCAAATGAAATTTTCGCAGAAAGAAAGTGTTGCCCGGGTTCGCCGAACCCCGGGCATCCGCTACTGCGCGCTCATTTGTAACATCGCAATCATCGGCACGTTCGCAATTATCTTTGCATCGCTCGCCCAATCATCTACATCCCAGCAATCTCCGAACGATCAATTCCTCCCCCATCTCCTCGCCGCCGCCCACGAACGCACCACCCACACCGTTCGCTACGAACCCGCCTACGTCCGCATCACCTATCCCAATGGAGACGTCCCCGCTGACACCGGCGTCTGCACCGACGAAATCATCCGCATCTACCGCGCCGTCGGCATTGACCTGCAAAAACTCGTTCACGAGGACATGCAACAAAATCGCGTCGCCTATCCGCGTTTCGGAAATTACAGCGGCACGGACACCAACATCGATCATCGCCGCGTCCCAAATCTAATGGTCTTCTTCGCGCGCAAAGGAAAGTCCCTGCCCATCACCAATCGCATTGAAGACTATTCCCCCGGCGATCTCGTCACCTGGGATCTCGGCGGCAACGTTTCGCACATCGGCATCCTCGTCGACACAAAATCCCCGCAGTCCGGCCGCTACATGATCGTTCACAACATTGGCCGCGGTCCAAAAATGGAAGATGTTCTGTTCGATTGGAAAATTACAGGGCACTACGAGTATCGCGGCCCGAACAATTAACAGCGAATTTGCGCAGCACAGCTCGCAATGAAAGATGATCATGATTCTAATTTCACTGACGCGACTCCGCGTGCGCTCCTCACTCTACATGCCGCAATTTTTGTGGCACACGTTCAAGTCCGCCCGTCAGGCCGCGCGCGCTGACGGATTTCACGGCGGCAGAATGCTGGTAAATCCGCGGAAAGTTTTTTGGACGCTCACCGCATGGGAAGACGAAGCGGCCATGAACTTCTATCGCACCAATGCCGCGCATCGCGCCGCAATGCCCAAACTGCTGCACTGGTGCGACGAAGCAGCCGTCGTCCACTGGACGCAGGAAACGCCCGATCTGCCCACCTGGCAAGACGCGCATCAGCGCATGGTCACGTCAGGCCGCGTCTCAAAAGTGAATCATCCTTCGCCCGCGCAAACCGTGAATCAATTCCCAGCGCCGGCGCCTAGCAGAATTGAGACAGTGTTGAAGCCACGCAAATAAAATCGGCGATACGCTGACGCCTCAGACTTACGCCATTTTCACGATTACGTTGTCTCCAAGATTATCCGGTCGCGGCAGCGGAATTGTTTTGTCGTCACGATCATCCACAATCGTAATTTCTAACTTCAACTTGGCGGTGCCAGCCTCGTCGGTGGTCATCCATCCGCCGTTCTTTAGCTTGGCCACTACTTCCGCGAACGCGGCCCGCTGCTGTCTTGCTAGGTTGCGTATATATTGCAAATAATCATTTTGATCTTTCCACGCAATCGTTTCGTTGAAGTAGGCCTTCAGCGGCGGACTATCTTGCTTCGCGGAAACCATTCTCGTGACGTAGCGCTCCCGCAGCGAATCCCAGTCCACGTAGTTCGCGCCACAACCATCGCCGTCACGTCGCGCGTGTCTTATCTGATCGTAAAGCGCGTCGACCGTTCTTTGGGAGTAGACAGGAATCGGGCCAGCCACCAGAAACAATGCAACGGCGGAGTGCTGCTCAAGGTATTTTTCGGCTCCGACCCTCGGCCAGTCAGACTCCGGCGCGACACTTCCAGTCAGTGAATAATTTCCGACTTCAGGCCAATCCGGCTCTGCTTTCGGCATCGCAATCGAACAACCGAACCCTACTCCGCGCGCGAATCGGATCTCACCTGTCGTGGTCACTTTTATTGTCGCGTGCACTGTCATCTTACCGATCACATCTACGGCAAATCCGGGGGCCTCAATTTGCGCTAGGAAGTTTCCGGCGGCCTGCCACTCCAGCGCATGTAATTTTTCGTCGCGGAATATCTCCATAAAGAAATCAGTCGCGTCCTTGTTGCCCCGCGAAAGCAATATTATGGATTGCGCTGGAAACTCCGGATAGAGTTTCGCCGCATCCTGTGAAGGAATTACCACATAGAATTGAATTAGGTCGTCAAGAACCGCGAGCATCGCGTCATGCCGATCTTCTTCTACCAGCGGAAATTGCCAACCAGCCATTTTGTAATCGTGGACTAGTGCAACTAAATCCGGAATGAATTCTTTGTGTTTATCGCGCAGCACGACATACGCGCCCCATGCCTGCAAACGCGGATCGCCACTGCGCAGCCACCTTGCGGCGAGCTCCGCCGTCTGATTTCGTTGCATGGTAAGAACAGCGATTGGATCGGCTGGGGCTTGCGTTTGCCGAGCGCAAACTGTGCTCACGGCGAGCAACGCGCAGACGACAGATCGGAAGGCAATTGAAATGCTCATCATTAGTCTGAGACGTGCCGCGCGCAGAATTGGTTGTCGCATGCTCTATATGAAGTTTTCCACAACTATTCGAATACCCACGAAATGGGTAAATTTCTCACACGCATTTCTCTTGACACGTAGTTACTTGTATGCTAACTTCGCAAGTCGACCGAGCCGATCGCATCACTTAGGCCTTCCCAAAACGGAACTCGATCCTCCCGCCGACACAAGAAATGCCCTGATTTGGTGCAGTCCCGCAAGAATATCAAAACAAGCCACTTCAAGTCTTTTGGTTTGATATTCTTAGCAGCCAGTTTTCAGTGATTTTGTAACTCACTGAAAGTAAAGGACATTGTTAAGCAATCAGTAATCAGTCTAAGTCCTTTGTTTTGATACTGATGCTAAAAGGGCACCCTCTAACCCTTTTGTTTTCACACTGATGCTCGTAACAGGGGGGTAGGGGAGGGGTGACACGCGCTATCCAAAAATATTGCGCACCACAAACCAAACATTCGCCGGCCGCTCAGCCAGTCGACGCATGTACCACGGAAACCAATATGTTCCGTAGGAGATGAGCACGCTGACCGCGAATCCATCGCGAGCAAGTTGTTTCTGTAAATCGCGCTGAATTCCGTAAAGCATTTGGAATTCAAATCGCGACTGCGGAACATTTTCTACGCGGGAAACTTCAATGATTCGCGCAATCATCCGCGAATCATGCGTAGCAAGTGCGGGACGATTTCCCGCCGCAATCGAATCCGCCGCGAACATTCGCTGCGTTAACGCGAAGAATGCATCATCAACATCTGACTTCGCAGGAAACGCAACATCGGCCGATTCGGCATAAGCGCCTTTCACAAGACGAATCGCAGCACCAAGCGGCAGCAACGATTCAAGATCGTCAGGCGTTCGTCGCAAATATGCTTGCAGGCAAACGCCAACATTTGTATGTGTCGCGCGCACGCGCCGGAAAAGTTCCAGCGTGCGATCCGTATACACACTGGATTCCATGTCAATCCAGATGATGCCGCAATCGACGCCGTTGGTTCGTAGGGGCGGGTCTGCGACCCGCCCGCCTCCAATCGCGCGCTCGACGGTATTCTGTAGGGGCGCTGCTTGCTGCGCCCTCGATGGGCTGTTGATTTGCGCCGCATCTAAAATGCGAATTAAATTTCGATAGCAAATCTCGGCATCCAAATCCAGCCCAAGCTGCGTCGGCTTGATGGAAAGGGATGCTGGCAAATTCGCGGCGCGCATTTGCGCCAGCACGCCAACATAATGATCGGCCACAGCATTTGCTTCGGCAACATCCGTAATATTTTCGCCGACGCGTGAAGGCATCGCGCTGATTCCGAGCGCGGCAAGTTCACTTGCCGCGGCCAACGCGTCTTCCGCGCGTTCGCCGGGAAGAAAACGCTTTGACGCGCGTCGCACAAATCCCCAGCGCATGGCATGTTCGCGCAGCCAAACGCTCTGAGATGCGGCAATAATCGCGCGTCGTGAAAGTGACATTGGTGTCGTCGTTGCCGACAGGGCGCGAATCGCTGCGGCCCTGCGGCGGTCGAATAAAGTTGTATCTCGCTTACGACAATTCAATTTACCAGAGCGTTGACAACTTTTGGGAAAAGTAGTTAAGCCCGTCATTTCGATCCCGCTTCTGCGGGAGAGAAATCTCTCGTCGGTCTTGAATGACGTGCCGGAAGGCTCTTCTGAAAATAGCGCAGACCGTTGTAGGATATCGCTCATGCGAATCGCAAAATTATTTGTAGCGCTCACAATCGTCTCAATGCTTCCGCTGCTCGCCGTGGCGCGACAGTCCCAAACTCCGGCGCAAGCAGCGCCGAACGCCGCCGCTCCAGCGCCAGCGAACTACTTCACAATAAAACCGCTCGGACACAACGTGTTCGCGGCGATCGCGGTCTCCGGAAGCGGAGCAGGAAGCAACGCTGGATTTGTGATTGGAGACGATGGCGTCGCAGTGATCGACACGTTTCAAAAAGTTGATGCGGCGAAATCTTTGCTCGCGGAAATTCGGAAGATGACGCCGCTTCCGATTAAGTACGTCATCAACACGCACTACCATATTGATCACGTCACAGGAAACGGAGTGTTTGCCGAGGCGGGCGCAACGATCATCGCACAGAAAAATGTGCGCGATTGGATTCACACGGAAAATAAAAAGTTTTATGGCGCGAATATTACCGACGCGCAGAAAGCTTCCGTCGAAGGTCTTACAGGGCCGACGCAAGTTTACGATACGACTCTCGATCTTCATCTTGGATCGAAATTAATTAACGTGCGATACGAACTTGGTCACACAGGCGGCGATTCAGTGGTTTTTATTCCTGACGCGAATGTAGTTTTCTGCGGAGATCTATTCTGGCGCCACACTTTGCCCAATTTAATTGATGCCAGCACCGAACCGTGGATCGCCACGCTTGCGAAGCTCACGCAGGCGCATCCCACGGCAACATTTATTTCCGGTCATGGCGATGTCGGCACCGTAGATGACGTGAAAGCATTTCAAGGATATTTGATCGATTTGCGCCGATGGGTAAGCGAAGGCCGCGCAAGTGGAAAAACCGCCGACGCGTTAGTCGATGATCTGACGCCAAAGCTAAAAGAAAAATACGGCGATTGGAGCGCGTTCAATAATTTCGCGAAGCGAAATATTCTCGACACTGACGCGGAATTCGCCGGCACGAAGAAAATTCCGCAGCCAGTGATAAAAATTGGCTATGACACGATGCGTTAGGGCATCGCCAGTTTAGAAACGCGAAATCAACTGCGCTCGGCATCGGCGCGCATCGCACGCCAAAGTTCGGCGATGTGTTCGCGTTCCGTATTTTCCGCGCCGATGGAAACGCGCACCATCCATCGTCCTTCAAGCGTTGCAGGTGTTAAATACGCAACGCCGCTCCGATTCACTCGATCGCACCACTGTTGCGTGTGCTTATCGAGAGCGTCCGCATTTGCTGAACCTGCAAGCGACGGCGGTTCGTGCCGCACGCAGAGTGTTTGCAACTTTACGGGCGCGAGAACTTTCCAATTTGGCGTTGCGCTGATTTCCGCGGCGAGCCATTGCGCGTTTTTGATGTCACGCCGTAGACGCGCCTGCAATCCTGAAACGCCTTGCTCGCGAATCAGGCACCACAATTTCAGCGCGCGGAATCTGCGGCCCAGCGGAATTCCCCAATCGCGCAAATTTTTTACTTGCTCGTCGACGGCAGAACGAAGGTAACTCGGATTGGTAGACATCACGCGCACCAAATGCTGCGGATCGCGCACATAATAAATCGAGCAATCGAACGCTGAGCCGAGCCACTTGTGCGGATTCAGCACGATCGAATCAGCGCCATCAATTCCGCGCCAAAGTTCGCGGCACTCAGGAAGAATCATCGCGGAGCCGGCCATCGCGGCGTCCACATGCAGCCAAAGATTTTGCGCGCGCGCAATTTCTGAAATTTTCGCGACGGGATCAAACGCAGTCGTCGTTGTCGTTCCGGTTGTGGCAACCACTGCGCAAGGTTTTAGTCCCGCGGAAATATCGGCCTGAATCATTGGGGCAAGCGCGTCGGCGCGCATTCCAAATTCCGCGTCGTGCGGAACGAGATGTACATTTTTTCTGCCGAAGCCCGCGAGCAGTGCCGCTTTTTCGACGGAACTGTGACTGTGCGAGGAAACGTAAACGACCAGCGGCTGTTCTTCACTCTGCATTCCGCCGCGCGTAAGAGAAAAATTTGTGGCGCGTTCGCGCGCGCAAATTAAGGCGATCAGTGTACGAAGTGGAAGCGGTGTCCTGCAATCACGCCGCTCCACGCGTCGGACAAACCGATCATCTGGCGCATCCAATCGGTGACGACTTCTTCGACCTCGGTGAGCGCGGGACTGGATTGCCAGGAAAGTCCCAACACGCCGAGTCCGGTGCTGAGATAATCGCCGAGCACGCTCGCCAGCGAACCGTTCGACGGAAAATATCCGAAAAAGCGCGGATGCTGCCAGTGAGAAAGTCCGGGCATCACGATGTTATCCATGTCTTTGAAAATGGCGTCAAAGTCTTCCGGATTTTCGGGTGGACTTGCAGGAAGTTGCGCGCGGATTTCGCCTGGCGCGGTTCGCGCCATCACCGGAAATTCGGCGACGCGCGTGCGATAGTCGGCGATCCAGTCGATCAGTTGATGGCCGTACTTGCGAAATTCTTCTGGAGTCATTGGCGCTCTCGAATCATGTTGTATTGATGCGGTTCCAGCGCGCACGATGTTACAGTTTCCGGAGCGCTTGGGCTAGTTTAGGGGAGCAAATGAAATATCGAGAGATGGGCAGAACGGGATTTGAAGTCAGCGAAATTGGCCACGGACTTTGGGGCATGAGCGGATGGTCTGGCTCTGAAGACGAGCAATCGCGCGAATCAATGCAAATTTCCGCAAATGGCGGCTGCAATTTTTACGATACTGCGTGGGCTTACGGCGAAGGGAAGAGCGATGCGCTGCTCGGCGAATTGCTAGCGCGAAATTACGGGAAGCGTCAGAAGGCAGCGGCAAATTTTTCATCGCATTTGTATGCGGCGTCAAAAATTCCTCCGATGAATAAAAGATGGCCCGCTTCGCCGAAAGACCGTTACGACGAAGTATTTCCCGCGAAGCATGTTTTCAAATATATGGAAATGATTCGCGAAAAATTGGGAGTCGATTCGATTGATCTGCTGCAGTTTCACGTGTGGGATGACAATTGGGCGAGTGATCCCGATTTTCGCCGGACAGTTGCGAAGCTGAAAACGGAAGGCCAGATCCGCGCGTTCGGATTAAGTCTGAATCGCTGGGAACCTGCGAACGGAATTGCCGCGCTGAAAACTGGATTGGTGGATGTTGTGCAGGTGATCTACAACATTTTCGATCAGTCGCCCGAAGATAAATTATTTCCGCTTTGCAAAGAAATGAATATCGGAGTGATTGCGCGAGTACCTCTGGACGAAGGAAGCCTGGGCGGAAAAATGACGCTGGACGATAAATTTCCGCCGAATGATTTTCGCGCGCGTTATTTCAGCGGAGAAAATCTGCCGAACACAATTGAGCGCGTTGAAAAACTGAAAAAGATTTTACCCGCAGGAATGACCCTTCCGGAAATGGCGATCCGATTTATTTTGTCAAATCCAATTGTGAGCACAACGATCGTTGGAATGCGCAAGCCGGATCACGTGAAAGAAAATCTGGCGATGAGTGACGCCGGCCCGCTGGATGCAGCTTTACTAAGCGAATTGAAAAAGCATCGCTGGGATCGAACGCCGACTCCGTCATCCGCGTAACGCGCGAAATTTTATTCGATTCTGAAAGCGACCAGCGGATCCACGCTGGCAGCGCGTCGCGCCGGCAAATAGCACGCAACCAGCGCGATCAAAATATATGCGATCGAAACTAATCCGTAGGTCAGTTTGTCTGTCGGCGTAACTTCGTAAAGCAAACTGATCAGAAGTTTCGATAGCGCCAGCGCACCTGCGATGCCGATAAGAATACCCAGTAAACTCGGCGCGATTCCTTGAGCAATCACCATTCGCAGGACATCGCGCGGCCGCGCACCGAGCGCCATGCGAATACTAATTTCGCGCGTGCGTCTGCTGACCATGTAATTGATTACGCCGTAGACTCCAACCAGCGAAAGTATCAAAGCCAGCGCGGCGAACATGGTCATCAAATTTAAATAAAATCGCGGCCCAGCGGTTCCTCGCTGCATCAATTCGTTGATGGTCCAAATTTTTTGAATTGGTTGATTTTTGTCCACTGCCCAGATCGCGCTTTTGATAACTGGAATTACGCCCGCAGGCGAACTGGCGGTGCGAACGATTAAAGTCCGATATCCGGTTGTCGTGCCCGATGGAAGCGGAAAGAAAAGTTGGAACGGTGTGGGTTTGCTCGTCACATCAAATTCTTTCACGTCTCCAACGATGCCGACGACGGTAATCCACGGATCGTGTGAATCGCCGATGCGGAATCGTTTTCCAATTACATTTCCGTCCGGCCAAAAATGTTTTGCCATCGTCCGATTGATAATCGCCGTGGACGCTGATTCGTGGGTGTCCTGTTCTGTAAACGCGCGTCCTTGCAACATCGGAATGCTCAGCACGGCGAAATAATCGGAAGAGATATTGGTAAAGGGCAAAATCATATTTTTGTCCGCATCGGTGATGGCGCGGCCTTCCGCTTCCAAATTTCCGAATGTAATTCCGCCGTCGGCGAGCGGATCTCCGCCTGCGACAGCAACGGACTGAGTTCCGGCAGTGGCGTTCAGCCGTGATTTCACCTGATCGAAAAATGCCGACTGTTGTGTTCCGGTGGCGTATTTACTCGAGGGCAGTATTAAATCAACAGCGATAAGATTTTGTTGATCAAAGCCATTTGGGAAACTGTTTAGACGGGAGAAGCTTTTCATCAGAAGGCCTGCGCCAATCAATAACATCAAGGAAAGCGCCACCTGCACGACTACCAAACCATTTCGCAAGCGGCGATCGGTCTTTGAACCGGAGTCACTTCGTCCGCCGCTATTCAGAGAATTATTCAGGCTGACGCGCGAAGCCTTCAGAGCGGGTACAAGGCCGAAGAAAATTCCAGTGAGCGTGGAAATGACAAATGTGAAAATCAGAATTCGTTTGTCCACGGCGATTTCATTCAAATTAAAAAAACTAATTTCACTTGGGATCATCGCGGCAATTAATTTAACGCCCCACATGGCAAGGAGCGTGCCCAATATTCCGCCAAGAAAACTGAGCAATACGCTTTCGGTAAGGAGTTGACGCGCCAGTCTGCCCGGCGCTGCACCGAGGGCTGCTCGAACCGCAATTTCTTTTGCGCGCACGGTTGATTGCGACAACAACAAATTTGCCGTGTTGAGACAGGAAATTATTAGAACGAACGCGACAGCGCCGAGCAGGACGAATAAGACCGTCCGAGTTCTGGGCTGCGCGCGCAAGGAATTCAGGCTGGTCAGTTTTGCGTCCCATCCGCCGCGAATTGGTTTTTCTTTCGCCAGCCGCGCGGTTACCGCGTTCATTCTTTCTTGAGCTTGAGCAATCGTGACTCCCGGCTTGATCCTGGTGATGACCGTGGGACTTACATGTTTCAAGATTGCAGGATCGGTTGCCGACGAGTATGGAAGCCAGTACTTCACTTTGTCGCGCGGGAACTTGAAGTTTGCGGGCGACACTCCGACAACCGTGAAATCTTCTTTGTTTAAATTTATTTTTTTGCCGACGATGCCGGGATCGGCGCCAAACCGATCTCGCCAAAATGATTCTGCGAGAAGGACAAGATGATCGCGTCCCGGCGCGCCGTCGCCCGGCGAAAATCCTTTGCCGATTTGCGGTTCGACGCCGAGAAACGGCAGCAGTCCGTCTGTGATGTACGCGCCTGATATTTGCTCTGGCTCTGATTCGCCGGTGATCAGCGCTGATGTGGGACTGAAGCCTTGGAATTCTTCAAAGAAGTCCGTATCGGATTTCCATTCGGAAATTTTCTGCGGAGTTGAACCCCCATACGACAAACTACTGCTGGGGATGTAATTCAGAATCTCCACAATTCTGTCCGGACTGCTAAAAGGAAGTGGCCGCAGGAGCACAGCGTCAACGATTGTAAAGATTGCGGTTGTCGCGCCGATGCCAAGAGTGAGCGTCAATAAAACGACAGCGGTGAATGCAGGTTGCTTCGCGAGAGTGCGAACGCCGTAACGTATGTCCTGCCAAAATGATTCCAGTCGAGGAAATTGCCATGCCTCACGGGCGTCTTGGCGATGAAGAGCGTCGCTGCCAAATATTTTGCGTGCGCGCGGCCGCGCGTCTTGGGGCGCAGCGCCGGAATCGCGCTGATCCGCTTCTTCCATTTCGAGGTGCGACTGAATTTCATCGTTCAATTCCTGATCGATTTGCTTGCGATGAAAAATTCCGCCTATGCGTGCCACGAATCGCCGTAGTGACATTTTTATTTCTCCTCTTTATTTCTTTTTGTCATTTCTCTTCAGTCGCCGGACGGTCTGTCTGCAAGATTGCCGCGAATGCTGAAATGAAACGTTTCCAGTGTGATTGGCCGGCGACGAGCTGTTTTCGTCCTGATGCTGTCAACGTGTAAAACTTGGCGCGCCGCTTGGTGGTGGAAACGCCCCAATTCGCTTTGATCCATCCTTCTTGTTGCAGGCGCTGTAGCGCGGGATAGAGGGAGCCGTGATCCACCTGGAATGCGCCGTTGGAAGTTTGCTCAATAAACTTTGCGATTCCGTAGCCGTGTTTCGGCCCCCAGCGGAGCGTGCGAAGAACCAAGAGGTCCAGCGTTCCCTGAAAGAGTTCCATGCGTTCGTTTGTTTTTTCTCGCGTCATAGGGAGACATTCTACTGTTATATAGGTAGGACGTCCACTGATGGAAAAAGTTAGCAACGAAGGGGAGGAATATCCGGGGGCGGTCTATACGTTATTAGACGCAAAATGATCCCAGAGGTACTGAAATCTTGAAAGCACAGCTGGGATCGCACGCCGACTCCGTCGTCGGCTTAGTAGTTTCCGGGTGCGTTCGATGCAATTAACTTATACTGGTTCGGCGACGTCGCCGCGCGGCGTCAAGATTCCCAGAAGTATCGCCACAAAGAAAAGGGCAGGAATGTCGCCCATAAGATGTCCGTGTTCCATCGGCATGTTGAGCGCTTGATACGTCATGATTCCTGCGTGGACAATGCTTGACCATATCGTGAACCAGATCAGGCTGCGATTCCGCAGAGGATTTCGAGACGCGAAGAGCAGAAACACTCCGAGCGTGGCGTACACTCCGAGAATCATTTGCTCGTATTCGGGCTGATTCGGTTGCCAGCGCCATCCCGAAGGCCAGAAATTCATCATCAACGGGTAAACGCCGAAAAGGAAAATCAGGCCCACCAGAACCAGCGCGATGCGCAGAAACTTAATCCGCGTGGCTAGATTCACTTGTCACCTCGCTCGAATTTTGTGAGAACAGCGGCGCAATATCGGCGGATGCTAGTAGCCGGATCGCTGGATGTCAACAATCTTTTGCAATCGGCAGCCAACGAAAAAGGCACAGTCAGATTATACTGTAAGAGAATTTCAGGTCGAAAACGACGCGAGGAGGAAAATCATGAAAGCAGAAAGCGCAGCGGCGGTATTGGAGTTTTTGATTCCGGCAGTCGAACAGGAAGCGGCACTCACACGAAAAGTTTTGGTGGCTGTACCGGCAGATAAAGGACATCACAAGCCGCACGACAAGGCCATGAGCGCATTGGAATTGTGCTGGCACATTGCAGCGACGGAAACATTTTTTATTACCGCGGTGACGACCGGGGCTTTTGCGCCATATCCTCAAATGCCCGCGGAAATAAAGACCACAAGCGATGTAGTGGCGTGGTTCGATAAGCAAGTGGCGGCGAACGTAGCGAAACTGAAATCGATGACGGGCGAGCAAGCCGCGAAAATGGTGGACTCTCCATTCGGTCCTTTGCCTGCGATCGCATTTTTGAATTTGTCGATCAATCATACGGCGCATCATCGCGGACAGCTTTCTACTTATCTGCGGCCGATGGGCGCGAAGGTTCCTTCGATTTACGGGACGAGCCGCGATGATAAGGAAGCGAAGCAAGCCGCGGCGAAACCTTAAGGAGCTTGGAACGTATTGGTAGCAGGCGGGGACACGCGCAAAAGGAAATTCAAGAACCCCACACCCGCCTGCGGCGGTGCGTGCGGGGCACCCGACTCCATCAGGGAGAACATTTAATCAAAATGGGGATCGATCCCGATGCCTGTTGATGCAAAGTGGGCGGAACGAGGTCGAACCGCGATCAAGTTTATCGACGCGGGATATTTTCTCGCGATCGTAGTTGTGGTGGCGTGGCGCGTCCCCGTAGGTCCTCGTTTTGTGATTGGCATGACAATCGCGGCGATCGGTTTCGCGTTGTGGATGGCGGCGAGGCAGCAATTGGGAAAATCGTTTACCGTTAGCGCGCAGGCCAAGGCGCTGGTGACGACCGGCTTGTATTCCAAAATTCGCAATCCCATTTATTTTTTCGGCGGAGTCGCCTTTGTCGGCGTTTTCGTTGCGTGGGGGAATATCTACGCGTTGGTTTCGGTCATAACTTGGTATTTCATTATACAGTTTCTGCGCGCACGGAAAGAATCGGCGGTTCTGGAGCAGGCGTTCGGAGATGAGTATCGGCGATACAAGGCGAGAACTTGGTTTTAAGAAATCTGTTTTATCGTGCCGCATGCTCTTCTAGCTGGCCGGATAAGTGATTATGTTTTTTCGCACGCGTGCAAAAGAGGTGAGCGAGTGCTGGCGCGAAGTTTTTGCGCTCATGATGTCTTCCACGTCGACGCCAAGGACCACAAGCGCATCTCCAATCAAAGAACGGTGACAACGCCACGGCACGCCTTCCGCGCACATAATCGCGCTCCGTTTTTGGCGCGCCAGTTTGATGAGTCTCAGTAGTCCCGCTTCAAATTCCGGCGTCTGCATGTGATCGGCATAGCCGCGGAATGATGTGTTGCGCCAGCCCATATTTTTGGAATCGCGGCGAGCGTGACGCAGTCCTCCAAGTTTTCGCAAGTGCACGTATCCAATTTTCGCGGAGCGCAATTTTTTCCGCAAAGTCTTCTGGTCAAATTGGGGATTGTGCCGCGAGCGCGGAATGCTGCGCACGTCTATTACGCGCCGAATATGGTGCGCTCGCAGAATCGCTAGAAATTCCTTCCATGTTCGATTGGAATGTCCAACGGTGAAAACTGTAAGGGCGCGCCGAGTAATTTTTCTCACCAGCGTATGCTAATCCAGCGAAGTGAGTCCGGCAATGCGAGGTATGGGATTTAAGTCTAGTGGTTGCCGAGCGCTTCACGAAGCGTGCTGCGAACTTCCAGCATTCCGTTGTAAGAAATATATCCACTTTTCCTGAAGCTATTCATAAAAAAATTCACTCGGGAACGCGTGGTGCCGACCATCTCCGCCAGTGCAAGCTGGCTGATGCGGGGAATGCTGGCTTTGCGCGGCGAGCCGCTGGAACTGATATTCGCCAAACGCAGCAGCGCGCGGGCCAGGCGCTGGCTGGCGGAATTGCCAAGCACGTCCAACAAATCTTCACGGAAACGGGTGTTGGCGGCGAGCATGTGAATCCGGAACAGAAGGGAGATTTCCCTCTCTTCGTGCAGCAGCCGGACCATTTCAACAGCTTTTATGACCAGGATGGAACTGGGTACCAGCGTCGTTGCCGTGGACAAATACGCGGTATGTTTTGATAGCGACGCTTCGTTGAAGAAGTTTCCCGCCGGGAGTACGGCGATCACCGAAGGGCGCCGCCCTTTTGCGCGTACGGTCAGCATCACCATTCCGCTTTGGACGTAGAAGATCGCGCTGCTCGCCGCGCCCTGCGCGTAAATCGTTTCCCGTTCCGCGAAGTGCGAAGACTTTCCGGCGCCTGCCAGCATGATTTCCGTGGATGATGGCTGCTTCGGTTTTGCTTTCATATTTTCTCGATCTGTGGCGCGGGCAATCGTGCGGACATTTCCGCACCGGCGAACATTGCGGCGATCTCTGTGGCGATGCCTTCCTTTCAGGAACATACGGACATAAGGCGCGAACGTCTGTTCAATCCGGGACACAATCTCAACGGGACGCAGGGTCGCCAGAGTTTCGCTGGTTCCTTCATTTACGCAAATTCTCGGCTGGATGACGTGACGTGAAAGCGTTTTCGACGTCATATCGTGTGCAAGTAGAAGTGTGCCGCGCTGAATTCGCTGCAGCCGATGCACCGTGGAGGCTTTGTGGACACTCTCTGGCACGACATTCGATACGGATTGCGCACCCTGGCGCGCAGTCCGGGCTTTCTGGCGGTGGCCGTGCTGACTCTCGCACTTGGAATCGGCGCGAATACCGCAATTTTCAGTGTGGTGGATGCGGTGCTACTGCGTCCGCTGCCTTTTCGCGCGCCGGATCAGCTTGTAGTGTTATTTGAAACGGAAAGCGCCGCGGGGAGTTATCCGCTTACAGGCGCGGATTATTTGGATTGGCGCGCGCAGAACCAGACGTTTGAGGACATGTCGGTCTATTCCTACCAGGAAAACTTTAACGCGAGTGGCGCCGGAGAACCGGAACGCGCCGTGGTTGTGGAAGCGCAATCCAACTTTTTTTCGATGCTTGGCGTGGAGCCGATGATCGGGCGCGTATTTCTGAATGGAGAAGATCAAGCGGGACGCAATCACGTGGCCGTACTGAGCTACGGATTTTGGCAAAGGAATTTCGGCGGAGACAAAACCGCTCTGGGAAAAGCGGTGATGCTGAACGGCGAACATTATGAAGTTGTGGGCGTGATGCCATCCTGGTATTCGATTCCCGCGGCCGCGGACATGTGGACGCCGATTGACGCTTCGGCGAAAGGATTGGGTCCGCGCGGCTCGCATCATCTTCGCGCGCTTGGCCGAATTAAGGCGGGCATTTCAGTGGAGCAAGCGCGTGCGGATTTGAAAACTGTCTCTGCGCGATTGGAAAAACAATATCCAAACGACAATTCCAAAGTTTCGGCGATCGTTGTGCCGTTGAAGGAACAATTTGTCGGCGGCACCAGAAGCCAATTGTGGGTGATGTTTGGGGCGGTAACGCTTGTGCTGCTCATCGCGTGCGTGAACGTGGCGAATTTATTGTTGGCGCGATCGAGCGGACGTCAACGTGAAATCGCGGTGCGGACGGCGCTTGGCGCAGAACGGCTGCGTGTGATTCGTCAGCTGCTAACAGAAAGTGTGCTCCTCTCTGCGTGCGGAGCAATTCCGGGAATTGGACTGGCCTACATGTGCCTGGCGTGGCTGCGTACGGCGAAAGGGTTTCCTGTGACGCAGGCGAATCCAATTTCTGTTGAGCCAACGGTGCTGCTCTTCACACTGGCCGTGACTGTAGTGATCGGAATTTTATTTGGGTTAATGCCGGCCTTGCAAAGTTCGCGAGTGAATTTGAACGAAGTGCTGAATTCCGGCGGACGAATGGCTGTCACAGCGACAACACACGGACGTTTGGTGCGCGATTCGCTGGTGATGCTTGAAATCGCGCTTTCGCTGGTTTTGCTGGCCGGCGCGGGATTATTAATCCGCACATTCAGCAATATGCGGCAGGTAGATATTGGAGTTCATGCAGATAAAGTTTTGACGGCCACAGCCATGTTGCCGCGCGGGCCGTACAAGAGTTTGCAATCGCAAACGGCTTTCTTCCGGCGTTTGATCGAACAGTTGAACGCGGCACCCGGCGTTCACGGTGCGGCAGTTGCTTCCGAGTTGCCGTTAAATGGCGGCAACAATGGTTACATCAACATCGAAGGTCGGAGTGACCAGAGCACAAGGAATCAGCTGGTCGAATGGAATGTGATCACGCCCGATTATTTTCGCGTGCTGGGAATACCGCTGATTTCCGGGCGCAGTCTTAGCGATGCCGATATTCAAAATGCTGTGGAGGCGCAGACAAAACTTGAGGAGTTACCGGATGGCAGTCCCGCATTGCAGGCCGCCATCGACAAAATGATGACGCCGGCGGTGATCAATCAGACCATGGCGCGAAGATATTGGCCAAATGAGGACGCCGTCGGAAAAACGTTCAAGAGCGGAGGAGGCGTCAACCGTGTGGTTGGCATCGTTGGCGATACAAAAGTTTTTGGATTGGCGCAGAAAACAATGCCGCAAGCATATTTTCCGTTGACCGGCACGCAAAGTGATCGGCCTGCGCCGGTGAGCATCGTGGTGCAGGGAAGTGGTGAGCCGGCGGCGCTAGTGGGGACTTTGCGAAGCACGGTGAATTCACTGGATAACAGCCTTGCGATATTTAATGTGCAGACGGTGCCGGAGCTGATCGCAACTTCGATGACCAGCACAACTTTTCAAACATTCTTGCTGGGAGTTTTCGCGGGACTGGCGCTGCTGCTGGCGTCGGTGGGAATTTACGGCGTGCTTTCGTATGTGGTCACACAGCGCACGAATGAAATCGGAATTCGTATGGCGCTTGGCGCAGGCCGCGGAAAAATTTTGTGGATGATTCTGCGGCAGGGACTCATCTTGACGGTAATCGGAATTGGCGTGGGCGTCGGGGGAACCTACGCGCTTACGGGATTGCTGGGAAGTTTATTGTTCGGCGTGAAGGCGACGGACCCTCTGACGTTTATTGGCGTGAGCGTGGTGATGGGTATTGTGGCGATGTCCGCGTGCATGGTTCCAGCGTGGCGAGCTACGCGCGTGGATCCGATGGTGGCTTTGCGTTACGAGTAGCGCATGCAATGGGAACGCCAATCAGGAGATTGGCGTTCCCAGATAGTTTGTTAGGAAAGTTTCGTAGCGAGTCTACAGCCGCTTATGCGGCTTGGGTGGCATGAAAGTTCATGGCAGAAATTGCAGACTTCGGCCAGATTCCAATCAGCAGTACACGTCCATTCACGGGAGAAATGTGGACGTAGAACACTTCTGAATCGCTTTCCACTTCGTAGAAGCACTCGCGGCGCGGATCAGCCTTGGCCGAAACGCCCATTGCAAGCAGTTGGGCGAGCCGATCGAGCGTACCCGCTGGGTAATTTCGCAGAGCCTCCACTTTTGGCATGTTTTCGAGTTGCAGAACCATAAAAACCTCTCTTTGTTGTCTACTGTATGTAACGTATATCCTTGGAAAAAGTTTCGTTCGATTCCGTAAATAGTTCGTCAAAAAGGCCGTTTTCCGAGGTCAAGCCCTACGGCGATGATTGCCGGAATTGCTGCACTTTTATCGTTCACAGGATTAGACGCCTGGAATTGAAAAGAGTTGGCTTGATCGGACGATTTCTTTTGTGAAATTTCCGTAATGGGACATGACAAATCGGACGGTTCCAATACGGGAGCTGGAGACGGTACACCGAGAGGTGATTAGGAGTACATACAACGTTAATAGCAGCGCGATAGTTTTCTTCGGCGGTAGTTGATTCCTTCTGAGCAATATGCATTTTCTTGCAAATATTAGTTGCGAAGCCGAACGCCTGTTGTCATAGTCGTTGCAGTCGGGAACGTGTCCGCAAAGCGAGTGACCATGAAAAAGGCAAATAAAGCAGCAGCACCAGCGGCGAAGCCAAAAGTGAAGAAAGAAAGAAAAGTAACTAACTTCAGCACCGACAAGCGGCGGAAGCATCGTCACTTTCTGGTGACGGTATTCTATGCCGATGGCGAGCGGTTCGGACGCGTTTACACTGACCGTCCCAAAGCAACTCGTTTTGCTGAGCGGCAAAAGAAGTCACCGGTTGTGAAGTCTGCCCGCGTAACGCAACTCAGTTAAGCAAGTCCCCAATTTAAGACGCCGAAATTGACGCGGTTCTGCTCGCGCGGAAACGCATACAGGTGTGTGCTTTCTTTGGGGAAATTGCGAGCGATGGCAGGGGTCTTGTCGCGCTAGCGCGGGCGTGCTATAAATTACTCGACGCGGTCGTAGTATAACGGTAGTACGGGACCTTGCCAAGGTCCAGGCACGGGTTCGATTCCCGTCGACCGCTCCATTTTCTAGCCCTTCCGGCTATTTTCTTCGGGCTTCCCGTTTCGCCCCTGCCTCGTGTATCGTGCTTCATCACTTTCCTGAATGCGCAGTGGACTTTCGTGATTGCGTAGTGGCCGAAGTGTCTGAGCTTTGCTGGAGGCGTAGGTCATGCTGGCTTACCTTTGCGGACCAATCGAATTTGCGGCGGATGGCGGCAAAATGTGGCGGCGGAAGCTGACTCCATTCCTGACCGACCAGCTAGGGCATCGCGTCTACGATCCGGCCGAAGATGAACGTAAGAGTTTGTCCGACGAAGAGATGGCGCATTTCCGCGAATGGAAAACTACGGACGTGGAACGATTCCGCCGCGCGCTGCGGAAAATTATTCATTTCGATTTGGATTTAATCGAGAACAAAGCCGATTACGTGATTTGCCACTTGGGAGATTCTGTGTCGGCGGGCGTCACCAGCGGCGGTACGCCCGCGGAATTGACCATCGCATATCGCAAAGGGATTCCGGTTTATCTGGTCACGTCATTGCAGACGGAACAGATCAGCGGATGGATGCTCGGTTGCGCAGATCAAGTATTTGATTCGGTAGACACGCTGAAGAAATTTTTGAATGAACGGTATGGCGCGCACAAACAGGCGCAGCTTTGGAAATAGAAAGGCGCGCAGTTCGTGGACAAAGTTGTGGAAAAAATTATCGTGGCCGTGGGGAGTACGCGGCGTCCTAAGTTGAATGCCGTTCGTGAAGCGCTGGCAATCTTCGGCCCGATACTCGATCCCAACGCACAATTTGACGTGGTCGGCGAGGAAGTTCCGAGCGGCGTGAGTCACACACCCATTTCGCGCTCCGAGCTGATGGCTGGGGCGCGTTTTCGCGCGGATGCGCTGGTGAAGTTGGCGCGAGATCGCAGCGAGCCATGGAAATATTTTGTTGGATTGGAAGGCGGGCTGGACGTCGTAGAAGAAAATGGCAAACGATTAGTATTCTTGCAAAGCTGGGCATACGTGACGGATGAAAATGGTCGCGGCGCGTTTGGACAATCCGGCGCGGTGCAAATGCCGGACGCGCTTGCGGCGGAAGTGATCGAACGCGGCACGGAACTTTCCGTTGCGATTGATGGTTACGCCGGCGAGCAGGGAATTCGCGACGCGCAGGGCGCGTGGGGAGTGCTGACGCAAAATTTAATTACGCGCCAGGAAGCGTTTCGCGTGGCCGTGGTGAGCGCGTTTGCGCCATTCTTTAACGCGAATTTCTACGACGCGCGGAATTCACGAACGAAATAGAATCTGCCGGATGTTTTGTAGTGGAACGTTTTCCTGCAATTTCCACAAGCGGCTTGTGCTAACTTGAAAGAACGGGGGCGCGCATGGATATCGTCAAACACAATATGGGCTGGATCGAAGTAATCGTTGGCCCGATGTTTTCCGGGAAGAGCGAAGAACTGATTCGCAGATTGCGGCGCGCGGAAATTGCGCGTCAGCGTGTGCAGATTTTTAAGCCCGCGATTGACGAGCGCTATTCGGCCACGGAAATTGTTTCGCATTCGGGACTGGGCATTCGCTCTGACAGTATTTCCAAGGCTTCCGAAATTTTGGAAAAAATTGATCCGCGCACAGAAGTGATCGGAATCGATGAAGGACAATTTCTTGGCGAGCCGCTAGTGGAAGAAGCAACGAAGCTTGCCAACATGGGTAAGCGCGTGATCATCGCGGGACTAGATACGGACTATCTCGGCCGTCCATTCGTGCCGATGCCGACTCTGCTGGCTATCGCGGAAGAAATTACAAAGTTGCTGGCGATTTGCATGCGCTGCGGAAATCCCGCGGTGCACACGCAGAGGCTCGTGGCTTCAGAAGATTTGATTGTGGTTGGCGCGGGTGGAATGTATGAAGCGCGCTGCCGCCGCTGCTTCGACGCGAATCTTGCACACGAAAAATCAATGCAGAGCGAATCGAAGCAGACACCAACGCAGCGTTTGCAGGCGCGAGCTGCCGGTTCTTAATTTCCGCGCGCGATTTTTTCACGTAATCGAGCGGAAAGCTCTTGATGTTCCGCGCCGCCAACAACATCGAGTGAAATTTTATTCGGCGCGTTGATCGCAGCGAGTACTCGGTTGATCCTCCTGCCCGCATCGTCCCATTCTTCCAATGATAATTTTCCTTCCGCCAGCGCGCGTTCCGTTGCCGCAAGCGCTTCCGGAATTAACGCGGAGTCATGGCAGAGCATCGCAATATCCGTGCCTGCTGCAAACGTTGCGACGGCCGCTTCTCCGGGCTCGTAGCGCTTGGTGATTGCGCCCATTCCCAGATCGTCCGCCAAAATTAATCCCTGAAAATTCATGCGCTCGCGCAAAGTGTTTGTGAGCATCGTTCGCGAAAGCGACGCGGGAAATTCGGCGTCAATTTTCGGCAGAAGAATGTGCGCCGTCATAATTGTCGCAGCGCCCGCGGCAATCGCTGCGGCGAAGGGAACAAGTTCCACTTGATTCAGCCGCTCGGCGGTTCCGTGAAACACCGGCAAATTTTTGTGCGGATCCACGTACGTATCTCCGTGGCCGGGAAAATGTTTCGCGCAACCCAGTACGGCAGTCCCGGCAAGTCCTTCAAGAAAAGCAGCGCCCATGCGTCCGACCAGCACTGGATCAGCGCCGAAGCTTCGCACCATCGTCACCGGACTTGAAGGATTAATGTGTAGGTCCAGCATCGGCGCGAAATTCAAATTGCATCCGACGGCGGAAAGTTCGCGTCCAATCGCGCGCGCAACCTCGCGCACCGCGTTCGCGTCACCGAGTGCGCCAAGTTCTGCCGGCGACGGCCACCGCGTAAACGGTGCGGGCAAAGAAAAACGCGTGCCGCCCTCTTGATCCATGCCGATTAATACGGGACCATTTGCGGCCGCGCGAATTTCTTCGTTCAGATGCGCCAGCTCTTCAATGTTTCTGAAATTTCGTGCGTAGACGGCCACGCCCGCGAGTCCCTGCGCCAGCAGTTCGCGCATCCCACGCGGCAATGTGGTGCCTTCAAATCCCGCCATGAATCGCTGTGCGACGGGAAATTTCGCGAGACCTTCGATCTGCTGTCGAGAGGACATCAGTCTCCGGTGACATCTTACGCGTTGTTCCGCGCGAATGTGATGCGTATACTTGCGCGACGTTCGCGGAGTGAAACATGGGTGTGCCGGCGGCAATTTATGTTTTTCTAATCGGAGTGCTCCTTCCAGTACTTTGTGTGCGCTCGTACTTCAGGCTGAAATCCGGAGGGCGTTTTCCGTCCAAACCAACTTATTTTAAGAACACGCTGATTTCGCTCGGTGTGATTCTGGCGTTGGCGATCGCGGTGTGGAGAAGCTTTGGCCTGCCAATTTTTCCAGTGTACACAATTCGATTGAAGGACCTCGCGATTGGCCTCGGCACAGTCTTGGTGTTCGCGTTGGCGATGTATCCTCGCTGGAAGTACAAGGTCATCCACTCGCGCGAGGAAGTTTTTCGCCGTGTTCCGCAAGACACAAACGAAATGGGTTGGTGGATCGCCGTCAGTGTAATGGCCGGCTTCGCGGAAGAGTTCGCGTATCGCGGAGTGCTCTTCGGAATTTTAATTTACCGGAATCCGAACTGGTGGGCGGTGGCCATTTTGTGCGCGCTTTCGTTTGCGTTGGCTCACGCCATCCAAGGGTGGAGTGGCGCCGCGATAATTTTCGTGATGGCCATAATTTTTCAAGGGATCGTCTTATTTACGGGCACGCTCTATATCGCGATGGCAGCACACGCGCTTTACGACATCATCGCGGGATTCGCATACCTACGTTTATATAAGCAAACAGCGCCGCAAGTGAGCGCCGCCGCACCGGCTGGCATCATGTAGAATTAGCGCCGCTCCACACGCATCGAGACGCGTTAAAGGGATTTCGCAAATTTCACTATGAAAATTGAAGCGCAGGCGCCAACACGAATCGATTTAGCCGGTGGCACGCTGGACATTTGGCCGCTCTATTTATTTCACGAAGGCGCGCTAACGGTGAATTGCGCGATCTCGCGTTACGCGCGTTGCGCTATCGATGTGCAGAAATCAGGTAAGCGCATCACTTTAATTTCGACGGATACGCACCGCAAAGATACTTTCGCGTCATTCGCGGAATTAGCGCGCGCGAAAAATTTGAAGCTCCCTCTGCTCGCGCATCTCGTAAAACTTTTTGAGCCGAAACTCGGATTCACTCTCACCACCGATTCCGAAGCGCCAGCGGGCGCGGGCATCGGCGGATCATCGGCAATGGCCGTGGCAATTTGCGCTGCGCTCGATAAACTAACAAACGCTCGTCAAAGCCGCATTGACTGGATTCATATCAGCCGCGACGCCGAAGCCATGGTGATTCTTGTTCCGACTGGAACGCAGGATCATTATCCTCCGGCGTTCGGCGGCACCAGCGCGATTCATCTGCGTGCGGGCGGAGAATATCGCGAAGCATTAAAAGTGT
Organism: Terriglobia bacterium; assembly: GCA_963840515.1. GTDB lineage: Bacteria > Acidobacteriota > Terriglobia > Acidiferrales > UBA7541 > DASTCZ01. The sequence continues at coordinate 233,929 of CAWIZI010000011.1, forward strand.
ACGCGGGCGAACTCGAATCGCGCCTCGTCGTTTGTTACACCGGGAAGCCTCGCCAATCGGGAATTAATAATTGGGAAGTTTTCCAGGCGCAGATTAATGGCGATAAGCAAATCACGCGCAACCTTTCGGAAATTTCCGCAATCGCGCAGCAATTAAGAATCGCAATTCTTCGTCCGGACTGGAATGAGGTCGGCCGTTTAATCCGCGCTGAATGGCACGCTCGCCGGAAAAATCTGCCGAATATTTCTACGCCAGTGATCGACAACATCATCAGCGCCGCGCGGAAGAATGGCGCGCTCGCTGGAAAAGTTTGTGGCGCCGGAGGAGGCGGCTGCGTCACTCTGCTGATCGATCCGCAAGCGCGCGAACGCGTGGAAGCCGCCGTGCGCGGCGCGGGCGGCGAAATTCTTCCGATGCGCATTGACCGCACCGGAGTGCGCGTGAAAGTGACGCGCTAAATATGTTCACACGCGCGCCCAATTTTGCCGCGAATTAATTCCATGTCCACTCCGCCATTTTCGTACAACTCCGAAAATCCCAAAGCCCAGCGTCCCCGCAGCCTGGGCGAGCGCATATTTTTAATCGATCGCGGCCGCCTGCGCTACTACGTCCGGATAATCCTTTTCGTTTTTTGCGTGCTGGCAATTCAAGTAGTCGTCGCCACGCTGTTCGGCCAATACGCGCACGATGCTTCACTCTGGGCGCAATTTTTCTGGAGTTCCGTCGTTCTGGTCGCCACATTTCTCGGCCTCAGTTGGATTTTCGTCCGCTTCATTGACCATCGCGAGTTCTCCACTCTCGGCTTAACCTTCCAACCCGGATGGGCCAGGCAACTCTTCATCGGCCTCGCAATCGGAACCGCGTTGCAATTAATTGTGATGGCGATTCTCGCCGCCACTCATTCCGTCCACTATTCTCCACTCGGTGGATACTCTCTCCATTTGTGGCGGCTGGTCGGCGCAAACATTTTGCTGTTCGCCATCGCCGCAACCGTTGAAGAACTCGCCTTCCGCGGATATGCTTTTAAGTGGCTCATGTGGTCCGTCGGCACTCCCGCCGCGTTGATCATCCTCGGAATACTTTTTGGCGCGGCTCATTTAACAAATCCCAATCCGACATTTCTATCTACATTAAATACCGCGCTCGCCGGAATTCTGCTGGCCATTCCGTATGTGCGAACGCGCTCCATGTGGATGCAAATCGGCTTGCACTGGTCATGGAATGTGGTGCTGTGCACAATTGTTTCGCTGCCCGTCAGCGGAATTAATTTCGGCCCAGGCCTTTTCGTCACTGAAAATTCCGGCCCGCGCTGGCTCTCAGGCGGAATTTACGGCCCCGAAGGTGGCGCGGCGGTCACGATTGTGTGTGCCATTGGAATCGGCTGGCTCCTTTCGACCAAGCTATTAAAGCCTTCCCCTTCCGCGAAGAAAGATTTACAATAGCGCGCAGGCAGGGGTCTGACTATGCGTTTCGCGCCCATCGCGATTGCCCTTTTTATGCTCCTCGGCATTGATAATCCCCAGGGACTGCCGTGGCGCGCGAATTCTGCTCCTTCGCCCGACGTTTTGGCCGGCATAAAGATGCCAGTTCTGCCGAGTTTCGCTCCCGCGCGGCAAACGCAGCCGGCCCCTGACGCGAAGCCCACAACGACTCCCGCAACTAATTCTGGAAACGGCCAATCGCAAGGGCAAGTGCAGAACGTCAACGACACTTCGCACAAGTCCGGCCCAATGGATCAGCCCGCGGAATTGGCGCTGGTCCGTTTCGTGGACGGCGAATATGCGCACGCGGTGCGTTCGCTGCCGAACGGCAAAGACGGTTTCATTATGCACATGGATAAAGGCTTCGACGAGAACATGCTGCATCGCGTCGTGCAATCTCACGGAGCCGCGGTGAATCCCGGCGATAACGTGCAAATCACTGCGATGAAATTCAAGAAAACTTCTATCATTGTGCTGATTAATGGCGGCGGAAATAAGCACGGAAGCTGGCTCGATCACATGCAAATCGGAATTTCCGGTTTGCCAACCAGTTCAAGCGGCGCAAATAATAATGGGCCCGACACCACTGGCCCGGCTGGCACCACTCTGATTCTGGATTTCGGCGGGCCCATTCCTGATATGACGCCCGACGAATTGAAGGCGAAGTTGGCGCCGGTTCTGAATTTTGGCCAGCAACGCTCGGCTGCAGTCATCTGGTCCGAGACTCTTCCGCCCGCGATGGAAAAAGCCATTGAGGAAAAGCGCGCCATTGTCGGCATGACTCGCGAAATGGTGGAAGCCGCCGTTGGCAAACCCGATAAAAAAATCCGCGAAAAGAATGCGAACGGCGACGAGACCGAGGACTGGATTTACGGCACGCCTCCCGCCGTAACAATGTTCGTCACTTTTATAGGTGAGAAGGTGACGAACGTGAAAGAATTCCCGAAGAATAAAACCACCGCCGTGGCGAATCCCTAGAGCTCGAGTTTCCCGCCCAGGTTTTCTAAATCAGTGGAATTAGATTTCGTACGGACGACCTTCACGTCGTCCGCGCATTTTCCGGGAACTCCCACGCCGTTCCATCCCGCGGTTTAGGCGGGATGAATCTCCTGATCGGCGACGCGCAATCCTTCAGGGCGCCGAAACTATGGCAGCCGCGGCTCGATTTTCAGAACTGGCAGGATGTCCGTCTTAACGAGAACCTTCACCAGTGGAATCGTAGCGACATGGAGGATTGCGTACGGGCTCTTCTTGGGGTTCAACTTGCGAGCGGTAGGTTTCGGCATCGGCGCAGAATACGTGAGTTTCCGTTCGAGTACTGTTCACTATTGAACAGTAAAAGAAAAACTGCGGTCGGATGTCCCACTAATTTCCGCTGGGCCTTTCCGCGTGATCGATAATAATAAATTCCATCTGGCCTTTTGAAGATACCAACTTAAGCCCGAGCTGATCCTCAAGCGCTTTTTCAATCGGTGGCGCGCTCACCGGCAAAGGCGCGCTGTCTCCGTCGGGCTGAGAGTCCATCAAAAATCGTTTTGGTGTGTACTTCGACGTGAAATCGTACGCGCCAGTCAGTCCAGTCTTGTCATAAACAGGCCCGGGCTGCTCGGTCTCGCCTTCTAGCAGACCCAAAAGCACACTCACAGGCTCAGCCTTGACGGTTAGCGATTGTACAGTGCCGTCCATTGACCTTTTGAAATCTTGTTTATCCGGGTTTGTGTCGGCCGCGGGCGTCAACTTCGGCCCTTTCTTCGCAACGACCAAATCGTACGCCGGAACGTCTCTGATTTCCGTGCGCACCACCACTTTAAAATAGTCTCGCAAAAGCACTTGGAGCATGTGTTGTCTCGCCGTGCGCCGCGTTTCCCGAGGCAGTTTTTGCAGCGCCTCCATTACTTCGGGATCCATCCTAGCTTCTACCACAAACATTTCGCTCGCTATCCAGCCGGTTCCGCCAACAATCCTATAGTGGTCGGTTTTGTACGCCGTATAGATCATCCCTTGCACTGGGAACGCCGCAGTATACCCATCCGGTGTTTGCTGGTCCCCCAGTGATCTTCCACCATTTTCATCGCCTTTGAACGGCTTGATCGAAACCACGGAGTAGACAAATTTTGCGAACTCGGGGTCCGACCAATTCGGCAAAGTTTCGGTTTGAGTGGGACCAGCTGCGCCCTTCTGCGCCGGATTTTGAGCCGAGTTCCGCGAAGCGCGCAGCAGCGGGGCGCACACAAGCGCAATAGCCGTACCAAGTACAAAGCAGGGAATCGCTCTGGATTTCAATTTCACCCTCCGAAACTTCATTGAGCCGTAACACATCATAGCCCGGTTTCCAATTTGCACTCGACGAAGATGCGTCCTGAAGATTCCGGCCGGAACCATGACGGTTTTTCCTTCCGTTTATCGCAATAGCTAGTAACGACCATTGCGCTTGAGCGTCAGGTCACACTCGACCGCAAAAGCGGCCGCTCTAAAGGAGGAATTTCCTCATGGTTACGTCAATCTTCGCCAGTTCTTCAAAGCGCCGAGCGCGCGCTTTCGCGTCTCTGCTCATTTTTCTGGCAACTTCCGCGATCGCGTTCGCGCAACCATCGCCTCCCGTGCTCAATAAGCCATATCGTTGCGCCAGCAACGGACACACTTTCACCATCCTGAACTGTAATCCATGGAGAACCGATCAAATGTGCAGTTACCGCGAGGACGATCAAAACGGACATCAAGTGAATGCGGCCAATACCCTCTGGACGCAAATGGCCGGCATGATGTCAGGCTGCACTGTGGCCGCCGCCGCAAAGCCCGCGACTCCTTCTGCTCCATCGAATTCAAGCGCCCTCAATCCCGCGTACCTATCGCAATTTCCGTCCGTCGATCAAGTCATGTCTCAGCTAAAAGGCACCAACGCACAGGACACCACCAACCTCGAACTCGGCACATTCCGTCAGCTCCCGCAGTTCATCGAGGATCTCGCCGGACAGCGCTGGATTCACAATCAAATGACGCCCGACGAGTCGCGCCTTATCGGCGCTTACACCCTCGCGTACAACAATCTCGCCAAGCCGTTGAACTATCCTTTCGACAATTATTTCAATCAGGATGCGCTGCTCACCAAACTCGCTTCCACTTTTTCGATGTCGCAAGTAATTTCGCGGTGGGAAGGCGGCAATCAGAAGGCCGTCGCCGCAAGCGCTGCGAATCTTCCGCCAGCGCCGAAGCCGGCGTCCACGTCCAAATCAAATGGATCCGCCGGAAGCGCGTTGCCCGGGAACGCAGCTGTGCGCCGGTGCGCGGAACTTGGCGCCGACGTTGCCAATTGCGAAATGAGCGGAGCCGGCACTTTTCTCGGAGATTTGTCCAGGGGCTCCGCAACCTCAACTCCGGGCCTGCGTCTGACGGGCAGCTATAAATCGTCCAGCGGCTTCACACTCGACTTCAACGACGACGCCGTCGTGATCAGCGGTTGCAGCCAAATGGTATCCGCGAACCACAACTACACGATTCGTCCAAACGGAAATCAGTTTGCAGTCAACATCGATAACGGAGCGCAATCGTTTCTCGTCGCGCTGGGTGCCGACGGCAAAGTCATCGGTCCATCCGCCGTCACAATCGCCGGCCAGGTGATCACCGGTTACAACGATGGCGTCGGTGGAATGAAAAACACGGCCACGAATACTCCGGTGCCGGGAACTGTACGTGTCGTCCACGATCCTATTTACGCCGCGAAAACTGCGAGCTGCGCCGCCGGCTCGATGAGCCCCGGACAGATCGATCCGCCGGCAGGCGCCGCCTTCATGGACGTCGGCATGATGATGTTCCCCGATACGCAGACAGCCCAGCAGAAAGAAGCGCCGGGTGCGCGGATGCTTGGAACTTTTGTCGGCGCGGGAGGATTGAAAATAGAATTCCAGTCAACCGGCGCGGTTATTGACTGTGCGCAGGCGCACATTGTTTCCCTATATCAGGTAGCGAGTGCTCCGAGCGGTGTGACCATCACAATGAAAAATGGATCATCGCCCTTCGCGCTAACACTCCAATCAAACGGAACTCTGTCAGGCACAGGATCCGCCAAGATAGACGGCCGTCTAGTCAGCGGACAAAGCGGCTCCGCATTTACATTCACGCCAGTAAGCGCGAGTTGCGCCATCGGAACGCTAACCGTCGCGAAATGAGGTGGTGGTCGTATCCGCCCGTTCTATGGTATAGCCTTGCCTAATGCAACCGGCCGCAAATTCTCCAACCACCTCAACCGACGCGGCCCAATCCGCCAAGATCCAAAAAGTCCGCCTGTGGCGACACATTATTCTGTTTGGACTTGCCGGCGGAATTGTCATTACGCTGCTGAAGTTGACCGAGTATCGCTTCCTGGTCGTCGAGCATTCGATTGAAATCTACGGAGGGCTAACCGCCGCAACATTTGCCGCCTTCGGCATCTGGCTAGGGCTTCGGCTTACGCGCAAGCAAATTATCTTGAAAGAAGTGCACATTCCCGTTCCAGCAGGCCAGCCATTTGCCGTGAACTCCCGAAAACTAGAAGAGCTGGAAATTACGCCGCGCGAGCTGGAAATTCTGGAACTAATCGCCAAAGGCATGAGCAACCGGGAAATCGCCGGGAAGCTTTTTGTGAGCGAGAACACCGTGAAGACCCATTCCAGCCGCGTGTTCGATAAGCTCGGCGCGAAGCGTCGGACGCAAGCCGTCCAATTCGCCAAGGAATTCGGCTTGATACCCTGAATGTTGTTCCGGAGGGCGGTCTTTGAAGCTGGTTACCTTACTCGGAAGCATGATTTTTGGCATCCGAAGCCAAAATCACCCGAAAGGATGACGACAATTCCGCGGGCTGCGGCTAAATTGCGCCAGTCGTCAATCTTCAAATATCGGAGGACATGAAAGTGAAAAAGACGGTCATTACGTTTGGATTAATTTCTGGCTTTATCTCCTCGGCGCTCATGCTTGGCACGACTTCGTTTGTCGACCGCATCGGGTTCGACAAGGGCTATATCCTTGGCTACACAGCAATCGTGCTGTCATTCCTATTAGTGTATTTCGGCATCCGCTCGTATCGCGATAACGTGTCGGAAGGCCATATCACCTTCGGTAAGGCGTTCGCCGTCGGCATCTGCATCACTCTGATTTCGTGCGTGTTCTACGTCGCCACCTGGGAACTTTTGTTCAAGACGATGTTTCCGGACTTCATGGATAAGTATGCTGCCTATACGATTTCCAAGGCGCAGGCCTCCGGCTTGAGCGCGCAAGCGTTGCAAGCGCAAATTGCTGAGATGCAACAGATGAAAGTGATGTACGCGAATCCGCTTTACAATGTGCTGCTCACCTTCATTGAGCCGTTCCCGGTAGGATTGGCGATCACGCTGCTCTCGGCAGCCGTGCTCAGAAAAAAGGCGCGGCCGCAATCAGCCCAGTCCGCCGCGATGGCATAAGCCTTCGTAGGAATAACCTCCAGCTTGTCCGCTTATCGAACAAAATTTTATCTAATAATATAGAGGGGAAAAAATGGCAAAAATCACTGGAATTGGCGGCGTCTTCATCAAAGCAAAAACCGACGAGAAAGCTCTTCGCGAATGGTACAAGAAAAATCTCGGCATCAAGCTTGATGACTGGGGAGGCTGCGCCTTGGACTGGCCCGAAGACAAATCAGAGGACAAAGGTGTTACGGCATGGATGGTTGCAGCGCCGAGCACGAAATGGTTCAGCCCGAGCGAATCCACTTTCATGATCAACTATCGAATAGACAACATGGAAGAAATGATCGCTCAACTAAAAAGCGGCGGCGTTGCGCTCGTGAAGGGGCCCGAATATCACGAGAACGGCGTATTTGCCTGGGTGATGGACCCCGAAGGAAACAAAGTTGAATTGTGGGAACCAAAGCCCTGGGACGAAAAAAACAAGAAGGCCTGAGTAGCGCAGCCAATCCTGGCGGCGCGCTCTTCCAATCAGAGGGACAACCTTCGGGCTTTTCGCCCGGCTGTCCCTTCCTTTTGTTATCTTAATTCGCCTCAGACTTTTTCGCGCTCTCACCCATCAAACTTCCAGCGCACAGCGGCACCGATGCGCGCCAGCATTCGTAGCGCAGGAGACGCGCCAGCATGAACATCCCACTCATCTTCTCCTTCTGGTTCATGGTCGCCGCCTACGTCATCCATGTAATTGACGAGTCTCTGCTCGGCGGCAGCTTCGTCGAAAAAGTTCAGCAACATTGGTGGCCGGAATATTCCTGGACGAAGTTTTTCTGGTTCAACACAGCCTATTTCGTCGTAATGATTTCGAGCGTAGTTCTCTACGATCTGCGCGGAGGGAACTGGCTGATACTTCCGCTAGCGTGGTCGATAGAAAGGTTTTGCAATGGAATCTGGCACGTCTGGTGGGCCGTACACTTCCGCGAATATTCCCCCGGATTGGTCAGCAGCATTCTAATCTGGATGGATTCCTACTTCATCGTGCGCTATCGCCCGGCCGGCGAACCGATCACGCCACACATTCTGTATTTCGCAATGCTAATCGGTCTGCTCTTCGCCACTTTCCTAGCGTTCTACATTCCCCTGATAAAAGGCCGACGTAGGGGCCGCCTTTAGGCGGGCCGCTTTCCCAGCCGCGCCGCTTCCGCAGTAACCCGCACCCGTCCTTTCAGTTCCAAGAAAGAATCGGGTACATGTCCCCGTTATCAGTCAGCAGAACTTCAAACTCGTCGGGAGCCTCAGCACAAACCGAGTGTGTGAACAGGTAAGCAAGACAAAGGAGCTCTTCAAGCTCCCGATCTCTTTGGCCCACTGCATCAACGTAACGGTCGTTCATGGTGGTTCCTCCCGCGCATAATCTCCCGCCGATCGCGTCCGTGGGCAATACACGCGCCACCGTATTTGATTCGGGAATCCCTTGTAGAACATTCCTGGCAGGTGGCCCGGCGGGTGCGTTAATTCTTCGGCGTTAATTTGAATGAACTGAAGAACTTCGTGACGGCGGCGGAGCAGTCCTGCCCCTTGGGACAAAGCATCGCCACGGTATACACGTGATCCGCGTCAAGAATTGCGCTGCCCTTTACAGTGGCCGTGTCGGTTCCTCCGGTATATTCCAGCATGGGCAGCCGGTCATTCGGGCCGCGCAAATAATCGGCTCGATTGCTGCTGAGCAACTTGGCGCCGCCAGCCTGAAGCATGCCATCTTGCGCCACTTTCAAGGCCGCATCTGTGGTCAACCTTGGGCTCGGCGGGGAACAGCGCGGTAAAATTTTTGGATGGCGGGGTGTACGTCACCCACGATTGGGCCGCTTGCCGCGCCGCAAGCGATGCGGCCATAAGCAATAACAAAAACAAATATGCGAAGAATTTCTTTTGCATGGTGGTCGTCCTCGTTAAATGCAAAATACCATCAAAAAAAGGTTTTCCAAGTCCTTCTTTCAGCGTTCGAAACGCTATTCGAATACAGTTAAACACTTCCTGTCAAACATTTAGTACTCAGTACTATAGTTTTCTTGACATAAACATCCCTATCGCGCTACTCTGAACCGCAGACTTGGACAATCCATTCTAATCGTCGTTTCAGAAACGGATCTCGTCCCGCCTGCCAGACCCAAGAATTCAGTGACGTAGCGCCATCATCGTAAGTACTTGAAAACAGGAGTCCGATCTTCTCATTCGGGCTAAGTCCTTTGTTTGCAATACATACGTGGGGTACCCCCAGCTAAGTCCTGTATTTGCAATACATACAGGAAAATGGACCGGGGGAGGGGGTAAGGTTAACAATAACCGAGTAGCCAGCGGCTGAACGAGCGGATGAGCGCGCGGGTTTGAGTAGCGCAGCCAATCATGGCTGCGTGCCTTTGAATTTTGGCGACACGAACCGCTCAGTCCGGATCGTCTGCGCCACTGAAAAAGCCATACTCGCGAGCGTTGACAATTTTTTCGGAGCACCCTAGCATCGTCCATTCGCGATACAATGTATCAACGCGATCGGACATCACGTTCAAAATATTTTGGGAGGAAGAATGCCAGTTAAAGTGGGAATCAACGGTTTTGGCCGTATCGGGCGAAATATTGTGCGTGCGTCGCTGGGCGATCCGGCAATTGAAATTGTCGCGGTCAATGATATTACCGACGCGAAGACTTTGGCCTACCTGCTGAAGTACGATTCCATTTTGGGCAATCTGACTCACAACGTGACGCACACGGAAGATTCCATTTCCGTGGACGGCAAGACCTTCAAAGTTTTCAAAGTGAAAGACCCGTCCGAACTGGATTGGGCTTCGGTCGGCGCGCAAATTGTTGTCGAGTCCACAGGATTATTTACGAAGGGATCGGAAGCGCGGAAACATATTCGCGGCCCGGTGCGGAAAGTAATTATTTCCGCACCGGCTACGGATCCGGATTGCACGCTGGTGCTCGGCGTGAACGAAAATATTTACGATCCGAAAAATCATGACGTCGTGTCCAACGCTTCGTGCACCACGAACTGTCTCGCTCCCGTTGCGAAAGTTTTGCTGAATACTTTTGGAATTGTGCATGGCACCATGACCACGATTCATTCCTACACAAATGACCAGAAACTTTTGGATTTGCCGCACAAGGATTTGCGCCGCGCGCGTGCCGCAGCTCTTTCCATGATTCCAACATCCACTGGCGCCGCGAAAGCGCTGAATTTGGTGATTCCAGAAGTGAAAGGAAAATTGGACGGTTACGCGATGCGCGTGCCGACTCCGAATGTGAGCGTCGTCGATTTGACGATCACCACGGAAAAGCCGGCTACGGTCGAGTCCGTAAATAATGCGTTGCGATTGGCCGCTGAAGGACCGATGAAAAATATTTTGGCCTACAGCACGGAAGAATTGGTATCCATCGATTTTCGCGGCAATCCGCATTCCGCGATTGTGGACGCGGAATACACGAAAGTTGTGGCCGGAAATTGCGTGAAAGTTCTGGCTTGGTATGACAACGAGTGGGGATATTCCAGCCGCGTGAAAGATTTAATTAAATTTATGGCGGCGAAGTTCTAAGGACTTTTTCGCGGGCTTCGCAGGTTACCTGAACAAGAGCCATGAATAAACTTTCCATTCGCGATCTGGAAATGTTTGGCAAGCGCGTTTTTATTCGCGTCGATTTTAATGTGCCGCTTTCCGATTCCGCTCCGTATCAAGTTACAGACGACACGCGCATCCGCGAAACTTTGCCGACGCTGAAATTAGCGCGTGAACGCGGTGCGAAGATTATTCTCGCTTCGCATTTGGGGCGTCCAAAAGGCAAACCAAATCCGAAATATAGTTTGCAGCCCGCAGCAGCAAAACTTGCCGAGTTGCTTGGCGCAAAAGTGGAATTCGCCGCGGACTGTGTTGGCGCGGAAGCGGAAGCGAAAAGCAAAGCGCTCGCGGATGGCGAAATTCTGCTGCTGGAAAATGTTCGCTTTCATGCGGAAGAGGAAGCGAACGACGAGAATTTCTCTCGCCGGCTAGCGGCGCTGTGCGATGGAATGTTTGTTTGCGACGCGTTTGGTTCCGCGCATCGCGCGCACGCTTCCGTAGTCGGAATTTCGCGCTTCGTGAAGCAGTCCGCAGCCGGATTACTGATGGAACGCGAACTCGCATATCTCGGCAAAGCGATTTCAAATCCGGAGCGGCCGTTCGTGGCGATTCTCGGCGGCGCAAAAGTTTCGGACAAGATTGAAGTCGTCGAGAACTTGATGAAGATTGCCGATTCGCTTTTGATTGGCGGCGGAATGGCCTACACTTTTTTGAAGGCGCAGGGAATTGCGATTGGCAAATCGCTGGTCGAAGACGATAAGTTGGATCTAGCGCGCAAACTCTTGGCCGATGCCGCGCAGCGGAAATTCAGATTTATGCTGCCGAGCGATCATGTGATCGCATCCGAATTCAAAGCTGACGCAGCGACGCAAACTGTGGACATCGACAAAACGCCTAACGGTTGGATGGGATTGGATATCGGTCCAAAAACCGTCGCGGCATTCGGCGCGGAACTTTCGCGAGCCAAAACAATTGTTTGGAATGGTCCGATGGGCGTTTTTGAAATGCCCGCATTCGCAAAAGGAACTCTTGGAGTTGCTCAGGCTGTGGCGAAAGCAACTGCAGGCGGCGCGACGAGTATTGTCGGCGGCGGAGATTCTGTGGCGGCGGTGCATCAAGCAGGAGTGGCCGATAAAATCAGCCACATTTCCACGGGTGGCGGCGCTTCACTGGAATTTTTGGCCGGCGAAAAATTGCCCGGCGTGGAAGCGCTGACGAAGTAACCGGATAGAGGTGTTCGTGGCTAAGAAGAAAATTTGTTTCTTCATCGCGCCGATTGGCGAAGATGGTTCCGAATCGCGAAAGCGAACTGACCAGGTTGAGACAATAATCATCGAACCCATCGCTAAGAAGTTCCACTATGAGGTCATCCGCGCGGACAAAATTGGCAAGTCCGGGATGATCACATCCCAAATTATTCAACACCTCTTCGACTCGAACTTGGTTATCGCTGACTTGGCATATCAAAATCCGAATGTTTTCTACGAACTCGCGCTTCGCCATGCCGTAAGAAGGCCATTTATCCAATTAATCCAAGAAAATGAAAAGATCCATTCGACGTCGCCGGCCTCAGAACAATTCATCTCGATCACCACGACTTGACCAGCGCGGAGCGGTGTAAAGTGGAACTCGAAAAGCAGATGAACGAGATAGAGAAAAACCAACTTCGGTTGAATCGCCAAGTGAGTCAGGCGATCGATGTCCAGGCTCTCAAGGGCAGCGGCAAGCAAGCCGAGCGATATATGGGTGAGGTAATGGAGATGGTCTCCGAACTAACTCGGCAGGTTGGCCAACTGAAAGAGCGATTGGCCCCAGGTCGCGCGGCGGTATCTCACCGCGTCGAATCGAAATTCCCTGCCAGATCTGAGCGCTCTAAACGTGCCAACTCAGGCTTTCAGGACCGTTGATTGGGATGCGTTGGGAAAAATGGCTACCGCGCAATCAAACAGAATCGTCGGAGTGTTTGCGGATCCTATAGAACGCGCAACACGTCGATGAAGGAAATTAAAGCATGCGACGACCTGTGATTGCCGGAAATTGGAAAATGTTCAAGACGGTCGCGGAGACGCGCGCATTTTTCTCCGCGTTCAAGCCACTCATCGCATCAACGACGCACTGCGATATTGTTGTCGCACCAACTTTTACTTCGTTGGCCGCCGCCGCGGAATCGGCGAGCGGATCGAACATTGCGATTTCCGCGCAGAACATGCACTGGGAAAAACAGGGTGCGTTTACTGGAGAAATCTCCGCGGCAATGATTGTTGAAGCTGGATGCCGTTACGTGATTTTGGGGCACAGCGAACGCCGTCACATTTTCGGTGAAACCGACGCGATGATCGCGAAGAAAACTGTTGCCGCGTTGGACGCTGGGCTAATTCCAATTGTCTGCGTCGGCGAAACTCTGGACGAACGCAATGCGAATCAGACCGAGTCCGTGCTGGCGAACCAGTGTATGGGCGGGCTCGGCGCGTTGACCGATGAGCAATTTTCCCGTATTCTGCTTGCCTACGAGCCTGTTTGGGCGATTGGCACCGGACGCACCGCTACGCCGGAAATGGCGGGCGACGCGCATCGGTTTCTGCGAAGCCATCTCGCCAGCCGCTTCACCTCAGACCGTGCCGCTGACCTGCGGATTCTTTACGGGGGCAGCGTAAAGCCGGACAACATTCGCGGCTTGATGGCGCAGTTAGAAATTGATGGCGCGCTGGTGGGCGGAGCAAGTTTGGAAGCGGCGTCATTCGCGTCCATCGTGAATTTTTGAATTTTATTTTGGAATTGAAGTTGAAATTGAACATGCATTTGGAAAAGAAGGGGAGCAAATAAAATGCCAGTCGAAGTGAAGTGGGCGATTTCATTCCTCGTCGGAAGCAATTGG
>CAWIZI010000012.1:0-162516 GCA_963840515.1 Terriglobia bacterium
TGAGCGGTCCGTTGCCGCACGCGCTTCCTCCGGCTGAACCTGAGCCCGCGGCGGCCGCGGATCCAGGATATCCAATCCACCCTCCGTCCAACGGGCAATCTCTGACCCGATCTGGGCTTGACCTCGACACCGTTGGTCGGTGGAACGTCTTCTCGCCCGTTCTCCTCCTTCTTACATGATTCGACCACACGCTCCGACCGAGCCAGATTGGGTTTGCTCGTCATTTTTGTCTCCTCCGAAGCCAATTCGACCACCGGCTCCGGTTCGACCGGCTCGATTTCCGCCCTCGGCCGAGGCCTACGCCGAGGCCTACGCCGGGGGCGGGGCCCGCTGCGCCAGCTCGACCCCAGCCACCCACTGGCTGTCACGCGCCATGGCTTGAATTTGAACCAGGCCCAATTCGCCCGCACTTTCAGGCTGGACGAGATTGGGTTCGCTCGTCATTTTTGTCTCCGCCGAAGCCAATTCGCCCGCATTTTCAGGCTGGACCAGATTGGGTTCGCTCGTCATTTTTGTCTCCGCCGAAGCCAATTCGCCCGCATTTTCAGGCTGGACCAGATTGGGTTCGCTCGTCATTTTTGTCTCTTCCGAAGCCAATTCGCCCGCACTTTCAGGCTCGTTCGGATTGGCTTTGCTCGTCATTTTTGTCACCGCCGAAGCCAATTCGACCACCGGCTTCGGTTCGACCGGCTCGATTTCCGCCGTCGGCCGAGGACTACGCCGGGGGCTCGCTGGCGGCGCCAGCTCGACCCCAGCCACCCGCTGGCTGTCACGCGCCGTGGCTTGAATTTGAACCAGGCCCGGGTCGGCGACCGGACGTCGACGCCCCCGGGTCCGAGGCTTGCGCCGGGGGCTTGGCCGCTCTGCCACCTCGGCTTCAGCCACCCACGGGTTGTCATCCGCCTTCGCTGGACTTGGAACCAGGCCGCCTTCATCGTTCAGCTCGCCGGCATTTCTCTTTTCTTTCCGGTACTGCTGGAATGCGGCGATACTTCGCTTGAACGCTCCCTGGAAGCGCAGCTCGGCGCGCTGCATCTGTTCGCCTTGGGGGGTTGCGTCATACCTGGCCTGGATGTCCCGGTTCGCCGCGAGCTCGTCGGCGTGGTCCTCATGTGCTTCCAATTTCGCGGTCAAGCGTGCCATGGCACCGGAAATCAGCTCCGTGAGCAGGAACCGCGCCCTGGGCGTGTCACTCGTATCGAGCACGTCCGGCCATTGAATCCGGATCCTCTCCACGACCCGGGGGAACGATCTCACGTTCAGCTCGTCACGCAGGTCGGCGTAGGCAGGTCGCCGGCCCGGATGGAGCGCAAAAGAGGCGAGGAAGATCAGGGCGACCCTGGAATCCTCCAATGCGTCCAGGCGATCGCGTCCCAGGAGTCGAATCGCTCGGAACCGGTCATGGGACTGGACGCGTTGATTCTTGTTGACCCGCTCGGCGATGCTCTTCCACTGCTCGAGCAGAAATCGGCAGCCCAACGCCGTGGATTCAAGGGTTCTTAGCACGTTCGCCGGCCTCTCGGGGTCGTCGACGTTGTCGGACCCAGACGTCCGCTCTTGGCCCTGCACAAATTTTTCGACGCCCTGAAGGGCCAGGGGCCCACGGCGGTCTCGGAAGAGTATCACGCCAAGCTTCTCGACCTCGTCTTTCTCGCGGCCCACAGCCTCCTTGGCCCGCGTGGCCAATCGCTCGTCGCGAGAGGTTTCGATGCGAGTGAGGTTCCACGACAGCCGAACAGTCCCTCGAACCATCAGCTCCTCGACCTTATCCCGCGGCCGGAGCGACGCCCGCACGTCCTCCAAAAGGCGCTGAAATTCCGACTTGCTCTCGCCCGGCAAAATCAGTTGCGTCGAACGTCGACATCAGTTTCGAGCGCAGGCCGTGACGAAGACTATTCAGTACGAGATTTGCACTTCGCCTTTATATGAACGCGGACCTGTGGATAGCTTGGAGTTCCGTTCGGTTTGCAGCAACTTGCGCCGGAGTGGTCATGAGATGTCTCCTTATTTGTTGGTCGTTACTTGTTCGTTGCGACTTTCTCACTGATCGTAATGTGCCCACCAAAGGTCAAGATCAAGCCAGCGCCCGAGCGCCAAATCCGCTGCAACGGACAACGGACGACTGACAATGGACAACTGCTTATCGCGACGATACGCAGTAGGTCGGCTCTTCCATCCGGGCATCATCGGCAGCCTTGGTAAACATGGAGGACTGCGCGAACGTGTGCAAGTGATAATTCATCATTTCGTCAGAATCGATCCGCAGAACCATGCTCAATCGTCAGATTCGTGCGAGGTGTCGAATCCGGCCCGTGGAAGTATCGCTACGAGCGGTTTGTCAGACGTCGCCGGTCGTTTCTGGAGAGGGAAGGTGGGAAGGGTTCGGCTTTGTTAAGTCAGGCGAGATTGCTGCGACCCTCAAACAGTCAGCACTGGCCCGGGTGGGGATTCCAGACACGCACTTTTTTTCCGGGGGGGGGGGAATTCCTAACAAGGATTCCAGACACCCACACTTTTTCCGGCAGGGGGTTCCGCCGGGTCGCCCTGGCGGTTGCCTCCCAGGCCTACCCGGCGACGTTGCTCCTGGTACGGATGACCCAAGCGAGATCAGACCGATCAGACTGATCAGACCGATCGGACAGGGAAGGTCGATGTTTTTGACCTGTACGCCGCCTGGTTGCACGATCAGGATCCGGCGATGGTCGCGAACGCGGTGATTTGCCTCATTCATCAGGCGAGCGATGCGCACCGCCCGGAAGGGAAAAATCACGGGTGCGCAGTTCTGGCGTTGTGCAGCCTGTCGCGCCTGCAACGGTACCCGTCCCGCAGAGGGCGTAAACGATCAGTCCGATCAGTCCGATCGGTCCGATCCGACCGATGGATACGCTGGCGGGCGCGGAAATCCCTGAGTGCGGCCGGACAGAAGGGGACAAATGGTGCCAGTTTTTTCTTGACGGCTTCTCTTCCCTGCTGAGCTCGTTCTCCGAGTGGGACGAAGGAGGACCGAGGGAGGCGCCGACGCTCGCGCACCAAGGTGTGTCGCGCAACGCGAAGCCGAGTTGATGTCGGTGCGCGGCTCGTTGCGAACTGGCCGACCGTTCGGGGCCTCGGAGTGGACGGAAGAGACGGCCAAGCGATTGAACATCGAGTTGGTCCCACGTCCTCGGCGTCGGCCTCGCAAGAAAAGATGAACTGACACCAATTTTGATCTCGTCGCCATCCGTGGGGCGTAGTTGCGCTGCTTTGGACCCAAGCAGGCGGAATCGAACGATTCCCTGGGCCAAAACCAGTTGCTTTAACATCTTGTGGGTACGGCATTTGGGTCACGTGGGTTGTGCTCATATTTGGCTCACTTCCGGTTCATTATCGCTCTCATTGGACCAAGTCGTAGAAACCATTGGGTATTGCCTCTCGTGCCCTTCCCGTGGACTCGCCCTTCGTTGCGAAGTTCATTGAGCAACCGCTTGAGGGTGCTCGCGACTCAGCATAGGAAAAGCGTGGATCAGCTCCTCCATGGCACGGGCAGCCGAACGGCTCGATTCCAGATGCTTGGGTTCCGGGGACACCATCGGTTCCGGGTTCCGGGGACACCATACTCAATTACCGACCGGACTGTTGTATGGGTTCGCGGGCACCATACTCAATTACCAACCGAAGTTAGGTATGGTGTCCCCGGAACCCGCACTCGAATGAACAGCTCGGCCCAGGCTTTTCGGTTGCTGCAGCCTCGCATTTTCCCCCTCGGTCAACCGGCCGTTTCGGCTCTGAATGGGAGCTTTTCTTGCCTTGGTTCCAGTACTCTGGGTGATCGGGCAGGACTCTGCCTTGATCCGACGATTGCCCAAGAAAGAGCCGAACGAGTTCGACCAGGACCGAGATGTGGCTCGACGCCACTTCTTCGAGCACCGATCGATCGAAAGCCTCGGCCTTGCTCAGTTCCAGGTAATCGACCCGCTCGTACCAGAGCTTTTCGAGTCTGGTCTTCATGGGAGTCGGCAGCACACCGATCGCCGTCAGCCCTGCGAACTGGCTGCGTATGTCGGCACATTTTGCCTGCCTTGCACCGAGTTTGACTCGGCAAATGAGCCGCAAGATAGCGTCGATCGTGTCATGAGCCAGAGCGATGCACGCAAAGTCGAGACTTTCGTGGAAGAGTCTCACGCATTCGCCGATCGGAGCCGAGAACGGTACGTTGTGCGGGAGATCCAGATTCTCTGACGATCGCCAATCGCTCTGTCCTGACAACACCCGCCCGTGACTCGTGTTCGGTCTGGCTCGGGCATTGCCACTTCGACGGGCTGAACCATCGTGGAGGCACTGATCGGTTCGGGCTTCGCAGGAGGTTCCTCGACGGGAACGGGAGCGACCTCGACAACGTCCTGGAACGATCGGTTGAGCGACGAGTGTCTTCGGCGTCTCGTCGGAAATCCCTTGAAACAGGCTGGGGCTGGCTGCTTGGGCTTCTTCGCAGTCTTCTTCCGGGGACTTCACCGGGATCGTCTTCTTCACCGGCCGTAGCGAGACCATATCCATGTCCAGCCCTTGCCGGTGGATGTTGAAGCCCTCGTGCCTGCGGAGATCGGCGACACCGATGCTGAGGGTGAACGGGAACGACTCCGGCAGACGCAACAACTGCTGGGCCTCGATCTCGTCGGCGGCGCTCGCTCCCAGCAGTGCCTCCAGCAGCCAGAGTTGCAGGTCGGGGATGCTGGCGGTCATCTTCCGGGCCAGGAGGAAGTGGCCCTTCGTCTTCGTGGAGCGAAGGACTTCCCAATCCACCAGCGTCGTGATGAGCTTCTGCGCCGCTTCCTTGCTCGTGGCCCGGTCGCCCCAGGTCGTGAGCATCCGGCCTTGCACCTGGGCCGTGGTGAAATCGTCCTGGAGAGCCAGCAGACGACCGACGACCTCAGCGGTGTCCCGGAAGAACGGGTACGCCAGCGCCGTCATGCCCCAATGCAGCCAGATGCGCTCCTGGCCCGAGATTCGGGGCAGCAGCGCCACGGCCCGGTCCCGCAGAGGCGACTCGCTCTGGTGGGATGCCGCTCCAGATTCGCAGGATGATGCCGGCGGTCTTGGCCCTGGACTCCTTGCCGGGCAATTCGTCCTTCAGGTGCTTATCCAGGAACGTGCGCAGTTCCGCCTCGTCGGTCGTCTTGAGCGAGCCGATCCAGCACGGCGTCGAGCCACGCCCGCTTGATCTTCCGGTCGATGCCGACGACCTTCCTCATGTCCCCTCCCTGGTGATCGCCACAAACGGGACCATGACTTCTTCCAGGGCGATCCCGCCGTGGGACACAACCTCGTCGCCGACATCCGTGAACGCCTTGAGATCGCCCGCCAGCAGAACGTGCCGTGCCGGTGGCAGACCGTGGTTCGGCCATCGCAGCGATTCGGGGAACTTGCTCGCAACTTCCTCAAGGAATTCAGGGCGGTCGTAGACCCGGACCCGCTTGCCCTTGGTTTCCACCAGGACGCCTTCCCTCGGATTGCCGATGCCGGTGGCCGTGACGTTGCCGTGGTCGGCGGTCAGGTAGACGGCGAAGCCTTCTTGCTGAAGCCGAACGAGCAGTTGTTGCAGATGGCCCTGCGAAGCCCACAGACGCACCTGGTTGTGCATCCCTGCGGTCTGCATCTGCATCCCGTGCATGATGTCATCGACCTTGTTCCACACGATCCCCAGGACCGACAGCCGGGGGTTGCCCAGCGCCGTCTCCAGCTTCGGGTCGTTCGGACCGTCGAGGTTCGTGACCAGATCGACACCGGCCCGCTGAACGCCTTGGTCCTCCCAAAACCGCAGCCAGTGGGTCTTCTCTTTCGAGGTCGTCGCCAGCGAGTCCGGGAAGTAGAGCGGCGGCTCCCCGGCGAAGATCGACTGGCGGGTGACGGAAGTGAGCGTCGGAACCCAGGCGAAGGCCGTCGATTCCTGGAATCGCCACGCCTTGTCGCAGGCTTCGAGATTCTTCTTCAGCAGGAGCCACTGATCGAAGGCGAGGCCGTCCAGCACGAGCAGGGCGATCTTGCTGATCTTCTTCCGTGTCCGCTCGACGGCCATGAAGCGGGGAATCTGGTGGACCATGACCGGCTGCTGGTGATACGGCAGGTTGTGCAGCGAGCCGTAGCGGCTGCATCATCCACTGGCCGAAGGCGTCCTCGACCTTCGCCTGCAATTCGCTCCAGGCCGTGCGGTCGGCGGCTTCCAGCGACTCGTCCCATTCCCAGCGCAGGACGACCAGTTCCGCCCAGCGCTGGGCCGCTTGCTGCCACTCCCGGTGCGAACACTCGGCGCTGGGGATTTCTGCCTCGAACTTTCGCCACAGACCACGGAACCGCCGCAGGGCATCGGCCCTGGGGTCGTGGACCACGCCCGTCTGCACCCAGGCGGGCAAGCTTGGCCGACGTTCTCCTGTTCAACCGGCGTGAGCGAGCCGTCGAGGAAGAACGTGTCGATGTAGGCCCGCACGTCCTCGTGGCTGAAAGGGACCCGGCATCGCTGCGTCGGGTCGCTCTGGGAGGCAAGGAAGAGCTTTCCATTCGTCCTGCAGGAACCGCAGAAACTTCTCCCGGCTGGGGAGAATCTCGGCCAGCGGCCACGTCTGCAAAGTCGGCGTCTTTCGTCAGGCTCTCCAGCAAGATATTCAACGAGGAAGTCCGGCAGCCGGACCTTGCGAGAGTGCAGCGACAGCAGCACCTTCAGCAGATCGACCGGCGTCTTGATGAGCTTCGGCACGATGCCGAAGCAGTGCATCAGCACGAAGTCCTTGGTTTCTCGTTCGGTCAACTGGTCGCCGTCGTGCTTCTGGTACGCCTCGTCAACGGCGTCGAGGTAGGCACGATCCAGCCCGGCGATCACCGGGTAGTTCAGCTTCGGGAACAACTGGTGCAGAGGGCAAAGGTGAGTTGCCGCCCAGCCTTGAGCAGATCGAAGGGCAGCTTGTTCAACTGCTGCTCGGCGGAACGCAGGACCACCACCAGGTCGGTGTTCTGGCCCTTGTCCCACTGGCTGCGATATTGCGACTCGTAGGCGAAGCGGAAGGCAATCGGATCATCGAACGGGATCAGGTCGAAGCCCCGCTCCCGAATGGCCGAGAGCATTCCTTCCTCGGTGAGCAACCCGTCCGGGTCGGCCACCAAGGTCAGCCGGGAAATCTTCGGCTTGAAGTTCTTCAGGATCGTGTCACGCCAGTTAGCCATTCCCTGCCTCCACCCGCAAGAGAATGACCGGCTGAAGTTCGGGCAGGATTTGCTCACGCTTGCGCAGTTCGGCAGCCCAGGCTCGTTCCTCTTCGTCCAGCCGCTTGAGACGGTGTTGCCGCACTTCGGGCAGGCCGAGCCGACCGAGGGCTTCTCGGCGCACCTGGAAGGCGTACTGGCCTTTCTCCTGTTCCTCGCTTCAAACGCTGCTGATGCCGAGCATAGAGTTCATGAAATGCGTCTTCACCCTGGCGTTCGGCTTCGGACTCGCAGACGACGGAATACCGCCTCGACCTCGCCGCCCGGTCTTCGTGCCCACCTGTTCGACCTCGGGCCGGTCTTCCATCAAGGCGTCCCAAATGTGCCGGGCCGTGGGAACGAGGTTGCGACCGTCGTCGTGGTGGAAGATCGGGATGATCTTCACGTCCCGGAGCGACTGGTTGTCGAGGGCGATTCGCCACAACGACCAGTAGCCGACGACCTCGGCGGGCAGGCTGGCAAAACGCACGCAAGGGATCGGCTCGGTGACGACGACACGGGGCAACTGCTGCACGAGGCGACGGATGCGGGCGTCTTCCAGGCTGACGTGTTGCAGGCCCTTGTCCTGGGCGTCCCGGCTCTGGAACGACACCCGCTCCATCCGGCTGCCATCGGGCCATTCCAGGGTGTAGCTGAACAAGTCCCGCTGCACCTTGCCGCCTTCGCAGCGCAGGTACGCCGTCGTCATCCGTTCGACCCAAAACGGCAGCGGGTGACTGCTCAACTGCTGGGCCAGCGTCGGGTCCAGCACCGTTTCGCCGTAGTACGACCGCCCGGCGATTTCCTGCTGGGCCTGCTCCCGGACTTCCTGCGATCAGCCGGTCGATGTTCTTCTCGATGTCGCCGGGGTTGAGGATCGCCTGGGCGTACAGCCTCTCGAAGACGGCCCCGCTCTCGGCGGAATCCAGCACGTCCTGCGTCTTGTCCACGCCGAACTCATCGAGGATGGTCGCCAGCTTCTCTTCGAGGACTTCCTGCACCCGCAGTTCCACGCTGTCCTCGAAGATCAGGTTGAACGCCTTCACCGGGAGCTTCTGGCCGATACGGTCCACACGCCCGATGCGCTGCTCGATCCGCATCGGATTCCAGGGCAGATCGTAGTTGATGACGATGTGGGCGAATTGCAGGTTCAGACCTTCACCACCGGCGTCGGTCGAAACGAGAATCCGGGCCTTCTCTGCGAACTGCCGCTGGACTCGCCGACGCTCCTCCAGGTCCATCGAACCGTTGAGGCAGACGACCGAGAAGCCGTGCTGCTCCAGGAAGTCCCGCAGCATGTTCTGCGTCGGGACGAACTCGGTGAAGATCAGGTACTTCAACTCCGGGTTGTTCTCTTCCCGCTGGTTCTCGTAGAGGATGTCGAGCAGCGTCTCGGCCCGTGCGTCCGGCCCCTGGGCCTGACAACGGCGGGCCAGATCGAGCAGGAGCTTTACTTCTTCCTTTTCGTTCTGAAGTCCGGCCAGCCGGGTCGCCAGCAGTTCGTCCAACTGCTCCTGGCTGTCCTGTTCGTCGAGGTTGGCTTCGGGCGGTTCCTCGTCGGTGGCCGTGAGGTTGGTGGCTTGCAGCGCTTCGAGGCGGCGCTCCATCGCCGAGGCGATGGCCTGCGTGCTGCTGGTGACGAGCCGCTGCATCAGGATCATCAGGAAGCCGAGGTACTGGCGGTTCTGCCGCATCGCCTGGTTGTAGCCCAGGCGAACGTACTCCGTGACCGACTCGTACAGGTGCTTCTGGAGCTTGTGCTTCTCTTCCCAGCGGACGGGCATGAGCTTCGTCAGCCGGGGCATGAACAGCGGGTCGCCCCGGTCGTTGATGGCCCGCCGCTTCTCCGTGCGGATCACGAACGGGACAACCTTCTCCCTGCGGATCGACCCAGCGGCGATGAACTCGTCCCGGTCCAGCAGTGCCATGAGCCGCTGGAAGCCAGCGGTCTTGCCCTGGTGCGGCGTGGCCGAGAGCAGCAGCAAGTACGGGGCGGCTTCGGCCAGGGCTTTGCCCAGGCGATAGCGGGCGACCTGTTCGGTGCTGCCGCCGAGCCGGTGGGCTTCGTCGCAGATAATCAAATCCCAACCGGCGTCGATCAGGTCGCCGAGGCGTTCCTGGTTGTACGCTTCCAGCTTCTCACGGGACCAGCCCCGTCGTCGTTCGACCGGCTTGATGGAATCGACGGGGCAGACGACCTGATCGAACTGCCGCCAGACGTTCTCGGCGCCGGTGAGGTTCCGCCACGACGGAGAACTCGCTCGGCGTCAGGAGCCGGAACTCCTCGCCGAAGTGGGTCTGCATTTCCTGGACCCACTGCGTCACGAGGCCCTTGGGGGCGACGACCAGCACCCGCTTCACCAGCCCACGCAGCTTCAGTTCCCGGAAGATCAGCCCGGCTTCGATGGTCTTGCCCAGGCCGACCTCATCGGCCAGCAGGTAGCGAACCCGGTCGCCGGTGACGGCACGAGTCAGTGCGTGAAGCTGGTGCGGCAGCGGGATGACGCCGGCTTCGAGCGGGGCCAGCAGCACGTCCTGGGTCAAGGCGTCGGCGATCCGGGCGGCGGCCACGGCGTAGGTGATCCGGTCGAGGCCGGTCGCCTTCGTCGGTTGAGCCGGGGACAGGGATTCGGCGGGAACTCGTTCGACCGTCGCCAGCCGGGGAATCCAGACCTGATAGACGGTGTGGTTCCAGACCGTTTCGACATCGAGAATGCGCACGGACTCCCCGTGGGCCGCGCTGAAGGCCCAGGAGCCGATCGGAAAGGATCATCGAATTGGGGATGGCTGCAGATTTCATGGTTCCCGACGCCTTTCTCCGGCTTTCTCGGCTCCGGCCTGCCATTTCTCTTGGCAGCGTCGCACCATTCCAGGTAATTCTGCACGACGGCGCGCGGCTTCCGACGGAGTCGGGGACTGCGCTCGATTGCGCTGGGCTGCGCTCGATTGCGCTGGGCTGCGCTCGACCGCACTCGACCGCATCATGGCGGGCCCTCCTTGAGCCACCACCGGCGGATTTCCCGATCGTCCCCGAGAACCAATGAATCCGAGATTGCTGCAACATCGCAACTCATCCTGAAGCTGTTCGCGCAGCTCGCCGAGCTCTCCATAACCGTCGAATAAATCGTGGAAACGCCACTCTCTCACCGTCGCTCAGAATCGACAGAATCCTCCGCTGGCGTTCCGTCAGATCAGGCCGCACTGTAGTCGCCGGATGGTAGCCGGCTGCTGGGAATCGCACGGTGACCGCGCCGGCCGCTTCTCAGAACTCGGGGTCCGGGTGGCCGCCGTCCCGGCACCAGCGTCACGATTCTTTGCGTGCCGCGGCCCCACTGTCTCGATCAGGGACCGTAGATAAAACGGTTCGGCGATCAGTGGATTGCGAGGCCGTGAGGGATGGTCTCGCTTGAGGTCGGCCACGGTAATGCCCGGTGGCAGCAGGCCCGTGCTGATGATCTCTAGCCGGTCGTCGTACACGGCGATGTGGATCGCCCCGCCCGGTATCGAATAGTCGCGATGGCATATCGCATTGACAACTGCTTCGCGGAGTGCAAGAAAGGGAAATCTGGTTCTCCTGCCGTTCCAGCTTGCCTTCCTCGAACCAGCCTGCGACGGCGACGTGACGCCGCAAGAAAGAGAGGCTTCTTCCAAGATGTCGAACGCATGACCGTGGATTTGCCGTTGGTCGATGAACTCGATCCTTGGTTGTGCCTCGAAATCGGGCCATCCGCAGGGCACACTGGGGATAGTCGGGCATTTGCTTCTTGCCGAAGAGCACGACCGCTGCCTGGAGCAAAAGCCCATCACCGGCGCAGTTGCAACCGGTCCAGCGTGTCCAAGGGTGACGTAAAAGGCGTTCCAAGCGCCGCACATCGATGGCGATTAGGTGCGTTCGTTCCACCTCGGCAAGATCCAAGTCCGCGACCGAGTACCTTTCAGCGGGCTGATTCTCCCATCGTTGCTTGAGCGTAGACTCGCGCCAGCAGACGCCGCTGATACTCCGCCTGCGGCATCCGGGAGGTCGTGTTGCCGATACGCTGGTAAGGTCGGCCGTCAAAGGTGTATGGGCCGTCCGTCTGCTGAGTCGTCTCCAGGATCAGGACTTCCTTGGTGCCCGCGACGGGGACGCGAATTTGCTCGATCCATGCGGGCGGTTCCAACTTGCGGATGGCGTTCGCCACTTCCTGGTATGTGGCGTCAGCCATGTCCTGCCCCTGAATTCTGCCCGCATTGGTCACCCCGAACAGGACTTTCCCGCCCACGCCGTTGAGGAAGGCGCACAGCGTCTCCATTCCCCCGTGCAACTCGCCGGTGGTCTTCTTGAACTCCAGGTGCTCCCATTCGCCCTTGCTCTCGGCAACGAGCTTCTGGAGTTCGACCAGGGTCATTGTTCCGGGACTCGTCATGCGGCTTCTGCCTTGTTCTCCCGTCAGGGGGACTTTGTCGAAGTTCATCCGAAGCAGGTCGCATTCGTCGGATGAACCAGAGAAAGGCTTTGGTCGGGAAGTCGTTCGACCGTGGCCAAACTCGGAATCGAGAACTGATACACGGTGTCGTTCCAGACCGACTCGACATCGAGGATACGCACGGACACCCCGTGAGCCGAACTGAAGGCCCTGCTACCAACAAGAAAACTCACTGGGGTGGCCGTGGTCATGACTTAGTTCAAGTTTCGCACATTCTGTCGACGTTCCGCGAGCGGCACGGCCGGTATTTTTTGCCCGGTCGTTCGTTCGCGTTGTAGCGGCGTTGCTGCGAATTCATGTGCCGAGCGTCGATCAACCGGCTCGACTGAAAAGATCGGCGATCTGTGCAAGCCAGGCTTTTATTTGACTCTGATCCGAAAGCACTATGCTGGTTTTCTCGTCCAGACTGATGCGACGCAGCGTGGTCAGGAGATCAGCAAACGACGGTTCTTCCTTGCGCGAATACCATGCCGGTTCGGAAATTGGACGAACTGATGTCCCGTTTTGTGAAACCACACCACGATCAGACTATAGAGCATCAGCGCAAAGGCGCGGTCAATTCGACGGCTTTGGGCAGACGATTAGCCGGGTCCTCCGGTCCCAGGAGCTGTTTGCAATTTTCGAACGTACATTCAATCGCCCAGCGGTAGGAGTATGCTGTCAGGATTTGCCGCGCGCTCCAATTCGGCTTGGTGCAGTAGAACATCTGATCGGGACGTTTCCCGTTCAGGTCGTGCACCAAGACGATCGTCAGTTCTCGGTCTCCGCCTGCCTTGTAGTAGAGAGCCTTGATGGTTTTGACGGCGAGCGTGGCATGCAACCCGAACTGGTTGAATTTGAGCCGAGTCCAGGGCTGGAATTCAGGGGACACCATACCTAATTCCGTCGCTGGGGCTGGGGTCCGCGCGTTGGCCGTTTGGAGTTCCGGGGACACCATACCTAATTCCGTCGCTGGGGCTGGGTTCCGGGGACAGAGTTCCGGGGACACCATACCTAATTCCGTCGCTGGGGCTGGGGTCCGCGCGTCGGCCGTTTGGGATTTCTTGCGGGTCGTGGCTTGGGTCCGGGCTTTTGCCGTCTGAGAATTCTAGTTTTCTTCGAGCGTCGCCAGAAACTCCTCGTCGCCGAGAGGTACGGTTTGCTCGTGAGCACGCAGGAGTTTGATGTCCTCTTCGCGAATGACCCTCGCGAGAAACCCACGCCAAGGTGGCGCAACTTGAGCAGGGGAGCGACCTGAACGAGTGCGTCGTCCTGTCCTCGCACATGGGCAGCCGCGCTGCTCCACCGATAACGGCTCGGGGCCTTGACCAGCCCCGCGCGCACCGGGTTAAGCTCGACGTACCGCGCCGCGGTCAGGACGTACGGCTCATCGAGGATACTGAGGACCGCAAGAATCACCAGCGGCACGAGCATGCTGCTTCGGCGATTCGTGAACGTGAACTGCGTGCTCGTCATAGCGCGGGCTGCCGAAGAACGTTAGGAAAATAAGGCGGAACATGTAGAACGATGTGAGCAACGCGCTGAAAACTCCTACGGCCCACAGGAGCTTGCTGCCGTAGGGGCTCATGTAGGTGGCGGAAAGAATTTCGTCCTTGCTGAAGAAACCGGAAAAGCCCGGAATGCCCGCAATCGCAAATGTTGCCATGAGCATCGTCCAATACGTCCACGGAATTTTCGTGCGCAGGCCGCCCATGCGGCGCATGTCCTGTTCACCACCGACGGCGTGAATCACGCTGCCCGCGGCGAGGAAGAGCAAGCCCTTGAAGAAAGCGTGCGTCATCAGAGTGAAAGATGCCCGCGGAAAATGCGCCCACCCCGCACGCCAGAAACATGTACCCAAGCTGGCTGATGGTGGAATATGCCAGCACTTTTTTGATGTCGGTCTGCACCAAGGCCGATCGTCGCCGCGAAGAACGCCGTTAGCGCAGCCGATGGCAGCGACTACAGCCATCGCCACGGGCGAATGCAGAAAGATCACATGCGACCGCGCGACCATGTATACGCCGGCGGTGACCATCGTGGCCGCGTGAATCAGCGCGCTTACAGGCGTGGGCCCTTCCATGGCGTCTGGCAGCCACACGTACAGCGGAATTTGCGCGGATTTTCCGCACGCGCCCAGTAAGCAGCACGAGCGCAATCCACGTCATCGTGCCGAATTGTCCCGACGCGATCTGTAGGCAGCGCCGGCCGCCGCGGGAAGCACATGCGCAAAATCCAGCGAGCCGAAGGTGCGGAATATCAGAAACATTCCGAGCAAGAATCCGAAATCACCGACGCGATTCACCCAGAAGGCTTTATTGCCCGCATTGGTGGCCGACTTCTCGCAGGAAGTAAAAGCCAACCAGCAGGTAGCTGCAGAGGCCGACGCCTTCCCATCCGACAAACAAGACGACGTAATTCGCGGCGAGCACCAGCGTCAGCATGAAAAACATGAAGAGGTTCAGGTACGAGAAGAATCGCGCGTAACCTTCTTCATGCGCCATGTAGCCTGTGGAATAAATGTGAATCACGAAGCCGACGCCGGTGACGATCAGCAACATCACCATCGTGAGCTGGTCCACTTGCAGCGCGTAGTCCGCGCGAAAGCCGCCGGCCACAATCCACGGGAAATAGCTGTGCACCCAGGGAATGCTCGCAGGCGCGAGCTGCGAAAATTCGCGGAACAGTTCGAGCGCGGTGCGCGAAGGAAAGTCCCGTCGAGCCAAGCGCGACGCCATTTGTAGCGAATGCGGCCAGCTGCGCCCGAAGATTCGAGAGACGATGCCGTTGACGGCCGCGCCGAGCAGCGGCAGCAGCGGAATGATCCAGAGATGTTCGAGAACGAACATTCTTGTAAGTTTGGTTACAGCTTGAGCAGATTCACGCGCTCCACGTTCAGCGTCTTGCGGTTGCGCTCGATCAGAATCACGATTGCCAGATCCGACGGCGGCCTCCGCGGCGGCCACCACGATCACAAAAAATACAAAACCTGTCCCTGCAACTGGCCCAGCGCACGGCCAAACGCGACGAACGCCAGATTCACGGCGTTCAGCATCAGCTCGATGGACATGAACATGGTGACGATGTTCCGCTTGAACAGCAAGCCGATGACGCCCAGGCCGAAAAGCAGCGGCGCTCAGCACAACGTAATAAGAAACCGGTACCAAAGTCGGTATCTCCCGGCTAACTTTTACAATTAATCTGAATCCGCTTTCGCGGCGCGCCAGAACAACTGCGCCCAGAATCGCGATGAGAATCAAGATGGACGTCAGCTCGAACGGAAAAACGTAATCCTGAAAAAGCATCATGGCCAGCGGACGAGTGAGGCTCGTGACCGCCGCCGCATCCGCGACACTTGCTGCGAGCCGCGAGCAGCCCAATACACGAGTCCCGCGCCAAGAACCGACGGCCAGCGGCAAGCCGACGTACGTGGCCATGCGGCTGAAATTCGTGCGCTCTTCTTCTCCGGCGTTCAGCAGCATGATGACGAAAACGAATAAAGCACCATGATCGCGCCGGCGTAGACGATGATCTGTACCGCGGAAATGAATTCCGCGCCGAGCAGCAGATAAAGTCCGGCCAGCGCGACCATCACGACAATTAACGAAAGCGCGCTGTGAATCGGTTCCTTTTGCAAAATCAGGCTGACCGCGCCCGCGACGGCGATGGCGGCCAGCGCGAAAAAGAACATCGTCGTCATCGCTGGTCACCACCAGAGCCAGGCTCGTGAGCACGACGTTGGCAAGCGAGACGGGCAAGAAGAAATTTCCATCCGATGGCCATCAGCTGGTCATAGCGGAAGCGCGGCAATGTTCCGCGCACCCAAACATAGACGAACAGAAACACCAGAACTTTGGTCAGGAACCAGAACGGGCCCTGGACGAAACTGATGGCAAGCGGCGTCGCCGGCAAACGCCCATTCCGCACAGCGCAAGTGCCAAGAATCGCCATTTCAATTTTGCCAATGACCGTTGTGTAGATGATGCCGTCCCAGATGAGCATCAAGCCCGCAAATCACAAACACTGCCGCGGGTAATGTAGAGCGTCCAGCTGCCACGCGCCGGTAACGGGGAAGGGCGAGAGCCATCCGCCAAAGAAAAGAATTGTGGCCAGACAGGAAACCGTGACCATGTTGGCGTATTCCGCCATGAAAGAACATGGCGAACTTCATGCTCGAATATTCGGTGTGGAAGCCACCGACCAATTCCTGTTCGGCTTCGGCCAGATCAAATGGCGCGCGATTGGTTTCCGCGATGGCCGCGATGAAGTAGCAGAAGAATCCGAGAATTTGCGGCAGCGGGCCGGCAAATAGATTCCAGCGCGGCAGGAAGTGCCAGGTCCAGCCCTGCTGTGACTGGATGATGTCGCGCAGGCTGAAAACGAGCCGGCCATCAGCAGCACGCCGACTACGGAAAGCGTGAGCGAAAGTTCGTAACTGATCATTTGCGCGGAACTGCGCAGGCCGCCGAGCAACGGATACTTGCTGTTGGACGCCCATCCGGCCAGAGCGACGCCATAAACACCGAGCGAAGTGATCGCAAATAAGAAAGGCAGTCCGAGATTCAAATCCACGATGGCGAGCGATGTGGTGCGGCCGAACAACGTGAATTTCCTGCGGCCCGAAGGGAATAATCGCCAGCGCCGTAAGTGCGACGGCCATCGCCAAGCAACGGCGCGAGAAAATAAACGAATTTATCCGCGCCCGATGGGCAACGGATCTTCTTTCATGATGAACTTCAGGCCATCAGCAAGCGGCTGCAACAATCCGTGAGGGCCAACGCGATATGGTCCCCAGCGCGACTGAATGTGGCCGACGACTTTGCGCTCAAACCAGGTGAGATAGGCGAGCGCGGTCAGCACTAAAAATAAACAGGACAACGGTCTTCACGACTGATGTGGCGATTAGCGAGTGTGCGTCGAGGAAATGCGCTCACGGTTTCGCCTCCGCCTCGTCCAAGCTTCGGAATTATTGTGGAAATAGCGGCTGAGAGTGCCGCTGGTGAATAAATTGTCCTGCGACGAAAAAACTGTGCCGGCCGGGCGCAGCTGCGCCGTTGCCGTTCACGGCAACGCGCGGCGCAGCCAGCGTTGCGGCGCCGGAAAGAAGCGCGGGCAGGCGAACATCATATCCGGCAACGTTGGCGCGAATTTCCTCGAAGAGAGCTTCGGGTGAGCGCAGTGGTCAGCGCCTTTCCCAGGCCGAGTTTCGCAAGTTGGTGCGACAGGATGCGCAGACAGATCGAAATCCGAACGCGCGCCAACGGGATCGAGCGCGTGTTGCAGGCGCTGCACTTCGCCCGCAGTGTTGGTGACGGTGCCGTTTTTTTCGTAGGACGATGCGGCGGGGAAAACTACATCGGCGAGCTTCGCGGTTTCCGTCATGAAAAGTTCGTGGACGACGAGCAGCTCGAGTCCTTTCGGACGATGCTCACCGACGGCCAAATGTTTTCAACGGGTTCGCGCCGACTACATAGAGCGCTTTAAGTTTGCCGGATTGTGGCGGCGCTTAGCATTTCTCTCGCGGTCAGGCCGAGCGGTGTCCGGAACTGTTCGCGCCCCAAAGATTTGCCGAAGCGATCGCGCGCGGCTGCGTCGGAAACGCTGGCGATAGCCGGGCAGACCGGTCGGGCAGCAAGCCCATGTCCGCGGCGCCGCGCGAGTTGCTGTAATCGCCCAGTGCCATGTAGCGCGTTTGACCCGTCAGAGTGTCGCGCCGTACGCGACCAAATCTTGTATGGCCGCGCCGGAGATTCCCGCGCCGAATAGAATGATAACGTCGGATTCCTTCGCAAGCGATTCCTTCAACGCGGCAAGTCTCTGCGCGATGCTGAGCCTTCGCCGCTGGCTAGCCAGCGAATCGGCTGCATTTTCGCCGCCTGGTCAGCGGACACGACGCGCAACTGTGGCCTTGCCGCGAAAGCGCGAATCGTTTGCGCAGTTAATAATGTACAGCCGAGCGGCGTTGTGGCGAATCGCCGAACGAATCTGCCAGGCGACGAGCGGATTTTGATTCGTGGGTCGTTGCCAATCAGCAGAATCGCGCTCGCCTTCGCGAGTTCGTTCCATCGTGGCGGAAGCAGCTGCCGCATTGCGCTCGCCCAGCGCGGAAACCAGTCCGGCGTAGTCGGCCGTTCGGTGATGATCAATGTTATTTGTGCCGAATGCGCCTCGCGCGAGTCGCTGCAATAGATAATTTTCTTCGTTCGATGGTGCGATTCGATCCGATAAATCCAATCGCGTTCCGCGCCATTTTTCTTGTGAATCTCGGCCAGGCGCGCGGCAACTTCGCCGATCGCGTCTTCCCAGGTGGCGGGCTGCAAGCTTTCCGTTGCGGCGCACCAGCGGCAGCCGCAGGCGCTCGGGATGCGTTCGTGAAGTCAAAGCCGAAGCGGCCCTTGGCGCAAAGGAAATCGCCGTTGATGCCGGAGAGATCGCGATTATTTGCGCGCAGAATTTCGTTGTTGCGAACGCTCAGCGTGACCTTGCATCCATTCGAGCAATGCGCGCAGACGGTCGGCACGTAGCTCATTTCCCACGGGCGCGTTTTGTAGCGATACGTGCCGCTGGTGAGCGCGCCCACGGGACAAATATCGATGCACATCCCGCATTCTTCGCATTCCAAGGTGGTCTTCGCGATTCGGAATGATGACGGAATTGCACGCCGCGCATGGCCCACGCCGAGCGCCTTCACGCCCATGCCTTCGTCGCACACGCGCACGCAACGGAAGCACAGAATGCAGCGCGGCGCGTCGTAATAAACGGCCTCCGACCATTTTTCTTCCGGCCGGTGATTCTTTTCCTCGACGAAGCGGCTCTTGTCCGCGCCGTAGCGAAAGACCATGTCCTGCAATTCGCACTCGCCGCCCTTGTCGCACACCGGACAATCCAGCGGATGATTGGCCAGCAGAAATTCCAGCATGCCCTTTCGCGCGGCGTGCACTTGCGGCGTATCGGTGCGCACGATCATGCCTTCCAGCGACAGGAGCGTGCACGCGGTCTGCAGCTTCGGCGCTTTTTCCACTTCCACCAGGCACATGCGGCACGCGGCCTGCAAGCGAAAGCCCCGGGTAGTAGCAGAACGACGGCACCTCGATGCCCATCCGGCGCGCCGCTTCGATCACCAGCGTCCCCGGCGCGACGCTGAATTCGCGGTCGTTGATTTTCAGCGTGACGAGTTTCTGCTCAGCCATTCGTTTCCCGATTTCCTGGTACAAATAGACTTGCGCTAACTTTAGCTCGCGGCCAGCACTTCGGCCGGCTTGAACGGACATTTGTCCGGTCAGGTGCTCTTCAAATTCATGGCGCCACTTCTTCACGATGCTGATCGTCGGCAGCGCGGCAGCGTCGCCCAGCGGGCAAAACGTTTTGCCCAGCATATTTTTCGAGAGCTCATCGATCAGATCGATATCTTCCGCGCGGCCCTGCCCGTCGTGGAAACGGTCGAGCATCTTTCCGCAGCCACGCCGTGCCTTCGCGGCAGGGAATGCACCAGCCGCAGGATTCGTGCGCGTAAAAGTGCATGATGCGCCGCGCCAGGTCCACCATGCAGGTGTCTTCGTCAATCACAATGGTGCCGCCGGAGCCGAGCATCGAGCCGGCCTTGGCGACGGAATCGAAATCCATGTGCGACATCGATTTCATCGGCGCTTCAGCAGCGGACAGGAACTTCCGCCGGGAATCACGGCCTTCAGTTTCTTGCCGCCGAGCATGCCGCCGGCGACATCTTCGATCATGCGCTTCAAGTTAAAGCCCATCGGCAGTTCGTAAATGCCCGGGCTGGTTGACGTGGCCGGAAATGCAAAACAGGCGCGTGCCGCCATTTTTGGGCGAGCCGAGGCCCGCATACCATTCGCCGCCCCGCAGGATAATGACTCGGCACGGAGCTGAGCGTCTCCACGTTGTTGATCACCGTCGGACAGCCGTAGAGTCCCACGACGGCAGGGAAGGGAGGCCGGATGCGCGGATAGCCGCGCTTGCCTTCGAGCGATTCCATCAGCGCGGATTCTTCGCCGCACTCGTAGGCGCCCGCGCCGGTGTGCGCGACAAATATCGAAATCAAATCCGCTGCCGAGAATATTCTTGCCGAGGTAGCCGCGCGCGTAGGCTTCCTCGATCGCCGCGTCCACAATGTTCAGCACGTAGCGATATTCGCCGCGACAGTAGATGTAGCCCTGATGCGAGCCGACGGCGTTGCCCGCGATGATCATGCCTTCGATCAACTGGTGCGGATCCATTTCCATGCAGCGGGCGATCCTTGCAGGTGCCGGGCTCGCTTTCGTCGGCGTTGCAGATGATGTATTTCGGCTTGGGAATATCCTTGGGAACGAAACTCCACTTCATGCCGGTGGGAAATCCCGCGCCGCCGCGCCCGCGCAGATTCGGATTTCTTCACTTCGTCGATCACCTGCTCGGGCGTCATTTCCTTCAGCGCTTTCTCCAGCGCCTGATAGCCGTCATTCTTCAGATAGACGTCGAGCTTGTTCGAGTTCGGAATTCCGAAGCGGCGGCTGATGAGCAGCACTTCGGCGGGATGTCGCTCGTGCACCGAGCCCGAGGCGCGCAACGTCGGCGCCGGCTTTTCGGCCGCGATCCAGCCCGTCAATAATTTGATCCAGCGTTTCCGGCGTGAGATTTTCGTAGAAATCGTAATTCACCTGCATGGCCGGCGCGCCGGTGCAGGCGCCGATGCATTCCACTTCTTCGAGCGAAAACACTCCGTCCTTGGTGACTTCCTTGTTGCCGATTTCCAGCTTGCGCTCGACGAATTCGAGAATCTTGTTGCCGCCGCGCAGCATGCAGGAAACGTTCGTGCACACCTGCACGTGATATTTGCCCGGCGGGCTTGCGACGCAGCATCGAGTAATACGCCAGCGTTTCGGTGACTTGCAGCGATGTTCAGGTCCAGCCGCCGCGCGATTTCCTCGATCAGTTCGTCGCTCACAAACCCGAACAGGTCCTGCGCGTAAAGCAGCATGGGCATCAGCGCCGAGCGCTTGATGGGATAGCGCGTCAGCAGCGTCTGAAATTTCGCTTCGAGTGGTTCGCGGCAGCTTCATCAGCGGTCCACTTCTCCCAGGACAATATCAATCGTTCCGATGCAGGCGATCACATCGGCCACCAGGCGGCCTTCGCACAGCTTCGGCAGCGCCTGCAGATTCACGAACGAAGGCGCGCGAACCTTCACGCGATACGGTTTCGGCGAGCCGTCGCTGGCCACGAAGAAGCCCAGTTCGCCGCGCGGCGATTCGATGCGCTGATAGACCTCGCCCGGCGGCGGCGAAAATCCTTCCGTAAAAATCTTGAAATGGTAGATCAGCGATTCCATTTCCGTTTTCATTTTCTCGCGCGCCGGCGGCACGATTCCCGGCGCATCGGTGCGATCGGGCCTTCGGAGGGAATCTTCGCCATGGCCTGGCTCACGATTTTCAGGCTCTCGCGCATTTCCGCCACGCGCAGCAAGTAGCGGGCGTAGCAATCGCCTTCGGTGCGCGTCGGCACGTCGAAAGTCGAATTCGTCGTAGCTCGAATACGGAAAATATTTGCGGACGTCGTAGTCCACGCCGGTGGCGCGCAGCGTCGGGCCGCTCACTCCCAGCGCAATCGCGTCCTGCCGCGCCGATTACGCCGATACCGCGCAAACGTCCGAGCCAGATGCGATTCTTGGTCAGCAAACTTTCGTATTCGTCCAGCCGCGAAGGCATCTTGGCGATGAAGCGCTGCGACGCGATCAATCCATCCCGTGGGCGGCTCGAGCGCCAGCCCGCCGATGCGGAAATAGCTGGTCATCATCCGCTGGCCGCTGAACCATCTCGAAAATTTTCAGTACATCTTCGCGTTCGCGGAAGCAGTAGAGAAACACGGACATCGCGCCCAGGTCGATCGCGTGCGTGCCGAGCCAGACCAGATGCGAGGCGATGCGCGTCAATTCCGTGAGCAGCACGCGGATATATTGCGCGCGCTTGGGGACTTCCAGCCCCAGCAGTTTTTCGACCGCCAGGCAGTAGCCCAGATTGTTCGAAAGTGGCGCCAGATAATCCATCCGGTCGGTGAGCGTGATGGCCTGCGAATAGGTTAGCGCTTCGCAGGATTTTTCGATGCCGGTGTGCAGATAGCCGATTTCGGGAAGCGCCTTCACAACCTTTTCGCCGTCCAGTTCCAGAACCACGCGCAGCACGCCGTGCGTCGACGGGTGCTGCGGCCCCATGTTCAGGACCATGGTTTTCGCGGCGCCGAGTGGCGTGTTGATTGTAGTGGTGGCCATTAGCGGGGCCCTCCACCGGATAATCCTTGCGCAGCGGATAGCCTTCCCAATCGTCGGGCATCAAGATGCGGCTCAGATCGGGATGGCCCTCAAAGCGCACGCCGAACAGATCGAAAATTTCGCGCTCGTGCCAGTTGGCCGTCGGCCAAATCGGAGTGACGCTCGGAACCACGGGATCGTCGCCATGCGCGCGAACGCGCAAACGCAGCGACTTGGCGATTGAGAATGGAAACCAGATGATAGTTCAGCTCGAAGCGCGGCTCGACCGGGAAGCGGTCCACGCCAGTAACGTCGGAAAGAAAATTGAAGCCGAGGTCTGGCTCGCCCTTCAGAAATTCCGCCACGCGACGAAGATGCGACCGCGGCACAACGATCGTGCGTTCGCCGCGGAACTCCAGTCACCTCCGCAACTGCCTGCGCATCCCAAGCGCGCAGACGCTGGGTGACCGGATCTGTTTGTAACTCCTCCGGTTCGGCCATGTTTTCGAATTACGAGGCGCGCTGTCTTCGGTTCAGAAACCCAGTCCAGCGCGCCTTTCTTCCAGAGATAGATGTATCCCGCCAGCAGGATCACGATGTACATCAGCATTTCGACAAATCCAAACCACTGCAGCTCGCGAAAGATAAAGGCCCACGGATACAAAAATATCGCTTCCACGTCGAACAAAATAAAAACCATCGCCACAAGATAGAACTTTACGGAAACAGGTTCGCGCGCGTCGCCTGTGGGAGTGATGCCGCATTCGTAGGGCTGCAGATTTAACGCGCGACGGCCGGCGATATCCAAACAGCGACGAAACGGCTACCAGCGCGCCCGAAAGCAGCAGGGCCGCGAGCAGGTGTATCAATAACGGCGCGTAGCTTTGTAGAGGATTTCCACCCATTAGTCGACGAGCTATAATAACGGGCGGCAGGCGCACGGTCAAATGAAGTCGTGTGACGCGCGCGAGCTGGTGCGCATCATAATTACGAGGATCGAAATAAATTGGGAATCGGAACTCATTCCGCGGTTCAAGTTGAAGCACAAAAGTTTGACGTTGAAACGGAAGCGCGTGGCGGCGAGCGGCCTGCGATTGATACTACCGTCTATTCCAGCGGACGCGTGATCTATCGCCGCGTGAAAAGTTACGATGATTTGCTGGCGCTGCCCGGCTCGAACGATGAAGCTCTGCAAGAGCGCGTGGATTCGCAACATCGAGACGTGATCGGCGATTTGCGGAGTGGTGCGCTGAAATTTGGCGAGACTGGCCCCGCTCCGAAATTATTAGTGCCCCCGGCGCCAATCGAATTCCCAAAGGGAATTGAAGTGCGTCTGCTGAATGCAGGTTCTTGGCTGGCTAGCGGAACTGCTTCGCTGAACATTGAAGTGCGAGGACGCGCAACGCACAAGCCCGCGTCAGGCGTGACCGTGGAAATTGTGATGGAAGGCGCGCGGCCGGAATTTCGTTTGCAAGCGGGAACGGATCCGCGCGGACGCGTGTCGCTGGTATTTCCCATGCCGAAACTTACCGCGGAGGGCGGCGAGCTTGTGATTCGCGCAGGCGGCGCTGCTGGACGGGACGAGCTGCGCTATAAGTTGAAGCCGAAAGTTGTCGTGGCGAAAAAAGCGCAGATGCCGTAGCCTGATTCGCGCGTTTCCGTATAGCTGTAGGGCGGGTTGGACGGCGCTAGCTGGCGAGATCGCGTACATGTTTCGTTGGGTCTTTCGGCTCGATACTCGCGTCACACTCGACGTGCCGCTCTGTTCCGGACACTACGCTGAAGAGAAATTTTGGCGTTGGCTAGGACCGATGATGACGCTGATTGGCTTAGCGTTATTCGCGCTCAACTACACACACTTTCAAACGTGGCCTTCACGCAACGATCCAGCATTCCTTGGAACTTTTGTAATGTTGTTTGGAGGCTCGTTGCTAATATTTTCGGGATTGCACGCACTGCAGGTGGTTGAAGTGAATACCGCGTTTGCGGCCTATGAAGGTTGTGGCGTGGAATATATGAAGAAGATGCCCCACGAAGTCCAAATTTTCCCGCCGAAGTACGGCGCGACGTTTTCTTTAGCGGCGAAATCAGGCAATCGCGAAACACAACCCGCACCGACATTCTCAACGGATTTACTATGACCATCGAAATCACAGTTAACGGAGACTCGCAGCAAGTTCCTGACGGCCTTGACGTCCCACGCCTGCTCGTTCACCTGAACATTCGCGCAGAGCGCGTAGCCATTGAGCGCAATCTTGAAATTCTTCCGCGCGCGAATTGGGCGGTAACGAAAGTTGCGGCAGGTGATCGCTACGAAATTGTCCACCTAGTCGGCGGCGGAGACTAGCGTCATCATCTTAGAAGGGCTCTATTTCTTTTTCTTAAGATACGCCCGCCACGGCTCCCAATGATATTGTTTCCATCCGTTGGTCACGCCCTTGTGATCCTGCGCAGAAACATTCACATGCACCAAATCAATCCGCGCGCCGCCGGAAACTTTCGTGAACGTCATCACCATCACGGAATCGGGATCAGTTTTCTTGAAATGAGTTGATCGCCACGCCTGCACTATCATTTTTCCCGGAACCAGCATCAGATCGCGTCCAGAAATCGATCCGCCGAACGCGCTCCACTTCGCGCCAACTTTATTGCTGATCTTTGCGGGCATTCCCGTCATCGCCGTATGCAATTTGGAATCTACTATTGTTCGATAAAGTTCTTCCGGCGTCGCGGGAAGTTTTATCGATTGAATAATCGGAGGCGTCATCTCAAATTCTCCTTCTGATGATAAGACGTTTGAATTGCCCGATTTTCGACAGCCTTACGGAACCAACACAATCCTTCGGCCCGAACTTTCCTTTTGCAGCCACGCCCGCTCAACTTCCGCCAGCGACACGGACTCAGTTTCGATTTGCAACTCGCCGCGCGATCCTCGATCCAATACTTGCTTCATTGCGTCCATCAAAACCGGCATCGGCGGAATTCCCGCCGTTCCCATAATTGTCAGCGCTGTGCTGCGGAGTACCGCCGCCGGAAGAGTAATCGTCGGCCCAGCGCTTTCGCCCACTTGCACCAATCGTGTCTGTTTTGTCACCGGAGCAAATTCCGATTTTGTAATTGCTGCGATCAACACTTCTGTCGGATGTCCCCACAGATAATCGATAATCACGTCAAAGCCGTCGTCTCCGGCGGCGCGCGCGAATTCTTTCTTCAACGCGTCATCGGATTGCGCTAGTTGAATCGTCTCGTCCGCGCCCATCGTGTTCAGCTTCGCAAGCGCGGACTCCTTTCTGCCCGCCGCAACAACACGCTTTGCTCCGTGCAATTTCGCGATTTGCACGGCAAGTTGTCCCGTCACTCCAGTCGCGCCAAGGATCAGCGCCGTTTCTCCAGCCGCGATTTTTGCGCTGTGCGTTAGCGTGAGCCACGCGGATACTCCGGGATTCGGCAGAGCAGCAGCGGTCAGATCATCCAGCGAATCGGCCAATGGAAAACAAAACGCGCGCGGAGCAACGGTAAGTTCAGCCATCGCGCCGAACGGTTTTCTTGCGCCGCCGAAAAATACGCGCGTGCCGTCTTCCAGGGTGCCTACTCCATCCATGCCGCACACCACGGGAAATTCGCGCGGACTCGCGTAGTGAGTTCCGGCGGCTTGTTGCCGTTCAACATTTTTCAACGAAGCCGCGCGAACGCGCACCAGCGCCTCTTCCGCGCCGGCCACCGGATCAGCAAATTCCGCAAATCGCGGTGATTCACCAAGTTTGTGCAGCACAGCAGCTTTCATTTTTGCATCTCCATTTTTAATGAAATGTTAAAGACCCGCCAGCAAATGTCCCATCTTGGATTTCTTCGTTGAAAGATATCCGCGCGTCAATTTCGTCATGCGAGGCTGGCAGGGAACTCGCTCCACCACTTTTATCCCGGCCTTCTCAAGTTGTTCAACTTTGTCCGGATTATTTGACAGCAGACGCACACGCCGGACACCAAGCGCTTTCAGCGCGTCGGCAGAAAATCCGTAATCCCGCGTATCCGCGGCAAATCCAAGACTCTCGTTCGCCTGAACCGTATCCATTCCGCCATCCTGCAATTCGTACGCGCGAATTTTATTCAGCAATCCGATCCCGCGCCCTTCCTGCGGCAAATATAAAAGTAGGCCGGCCGGCGCAGCCGTGATTTTCTTCAACGCCAATTCCAATTGCGCTCTGCAATCGCATCGCAAAGAATGAAACACATCGCCCGTCAGACACTGCGAATGCACACGAACCAAAGGCCCCAATTTCCCACTGCGAATTTTGCCGTGCACCAGCGCCACAGCTTCATCCTGCGGGCCCGTGCCCTTCACTCCGAATATTGTGAACACTCCGAAGCTCGTCGGCAGCTTTGCGTGCGCAACAATTCGCACGCCGCCGCGCTGGGCACTACTTGCTGAAGATTTTTTTCCACTCGTTTTTTTCTTATTCCGTTTGCTCGTCATAGGTCGAGCCACAAGTATATCAGGCGCGCCGCACTCCGATTGCAGGCGCAGACAGTTTGGCGGAGCTGTCTTTTTGAAAAAAGCGCGCGTATGATGCGGCGGGAGAAAACCATGCTGCCGCAACCTCAAAAGCCGGTCTGGTGGAAGGTCATCGTCGGGTCGATAATAATTCTTGTCGAAATCGATAGTCACATTCATCCCGCGCCGAATCTACTGAAGGCCGATAACGCCACTCAACAGAATGCGATGAACGGCGCGATGATCGCGATAATCATCTTCGGACTGTGGCTGATCTACTCGAGGGTGAAACCAACGTGGCGCAAGCCGCTTTGACGGCAAACTAAATACTCCCAGTCCAATGTGGTCTCATCCAAAGTGGCCTCCGCAAAACCAATTTGACTGCAAAAATCGGATGGAATCTTCCGCGCCGAACTCCTACAGTTAGCGCATGCAAACTTCACGCGAACAATTTCACAACGCAC
The DNA here is from genome assembly GCA_963840515.1 of Terriglobia bacterium. Classification (GTDB taxonomy): domain Bacteria; phylum Acidobacteriota; class Terriglobia; order Acidiferrales; family UBA7541; genus DASTCZ01. The sequence goes on from CAWIZI010000012.1 coordinate 26,851, forward strand.
TCGAAACCGCATTTCAGTCCGCGCGCGATTACATCGAAAATCTCGATGCGATGCCCGTCGGCGCCACCGCCGACCTGCAAACTCTGCGCAAGCAGTTGACCAAGCCGCTTACGAATGACGGCATGCCCGCAGAAAAAGTAATCGAAGAACTAGCCTGCGACGCGCGCGAGGGATTAATCGGCACCGGCAGCGGGCGATTTTTCGGCTGGGTGATCGGCGGCACCATTCCCGCTGCACTTGCCGCGGACGTTTTAACTTCTGTGTGGGATCAGAACTCCACTCTTTACGCCACTTGTCCCGCCAGCGCCGTCGTCGAAGAAATTGCCGGTGGATGGCTAAAGGAAATTCTCGGCCTGCCCGCGAGCGCCAGCTTCGCGCTCGTTACCGGATGCCAGATGGCGCACACAACGTGTCTTGCCGCTGCACGCCACGCGGTTCTTGGACGAGTCAATTGGGACGTGGAAGAAAAGGGACTTTTCGGTGCGCCGCCGATTCGCGTTCTCACCAGCGGCATGTGCCACGGAACTTTCGATCGCGCCATCCGTTTTCTTGGCATCGGAAAATCTCACGTTCTGCTTCTTGATTCCGACGAGCGCGATTGTCTTCGTCCTGACGAACTCGAACGCGCGCTGAAAATTGACTCTTCCACGCCCACGATCGTACTTCTGCAAGCGGGGGACGTGAATATCGGCGCGATGGATGATTTCAAAACTCTCATTCCGCTGGCGAAGGAATTCAATGCCTGGGTACACATTGACGGAGCGTTTGGCCTTTGGGCCGGCGCAAGTCCGCGCTACAAACATTTCGTGGAGGGCGTGGAAGCCGCCGATTCATGGGCCACTGACGGGCACAAATGGCTCAACGTTCCATTCGATTGCGGATACGCCTTCGTCGCCGATTCCAAATCGCATCGCGCGTCGATGTCGCATCGCGCTCCCTACTTAATTCATGTTGGCGACGCACGCGATGAAATGGATTGGACGCCCGAATGGTCGCGCCGCGCCCGTGGATTTCCAACTTACGCGGCGCTGCGCCAGCTCGGCCGCAACGGCGTCGCCGAAATTATCGACAATTGTTGCGAACACGCGCGTTCGCTCGTAATCGAAATTGGAAAATTATCCGGCGCAGAACTTGTTTGTGAGCCAACCATCAATCAAGGACTCGTGCGATTTCTCGATAAGAAATCCGGCGCAACGCCGGAAGATCACGATCGCCGCACCGATCAAGTAATCACGGCAATCGTCGCCAGCGGCGAAGCTTTTTTCGGCGGCACAACTTGGAGAGGACGCCGCGCTATGCGCATCAGCGTTTCTTGTTGGCGCACGACGAGCGAAGATGTGCGCCGGACCGTGACGGCCGTAGAAAAAGTTTTGCGCGAGACATAGTCGAGCGGCGGCGTCCGAATTGGAAAAGAATTTCTGGATAGGGGGTCGGAGCTTCAGCTCCGACATTCGGACGCATTGTCTTTCGGGGCTTTAGCCCCTGAAGCACCGATGTTCCTAATCCATGATCTTCAGAATATTTTCAAAGCACAGCGCTGTCACCGCGTCCGTCACTTTACATCATCCGCTCGATTGGCTAACGTAGCTCGCGTCGAGGAATCGGCGCGATGAATCCGCAAGAACTCCTATTCACTCTCTTACTAAAGATGGGCGCAGCCGCGGCCATCGCCGCCGTCGTGGTGCGCTCGGCCACTTTCCGCAAAGTTCTGTACACCGAAATTCGTGACACCGACCTAAAACTTAAATTAATGTTGTTTCTCACGCCGCCGCTGGCCTTCGGCGTCTTGATGCGTTTCGCGGGTAGCCCTGCAAGTCCCTATCGTTTCGCCGATCTCATGCTTGAAGGCTCCTTCATTCTCGGACTGCTTGGCGGACGCGTGGTCGGTCCCGTTGGCGGCGCGATCATCAGCCTTCCGGCATTTTTAATCGGACACGAATGGCTTTCCATGCCCGTCGCCGCAACCGCCGGTCTCGTCGGCGGACTCGTGCGCCAATACATGACCAACACCGAAGACATTTGGAGCTTCGGCCCATTCACGTTTCTCGGAATTCCCAGATTGCTCGTTCGATTGCTCCGCGATCGTAAAATTCCGTGGCCGCTGGTTCCCATGGCGGTGATCGTTCTTCTAGAAGCCGGACAAATTTTTCTTGGCCGCGCAATTTTCCCACGCCACCCGCATTGGCTCTATTACATTGACGGCGCCGGCGTCTGGGAATTCTTCGCAATTCTGCTGGCTTCGATGATGTCCGTGGCTGTTCCGATTAAAATTTGGAATAACACGCGCATGGAAATGAATCTCGAGCAGCACCAGCAACTGCTGCTGAAAGCGCGCATGGACGCGCTCTCCAGCCAAATTAATCCGCATTTTTTATTCAACACTCTGAACACCGTCGCATCCTTAATTCGTTTCGATCCCGATATGGCTCGCGTCGTGGTCGTGAAACTCAGCAACATTCTTCGGCGCTTGCTGCGCAAACACGAAACATTTGTCGCGCTGCGCGAAGAACTCGAATTCATCGACGACTATCTCGATATCGAAGTGGTTCGCTTCGGCCGTGAAAATCTTCAAATATTTAAGGAGATCGACGAGCACACGCTCGACGCTTTCGTTCCCAGCATGATGCTGCAGCCCATCGTGGAAAATTCTCTGAAGCACGGCCTCTCCGGAAAGCTCGAAGGCGGCCACATTTGCATTCGCACCACGCTCGTCGACGGACGCGTGCAAATTGAAATTGAAGATAATGGCGTGGGAATTTCCGAATTGCGCATGCCGCAGGTTTACGTGCAGGGAATTGGCATCAGCAACGTGCACGAGCGCCTGAAAATTCTCTATGGCGCCGATTTCACGATGGATATTCGCAGCCGTGAAGGCGAAGGCACGCGCATCCGCATTGACGTGCCCGAAGTCATGCCGGTTTTTCCACCGGCAATTTTCTAAAAACTATTCATGTCTTAGCGCCAAAATCGGATCTACACGCATCGCTCTTCGCGCCGGAATGTAACACGCCGCCAGTGCCACAACCGCCAGCACAATCGCCGCCGATACAAACGCGACGGGATCAATCGCATTCACCGCATACAACAAAGAATATTTCGCCATCAACTGCGTCAGTCCCGCCGCCGCAACTAATCCAATCGCCACGCCGAACAGCGTCAACCGCGCGCCTTGTCCCAAAATTAATCGCAGCACGTCGCCCCTTTGCGCTCCCAGCGCCACGCGTATTCCAATCTCATGCGTCCGCTGCCCGACCAAATAGGAACTGACGCCATAAATTCCCACGCTCGCCAGCACCAACGCCAGCATCGCGAACGCGCCCAGCAATATCATCGTGAATCTTTTTGACGCGATGGAGCTCGAAATTATTTCTTCCATTGTCTGCGCGCGGAAAACCGTCTCGCCACTGCTGATCTTCCGGATTGTCTGGCGCACGGAGTCCATCAGCGTCGGAATATTCCCCGCGGTACGCATCACGACTGTCGGCCCGCCGTCCGGGCTCTGCATAAACGGAAAATAAATTTGCGCTTGCAGCGCACTTGCGTCCGAATCCAGTCCCCATTGCTTCACATGTCCGACAACTCCCACGATTTCCACCTGCGTCGGCTGGCCATCCACGTTAATTCGTTTGCCGACGGGATTCTGATTCGGGAAATATTGCCGCGCCAGCGCATCGTCGACCACCGCAACCAAAGGCGCATGCTCGTCATCTTGTGGACCAAAAAATCTTCCGCTCTTCAGCAAAATTCCCATTGCCTTCAAATAATCCGGCCCGGCCACATAACTGACCGCCCAATTCATGTCATTCGGATTTGCAGGTTTCGGCTGCCCATCCATCCAGAAAAGTTGTTCGTCATCTCCAACCAAAGGGAATGCGCCTGAATTCAGCGCCGAAGCCGTCACACCCGGAATGGTTTTCAGTCCGTTATCAAGTTGCCGAAGCGCCGCTAGAATCGCTGACGGCGACGCCGTCTGCATCGAAGGCGGCAGCGACGTCGAAAATGTCGTCACATTTTTCGGATCAAATCCCGGATTCACATTCCACAGCGCGCCAAGCGAACGCAGCATTAATCCCGCGCCAATCAAAAGCACCAGTGCCAGCGCCATTTCCGCCACCACATAAATTCCGTGCACGCTGTGACGCGTTCCGTTTCCACCGCGTCCGCTCTCTTTCATAATTTCACTCAAGCGCGGTTTGGAAGTTCTCAGCGCCGGAGCCAATCCAAATAAAATTCCCGCCAGCAACGAAACCGCCGCGGTAAATAGCAGTACTCGCGTATCTATCCCCACATCTCCCGAGCGTGGCAAATTCAACGGCAGCCGGCTGAGCATCGCTTTCGTGCCCCATGACGCCAGCAGAAGCCCCAGCCCGCCTCCGGCAATCGCCAACAAAATACTTTCCGTTAACAATTGCCGCACCAGCCGCAATTGTCCCGCGCCCAGCGACGCGCGAATAGCAAACTCCCGCGCTCGGCCGGTCGACCGAACCAACAATAAATTTCCCACATTCACGCACGCGATCAGCAGCACGAACCCCACCGCCGCCAGAAGTGCAAGCAGCATAGGCTGCACATTTCCAACCACATACTTTTTCAGCGGCAGAATATTCGCGCTGATCCCTTTGTCCTTATCCGGATAAACCGCCGCCAAATTTGCCGACACGCGATCCATGTCGAGGTTCGCCCGCGCAATCGTCACGCCCGGCTTCAGCCGCGCCACCACGCGGATTCCAAGTCCCGCGCCGCGATCCGGAAGCAAATTGTTTTGCCACTGTCCAATGGGCAGATAAACTTCCTTCACTCCCGTCGTCTGCAAATACAAATCGAATCGCGCCGGAATCACCCCAACAATTGAGTACCCGCCGCCGTCCAGCGTCAAAGTTTTCCCAAGCACGCCCGCCGTTCCGCCAAATTTCCGCTTCCAAAATTCTTCGCTGATTAAAGCAATCGGCGCGCGCCCAATTTCGTCTTCGCCCGGCGCAAACATTCTTCCCATCACAGGCTTCACGCCCAGCAGCGAAAAGAAATCCGACGAAATAAATTCTCCGCGTACTTGCTCCGCATCACCCACGCCGCTAAACGTAAACGTCCTCTGCCGATAAACGGCCATCGCAGAAAATGTTGTGTTCTCTTTCTGCCAATCTTGAAAATTCGGATACGAAACAGAGCCGTTCACGAAATTCGCCTTGTTCTCTCCAATCACTACGATCTGCTCCGCCTGCGGGTAGGGAAGTGGATTCAGCAAGACTCCGCTGACCACCGAAAACAGCGCCGTGTTCGCGCCAATCCCCAGCGCCAGCGTCAAAATCGCCACCGCCGCAAATCCCGGATTGCGCGCCAAGCTCCGCAATCCAAATCGTATGTCGTGAAAGAAAGTTTCCATCGGCCACGCTCCCGCCTGTATCTATGACGTTGCCGCCCTCCGTTCCGTCACTAACTCCAATCGCGCGCCCCGCCTGTCCCTCCCCAAAATACTTCTTGACTTCATCCCGAACATACTGTAATTTCTGTATAGACTGAAATAAAGGAAATAAGCCAATGCCCAACCTTTCCGCGGTCCAAAAGAAATTCATCCTTCACTGGGGCGAAATGGGCGCCCGCTGGGGCATCAACCGCACCGTCGCCCAGGTTCACGCGCTGCTTTATCTTTCCGCCACGCCGCTGGACGCAGAAGACATCGCCAGAACTCTCGGTGTCGCGCGCTCCAACGTCAGCACCAGCCTCCGCGAATTGCAGGGCTGGGGCATCGTGCGCGTCACTCATCTGCTCGGTGACCGCCGCGATCATTTCATGTCCCTCACCGACGTTTGGGAAATGTTCCGCATCATTTTGCAGGAACGCAAGCGCCGCGAAATTGATCCGACGCTCATCATGCTGCGCGAATGCCTCGCCGAAATGGGATCGTCCAAAGACGAAGCCTATCCTCGCGAACGCGTCGCCAACATGCTCGACTTCATGGAAAACATGTGCGGCCTATATGACGAGTTCGGCCAAATGTCGCCCAACGCGCTGCAAGGTCTCGCGAAATTGCGCGGCAAGCTGCGCGGCTTGCTCGAAAAAGTAAGCATCCTCGGCAGAAAAAGTAAGTAGGCACGGTAAAAAGAAGTAGGGAGGTCCATCATGATCTCGCTCACCTCAGAATTCACGGATGGAAAAGGACGTCACGCCCGCGCTTGGGTTTTCTTTGACGCCGAATGCGGTTTCTGCACGCGCCTCGCTCGACGCGTCGCTCCGTTGCTCGCCACACGCGGCATCGCTCTCGCAAAATTACAAGATCCGCGCGTGTCAAAACTTCTCGGCCTACCGCTCAGCGAACTGCTGCGCGAAATTCGTTACCTCAACGCCGACGCAAAACAATCCTCCGGCGCCGACGCCTTCGTCGCAGTAGCCCGCGAATTCTGGTGGGCCGCTCCGTTCGTCTGGTTCAGCAAAATTCCCGGCGGAATGAAAATCCTGCGTGCTGGATATAAGTACGTAGCTTCGCAACGCGAGTGCGCCGGTGTGCGATGCGAAATCTTATCTTCCACACAGCCCTTGAGCGATAGATCGACCGGCGTAAGTAAATAAGGAGGAACCATGCTAACCCTGCAAAAATGCCTCTGGATCGCAGCAGCAATTCAAATGGCGATGTTCCTCGCCAATTTTTATCTCCCATTCAAATTACAATATCGAAAAAATATCTCGCCGATGGCGCCATTCTTCCGCCAGGTTTTCATCACCCACGCCGCCTACATCACCGGTGTCGTCCTCCTCTTCTCCGTAATCACCTTCGCCTTCGCCCCCGAACTCGCCAGCGGCCACGGACTCGGCCAATTCCTCGCCGCCACGCTCTGCCTTTTCTGGTTCATCCGCATCCCGCTACAACTTTTTTATTACGACAAACAAATCCGCCGCGCGAATCGCCTCGGAGACGTCGCCATGACACTCGCGCTGATTTTTCTTGCCGCAACCTACGGAGCCGCGGCAACAGTTTCGCTGCGGTAATCGAATCGCTTACCGGAAAGGGAGCCCGACCCATGAAAATCGCCATCACCGGAGGCACAGGATTCGTCGGTGCGCATCTCGCACGTCGCCTCGTCGGCACTCATCACGGTGTCGTCCTAATCGCCCGCGGCCAGGATCAGCGCAACGCCAATATCCTGAAATTAAATCACTCGCAATTCTTCGTGTCAGATCTTTCGAACGTTGAAGACCTTACCGCCGCATTCGCCGGCTGCGACGCAGTCGTCCACTGCGCCGGAATCAATCGCGAAATCAAAACACAAACTTACGGACGCATCCACGTGCAGGGCACTCGCAACGTCTGCGAAGCGGCGACGCGCGCCGGAGCAAATAAAATCATCCTCATCAGTTTTCTTCGCGCCCGCCCAAACTGTGGCTCCGCGTACCACGAATCGAAATGGGCTGCCGAAGAAATCGTTCGCGCCTCCGGACTCGACTACACAATCCTAAAACCCGGCGTCGTCTACGGACGTGGCGACCACATGCTCGATCATCTGAGCCACGCGCTCCAAACATTTCCGGTCTTTGCTTCCGTCGGCATGACCGAAAAATTCATGCGCCCTCTCGCCATCGAAGATCTGGTGGCCGTGATCGAAGCCACGCTCAAAGATCCCCGCCTCTCGCGCAAAACGTTCTCCGTGACGGGCCCCGAAGAAATCACACTACGCGAAGCCGCGCGCCGCGTCGGCGCCTCCATCGGAAAGAAGCCCATAACTTTCGGAATGCCGGTCGCGCTGCATTACGTTCTTGCCTGGCTCGCCGAACGAACGATGAAAATTCCCATCACGTCCGTCGGCCAGGTTCGCATGCTGTCGGAAGGTATGGTCGAAGCTCTGCCTCCGTGCGATTCTTTGCAACCAGATTTGCTGCCCAAATTAAATTTCACGATCAAACAAATTCAAAAAGGATTGCCACTCCCAGCCGCACTCGGATGCTCAGATGGTAGTTGCAGCATGTAAGCAAAGGAAAATTTATTCGCAGGGAGCAGCGCCAAATCGAGGCTCACATGAGCACAGCAAAACCGCTCGACGTCGTAACCGGAGCCTTCGGCTACACCGGAGCACACATCACGCGCCGCCTACTCACCGCAGGCAGGGAAGTGCGCACGCTAACCAATCATCCAAAACCGACTGACGCCGCATCACAAAATATTCAAGTAGCTCCACTGAATTTCACAGACCGCGCCGCGCTGCAACGCAGCCTCGAAGGCGCGCAAGTTCTCTACAACACCTACTGGATCAGATTTCCGCACGGAAATAAAACTTTCGAGCAAGCCGTAGAAAATTCTCGCACGCTTTTTCAATGCGCAAAACTCGCCGGAATCCAGCGCATCGTTCACGTCAGTATTGCGAACCCATCAGAAGATTCGCCTCTCGGCTACTATCACGGAAAAGCGCAAGTTGAACGCGCCCTCATCGATTCCGGAGTTCCGCACGCCATTCTTCGTCCCACGGTTTTATTCGGCACCGGCGACATCCTCATCAACAACATCGCCTGGCTCCTGCGCCACTTTCCAATCTTCGCGGTTCCAGATATCGGCGATTGCAGCATGCAACCCGGCCACGTGGAAGATTTCGCCGACCTCGCCGTTTCGCGCGGATTGCGAAACGATTGCACAATCGAAGACGCCGTGGGCGCAGAAGCTTATACATTTGAAGAAATCGTAAGGAAAATTGGGCAAGCGGTAGGAAGCCACACCAAAATAATTCGAGTAGGGAAGCGAACGCTAGCTCCAATGCTTCGCGTTCTAGGCTGGGTCACCGGAGACGTAGTTCTAACCGACGAAGAACTCGACGGCCTGACCGCAAATCTGTTGCTCTCAAAAACGCCCGCGCTCTGCCCAACGAGTTTCAGTAAATGGCTAGCAGAAAATAGTTCGCAGGTAGGAAAAAAATATGCCAGCGAAATCAGAAGACACTACTAAGGTCGTGGGTGTTTCCGAATCTTCGAAACATGGCACGAGTTCACTCGTGCTGTACCGTTTCCAATTGCGGGGGTTTTAACCCCTGAAGCCCTCTCGGCGATTAACGAAATCTACGCTCCAACCGCCGCCGTCCCCGCCGCCAATACCTTCATATAATATTCCTCGTACATCGGAATAATATCCTTCGCGCAAAATTTCTTCTGCGCATTCACACGCGCCAATTTTCCCATCTCTCGTCCGCGATCCGCTCGACCTAAGATATCAATCGCATATTTTCCGGCCGCAGTCACGTCGCGCGGAGCCACCAAGTATCCATCCACGCCGTGCTCCACAACTTCCGGCATTCCTCCGACATTCGTCCCTACGACGGGCACTTCGCACGCCATCGCCTCCAGCGCCGCCAATCCAAATGATTCCGTATCCGAGGGCAGCAAAAACAAATCAGCCAGTCCCAGTTTCTCTTGCACCTGATCCTGTTTCCCCAAAAATAAAACGTCGTCCGTCAATTTCTTCTGCCGCACCAACCATTCCGCCGACCCGCGTTCTGGCCCATCGCCAATCATCACCAATTTCGCCGGCATTTTTTCACGCACCAAAGCAAAAATCTCAATCACATCCGTCACTCGCTTCACCGGACGGAAATTCGATAGATGCATCACAATCGGCTCGCCATTCGGCGCCCAGCACGAGCGCTGCTTCGCATCCTCGGTCCGATGATACAGATCGCAATTCACGAAATTCGGAATCACCTCAATATTATTCCGCGTCTGAAATTCCTCAATCGTTCGCGTCTTCAAATAATGTGAAATCGCGGTGACGCCATCGCTCTGCTCAATCGAAAATTTCGTGATCGGCAAATAGCTACGGTTACTCCCAACCAGCGTGATGTCCGTTCCATGCAGCGTAGTAATGAACGGCAATTTCAACGGCGCTGTCATCGCGCGCGCCAAATATGCGCTCACTGAATGCGGAATCGCGTAGTGAACGTGCAACAAATCCAATCGCGCGGACTCCGCCACCTCTGACATTTTCGACGCCAGCGCCAAGGTATACGGCGGATGATCGAACAACGGATACGTCGTCACCTCCACTTCATGAAAAAATATTCGCTCCGCGCCGGACGGCATCCGAATCGGCGGCGCATAACTTATAAAATGAATGTCGTGTCCGCGCGCGGCAAGTTCAATGCCCAGTTCGGTCGCCACCACTCCCGACCCGCCGTAAGTTGGATAACACGTGATCCCGATTCGCATCGCGCTCCGCCCAATTTGGTTTGTGCCGCTGTAAAATAAGATGCTCAGCTCAATTTCTGATTCCGTCTTCGTGAGTGTACATTAGACGCCGCAGGAGGGCTTCAGGTGACACGCCTCGCAGGTAAAATTGCATTCATAACAGGAGCCGGCAGCGGCATCGGCCGCGCCTGCGCCGAACTTTTCGCGCAGCAAGGCGCCAAAGTTATTTTAGCCGGACGCCGCGCCGACCCGCTCAATTCCGCCGCAACCAAAATAAATAATTCCGGCGGCGAAGCCATCGCAGTGTCATGCGACGTCTCCGATAGCGCGCAAGTGTCCGCCGCAATAAAAGCGGCCGTAGACAAATTCGGCTCCCTAACAACCGTCGTAAACAACGCCGGTGTAGTCGTCCCCGGCAACGCCGAGCAAACCACCGACGCCAACTGGGACATGATGATCAACATCAATTTGAAAGGCACGTTTCTAGTCTCTCGCGCCGCATTACAATTTCTCCGTCAACCAAAAGGCGGCGGCTCCATCATTAATATCGGCTCGATTTACGGCGTCGTCGGCAGCAAGCAGCGCGTCGCCTATGCCGCATCAAAGGGCGGAGTCACCATGCTCACTCGCGCCATGGCTCTCGATCACGCCCACGAAAATATTCGCGTGAATTGTATTTGTCCTTCGCTCGTTGAAACTGAAATCGCCACGCAACTTTTCGCCAACGCGCCCAATCCCGCGGAAGCGCGCCGCCAGCGCGTGAGCCTAATTCCTATGGGACGCGCCGGAACTCCGCAGGAAATCGCGCATCTCGCCGCCTATCTTGCCTCCGACGAATCCGCCTGGGTCACCGGCGCCGCATTACCAATTGACGGCGGCCAAGCCGCAGGATAATCGCCCGCTCATGTCTACGAAGCACACGCAAACTAAATCGCACAAAACTCCCACTTCAACTTGGGACGTAAAAGAACTCGCCACACGTCTCCGCAATAGCGCTCCCGGCCAGCTCTTCGGCTATGAACTTGACTCCATCGGCGACGGCAAAGCCGTCATGAGCCTTCGCGTGATGGATCGCCATCTGCAAATTCACGGAGTCGTCCACGGCGGAATTCTCGCCTCGCTTGCGGACACCGCCGGCGCAATGGCCGCATATCCGTTGCTCCCGAAGGGCACACGTTTAGCAACAGTTGAAATGACAATTAATTATTTGGAAGCAGTGGATCGAGGACCAATTATCGCCGAAGCGCGCGTTCTAAGACTCGGCCGCTCTCTCGCCGTTGCAGAATGTGAAATCAAAGACGCTCAAGGCCGGCTCGCCGCGAAATCTCTTCTAACTTTCGCGATCCTCTCCACCGAAAAAGCGCACCGCATCTCGCGCCGCAAAAAATAATCCGCGCGTCCCAAGAAGTTGTTCCTAAACTAAATTACTGCCCGTTAGTCCCGCCCATCGCCGCTTCGTCCCCATCCTTATATAGATACTTAATGGTCTGCTTGTAGATCAGCAGATTCGGACTTCCGAAGCGCGTCAACTTAATACAATCCCGGTCGTACCACTCCACAACTCCGCGCAGCACTTCGCCATCCAGCAGCACAATCGCCACCGGAGTGCGCGCCTGCATTTGCTTCACCCAGTAGAAACTTTCCGCGTGCGTCTGTTCCGGCGGAGTTGGTTTCTTCTGCTGAGGCGCTGCCGCATGAATCGCCCGCGGCATCGGCCCCTGCTCCTTCACTTCCGTAAGGGAGGGACGAATAAGCCTTCGGTTTACCATGATGTCTCCCAAGTATGATTGAAACCTAGAGTAGAAATATTGACTGAGACGTGAGATGCGCTGTAGTGGAATTGGGTTTCAACAGATTTGAAGTTTGCAAGTGTTTACTGACTAGCGCGCCGCCAGCGAAAGTCCCAACGAATCCAGCGCCAGCTGACGATTGATATTTCTCCGCTGTCCCGACGAAAGTTTGTCCACTCCACGCACCGCTTTCGCCACCCATTCGACATTCACCAGCGCGGCAAGTTCCCGCAATTCGCGCGCCAGCCCAGGATTTCTTAACAAAATCCTTATATCTTTTGCGTTGCCGTCTCTCATCGCGGAACTGGCCCCCGCCCGGCTGGTTATTTCCAGTAAATCCGCCAACACGCTGTAAAGCGCGTCCAGTAAACTCTCAAACGGCACCGCATCTTTCTTCGTGATCTGCGCCGTCAACCCAAACAGCAGGGAACTCTTCTCCGTCGCGCCAAGTTGCAGCAACTTCATTGCAGTCTTCCGCAGCTCAAACATTTTTTCGACGTCCATCCCAATCGCCGCGCCCGGACTTCCTTCCGCCATTTCCGACGCCAGCGCGCGCCCCTTCGCATCCAGTTTCGTGTGCGCCTTCAGCAACGCCTCCATCTGTTCCGCCGGCACCGGAGCAAACTCAAACGGCACGCATCGCGAAACCACCGTCGGCAGCAGCTGATTTCTGCTCTGCGCCAGCATAATGATCGTCGTCGAATCCGGCGCTTCCTCTAAAATTTTCAAAAATATATTCGCGATGTCCCAACGCATCGTGTCCGCGCCATCCACAATAAAAACTCGCCTTCTTCCTCCCGGACGAAACCGCGCCGCGCGTTCCACCGCCCGCAATTGCCCCATGTGCAGCACCGGACGCACCACCGGCGTATTCAGCCGCATCGGATCCGGCACAATCGCCCACACATCCGGATGCGTCTGCAATATCAAAGGAATTTTTTCCGCGTCGCCACTCTCCCCCCGCTCTGCCAACCCGCGTTCCACCAGCGCCGAAGGCTCCGCCAATAACGCAATCCTCTTACACGTCTCGCACTCGCCGCAAAAATCATCCCGCAGACGCTCGCAATTCGCCGCCTGCGCAAACATCCGCGCCAAAGTATATTTCCCAATCCCCCTCGGACCCAGAAACGCGATCGCGCTAGGCACGCGCTCCGTCGCCAACATCCCGCGCAGGGAAGTAACGATCCTCTCGTTCCCCAAAAATTGTTCAAATCCCATTTCGATCCCCGACTCTCCCCATCTTTCTCAATCTTTCTCCGCGTCCTTCTCTGGGTTCTCTGCTATCTCTGCTTCCTCTGCGTTAAAAAGTCTTTGGTCTTTTCGCTTCTGCCGTTGATTTCGGGTGCCCCATCTTTGCGTAGCAAAGGTGGGGTTCTTGAACTTGCTTTTGGTTCTCGATCTTGTTTTTATTTCTTTCCTCTCAAATTTGGCACTTTCTCCTCCACCGCCCTAATCACCGCTGCATGTATTTCTTCCACCGTCATCAATCCCGCACCCGCCGCGCAATTCACCGTCACCCAATTCGCTTCCATCGCCAAACTTTCATATACCAGCGCCGCCTGCTCCAAATGTTTCTGATCCGCCTCTTGCAAATCCCGTTGCAGACTCGTATATTCCCGCGCTTCCTTCATTCCCACCAGCCGCTGAGCCTCGCTCACCGGCAAACGCAAATAGATCACCAAATCTTCCGCCGGCAATCCGTAAAGCCCGTATTCCAATTTCCTCAGCCACGCCAAAAATTCCAAGCGCCGCTCCGGCCCCACCCGCGCCGTCTGATGCGCCAGATTTGACGCGATATATCTGTCCGCCAGCACCGTCTTGCCCGCATTCAGTGCAGACTCGAGTTCCGCCTTGCTCTCGAACCTGTCTCCCGCATAAAGCAGCGCCGAAAGATGCGCGTCCACCGCCGCAAGCGGCCCGAAATCCCCATTCAAATATTGCGCCACCAATCTTCCAAACGAACTCTCGTACCGCGGAAAACTAAACCGCGCGCAATCCACTCCCCGCAACTCCAACTCACGCGCCAGCAAATCCAGCTGAGTGCGTTTCCCCGAGCCATCAATCCCTTCAATGGCAATAAATTTTCCCCGCATGCCCAGCAGTTTATCCGAACAGCTCGTGTAGAGCCACCCTTGAGGGTGGCATCCGACGTTTTTGAATCTTCTTGATCCGCACCCTTGAGGGTAGCCTCCGACGTTTTTGAATCTTCTTGATCCGCACCCTTGAGGGTAGCCTCCTGACCTGACCGGGGTTTTCTGTACCAGGTGAAGTGAGAGAGAATTCACCTGAGGAGGAGAACCGGTCATGCCGATAAGGAGATACAAGCCGGAGCAGATCGTGACGTTGCTGCGGCAAGTGGAAGTGGAAATCGCGAATGGGAAGACGACGCCGCAAGCCTGCAAAGAAGCGCAGATCACCGTGCAAACTTATTACCGCTGGCGGAAGGAATACGGCGGATTGAAATTGGATCAAGCGAAACGGCTGAAGGAGTTGGAACGTGAGAACTCCAAGCTGAAGCGGCTGGTGGCGGAACTGTCCTTGGAGAAGCAAATTCTGAAGGACGTAGCGGAGGGAAACTTCTAAGCCCTGAGCGGCGGCGTGGCGCGGTCAGGCATGCACGCGAGAACTACGAAGTATCGGAGCGGCATGCCTGCCGGCTGCTGGGGCAGTGGAGAGGAACACAACGCTACGAAGTATTTTTCCGAAGTGACGAAGACGCGTTGACGCGAAACATCATCGCGCTGGCCAGTGAGTACGGACGTTATGGCTATCGTCGGATCACGGCGCTGTTAAAGGCTCGCGGCTGGATCGTCGGCAAGGACCGCGTGCAGCGGATCTGGCGGCGCGAAGGGTTGAAAGTACCGCAGAAACAAAGGGCGCGAGCGAGGTTGTGGTTGAACGATGGAACGTGCGTCCGGTTGCGGCCGGAGCGAGCAAATCACGTGTGGAGTTACGACTTCGTTTGCGCGATGACGCACGATGGAAGAATGCTGCGGATGCTGACGCTGATTGATGAATACACGCGAGAGTGTTTGGCGATTCGCGTGGCAAGAAGGCTGGGAAGATACGAAGTGATCGAAGCGTTGGCGGACGTGATGTTGCTGAAGGGAGTGCCGGATCATATTCGCTCGGACAACGGGCCGGAGTTCGTGGCGAAGGAGTTGCGCAAATGGTTGGGAAGTGTGGGGACAGGAACGTTGTATATCGAGCCGGGCAGTCCGTGGGAGAACGGCTACTGTGAAAGCTTCAACGGGAAGTTGCGCGATGAGTGTTTGAACGGAGAGATTTTTTATTCGCTGAAGGAGGCGCAGATCGTGATCGAAAAGTGGCGGGTGGTCTACAACACGCTGCGACCGCATTCGTCGTTGGGTTACAGGCCGCCGGCGCCGGCGGCCTGTAACCCTTGGGCACCACCAAATCCAATTTCGCAGCCACTGGCTGTGATGTAGACTCTCTCATTGCAACTGGTACAAAAACTCGGGCTGGTCAGGATAACGTGGACAATGGTCGCACCGCCAGCTACTCCTACGACGGATTGGGCCGTCTTAGTACAGCCGCGTCGGTCGGCTCGACGGGCTATCCCGCATGGGGCTTCTCGTGGACATACGATCGATACGGCAACCGAACTGCGCAAAGCATTTTGTCGGGTTGCACAGGTGGAGTTAGCTGCCTGACTGATTCGTTGACTGTGAGCGCAAGCACGAATCAAATAGCAAATACAGGTTTCAGTTATGACGCGAACGGCAACATGACAAATGACGGCTACAATACGTTAACCTACGATGCGGCGAGCCACTTAATTTCGAGCTCCAACGGCACAAGCAGTGGCGCTTATTCGTATGACGGAAGCGGAATCCGCGTGAAAAAGGCTACGCCTGCCTCCAGCCCTACAACCACAACGGTGTACATTTTCTCGGGTGGAAAAGCCCTCGCTGAATACGACAATGGCGCCGCTGTCGGCTCGCCCAGCCGCGAGTACATCTATTCTGGCACTAGCCTGATTGCCAAAATTGCAGGCTCCGCCACAAGCTACTACCATCAGGATCATCTCTCAAATAGGCTGATTACAAGCGGCAGCGGCGGCGTCCTCGAACAGATGGGTCATTTTCCTTTCGGTGAAAATTGGTACGATAACGGCAGCGAAAAATGGAAATTCACTACGTACGAGCGAGACGGCGAATCTGGCAACGACTATGCCAAGGCTCGTTACGACGTTAATCGCCTGGGCCGTTTTTCCGCACCTGATCCTGTTTCGGGAACCGTCGCGAATCCCCAGTCGTTAAATCACTATATCTATGGTGCCAATGATCCGGTTAACTTAACTGATCCTTCTGGCCTCGAGCCTTGTGATCCATCGGTCTACAGTCTCCAAAACCCGATGCCCGCATTCTGTACTGAGGCTATCGAGGATGATAGTGGCGGTACTTGTAACCTAGATGGCATCTCAACAGACTGTGGAATTATGGGCTTCGGTGGCGGTGATGCAGTTGCATGCCCAAACAATGTCTGCATGGGTTTCAGTGGTTCGCAGATTGTCTATTTCGAGGCGTTCGCTGACGGCAGTTCTGGCTACTTGCCTGGTACAGCCCCACCTGGATACAGCCCTCTAGACATGGCCAACGCGTTGGCCATAATTAACGCAGCTGCAAACGAGACAGCTGGAGGAGCGCAAGTTTGTGCTCCGAACACAACAGGATGTTCGACTACTCTCCAGGGACAAGCCGCCAATGTCTACAATATGCTGGTAAACAACATGGGGGTAAGCCCGGAGAACATACTAATTTATGAGAACGGAGATCAGAGTTTTCGACTCGTACTAACCGATGCTGGCTTCGATGAGCTCATGGACTCGGATTTTACGGAGGGTTTTGGGGATACTTTTCTGCACTATCCATACACCGACGGTGGCAGAGACGAGGAGCCGACGAACTCGCTGCATTTTCTCTGGCTGGACCCTGCCTTGACTGAGTTCCTGGGCGTACCAGGGGTTTATATGACGATTCACGCAGATCAAAACAATCCCCGGGGAGGGAACTTTTGGGCGCATATGGCTTGTGATACGTTACATCTCTGCGGCAACTAGAATGACGTTTGTTTAAAGGCAGATCAACGCGAGAATGAGGAACCCTAGGAATTATGCTCCTGCGATATTGCTTTTGGGATTCGCAATTTGTACAGGAATTATAAGTAGAACATACGCCGACGAAAAACCGGCCAAATTACAAGTTGTTGAATTGCGAATGGACAAGCTGTCCGGCTTCATTCTGTCCTTTGACATCGCCCGTACATCGAATTTTGCCGCAGCGGCTTTGGGAAATTTGCATGTTCGCATTTGGAAGGTTGATTCCGGCGAATACATCCATGAACTGATCTTCCAAGAAGCACAATCCGACCAGCTGTTAAAAGTTGAGGGTGATCTCGAGCCAATGTCAGTCCGCTTTTCGCCTGATGGTTTGACTTTGGCCGTTAGTTATCTGAGTCGAATTCATCTGTATGACACTCGAACTTGGCAAGAAGAGAAAAGCTTAGGTGTCACTGGAGAAGACGATCTTCGCGCGGACGTTGAGGATGCGTTAAAGGCTCCTCCATCAGATACTCCTCAACTAAAACATCGCACTGCGGAACAAGCTGCTGCTGACAAGAACGATACCCAACCCGTCATAAATCGACGGTTGCGTGAGTGGAGTGAAAAGAGGAAACGAGGAGATGGGCGCACAAGAATTACTGATTTTGCGTTTACTCCGGACGGTAATTCTATAGTAGCCTCCTATTGTCGAGGCGGGTGCTATGCGTCGTCCAGATGGCGCATAGAAGCTAGCTCGACAGCCAACGATCCAGTCCGTCTCTGGGACATACGTTCATCGCAAGTCGTATGGGAGAGTCTCTACGACCCCAAAGGTGTGATTGACCGAATCGTGCCTTCTCCTGATGGCAAGCACTTTGCGGCCGATAATAAGGAACCGGGTAAATGCGCTGTCGGATTTTACGAATTAAGAAATGGCGCACAAATAGCAATGCTTCCGTTTGGATCAATGTGTAACCCTTCCCCCAATATTGTCTTTCTTTCTGACGGTCGATCTGTCCTGATCAATCGCGCCGAACGAAATACTCCGAAAAAGCATCCGTGGGAATTCATGGCGATTTACGACAGCGACAGCGGCAAGATGATAGTCGATTTGCCTCAGCGAAATGGCGTCCGAAGTGCCGACATTTCTTCCAACGGATTGTGGCTGGCAACAACTCTGTGGAGCGGACTGCGATTTCAGATTTGGATTCCCGGGCGTGACCAGCCTCTCTTTTCGGAAACCCCAAGGGAGTGGAAATGGAGGGGCCCGGTCATTGATCGGGTCCGTTTCAGCCCCGATGGCCGCTGGCTAGTTGTGGGCAGCGATGGAACCGGCGAGTTGGTCGTCTATCAACTGGTCGAGAATAATGCCGTCAGCCCATGAACAATCTGATGATCGGATATGGGCTGAGTCGCTGATGCTGTTGGCATTATGATGTTTTCTGGACTTCATCTCATCGAAGTGGACTGAACCCTGGAGTAAGACATTTTCGCTTACCCACTTTTAAAAGGGGAAAGAAGTGAACTGTATTGAGGGACATTGTTTCAATGGAGGCGTTCACCCCAGTGGAGTGTAGATAAATTTGTAGCTGAGAAAGCCTCCAACTTCAACAAAGTTCAACAGACTTCAACAAGCAGGCCGCAACTACTTCAACAGCAATCACTTAGAATCAACAAGAATCCATAGATTTCAACAAGCGCTGGCATCTGGTTCGGGACCAGGAGGTCGAAGGTTGAACGAAGTGAGGATACAGCAATCTGTGCCCAAAGATTTTGTCTCACATTAGGGGTTCAGCTCAAAACTTGGGTCCAACTTGGGTCCAAATACTGCCAAATTGGGCCTAAAACCGAGTACAATGACGCAGCATAAAGCTAGACGGGCCAACAAGATAGATTGTATTTAACTGCCTGTCACGCAGGAGGTCGCGAGTTCGAACCTCGTCGGCCCCGCCAACTTAATCGTTCCATCAGATAACGTAGTTTCCGCGCGCTCGTACCTCACGGCAAAATCAAAGTGGCCCCATAAATATCCGCGTCGCCGCGCCCAAACGTAACAATCGGCGTTCCGTTCGGCAAAAGCGCCATGAATGCGCAGCGGTGAATTCCGGTGTCCAAAATTTTCTGGAACGACGTTACGGTTTCCATAGCGCCAGAGTCTGCCTTCACCCGGAAAAGTGGCTCCCCCGCCGCCATCAAATCCTGGTAATACAAAAAAGTTCCATCCGCGGACCAGGCCGGAATCCCCAATGATTGCCCACGTGCCGCGATTCGCCAGCGATTTGCCGCGACGTCGTAAATTTTCAAATTGTGTCCATCTTCAGAAATCGCTCCAATAAATTTTCCGTCTGGTGACCATCGCGGCGAACTTAAATTCTCTGAACCGGGAATTTCTTCAATTCGCGCGTTTCTCAAATCTACAAAAGCCAGCGTGGAATTCGGATTCCCTCCTGACGACACTGCGACGCTACGCTCGACAACAAGGCGTGACCCGTCCGGTGACCAATCCGGATTGATTAACCCCGCGATTCCCGGCAGCACGGGTTTCGCCTCTCCGCCTTGCGCCGAAATCAAGTACGTGTTTTCCGATTCTCCCCGGTGGGCTCCCGCGAAAGCGATCTTCTGGCCGTCAGGCGACCACCGCGGAAATGCTACGTTCAATTCCGGAATTTGAATGTGATGGAAATCCGTACCATCGGCGCGGCCCAGCCACAGCCCATCCGTCGAAAATTGCACGAAAGCCACTTGCTGCCCGTCGCGAGAAAAACCGGGCATCACCGGCCTGTACTCAGGCAAAATCGCGGAGAATTCTTGCGTGCCTACATTCACGGCCTCGAGCATGGATCGTGCGGCCGATCCGTTGTAAACATAAAAATAAATATGCTTGCCGTCGCGGCCGACGAGCGGACTCCATGATCCTGTAGGTCCTGATGCAATTTGGAATGGGCCCGCCGAGTTGCGGCGCCACCATGTACCTTTTTCGCGTAACGCCCAAAGATGGGGAATTTGGTCCGCAAACTCGACAAAAAAGAAGTAGCGCCCGTCGCGCGTCCACGTCCCACAGCAAACCTGCGGCGGATCCATCCAGTGCGGCAGGATAGGGCGCAATCCGCTTCCATCAGCCGCAATTTCCCAAATGGAAGAAGAATTGCGTTCTATATCTTTCAGCGTGAAACGAATGCGCCGTCCATCCGGCGACCATGCGGGTGAATCAGGTTCTTGTTGAAATGTTCCCAGCAGCCGCGCGTTGCTTCCGTCTGCGTTCGCGATTCCCAAATTTTTCCCCGCGTGATAAACAACGCTCTTCCCGTCGGGGGACCACGCGGCGCTGCCCGAAAGCAGGTCCCCGAGTTTCTTGGGCATCCCGCCCGCTGCGGGCCAGGACCAGAGAGGCGCCGCCTCTCCTCGATGGACAAAACTCGTGATCAGATATTGAGAGCCGTCGGGCGATGTATCCCACATCAACGTATTAGGAAACGGCGCTTCCATTTTCTTGGCTTCACCGCCATCAACCGAGCTTTGCATCAGCTCGTAATGATCGCTTGCGCGTTGAACATAAAAAATCCGTGCGCCATCTGTCGCAGGTGTCACAAGAAAATCTTGCTTCCCCGTCGCCGTCACGGGAAAGATGTTCGCCAAACGAGGATCGGGCAACGGCGTCAACCACCAAAGTGCGAACGCAAAAACGCCCAGTACAAAAGTCACGGCCGCGGTCAACCACACTCTTGCCTTCGATTCCCGGCGATCCGTGACCGAATTCTGGGCAGTCATGGTAAGCGAACTGTCCGAACTGGGCAGGCCGAGACAGCCCGGATCCAGAACCTCTGTAAATGCCGAAGATTGCGGTTCGGCCGCCACCACTGATTCAACGGCGCCAGCCGGTTGTCCGTTGGCGATTGCTGATTCAACAGGGAAAATAAATCGGTAACCTCTGCGCGGCACCGTCTCGATAAATCGCGGCTTTTGGGGATCGTCCGAAAGGGCCTCTCGTAATTTGCTGATGGCGGTATTCAGCCCAGTCTCGAAATCAACAAATGTATCTCCAGACCACAAGTGACGTTTCAATTCGTCGCGGGTGACTACTTGCCCATGCTGCTCGGCCAGCGCAGCGAGAAGGAGAAACTGCTTCTCCTGCAACCGAACCTTATAACCGTTCCGCCGCAGCTCGCCCGCGCGCATATCCATCTGATAGGAACCGAACTTGAAGACTGCGGGGCTGGGCTTGGGCGACATTATTACCTTTGACGTAAAACCTTCAGGGCGGCGCCGATTCTAGCACATAAGTGTTAACCAGAAATAACTCCTAGGGCTCGTCTAAGTCTCTTACTTTCTGTCGCTTATCGCTTAAGATGGAGTCAAGAATCAAATAACATTCGCTCCATTGACCGGCCTCTCCAATTAATCTAATCTCCGCGCGTTTGCATTCATATCAGATCGGCTTCTTTGAAATTGTTCGTTCGACAGACTACCCAGAAATCCGTCCGGCTTCGTCGCCCAGGGGAGCTAAGCAATGAAACGCAATTCATTCCTGTTGTTACTCACGCTAACGGCGGTAGTTTTCGCATCGAACTGTCATAGCGCCCCCCCAAACCCGAAGGCCAACACTCTGGTTGTTACCCCCGCTACGAAAACCATGCTGATAAGTACGACCCAGACGGTTACTGCGACCTCGTATGATCAGAGCGGAAATGCGACGAGCGACTCTATCGGGTTGACGCCCAACCTGAGTGAATCGGATGGAAGCGCAATACCGTGCGGTGCGGC
The DNA here is from genome assembly GCA_963840515.1 of Terriglobia bacterium. GTDB lineage: Bacteria > Acidobacteriota > Terriglobia > Acidiferrales > UBA7541 > DASTCZ01. Next base: position 48,622 of record CAWIZI010000012.1, read on the forward strand.
GCCCGGCCCAGGTGTCCAGTGCGGATCTATTTTACCGGTTTCGGTCACATCGAATTCGGCCAGCGGGGCGACCTTCACGGCCCCTCCCACCGTCCCAATCTCAACAGGCACGAACTCCGTACCCAATGTCATCTTGATTCAAGGCATTGACTGCACGCTGGCCAATACCAACTGCAGCGTGCCACTTACCGGTTCCGCGAACATCACCATCACTTCCAACGTGACGGTCAGTGTCTCTCCTCAAACATCTCCTATCATTCCAGGTTCAACGACGCCGACTTCTTTTACGGCGACTGTGGCGAACGATCCAAATCTCCTCGGCGTAACGTGGTCCCTTTCGCAGGGCACAACTTCATGCACCCCTGCTGCGTGCGGTACTCTGGTCACTACGAATAAATTCACCACCTCTTACACTCCACCGGCTACCGCGCCGGCTTCTCCGCTAATCACCTTGACCGCCACGTCGGTTACTGATTTCAATAAGACCGGCACGACAACAATTAATCTTTCTCCCAACGCAATTTCGGTGAGCTTGTCGGCGACGTCCGCCACAGTTCAAGCTGGCGGAACTCCGGCGATCACAAATCAAACATTCACGGCAACCGTGCTGAACGATACGAAAGGCTCGAACGCGGTGAATTGGACTCTATCGCAGGGTGCCACTCCGTGCTCGACAACGTCGAACGCAGTCTGCGGATCTGTTTCTCCAACTTCCAGCGTTTCGGGAACGGCGGTTACTTACACCGCTCCGCCAACGGCGGCTTCGCAATCCACCGTAACACTGACGGCGACATCTCAGACCGACACTACGAAATCCGCGTCCGCAACAATCACCATCAATCCTTCCATCACCGTTTCCATCGCGCCCGCTTCCCCCTCAGTTCAAACGGGTGCATCACAAGAATTTACTGCGATGCTTGCGAATGATCCCGTCGCCGCAAACGGTGTGGCCTGGGCACTTTCTCAAACAGGCGCAGCGTGCAGCCCAGCGTGTGGAACTCTTTCGCCGGCTACTCCGCCTTCTACTACAACAATTGAGTTCACTGCTCCCGCTTCGGTTCCAGCGCCAGCGACCGTCACACTGACGGCGAAGTCGGTGACCGACGGCACAATCTCAGGCGTCGCCACTATTACGGTGACGGCAACCTCTCCAACTCAAACTGTCTTCCCGCGTTTCTTGTACACGCCGAATACAGGCCGAATCACCATGCACACGATCAATGCTTCAACTGGCCAGATTCGTTTCAATGGCTATCTTCCCGTCGGCGGTACGGACAGCATTACCGGAGCAGTCTCTGTTACGAATTCGTCAGCCAGCTTCGTGTACGCCGTAGATCCCGTCGCGTCAGAAATATTTGCATACACGGTCGCGGCAAGTGGATCGCTCACAACTGTCACCACTCCTCTTTCCGTTCCAGGATTCAGTCCGTTGACTTCGCTCTGGACGACCGCCGCTACCTCCGGCACCACCACAACTAATTTCGTCTACGCACTTACTTCAACCGGCTACGATGCATTCACCGTAGGAAGCAACGGCGCGCTAACCAAATCTGCCAATGGGACATTCGCGCAAACTTTCACTCAAATGGCCTTCGATCCCGCGGGACAGTTCGCGTATCTCGCTGCCGGCGGCATCATCACGCAGTACGCAATTGACCCGGTAGCTGGCACGCTCATGAACGCTACGACTTTCAACATCACTGGCGCGCCCAACGGCAACACGACGGCTCCATCCAATCCGATTGTGGTGTCACCGAACGGAAAGAATATTTATATCGCTTACGGTGTCATTAACAGTGAGTCTCTTTACACCGCGTCTATCTCCGCCGGAGTGCTGACCGGCATTCCGGCCGCCACGATTATGACTGGTGCCACTTTCCCTTCGAGCATCGCCGTGGACTCTACGGGAGCTTTTCTATATATCGCGTATCCGGGAGTGCAGACGATGACGATTCCGCCGCCGGGCTCAATCGCAGTTTTCAAACTTGCTTCCAACGGAACCCCCACGCTTTCAGAAACCGTGGCCACTCCGCCGAATCCCGGTCGATTGGCGATCGATCCGTCGAACACTTATCTTTATTCCGCCAGCCAGGGCCAGGTTTCGCCCCCGCCGGTTCAGCAACCCGAAATTCAAGTGTTTCCTCTTCAACTGAGTGGTACGGGGCTTGCAACAACACCCTCCAGCGTAATTGGTGAAAATGCCAGCACGCTTGTAATCGTGGCAGGTTCGCAGGCTTTAACTTATTCTCCACAATTTGCGTATGTTTCCGGTGAGGGAAATGAAAACATCGCGGGCTTTAGTGTAGACGCCACGTCTGGAAACCTGACCAGTCTCGGAACTCCCTTCTCAACCGGCGCTGCTCCGTCGCAACCGACCTCCATCACCGCCGATCCATTTGGCCGATTCGTTTTCAACACAAACGCGTTCAACTCACCAACGGGAAGTATTTCCCCATTTGTAATTCAGGCGAGTTCCAACCCTCCGGGACTTCTATCTGCCGCGAGTGCGCCCGTCAGCTTTGGATCGCAGCCTTTTTCGGTCGTAGTTGATGGTTCAGGGAATTTCGCGTACGTCTCCGACAGGGGCGACGCGGAGCTTTTCGGATTCACGATTGCTTCCCCGGCCGGCACGCTTACGGCCATCACACGCCCTTCATCAGACGCCTTCGGCGGTCCGGCTGGTCAGGCTGTCAGCCCCTACGGATCTACGCTTTTCACCGTGGATTTTGAGGCGAATTCGATTTTTGAAAGTACGATTCTCAATACTGGATTGCTCACGTCGGAAAATTCAGTCACCGGCACTTCCCTGATCACTCCCAACGGAATCAGTCCGGTGGCAGTGGCAGTAGATCCTTCCAATCGATTCGTTTACATCGTCTGCCAGGGAAATAATCTTGTGATTGGGTACGCTTTCACGGATACCGCCAGCGGAAATAACGCGAGTCTCACCTTGCTATCCGGCACAGGGGCCACCGCAACCACCGGAAATACTCCTACAGCGATTGCAATTGATCCGACAGGACATTTCCTGTACGTAACAAACAGCGCCGACAATACAATTTCCGCATTCTCTATCAATCAAACAACCGGCCTGCTGACCTCGCTCGGATCGGCAATTCCGGTGCCCGTAACTGTTGCCGGCGCCTTGCCGCAAATTCCCGCGCCAAACGTCGCCGCAGTTTTCGCCGATCCTTCGGGCAAATTTCTCTACGTAGTGAATAACAACGAAGCGAGCACTCCAATTGCGGGAACGGTGACTGGTTTCTTGATCAATTCCGACGGCTCACTTTCCGCCATGACTCCCGTTCAAGTGTTCAACGCAACCTACGGCTCGAACGGAATCGTCATAACAACGAAAATCCAATAACGACAACTGGCGTAGCCACAGCGGGCGCCGCACAAAATAACTTTAGTCAGGCGCCTGCTACACCGCGGGTCAGCGGGAGTGTACTCTTCCGCTCCGCACTCGAATCCGAAAATCCCTGCAACAACATTTCAGATTCACACCCACCAAACCTCACCATTTCTGCCACCCTCAATCGCCATCCCCTTTGTTTCCCTACTCTTAGCCAACATCCCACCCTTCCGCCAAATGTCGATTTTTTAAAAAACGCCCCCCCCCACCCCCCCTATTTTGCGATGTATATGCTAATAAAGGACTTACAGCGATCTGTGGGTGATCGTTATGCTAATAAAGGACTTAGCGGAAATTAGGCTTTCGGAATCGAGATTTCGGCAGGGACTTAGTTCATTCAAAATTGTCTGCCCACCAGCCTACGGTGTCATCCCGAGCTCCGAGGGATCTGCTTTTGCTGTTGCCTTGGGGTTCTTCTCGTCCTGTCTTTCCTCAAATCTTTTCTCAGCGCCTCTGCGTCTCTGCTTTGAGACGCTTTTTCTTATCTTTTTCCGTCCTCAAAAACTGCATTATAATGCACTTTTCGTCAAAATCCGCCCTCAACATGCATTATAGTGCAGTTTTTAAGCGCTTAACCCCATGCATCCCTACTGCACCAGCTTCACCGGCGCACGCCAGAATGCAATCTTCTGTCCCGCGGGGTCCAGCACGCTGACCTGACAATCATATTCGCCGAGCGGAATATCTTTCAGCGCGATATCAAAATTCAGTGACATCGTCTTCAGCACGTTGTTCATTCCCGAAATAACTTTCATCGGCGGTGTTTCAAATACTTTGTTCCCGCCTTGATAGAAGGTCACATAGGAAACGAGTGGTTGAACCGTCGTCGCACCTTGTTGGTACGCTTGCAAATAAACGTACATACTTCGGCTGGTGCTGAACACTCGAGTAACGCTCGGAATTAATTTCGCGCCATTTTCCACCAGCGGATTCACCGCTTCTTGAATGTTCCGTTCTTTTTCTTTCGTGGCGTTATAGATCGCATCTTTCAAGTCCACTTTTTGACTGCTCAACACCACCGCACTGATCGGAATTTGCTTGTCTATTTTATTCAAATTCGGAATCGTAAATGATCTTTGATACGTTCCGATTCTTCCCGTCTCGTCATCGCGAGCCAGAACCTTGATCGTATATTTTCCGGGAAGCAGCGTGTAGCCCGTGTCATATTCAATCGGCCGCTTCGCCAATTGAGCCGCCGTCGCGTCGCTCAGCTTAATGTCCACGTGATCGTGCAAATTTGTTACTGTGCGGCCGCCGTATGCGTCCTTAATTTCGCCGATGAAATCAATCAGCGTGTGTTCCGCGCCGCCTTTTTTCGCGAGCACAAGTTCCCTGCCCGGAATTTTCATGATGATGGGCACAAAATATTCAGCCTTGTTCAACTGGAAGTAATCGATTTCCATATCGATGGTAAGTTCGGTGATCGGATCTTCCAGCATCAACGCATCTTCCAGTTGCCGCTCTTTATCCGCCACTGTGAATTTCCCGAATACTTTGCCGGCGAAATATCCCTGCCGATAATCCAGCTTGGCTTCCAGATCGGAATTCAACGTAATCTTGATGCGCCGGAATTTTCCATCCGTCGCACTGTTCGTGGTGTAGTAGCCAAGAATGTAGTAGCTCGAATCGGCCTGCTGCGCCTGCACGATTCCCCGCGATAAATCGTTGTAATCCAGAAGCGCTTTGCCACCGGTGTCCGCAGCCAATCCGTAAAGCGTGTCTTGCGTCTGCTGAAAATTTGTGGTCACTGCGAGCGCCGAACCGCCGGTGTACATCGCTTGGCCGCCTTGCGAGCCTTTCGTAGCATCTCCAAGCGGAGCCGAGGCCACCAATCCGCGCGCGTCGACCGGCCAAAACTGTACGCCCGATCGAATCGCGCTATCGACGGTCGCGTGCAGTTGCGCTTGATTATCAATTCCATTCAGCCGCATGCCGCTGGCGAAATAAATCAGTGATTTCTTTTCGTTCAGTTGCCCCAACATTTTCGCGGCGGTTTGCAACGCGGAAAGTTGCCGGTCCGTGTTGAAAATATTGAACTCGCTATCGTCCTGACCAAACGCCGCGCCCGAATCCGCGGTGCTGTCGTCGCTGGTGGACTCATCCAAACCCTGGCCTTCGCCCACCACCATCGTTTGAATAATGCTGAGCAGCCGGTTGCGGTCAGCGGTAAAATTTTGTAGCAACTCAGGGCCGGCGCCCGCATATCGCATGATGGAAATCAGATCCGCCGAAGTCATCTGCGTCCTGATAAATTTCTCCGCCGCGGAAAGCGCGCGAATCTGATCCGTCTGCGGCATCGCGCTCATGTCGAAATACAAAACAATCAGCCGGTGATCCTTGTAGAGAACGCTTCCCGGCTTTTCGGTGGGAATCGTTTCGTGGCTCAGCTTGTTATAAATTTTAATGTCTTCAGGCTCGGCCGGCAGTATCGGCGCGTCGGTCGGCGTTGTAGGCAAATCTTCCTGATCGACGTAGCTAATTTTCTGCACCACGCCGTCTTCGGTCAGCGTGAAATCCTTCGCCGTCAATCCCTTAATTGGATTTCCCTTTTTGTCCTTCGCGCTCACCAGCTCGATGACCATCTGCGTCGTCGAGACAATTTTCTGGGTGTCGTTCGGTCCCGGAGGTGCCGCATTCTGACCAACCTGTTGTGCAGTGGTCGTCAGCGCCAATAAAAGGAATAATGCAATCGCGCGTCTCATCGTTCAGAACCTCAAGCGTACGATACTTACTATCTTACGCATCGAATTTGTGCCCGCCGCCGTTCCGAACGCCGGATTCAGCGCCGCGGTTGTGCCGAGCTGCGAAATGTTTGTGATGTAGGAAGTGTAGGTAACGTGATTCAAAAAGTTATTCGCGTCAAATTCCACGCTCAAGCTGTAGCGATCCTTCAAGTGAAATGATCGCGCCAGTGAAGCGTTCAAACTGAACTGTTGCGGCCCGGTGATCGAATCTCTGCCCGCCGTTCCAAACTGGCCCAACGGCGGCAAAGCAAACGCGTTAATGTTGAGAAATTGGTTGGGGCTCCCGGTCGTGTAGATCGACGTGCCCGGAACAAAGTCCGGACGAAGCGTTCCCGAAAATCCGGTGCCCGGCACGATCTCATTAATTAACGGCGTCAACGGAAAACCAGTTCCCCAGGTGACCACGTTCTGGAGCGTCCATTCCTTGTAGAGTCTTCCCTTCCAGCCGCTCATAAGTGATTTACCGCCGATTCCCATTCCCGTTGTGTATTGCCACGTGAAATTCACGTTATGGCGCTGATCGAAAGTGGAAAGTCCGCGCTGGCCATTCAAATGGGTCCAGTCCTGCGCGCAAACTGAACAACCGCCGCCGGCTCCTGCCGCGCCCAATCCGCCTACGGTTGAATCATCGTCAATGGATTTCGCGTATGTATACGTCAGCGTGGCCGTCAAGCCAGCCCGCAACCTGCGGCGCACTTGAAGATTTCCTGCCTCGCGATCGGAATTTCCATTCGAGGTAAGAAACGCAAAACCCACTGGACATGAAGGGCACGGATTGGCCGCTCCCGGCGCGTTTGTATTCGGTAAAAATTCCTGCGCGCCGCGCGTTCCTTTATTTCCATTATACGTCGCGGTCATTTGCAGCGACCACGGCAAATCGCGTTGCACGGACGCCTGCCAGGTCTGCACGTATCCCACGCGGAAATTTGGATCGATCGCAAAAGTATCCGCCGTCGTAGTAGGACAGGTGTTAAATCCATTCGCCAGCGTCAGCGGACATGCCGCCGAATTCTGCACGGTCAAACTTTTTGACAGCGGCTCCTGCTGCGCCATCAGCATCGCAATCGATTGGTACACCGAAGTATCGTAGTTGATTGCGTAGCCCGCCTTCACCAGTATCGACGAACCCGAAATCGGGCGCCAGGAAACTCCCAAGCGCGGCTCAATGCCGTGCTTGTCGGGACGAACCAACGAATTTGGATACGCTTGATTCGTCAGAGTGCCGGTCGGGTCCGTCGCGATTACCGGTGCCACGGCGCTGAAAGTCGGGGTCACATCTAAATTCACCAGCCGGTCAAATAGCTCCGTATAAGGCGAGCCGTATTCCCAACGCACTCCGAGGTGAACGCTCAGTTGCGGAGTCACTCTCCAATCGTCGTCCACATACGCGTCATAGAGCGTCTGACGAAAATATTTATCCGCGTTACCAAATGCGATTGAACTTGTGTCCGGAATTCCCAGAAGGAAGTCCGCCAAATCCGAGCCTGTGCCCGCCACCGGACTACCTCCAACGATTTCCTGCGTGGCCGTGCCGTTGAATCCAAATGTGCCTCGCGGGTTTTGCTGGAAAAGAAAATTCAATTCCCGCCGGTTGATGTCGCCACCGATTTGCAGGCTGTGATTTCGGCGTGTCCACAGCACGTTATCGCCAACCTTCTGATTTTGCGTGCGGTTGTGCGAGCTTTGCCCATCAGACAAACCATTCAGGGTTGAAAAGCCCAGCGCCGGCGGGCCCCAGTTGGTCGGGTCTTGATTGTTCCCCGTGATTCCCGCCTCGCCTGAAATGTTCGTCACGTTCGCAAAGTTCGGTATCGCTGTGGTCGCGCTCCGGCTGAATTGGTACGACAACGTATTTCCGAGCCGCGGACTGAATCGGTGAGACCACTGGGGCTGGAAGTTGATTCCCAGCGAATCGGTCGTATCCACAAAGCCAAATAAATTCGGCGTGGTCAATCGCAGGTCTTGAAAAGCGAAGGTGCCGGAAAATGAATCCTTACGGCCGACAGTCTTATTCAGCCGTACCTGCATCGAGTCCTGCTTCGTATCGGTAACGATTGGAGCTTGAAAGTTAAACTGCGGATTTCCGGTAATGTTTGGCGTCGGGTACAGATTCAATAGTGAAGCCGCTTGCGGGCTTACAGGGATCATGTTGTTCATGAACGGAAGCCCCGTTGCCGGATTGTAAATGGGATTCGATATTGCAGAAAGATCCCCAGTTCGTTCCGCCAATGTCGGCACCAAACCCTGTCCGATCGTGTCATTATTCGATCGAACCAACTGATAATTAACGACGAAGAACGGACCATTCTTTATCAGATGCGGAATTTTTATCGGGCCGCCGAAATTCGCATAGCCCGTAATTTGGTTATACGCCGCCTTCGGAGCGGGAATACCGGTCAACGAAAACGGACTGGCGTCCAGCGCGGAGTTATCGAGATTCAATCCAATTCCGCCGTTGTACAGAGACCTTCCGCCGGCGCGGCTATTTCCAAACGCGTTCATCTGCGCGAATGGCGAGGACGCTCCGTTATTCACGCTGCCGTTAATCAGGAATCCGTCATTCGCGCGCTGGTCGGTTTCCGAAACGGGCGCAGGAGCCGCAGGAGGCGCGGCGTCTTGCCCCGGCGTAGCCGCGGGAGCTCCCGGCGCTCCGGGCTTGACCGGAGTTTTTGCAGAATCATTTTTGGCGCCCGGTTTCACGACAGCGGCGGTCTTCGCGGGCGCGGTGGTGTTATCGGTGGCGGGCTGCGCAGGTGCAGCACTTGGCGTAGGTGCAGGCGTCACCGCGCGCACTTCAGCTTTCATTTCATCGAGCGGCAACATTTTCAATTCCCATGGCGGCGCCATCGGCGCGTTTGCTCCGACGGCCACATCATCCTTCATGGAAACAAATCCTGACATTTCGACTTGAATCGTCCACGTTCCGTTGGTGACGTCGGGAAATGTAAACGTGCCCGTTTCGTCGGTGACGGCCACGAATTTCTTGTCGCCTTGCATAGCCGTAACGGTTACGCCGGGAACGGCGAAGCCGTTAAAGCTCACTTGCCCTTGGTAGCCTCCCGGAAATGCGGAGAAACTGGAAGCCGCCAGGCATGCAATCGCCAGCAGAATCACAACGTAGTTTTCAAATCGCTGCAATGCCATCCGGTTCCCCGCTCTCCGTTAGATATCCGAGTCTCCGTCTGACCTCAACTCTTTTCTGTAGACGGTTTCTTTCAATTGCAAGTTTCACAATTCAATAATACTTTGCGAAACTGATACACGATCGTCAATTCCCGCGCACGGCTAATTCCCCGAAGGCTTCTCGATATGATCCATCACAAAAATATCGACCGGCCCTTTGGCGGGTTCCAATTTCAATCCAAGCTGCTCTTGCACCGCCGTGAAAATCGAAGGCCCCGCTGGATCCGGGTCCGCCTGACTATCTTCCGGGGCGAATTCCAATTTGTAATCGTATTTTCCTGTTAGGCCAGTCTTATCCATCACCGGCCGCCCGGCAATAGAGGACAACGTCGACGCCAACGCTGCCGACGTGATGCCTTTGCCGGATGTAGATCGCACTCCGCCTCGTCCGCCAATCGCAAATGAACCTCCGCCAGACGACAACGTTACACTTTTGCTACCACCGCCAGAGTTATCTGGAATACCCACACCCATCAGTCCCCCAGATGACCCGGCAGGCTTCGCACCCGCAATCTTAGCGGCTGCCGCGGCATCCAAGGGCTTGTCCGGGCTCACGGCGTTGTCATCAGGCTTTGACTCCTGAAGCTTCGATCCGCCCTTTGCAATCACCAGGTTGAAAACCGGCAGTTCCTTGGTTTCGCGGTGCATCGTTAACAGAAAGCGTTGCTGCAAAAGCTTTCGCAGCATGTGCTGCCGCGCGGCACGAGCTAGCTCAGGAGTCAGCGCCTTAAACTCTTCCACCTGAGCTGCATCCATTTTTGCTTCAATGTCGTAGCGTTCCGAATTTAGCCAGTCCGGTGCACCTGTGATTCGGTCCTTACCGACGCCGTATGCTTGCTGAACCAGCAGCATTAAAGGGAAACCCTCTACCGACAATCCATCTTCGGTGTTCCGCATCGCAAATCTGAACACACCGTTGCCGCTTCCCGTCTTAGTCAGTTTGATGGACGCCACTTCATATTCAAATTTCGCCACAGCCGGCGAATCCGCATTCACTGCCGCTGGCGAGTTCGAGTCCGACGCCGAAGCCGAAGCCGACATCGCTCGGTCCAGAGCTTGCTGCAATTGCGCAGGGCTCGCCGGGGCCGACGCAAGTCCAAACACGATTGCCGCGAAAATACCGAGCGCTCTGACCGCGCTGAAAAGCTTATTACCGCTTACACCCGATTCTTTTGCGATTCTCATTCCGCCTCCAATTTTCCGTACGGGATAGTCACTCAGCCGATTCGCCCGACAATTTCCGCGCGAGGCTAGTCCCTATCTATTCCGCCGGCAGAGGCCGAGAATTCCATTTTGTTCCGCAAACTTTTTGTGAGAGTTAATGTCGCACAGCCCCTTTACATAGACTCCGAGAACCCGCAACGGTTTCACTCAAAATACGTTTTCGTTGCACAAAAAAACGCAATAATTAACGGATTACATCCAGGCCCTGATTCGACGTGCGGCGCGCGACAACGTTTCGCCCTGCGCGGTCTACGAGACAATTAGTACTTCGGAATCTTAATCCCATTCCGATATGCGTCGCTACGCTTCGGAACGCTCCGCGTCTTATCGAGCAATGATGCCACTGCACCGGAATTGGATGTCATCACACCCTGCTCAATGCCCGCTCCAGGCGCCGAGATGCTCGCGCTTAGACATCAATACGTTTGAATTATCCGAGAGTTTCACACCCATTCCACGATTCGCGCGTTTAATTTCCTGAGGGTTTCTCGATATGGTCAATCACGATCACTTGCACAGGCCCCTTCCCTGCTTCCAATTTCAAACCAAGCTGCTCCTGAAGCGCGGCGAAAATGGATGGCCCGGCAGGATCCGGCGGCTGTCCAGTGCTCGAAGGGAAAAAGCTCGGGTCGTTGCTTTCGTCAGGCGTCCAGTTGAGGGTGAAATCATATTTGCCCGCAAGCCCGGTCTTATCCACCACGGTGCGGTTCAGCAACATGGAAAGCAGTCCCACCAGATTTGAAATCGGAACTTCGCGCGCGGTCAGCGGCCCGCCACGTCCTTTCAAACCCATGCCGCCGCGCCCGGCCGTGGCCGGATCACTTGGTTTCGATTCCTGAATTTTCGAGCCGCCCTTGGCGATCACTAACTCATACACGGGAAACTCTTTCGTTTCCCAGTGCGCGGCGAGCTTGCATCGATCCGCGAGCAGTTCTTGAAACATGTGTTGACGCGCAAGTGCCCGATCATTGGGATTAAGTTTTCTTAGCGCTTCAGCGGTCGTGCTATCCATTTTCGCTTCGACATCATATGCTTCTGACGTGATCCAGCTCGGCGCGCCCACGATTCGCCCGTCTTGCGCTGCCGTGGCGAGTCCGTAGGCAAATCCAACGAGTTCCTTCAGGTTAAGATTCGTCATTGAAAGCCCGTCGTCCGGACTTGAAAACATGGCCCTGCCGGGACCGGACTTGTTCACCTTGAAGGAAGCCACGTCATACTTAAATTCCGCAAACGATGCGGAAGTAGTCCGGGCGGGCGACTGCGCCACGTTCTGCTTCGCGTATGCCAAACCAAACGCAACCGGCACGCCAATGGCCGCCAGCATCGCCGCGCCAAGCAAAAACTTTTTTACGAAATCCAATCGCCGCGTTGCGCCCGGCGTCATGATGCGCACAATCCGCCGCTTCAAATCCGCGCCGGTAACTCCGGAAACGCACGCGAGTGGCGATCCGACGCAAAATTCGCAAATCTTCAAAATACTTTCCGCATAAATTTGCCGTTCGCTGCCCAGCTCCAAGACTTCTTCATCGCAGGCAACTTCGCGTTCCTCCACCAATCGCGTTCCCAAAAACCAAACCAGCGGATGGAACCAGAAAATCGCTTCCACCAACATATGTATCGCCGCAAACAAATTATCGCGACGTCGCACATGCCCCACTTCATGCGCAAGAATCGCTTCTACGTGCGCATCGTCCAGCCGCGCGGAAATTCCTTCTGGCCAAACAAGCATGGGGCGCGCGATGCCAAAAATTCCCGGCTCCAAAGAAGCGCTCGACAAACACATTTCAAGCCGCTTACGCGTGCCGCCAACACTTTCAATTCGCCGCAACGCGTCTACTTCCCGTCCATAGAGCAGCGGCACCGAATTGCGCATCGACACCGACATTCTTCGCCATCGAACGCACCAGACGAAAATCACGGCAATAAATCCGCACAGCCAAACCGCAGCGATAACCGCCGGTACCAAATTCGCGGGACTTTGCGTGGCGACCACGCGAGCTCCGTGTGAAATCACTGGCGTGCTCATCTGCGTAAAGGGCTGGCTAAACTGGTCAGCCGCAAAAGTAAACCCAGTTTCAATTCCATCCGACGCGCGCAACCATCCAAGTTTTCCGCCAATCCCCACCAGCAACGAAAACGGAATCAGAAATTTCAACGATGCGGCCAACCAGAGCGCGTATCGCGCGCGCGCCTGATTCTTTCGCAACATCAATGTGAGCAGTCCCGCCACCAGCGCGAACAATGTCGATTGCCACAAGTGATTTCCCATCGCCGGCGCGATCGCCGTCCACACGCCGGACAAATATTTCGCGATCATCATGGCTTTTCCTTTCTCATGACTTTCCGCCAGCCTCGCAGCTAATTTCCCGAAGGCCTTTCGACGTGATCGACAACGACGGTTTCCACTGGACCTTTTCCCGGTTCCAATCTCAATCCGAGCTGCTGTTGCACGGCTGTGAAAATCGAAACCCGGCCGGGATCGGGCGCAACAGCACCCTCGTCGCCATCTTGTGGAACGGTCACAGCCATACCGCGATCAAATTCCAAAGTGAAATCGTAAGTACCGGTCAGTTCGGTTTTGTCCACAACGGGGCGCGCCACCGCCGTCGACAGAAGTCTCGCGATTTTTGGCGCTGAGTATGCGTGAACGATAAATCCTTCACTGGTTACCTCGGCATAGTCCTGCCTAGAGGAACCGTCAGCATTATCAAATTTCCCGTCCTCCTTGGGATTTGGCTCGTGCATCTTCTGGCCGCCCTTCGCGACCACCAACACATAGACCGGCCCGTCCCGATCTTCACGATGAATCTTTAATCCAAAGCGCTCCTCGAGCAGCGACTGAAGCATTTTCTGCCGCGCGAGCCTCAATAGATCCGGCCGGAGTTTACTCAGCGCCTCCGCCGTAGGCCCATCCATTTTCGCCTCAACGTCGTATGATTCGGTGTCGGCCCATGCCGGAACCCCCGCCACTTGGAAACCTGTTACTCCATACGCCTGCATCATGAGAGTTCGCAGCCTGACGTAATCGAAGTGATATCCGTCCGCGGTGAATCCTGGGACACCCCGGCTCATTCGAGTATTGTTCGGCTTAATCGTCGAAACCTCGAAGCGGTACGATGGCACGTCGACCGCGGCTGGATTTTGGTGTGAAGTTATTAGCCCGGCGGCCAGCGGTGCGGCGACAGCAATAAGAATCGCCGCGGCCAATAAACATTTTCTGCTGAAATCCAATTTCCGCGTCGCGCGCTCCGTCATTATGCGCACAATCCGCTTCTTCAAATCCGCGCTCGTCACTCCGGAAACGCAAGCTAGAGGAGACCCAACACAAAACTCACAAATTTTCAAAATGCTTTCCGCGTAGACTTGCCGCTCGCTGCCAAGCGATAAAACTTCCTCATCGCACGCGAGTTCGCGCTCCTCCAGCAAACGCGTCCCCAAAAACCAAATTAGCGGATGGAACCAGAAAATCGCTTCGACAACCATGTGTATCGCCGCGAATAAATTGTCGCGACGGCGCACGTGTCCCAACTCGTGCGCCAGAATCGCCTCAACATGAGCCTCGTCCAATCGCGCCGAGATTCCGTCGGGCCAAACCAGCACGGGTCGCGCGATTCCAAAAATCCCGGGCTCCAAAGACGCGCGCGACAGAAATACTTCGATTCGCCTTTGCATTCCGCCCGCGCGCTCCAAGCGACGCAGCGCTGTTATCTCTCGTCCGTCGCGCAATGGAACTGCTTCGCGCATGGCTGCGGACATTCGACGCCATCGTACCCACCACACAAACAGAACTGCTACGAATCCATAAATCCACGCTGCCGCCAGAATATTAGGAAGGAGATGCGTGAAACTCACCAAAGGAGAAGCCGCTACGGAAGCCGCGTGAGATCTCACCGGCGTCATTGGCTGTGAAAACGGCTGGCTGAACTGATCCATCGCAAACGTAAATCCGGTCTCAACTCCGTCAGAACCACGTGACCATGCCAAGTGGCTCCCCATTCCAACCAACAACGAAAACGGAACCAGAAATTTCAGCGACGCCGCTAACCAAATCCAATATCTCGCGCGTGCCTGATTCTTTCGCAACATCAATGTGAGCAATCCAGCCACAACCGCAAACAGCGTCGATTGCCACAAGTGATTTCCCACTGCCGGCGCAATCGCCGTCCAGATCTCGGACAAATATTTCGCGAATGTCATGGCTTGTCCTTCCTCTCCAGCTTGCGAAGAGTTTTCTCGGCTTCCTTCACATCCGCCAGTGTGAGTTTTCCTGACTCGATTAGACGCGCCATCACCGGCTGCGTTCGCCCGCCGAATAGCGCCAGCAAATCGTCAATCAACTTTCGCTGCGCATCGCCGCGCGAAACGGCCGCTTCAAACACGTGAAAGTTCCCGACCTTCTTCACGCGCCGCACCGCCTTCTTCCCTTCCAGGCGATAGACGGTCGTCTGAATCGTCGTGTACGCAGGCCGATCCTGTGCCGGAAAACTTTCCTGTATTTCGCGGATGGAAGCGTTCCCGCGTTGCCACAACGCTTCCATGATTTGAAGTTCGAGCTTCGTTAGTTTTGGTTTGGCCATTTGCCCTCTACTATTAACGTGCGAGACGCTACTACACGTATAGGCGTAGTGTCAAGCGTTGTTTGTGAAAAGTATTTCGGGGCGTAGGGGCGGGTCTGTGACCCGCCCGCTTCCAATCGCACGGTGGGTTGTTATCGAAACGAATTACTCAATAATCTTCAGTTTCCTCAACTGCTCATCAATTTCCGGACGAAACAAAATTCCTTTCGCGATTTCCGCCAATCGTTTTTCTTCGCGCTCCACTTGCGCGACCGACAACTTCGCAATTTCCGGTCCAGCATCCAGCGGCACCACGGCAACACCGTCGCGATCGGCAATAATAATGTCGCCGGAACGCACGGCCACTCCTCCGCAAGCAATAATCGCGCCCACTTCTCCCGGTCCATCCTTATTACACCCGTTCGAGCAAAGCCCGCGCGCGTAAACGGGCAACTTTAATTTCTGAAGCGCTTCGGCATCACGCACCGTGCCGTCCACAATCACGGCGCGGATTCCAACTTCCACCGCGCTCGTCGCCAGCAATTCACCGAACGGAGAATTCGTCACGTTTCCTTGAGTGTTCACAACAATAATGTCGCCCGGTTGAGCGAGTGAAATTGCTTTGTGCAACATTAAATTATCACCTGCGTGGCACCACACTGTTAGTGCGGCGCCGATAATTCGCGGCGATGGCCAAACCGGCTTAATTCCCACATCCATCGCGCCCAAACGCGACATGCTGTCCACAACCTGCGCGCTGGAGGCGGAGCCGAACGCTTCAAGCAAAGCGCTATCCGGACGATGCCATTCGGATTGCACTCGGAATCCAACTTTTCCCAACATGAATATTTCCTCTCTGAAAACTATTCGCGAAGAGACGCAGTTGCCGCTGCCAGTCCTGCTCCCGGCGTAACTGCGAATCCCAATTCCGGCAGCACATCTTCCAGATGCCGCAGATCTGTCAGAATATCTTCTTCACTCAGATATCCCATCGTTCCTATGCGAATCACTCTTCCGGACAACTTGTTTCGCGAGCCGGCAATTACCGTTCGATGCTTTTCATAGAGGCGTTTCACAATGTCTCCGCCATTTAGTTTTTCCGGAACTTGCAGCGCAACGACCGTGGGAGAAAGCGCGCCGACTTCTCCATATCCGGTAAGTCCAATCGCAGCGCAACCCGCGCGAAGCGCAGCCGATAATCGCAAATGCCGCGCCAAAACTTTTGGCAAGCCTTCTTCGTGAATCATTTCCAGCGCCGCGTGCATTCCGGACATCAACGAGACCGGTGCGGTAAAAGCGGTCTCAAATTTTTCAGCGGAACTCATCGTCTTCCGAAAATCCCAGTAGTAGCGCGGAAGCCGATCTTCACGCTCGACAATTTTCCACGCCTTCGGACTCACGCTCACCACGCCAATTCCTGGCGGACACATCAAACATTTCTGCGAAGCGGATGCAACAATATCAACTCCCCACTCATCTTGCTTCATTTCCAATCCGCCAAGTCCGCTGACGGAATCCACGACTAATAATGTTGGGCGATCGCGAAGAATCGCGCCGATCGGCGCGAGATTCGCAACCACTCCAGTCGAACTTTCATTGTGTGTCACAACAACCGCACGATAATTTTTCTCAGAGATGCGTTTTTCAATCGCGCTCGCATCAACCGTCGTTCCCCACGGAAACTCCAGCACATCTACTTGTGCGCCAAATGTTTTCGCCATCGCCGCGAATCGTTCGCCAAAATGTCCGTGAATTACGCATAGCACAGATTCGCCGGGCGCGAGAATATTCACGAGACTTGCTTCCATCGTGCCAGTTCCGGAGCATGCTAGAAAAAAAGGATGTCCTGTCGTCCCGAGAATCGGCCGCATCAATTCTTCACATCGCGCATACATCGCGCGAAATTCAGGCCCGCGGTGATTCACAACCGGCGCCGCGATTGCCTGCAACACGCGCGGGGGAACTGCAGTCGGGCCTGGTAATCGCAGGCGATAAGTCATCGGAGAGGCTTGTGGAGTTTGTGTGGCCGAAGTCAATTTACATTTCCCTTCAGAAATGAATTCCAACCCTAAAGTTGAAAATCGCCGTGCTCGCGGAAATACGGAACCAATCCTCCGGCGGCAAAAATATCCAGCATAATTTTCGGAAGCGCAGCGGACGAAATATCTTCGCCCGTCATCATATTGCGAACTGTCATTCCGTGCCCATTTTCATCCGACGCGCGAATCATCAGCCGATCACCTTCATGAATTCGAGAAGTATCGCAAACAACCGGCAGCAATCCATTGTTAATCGCATTGCGAAAATAAGTACGCGAGAAACTTTGTGCGATCACTGCGCGAATGCCAGCGCCCAGAACCGCCATAACGGCAACTTCCATCGCGGAACCGCATCCGAAGTTCTTTCCGGCCACAATTAAATCACCCGATTCGATGGATGCCGCGAAACTCGGATTAATCTCCTCGAATAAATATTGTTTCAGAACCTGCGGATCAAGGCTCTCGCGTTTTCTACGCGACGTAATAATGTAATCGGTGTTCACGTCATCACCGAATATTCGCGCGCGTCCTTCAAGTTGAAGAGCCATCGCTAAGAAATCTCCCGGGGATCAACAATTTCGCCGCGAACTGCAGCAGCGCCGCAACTTGCCGGCGATGCCAAATAAATGGACGCGTCACTATTGCCCATGCGCCCTTTAAAATTTCGATTCGCTGTAGAAATAACGTTCACGCCGTCTCCGGGAATTGCTCCGCAGGTTCCGCAGCATGATCCGCATCCCGGAGTCACAATCACCGCGCCCATTGCGATAAAATCCGCGAGCGTTCCGTCACGTGTAATTGTTTCCAACACTTCGCGCGACGCCGGCGTGACTACAAGTTGTACTCCCGGCGCAACTCCTCCTCCTTCTTTGATCACGTCCCGCGCTTGATGGAAATCGCGCGCGCGTCCGCCTGTGCAGGTCCCCAAGTAAACCATTTGTACTTTCGTTCCGACTGCTTCGCTAATTGGAACAACTTGATCGACCAGATGTGGCAGCGCAATTTGCGGCGTCAGCTTATCCAGCGCGATTGTAATTTCACGGACGTACTTCGCATCGGTGTCGGAAGTAACTGGCGCAAATGTTTCTGTGTTCCTTCCGCGCAGGTAATCAAAAGTTTTCTTGTCGGCGGGAAACACTCCATTTTTTCCGCCCATCTCGACGGTAAGATTGCTCAGCACGAGGCGATCTTCGAGATCAAGCGACGCGATCGCAGGGCCGCAATATTCCAGCGCTTGATAGGAAGCGCCGTCTGCGCCCAATTCTTTTGCGAGGTGCAGCACGATGTCTTTTGGATAAACTTCACGCGGTAATTCGCCGGTCAGGGTTACCCGAATAGTTTCCGGAACGCGCAGCCAGATGCGTCCGCTAATCATAATTGCGGCGAGATCGGAGGAACCAATTCCAGTGCCGAAGCAATTTAGCGCGCCGTAAGTTACAGCGTGACTATCTGCGCCGACGACTAAACTCCCGGGCGCGGCGCGTCCGGATTCGACGATGAGTTGATGGCCAATTCCTTCGCCAACATCCCACAATTTAATTCCATGTTCGCCGGCGAATTCGCGCATGCGCTGATGAAGTTGAGTTGTGGCGCGGCTCGGAGCTGGAGCGTAATGATCCAGTGCGAAAACAATTTTCTGTCGATCGCGCACTTTCTCTCCGCCCATCGCGTTGAAGTAATCGATTGCCATCGGCGTTGAGCCATCGGTTCCGAGAGCGCAATCTACTTTGCAGATTACGACATCGCCGGCGCGCGCGTCAGTTCCCGATTTCGCGGAGAGTATTTGTTCGCTGATGGTTTTGCCGGACATTTTGTGGCGCCGATTTAATTTTGCGCTCAACTTTAGACTAGCACAACAAATGCTAATGTTTTGCTGGTGCTCTTCTGCCACAGGCTGAAGCCTGCGGCACATTTCATTTCACGATATTTGCCATGAATGTGATTACCAGCGAATTCACCATGTCGATTAGAAATGCGCCGACTACTGGGACGACTAAGAATGCTTCTGGCGCGGCGCCGAATTTTTCTACCAGTTCCTGCATGCTGGCGATTGCGTTCGCTGTGATGCCCAACATGAAGCCGCAAAATCCGCTGGACATTACCGCCGCGCGATAATCACGTCCCATGGTGTAGAAACAAATTGTGATGCACATCAGCCAGCAAAGAATTACTTGCGCGCAAAGAATTACGAGCATTGGCAGCGCGAGATGAGCGAGTTCCCACAAGCGCAGTGTGAGAACAGCCATCACGATAAATAAGTAGAGCGCGATCACGGCACAATCGTTGATGGCTTGCTGCGATATGCGGACCAATTGGAATTTGTCATTCAGATTGCGAATCAGTGCGGCCGCGATCATCGCGCCGATGTAGCTGGGTAAAATAAATCCCATGCGCTCAAATCCCGTGCTGATTAAACTTCCGATTCCCATCGAAACTCCGATGAGCGCGACGGTGTAAAGCAACGCGTTTTCGCCGAGATGTTGTTCCGGAATCGCTGGAGCGAGTTTCGTGTCGCTATTATTTTCCGCCTGGGATTCCGAATTCGCAGACAATTTTGGCGTGAGATTGTTGCGCTTGATTAATCGTCCGCCGATGTAGCCTGCAACTAATCCGGAAACGGCGATGCCGAATGTTGCGGCGGCGAGTCCCATTTCCGCTGCGCCAACAACTCCCATTTTTTCAAACGTTGAACCGAAAGCGAGCGCGGTTGCTGGTCCGCCTGTGAGAGCTACGGATCCGGAAATAATTCCGACGAGCGGATTTATTCCGAATAATGTCGCGAGTCCGATGCCGAGAAGATTCTGTAAAACTGCACCGATGCTTGCAACGAACAGGAGCAAAATTACTTGAACTCCGCCTTTGCGGATTAATTCGATGCGCGCGCTCAATCCGATTGTTGCGATAAATGCGATCATTAATAGATCGCGTAAAATTGTATCGGGCTCAAAATTTACGACGCGGTTGTGTAGCGCCAAAGCTACAAACGCGAAAATCATTCCGCCGACAATTGAAGTTGGAACGCAGAGGCGATCCAAAATTGGAATTTGTTTTTTCAGCCAAACACCGATGCCGATACCCAGCCCCCCTAGCGCGAAGACTTCTATTGCGTCCAGTTTTATTGTGGGGACGATGAGCATTCGCGCTCCGAAGACTGGACGGCATGATGACATAAATTTGTCGATCGGACGGGGCGAATTCCCGTTTCGGGAATGGAAGCTATCTCGCTTTTTGGAGGGGCTACCCCCTCCCCCCCTGTTTTTGTCATGAATATCAAAACAAAGGAGTTACGGGTGCGAATTGTGCTAACAATGTCAAAACAATGGGGTTATAAGGTAGTCGAGACGGACGAAACCTACTTGCACCCGCGCAAGCGCCGCAAAGGGCATCCGAAGGTCAAGAATCCTAATCGTGATGCGGTGCTCGGAATGATTGAGCGCGGCGGGAAACTACTTTTGGTTCCGATGAAGGACGCGAAGATGTCCTCAATCGAGCCGATTGTCCGCAAGCACGTTTCACCGGACGCGACACTACAAACCGACGAAGCCACGGTCTACGGAATAATCGGTAAGCGCGTATTCGGTGGCCGTCACCGCTCGATCACTCACGCCAGTTCTTACGCGCAAGGCGAGAATCACACCAACTCAATTGAGAACGCATTCTCGCTTCTAAAAAAGGGAATCTACGGGACGTTCCACCAAGTTTCGATAAAGCACTTGGGCCGCTATTGCAACGAATTCAGCTACAGATTTAATCGCCGTGGGAATCAGCCGCAGATGTTCGATGAAACCGTGAAGGGATTGCTTCGCGGAAAGGCCCTACCGCTCAAGACTTTGACGGGGCCGGAAACATCGCGGTCTTAGGGCCACGCTTGCCGGAAGTCTTTATATCCTTCCGCGCTATCGGCTTTGTGTTGAGCAAGGCCGCTAGTACCGCATCGAACTTTTTCTTCTCAACAAAAACTCTTTTCTTCATAGAGCAATAGTAGCATAATACACTGGCGGGGCCGGAAGGATTTGGACCTTCGGAACGTGCGCTAACACGTTCGCCCGATTATAAGTCAGGTGCAATAGACCCCTATGCGACGACCCCGCTTCATTCTGAATTAGTGAATCGATCCTGTGACGGTACCTAAAAGGTACTTCCCACGATCAAGGCCAGTGCGTCCCTGTAAGTTAATGGATTCACTGGCCTTATTACTTATCCAACGAATTCAGCACGGTATCATATTAAAGTGATATTAAGAAGTCAAGAGAAAACCGTTGACGTATAACAAAAAAGTGATAGAGTTAAAGCTGCCAAAGGAGCCGTGGCGCTTCTTCGGAATAGAATACCAGAATCGGACTCGTCCCGTCGATGACTGGTTTAAGAACGATCTTTCGGACGACGCAAAATTTGCCCTCAGGGACTCGTTTGTTTTGATATTGTTGCGCGGTTGCACGCGGACTGCACCATTTCAGGGCAGATTCATAACCATGTGGCTGTGCTTATTAATGATGAGTCGGGCGCAGATGAAGGGTAGGTTCATCGCAGAGGCGCAGAGGGCGCGGAGAAATTCGGGCGGAGGAAAAATCGACGAACGAGAAGCCAGGGTTGGAGCGAAGATTGGGCGGTGATTCGCGGTGATGACCTCTGATATAGTCGGGGCGGGATTTTGGAGGGATTTTGTGAAAATTAAAAATATTTTTGTGCTGTTGTCCTTGTGCGTGGTGGGAATTGTTGCTTGCTCGCATTCAAATGCGCCGGCGCAACAGAGCGCGGAGCCGACTTTGCCTTACACGCCGAGTCTGGATGTGGCGTCAATGGATCGCTCGGTGAATCCTTGCGAGGATTTTTATACATATTCGTGCGGCAAATGGATGACGAACAATCCGATTCCCGCGGACCAGACTTCGTGGAGTGTCTACGGAAAACTTTATGAGGACAATTTAAATTATTTGCACGGAATTCTGGAAGAAGCGGCGAAGGCGCAGAATCGCGACACGGTGACGCAGGAAATCGGTGATTACTACGGCGCCTGCATGAATGAAGCGGCGATTGAAAAGTTGGGCGCGACGCCGATTCAACCGGACCTTTCCGCGATTGCGGCGCTGAAGAATGTGAAGGATCTGGCGACGTTGATTTCGACGCTGCATCTGGAAGGCGACGACATTCTGTTTGGAGCCGGCTCAACACAAGACCCGGACAATTCCGATGCGGTGATTGTGGGACTGGGCCAGGGCGGGCTCGGTTTGCCGGACCGCGATTATTACTTCAAGACGGACGCGAAATCGAAGGAGACGCGAGAAAAATATTTGCAACACGTGGAAAAAACATTTGAGTTGATTGGCGATGCGCCGGACGTGGCCAAGAAAAATGCGGACACAGTGATGCGGATGGAGACGAGTCTTGCGAAAGCTACGTTGACGCGCGTGGAAATGCGCGATCCTTACAAATTGAAACACAAAATGGGAGTGGCGGAGCTAACCAAGATTGCGCCGAACTTTGATTGGAACACTTACTTTGCGGCGAGCAGCGTGCCGAAGTTTGAAATTCTGAATGTGGAGTGGCCCGACTTTTATAAGCAAGTGAATGCGCTGCTGACGCCGGGTTCGCTGGACGATTTGAAAACATACATGCGGTTTCACGTGGCGAATTCGCGTGCGCCGCTGCTTTCTTCGGCGTTCGTGAACGAGAACTTTGATTTCTACAGAAAATATTTGCGCGGAGCGAAAGAATTGCAGCCGCGATGGAAACGTTGCGTGCAGTATGTGGATCGTCAACTTGGTGATGCGCTGGGACAGGCATACGTCCGCAAAACATTTTCGCCGGAGTTGAAGGCTGCGACGGTGGACATGACCAAGCGGATTGAAGATGCGATGGCCGTGCGCATTCAAAATCTTTCGTGGATGAGCGAGCCGACCAAGCAACAGGCGCTGGATAAGCTGCACAACATCCGCAATAAGATTGGATATCCGGACAAGTGGCGCGATTACAGTTCGATTACGCTAACGCCGACGGATTTTTTTGGCGACAGCACGCGAGCGACGCAATTTGAAGCGCATCGCCAACTGAATAAAGTTGGGAAGCCAGTAGATCGCGGCGAATGGGGGATGACTCCACCGACGGTGAACGCATATTTCGATCCGCAAATGAATGACATTAATTTTCCGGCGGGAGTTTTGCAGCCGCCGCTTTACGACGCGAAGATGGACGCCGCGCCGAATTACGGAAACACCGGCTCGACGATTGGGCACGAGTTGACGCACGGATTCGACGATGAAGGGCGGCAATTCGACGCGAAAGGAAATCTGAAGGATTGGTGGACGAAGAAAGATGCAGATTTATTTAAGCAGCGCGCGAAGTGCGTGGTGGATCAATACGGAAAATTTATTGTGGTGGACGATATCCACATCAATTCCAATTTGACGGAAGGCGAGGACATCGCGGATCTGGGCGGCACGATTCTTGCATACGTCGCGTGGAAGGATGCGACGAAGGGTCAGCCGCTTACGAGCATCGACGGACTTTCGCCCGACCAGAGATTTTTTGTCGGGCTGGCGCAATGGGCTTGCGAAAATAATCGACCGGAAAATCAGCGAGTGAATGCGGTTACGGATCCACATTCGCCGGGGAAATATCGGATTAATGGAGTGGTGGTGAACATGCCGGAATTTGCGGCGGCATTTTCTTGCAAGCAGGGACAGGCGATGTTCAAACCGCCAGCGAGTGTTTGCTCGATTTGGTAAACGCGGCTATTCGTAGCGTAATGCGACCATCGGGTCTACGCGAAGCGCACGGTACGCAGGAATTGCCGTCGCAGCGAAGGCAATGAAAATCGAAATTAACGCCACCGCGCCGTAGACGGACGGATCCGCAGGGCTGACGGCGACGAGCATTGACGCGAGCATGCGTGTTGCGGCAAACGCCGCGAGAGACCCGATTGCCAGACCTGCGGCAGTGAAGATCAGCCCATCGCGTGCGACCGTTTTCAAAATATCTGCAGGTTGAGCCCCCAGCGTTACGCGGATGCCAATTTCGTTGGTGCGCTGCGCGACGGAATACGACATCACGCCATAAAGTCCGATGCAAGCAAGCAAAAGAGCTGCGCCCGCGAGAACGCTGAGCAAAGTGGCGGCGATTTTTTGACCGAAGAGCGAACCGGCGATTGAATCATTCAGCGAACTTGTGTTGAACACCGGCACTCCGGGATCCAGAGCTTGCGCTTCGCGGCGCAGAGCTACGATGGCTTGCTCGACTGAACCGCGAGTGCGAACGTAAAAAGTGGCGCCGTCTTCCGGCCGATAAACTTGGCGCGCGGGAACGTAAAAATAGGGAATGGGATTTTCGTTGATGTGGAAATATTTTATGTCCTGCACCACTCCAACGATCGTGAACCACTTACCCCAGCCCTGAGCTTTCCAGCCGATAGCATTTCCAGTCGGAATGAAGCGGCGAACAAATTCCTGATTGACGATCATCACCGGCTGCATGGGATCGTGAGATTTGTCATCCTGCAAATTGAAATCCCGTCCCACGACGAGGGGAATCTTCATCATGTTGAAATATCCGGGAGCTACGACCGTCCGGTAGATCTTCATATTTTCGCCGGGCCTCGGAACATAACCCTGAATTTGCAAATCTTCCCACGAATCTCCGCCAACACTCAGCGGAACGAAATCCGAATAGCCGACGGCGGTCACTCCCGGTTCACGGGCCAACTGTTCTTGCATGCGCTGTGAAAATAAATCGGCCTGCTGAAAATTGTAGCCTGCGGCGGAAAAACTGACGTGCGCCACGGCGACGTTATTCGGATCGAAGCCGGGATGAATTCCCCGAGCGAGATGAAAACTTTTCACGAAAAGTCCTGCGCCGACAAGTGTGATCACCGCGAGCGCTACTTCGGAGACCACCAGAAGTCCGCGGAGGCGGCGCGTGCGTGAGCTTGATGTTCCGCTCCGGCTGCGATCCTTGAGCATCTCGTTCACATTTTCGCGTCCGGCCTGCAGCGCCGGAATAAGTCCGGCCAGAACGGCGACGCCGAGCGCCAGCGCCGCGGTAAATAACAATACTTTCATGTCAATCGGTGGGCGGACGAGGGTCGGAAGACCTGTTCCCGGAACCAACCACCGCAACGAATCGCTGAGCCAATTTGCGGTAAGCAAACCAAGCCCTGCTCCGCAGATGGCGAGCAACAAAGTTTCCGTGAGCATCTGACGAACTAAGCGCGAGCGCGGCGCACCGAGAGCCATGCGGACACCGAACTCTTTCTGCCGACTGGTGGCGCGCGCCAACAAAAGATTGGCAACATTCGCGCAGACAATTAAAAGTAGCAATCCGCAGACAGCCATCAAAACACTGAGCGGACAGAGCAAAAACATTTGAATTCCGTGATGAGCTTGCCACATGGGCAACAACGTGGCGCTCATGCCTTCGTTGGTATCTGCGTCGGCCACAGCCATGCGATGAGCAAAAGCCTGTATTTCAAAACGCGCCTGCTCGAAGCGGACGCCGGGGGCGAGGCGCACGAGGCCACGAAACATGCGAGTTTTGCGATCGTCGAGCATCCAATCATTTCCGGAGTTGACCTCGCCGAGCATCGTTGCGGGGGCCCAAATGTCGAAAGTTTCACCGGGCATGGAGCCGTGGAAATTTTCGGGAGCCACACCGATGATGGTGAAGGTGCGTCGATTGATGCGCAACGTCGCGCCGATCGCCGAACGATTGGAATGATAGTGACTGATCCAGTAGGAGTGGCTGATGACTACGACCGGATGGGCGTTGGGCGCGTCGTCCTGCTCCGCGATGGAAAAAAAACGGCCCGCTTCGGGCTGCACTCCGAGGACGTCGAAGAAATTCCCGGACACCAGTTCGCCCCAGACACGTTCGATGTTCGTATCACTGCCGACGGCAAACGCCATTTCGCGCATGGCAGACACGGCGAGATCCTGCTTCAGATAATCGCGGAAATCGCGGAAGTCTAGATAGGAAAGCCGTTTGGATTCGCCGTCGGGAGCAAGTTCTTCCAATGCGACGACGCGCTCAGGCGCGCTGGCACCGGGCAAAGGATTCAGCAGAACGGCGCGCATCCAGCTAAAAACGGTGGTGTTCGCGCCGATGCCGAATGCCAGAGTGAGAATAGCAACCGCGGTGAAGCCGGGATTTTTGCGAAGTTGGCGAAGGCCGAAACGAATATCAGTGAAAAAACTTTCGATGGCCGGCCATTGCCAGACTTCGCGTCCGCGTTCGCTTATGACGGTGACATTTCCAAATTCACGGCGTGCGGCTAATCTAGCTTCAAATTTCGTCATGCCGCCGGCGACAAGTTCTTCAACTTTCTCGTCGAGATGTTCTTGAATTTCGTTGGAGAGATCGCCGTAGAGACTCTCGCGTGAGAACAATCGCCTGAGCCAGTTCACGATTTCACCAGGACGAGGACGCGAGAAATTCCGTCGAGCATTTTCTCGAAGCTGCTAACTTCGCGATCCAAATGCTTTGCCCCGGCGGGCGTGATTTTGTAGATGCGGACGCGGCGATTCGTTGCAGAGACGCCCCATTCGGCTTTCAACAGACCGTCTTTCAAAAGGCGCTGAAGAGCGGGATAGAGAGAGCCTTCTTCAATTTGGAGCAAATCGTTGGACGCGCTCTTGATGTGCTGAACAAGGGCGTAGCCGTGGAGCGGCTGGCGCTTCACAGTTCGGAGAATCATCATTTCGAGAGCGCCGGGGAAGAGATCGCGTTGTTCGGTGGATTTCATGATGGATTTTTCTTCGCAATGATCAGCGTTTCAGGCTATTTGCCTCAAGGCCTAGACTAAAATAGCCTACGTACTGAAAGAGGTCAAGGAATTATTTTCGCGAGTGGATTTCGCGCGAAGCACCTAGGGGATGCATCAAGCCCGCGAGATCATCGCGCCGGAGCAGTCGTGGCGGCCGAGTTTCGCAATCGCCGCAATGCCCTGCGAACAGGCCAGAACAAGATGATGGCGGCCAGCAGAAGGCTGGGGCCAGCGTTGAGGAGAAATACTAACAACGCGAGCGAACCTTCGGCGGCGGCTCGGAAACCGTCCACGACTGCGTTGCGGATGCGGCGGCCCGCCGAGGGATCGTTAGTTTCGAGAGACGCTTGATATTCTTCGTATAAATCCAGAGTGATTGCGGAAAATGTGATGCGGTCGTGAAGCTGTTTCTGCTCGCCTTCCATCTGTTCGATGCTTTGGCGCGTCTCCGCAATTTGATTTTCCACTTCCAGAACGTCGGTGACTTTTCCCGTGCGCGTTTTCAGAATGTCTTGCAGGCGCGTTTCCGTTTCGCGGGCATTTTTCAGGCGCGCGTCGAGGTCCACGACTTGCGCAGTGACTTCTTCCCCGCCCTGTTGTTCCTGCTCGACACGGCCAAGAGCTTTTAGTGCCGCCAGCGCGGCATCGCATTGCGCCGCGGGAAAATGCAGCTCCGCATTCAGGGACTGCGGCTCGCCGACGGCGTTGTTGATGGTCATGCTGGCCGCGAAGCCGTGAAATGTTGTGATGATGCGGTCGACGCCGGCGCGCGCGGATTGAAAATCCTTCGCGGAGATTTTTAGGGATGCGGTGCGCGCGATCATTGGGGCGCTCGGCTGGGTAAGATTATCGTTCATGCTTGAGTAGTCGGCGGCGCGCTGTTTTGCCATTTGACTCAGTTGAGGTGGCATGCGCAGCTGCATTGAAGGAGCCGACACCGCGGGAGGCGGCGCAGGGGCAGGCGCTACCGCCGGCGATTCGAGCTTTCGATCTTCGCGATCACCGCCGCCTCCGCCGGGTTGCTTGCCTGTCAAACTCTCAGAAGGAGCCGTATAGATCTTCGCAGCCAATTCTAGGCGCGAAAACTCGACACTGGACCGCGGAGCAAACACTTTCACGAGAATCATCGCGGCCACGCACACGCACGCGGCGGTCAGCGTCCATCGTGCAATCCGAATTCGATGCTGGGACACAAATCGAAATAAATTCCACGGTTCGCGAGCGGGATTGTGCGATGGATTTGCTTGAAGCGCCGCGAGCACTCCATCATTTAATTGAGCCGGCGCGGGTTCAACATTCCAGGAAAGCATTTGAGCGGAAACGGAGCGCAAGTCAGCCTCCAGTTGACGGCAATCGGCGCATTCGGTGAGATGGGCGGCGACGTGAGCGGCTTCATTCGCGGCAAGTTCGCCATCGAGATAAGCCATCAATTGTTCGCGTTCCACTGGATGCGTTTCAGCCGTCATAACGACACCTTTTTTATTTCACTGACTTCGGGAATCAATAATGATTTCAATTCCATGCGCGCGCGGAAAAGACGCGAGCGGACCGTGTTGACTGGAATTTTGAGCAACTCGGCAATCTCGTCGTAACTAAGTTGCTCGTATTCGCGGAGCAAGAGAACTTCGCGATGTTGCTCGTCTAGTTTTTCTACCGCGCGGCGTACCCAGAGCGCGTCGCAGGAGTCTTGTTGCGCGGCGGCTACCGGTTCCGTCGATATCGGGACGGGATCGTGTTTCGCGCGCCTGAATTCGCCGGACGCCTGCTTGAACGCGATCGAGTACAGATAGGTGCGAAAGGTTGCGCGCGGTTCGTAGCGTTCGATTCCGCGCAGCACGACGAGAAAAGTTTCCTGGGCTAATTCTTCAGCGCGCGCGGCGTCACGCAATCGCCGCCGGAAAAATCCGAAGACGGGTTGTCGATAGCGATCGAAAAGCTCCGCGAAGGCTGCGTGTGAGCCGCGTTGAAAATCGAGGATGAGCTGTTCGTCGCTCGTCATTTTCGTGAACTGCGCTGCCCTTCACTGTGTGTAATGCCTGCCAAGGCAAAAAAGTTCCCGAAAGATTCGGCTTGCCTATGAGTGCGATTGTACGGCAATAGGGTGACCTTCGCAGGATCTGAACGTCTTAACTAATGCGGGGGGTGCGCACGATGGACGGAACCGGATGGGGATCGGCGCTGTGGAAAGATTTGCGTTACGGGGCGCGGCTGCTGCGGTTGAATCCCGGATTCGCGGCGGTGGCGATTCTCTCATTGGCGCTGGGAATCGGCGCGAACACGGCGATCTTCCAACTTGTGAATGCGATACGGTTGCGAAGTTTGCCGGTGCAAGATCCGCAAGGCTTGGCGGTTGTGCGTCTGCAGGATAGAAGTTGGGCTTCGGGAAATTTCACGAGCCGATATTCGTCGCTCACAAATCCGCAGTGGGAACAGATTCGCGATCGCCAGCAGGGATTTTCAAAAATATTGGCGTGGAGTCCACAGCGATTAAATCTGGCCAGTGGCGGCGAAGCGCGATACGGCGAAGTGATTTGGGTGAGCGGAGATTTTTTCAATGTGCTGGGAGCGCAGCCGTACGTCGGACGTTTGCTTGGGCCGGAAGATGATCGCAAAGGATGCGGAGCGACGAGCGCGGTAATCAGCTATTCATTCTGGCAACGGGAATATGGCGGTGAACGGGATATTCTGGGGAAAAAGCTGACGCTTGAGGGGCATCCATTTTCGATTATCGGAATTACGCCGCCGGAATTTTTCGGCGTGGAAGTGGGACGGAATTACGAAGTTGCGATTCCGATTTGCTCGGAACCAATGATCATCGGCGAAGACACGAAACTCGACAAGAGGAGTTCGTGGTGGCTGGCGTCGATTGGAAGATTAAAACCCGGATGGACTTTGCCGCAGGCGACGGCGCAACTCGAAACAATTTCTCCGGCGGTGATGAAGGAAACGCTGCCACCCGCATATGACGCGGATGGAGTGAAACATTATCTGGCGTACAAACTGGGAGCGTACCCCGCGGATTCAGGATTTTCGCAATTGCGGCGCGAGTATTCGACTCCACTGTGGATGCTGCTGGCGATCGCGGGATTGGTATTGGTAATTGCCTGCGCGAATCTGGCGAATTTAATGTTGGCGCGGGCCAGCGCCCGGGAAAAGGAAATTGCGGTGCGGTTGGCGGTGGGCGCGACGCGCGGACGGCTGATCCGGCAATTACTTTCGGAAAGTTTATTGCTGGCCGGACCGGGCGCAGCGTTCGGCGCGCTGCTGGCGCGCGGACTAACTACATTTCTAATTTCATTCCTGAGCACGCAATCGGATCCACTTTTTGTGAGCTTAGGAACTGACTGGCGAGTGCTGGGATTCACGGCCGGGCTGGCTATGACGACTTGCATTTTATTTGGATTGGCCCCGGCGGTGCGCGCGACGGGAGTTGCGCCGGGAGCGGTGCTGAAAGCTGCGGGACGCGGAGTGACAGCGGGGCGAGATCGATTTGGATTGCGGCGGGCGCTGGTGGTAGCGCAAGTTTCGCTTTCGTTGCTGCTACTTGTTGGAGCGTTGCTTTTTGTGCGTAGCCTTCGGAATTTGACGACGCTCGACGCGGGATTTCAGCGCGACGGGATTTTGGAATTGGACGTGGATTTCTCGAGCTTGAAAGTTACAAAGGATCGGCGAGAGGCGTTCAGTCAGGAATTGCGCGAGCGCGTGGCGGCAATTCCTGGAGTGATTTCAGTCGCCGACACGACGAACGTGCCGGTCAGTGGAAATACCTGGAACCAACTCGTGATTGGAGACGGAGCGGATCGAAAAGTAAAAGGTGTAACGAATATTGCGCGGATTAGCCCCGAATTTTTTAAGACGCTTGGGACGCCGATATTGATGGGACGGGATTTCAACGGACATGACACGGCGAGTGCGCCGAGCGTTGCCATTGTGAATCAATCATTTGTGAAAAAGTTTTTGCCCGCGGGAAGCCCCATCGGACAAAGGTTTCGTTTGCAGGAGGGCGTCGGCGAGCTGGAGCCGTATTACGAAATTGTTGGCGTGTCAAAAGATGCGAAGTACGCGGACCTGCATGACGACTTCGCGCCGGTGATGTACATGGCGGACTTGCAGTCGACTGCGCCGGGACAATTCGACCAGATATTGATTCGATCCGACGCGCCGTTATTGGGTTTAATGAATGGAGTGAAGCAAACGGTCGCGGCAGTGAGTCCTGAAATCGTAATTGATTTTCACGTGCTTAGCACCAACATTCGCGATTCGTTAATTCGCGAGCGATTGATGGCGACACTGAGCAGCTTCTTTGGATTTCTGGCGGCGTTGCTGGCTACCGTCGGACTTTACGGAGTGGTTTCATATTCCGTGGCGCGACGGCGAAATGAAATTGGAATTCGGATGGCGTTGGGCGCGGAAAGAACGAGCATCGTCCGATTAATTATGGGCGAGGCGAGAATCCTGCTGGCGATCGGAATCGTGGTGGGCGCGGGACTCGCGTTAGCGCTGGGAAAAACGGCGAGCTCACTTTTATTTGGGCTGAAGTTTTATGACACCTTGACAATGGTTATTGCGATTGTGACGCTTTCGATTGTGGCGGCCGCGGCGAGTTATCTGCCGGCGTTCCGCGCTTCTCGCGTGGATCCGATGATGGCGTTGCGCGACGAGTAACCTGAGAAGCGATTGCTGTAAAGTTCGCGCGAAATATTTTTACTGGCTGATTACGTAAATATCGCCGAATGTGTCCGCGCCGCCAATTCCGCGGACGCTCGCGCGAATCGTATATTTGCTTCCCGCGTGATAGCTCGGCAAACCGAACGGATAATCATTTGAGCGCAGGCCCAAGTCGGTTGAACCGGGACGGGTGATGCGCTGAACGGCGACGCCGTTTTCGCGAAGCTCGATCCATTCAATTTCCATGTGGCCGTGGCCTCCGATTTGGAGGAACGCTACATCGTACTGGCCGGGCGCAGTGGTAACTGAAGAGATATCCCATTCGCGCTCAGTGAAAGCAGCGGCGGCTTCGCCCGCTAGCCAATGAGTTGCGGGCGCAGGAAGCGGCGTGACCGGACGGAAATGCACGTCAAGAATTGTGAGACGATCGAGATCGGATTTTAGACGCATGGAAAAAT
Source organism: Terriglobia bacterium (assembly GCA_963840515.1). Taxonomy (GTDB): domain Bacteria; phylum Acidobacteriota; class Terriglobia; order Acidiferrales; family UBA7541; genus DASTCZ01. The sequence goes on from CAWIZI010000012.1 coordinate 80,663, forward strand.
CCGCGAAATTGTGATTGGCGTGCGGAGACCACAAAGCTTCGGCGAGCGCACTCAATCGAGGATACGCGAGATATTCCATTTGCTTTGGCTGCGGAATAAATTCCGACCAGAGCTGGGCTTGTCCGCCGAGAACATGTTGCGCTTCAGCGGCGGTGAGAGGTGGCGGCACCGGCTCAAAATTGTAAACGGTTTCGAGCGGAAGAAATCCACCGATGGCGAGAGGTTCGAGGCGCGGAGCGATCCACTGATAATGATCGAGATAGGTGAAATCGCCGGGCGTCATCACGACATCATGTCCAGCTTTTGCGGCGGCGATGCCGCCATCAATTCCGCGCCAGGACATTACGGTTGCGCCGGGAGCGAGTCCACCTTCGAGAATTTCATCCCAGCCGACTAAGCGGCGATTGTGTGCGGCGAGGAACTGATCCATTTGCCGCACGAACCAACTTTGCAATTCGTTTTCATCTTTCAAGCCAAGCTCCTTCATGCGAGCCTGCGCTTTTGGATTGTAGTGCCACGGACGCTTGTCGACTTCATCGCCGCCGATGTGAATAAATTTGCTGGGAAAAAGTGACATCACTTCGGTGAGAACGTCCTGCAAAACGTGAATGGTTGATTCGTCCACATTGTAATTTGAATCCCAGCCCGCGGTGCCGCCGCCGGACATGGTCATGAAACTCGTGTCACCACCGCCCTGTTCGATCTCCAATTTATTTCCGAGAGAGGGATATGCGGCAACCGCCGCGGCGGAATGACCGGGCATTTCGATCTCAGGCACGACAGTGATGAAGCGTTGCGCGGCATAACGCACGACTTCGCGAATATCGTCCTGCGTGTAGTAGCCGCCCTGCGGAAGGCTAGCGGCTTGCATGGGCTGCACGGGATTGAAGTTGGTGTAATCCGTTTTTCCGCCGACGAGAGCGAGACGCGGATATTTTTTAATTTCGATGCGCCAGCCCTGATCGTCAACCAGATGCCAGTGCAGAACATTTAATTTGTGCAGCGCCATCAAGTCCAGAAATTTCAGGACGAATTCTTTGGGCATGAAGTGGCGGGCGACGTCCATGTGCACACCGCGCCAGGAAAAACGCGGAGTATCTTCAATCGCGGCGGCGGGCACGGCCCAGCGGACGCCTTCGACGGGAGTGCGGCGCATTAGATCGGCGGGCAAAAGTTGGCGCAGCGATTGGATGCCGTAGAAAATTCCGGCAGGATCGAATGCGCGGATGCGAATTGCGGAGCGCGTAATTTCCAAGCGATAGCCTTCGGGGCCAAGGCTCTTCAGCGTGTGATCGATCGCCAGCGTGACGCTGCTTCCGCCGGGCGCGCGGACAATTGGGAATGAGAATCCCGTTGCGGGACGCAGGTAATCGCGGAGTTGTTCGGCCAGCGCTTGCTGAGTTGCGGCGGCGACGATTTGAGTGTGCGCGGTGAAAACGAAATTTCCTTTTCCGGGAACTACTGAGACGGGCTGCGGAATTATTTGAATTGGTAGCGCGATTTCTGGCGCAACTGCTTTTACGGGAGCAGCTTTCGGCGCTGCGGAAGATTTGGATTGCAGCGGCGATTTCGCAGGCGTGGATTGTTTCGCGTTTACGTTCGCCACGAACGCGGCCGCTGCGATTAATGTTAGCGTGAGAAATCGTGCGAAGGCCGTGCCTGCGAAATTCATGCGCGAAGTGCTCCTGTGAATTGAATGGCGCGATGATACTCAACCGGGGCCCGGGTAGCAATTGGGCGTTCCATAAATGAGAGCGGAGCTTGAAGCCCGAAAGTCGGAAAGCACACAGACACAAATGTCTATGGTACCTACTTCCGCAATTTCGTGCGTTGCGATAAACTGGATTTATTATGGCTGAAAAAATGAAGAAGACTGAAGCGGAATGGAAGAAAGAACTTACGCCGGAACAATATTATGTAATGCGGCAAAAAGGGACGGAGCCGCCATTCACGGGAAAATACTGCGACGAGAAGAAATCGGGCACGTATGTGTGCGCGGCGTGCGGACAACCGCTATTTGAGTCGGAAAAGAAATTTGAATCGGGCACGGGATGGCCGAGCTTTACCGCGCCGCTTGCGCCGGGCAGTGTGGAAGAAGAATCGGACGCGAGCCACGGGATGATCCGCACGGAAGCGAAATGTGCGCGCTGTGAAGCGCACCTGGGACATGTGTTTGACGACGGGCCGCGGGACGCAGGTGGCATGCGCTATTGCATTAATTCGGCTTCGTTGAAATTGGAAAATGAAAAGCCGAAAAAGTAATGCGACGCTAAATATTCGCTTCCGAGAAAACTTTCGCGATATTTCCCTTCATAAATAAATTCAATTCCTTCGTTGCTTGCATCATTTATCCTTACGCTCCACTCATCAATGTTCCGAAGCCGAAAAGATTATTGATTGCGCTAACGTATTGATCGGCCACCCAGCCGCCGGCCTCGGAGAACAATAAAACGTGAGCCGGATTTACGACGCAGTGAAACGCGCGCAGGCCGAACGCGCCGCCAGCAAGCGCGCGGAGAATAAAATCGAATTTGAGAGGCGACGCACTGAACGCATGGCGCTGAATGTGCCTGTATTTGTGTATGGGCGCGGAGAACGCAACGAACCGTTTCACGAAGAAACGAATTCGTTGGTCGTAAATTCTCACGGCGCTCTGCTGATTCTTTCCAGCAAAGTGAATTTCGGACAAGAACTCTGGCTGATGAATCCACTGACGCGCCACGAACAGGCTTGCCGCGTCGTGCGCTTCGGAAAAAAGACGCGCAAGCGTGTGGAAGTGGCGATCGCGTTCACCGAACCCGCGCCGGCATTCTGGAGCCGCTCCAATGTAGATGGCCCACAGCCGGAATCGCCCAAGTGAGGCTGCGGAGGCTCCGCGAATTTTCATCAGAATTTCACCTTCCATAAAGGATGTGATGGTATTCTTTCCGAGCCGCGCAGCTTTCTTGCGGATTTGCCGGAGGCATGAGGACTCGCTTTGCCAAGACCCATCGGCATCGTCGCCGTAGATGCGGGATCTAACGCCATCCGGGCCGCCGTCGCCCGAGTATCTTCCCTTTCCGAAATCACCGAAGTTGCCACCGAGCGTTGGCCTGTTCGACTTGGCCACAACGTTTTCACCAAGCGCCGATTGGACAATCGCACGATTGCGCGCGCGGTAAGAACATTCAAACATTTTCGCGCGATGATGCGTCAGCATGACGTGCAGATTTATCGCGCCGTAGCGACGAGTGCTGTGCGCGAAGCCGAAAATGGCGACGCGCTGGTCGGAAAAATTCTGCGCGAATCTGGAATTCGTTTGGAAGCAATTGATTCCGCCGAAGAAGCGCGACTGGTACGCCGAGCGGTACGCGCGGTTCTCGGTCCGCTGGAGCCGAGGTTGGTTGTGGATCTTGGCGGAGGCAGCCTGGAAATTTCTCTGCTGCGCGAATGGCACGTGGAACAATCTTTCGCTTTGCCGATCGGCACCGTTCGCTTGATGGAAGGAATGAAGCTGACGGGAATGGTGGACGAAGATCAGTTTGAGCGGCTGAGGCATCGCATACTTTCTGTGATTCAAAGCGCGTGGCCAAACCCACCAAATCTTTCACGCAACATCGCGGTTTTCTGTGGCGGAAACGCGGAACTACTTGCGCGCGTTGCACCGGGCCCGCGCTACCGCGGCGTGCCTTCGATTCACGTGAGGTTGTTGCGCGATCAAGCATGGGAAATTCTGCGGCGTGATGTGCCTGCGCGGATGCGCAAATTCCACGTGCGGCGCGATCGCGCGGAAGTGATGGGAATTGCGGCGGTGGTTTTCCTGTGCCTTGCAGAACACGCGCGGCTCGATACGATTCTGGTTCCGGCGGTTGGCGTCCGCGAAGGAATTTTGTGCGATCTGGCGGCGCAACATTTTGGAGCGCCCGGGTTAGACGAGCGGCGCGCTCGCGTCCTTTTGGATTTGTCACGAAATATTGCGGCGAAATTTCACTGTGATTTGCGGCACGCAGAATATGTGCGTGCTGTGGTTGCGCTGTTGTTCGATCAACTCGCTACAAGATACGAGTTGCCGCCGGAGTTACGTCTGCCGTTGGAAATGGCGGCGATTCTTCACAACTGTGGGCGGGCGATTCATGAGAAGGCGCATCACAAACACGGTGAGTACTTAGTTCAAAATGCGGAGTTGCCGGGGTTGCCCGCGGAAACGCAGGCGATTCTGGCGTGCCTGGTGCGCTATCACGGAAAATCTGAGCCGGAGGCGCATCACAAATTATATGCGTCACTGCCTCCGCGGGATCGCCGGAGAATTCGCGAATTGAGCGGAATTCTGCGCATTGCGGCGGCGATGGGAGCGGGCGGAACGTTGAACGTGCGCGCGCTGCGCATCCGCGTTTCCCGAAAACAATTGCGGCTGCGATTGTTTCTGGCGCCGGGTGCGAATTTGGAATTGGGAATGTTACGTAGAAAAGCGCGTCCCTTCGAGAAAGAGTTTGGAGTGGGCGTGGCGTTCACGCGGACACGAGCGAAACTCGGCGCATCGAAATTGCGGACGCGGAAGCTGCATCGAGTTGACCCCGGGCCGGCGCAGAAAAAATCTCCAGCGGTGCGATCTGGCCAAGCCTGGGGATTGACGGCCTGATCGGCGAGGTTCCAACCTGCACGGAATCAAGCGAATCCAAAGCTGGCGCTGTGAAATCACGCTAGAATAGAAGCGCGCCGGGACGGAAAGCGCGAGGGAGAAAATTTCAAATTTATGCTGGTTTATTTGATGCGCCACGGAATTGCGATCGACCACGATGATCCGGAATGTCCGCCGGAACCGGAACGTCACCTGACGCCAAAAGGAATTGAGAAGACACGCGCTGCGGCGCACGGGTTGCGCGCCATGAAAGTGAATCCGGATTTGGTTTTGAGCAGTCCTTATTTGCGCGCCATGCAAACCGCGGAAATCGCCTGCATCGCGCTGGATATTCCGGTGAGCCGCATCAAGAAAACTGACGCGCTTCTTTCCGGCGCTTCGCCGTTGCTGCTACTTGACGAATTATCGAAATCGAAGGCCGAAGAAGTAATTTGTTTTGGCCACGCGCCGCATATGGACGAATTTATCGCTCTCGCTCTTCACGCACCCAAGGCTTGCACACAATTGAAGAAAGCCGGCGTGGCTTGCCTGGATTTGCATTCCGTTTCGCCGATTGATGGCGAGCTGATTTGGCTGATGCCGGCGCGCGCACTGCGAATGTTGGACGAGTAATTTCGCGGCGATTAGCTGGCTGCGGAAATTCCGCGAACGCGATTTGATTCCGGTTCGATCACCATAGCCCGGTGCAAAACACTTTCCAGTAAATGACGCTCAGCGGCAAGGCGCGAAGCCAACGGCTCTTCGCCAGTGTACCCCGTGACGCCGATCAGGAGAGACGCCGCAGGCGCTTCCACATTTTCCACTTTCATTTCGGTAATCACAGAATTCCCATCGCTGCCAAGCACAGTGGCAAGGCGCAGGATTCCCGCGAGAAATAAAACACTTTCTTTCTGACTGGCCGGAATTGCGGTCCAACTTTTTTGACCGGCATTTGGCAAAGCGCCGCGATGATATCGCGCAACCGTGGCGACAATTTCCATTTCGGCCGCGGTCCAGGCGGGCGGCGGAGTTTTTTCGCGGATCATGCGATACGATTTTTTCTGGTGATTGCGCGGACCGTGCGCGCGGCCGACATCGTGAAGGATTGCCGCTGCTTCAAGCAGGCTCCGCGCTCTGACGGGAAGAATAACCGGCACGCCGGCGGCCAGAATTCCATCGAACAAAAGCGCCGCGATTTTTGCGACGTACGCGGAATGAGAATAATCCGGATCGAGAAATGCCGCCCAGACGGCGAGCCAGTCCAACCGTGCACGTTCGAGCGCTTCACCATCAGGGAGCGCCGCACGCCACGCGGGGAAGCGCGATTTTGGTCCCGTCATTTTCGCGCGATACGCGTCCAGCCGGCGGGCGCGCTGCGGCTGGATAGCAGCTTCCCATTTCGCGCGAGCAGTTGCGGAAAGTGCGGGTGTCAATCGCACGAGCGTGGCCCAGAGAACGTCAAGGTCGTGTATATCGCCGAGAAGATCCTGAAATTTCTTTAATTCCCCGCCCCATTCGGCATTTCGTTCCGGCAAAAAGTTCTCAACCGAATAGCGAAAATGTTTCAGCGCGATGCGAAGTCCGTGAAGAGAGACTTTGCTGCGCGAGCGGAACGCATAGCTATGCGCCGCCCACGCCTCGCGCCAGCGCTCAAGCGCGAGCAGTTCAGCAGCGGGGCTATCGGAAAGAATTCGCGAAGAGCGGCCGGGAAGATGACTGGTGAATTTGCGCCACTGTTTTTTGTCAAAGGCGGAAAGCTCTTTTTCGCTGCGACGAATTGCATCACGTTCAGATTCATTCAGCTTCGCGAGAAGAAGATCGGTGGACGCCTTGTCATTTACGTGCAGACGGCCAATCCAGCCGCGCATGACTTCGGTATCGCGCAGACGGCCGAGCGCATCGAGCGGCTTTTTCGTTTCTTTCCGCAGCCGCTCCCAGCCGGAGTCCGGATCCAATTCGGCAAGGCCCTGCGCGATGGATCGGCATCGGCGCAGCGCGACACGAAGATCGTGCACATGACGCGGCTTGAAATGTTTCCGAACGGCATCCATCTCAATGAGAACCGCGTGCATCCATTTCGTGAGGCGAGACGAATCGATTGAAGTAAGGGGTTCTTCCGACGTGTTCGCGGCAACTAAAACTGTGGGCGGAAGTTTTGAGGACATTTCAGAAATCCTGCAGCCAAACTTTCAGAATTGCGTAACGGTTCAGGCGTCGGTCTCGCCGACAGAAACATCGCGCAGTTTTGAAAGCGCGGCAGCTACGCGATCTTCCGTGGATTCAGCGGCGCGAGCAGCAGGCTCCGGAACGGGCGGCGCAATCGGAGCAGGATCATGCGCCAATGGCGTTACGGCCGAAGGCGGCGTCGCAATCGTTACGGCATCATGCGGCGGCGCAACACGATGCGATTCACCTTCCAAAACTTTTGTGATTCCGGCGCGAAGTTTTTCAAAAATTTTGCGCGGCTCAGGCGTCGCATCAATCACTTTGAATTTATATTCTTCGGCCAAATGATCGAACTGTTCGAGCATCGACGTTTGATAACGCCGGAAACTTTCGTACATGTCTTCCGTGGTGTAAACGTCCATGCCGGATTCCCAATAGTCAAAACCGCGCGTGAAAACGACACGAGGAATCAAATCGTCTACGCCGATTTTCAGATAGAAGACAGCGTCCGGCTTAATCGCGAAGGAATAAACTTTGCGCACCCATTCCGGATCGAGCCCGCGAACGATGGCGCGCGCGATCAGCGAATAAATGTAACGATCGGTGAGGACAACAAATCCGGCGCGCAACGCGGGAACAATTTCATGTTCGAGGCGATCCGAAAAATCCGTGCCGTAAAAAAGTGTGAGCGTGATGCGGCCCAGCGTGTGGCCTTCTTTAGCGCGCTTAATTCCCTTGCCTACAAGTCCCGAGCGCGAAAGCCCGGTATCGAGAACCGCGTGGCCCTTTTGCTCGAGCCATTCTTTCAGCAACGCAATTTGTGTGGAGCGGCCGACGCCATCTGTTCCTTCGACGACGATCAGTTTGCCGACAAGATCGGAAAGCTCCATGCCCGGCAGGGTAACTCCGTTGGTAACTTTCATGGCGCCACCCGCAATTGTTTTGCGCGTTCGAGTTTGGAAAGCACCAACTCGCGCATTTGTTCCTGCTGGATCTCAATGGGCTGCGTCGCGTCAATCACGTTCAATCCAAATTCGGGTACGATCTTTTCGTACTCTTCCACGATGCGTCCCTGAAATAAACGAAAACTTTCGTCGGGATCTTCCGTCATGCCCAAATCCAGTCCAGCTTCGTAAAACTTAAATCCGTTGCGCGCCGCATGCAATCGCGTGATGGAAACTTCCAGCGGCACGCGGAAATAAAATGCTCCCGTTGGCTTCACCGCGAAAGAATAAAGTTCGCGCACCCAGGCAGGATCAAGCCCGCGAGCGATATCGCGCGCGAAGGCCGTGTAAATATAGCGATCGCACAAAACAATGGCGCCCGCTTTCAGCAACGGAATAATGTTGCGCTCCATGCGATCGGCAAAATCGGTGGCGTGAATCAGGCAGAAAGTTGCGGGAGTTAAAAGCTTTTTCTTTTTGCCGCGCTTGGTCGTGTCCTTCACAACCAGCGAAGAATTCCATTCGCTGAAAACCACGCCGTAGCCTTCCGACTTCAGCCACTGGTGCAGCAGCATCAGTTGGGTGGACTTGCCGGAGCCGTCGATGCCTTCGACGACAAACAGCCGGCCGGGAAATCGATGCTCGCCGTAACGTTTCATTCGTGGAATCCCTCGAACTGGCGGGGATCAAGCGGCGCAACTGACGCGCGCGGAGATTCAATTATATCAGACGGATTTGTTCCGGAGACGTGAAATGTTGACCCGTTCAAAGTTGCCGTATCTTATTGACATAGTGGGAGTTACTCATAGTTTGGCACGCTTATGCGGCTAGGGCCTCGACGTGCGTTTCCGCCCTGGAACGCCTATCGGGCGTCATTTCGCGTGAGCCATTTGTCGAGTTCCGTGGCTTTGTGAAGGATGGCCAGCGCACCGAGATCGCGCAAAATTTTGCCCCGCATTTTTCGCGCGTGACTGCCGCGCGGAAGCACGCCAAGGAACGGAACTTGCGCGCGTTGCGACGCAAGCGCGTCATCAATATTGTCGCCCAGATACAACGCGCGCGCCGGATGGCGTCCATTTAAAATTCGGAGCAGTCCATCGGGATGCGGTTTCAGATTTGCGATGTCGTCCATGGTGACAATTTGCTTAAAATATTTTTCCATTTTAAGACGATCGAGCGTGTAGGAAAGTTCCTTGCGCGTGCGTCCTGTAAAAAGGGCAAGCTCCGCGCGCTTGGCCCATTTCTTTAGCAGCCGCGCGGGTACCAGCCATACTTCGCGTTCCACGTTTCCGGGCGCGCCTTCGCCCCAATAAAATTTCATGAATTGAGCTTTTACTTCCTCGTATTTTGTATTGCCGCCGAGCGCGCGAATCCACGCGGTCGTTAATTTCCAATCGTCGTTGAATCCACTTTTCGATTTCCATTTCTGGATTTCGGACATCGGCACGCGCTTGCCGGTGAAATGATGGACGGTCTGCACGGTGCTGCGATGAAATGATCCGCGGACGTCCACGAGCACGCCATCGACATCGAAGACGATCAATTCAATTTTGTTTTTCAAGATTTACTTTCCGGAATCAAACGTCCTAGTTCGCGAATCAGCCGGAGCATTTGCGGACGCGTGCCGATTGTGATCCGCACGTATCCGGGCCGCCCGAAGTCCGATGTGCGATCGCGCAACAGAATGCGGCGCTTTGCCAATTGACGCAGAATTCGCGGCGCGTCCGCGCCAAAATCCACCAGCAAGAAATTCGCGGCGCTGGGAAATACTTTTACGCGCAGGCGGACGAGCGCGTCGCGGAGTATTTCTCGCGCCAGACCAATTTCCTCAGCATACTTTGTGACCGCGCGATAATCGCGCACGGTGGCTTCGGCGGCAACAAGAGCGGCGGCGTTCACGGCAAATTGCTCGCGCGTGCTCCCAAGCAGCGCCGTCACTTCCGGACATGCGAACATCAATCCCAAGCGCAATCCGGCCAACCCGGCACCCTTGGAAAATGTTCTGACGACAATCAAATTCGGATAGCGGCGAATCCACGGCAGAATTGTGGCGCCGGAAAATTCAAAATAAGCTTCGTCGAGCACAAATAGCGTGCGCGGCGCGGCGTCAAGCATGCGGCGAATCACGGGCGCCTCGATCAAAGTGCCGGTCGGATTATTTGGATTCGCAATCAAGAATAAGCGCGGAGATTTTCGCAGAGCCTTCATCGCCGCTTCCGCTGGAAAATTCATTTCGGAATCGTAGGAAAGAGAAACAATGCGCGCGCCGGAAAGCTGCGCGTAAAAGCGATACATCACAAACGTTGGATTGGCCAGCAGAATCGCGCTTCGGCGATCCACAAATGTAGCGATGATTTGCTGCAACGCGCCGTCGGCGCCATTAGTGAGCGTAAGCTCATTCGGTTTCACGCCGAACCACCGCGCCATTCGTGCCGTCGGCGCAATATATTCCGGATACATTGCCAATTGTTCGGCGGTCAGTTTGCGCACGGCGCGCAATGCCGCCGCGGAACTGCCCACGGTATTCTCGTTGAAATCCAGACGCAGGGCGCCGACACGGCCTTCAATGGGAACGTGACACGGGTCCATGCCGCGCGTAGTAGCTGGAACTGGAACACGAAGTTTCAATCGGGCGTCACCTTTCGGAAAATGTTAGCGCGTCGCACGCCGCACGCTACCACAGTTTACAGAATTCACGATGGCATGGACCAAATTTGCGTATGCAGCTTGCGGACGAACAACCTAGAGAAGAAATTGCGAGAGGCGATAAGACGCCATTACTTTGAAGTTTCCTTGAGAATTTTTTGGACCGCCGAAGCAAGCACCGCGCGCGTAAAAGGCTTCTGCAGCATTACATTGTGCAACTCAAATTCTGCATTCTTGAAATTTGCATATTCCGTATATCCAGACATGTAAATTACTTTCAATCCCGGACGCACCGCCAGCAAACGCGTCGCCAATTCGCGCCCTCCGATGCCGGGCATCACCATATCCGTGACGAGCAGGTCGATCGTCCCAGCGTGCTTCGCGGCAAGCTCGAGCGCTTCTGCGCCATCTTTAGCCTCGATGATCGTGTATCCAGCGAGATTCAGAAACTCGCGCGCCACTTCGCGCACTTCCTTTTCGTCTTCTGCAAGCAGAATGGTTCCTGTACCGCACGGCAACTCTTCCTTACGCTTTTTCTCCGATTCCGCTTCGGCTCGTTCGTCCACGCGCGGTAAATAAATCTTGAACGAAGTTCCCTTTCCCAGTTCGCTGTAGACCCAAACGAAGCCGCCGCTCTGTTTCACAACTCCGTAGACCGTGGCGAGTCCGAGGCCGGTGCCTTTTCCTTTTTCCTTGGTGGTGAAGAACGGCTCAAAAATGTGAGCCTGCGTCGCCGCGTCCATTCCAATTCCCGTGTCGGTGACGGCGAGCATCACATATCGTCCCGCCAGAAGCGGCGGATGCATTCGTGCATAAGCTTCATCAAGCTCAACGTTCGACGTTTCAATCAGCAGCTTGCCGCCATGCGGCATCGCGTCACGCGCGTTCACAGTCAAATTTAAAATCACCTGTTCCATTTGGCCGGCGTCGGCCTTCACGTGAGCCAGGTGCGGCTTAGTGAGGATTGCCAGCTCGATATCTTCTCCTATCAAGCTCGGCAACATCTTGCCCATTTCTGTGATGGTGATGTTTAGATCCATCACGCGAGGCTGCATCACCTGCATGCGGCTGAACGCGAGTAGCTGACGCGTAAGCGCCGCGGCGCGGTCCGCCGCTTTTTTGATTTGATCAATCTTGCGAAAGTCGGGATGTTCCGGCGCCGTACGTTCCAGCAAAAGTTCCGTGTGCCCCTTGATGACCATCAATAAATTATTGAAGTCATGGGCAACGCCGCCGGCCAGCCGCCCAACCGCTTCCATTTTCTGCGCTTGACGCAACTGAGTTTCCAGCGCGCGCCATTCCGTCACATTTTCTACGATTCCCTCGAAGTACGCTTCGCCGCTTGGCTCGCGGATCAATCGCGCGCTCAAGCGAACCATCACCGGCTGGCCGTCTTTCCGTACCCAATCGAGTTCAAGACCGTCGGCAGATCCCTTCGCAACGGTGGCGGCAATCACCGGCTCACGCGCCTCGGGCCGCGCGTAGACCGTGGAAATATTTACGGTCAAAAGTTCGCTTGGGGATGAATAACCGAGCATCGTAGCGAGCGCGTTATTGGCATCCAAAAACTTTCCATCCGGAGCCGTCCGAAATATTCCGTACGCGGCATTTTCCACCAGCAGGCGATAGCGCGCTTCCGATTCGCGAAGCACTTGCCTCGCTCGGCGCTCTTCGGAAACGTCACGGAAAGTTACGACCGCGCCGGTGCACACGCCGTTCTCCTGAATCGGTGTCGCAAAATATTCGACGGGGAACGAAGTTCCATCTTTCTTCCAAAATACTTCGTCGTACACGCGCCGCGGAATTCCATCGCGGTACATCTCGATCAGCGGGCATTCTTCTCGCGTGTATCGAGTGCCGTCAGGACGCGAGTGATGCAGCACATCCTGAACGTGTTTCCCGAGAAGGTCCTCGGGCGACCAACCCGATAACGCGGTCACCGCCGGATTGACCATCGTGCAGAAGCCATCCTGATCCACGCCGCAAATTCCTTCTCCCGCGCACTGCAATATAAGTTCGTTCTGCCGTCGAATGTTGTCCAGCATTTCGCGCGAGCGGCGCTGCTCGGTAACGTCCGTGGCAAAAACAATCACTCCCGCCACGTTGCCATCGTGATCGCGATAGGGAACCCGGTGCGTGTGAAGAATTTTTTCTTCGCCGGATGCGGAGCGCCAACCGGTCAGAACTCCGATTCTGCTTCTTCCCGTCCGCATCACTTCCTGATCTTCTTTTTCTGAAACTCCTTCGGCGTCAGGCCAGACTTCCGACACATGTTTCCCTTGCAACTGGTCGGGCGGTATCCCGAAAAATTCTCCCGCCGCTTTGTTCGCGCGCAAAATTACGCTGGCTGCATCCTTGCGCACAATTATGGAAGGCGAGGAGTTGAATATGATCGCGTGTTCGGCTTCGCGTTTGCGGAGTTCGTCTTCCGCGCGCTTGCGTTCGATTGCCAGAGCAATTTGCGAAGCGACGGAGACGATCAGTTCAACATCGCGCGGTAAATACGCATTTGCGTCGTCGTACGATTGCACCACCAGCACGCCAATTGTTCTGGAAGGCGTGCGAAGCGGAACTCCGAGCCACGCAGCCGCGGGCGTGCCGATCAGCTCAATTTCTCCGCTCTTCACGAGCGCATCAAATCTTTCCCGATTCGCCAACAACGTCGTCCCCGTACGAAACACGTACGCAGCGCAGGTTCGTCCGGCCTTTCGTGGCGCGGGAGGAACGTCGTGGGGATCCGCCACAAATGGAAAATGGAACATTCCAGTGGCATCGTCGTGCAACGCGATGAAGAAGTTTTCCGCCGAAACTACGCTCTTCAACGCGCCGTGCATTCTTTGCAATAACTCGTCCAGATTCGAGGTGAGATTCAGCGCCTGAATAATCTCAATCATTACCAAACGCTCGGCTTCCGCCCGATTCCCGCCGCCGGAATTTTTCTCACCCAATTTTTGTTCGACTTGCCGGATCCCGCTCCGGGACAACTTCGCCATTCCAATTACCCCGGAGAAGTTTCCATTCGCATCGAGCTGCGGCGCGACATAAATTTCTACGGGAGAATTTCCAAGTCGCGCTTCAAAACATGTGGATTCCCCGGTCAGCGCGCGGCGATGCGCAATCAGGATTGGATCGTGGCCGCTGGTTCCCACCAGACTTTCCTGAATTGGCGCGCCTATTAAATCGTCAGTCGAAATTCCCAGAGCTTCCAGACCATTGCCTTGAATCGAGGTCACGCGCAATTCCGCATCGGTCGTCCAAAATACGGCGGGAACGGCGAGACCGGGTTTGACGGAGTCAAAGCGAAGTGACGCCGCGCGCTTAATTTCGTATTCGGTGCGTTCGGGCATAGGGCATGCGCCACTGAAAGGGGCGCCACCGCACTACCATTGTGTGCGCTAATTGGCGCACCTGAACGGCATGGAACCAAATTGTTTCTATAACGGCACTGTACTCTTCGCAGTTCCATCCAGCACACTTTCCCGCTTTTGCCCGCGCTTCCGTGAACCGCGATGCCGTGTTAACTTCGCCTCACTCGATTCCGAAGGAGACAAACAATGCACTCTGTAATGTGGGCCAACATGTTTCATCTGGCGTTGCCGGTACTGGAAAAAATTCTGCGGCCGATCCTTGTTTATACCTTCCTGGTCGTCGTTTTACGCCTCGCAGGCAAACGAGAATTGGCGCAACTTAATCCGTTTGACCTGGTCGTGCTCCTCACCCTTTCTAATACCGTTCAGAACGCCATCATCGGCGATGATAATTCCGTCACGGGCGGATTGATCGGCGCGGCCACCCTGCTTTTCGTGAATTATGTTTTCGTCCGATTTCTCTACAGTCATCCGGGAATTGATGAAGTCGTGGAGGGCGGCAGCGATCTCTTAATCGAGCACGGCAAGCTCGACAAAACGAAATTGCGCAAGGATCTGATTACTTTGCCAGAACTCGAAGCGGCTGCACACCGGCAGGGATTCGATACACTCGGCGACGTGGACTGCGCTCGAATCGAACCCGGCGGCACAATCTCGTTCACTGCAAAAAAACCGTCAACGGAGGATACGCGTCACAAGGAATTATTGGAGCGTTTTGAAAAGCTGAGCCAGGAACTTTCGCAACTTCGGCTAAATCAGCAGGGTTCAACTTCGTAGACGAAATTCGCGAAAATATTCACGCGCGCAGAAAAATCAGCGCGTCAGTCTACCCGCGCGAACTTAGCCTTTCGCGCGCCAGCGCTTCCAGGAAAGTTTCATCAGACGTAACTCCCGACATGCGTATCTGCTCGTCGCTGATACCCAATTGACTTCCAATACGCGAAGCAATCTGACGCGCCATGCGAAATCGCACGTCCTCCGCCAGCGAATTCCGCCGCTCCAGAAATGCTTCGATCAAACGCACCTCGTCCACCGAAAGCCGTGATGCGCCCAACACCGGCGCGCCAACTGCGCTCGGCGCATCGCTCGCCCAACCAACCGAAATTTTCGTCAGCGGACGCTCGTGAATCACCACAGTTCCGGCCACATAATCACCGAGCCTGCGATTCTGCTTGCTGATCAGCGCGGACGTCATTCCGATGGCGTAGCAAAATGGAATCGAATCGATGATGCGCATCAGATTTCGCGCGAATGCCTGCCACACCTGTATCGGACGGCCCGATTCCTGAATCACGCGCAAATGCGCCACACGTTTTCCCGGCGTTTGGCCGTTCCAGATGGATTCAAAAAGCGCGAAATATCCGTAGTACAAAACGAAAATCGAAAAGTAAATCAGCGCCTGCGCCCAAAGTCCGCCAAGGCCCAATCCGCCTGCTCCGCCGGGCGAAGCTAAGTGAAAAAGCGCCAGCACCAGAATCAATATGAGGAAAACAATTACCTGAATCAAAGTATCCAGCAGCAGCGCCATGCAACGGCTGCCCACGCCCGCCAGTGGAAACTCGAGCGATGTCTGCTCGGGTGTTTCAATGGTAAGCTTGTCGTCCCAAGAAGTTGTTACTGGGTCCGGAGAATCCATTCATGCCCTCCGCACGATGGCTCAGCAAACGCCGCCCCTATTGGGAGCGCCTAACGGAATTGGTCGAGCGTTCCGGCCGTTCCGGGGTTCGCAACTTATCACACAAGGAACTTCAGGAGCTGGGATTATTATACCGTCAGGCGGCCGCGGATCTCGCCGCCGTTCGCGAAGATCCCCTCGAACAGGGACTGGCGCGCTCACTCAATCAACTCCTCAGCCGCGCTCACAATTTGTTATACGCCGGACGAAAACGTTCCGGCTGGGGAATTATTAAATTTTATCGCGAGGATTTCCCCCGCACATTTCGCGAAACATTTAACTACACTCTCGCCGCCGCGCTGCTTTTTTTATTTGCTGGAATCGTTAGCGCGTTGCTCACTCTTCATGACGCCTCCTTCGAGCGCTATTTCCTGGGCCCTGAAATGATGGAAACCATCGAGCATCACAAAATGTGGACCGAATCGGTGCTGACCATCAAGCCGCTCGCCTCCAGCCAGATTATGACCAACAACATTTCCGTTTGCTTCTTCACCTTCGCTTCGGGAATCGTCGCCGGCCTTGGCACCATCTACAGCATGTTGATGAACGGATTCCTGATGGGCGTGATCGGCGTAGCGTGTTTTGAAGCGAATATGTCCACCATGTTGTGGAGTTTTGTAGCGCCGCACGGAGTGTTGGAATTGCCGGCGATATTCATCAGTGGTGGCGCGGGATTATTGCTGGCGCGCGGACTTTTATTTCCCGGACTACTTCCGCGCCGCGAATCGCTTTCACAAGCCGGCGCGAAAAGTGCCCGGTTAATTTTTGGCGTGATTCCTACGTTAATCGTGGCCGGAACGATCGAGGCGTTTCTTTCTCCCACTCACTTGCCGCCGCCGCTGAAATATTTATTTGCTGCGGCGCTGTTCTCGCTTTTCACGGTCTACCTTACAAAGTCAGGCCGCAAAGTTATTCCCACCGAAGGTATTGGAGAGCAAGGCCAGCTAGCCGTCGAATCGCATTGAAGACGTTGAAGTTTGACCCTGGCTCGGCTCAGCGCCGTCGTGCACGCGTGCTGACGAGTCACTAAAGAGATCGAATTGTCGGCTCACCAGCAGATTCTGAATTCGATCCAACGCCTGAGTTCGCGTTGCCGGCCCCGTCGAGCAGTCTCCGGAAGTCTCTTCGCCCAAGTAAGACTGCTTCAACCTGCTAAGGTAGGATCCCACCACAACAATTGGCGTGCCGCCAATCTGCGGATCAGCTTTCAGCCTGCGACATATTTCATGAGTCGAAATATCGGCCAATTCCGAATCCACTAATACCAGATCAGGATTAATCAGAGGAAAACAATCCAGCGCAGCTTTTCCATTCGGCGCCGCGAAAACCTTATATCCGTGAAACTGCAAAAGCGCCTGCCAATCGGCGCGATCGATTAGATCGGAGTCCACCAACAAAATCGTTGCCGCCATCGATGCCTCTCTTTCGCAACCCAACTTCAATCTCCAGGGCGCAGAGTTTCGACTGCGCAGGCCTGTACGCACAAAAGTACAGCGGCGCCCCTGCCGGGGTCGGATCAAAGCCTTAAGTTTTACTTTAAGAGGCTAACCGATACAGTAAACACTGTATGTACTTTATCGAACGCATTTAGAGCGATTATGTGGCCATCACTGGGAGAGACTAACCGCTTTGTACTCTGTACCATAGCGATTCATCCCTCGCCCCGACACTGGATCACCGTGCAATTAATTCCGCGCGAAAGTAAGTAATACTCGCTCCTCCGCCTGTGAGCCTTTCTCGCTCAACTCGAAGAGAATCCCCACATATGGCCCTAAAGCAGGCTGCGCTCTTTAATATCCAAATATCGATTCACGACGGTCGTCGCAAGTGTCCCCGGCGGCAATTCCAGCGCCAGAATTCCCTGCTGGCGCAGCCGGGACAATAATAATTCTCGCCGATGAATCATTTCGATAGCGGCCGCATGCTCGTACATTTCTTTCACGTTATCCGGCACCATTCGTCCAAGTACATTTAATTCCGGCTGGCTGATCACTCCGAATAAAACTAAATGCCGATGCGAAACTTGCATCGCTCCTTCAATCACTTCAGGAGTTGCAGGAGTTTCCGCCAGGTCCGTCAACCACACCACCAGACTGCGCCGTTTTTGCGACGCCAGCAACGCATCCGTGGCGCGCAAATGATCCGCTTCACTCCATTCCGCGTGTACCATCGCCAGACTTTCAACCAGTCTGCGCAAATGCGCCGTGCCTTTTCCCGGAGGAACGCGCTGCTGCACTTTGCGTCCGTATGCAAGCATCCCCACATTGTCTCCGGAAAGTAATGCCACGTGCGCCAGACTGAGCGCCGCGCCAACTGCGTAATCCAATTTGCTTGGCCCACCGATTCGCGCGCGCAATAATCTTCCCGCGTCCAGCACGATCCACACGGTCTGACTGCGCTCCACTTGATTTACTTTAGTGACTAAATGTCCGCGGCGCGCCGAAGCCGTCCAGCAAATTTCGCGATACTCATCGCCCGCGCGGAATTCGCGCAAACTTTCAAATTCGCGGCCGCGTCCACGTTGACGCCGCAGTCGTCTCTCCATCTGCACCTGCCGGCTACGAATCAAATAAAGCGCCGCGTGCTGGGCCTGCTGCAAATTCGGATACACGCGCACTTTTTGAGCGAGCTCAACCAGACTCCAGCGCTCCGCAACTTGCAGCACCGTCTGACAGCGCAAATAAGCCCGTCCAAATCGCGCGTCTCCACGTTCCTTGGGACGTATCGGATATGTGGCGCTGCCTACTTCGCGCGCCGCCGCGCGAATTTCAACTTCAGGAGGAATCGCGCGGAAAGTGAGCGGCGTATCGTCCACCACACGTGCGTAAATCGCTTGTGCACCCGCGTTACGAACAACAATAGTGACGTGACTTTCAGTTTCAAACGCGGCAGGCGCCGTCCACACGCGCGAAACATTTAACTGCTGCGCGCGCGGCACGCGCAATAAATCCCAAAACCAAATCACGAAAACGAAAACATCCCACGCCAGCATCGCGTAAAAAAATCGCGCGTCCCACCATGCTGGCGCCAGCCACACAAGTCCCAGCATCATCAACAAAAAGAAGCGCGGACCAAATCCGAATCCCACGCGGCCTCGCCGCACAGCCACCGCGCTAACATTCGACGGCACCAAACGCGCCGGCCCCGAAAGACTTACGCCAATAGCATCGCGCGCGGCAGCAGCCGCTTGCACCAAAGGCGTTCTTTGTGGAAGTGCGGACATTTATTTATCTGCGGGCTACTTCGGCACTTCAACTGCCGCAAGCAATTCGCTAATCACATGATCGGAATTCATTCCCTCAAGATCCGCTTCCGGCTTCAGCAACAATCTGTGACGCAGCACTGCCGGTGCCGCCGCCTTCACGTCATCCGGAATCAGAAAATCGCGTCCTTCCAGCGCCGCAACTGCTTTGGCGGCAATCAGCAAACTCACCGCCGCGCGTGGACTCGCCCCCAAACTCAGCGACGGCCAATCCCGCGAACGCCGCGCAATGCTCGTCACGTATTGAAATAACGCCGGTTCAACGCGCACCGCGGCAACTTCCGCGCGCGCCGCCGTCAGCCAGTTCGCGGGCAGCGGCACTAATCCCAGCCGCTCCAAATACCGTGGATCGAATCCTTCCTGATAATGCTGCAAAATCTCCGCTTCCTCTTTCGCATCCGGATATACCATCCGAATTTTCAGCAAAAATCTATCGAGTTGCGCTTCCGGCAGCGGATACGTTCCCTCAAATTCAATCGGATTCTGTGTCGCAAACACCGTGAAGAATTGCGAAAGCGCCTGCGTATTTCCGTCCAGCGTCACCTGACGTTCTTCCATCGCCTCCAGCAACGCTGACTGTGTCCTCGGCGGCGTGCGATTAATTTCGTCCACCAGCAAAAGGTCCGTGAAGATCGGCCCCTTGTGCAAAGAAAATTCGCCGGCCTTCGCGTTGAAAATTGTTGTGCCCAGAATATCCGCGGGCATTAAATCCGGCGTGCACTGCACGCGGCGAAAATCCAATCGTCCAACCAGCGCCAGCGTTTTCACCGCCAAAGTTTTCGCCAGTCCCGGCACGCCTTCAATCAGCGCATGGCCGCCGCACAGCAGCACCATCACCAACTGCTCCAGCGGCGTGCGCTGCCCCACAATCGACCGCCCCATTTCTCTGCGAACGTGTTCTGCGACGCGTGCTACTTGCTCCGCCATGTAAGTGTTCCCTCGTTTCCTGTGCGATTCAATTCCAGCAGTCCCGCATAATGTTCGATCGATTCCACAATTCGCAACGCATCTTTGCTGCTCAACGAAACGTCCGTTGACGCGCGCTCCGCCGTTTGCATCGACTCAAACAGTCCCGGCTCCGTCCATCCCAATCGTTCGCGCGCCGAATCATACATCTGCCGCACGTTTGCATCTCGCGGCAATCCCAGCCGTGTGCAAATTAAATATCGAAATCGATCCCATACCGTTTTCACCGCTCCCGAAGCCGCTCCCGCCGATTGATAAAGCGCGCCCAGCGTCTCCACAAATTCCAGCGGCGATAATCGTGATTCCACCACCGGCATTCGCGTCGGCCCTGTTCGCCGTCCATACGCCACTACAATCATCACGCAAATAATTCCGCCTTGCAGCAGCGCCCACACCACCGGCGTTCCCGCCAAATAGCTCCCCAGAGTTTTCCGCTCGCCGTGATAATACTCGTCCCACAAAACGCGCGTTCCATCCGCCGCGCCCAGCGAGTTCAGCAGCAAATTTAGATTTCCCTCCGCGGAAATTCCCGCGTTTGAAAGTGGCGTCGCACTGGCCCACCAGATCGCTTCTCCGTCGCCGATTTTGTACGCCACCACCACAATATTTTCGTCTTGAGCGTACATCGGCGCTGCATCCGAATTATCACCAGCCCAACGAACCGTCGCCGCCATCGTGATAATCGGAACGCCGCGCGTAATCGCGCTCACCGCCGCAGCTTGAAAATTCTGCGTAGCGGCGTGCTGCGGCGGCATCAGTGTCACTCCCGCGCCTCTCAAAAATTTCGGCACATTCGGTCCGGTGATCAGCACTCGCCCGCCGCGCCGCACAAATCTTTCCAGCGCATCCGATTCCGCAATCGCCACGGCGCCGAGCGGTTCAGAAAGTACCAGCACATTTTTTCCCGAGTCCTCCGGCAATTCCGGCAGCGGCTGCGCCCATCGCTCAACTTGATATCCCAACTCGCCCAGCAATTCGTACGCCGCCTTCGCTCCGTTCGCTCCCGGCGAATAGCTTGAAGAATCCGGCGCCGGCGCAGCCTGCGGAGGGGAAAGCACAGCCGTCGCCCCAACCAGCAGCACCAAGATCACGGTGGCGCCGATTAGGATTTTACGGTCTGAGCGGTCGAGTGAAACCGGCATCCAAGTGTCTCCAGGTGCGCCACTGCTTTGTCATAGTCCTGCTGCGTCGCAGGCAAAAATCCGTACCACGAAGCTTCCATCCCGTGCGTTAAATCTTTCAGCGCCAAGTCGCGCCCAACGCGATTTTGTTCCGCCAATTCGTTTTGCGCTTGCTCGCCAATCATCCTCAGATATTCCCTCGGCGTCCGCGCGCGATCCAATTTCCACGCGCCCAGTTCCGCCAGCCGGTACACTCCCGCCCAATAGGCCGAATGCAACGCCGCTCGATAATCTCCGCGCGAGGCCGCAGCCGACGCTTCGCGCGTCCAATCTCGCCAGTGTTTTCCGGGCGGAAACACTGCGTCCACTTTCAGTCCTTCCGTGCGCACCATCGAGCGCATGCCGCGCACAATCCATACCGCCGCGAAAAGAAACACCGCCCCAATCAGCACCCACAGCGCCACAGTTTTCGCCGTGCCATTTCCCAATAATCGTCCAATGGTGTGATCCAACAGCCAATCAATCCATCGCCAGACTTGATCCCACATCTGACTCCACCACGATTGCCCCTTCGTCGCCTGATTAAATTCTCTCCGCTGCAAAATTTTCTGCAGACGCGCTTTCGCATCCGCGCGATTCCCTTCCGTTCCGGCGCTCTTCCAACTTTCCGCTTCCGCCCGCAAACTTTTCAGCCGCGCCGCCGCGTCCTCCCAAATTTCCTTCTGGTCTTTCACACTCTTTCCACTCACTTTCAACGCATCTGCAATCCACTCCGCCGAAACTTCGTACTTCTCGTCTCCCGTATCTACGATCCACCCGCTCGGTAGTGATTGCCGCAGCGCCTCCGCTCCCGACGGATGCGCAGGCAAATCCGAAAACGCATTCGCCAGTCGATCCAATTCACTTTCATATTGCACAAGCGTCACAGTCTGTTTCGCCGACACATCATCCATCGCAAAATTCGCAGCGCGCACAACTCCGCCAGCTACCATAATTGCAAAAGCCACCAACGCGCACGCAGTAAATCGCGCGCACTTCGCCCAGCGCCAATCTCGTCCATGCAAATTACTGCGAACCATCAGAACCACCTGCGGTTTATCATCAAATTTCACGAAGCTTGCTGCAACGGCGGCGGTGCGCCCGCGTCGCCGCCCGAATTTGCTGAAGTGTTCAGCGCGCTCATCATCGATTCCAAATCGAACGCCTCTTTCCGTATCCGCACGTCATAATAAATCAGCGCGATTGTAATCATGAAGAGCGGCCCCGCAACTGTTCCCGCCAGTGCCGCCGTCACCGACTGCCCCGCCTGTATCCACACCGGCAACAATCCTTTCACCGCATACATGAACGCCAAAATTGTAAAAGGCAGCACAAAAAGTGATTGCACAACGAATGGACACGACGTACATCACCAGTACCGCGCCAAGAATTCGTCCGCGACGCCCGCGTGTAAGCACGCCACTGCGCGTCATTGACTCCACTGCGCCCTGCTGTTCCAACAGATACACAGGAATGGAAACTGCGAACCGCATCAGCAGCCACGCCGCCAGAACAAATCCGCCCAAAGCCACCAACAAAATCGCAATCACCGAAAGGACCGGAGATATCGCCGTCAGCGCCAATGACGCAATTCCGCCCACCAGAAATACGGCCACGAAAACGCCAACCACAAATACAAATGTGATTAGGAAAAGCAGAATGATCAGCCCGACGAGCCCGAAAATCTTTCCCCGGATCTTCCGGTACGCGCCCCGAATCGAAACCGCTCGTCCCAAATAAAGTTCAGACACCGCAACCGTCACCGCTCCCAGCGCGAATGCCTGGAAAAAAAGCTGCGCGATAATCAAAAGAAAGCTCGGCACAATCCGGTCCTGCATTGTCCGAAAAACCGCGAACGGGTCCTGCGAACTCTGCGCAATGGACATAATCTTTATCGGAAATGCGATCACCACAATCAGCGAACAAATCATGATCGCAATTTCCGGTATCACCATAATTCCGCAGAACAGCCAGAACCGGTTCCGATATAACGTGAACGTGCGGTCCAGCAACTCCGAAAGGCTCATCGGCTTCAATTCGGCCGCTTGTACCGGAACTTCATCCATGACGGAAACCTTTCGCGTCGCCGTGTTTCTGTAAATCCAAATCCGTCTCGTAGTTCTACTTACCCACGCTAGCTAACCGCAATTTCCGGCGCCGCGCCCGCTTCCCCGGGCATCGGCGGCGGCAATTGATCCAGCATTCGTTGCAGATCGAATCCCTCTTTACGAACTCTCGCGTCATAATAAATCAAGCACGATGCGATTGCTAACAACGGCGCTGGAACCACGCTGCCAAGAATCGATGCCAGCGCGTTAATAATCACAAACCACACCGGCGCGGCTCCCGGTGTGAACGAGGCCGCCGAAATAATCAGCAGCGGAATCTGAATCCCGTACGTAATCGCCGTCGATACCGCAATCGAAACCAATCCCGCCACAAATATTTTCCAGCGATAGCCCTTCGTCAATTCCCAGCTTCGTCCCAACGACTCCGCTCCGCCCGAATCCTCCGCGATAATCACCGGGTAAATCAGCGACAGCGCCAGATACACAATAATTCCCGGAATAATCAGCAGAAAAAATCCTGCGATGATCGCAAGTCCGGCGAGAATTCCCGCCAGTATTGCGGATCCCGCGTGGCTCCACGCAACTCGGTATGCGCGTTTGATTCCCGTCGCGCGTCCCACCTGAATGTCCCACACCGCCACGTAAGTTCCCAGGCTCGCAAGAATCACCGCGACGATAAAAATAAATACCATCACGATGATTAAGATCAGAAATATTCCGCCAACCGCCCCAACTCCAATCCGCGCGGCGTCCGGCGCGCCCCCTATAGTTACCAGCGCAGCCAGTCCCACCAAAAATCCAATAATCACGGTGACGCCCGCATAAGGCAATCCCGCAATTCCCACCAGCATCAGGAAGTTTTTACGATAAATTGAAAACATCCGGTCCAGGATTTCACTGAGTGTGAGCGGTCCCGTCTCCACACCTGCCATCATGTCCTCCAGCCACCGGGAGGCGGCGCGGGGATGTAACCACAGCGTCAAATCAAATGCAAGGCACTAACCTTAATATGCGACGGCTTGGTAGCACCGACATTCCAGTCGGTGCATGTGTATTTTTTATCCCAAGCTCCACAAACTAGCCCACGCCCTCTTCTCAACAACCTATCTCTCCAGTTTGCTTAGCCTTAGCCGCCACAGCAATCATTCCCAATTCGGGAATTCGCAAAAAACCGCTACCCCCCACCCCACCCTATTTTGCGATGTATGTGCTAATAAAGGACTTACAGCGTTCTGCGGTCGATGTGTATGCTAATAAAGGACTTAACTCGAATTTCTTCCCCGAGACACATCGCAAACTCGCGAATCCTAATCCTTACTCTCCGCCGGTGCCCTTCGCCGAAGCGACTCATTCGCCGCCAAAATCGTCGCATCAATATCCTTATCCGTATGCACAGACGAAACAAACGCCGCCTCAAACTGCGATGGCGCCAATAATATTCCGCGCTCCAACATCGCATTAAAAAACGCCGCATACTTCGCCGTGTCCGATTTCTTCGCCTCCGCATAGTTCGTAATAGGTTGCGCCGCAAAAAATAATGTCATCAGCGATCCCACCGCCTGCACTTGCCCTTCAATGTGCAGCGACGTAAGCATCCCTCGCAATCCGTCCGCCAATTTTCCCGCGCGCGCGTTGATTTGCCAGTAGAATCCCGGCACGCTCAGCAACTTCAACATTTCGATTCCCGCGCGCATCGCCAGTGGATTTCCAGAAAGCGTTCCCGCTTGATAGACGTCGCCCAGCGGCGCAAGCCGGTCCATAATTTCACGACGTCCGCCATAAGCCGCCACCGGCAATCCTCCGCCAATAATTTTTCCCAACGTCGTCAAATCCGGAGTAACTCCATAAAGTTTTTGCGCGCCGCCCCATGAAAGGCGAAATCCCGTAATCACTTCGTCAAAAACTAAAAGCGCCCCTTCGCGCTTGGTAATTTCCGCCAGTCCCGCCAAAAATCCTTCCGCCGGAGGCACCACTCCCATATTCGCAGCCACCGGTTCCACAATCACCGCCGCAATTGTGCCCGGATGCAACTCAAACATCTTCACCACAGCTTCCAAATCGTTGTACGGAACGCTAATCGTCAACGCTGCCGACGCCTGAGGAACTCCCGCGCTGGCCGAAATTCCAAACGTCGCGAGCCCGCTACCCGCATCCGAAAGAAAACTATCCGCGTGGCCGTGATAGCACCCTTCAAATTTCAGCAACAAATCGCGCCCCGTAAATCCGCGCGCCAAACGCAACGCACTCATCGTCGCTTCTGTGCCCGAACTCACAAACCGGATCTTTTCAATCGAGGGAATCGCCGTCGCAATCCGCTCCGCCAATTCCACTTCTAATTCCGTCGTAATTCCAAAACTTGTTCCGCGCCGCGCCTGATCCGCAATCGCCTCAGAAATCGCCGCAGGCGCGTGCCCGCAAATCAGCGCGCCCCACGAACAAACGTAATCCAAATATTCATTCTCGTCCGCATCCCAAACTCGCGCGCCCGCGCCCTTGCTCAATATCAAAGGCGCTCCGCCCACCGCGCGAAACGCCCGCACCGGACTATTCACTCCGCCGACCAGACTTCCTTCCGCCCGCCGCCAAATTTCCTTTGTATGAGATAGTTCGCGTGTCACTTTTTCTCCTGAGAATACTCACTGTCCAGAATCGCAGTTTAGGGGGTCGCGGCTTCAGCCGCGACATTAAGGCATTTACAAGTCGGCTTTAGCCGCTGAAGCGTTACTTGCCTTTCAACTCCACCACAATATTTTCGAGCGGCGTCGTCCCAGTATTCTTCGTCGCTTGCCGCCCCGCATTCCCAAACGAAACTGTTCCCGCTTTCATTTCGCGCGTTTCGCTATGTCCATCCGGAAACGTAACTGTCGCATGGGAATCCGTCCGGGAGATGATGAGGCGAGGACGCTTGTCCACCATCGGGCCTGACTCGCCCGGGGCAAAGTGAATGCGCACAACTCGGACGCGGTCATTGTCTAAGAGAACTTCGTTGTGCGACGGGTCGGCTTTCACGGCATCGTCCGTGAAGATGGATTTTGGGGGCACCGATTTCAAATAGATGTATATGAACGCTTCGTGGTTCACGAACAAGCGCGAGCCCGAGAAGTTCCCCTCCGGCAACACGTACAGCGCGGATACCTTTCCCAGTTCGGCCCACTCCAGCATTTCAGTTTTGTGATTAACGAGTTGAGTCGGTACACGAAGCTGAACAAGCGGGGTCTTTTCAAAATTGAAACCCAAAGCGAGAACTTCTTGGCGGGCCGACGTCAACGGTGGCACGACGACCACCTTCACAAACTCATTATCTAAAGGAGTCTCCTCCTTCGGCCTCGCGTCCTGTGGCGCGCCTCCCAATATTGAAATTGCCGCACAAACCAGCGCGACTCGAATTCCAATCAGCATCCCAGTTCAAACCTCCGTCAATCGCAGCCACCTACCCCTTCACCCACCGCGCCACATCCTTCGCGTGATACGTCAGCACCATGCTCGCGCCGGCCCGCTGAATCCCCGTCATAATTTCCATCACCACGCGCTGCTCGTCGATCCATCCGTTGCGCGCCGCTGCTTTCACCATCGCGTATTCGCCGCTCACGTTGTACGCGCCGACGGGCACATCGAAAGTTTCCCGCACCGCGCGAATCACATCCAGATACGCCAGCGCGGGTTTCACCATCACCATGTCCGCGCCTTCTTCCAAATCCATCGCCACTTCGCGCAGCGCTTCGCGCACGTTCGCCGGATCCATCTGATAGCTTCTGCGGTCGCCAAATTGTGGCGCCGACTGCGCCGCTTCTCGAAACGGCCCGTAAAATCCGGAACAATATTTCGCCGCATACGCCAGAATCGCAATGTCCTGAAATCCATTTGCGTCCAGCGCTTTGCGAATCGCTCCGACGCGCCCGTCCATCATGTCCGAGGGCGCAATAATATCCGCGCCAGCCCGTGCGTGCGAAAGCGCTTCCGCAACAAGCAATTCCAACGTCGGGTCATTCTTGCACTTCATTATTCTTTACAACTGCCGCAGTGCCCGTGATCCGTGTACTCGCACAAGGCAAACATCCGTCATCACCAGCAAATTCAATTTTGCTTTGCGCACCGCTTCAATCGCGCGCTGCACAACTCCATCCGCCGCGGACGCTTCCGACCCCACCGCATCTTTCTTTGACGGCAATCCAAATAAAATAATCGCCGGAATTCCAAGCTGCTCCACTTCTCTGCACTCTTCCAAAAATTTATCCACCGACTGCTGCGCCACGCCCGGCATCGAACTCACTTCATTCCGTACATTCACGCCCGGACAAACAAACATCGGATAAACTAATCCTGCAGTTGCAACGCGGGTCTCGCGCACCATTCCGCGCAACAATTCCGAGCGTCGCAATCTCCGCGGCCGATGTGTTGGAAAACTCATAACAAACAATCTCCTCGCAACTTGAATCCAGAATTAATTTTGTGCAGGCAACGAGTCAGGAAAATGCGCGATCAACGCCGCGATAAACGCCTTCGCCGTCGGCACTTTTGATTCCACCGTAACGTTCAATCCCGCCTCGCGGATGGCATCGGCCGTCACCGGACCAATCGCCGCAATCGGGATTCGTCCAAGCACTTCCGCACCCACCTTTGCGCTCACCGAACGAAATGCGGACGCGGAAAAAAACGAAATAATATCCACCTCACCTTTTCGCACTGCATCCAGCGCTTCAGTCGGAACGGAATCCACTTCCAAAGTCCGATACGCCGTCACTTCCGTCACATCCGCTCCCGCAAATCGCAGTGCGACAGTCAAATCCACCGCCGCCAAATCTCCATGCGGAATCAAAACTTTCTTCCGCGTCAAATCCGGAGCCAATTCCTTGGCCAGCGAAATTCCCTGAAATTCCTGCGCCATGTGCCCAACCAAAAATCCTTCTTTCGCCGCCGCTTCCGCCGTCGCAGGTCCCACCACCGCAACAAATAGCGGCCGCACTCCCGATTGCGCCGCTTTTGGATCCACTCCGCGCGCTTTGCAACGACGCCCGAAAAATCGCGCCGCATTCGCGCTCGTAAAAAGTATCCAGTCAAATGTCGAAACCGACGCGATCGACGCGTCCAGCGGCCCAGAATCCGCAGGCTCCGCAAATGAAATCGCAGGCAACAAAACTACAGTCGCGCCCAATTCCGAAAGCTGCGAGGCGAGCTCCTTCGCCTGCTCCGGCGCGCGTGTTACCACAATTCGCCGCCCCAGCAGTGGCCCCGACTTGTGCGCTTCGGCTTCTTCAAGTTGATTATCCGGCAATATTCCTCCCGGCCATCTGCAAAATGCGCTCCGCTCCCGCCGAAATTAATTCCTGCGCCACGCGCCGTCCAAAACTTTCCGCATCATTCATCACGCCCGCCACACCCAAAACTCCGCGCTTCCGAATAAATTCTTTTCCATCCACCGACGCCACGCACGCATCCATCACCAGTTTTCCATTTTCAAATCGCGCCCACGCACCCAGCGGCACCTGACATCCGCCTTCCATTTCGCGCAGCAACGCGCGTTCCGCAGTCACCGCCGTGCGAGTTTGCGCATCATCCAGCTTTGCAATCTGCGCGGCAATCGACGGCGCCAAATCCGCGCGCGCTTCAATTCCCAGCGCGCCCTGCCCGACAGCGGGCAAACATATTTCCGGCGGCAAAATTTCGGTAATCCTCGCGCTCCAGCTCAGCCGGTCCATCCCAGCCTTTGCAAGAACGATGGCATCATAGTCGCCGCGCTCCAGTTTTTGTAAGCGCGTATCTACATTTCCGCGCAAATCAGTAAATGTCAGTTCCGGCCGCGCATGTCGCAACTGCGCCACGCGTCGCAGACTACTCGTTCCAACATTTGAACCCACCGGAAGTGACGCAAATGTTTTTCCGTCACGCGAAATCAAACAATCCCGCGGATCTACCCGCTCGCAAATCGCGAAAAATATCAGCCCCGCTGGAGTCTCCGTCGGCACGTCCTTCATACTATGCACAGCAATATCCACGCGATTTTCAAGCAGCGCGTCTTCAATTTCCTTGATGAAAACTCCCTTCACGCCAATCTGATTAATTCCCGCTTGCTGAAATTTATCGCCCGAAGTTTTTATGTAAATAATTTCTGTCTGCACGCCAAATGCATTCAATCGCGACGCAATATGCTTCGCTTGCCAGGTCGCCAGCATGCTTCCGCGCGATCCGATACGAACGACCGTCAAGATTTCTCCTGATCCAATCCAAAAAGCCGCCGCACCGCTTCCAAATCCGCCAGCCGCTGACGCAGCTCATGCACGCCGCGCAATCTCGCCACTGGATTTACAACCACGCGCTCCAACAATTCTTCCGCCAGCCGAGAAATCCGTTCGCGCTCCGCAGCAGAAATATTTTCCGCTGACGCCAGTCGCTCCCGCAAAAATCCTTCGCGCTCCTGCGCTATCTTCTCGCGCAAATCGCGCAGCACCGCCGTGATTTCCACACCGGATTGCCACGTCTGGAATTTCAGAATGTGTTCGTCAATCAACTCTTCCACTCGCGGAATTTCGCCGGCCCGCGCACGTTTGTTGTTCTCCACAATTTCAGAAAGATCATCCACGTTATACAAATAAACGTTATAAAGCGCGCCCGCTTCCGCCGAAATATTTCGCGGCACACCCAGATCAATCAAAAACAGCGCTCGATTTCCGCGCGCCGCCATCGCGCGTTCCACCATCGGCCGCGCCAGCACAGCTTCTTCCGCGCCAACCGAGCTCACCACCATATCCGGTTCGCACAGCGCCGATTCCAAATCGCTCCACGCTACAACTTCCGCGTTCCATCGCGCCGCCATTTCCCGCGCGCGCTCCGCCGAACGATTCGCCACCATCAATCGCGCGATTCCGCGATCGCTCAAATGTTCTACAACTTGCTCGCCAACAGTTCCTGCTCCCAAAATCAGCGCCGAATGTTTCGCCAACTTTCCAAAAATTTGCTCGGCAAGTTTCACTCCCGCAAATGCCACCGAAACCGGACGCGTTCCAATTTCCGTTTCCGCGCGAACTCGCTTCCCCACTTCCAGCGCCGCCTGAAACATTCTGTTCAGCACCGGCCCCGTCGCGCCAAATTCCAGCGCCGCCTGATACGCGTCGCGCACCTGCCCCAAAATTTCCGCTTCGCCCAACAACATCGAATCAAGTCCCGCCGCCACGCGAAACACGTGACGTACAACTCCCGCATCTCGATGACGATATAAATTTCCCGTCAGCAACGCTGGATCCAGCTCGTGAAGCGCCGCGAAATATCTTTCCAGTTCCGCCATCGTTTCCAGCGGAGTTTCCGTCGGCACACCATAAACTTCACTGCGATTGCACGTGGAAAGCACCAGCGTTTCCGCCAACACTCCGCGCGAACGCAATTCCGCCGCCGCGCGCCGCGCCTTTTCGGGACTGAACGCCACGCGCTCGCGCAATTCCACCGAAGCAGTTCGGTGATTCACGCCCAGCAGAACTATTTCCACTGGCAGCCAACGTTCATAAATGTTTTCAGTAAACGCATCTCAGTAAAACCGGTGATACCGTGACAAATAAATATTCACAATGCTGTAGCTAAACAGCACCAGCGCAAAATTAAACATGCAGAACATCGCCGCGCGCGCTCCACGCCACGCCGTCTGCCGCGAAACCAGCAAGTACGTCGCGTAACAAACCAACATCAGCAGCGAAATAATTTCCTTCGGATCGCCGTTCCAATATTCTCCGTGCAGTCGATGAGCCCAGATCGATCCGGCAACGCTTCCCGCAATCAATGCGACAATTCCCACCAGCGCGGAACTTCGGCTCATCCGTTCCAAAACATCCAGCGCCGGAAATCGCCAGAATGTTCCTCCCGGTTTTCTTCGACGCAGCAACCGATTCTGCAAAAGAAATATCGCGCTCAAAACAGCAGCCAGCGCAAACGCCGAATACGCCAAAATGCTCAGCGTGATATGCAACGCAAAAATAGTTCCGCGCGCAGGCGTCGGATGCGGAGACACATCCCGTAAATGTGAAATCGAAAATAGAACAATCACAAATGGAAGAACAAACGGCCCCACAGATCTTCCGCGATGCACCAATTCCAGTCCTAAATAAGTCAGTCCCACCATCCATCCGAAAAATGAAAGTGATCCCCACAAATCTTCGTATGGAACACCGTGCAGCATTCGTCCGCGCTCCATCAGCGCGTAATAATGCAGCAATAATCCGCCGGCCAGACACACCGCCGCGAATCTTCCCACCCATTTATTCTCTACATACAAATTTCGCAGATACGCCGCGAAACTCAGCACGTAGAGCAACAGGGTAGCTTGAACGAGGATCGTCATTATAGGAATGGCGCTATTTCGATTTCATCGCCATTATAGCGGATTTACGCGGCAGGAATACACTTGCAGGTTTTTGTGTTCTACGAATTTCAGCAGCACGTAATTGTAAGAAAACTAATCATTCATTTCATTCGCAGCCTTAATCTGCTGCCACCTTCGCGGACGCTTGCTATGATCCAGCACTTTCTTTCTCAACCGAATAGACTTCGGCGTAATTTCAACCATCTCATCGTCCGCAATAAATTCAATCGTCTGTTCCAAACTCAGTTGACGATGCGGAATCAGCCGAATCGCTTCGTCCGCCGACGAAGCGCGCATGTTCGTCTGCTTCTTTTCTTTCGTGACGTTCACATCCATATCCGAATCGCGCGAATTTTCGCCGACGATCATGCCCTCGTACACGTCCACTCCGGGCCCGATAAACATTTCTCCGCGTTCCTGCAAATTCCAAATCGCAAATGCCGTCGATACTCCCGCGCGGTCCGCAACCAGCGCTCCCGTCGGACGAGTCGCCATTTCTCCGCCGTATTCCGTCCAACGTTCAAACAACGCGTGTAGTTGCGCCGTTCCGCGCGTGTCCGCCAGTAATTGTCCACGCAAACCAATCAGTCCGCGTGATGGCACCGTGAATTCCATGCGCACCCATCCACTTCCGTGATTGATCATTTTCGCCAGCTCGCCCCGCCGACGCCCCAGCGCTTCCATCACCACGCCCACAAACGCTTCAGGACAATCCACCACCAGGCGTTCCAACGGCTCCATTTTCTTGCCGTCCATTTCCTTCACAACAATTTCCGGCTTCCCGACCATCAACTCGTAGCCTTCACGCCGCATCGTTTCAATCAGAATTGCCAACTGCAATTCACCGCGCGCCAACACGCGAAACACGTCCGTCGAATCCGAATCCGAAATTCGCAGCGAAACATTGGTCAGCAATTCTTTTGCAAGACGGTCCCGCAAATCGCGCGACGTCACCCACTGCCCTTCGCGTCCGGAAAGCGGCCCGTTATTCACGGTGAAAAGCATCGCCAGCGTCGGCTCGTCAATGGTTAGCGGAGTCATCGGCGCGGGATTTTCCACGTCCGTAATTGTTTCGCCGATTTGAATTCCTTCCACGCCCGCCACGGCCACCAGATCGCCGCACGGCACTTCTTCTACTTCGTCGCGTTCCAATCCGCGAAACGTAAAAAGTTTCGTGATGCGCATCGGCACCAATTTCCCGTCAACTTTAGAAATTCCCACGTCCGCGCCGCGCCGCAAAGTCCCGCTAAATACGCGGCCAATAGCGATGCGCCCCAGAAAATCGCTGTAGGTCAGGTTCATCACCTGCGCCTGCAACGCGCCATTCGGATCGCCCACCGGCGGCGGAATCGATTTCACAATCGCTTCAAACAACGGCTGCAAATTCGTCGAGCTGTCGCCAATTTTGTCATGCGCCACGCCGATTTTCGCGTTCGTGTACAGCACCGGAAAATCCAGCTGGTCTTCGGTCGCTTCCAAATCAATAAACAGATCGTAGATTTCGTCCAACACTTCCGCGCAGCGCGCGTCCTGACGATCGATTTTATTCAGCACAATAATCGGAGGCAGCTTCGCGTGCAGCGCCTTTTGCAAAACGTATCTCGTTTGCGGCAGCGGCCCTTCGCTCGCGTCCACCAACAGCAAAACGCCATCCACCATTTTCAACGCGCGTTCCACTTCGCCACCGAAATCGCTGTGACCCGGCGTATCCACAATATTAATTTTGGTGTCGTGATAAAACAGGGCCGTGTTTTTGGCAAGAATCGTGATGCCGCGTTCGCGCTCCAAATCGTTTGAGTCCATCACGCGATCCACCAGCACGGAATTCTCTCGAAAAATTCCGCTCTGGCGCAGCATAGCGTCCACCAGCGTGGTTTTTCCGTGGTCAACGTGAGCGATGATCGCGATGTTCCGAATCGATGCCATAAAATTTAGATGCTCTTTTCTCTCAATTACTTCATTAGATTACGCAAGAATTTCCCAATCGAACGCACTACCGCGCAATTGCAAATACATTTTCGGAAACAATCAAGCCCCAAGCGCGAAAAACGGCTCCAAGCAGGATTCCGAGAGGATTTACGCGTGCAACCGAGCACCTAAGAATAG
Organism: Terriglobia bacterium; assembly: GCA_963840515.1. Lineage (GTDB taxonomy): Bacteria > Acidobacteriota > Terriglobia > Acidiferrales > UBA7541 > DASTCZ01. Next base: position 113,966 of record CAWIZI010000012.1, read on the forward strand.
CACAGCGGATGCCTTGCGTCACGCTTGACGAGCAGATCAGTAACACAGGCTTAAGCCTGTGGCAGTGCTGGACTAGCAAACCGCTCGTATCAATCCCCAGGGCATGTGTGCGAAACTGAGACATGGCGAAAGCCACACCTTCGATACCGGAAGTTCTGCCAGTCAGTGCAATATCTTTGCCCTGCCCCATGTGCGGCGCAAAACCGGGCCGAGATTGTGAAACAACTTCCGGCGGCTTTTCTGCCGTTCACCTCGTCCGATTACAAGCCGCCGCGCGCGCCGACAAGAAAAACAAAAGCAAATAACGAAGAATGGTGAGCAGAACTTGTAGCGCCACCCTTCAGGGTGGCATCTTGTTCTACACGTGAACCAGCGCAGCTTACCTCGGCTGAATACTCGCAACCAACGCGCGGAAATCGTCCCGATTATGCAGCGGATCAAGATCCGGTTCGGTCTCCAGTGTCACGCGGTCACGGAATCCATTGGCGACGGCGGCTCGCAGATTCTCCATCGCCTTAAGCTTGAACTCCTCCTTGCGCGCGGCCTGACTGCCAGTTGCGTTCCGGGCGCACTGCGCATAGCAGCGCGCGATTTCCACGCGCAATTCATTATCCTGAATTGGGACCGCGCTAAGCCGGCCGATGATCGCCACCGCCTTGTCAATCTGGCCGACATGTGCGAGCTGTTCCATCAGCTCCATAAGTCGCTTGTCGTTTTGGGGATCCGCGTCGACGAGTTGCTGGCCAAGTTTCCTCGCCGCCTCGAACGACTCCAATGCGGATTTTTCGTTGCCTTCGCGGTCGCCCAAACTCCCGAGGAGGTAAAATGACATCGCCAGATTGCGCCTTAGGGCGACATTACGAGGGTCAGCTTGTACCAATGCCGCGCGAAGCTCCCTGGCGCGCTCGAACCGTTTTCGAGCCTCGGCGAGGTTGCCTGTTTTAAGGTTGAATTCTCCGATCTGTGAGTTCACGTCGGCCAGCGCTACAACGACGCCCTGGTCTTTGGGCTTTTCCGCGAACATTTTCTCGCGCCATTGCAGCGTCTGACGGTAGTATTCGTCGGCTTGCGCTGGATTACCCAAATGGAACGAAACCTCAGCTAAGGCCAGCGTGGTGTAACTCAGAGACTGTTTCAATCCGGGGTCGTCCGGAAAAGAGCGCACGAGTTCCTGCCGCAGGTCATAAGCCTTGCGGAAACCTTCGGCGGCGGCCTCAATATTCCCAATACGATAGTAGTCGGCGGCCACTCGTATATTCGCCTCGGCCAAGGCCTCTCGCACCTGTTTCTTACCGAGAGGAAACGCCTTCGGGTGGCTGTCGATATCCTGCCAGATTCTGAGCGCCTCGTGGTTCTCGCTCAGGGCGGCCTTCATGTTGCGGCCGAATTCCTCATACAGCAATCCCCGAAATAGGTAGATGTTGGCGAGGTTCATCCGGGAAGGGTCATTGTTTTCTTTAATGATCACTCTTGCCTTGGCAACATCGAGGCTCCGGCTGGCAAAATCAGCAGCTTTGGCAGATTGCCCGAGTTGCTTATAGATATTTGCCAATGCCATGTCAATCGCAAGCGCAGTGGCTTCTTTGCTGCTGTTGGACTTGTCATAAACGCCGGCCACAGCTTCAATGTGGCTCTGCGCATTTTTCAGAAGCGCCATTTTGACTTCGTAAAGATCTGGAAGGGTGAGTTTGCTCTGGACTTCGGTGATGAGATCTTGAATGGTGCTGAGCGCAAGCGTCGCCTGTGTGGACGCGAGTTGAGCGTTTTTCTGGGCGTCATCACGCGCGACAACTGCCGCATTCCGCTGGAAAACCGCCTGATGCCACTGCCACGCGATCCCGATCACGCCCGCGATAATCGCGGCGGCCAAAGCACCGCCAAGCGCTGCCAGCGCTGGCCGCCGTTTGCACCACATCCATGAACGAGCCACCGCATTCACGGGCCTCGCAACGATGGGCTCTCCGTTCAGCCAACGGTGCAAGTCGTCGGCAACTTCTTGCGCCGATCCATACCGGCGATTAGGATCTTTCTCAAGGCACTTTAAACAGATAACTTCCAAATCGCGCGGAACTTTCTTGTTGATACTGGATGGCGCATCCGGGGCGTCCACACGGACCTTATGAAGAGTTTCGATTAAGGAATCTCCATGGAAAGGATCCCGGCCCGTGGTCGCAGCATAGAGAAGGCCACCCAGCCCGTATACGTCCGATGCAGTCGTGATCTGGGAGTTCTGACCCAACGCTTGTTCAGGCGCCATGTAGGACGGCGTGCCCATGATCTCGCCGGACATCGTCAAGCCGGACTCCTGCTCCATGCGTTTCGCCAGCCCGAAGTCGGTGACATGAGGATGTCCCTCGGCGTCAATCAGGATGTTGGCGGGCTTTAAGTCCCGGTGTAAAAGCCCTCTCTGATGCGCGTGATGGATCGCCTCAGCCACTTCCGCCACAAGTTCCGCCGCAACTCTCGGCTTCAGCGGACCGGACTTCAGGCGTTTGTCCAGCCCTTCGCCGTCGATCAGCTTCATGCTGAAGTACCGCTGATCTCCGTGCAGGCCCACCTCATAGATGGGGACAATTCCAGGATGGTCAAACAGCGCGACGGCTTCCGCCTCATTCTGGAATCGTCGGATCTGATCCTCGCTTGCTAACTCGCTGTTTCGGATCATTTTCAAGGCGACTTCCCGGTTCAGGCTGAGCTGCCGGGCCTTGTAAACGACCCCCATGCCACCCTGCCCCAACACACTCAACAACTCATAATCGCCGATATAACGAACGCGGAGACCGGGAGACAAAGGCTCGACAGGCTTCCGACCGTTCGCCCCGGCGTGCGCATCGTCCGCGTGAACGGCCGTCCGCGTTGCGCTATCGACCGTCGCGCCATCAACGGTCGCACCTCCGATCGTTGCAGCCGCGCTGTTCCTCGCAATTAGTTCAGCCAGTACCTCTCGCAGCTCGGGGTTCAACTCTGGGTACTTCTGAACCCACTCGTCGGCCACCAAATCTCGGCCGCTCGCAATCGCTTTTTCAATCTCCCTTCGGACTTCGTCCAGTTTTCCCAGCCGATTCACTCCCGTGTCCCCGGAATTCTCCATGTCCTCTCGTCTATCCTTTCGTACCACGAGTGTCAGCGCGTCACCCGTTCTCCAGAACGGAAAAGCAAATAGTTGGGCTTCTGACTCGCGCATCCTAATTCCCTTCGACCCTCGACGCAAGAAATTTGAGATTGGAGCGGCCTCCGGCGCGTGGTCCATCCTCAGATCTGGACCGGTAGTTGCCAGTGGGTGCCGCACCCTTTGACGAGCGCGAAGCGCAAGGGTGCGTCTCTTGAATTCCTGCACTTGATCTGCTTCGCCCTGCGGCAGCTATCGTGAAGTTCGACGAAACCTATTCGAATTCATTTCCGAACTTTTTCCATCATCTATTTAGTACTAAGTACCATAGTTTTCTTGACATAATAACCCCATCCGCGCTACCCTGAACCGCAGCCTTGGACGCTCCATCTGAACCGGTCATTCCCCATCAACTGACCGTTCCCAAAACGCGAACTTTGCGTCCCGAACGATTCCCGGGTATGAGGGATCTGTTTCATGGAGCTTCTCGCCTGCCGGACTTCAGCCCTTATGAATTTGATGGTGTTACCGTATGCGCGCAGGGACAGCGGAGCTGGCCACTAACAACTAGCCACCAGCAACCGCTCCTAAGTCCTTTGTTTGCAATACATACGTGGGGTACCCCCAGCTAAGTCCTGTATTTGCAATACATACAGGAAAATGGACGGGGGGGAGGGGTAAGGTTAACATAATTACCTGGGAATCCGGCGGGAAGTGCCGATATTTCGGCAGACGCTGGCGTCATCGGACTTGGCTTATGTAGCGGCAGCCTTCAGGCTGCCAGCCTTCGGCCCCATGCGGAAACGGATCGGCGAAAGATAACTCCGCTCCGACTGAACGTGGCCCCTACGAAATCGGTCGGCAACGACGGTCTGTCAACGCGTTCTGATATGATGAGCACTCAAAGACATTTATGAGCGCTGATCAGACAACCGGAACCGTGCTGAATCGCAAAGAATTATTCCTGCGCGCATGCCGCTGCGAACGCACTGAACGCGCGCCGGTCTGGATCATGCGTCAGGCCGGACGTTACTTGCCGGAGTACCGCGAAATCCGCAAGCAGCACGCGTTTCTGGAAGTAGCGAAAACGCCCGAGCTTGCCGCGGAAGTTTCTTTGCAGCCGTGGCGCCGACTGGGTGTGGACGCCGTAATAATGTTTTCCGATATTTTAATTCCCGCCGAAGCGATGGGACTCGGCTTGGAATTAACTGACGGCGGACCGGTGCTCCCAACTCCGGTGCGCGGCGCTGCGGAAGTGAATGCGTTGCGCGATTTCGATCCGGAAATCGAAACGCGTTTCGTCGGCGAAACAATTCGTCTTTTGTGCCGCGAACTTGGGCCGGACGTGCCAGTGCTGGGATTTGCCGCCGCTCCGTGGACGCTGGCCTGCTATTTGGTGGACGGCCGTGGGCGCGACGGATTTCCGGCGACGAAAACGATGATGTACAACGAGCCGAAACTTTTTCGGCGCCTGCTGGAAAAAATTGCGCGCGTCACGGCTTCATATTTGAAAATGCAAATTGCGGCGGGAGCTGCGGCCGTCCAATTGTTCGACACCTGGGCGGGAGAACTTGCCGCACGGGAATATCGCGAGTTCGCTTTGCCGGCCACGCAACTTTTGATCGGCGAAATGGATATCGCGTTGAACACCGAATGGGACGCGCCGGAAACGCCGGTGATTTTGTACAGCAAGGCGACGAGCCATTTATTGAAGGACGCCGCCACTTCAGGCGCAACAGTATTAAGCGTGGACTGGCGAGTCGATTTGGCGGAATTGCGCCGCGAAATTGGCGACGAGATTGCGCTACAAGGAAATGTCGATCCCTGCGTGATGCTGGGAAATGAATCGGATGTCGTACGCGCCGTTCACGAAACTTTGGATGCAACCGGCGGGCGTGGACACATTTTGAATTTGGGACACGGAATTTTGCCGACGACTCCGGTGGAAAATGCGATTGCATTTGTGAAGGCCGGACAGAATTATCGCGCGAATGCGCCGGACGACGTGGAACTTTCTGAAGAAGACGATCAAGAAGAAGAACAAAATGTCTGAGCAAAGCGTCGAATTCAATATCGCGAAGGAAAACTTCCGAATCTCGGAAGATTTTCTCGCGAAATACAACACGCCGGGACCGCGCTACACCAGCTATCCCACCGCGCCGGTGTGGAATGATAATTTTGGCGTGAAAGATTTGCAAAGCGCATATTCCGATGCGGACGCGGCCGGCACGCCGATGTCTCTCTACATGCATCTTCCCTACTGCGAGAGCCTCTGCCTTTTTTGCGCGTGCAACGTAGTGATCACGAAGGATCATTCCGTCGTGCCGCCATATTTGACGACGCTGCAACAGGAAATCGAGCGAGTAGCAAAACACGTTTCGCGGAAGCGCGAAGTGGTCCAATTTCATTGGGGCGGAGGCACACCGACATATTTAACTCCTCCGCAAATGGAACAACTTTTTGGATTTGCGCGCGAAAGATTCACGTTCGCGCCGGACGCGGAAATTGGAATTGAAGTGGATCCGCGCGTAACTTCTCGCGAACATTTGGAAACTCTGCGCCGACTTGGATTTAACCGCCTGAGTTTGGGAATTCAGGATTTCCATCCCGAAGTGCAGGAAGCAATTCATCGTGTGCAGCCTTACGAAGCAACGCGGGACATGATTTCCTACGCGCGTGAATTGGGATTTGATTCCATCAACGTGGATTTAATTTACGGTCTGCCATATCAGAACGCCGATCGTTTCCGCGCCACAGTTTCGCAAGTGTTGACGCTAGCTCCGGATCGCGTGGCCATGTTCAGCTACGCGCACGTGCCCTGGCTGAGAAAACAGCAAGGCGCGTTTCAAACGCATTTGCCCGAAGGCATCGAAAAATTCCGGATTTTTTGTGCCGGCCTGCAAACTTTTCTGGATGCGGGCTATCTTTATATTGGAATGGATCATTTCGCGCGTCCAGGAGATGAATTGGCCATCGCGCAACAGAGCCGCACTCTGCACCGCAATTTTCAGGGCTACACCACAAAAGCCGGCGCGGATTTATACGGCATGGGCGTCAGCGCAATTAGTTCAATCGGACGCGCATACGGACAAAACCTTAAGGAAGTAGCAGGTTACAGCGCCGCGATTGATCGCGGCGGACTCGCTACGATGCGCGGATATCATTTGAATGATGATGACGTTTTGCGCCGCACGGTAATTAATCGACTGCTGTGCCACACGTTGATTCGCAAATCGGAAATTGCCGACGAATTCGGAATTAATTTCGACGATTACTTCGGCGCCGAGCTTGCGCATCTTGAACCGTTCGTCGCGGATGGATTGGTGCAGCTCAACCGAGACGAAATTCGCGTCACCTGGCTGGGGCGGATTTTTATTCGCAACATCGCAATGGTGTTTGACGCTTATTTGGAAAAACAAAAACTGGATAGCCGCCCGTTATTTTCCAAAACGCTGTGAGATGTTGATTTCAATTTGAGATGTAAATTTCACTCGCGAAATGCCTGACGCAAAAACAATTTCCGCGCCCGTAATCGTAATCGGCGGAGGAATTTCGGGATTAGCCTGCGCGTTTCGATTGAAGCAAAGCGGAATTCCATTTCTACTTCTGGAAAAATCGAATCGCTTCGGCGGAGTAATTCAGTCCATTCAACAAAATGGATTTCTCTTCGAGTGCGGTCCGCAAAGTTTCACGCTAACTGCGCCGCTGAACGAATTAATTGAAGTGGCAGGATTAAGCGGCGAATTATTGCGCGCCGCTCCGCGAATGCCACGATATATTTATGTTGGTGGCAAATTAATTGCTGCGCCGATGTCTCCATTTTCCCTGCTGACTACTTCGCTTCTGAACGCGAGCACAAAATGGAAATTGCTAACCGATCCGCTTCGCAGAACTTATCCGCCAGCAGAAGATGAATCGATCGCATCATTTGTGCGGCGCAAGTTTGGGAATAGTTTATTGGACAATCTCGCCGCGCCATTTGTTTCTGGCGTTTACGCAGGCGATCCAGAACAACTGAGTTTGCGCAGCGCATTTCCTCAAGTACATGAATGGGAAAAGAATCACGGCAGTTTGCTGCGCGGAGCAATTCGCAAGATGCGATCGCGCCCGAAGAATTCCGGCGCGCAGAAAGTCCGCGGAATATGTTCGCTTCAGCGTGGAGTTAGTTCGCTATTCGACGCGCTCGGCGCGAATCTCGGAGATTCCGCGCGTCTCGGCGTTGGAGTTGATGCGGTAATCCGAAATGATTCAGCGCATCGGGAACGTTTTGACGTTCGCTGCGCATTTAGCGACACGCAACGAAACGAATCGCTCGCGGCTAGCGCAGTAATTTGCGCCACAGAAACTGCGCCCGCGGGCGCGATGCTTGCTCCATCATCGGAACAATTCACGAAGAGCCTCGCGCGGATTCCTTATGCGCCTATCGCTGTTGTTTCCGCGGGATATCGGCGCGAAGCAGTTGGGCGCGCGCTCGATGGATTTGGTTTTCTCGTGCCGCGCGAGGAAGGATTGCGCGTCCTCGGATGCGTTTGGAATTCGGCGTTATTTCCAGGACGCGCGCCGGAAGGACATGTGCTTCTAGCAAGCTTTGCCGGCGGCGCATCGAATCCGAAATTGTGCAGTTGGAGCGAAGATCGAATTGCGTCGGCGGTTCACGAAGATATTTCGCGCGTACTAAATATTCGCGAAGCGCCGGTCGTTCAAAACGTTCACGTTCATCAGCGCGCGATTCCGCAATACAATCTGGGACATTTTCGGATCATGACGGAATTGCAGTGGACTTGCGATGCCACGCCCGGACTTTATTTGGCGGGAAATTATTTGGAAGGCCCTTCGATGGGCGCTTGCGTAGAACGTTCTTTTCGCATTGTTGATGAAGTGGAAAAATATTTAAGCGGGAAAATCTAGCGGCACAGTTAACCCTGATGGCGGAATCGCTGTGCCAAACGAATTCGGCGGCGTTCTCCGGCTTGGCGGAATCGGCGCTTGTCATCTTTGGTTTCCAAAATTAGCGGAGGAACCGCGTGAGGCTGACGGTTTTCGTCTATCGCAACGAAGGTGACATACGCGCTCGTCGTATGTTTTCGTTCACCCGTCAAAGTATTTTCGGAAAATATTTTCACGCCGACTTCGAGTGAAGTGTGGAAAACGCGATTCACGCTGGATTTCAGAATAATTAATTCGCCGACGCGAATCGGATTCCGAAAATCAACGTAGTCGACGCTCGCGGTCACAACGTAACTGTTGCTGTGACGATGCGCGGCGATCGCCGCGGCAATATCCATCAAGTGCATCACTCGTCCGCCAAGAATATTTCCGAGTGGATTCGCGTCCTGCGGCAAAACGACTTCCGTCATTTCCGAGCGCGATGCGCTGACGCGTTTTCCCGGGCGAGGAGTTTCCACGACCTGCTCGGGATCAATTTTCCGGATTTCTTTAGCCATTCGGTGGCTCCTAAATTGATAGTTACTTTGAATTTTGCGGCGGCGAATCGGCCCTCGACACAAATTTCAAACATTCGGCTTCATCGAGTTGATTCGCAGGAATAAACGCGTGCCCGAAAACCTTAGGCTCGATAAGCATTATTCCTTCTCCGTGTTCTCGATGGAATAGATCAATGCTTGGGTCATCCGAGGGACGTGATACGAATATCACTTCCGCCGGCTCGTTGTGCAATAGCGCGCGATCGCCGTTCTTTATTTCTTCGCCAGATTGATATTTCAAAATCATCAGAATTCGCGCCAGCACGAATTGGCGTCGGCGCGCCAAGCGCATATAATACCGCGACACCTACTATGACCCAACCTACGAGTTCACGACGGCAAAAATTGGAAGCATTTCTTGCGGCGCATCCGAATGATGCGTTCGCACAATATGGACTGGCGCTGGAATGCGCAAATCTTGGCGACACGGATGCGGCGCTTACGAATTTCGACGCGCTGCTCGCGAAGCATCCTGATTATGTGACGGGATATTTTCAACTGGGACAACTTTACGCGAAGCTGATGCGTCCGGCGGATGCGCGAAAGATTTTGACCGCTGGAATTGACGCGGCGGCGCGCACCGGCGATCAGCACGCGGCGGGAGAAATGTCACAGGCGCTGGCGGAATTGCCGTCGTAGTCGAGATTGCTCGCGCGGCAGATTCCATTTTGTTGATTTGACGTGTACCGCAAACGCGGCGTGAATCATCTATAATAGATATAGGCGCATTCGGCGTTGAAACATTCCACAACCTTGGGGCCCGATGACTTCCACAATTGCAAAACCTGAAAATCTTGGCCAGCTTCGACACAGTCCTCAATTTGACGCACGCAAAGCCGCGCGTTCTGTGAAAGAAGAGATGCGCGAGAATTTGCTGTGCATGATCGAACGCAAGCAGCCTTTGTTCGCGGGAATTCACGGCTATGAAGAAACGGTGATTCCGCAAGTGGTGAATGCGATTCTTTCGCGGCACAATTTTATTTTGCTGGGTCTGCGCGGACAAGCGAAGAGCCGCATTCTTCGTGGCCTTGTGCAATTGCTTGATACGGAGATTCCGTACATCGCAGGTTGCGAAATTCACGATCATCCGTTGCGTCCGCTGTGCCGCACTTGCCGCGAACTTGTTTCCGCATCTGGTGACGAAACGCCGATTGCGTGGCTTCGGCGCGAGCAGCGCTTTGTGGAAAAACTTGCTACGCCAGACGTAACCATCGCGGACATTATTGGTGATGTGGATCCGATTAAAGCTGCGCGCGCCGGACGTGATTTGGGCGACGAGCTTACGATACATTACGGATTATTGCCGCGCGCAAATCGCGGAATTTTTGCGATCAACGAGTTGCCCGATCTTTCTGGAAAAATTCAAGTGGGACTTTTCAACATCATGCAGGAAGGCGATATTCAGATAAAGGGTTATCCGGTTCGACTTCCGCTGGATGTGTTGCTGGTGTTCACTGCGAATCCTGAGGACTACACAGCGCGCGGAAAAATTGTGACGCCGTTGAAGGATCGCGTTGGCGCGGAAATTCGCACGCATTATCCTGCGACGGTGGAAGAAGGCATGGCGATTACGGCGCAGGAAGCGTGGGTGGAGCGGCACGGCCGAAAAACAATTGTTCCGAAATATTTGAGTGAAGTTGTGGAAGAGATCGCGTTTCTTGCGCGCGAAGACAAGCGGATTGATAAGCGATCGGGCGTGAGTCAGCGGCTGCCGATCGCGTGCCTTGAAACTGTGGTGAGCAATTCCGAGCAACGCGCGGTACGCAATGGAGAAGATCCGGCGGTGGCGCGCGTTTCCGATGTTTATTCGGCGCTGCCTGCTCTTACGGGGAAACTGGAACTGGAATACGAGGGTGAGTTAAAAGGTGCGGAAACAATTGCGCGAGATATTGTGCGCGGCGCGGTTGGAAGAGTTTTTTCGCGTCACCTGAAGGATGCAGATTTTCAGAATGTGATTAAGTGGTTTGAAATGGGTGGCGAGTTGAAAGTTTCGGACACTTCTTCGGCGGAAGAAGTTGTGCGTCAGCTTCGGAAGATTCAGGGATTGCTGGAAAATATCGATCGCGTCGGAGTGAATGGCAAGGATGGCGCGGGAATTGTTGCCGCGGCGGGCGAATTTATTTTGGAAGGATTGTGGGCGCACAAGCGGGTGAGCCGGAGCGAAGAGCGCGGATTTTTCGCGGAGCGTCCGAAGGCGCCGGAGCCGAGAGAGCCGCAGAATCGGCCGCCGAGAAGGCAATTTAATTAGGAATGGAGCAGGGGTCAAAACCCCTGGCGTTTGGAATCTGAATGGCACGACTGAAGTCGTGCCCTGATACGAACCGTTTCCTAATACGAACATTTTCCTGATACGGAGCTTTGTTGGATTTGTTTTTTGCGGCGGCGCGAACGGAAATCATTATGAAATACACGAAATATTCCAAATACACGGGCGAGCCGGCGGACGACGTTGACCTGGATGAGCTGGTCAACAAGCTTTCGGATTTCCTTTTGCAGAGCGGATACGATTCACAATTCTACGGAATTTCCGAAATGGATCCGCAGAAGACGATGGAGCAATTGCGTCAGGCAATTTTGCGCGCGCTGGAAGAAGGCGGTCTGCTGCCCGACGATTTGATGGAAAAAATGATGGAGCAGGGCGCGGAGAGCGAAGAAGTTCAGAAAATGCTGGACCGGTTGATCGAGCGGCTGAATCAAGAGGGCTACATTAATTCGCAGCCTCCGCAGATTACCGATCCGCCGGAAAAAACTCCGCGAGGGCAGGCGGGCGATCCGCGCAAACGAGAAACAAACGCGCGATTTGAAATCACGGACAAGGCGATTGATTTTCTGGGATTTAAAGCGCTGCAGGAATTGCTGGGCTCACTGGGACGAAGCAGTTTTGGGCGGCACGATACGCGTGACATGTCCACTGGAGTTGAATCGGGCGGAGTTTCGCGCGAATACGAATTTGGCGACACGCTGAATCTGGACGTGAGCGCTACATTATTTAATGCCGTGCGGCGCGATGGCGCGCGCGTGCCGATTGAAATTGACTACAAAGATTTGATGGTTCACCAGTGCGAATATCAAAGTTCGTGCGCGACGGTGGTGATGCTGGATTGTTCGCACAGTATGATTTTGTACGGCGAGGATCGATTCACTCCGGCAAAGCGCGTGGCGATGGCGCTGGCGCATTTGATTCGCACGCAATATCCGGGCGATTCATTGAATTTAGTTTTATTTCACGATAGCGCCGAAGAAGTTCCGCTGGGCGAATTGGCGCGGGTGCAGGTCGGTCCGCATTACACGAACACGCGCGAAGGATTGCGGCTGGCGAGGCGAATATTATCGCGCCAGAAAAAAGACATGAAACAAATTGTGATGATCACCGACGGAAAACCAACTGCGTTGACGCTTGAAGACGGCCGCATTTACAAAAATCCGTTTGGAATGGATCCGCTGGTGGTGACGCAAACTCTGGAAGAAGTTGGTAAGTGCCGGAAATCGGGCATCCTTATTAATACGTTTATGCTGGCGAGCGATTATGCGCTGGTGCAATTTGTGCAGAAGGTGGCGCAGATGTGCCGCGGAAAGGCGTATTTCACGACGCCATATAATATTGGGCAATATTTGTTGATGGATTTTATGTCACGGAAGACGAAACACATTCATTAAACATCGCCGAATAAATTAATTTCGCTGCGCCGTGGAATTTCGGTTGAGGGCGCAGCAAGCAGCGCCCCTACTTTGAGAACATGGCTTGCGCGCGGCGTTCCATTTCATCGGGCGCCACATCTTCTTTGTGCGTGGCAATGCTCCATTGATGACCGAACGGATCTGTGATTTTTCCATAGCGATCGCCCCAGAACATGTTGTCGAGAGGCATGTCAACCTTCGCGCCATTTTCAACGGCAAGCTTGAATGTTGCGTCGACGTCGTCCACGTAAAGGTGGAGATACGCCGGGATGAAAGTAGTTTCGGTGGAGGTGGCGGCAACTTTATTGGTGACGGTATCGGTGACAAAAATTGTGGAGTCGCCGATTCGGATTGCGGCGTGCATGACTTTATTGCCGGGTCCGGGCATGCGCGCGAGTTCAACCGCGCCGAAAACTTTCTTGTAAAAGTCAATCGCGCGCGATGCTTCGTTAAAAATCAAATTCGGCGTAACTGTGCGAGTGCCTTCTGGAGTTGCTTTTGCGATATCACCCATAATGACCTCCTGAAATTCGCGTAACGAACGCGGAAAAGAATCTTGCGTCAGTTGGATGCGGCGCGTCAACAGAAGTACGCGCGGGTTCCGTGACTATCCGACGAAACTTTTGTTACGCGCGAGCGGCTGCAGCCAGCGGGCGTCCGCAGATTTTTTCCAGAACGCCAATGGGAGAAATCTCCGGCGCGACGAGCCCGGCGCGCGAAATAATAAAAGTTTGCTCGAGCGCGTGCTGGCCGCCGAGAACGGAATGGGGGACACCATCTGTATAGACGAGCCAGGTGGCCATCGGCGGAAATTCCATGCGAATTTTGGGCGAGCCGGTTTGATACGCCGCGTTTTCTTTCAGGTAATCGTGAAAGTGCAGCATAAAACGGTCGTAGGCCGAGCGGTGCGGAATAGGCGCGCCGAACGCGCGAGGAATCGCAGCCCAGCGGGAGGTGTCACCTGCGGCGGCAAAGCGGGCGAGTCCGGCATTTTGCGCGAGATGCTCGGCGAGCACAGGAAAATCCTCGCCAACATTCCACACGCGCGATTTTGTAGGATGAATATTTGTGAACACGCGCAGAATTCTTCCGCCATATGTGGGGCGAGTGGGAAAGGCGTCTACGTGAAGCAGATCATTGCGCTTGTGAATCGGCAACGCGCGGCCTTCTTCTTCGATGGGACGGAAACTGGCGAAATCGAGCTTGAATCCTTTTTCGTACGGCGAAAGAAATTGGCGCACAAAACTTACGACGACGCGAGAATAATTCTGCATGACGCTGGTGAGGCGTTCCAAAATTACGGCGAACCTTCAAATCCACGGAGTTTATTTTCCGAAGGACGATAGGAAATATTCTTATGAACGGTGGAATCGGCGCGGCGCTGGGAGACGAGGAATTCGCGGTCGGCGTCTGAAAATTCAAATGGCGGGCGCTGAAAATAAAGTACGCGATTCGCTTCGAGTTGCCCGCAATACCATCGCGAGCGTTCGCGGCCTTCCGTTGCGAAGCCTGCGGGATAAACGTAATCGTGGACTTCGATCCAGTGGCACGGATTGACCTGCGGATGTCTCACTCATGGCGTGAGCATAATCAATGCGGCGCGGAAACGCCAGCGAGATTCCACGTGCAAGTTACACGCGGATGCGCTGGCGCCGGCTAGCCGGCTGCTGTAACATTTGAATGCAAGTGCATTGCAGATGCGAGGCTCGGCTTGGCTAATTCAGGCGATGGCAAAGTTACGATTCAGTTGGCGACAAGGCGCCGCTATTTGAATTGCGTGACGCCGCGGGAAATGAATATTCTGTGGAGGAAGAATTGCGGAAGGGGCCGGTAATTGCGGCGTTTTTCAAAATTTCCTGCCCGGTGTGCCAATTCACGTTTCCATTTTTGGAGCGATTGTTCAAGACATACGGCGCGAACGTCGCCACTTTTCTGGCAATTTCGCAAGACGACGCGTTAGATACGCGCGAATTTTGCGTCGAATACGGCATCACCTTCCCTGCTCTGTTGGATGACGAGAGCTACACGGTCTCGAATTTCTACGGGCTGACGAATGTTCCTTCGATTTTTCTGATTGGCGTGGACGGAATTGTAAAAGTTGCGTCGATCGGTTTTGACAAGGCGAATCTTGAGAACATTTCTTCGGAGCTGGCCGCGATCACGAAGCGTCCATCGGTTGCATTGTTCCGTGCCGGCGAAGTGGTGCCGAGCTTTAAACCTGGCTGAGGATCGAAAAACTAGGCTCCGTGCGGGCCTATCCGCAAAATTCTTTCACTCCCACAGATTGCTCGTTTTCGTACTGTCCGATTGTGGACAGTAATCCATCGCGGCGCTCGATAGCATGAGTCGTGATGGAGGCAACCCACTTTGAAATCACTTAAAGTTATAGGAACGTCCGCATTAATGATGTTGATGCTCGGCGCATGCGCGGTTTCTTACGCGCAGGAAGAAAAAAAACAGGAAGAGAAAGCACCGCCGAAGCAAGAAGAGAAAGCGCCGCCTGCGAAAGCGGCACCAGCCGCGAAACCGGCAGAGCATTCGCAACCTGCTCCGAAACAACAAACGGAAAAGCAGCAAGCTCCTGCGGCGAAACCGGCGCAGCAAGTGGGACACGCGCAGCCGACGCCAACGAAACAGCAAGCGCAGCCAGCGAAGACTCAGCAACCGGCACAGCATGCTCAAACGGCTGCGAAGCAACAGGCCGCGCCGGTAAAATCACAACCGAGCGGTGACACACGATCGCCGGCGCAGTTGCAAGCTGCACAGCGAAGTAGGGCGTCATATCACGGAAGTTTTGCGGCGACGCAAAGCCAGTCCGGACGATTCGCGCACAACAACAGCCGAATTCCGGCGGCAAATTTCAGCGCGAATTTCGGCAGCAGCCATGCTTTCCGTTTCCAAACGCAGTTCGCGTTCGGAGGATATTCGCGCTTTCAGTACGGCGGATTCTGGTTTGGGATGTATGACCCATGGCCATATGGATGGTATGACACCGACGACGTTTACGTGGACTTGTACGATGGGAATTATTATTTGTTTGACCGGATGCATCCGGGACAGCGATTGGAAATCAGCGTCGTATTGTAAATCGGCGTAGGCCGAGAAGTTGCTACGAAAAAAGCGGGCCGGGAAACCTGGAGACTATCGACAAAAACTCCAGGAGCCCGGCCCTTTTAATTCATCGATGATTTTAATCTATTGAAAATGTTAGGAGCGCCGTCAAAAGTCGTCTGTGCGATCCGGTACGTTTCGCGAAATGACCAGTACTAACCGGATACAAACGCTGTTTGCAACATTCGGCTGCTTAAGTTTCCAAATACCACGGGACATTAATTACGATAATCCGCTGATTGCCTTTCAACAATAGAACCGCCTTCAGTAGAGACGCCCGTTTATTGTGCAGCAAGTGATGATACCAGTGGCGCTCCACCAGTTCCGGAACCAGCACGGCGATTTGCCGGTTCGGATTTGCTTGCTCAACTTCCAACACATATTCGACGATTGGCCGAATCACGAAACGGTAGCGCGAAGAAACGACTTTTAGCGGCGGCGGCGCAATTCCCGAATGTTCGGCCGGGTCTTGTACAAAACGTTTCCATTCCTCAACCAGGTTCGCCGAACCGGTGCCATCGTCCACGTGAACGGCTCTGACTTCTTTGGAAATGTCGAAAGCGAAGCCCACCGCTTTCCTGGTTACGGCGCTCCAGTCATGCACTGGAAGAATCACAATTGGCGCGGCGAGCTTTCCGAATTCAAGCGGCGTAGTGCTGCGCGTATCCAGTGCGACGCGGTGATAGTGCCGCCGCACCATTCCCATTGTGACGAGCAGAAATGGAATCAACAGCGCCGTTATCCACGCGCCTTGTAGAAATTTTGCGGCGAGCACGACGAGCACCGTAACTCCTGTGGCGGTCGCGCCGATGGCATTCACGATCATGTAGCGGATGGACCCCTTACCGCCAACGCGCCGCCAATGCGCAACCATGCCCGCCTGTGAAAGCGTGAAGGCCAGAAACGCGCCGACCGCGTAGAGCGGAATCAACCGGTCCGTGACGCCGCCAAATAAAATAAGCAGAAGCGCCGAAAGCGCGGCGAGAACAGAAATCCCGTAGGTATAAACCAGGCGCCTGCCGCGCGTGGCGAAAGTGTGCGGCAGATAATTATTTCGCGCGATGGCGCGGCACAGCCGGGGAAAATCAGCGAAGGCGGTGTTCGCGGAAAGTGAAAGCACGAGCAAAATTGACGCGATTGAAACGTTGTAGAAAATTCCGCGGCCGGAGACAGCCAACAGCAACATGGAAAGAACGCTTTGATATCCGGGCGCGCCGGGATCGGTGGCGCCAATTCCGTATGCGCGCACAAGAAATGCAATTCCGGCGAGAAGAACAATCAGAAGCGCGATGATGATCGTCAACGTGCGGCGCGCTTTGTCCACCACGGGTTCGCGAAAAGCCTTCGTCCCGTTGCTGACGGCTTCCACGCCCGTCATCGCGGTGCAACCGCTCGCGAAAACTTTTAATATCAACCATGTACTGGGCACCGCGACGATAAGTGGAAGTTTTGGAGGAGTGACGATCGCAATCGGTTGTCCTCCGGAGAGAATCGTCTTCGCAATTCCGATGGCAATCGCAATCAACAGAGTTCCCAGAAATAAATACGTCGGGATCATGAAGAACAGTCCTGCTTCACGAACTCCGCGCAGATTAATCAGAGTGATGAGCGCCAAGATTCCCAGGCAAATCCACAAGGTATCGGGTTGCAATTTCGGCACGGCGGAAATCAGCGCGCCAACTCCGGCGGAAATTCCGACGGCGACAGTGAGGATGTAGTCAATCATCAACGCGGAAGCGGCTAACAATCCCGCCGACGCGCCAAGATTTTGCCGCGCAACTGTGTAGGAACCGCCGCCGCCGGGATAGGCCGCGATTGTTTGCCGGTAAGAAAAATAAACGATGACGAGCAGGACGATGATGCTGCCGCTGATGGGCACGATGTAGCGGACGCCGGCCATGCCGAGCGGAATTAATAATGTTAGCGCGGCCTCCGGGCCGTAGGCGGCGGAGCTGAGCGCGTCTAAACCAAAAATCGGAATTCCTGCGCTTACGCCGATTTCTTCGGCGCGGGCTTCGTCGGACGCGAGGGGACGTCCGAGGAGAATGTCTACAATTGACATGCGGGGATTATGCTATGGAGTTGGGGATTTATCGAATTTCGTTTTGTTGTTGCGTGCAGAGACTGCGGCTAGAAATTTCTGCTGAGCTGCCGTCTAATATTTTCCGCAACAAAATGAGAGGCTTCGAGATTTTCGACGACGGCCAGCACTCTTCCCGTAACTTTCTGATTCACGAGCACGTTTCCATCGCCGCTCAGCACCTGCACGTCCACCGCAATTTTGGTGCGGCCGAAAGCATAATATGTCAGTTCGCGGGTGCGCTCGCTTCCTTCATTAAAATCCGCCACGGTCGCGCGGAGCGTGACGAGTTCGGAATTCTTTGTGGCTTCGCGGTCACCGCTGCGGTATACCTGCCGAAACATTCCGGACTCGCGAAGCTGTTCGACCAGATCTTCATAAATCGCCATGCGAAACTCGGCGGGAATTTTTGTCGCGCCAGGGCTGACCGGCTCGACCACGATTGCGGTGGCCGGAGAGAGTTTAGTTCGCTGTTTTCCCCTTGAAGATGAAACAACTGCGGCAGCGGACGAAACACTTTTTTCCACTTCACCAAGGTGGCCGCCTTGCGCAATCAGAGCCGCGAGCATTCCATCGCCATAATTCTTCGGCAGGGCAAACACGGCGGCGTGAAGGCCTCCGCTAGAATCGCGATATAGAACCGTGAGCATATCCACTCGGGAGTGAACGAACGCGCTCGAGGCGGCGTCGTCACCATTCGGAACATTGCTCTTGTTGCCTGCCAGCTCTTTTCCGCCGTTCTGCGTAAATTCGGTACCGACAAACATCGCGTCAATCGAATTCGCGGGAATGGACGCATCGGATCTAGTGGCATGGAATTCCAGCTGGCCGTTCTTCGCGCGCAAGCCGCCTTCCGCGTTGTGCTTGATGCCGGCCAGACCAATCACGCAGCGCGCGCTGATGGAGCCATCGGGATTATTTTGGCGCGCTACCGCAGCGGCAGCGCCGAACGCGACCAAGACCAACAGAAGGCGAACTGAAGATCGCACCGCTTACACTCCGAAACGTAATTAAATAACGTCATCCACAATTTTCAATTTATGTTTTGGCGGCTTCAGGCGCTTATCGGGAATGACGCGAGCCGGCGGAGGACTTCCCGCGCTTAACCGCGCACGCCGCCGCGCTTCTTTTGACGCCGAAAATTTCTTGCGCTTTTTTTTCATTTGTAGCCTCTGCGCGATTATTGCTTCGCGAATAAACAAACGGCCGGACCCGGCGCGCGTCCGCAGCGTCTGGCACATTCCTACCTCGAAAAAAATTTACGCTTGTTTTTGCGCTGAGCGTTTTTTGAACGCTTCCTGGCCGAGCCTTTCCAAATCGGCGGGCGAAACATCCTCGACGTGCGTCGCGATGCACCAGGAATTTCCGCCCGGATCGCGCACCATTGCGTTGCGATCGCCGTAAAATTGGTTCACGGGTGGCATCACGGAAACTGCTCCCGCAGCGACCGCGCGAGCGTAAACCGCGTCGGTGTCGGTCACGTACAGATACAACATACACGGGACCGGCTTCTGGCCCGGCGCGCCGCCCAGCATCACGTGCGAATCGGCAATCATTAGGTCGGCGTGCATAACGGTGCCATCTGGAGCGGCTGTGCGGTGTTGTTCCTTCGCGCCGAATGCGGCGACCAGAAAATCGGCAAGTTTGCCGGCGTCCTCCACAACCAGATATGGAGTAATGGCGTGAAATCCATCGGGAATCGGTTTTACATTTGGCATCGGAGTTCTCCTCGATAGTATGAACGACGCTGAGTCGCAGAGGTTACGCAACTCGCGCGAAGTAACTTCTGGTTCCCTTCTAGCATTTTTCACTGCGCGCGGGCAAGTGAAGCGGGGTTGGTAGCACCGGCACTTCTGCCGATGCGGTGCTCTTAGAATGCAAAACAGATGTTTGCCGGTCTTTATTCGTAGCGCGGAAGGGCGCCCTCAAATCGCTCGCAATTCGCGAAAACTTCCGCGTATAATCCGCTGGTAATTAACGCTTCCGAGAATAGAGGAGTTCGCCATGAGATTTCGCCCGGCGCTTTTTCTCATCGTTCTTTGCACGGCTTTTGCTTCCGCGCAGGCTCAAGCGCCGGCGGATCCCGCAAAGATTGCCCAGATTCGTCACTTGCTTGCGGTGATGGATATCGCTAACAACGTGGAGCGGGTCACGCCAGGCTCGATTCCAGAACTTGGCAAGCTGACAGATAGCTTGCTGACCTGGCCGGGAGCGCCTCCGGAAGTATTGGAACGAGCCAAGAAACGCCAGGAACTTTCGCGCGAAATCATGCTGGCAAAATTTCACGATATAGATTTCGTGGAGCTTCTAGTCCCCGTCTACGACAGACATTACTCTCTGGACGACATCAACGCGTTGATTGCTTTCTATCAGACGCCGACGGGCCGAAGGACATTAGAGGTTGAGCCGCTAATCAGCGTTGAGGTCAGACAATCCCTAATGCCCATACTTTTGACAATAATGAAGGACACGCAGGAACAAATGAAGAGAGAACATCCTGAGCTGGACGCCTCGAAGGATCCGCGCCCGAATTTCGGCCCTCTGTCGGGCGGCGTTGTCGGCGGCATTTCAACTGCCGCGCCTCCGCCACCTCCTCCGCCCGGCGGCCGTCCGGTGCGCATTACAAAGGGCGGCGACGTGGCGGTTGCAACAGCTACGAATAAAGTTGTGCCCGTCTATCCCGAACTCGCGAGACAAGCGCGTGTTGAAGGCACGGTCCGGCTGCATACGGTAATTGACAATGATGGCAGCGTGATGCAAGTGAGCTACGTTTCAGGTCCGGCGATGTTAGTTCAAGCGGCGATTGACGCAGTGAAACAGTGGCGGTTCCATCCGACGATTCTGAACGGCGTTCCGGTTCAAGTCGATTGCGTTCTTGAAATAAATTTTCGACTCGGCCAGTAAGCGTTGACGATGGTGCGAGTAGCTCGGGCACGCTGGCCGGTGCAGATTTTTTTTCGCGAAGAAACCTTGCACCGACTAGAGTGTCGGCGCTACGGCGCTACGCGTATAATGGATTCGTACTTGGCCATCCCTTTTCGTAAAGGAATCATCGTGAAACTACGTTCCGCAGTTATTCTTGGCGTCATTTGCGCGCTTGCAATTTCTGCGGAGGTTCAAGCGCAAACTCCTCCGCCTCCACCACCTGCTCCGCCGGCCACGTCTAAGCAACCTCCGCCGCGCGTGAACAAAGGCGGTGACGTGCAAATGGCTTTTCTCATCAGCAAAGTTCCGCCTGTTTACCCCAAGGCGGCAATAGACGCGCACGTGCAAGGCACCGTGAAGCTGAAGACGGTGATTGATACAGATGGCACGGTGATTGAAGCGACCTATGTTTCAGGTCCGTCGATGCTGGTGCAGGCTTCGATTGACTCTGTGAAACAATGGCGTTTTAAGCCGACGTTGCTGAAAGACGTTCCCGCTCAAGTCGAATGCACTTTCGAGGTGAGCTTTCATCTTGATAAGTGAGCATACGTGGCTGCGAGTGGGCGGAATGTTCCCCTTGACACTCGATGGGAAGATCGGTAGGCTGCTGCGGGAGAAACTATGCGCATCAAGCACATCCTGATCGCCGCAATGATCTGCATCGCCGGCGTTTCGCTGGTGTACGCACAATCCGTCCCGCCGCCTCCACCGCCCGCAGCGCCATCGCCATCTCCTCAATCCGCAGTTCACGTGACTACTCGCGTCGTGCAAGTCAGCGTAACCGTGCATGACGATCGCGGCCGCCCGGTCACGGGACTTACGAAAGACGATTTCGTTCTATCCGATCAGGGACAGCGCCAACAGATCGCATCTTTTTCCGAACAAACAAATCTTGTGACCACCACGCGCGCGGCGGCGCCAAATGTTTTCACTAATAAATTCGAGCCGGGCGGCCCGTCACAACCGCCGCTGACCGTGATCGTTCTGGACACTTACAATGCGGGCTATTGGGATTCAAAACTTTGTCCATCGCCATCTGGCACGTCAATTTGCGCGATCGATCCGATGTTCCGCGCGGTGAAACAATTTGTTAGCCAGATGCAGCCGCAAGATCACGTTGCGCTTTACCAACTTGCGGACACGCTCTATCTCTTGCAGGATTTCACTAGCGATCCGAACGCGCTCCTACGCGGCTTGGAAATTGCAAGAAGCCATGTCACTCGTTTCTATCCTCCCGCGGCCACAGATACGCTCATGATGAGCAACTACACGATGAACGCGATGACGGTGATCTCGAAGCGCCTTGCGTTCGTGTCGGGACGAAAGAATTTGATTTGGCTATCGAACGGTTTTCCATATCAAAGGGTTATCACAGACGAAAAGATCGATAAGTCGGCGAAGATTCTTGCAAATGCCGGTCTCCCTCTCGATGCAATCGATGCCAGAGGGCTTGCCGCCCCCAGTGGCGGAGGCGGTGGCCCGGTGCCTCACGCGGCGGCTCGCGGTCCTGTGGCAGGAGGAGGTGGTCCCACGCCCGCAAGTGGAAATTATGGCGTTGCCGGAACTTCCGGCGGACCTCTCGGACAATTCAACGCTATGAGAAATCTCGCCGAAGAGTCAGGTGGCCATGCGATCCGCGGCACGAATGATTTGGCCGGCGCGATTCGCCGCGTGGTTGACGATTCCGCGGACACATACGTTCTCGGCTATTATCCGGATCACAATAAATGGAATGGCGAATTCCGCGAGATTAATGTGAAGGTGAATCGGCCGGGCGTTGAACTGCATTTCCGCAAAGGATATTATGCCGTCGCCGATACTGCGTCCGTTCCCGAAATTGCGACCGAGAAACTTACCGATGCGATGAAAAGCCCGCTGGAATCAACGGAGCTAGGCTTTAATGTGCAAGCGGACGGCGTGATCATTTCCGACGCGCGGCAAATAAAAGTAAAAGTCACTGTGGACGCCAATCAGTTGCGCTTCCAGCAGCAGGGCGAGCAATGGTCTGACACTCTTTCCGAAACGTGGGCGGAATTCAACTCCGTCGGACAGCAGGTCGGCGAAATTTCAAAGAAAATCGACTTGAGCCATAACGCGGACGACTACAAAAAACTTCTGCACGACGGATTCACATATTCAAGAACACTTGTGCTCGCGAAAGATGCCAGCGAGGTGCGTCTGGTGCTGCGCGATGAGGGTAATGGCGCGATTGGCTCGGTGATTATTCCGTTGTGGCGAGTGTTTGCGCCGGCGCCGACACCACTGCAGTCGCCGACAAAACAGTAGGTCTACGCAGCATAGACATTCCTGTCTGCGTGAATTCCAACTTTAAGAGCGAAGAAGCCCGTGCAGACAGGAATGCCCATGCTACTCCCTTGACATTCTATGGGAATAGAAGTACGCTGCTGCCCTAGAATGTCTATTAAGCAAACGCGATAGTTGAGCGTGCGCGATACCGGCGCAAGTGAGGAGACATCATGCGCGTGAACAATGTTGTGGTTGGGGTCGTGGTCGTAGCGGCGCTCGCGTTAGCTGGCGCCGCATATGCGCTTGCTCAGTCGAGTTCCAACACGCCTCCCGTGCGCGTCACTTCCCGTCTCGTGCAGGTCACGGTGAACGTACAGGATAAGGACGGCCATCCGGTCACGGGACTGAGCAAGGATGATTTCAAAATATTTGACCAGGGGCAGCCTCAGCAGATTGCGGCATTTTCCGCGGATACGAGCCGCGTCACTGCCGACGCTACGGCACCCGTCGCGCCGAATCGTTTTTCCAATCACACTGCGCAACCCGCTGATTCGCAACCGCCGCTGACGGTAATCGTTATGGACGCATTCCAGGCAAAGTTTCAGGATCGATATTTCTGTCCTGGATTAACCTGCCAGCTCGGATCGATGTTTCAACAGGTGCGAAAGTTTATCAGCCAGGTTGGCCCGCAGGATCGTGTGGCGCTTTACGAAATCGGTGAGCAACTGTATCTGCTGCAGGATTTCACGAATGATCCCGATGCACTTCGTCGCGGGGTCGATCGCGGAGCGGAATACGCCGGCCAGATTACATATCAATGGGCGATGTGTCAGCCATTGGAAATGCAACCGCACACGCTGGATGCGTTGCACGAAATTGCGGCGCGGCTGGCTCGCGTGCCCGGCCGCAAGAATTTGATCGTGCTTTCACACGGGTTCCCGCCGATTCCGTTTCGAGACGGCGGAAATGAAATCACGAATCGGAACATGGTCAAAGCAGTAAGAACGCTAGGCGATTCTGATCTGCCGATGACGGCGATTGATACCGCCGGAGTTTATCTTGAGCCTGTGCCGACCGGCCCGGTTCCCGGAGGCGGATCTTCACGACCGACTTCAGGCGGCTCTTCAAGACCGACTTCAGGCCTAGGTCCAACTCCTGCGGGCGGCGGAGCGGGCCTGTCTCGTTGTGCTACGCCGAACCTAGAGGATTTCGATTACAGCAGGGACCTTGCGAATCGAACCGGCGGCCGCGTAGTTGAGAACACGAATGATTTGGCCGGAGCAATGCGGCGCGTGATGGACGATTATTCCGCGACGTATTTGCTGAGCTACTACCCCGATCACAACAAATGGAATGGCGAATTCCGAGAAATTACTGTGAAAGTAGACCGGCACGACATCGAGGTCCATGCACGCAACGGATATTACGCCATCGCGGATACGGCCACTGCTGCACAGTTGGCCGCTCAGCGGTTGGCGGATGCGGTTAGCAGTCCGCTTGACGCCACCGATATTTCGTTTGATGTGCAAGCCGATGCGATTGACACTTCCGGCGCGCGGCAACTGAAACTGAAAATCTCTTTCGATCCAAAGCAATTCCACTTCCAACAGCAGGCCGATCGGTGGACCGACAACATCGTCGAGATTTGGGGGCAATTTGACGACGAAGGCAAGAAGATCGACACGCATTCTCAGACGCTGAATCTGAAGCCGGGATCAGCCGACTATCAGCAATTTTTACAGAAACCGTTCAGCTATTCGGAAACGGTGACGATTGCGAAGGGCGCCGAAAGGATTCGCTTCGTGTTGCGGGATGAGAACAGCGGGGCCATTGGGTCGGTGACTATTCCGCTGGCGCGATTATTTGCGTCGGTGCTGGAAACGCAGCAAACGAAGTAGTGAAGTGTGCGCGATACCGGCGCAGGCGAGGAGACATTATGCGAGTGAAAATTGCGGTGATCGCAATTGCAGTTTGTCTGGCGGGCGGCGCGTTTGCGTTCGCGCAATCTGTGCCGCCTCCATCACCGCCTGCGATGCCGACGCCTTCGGCGCAATCGGCCGTTCATGTGACCACGCGTGTTGTGCAGGTTAGCGTGACTGTTCAGGATGCGGAAGGCAGGGCGGTGAAGGGGCTGACGAAAGATGATTTCGTTTTGCTCGATCAAGGACAGCGTCAGCATATCGCTTCAATTTCAGAGGGGACGAGAGGTTTCACCGGCACGGGCGCGTCGGCGGACCCAAATCATTTTACGAATGTTCTCGCGGCAGGCAATGGCGCGGCGCCGCCGCTCACGGTGATTGTGCTGGATGTTTATAACACCTGGTATCACGATTATTACTGGCGCCCCGGGCCGCCCGATAATGTTTGCTTGCCGCTCCACTGTCCGCCTCCGCTGATGGGAAGCATGTTTAAACAGGTCGAAAAGTTCATCGGCCAAATGCAACCGCAAGATCGCGTAGCGATTTACCAGCTGAATGATGAATTAGATCTCTTGCAGGATTTCACGAATGATCCCAGCGCGCTTCAACGCGGACTTGACCGTGGCAAGACGACGGCCGGGACTCAGACTTATCTCAGCTGCGCGCAAAACGATCAGGCGCAAATGTCTAACCGAACGATGGTTGCGATGAGCTTAATTGCTGATCGGCTCGCAAAAATTCCGGGGCGCAAAAATCTGATTTGGCTATCGACCGGCTTCCCTTTCCGGAAAGTTACCACCGACGCGAAAATGGACAGCACCGCAGAGACGCTCGGCGACAGGGATCTGCCGCTCTTTGCGATTGACGCGGATGGTCTTGCCGCACCGATGTCCGTTGGCGAAGGCCCTGTTCCGCACGCCGGAGCACGCGGGCCAAGTGGTGGTTACGGTCCGACTCCTTCACAGGTTGGCAACACTGACGGCTTCATTTGCCCAAGCCCGCCGGGAGTGTTCAACGCCGTGAAAAATCTATCTGAAATGTCCGGTGGACGGGCATTCTCCAACACGAACGATTTCGCGGGCGCGATTCGGCAGGTGATTGACGATTCGTCCGCGTCCTATGTGCTCGACTACTATCCCGATCACGACAATTGGAATGGCGAATTCCGCGAAATCAAAGTGAAAGTGAATCGTCCCGGCGCTGAAGTTCATGCGCGCAGAGGCTACTTCGCCGTCATCGATATTGCCGGCGCTCCAAAAAATGATGCCGAGCGCGTAGCCGACGCGCTTCAAATTCCGGCGGAATCTACCGACCTCGCATTCGATGTGCAGGTGGAAGCAGTCGCAGATACCGGCGCGCGTCAATTGAACCTGAAAATTACTCTGGATCCAAATCAACTTCGCTTTCGCCTGCAAGACGGCCGATGGACTGACAACATCACCGAATATTCGGCGCAATTTAATTCCGAAGGCCGACAACTCAGCACAAATTCTCAGACCATCAATCTGAAACCTTCGCCGGACGCCTACAAGCTATTGCTGTTCAAAGGCCTTAGTTTTACAGAGACCGTTCCGATTGAAAATAATTCCACGGAATTGCGGCTTGTCTTGCGCGATGCCGGAAATGGGGTAATCGGCTCGGTGATTATTCCAATGTCGCGTTTTTTCGCGCCGCCAACGGTGGCTCAGTCGCCAACAAAACAGTAGAATGCAGTGGTTCGTCGCACGCATGAGGTGACGCCATGCGCATCAAACAGATTTTTATCTGCGCGATAATTTGTCTTACCGGCGCAGCATTGGCGTTTGCTCAATCAATCCCTCCCCCGCCACCCCCTGAATTGCCAATGCCGACGGCGCAATCAGCGCTGCACGTGAGCGTGAATTTGGTGATGGTTGACGCCACGGTGAAATCAAAGGATGGGCAAATAATCGGCGATCTGAAAAAAGATGACTTCGAGGTTCTGGAAGATGGCGTCGTACAGAAGTTGGAAGAGTTTAGTCAGGACGAACTGCCGCTGAACGTGGCGATCGTTTTGGATTTGAGCGATTCGATGGAGCCGTATCTGGGGCCGCTGCGTAACACCATAACCAGCGCGCTTTCGGCGTTGAAGCCGGAAGATCAGGTGTCGCTCTTCACATTTTCAACCACCGCCCAATTGCGCGTCTTCTTAACCGGCGACAAGACCAGGATCGCCAGATATATCAGCACGACGCCCGCAGGCGGCGCCACAAACATCAACGACGGAATTTTTGTTGCCGCGAAATATCTTTTCAACGCGCATCCGACTGGGCGGCGCGTGATTATTTTGATCAGCGATGACGTTGCCACCAACCGGGGCCACGAAGGCACGCCCGAAATCATCGCCGAAGCTTTGGAAGCGGACGCGGCGCTCTACAATTTAACGGTACCGGGATTCAACGCCGCTTCATCAATTCTGGCCGCGCACAGAGCTTCCGCATTTGTGGATATAAAAAGAACGATGAACGAAACCGGCGGAGAAAACTTTGACGTTAAGGACGTGATGCAACTCGACACCGCATTTCGTGAACTGATTCAGCGCATTAAAACGCGCTACACGATGGGATATTATCCGAGGACCAGCGTGCCCAGCGAAAAGCCGCATAAATTGGAAGTTCGGCTGGCGCCATCATTCGGAAAAAAGGGACGTGATTATGTTGTGGTGTCGAAAAGCGGATTTTACGTTCACTGAAATGTAGGCTCTCGCCGCTCATCAAATGCTGTGGCCGCAAACGAATACTCTTTCGGAGAAAAAATGGAATACAGAATATTAGGCGCATCAGGACTGAAAGTATCAGCGCTAAGTTTTGGCGCGGGGACATTTGGAGGCGGAACGGAATTCTTCAAGGCGTGGGGATCGACCGGCGTAGAAGAAGCGAAAAGGCTGATTGGCATTTGTCTGGATGCTGGAATCAATCTGTTTGATACAGCCGATGTTTATTCGCTGGGGCTTTCGGAAGAAGTGCTGGGGAAGGCGATTGAAGGAAAACGGAATGAGCTTTTAATTTCGACGAAGGCAACTTTTCGTTTTGGCAAAGGACCGAATGACCTCGGCTCGTCACGCTACCATTTGATTCAAGCATGCGAAGGAAGTTTGAAGCGCCTGGGCACGGACCACATTGACATTTATCACATGCACGGGTTTGACGCGCTGACGCCGGTCGATGAAGTCATTAACACGCTCGATACTTTGGTGCGCAGCGGAAAAGTGCGTTTCATCGCATGCTCAAATTTTTCCGGATGGCATCTGATGAAATCGCTCGCCACTTCCGAAAAACACGGGCGCGCAAGATATGTTGCGCATCAAGTTTATTATTCTCTGATTGGACGTGACTACGAACATGAACTGATGCCGCTCGGAGTGGATCAAATAGTGGGCGCGATTATTTGGAGCCCGTTGGGATGGGGACGCCGGACAGGAAAAATTCGGCGCGGACAACCGGCTCCGGCGGAAAGCCGATTGCACAAAACCGCCAGCTACGGTCCGCCAGTTTCCGACGAGCACGTCTACAAAGTTGTGGACGCGATCGATGCCATCGTCAAAGAAACTGGAAAAAGTGTTCCGCAAATTTCGCTGAACTGGCTGCTGCGCAAGCCTACAGTTTCGAGCGTCATCATCGGCGCGCGGAATGAAGAACAGTTAAAGCAAAATCTTGGCGCGGAAGGATGGAAGCTCACCACAGAGCAAGTCGCAAAACTGGATGAAGCCAGCGCGCTGCCGATTCCCTATCCATACTGGCACCAGCGCCAATTTCGGGAAAGGAATCCGATTCCGCCGGCGATTGAGCAATAAACATTGAGTGGCGATTGGGAGCGGGCGCTTTCGCCGCGTTCTTTCTTTTCACAGACTTACGGTTGAGCGTCGTCAAATTGGGCCACGGAAAAGGCCGTAAGTCCTTTATTAGCATAACGATCACCCACAGATCGCTGTAAGTCCTTTATTAGCATATACATCGCAAATTAGGGGGGAGGGGGGTGGCTATATCGTGACGCGATATAGAGCTTCACTTATAATGACGCCAATCGGCTGATTCATCCCGCCCAAATCGCGGGATGGAGAAGAGTGGGCGTTCCCGGCGAGGACGATTGATGTTCGCTGGCGAAGAATGTTTTAGATTGGCATAATGCTGCGCAGAATTTTACCTGGCAGAGCGAATGACGAAATCGGCGGCAAAATCGTTTGCGGCAATTCTTGAGCGCGAGAATTCCGGGCTTGGCTGGACGATTATCCGCATCCCTTTCGACGCTGAGAAGACGTGGAAGACTCGCGGCCGAGTGAAAGTGCGCGGTGAAATAAATGGATTCGCGTTTCGCACCACGTTATTTTCCGACGGCAAGGGTGGGCACACGCTGCTTGTAAATAAAAAGATGCAAACCGGAGCGGGCGCTGTGGCTGGGATTTCCGCAAAGTTTTTGCTGGAGCCGGATGCGGCCCCGCGTGAAGTGATTGTTCCGCCAGAGCTGAGAAAATTTCTGGCAGAAGATCGCGCGTTGCGCGAGTGGTTCGGAAAGATGAGTTTTTCGATACGAAAATTCCTGTCGGATCAGATTGCGGATGTGAAAAATCCAGAGGCGCGCCGGCGCCGCTCGGAACAAACCGCAGAACTTTTGTTGGCCACGATGGAAGGCGAACGCGAATTACCTCCGATATTGCAGGCCGCGTTTGCGCGGGATCCACGCGCGCGTGGGGGATGGGAGATGATGTCTCAGTTGCAGCGACGCGGACATTTGATGGGGATTTTCTATTATAAAAGTCCCGAAGCGCGTGCAAAAAGATTGGCGAAGGCGATGCAGCAGGCGGTGGAGATTGCGGAGAAGAAAACAAAACGCGAGGGCGCTAAATAATTTAGGAACTGCGTTGAGTCTAAGCGAGGAGGATAAACAATGCCGGCGAAATCGACCAAGATGAATGGGGGCGAGAAAGCAGAGCAGTTTGAAGAGGTGTGCGCACGCTTCAGTGAAATGCTTCTAAAACACAAAGACAAACTGTCGGTAGCCATAGAAAAGCCGGGTGAATTTTGGATGGCGGTTACAGGCGCGACGTACCGTGGAAAACCGCTCGTCTTCGCCGGAGTGAGGATGGGCAAAAATTCCGTGAGCTATCACCTGATGTCCGTTTACATGCGGGAAGTCGAAATGTCGCCGGAATTGAAAAAGCGGCAAGGTAAAGCGTGCTTCAACTTCGCGGCGGTGGACGAGAAATTATTCGCGGAGTTGGACAAGCTGACCACATCGGGGCTGAAGAATTACCGGCCCGAAGTGTTGGAAAAAGAATCCAAGTGGTACAAAAAGAAATAGGCGTCCGAGATTTTGCGACCGCCAAATTTTATCTACTGGACACTCTTGCGCTTTCGCGAGGCGTCGCCAAACTTGTGCCAATGATCGCCGCCGGAAAGAAAATGATAATGCCAACAATCCAGAACCACAATGGATGATGGCTTTGCCGCATGGTCGTGATCGCGCCGCCCAGAAAGATCAGGCCCATCAACAGTCCGTGCAGCGATTTGAACTGGCCTGCAAACCGTGCGGCCATAAATGAAGCGCCAATGGTGCCAATAGCCCATCCGACCAGCACAAGAACGAGTGCTTTCGCAGGCATCGCGGCCATCGCTGCGTTCATGGCGGCGGTATCTTCGGGATCGATTCCCGAAGGAAGCGGAAACAGGCGGAGGTTCGCGTACACAAATCCGACAATGATCACGAATCCCGTGATGAATCCCATCAAAATTGCGCTGATGCTGCGAAGCGCTGCAATCATGCGTTAACCTTTCGCGTCGAAAATAATTCGGCGAGCGCATGATAACACTGAAGGCTGATGAATCGCGAAAAGCACAGGTGTGTTCAACGCAGGGACGCAGAGGGCGCTGAGAAAAACAGAGGATGCGGAGTGAACTTTTTGGTGGTGGGTGTCGTTTCATTGTAGGGTGAACACCATGGCACCGAGACGGTTGAGGATCTTTGATTTTCCGCGAAGCGGTGGCGTTGCAGGCGCTGCGCTTGCATTGATGATCGCGGTGGCGGGCGGGATTTGTTTGGCGCAGCAGCCGATACGGGTGCGCACGAATCTGGTAAATGTGGGATTCACCGCGCGGAATCCGCAAGGCGCGCTTGTCGATACGCTGACTGAAAATGATATTTCAGTATTTGAAGATGGCGTGCAGCAGAAAATTGCGTACTTGAAGCGCAGCGTAGACGCGCCGCTGACGCTGGGTTTGATTGTGGACGGAAGCGGAAGCCAGGAGAAAGTAGCGAAGGAACATCAGAAGGATCTGGCGATATTTTTGAAGGATGTGCTGGGCCCGAAGGACCGGGCGTTTCTAGTTTATTTTGGAAACCACCTGCGGCTGCTGAGTGATTATTCTCGATCGAGCGATGAACTAATGGGCCGGTATGAGGAGTACATGAAAACAGAGGCGAAAGGATCGTTTCACGTCTTCTCGTCCGGCTCGAAGAACAATAAGAAAAATGCGGACGCGCCGAAGATTCCCGAACTTGGGCCAGTAGAAGAGCGCGACGCGGGAACAGCATATTTTGACGCAATTTATTATTCGGTAGCCGAAAAACTTGCGCAGGAAACCGGCCGGCGAGCGCTGATCATATTCAGTGACGGCGAAGACAATTCGAGCGAGTACGATCAGATGAGCGCGATTGAAGCTGCGCAGAGCGCAGACGTATTGATTTTCACTATTCGCTATACGGAGGAAGACAAGAAGGGAGAAATGAGCGCGCGAAATAAATATGGCGTACGAGTGATGGCGCGAGTCGCAAAGGAAACGGGCGGCACGGATTTCGATGCGCGGAAGATGGACCCTCACGAATATTTCAAACAGATCGGCGAAGAGCTGCGATCCATGTACGAGGCTGGATACTATTCGACAAATTCCGATAAGGACGAAACATTCCGGAAAGTTTTGGTGAAACCGACGATCGAAGGAGTCAAGATTCGGTCGAAGCCCGGATATTACGCGCGATAACCCACGCCCTAGATTCAGTTCCCCCAATATTCCCTTCCCTGCGTATTGCATCTGCCTGCCATGACGATATACTTCCCGCCGTTGGTTGGAGGAACTACATGATTCGAGTAAGAACGAGTTTGGCGGCTGCAATGTTGCTAGCTGCCGCGACGTCGGCGATTCTGATTGCACCGCGCGCAATTGTTGAAGCGCAGCGCACGGCCGCGAAGACGCCGGCAGCTTCTTCCGCACCTGCGGCACAACCCGTCACGATTTATTTTCCCGAACGGCTGGATTGGCAGCACAAAAAGCCCGAAGAAGTTGGCATGGACGCCGCGAAGTTGGACGAAGCGGTGAAGGCGGCGATTGCCGACGAGAATCCCCAAACGAAGGATATGAAGCTCGCTCTGGCGACGACATTTGGCGCGCATGAGCCGTTGTCCAGTTTGATTGGTCCGGTGAAGGATCGCGGCGCGGCGAATGGAATCATTATTCGTCACGGATATATCGTGGCGGAGTGGGGCGATCCGAAACGCGTGGACATGACGCACAGCGTGACGAAAACATTTTTGACCACGGTGATTGGATTGGCGTGGCAGCGCGGAATGATTCGTGACGTGAATGATTTGGCGCGCGATTACATGCCTCCCGACGTGGATTTGTTTGAGGCTCCGCACAATCAAACAATTAAATGGGACGATTTACTGCGGCAGACCAGCGACTGGCAAGGAACTTTGTGGGGAAAACCGGATTGGGCGGACCGTCCTCAGGGCGCGACTCCGGCGGACTGGCCGAATCGGAAATTATGGGATCCGGGAACGCATTACAAATATAACGACGTTCGCGTGAATGCGATGGCGTTGGCGGCGCTGAATGTGTGGCGGCGTCCATTGCCGGAAGTTTTGCGCACTGAAGTTATGGAACCGATCGGCGCTTCTTCAACATGGCGCTGGTATGGATACGAAAATTCCTGGGTGGAAATTGACGGCCAGAAAATGCAGTCGGTGAGCGGCGGCGGCCACTGGGGCGGCGGAATGTTCATCAACGCTTACGATATGGGCCGCTTCGGATATTTATTTTTGCGAAATGGAAAGTGGAAGGATCGCGAAATAGTTTCACCGAAGTGGATAGCTATGGCGCGAACTCCCGGTCCGGCAAATGCGACGTACGGATTTGCGAATTGGTTTTTGAATACCGACCGGAAGCCGCTGCCCTCCGCTCCTGCTACGGCGTTTTATTTCGAAGGGAACGGAAACAATATTATTTATGTCGATCAGGAAAATGACGTGGTGGCTGTGATTCGTTGGATTCGAGGTGGTCCGGCGCTGAATGAAATCGTGGGGAAAATACTGGCGTCGATTAAATAGGCTTGCTTCACGACTGAAAACCAGGCGCGAGATTTCGTAGATGGCCGTCCGAAAACCGATTCCCGAATTACTGAAATTCCTTTCGGCGTATGACGATCGGATTGCGAAACTCGCGCTAGAGGTCCGGCGTGCTGTACTTACGGCTGCGCCGGACGCGACGGAAGCAATCTATGACGCTTACAACGCGGTGGCGATTGGATATTCATTCACCGGGCGGTTGAAGGAGAGTTTCATTCACGTCGCCGTTTATGCGCCGCACGTGAATTTGGGATTCAATCGCGGCGCGGAAATGAACGATCCCGACGGTGTGTTGCTCGGCGATTGCAAAATGGTGCGGCATCTGACGATTTGCGAGCCGTCAGATTTGAAAAATAAATACATAGGAAGATTGTTGCGAGACGCTGTGCTGGATGGCCGAGCGATGGCGGCGACGAGCAAAGTTCCGACGATTCCGCCGCAAAGTACAGTGAAGGCAATTTATGCGAAAAGACGACGGCCGGCGCGTTAAATTCCATTTCGCACGAACCTTATTCCGCATTCAGACATCAAACGCATAACGAACGGCTTAAAGTTTTAGCGCGATCGAAATTCAGGAGGCCACAATGCCGAAGGACGAACACTACAGAGCTGCCCAAATGCACAATCTTGCAGCGCACGCGCACATGGTTGCGGCGACGCATCACGGAAAAGAAGATCACATGACCGGCCACGAATATTCAAAGCAGGCAATGGAACATTCGGCGAAAGCTCACGAGGCTTCCCAGGAGGCGCTCCAGAAGTCCGCAGTGAAGGCGAATCAAGCCGACAAAAAGACTTAGCTTCAATACTCGACGCCGACGCAAGAATAGTTCGCGACGCTTGTTGCGCGTGGAGAATCCAACGAATATGGGCGGCTTCTGTGCCCGGATCGAAAGGAGCTTCACGTGTCCGCTGAACATTACACATCCACAACCTCACAGAGTCCCTCACGAACATTAGGAATCTGTTGGATCATTTACGGCATCATCCGGCTGGCGATGGCGCTATGGCTTTTCTTTTTCAGCGGCACGGCGACGGTGATGTTCGGCGCGTTACTGAATCGAGCGCCCAATCCCTTCGCGTTGATGAGCGAATTTCATTTTGTTTATGTCGGGCTCATCGTGCTTTCCGCGCTTTGCGGAGTGCTCGGACTTCTTGGCGGACTGGCGATGACGGGCGGGCAAGGCTCCGGCCGCAGCGTTCTGATTCTTGCGGCGTTCCTTTCGCTTTCCGAGATGCCGCTAGGAATCGCTCTCGGGGTTTATACGCTGATCGTTTTGCTTCCGATGCGAGTTGCGCAGGCCAGCGGGCAGGCGCAGCGCGCCGCATAAAAAAGTGCGTCTATTTCCGAAAAAGAAAAAGGGCGGCTTTTCAGCCGCCCTATTTTCATAAATTATCGAACTTGTTGAAGTTTTCTTTGACGAGCTTACTTCGCAGGAACCATCGTGACGTCGTTCACGTGAATGCTCGCGCCGGTAACCGCGCCGCTCACTGTTACGTGGTGACCTTCGTGGCCGTGCAGGGCGTCTTGATTATCCACGGCGTAAACTTTGCCGCCCTTATCGGACGCGATGACGAGCTTCGAGCCGCCGTCTTCACACTTCTTGACACAAGCCACATTGTCTTTCATCGCCGGCATGCTGGAACACTTTTCGTCGACCACGTAGCCGGTAACTTTCTCGTCAGCTGCGCGGCTGACACCGACAAACGCGACTGCACAGAATGCGACTGCGAGAAGGGACATTCCGATCTTCTTCATGAGCAAACTCCTCCATTTTCGACCGTAGGATTTGTGAAACTTAGACCTGCAACCCCCAATATCGAGATCAATAATTCTGTACTTCGGGCAGGGCAACTGACGAGTAACATATATAACAGTTTGCACATGGCTGTAAATAGGAAAAGTTATGTATTTTTCAGAGGCTTACATTTCCGCGCATATTTAGATGGGGTATTGGCGTTGCACAGCGCGGCGCGAATCCGATAGAATGAATTTCCGACGTGCCGCGAAGAAAATAATGCCTGACACCCCACAGAAACCACGAATCGCGCTGGGCGCCGATCACGCCGGATTTCCCGTGAAAGAATCCATCAAACGATATTTACTGGAAGCGGGATATCCCGTGGAGGATGTGGGCACATGGTCGGATGAATCGGTGGATTATCCGGATTACGCAAAGAAAGTTTCGGCGCGTGTAGTTGGCGGCGAAGACCGCTTCGGAATTTTGGTGTGCGGAACCGGAATCGGCATGACGATTGCTGCGAATAAAATTGAAGGTGTGCGCGCTGCGCTGGCTTACGACCGTGCAACCGCGCGAATGGCGCGCGAACATAACGACGCGAACGTGCTGGCGATTGGCGGTCGAGTGGTGAATGACGCCGGCGCAATCGAAATTGTGAACGATTTTCTGACCACGCAGTTTGCCGGCGGGCGGCATCAGCGGCGCATTGATAAAATCGCGGAACTGGAACGCACACGCGATCTGAAAAATAAAGCTTCGTGAACGAAAAGGAAAAATAAAACGGTGCCTACAAATAATCCATCGAGTGCGCGGATGAATCTTCCTTTGCGGGATGTGGATCCGGATATTGCGGAAATTATTAAGCTGGAAGGACGGCGTCAGGCGGAAGGATTGGAACTGATTCCTTCCGAGAATTTTGTTTCTGAAGCGGTGCTGCAAGCCGCTGGTTCGGTGCTGACGAACAAATACGCGGAAGGATATCCGGGAAAGAGATATTACGGCGGCTGCGAATTTGTGGATCGCGCGGAAGTGCTGGCCATCGAACGCGCAAAGAAATTATTCGGCGCGGAACATGCGAACGTCCAACCGCATTCGGGCTCGCAGGCAAATACGGCTGTATATATGTCCACGCTGCAGCCGGGCGATACCGTGTTGGGAATGAATCTGGCGCACGGTGGACATTTGACCCACGGCCATCCTCTAAACTTCAGCGGACGAATGTACAAATTCGTGCCTTACGGAGTGACGCGCGAAACCGAATTAATCGATTACGACGAAGTGGATCGGCTGGCGCGCGAACACAAACCGAAAATGATTGTGGCCGGCGCAAGCGCATACTCGAGGATATTTGATTTCGCGCGATTCGCGGAAATTGCGAAAGCTGTTGGCGCGCTGCTTTTCGTGGACATGGCGCACATTGCGGGATTGGTTGCTGCCGGAGTTCATCCGAGTCCGGTGCCTCATGCGGATTTTGTTTCCACGACTACGCACAAAACTTTGCGCGGTCCACGCGGCGGATTAATTTTGTGCAAGACGCAATACGCGAAGGAACTCGACAAGTTGATGTTCCCCGGAATTCAGGGCGGCCCGTTGATGCACACAATTGCCGCGAAGGCCGTCTGCCTGAAGGAAGCGATGGAGCCGGAATTCCGCGCCTATCAAGAACAAGTGGTGACGAACGCCCGTGCGCTTGCGGCCGCCATGGCGAAGCACGGCTTCCGAATTGTGAGCGGCGGCACGGACAATCATTTGTTTCTTGTGGATATTCAATCGCGCGGATTAACTGGCAAGGATGCGCAGCCCGGACTGGATCGCGCCGGAATCACCGTAAACAAAAATGCAATTCCGTTCGATCCACTTCCGCCAATGACGGCCAGCGGAATTCGCATGGGGACTCCGGCGATTACAACTCGCGGAATGGGCACAGCGGACATGGAAAAAATTGCCGCGTGGATTGCCGAAGTGCTGATGCACTTGGGTGACGGCGAAATTGAAACGCGGGTGCGCGGAGAAATTGCGGTGTTTACTTCGCGCTTCCCTCTTTACGCGGGGCGCTGGTAACGGCTGTTACGAAATAACTTCAATCGACAATTCCGTAAAATTGCCATCGCGAATCCGGAACGCGCGGATTGGCTTTGGCGCATCCGCCTGCGGCGAGATAACAAAATAGATTGCGTCGGGATAATAAGCGAAGGCGATATCCTTCGGCGATGGAATATTTTCCGTTTGCGGATGCGAATGGTAGATGCCGAGAAGTTCAAGATTCTCCGCGCGGATTTTGCGGAAGATCGTGAAGAGTTCTTGCGGAGCAATTTCGTAGGCCGTGGAGCTTGAGAAGGAATTTTGCGCGGCGAAAATCGTCGTGATTTCCCCGCCGCGGCCGGCCAGTAGACCGCAGCATTCGTGACCCGAATCCCGGCGCGCTCCAGCGAGCAATTTCCGAAGCACGCTGCCCGTAACGCGGCATTTCCCTACCATGCGGGCAATTCTAGCGCGCTTGTTGTGCCCGCCAAAACAAACGGGCACGATTCGCAAACACGAATCGTGCCCGTCAATCCTTCCGCGCAGGTTGAACTAGCAAATTGCGTTACGCGCTCTGCGCCTTCCTTCTCAAAAACGTCGGCACTTCCAGATCATCCGTCTGCACTTCGTGAATAATTTCAGGCGTTTGCCGCGCTGGTGGCGGAGGCGCTGCTTGTGCGGCGGGCTCTGACACAACGTCTTCGATGCGTCCCGCCTTCCATGTTTTCGGCAGATAGGACGAGCGCGGCTGCTGAACCACTTTGCGCGCTGCGTCGCGGAATCCGGCGGCAATCACTGTAATTTTCACGGACTCCTTCATCGCTTCATCGAGCACCGCGCCGAAAATAATATTCGCGTCTTCATGCGCGGCCTTTTGAATAATGGACGACGCTTCGTGAATTTCGTGCAGTGAAAGGCTGGACGATCCGCACACGTTGATGAGAATTCCCTGCGCGCCCTGGATCGAATTATCCTCCAGCAGCGGCGAATTGATGGCGCGATTCGCCGCATCAATCGCGCGATTCGCTCCGGACGCGACGGCAGTGCCCATCACAGCATATCCCTGCCCGTGCATGATGGCTTTCACGTCGGCGAAATCGCGATTGATAATTCCGGGCACGGTGATGATGTCGCTGATGCCCTGAACGGCCTGACGCAAAATGTCGTCGGCGATGCGGAAAGCTTCAAAAAAGCTC
Source organism: Terriglobia bacterium (assembly GCA_963840515.1). GTDB lineage: Bacteria > Acidobacteriota > Terriglobia > Acidiferrales > UBA7541 > DASTCZ01. The sequence continues at coordinate 151,834 of CAWIZI010000012.1, forward strand.
GTGCCTTTTTCGACGGTATCCATCAAGCGCTCGTTCGGAATCACGATGACAGTATCCACGCAGCCGACAAGTTCTTGCAGAGCCTGCTCGGCTTGCAACATGCGGCGCTTGCCTTCAAACGCAAATGGTTTCGTCACGACGGCAACGGTCAGTGCACCAAGCTCGGTAGCGAGTGACGCAACAACGGGCGCGGCGCCGCTTCCTGTCCCTCCGCCGAGGCCGGTGGTGATGAACACCATGTCCGAACCTTCCATGGCGTCAATAATTCTGTCCGTATCTTCCAGCGCGGCTTTGCGGCCGATATCGGGATTCGCGCCTGCGCCCAAACCTTTCGTCAACTTCGCGCCGAGCTGAAGTTTCACGGGCGCCTGGCACATTTTCAGCGCCTGCAAATCGGTGTTGGCCGCGATAAATTCCACGCCTTCCACCTTGGCGCGAATCATGCGGTTGACGGCGTTGCATCCGCCGCCGCCCACTCCAACGACGCGAATTTTTGCGCCCTGCAAAAGTTCTTCGCTAAACGATAGTCGAATTCCCGTGTCCTTCGGTGTCATGTAATTTCCCCCATTTCTTTTAGCTGCATCCCGCTCCGGATAGCGCGCCCGTTGGACTGGTGTCCCGTCACAACCATCCGGTAAAAAACTTTTTGCTCGTCCACAAATTACTTTTTGAAAATACTTCTACTGCCCCGCGAACATTGCTTTCAACTTGCCCATCATTGAAGTTGGCCGCGCCGCAACCTGCCGCCGCGCCCGCGCTCCGTACAAAAGCAATCCGACACTGGTGGAATATTCCGGCTGAGCAAATTCTTCCGGCAAGCCGGGCAATCCGCGCGGCACACCGATGCGCACCGGGAGAGAAAACATTTGCTCGGCCAATTCGACCAACCCTTTTAATTTTGCGCCGCCACCTGTGAGAACCAGTCCAGCGGAAATCTGCGTGTCCAGCCCCGCGCGTTTAAGTTCATCGCGCACCAGCGAAAGCATTTCCTGCGCGCGCGGTTCAACTATATCGCACAACATTTTAGAAAAAACTGTGCGCGGCGGACGGTCTCCAACGCTCGCGATATCGATCGGCGTATCTTCCGCGAGCAAATCTCGAAACGCGCAAGCATTTTCGCGCTTCACTCGTTCTGCTTCCGGAACCGGAGTACGCAATCCGACGGCCAGATCGTTCGTAAAATGATCGCCGCCAATCGGAACAGCCGCCGCATGACGCACAACTCCTCCGGCGAAAACAACGATGTCCGTGCTTCCACCACCGATATCGAGTAACGCGCAGCCGAGATCACGCTCGTCCTGCATCAAGCACGCCTCGGCGGCAGCTAGCGGCTCCAAAACTGTGTCGGAAACAATCACGCCAGCCTTATTCGCGGCGGTAACAAGGTTCTGCGATGCGGAAATTGCCGACGTTACGATGTGGACATTCACTTCCAACCGCTGCCCGACCATTCCCATCGGCTCGCGGATGTGGTCCTGCGCGTCCAGCACAAATTCCTGCGGCAAAACGTGCAGCACTTCCCTGTCCTCGGGCAAAGTGATGGCGCGCGCTGCGTCCACGGCGCGACGAATATCTTCGCGCTGAACGTCACGCGCTTTTTGGCCCAGCGTAATTCCTCCGCGGCTGTTCACACCCTTCACATGGCTGCCGGCAACTCCAAGAATTGCAGATTCAACCGGAACTCCCGCGGCACTCTCTGCTTCTTCCACGGCGCGGCGAATCGAGCTTACCGTGGCGTCCAAATTCACGATAAGACCTTTGCGCAATCCTTTGGAGTCCGTCGCGCCAATCGCCACGAATTTAATTCCGTCTTCGTCAAGCTCGCCCATCAACGCGCACGTCTTCGCGCTGCCGATATCAAGCCCAACGATGTAGCGTTCCTTTTTTGCCAATCCGCCGCTCCGTCCGCGAGTTCAACCAGTTCATTCAGTCACGAACCATTCTGCATGAATGGCCGCGTGACATTATTAAATCAATGAGATTTCTTCGTGCTCGCCGGTTTGGTGCTTGCCGGGTGCGAAAGTGTTTGAGTATTCATCGGCGCCACGGTATTTTTCACTGCCACTGCGCGCGATTCCGGATTCACCACAACTTGTTTCGAGAAACGCAGATCAATTGAGTCCACGCGGCCCGCTGAAGCGCGCCACTGCGAAATATTGTCCACCAGCACGCGAAACTTCGTATCAAAGTCCTTGGTTCCAAAATGTACGAGCACCGGGCCTTGATCGTCCAAGCCGGTAATTCCCATTTCGCTCAGGCCAGCAAGCGTCACGCGCACGTCGCTTCCGTCCGAAAGATCCACTTCGCTCACATGATCCGCGGCTCCCGGTCTTACCGCCGTCAGATCGCGCAGCAGTTGCGTGTAATAGCCCATGCGCTGCTCGCGCTGACTGGCCGGCGTAGACTCGGAAATTCCGCTCACTACAGGAAATTGGAAATCGCCTTCGACTGGCCGGTCCAGCAAAACTCCGTGGCCGTCAATCAGGCCGAGATCAGGGCCGTTGCGGAGAAATGCGACGGGAGAACGTTCGACAATTTCGACGCGCAACCGATCCGGCAAAATTCGCGACACAATGGCGTGATCCACCCAGGGAATTGATTCGAGCGCGGCGCGACGGTCGTCAAGCGGAACGCGCAGAACACTTCGATTCTCGTCCTGCGCAAATTTTTCGGTAATCGCCTGACGCGCCAAATAGTGCGTGCCTGAAATTTCAATTTGATCCAGGCTCGTGAGAGTTACGCGAGGCGAATATAGAAAAAAACTACCAACCTGATAGAGCGCAAATCCGCCCACAAGCACGGCCGCGCCAGCCACCATCGCGCGGCGATAGAACGGCCAGCTGCGCTTGCCGAATTTCTTGCGGCGAACCTCGACAGGCTTCTGACGCCGCAGGTATCGCGGCTCTTCGTCTGCTATCGCTTCCGGGTTTATTGCATCTGTTTCGCTAGTCATTTTGTTTCACACCTGTCGATTTCGGCATTCACCGTAATTGTTACTTCCAGATGATGACCTCTTCTTCCAGAGTGATTCCATAAGACTGCCGCACGCGGTCGCGCACCGTATCGATCAGCGAAAGCATTTGCGCGGCCGTGGCGTTTCCAGCGTTCACAAAAAAATTTGCATGGCGGTCGCTAACACGCGCATCGCCCACGTTCAGCCCTTTCAGGCCCAGCTCGTCCAGCATCCGGCCAGCGCTTGCGCCCGGAGGGTTCTTAAAAATGCATCCCGCGCTTTTTTGATTTAACGGCTGGCTGGATCTGCGCTTCTCATTACAGATACGAATCCCGTTGAGAATTTCTTTGAAGGGTTTGGAGGGTAGCTCCAGTTTCACTGCGAGCATAATATCATCGAGCGCGAAAGAAGTGTGACGATATTCGAAGTGAATCTCATCGCCCTTCAAGGTGACCAGGCTACGGCTCGCCGCCCGGTAAAGCTCCACCTCCCGCACGTAAGTCCCAATCTGGATGCCATAAGCGCCCGCGTTCATCCTCAACGCTCCGCCAATCGTGCCCGGCACTCCAATCAGACCTTCCATGCCGCCCAGATTATTTTTCGCGCAGAAAGTGACAGTGCGGCCAAGATCCGCCGCTGCGTCCACGAACGCGAAATTTCCTTCCAGACGCACTTCCGGTTCCGGCTTCACCAGATGCAACATCACCCAGGGCAATTCCCCGTCGCGAATCAGAAGATTGCTGCCTCCGCCAAGGAATTTGTGCGAGTAACCAGCGTCGTCCAGCATTCGCACCAGCTCCGGAATAGATGGATGCCTCTTTATTAGCAGAATGTCAGTCGTGCCGCCGATGCCGAGCGACGTGTACTCGGTCAATGACGCACCTTCGAGGCGGTCCACGCCTAGATTCGGGAGAGCAGCAAGAATTTTGGCGTCTTCAATTCGCATTACGTTTTCAAATTACCGCCAACAATTTATTCTTCGGGTAAGAAGTTCGGCGCAACCCTCGCGTTCAGCACCACAGCCATCTCACCGGACGCCCGCCCAACATTTCCTGCGCCAATCGTCAGGATGGCGTCGCCGGGACGCGCTTCCTTCAGCAAATAATCGATCCCGTCCTGCATGGAACTGCGATACACGACATGCTTGTGCCCTGCTTCACGAATCGCGGCCGTCAACGCTTCAGAAGAAATGCCGGGAATGGGAATTTCGCTGGCGGCGTAGATGTCGGTCATCACCAAAACGTCGGCGTTATTGAAGGTGCGGCAGAATTCATCCCACATGTGAAGCGTGCGCGAAAATCTGTGCGGCTGGAACAAAACCAGCACGCGATTAAATTTGCAAAGACGCGCGGCCTCAAGCGTGGCGCGAATTTCAGACGGATGATGTCCGTAATCGTCGATCAGCGTAATTCCGTTGATGACGCCCTTCACGTCAAAGCGCCGTCCAACTCCTGTAAACGCCGCGAGACCTTCGCGAATTAAGTCCGCGGGAACGTCAAGATAGAGCGCGACAGCCGCAGCTGCAGCGGCGTTGCGAATATTGTGCATTCCCGGAGGCGCGGCCAGATGAAACATACCAAGATCGTCGCCGCGATACGTAAGCCGGAAATCACTTTGCAAACCCGTGTGAACGATATCCGTGATCACAAGATCGGCCTGGCTGCTGGTGCCGTATGAAATTACCGGCCGCGTTACGCTTGGCAAAATCGCCTGCACGTTCGGCTCATCCATACAAAGAATTGCGGAGCCATAGAACGGCACGCGATTCACAAATTTTGTAAACGCGTCCTGAATATCTTCAAGCGAGTCGTACTGATCGAGATGCTCACGATCAATTGAAGTAACGACAGCCACGACCGGCGCGAGCAAAAGAAATGTGCGGTCGCTTTCATCAGCCTCCACAACCATGTACTCACCTTTGCCCAAACGCGCCGTAGTCCCCGCCTGATTCACGCGCCCGCCAACCACGAACGTCGGATCCAAATCCGCCGCAGCAAGCACTGACGCGACCATCGAAGTAGTCGTGGTTTTTCCATGCGCGCCGGCAACCGCAATCCCATATTTCAGCCGCATCAGTTCCGCCAGCATTTCCGCGCGCGGAATCACAGGAATTTTCAGTCGATGCGCTTCCACAACTTCCGGATTTTCTTTGCGCACCGCGGAGCTGGTAACAATCACATGCGCTCCAGAAACATTTTCCGCGCGATGCCCTTCGTAAACAGTTGCTCCGAGATTTCTCAGCCGGTCCGTAATCGGAGAAAGTTTCGAGTCAGAGCCGGACACGTTGTATCCGAGCGTCAGCAAAACTTCCGCAATTCCGCTCATGCCAATTCCGCCGATTCCCACCATGTGAATGCGTTTAAAATTGTGAAATGTAACCATCATGGCCGTGCCACCTGTTCTATCAAGTTGACGATCTCCTGCGTCGCGTCAGGCCGCGCAAATTTTCGCGCCTTCGACGCCAACGCCGCCAGTTCATTAGGCTGCGCAAGCAATCCCAATATTTCTTGAGCAAGCCGCGCTCCATTCAATTCAGTTTCAGTAAGCACGCGCGCCGCGCCATCATGCTCCAGCGCCTGTGCATTCTTCAGTTGGTGATTATCCGACGCGCCCGCAAAGGGAATGAAAAGCGCGGCGCGTCCGACAGCAGCGATCTCCGCGATGGTAGTTTGTCCCGCTCGCGAAATCACAAGGTCCGCCCACGCAAATCTCTCCGGCATGTCGTTCAAGAACGGACAAACCTGCGCATCAATCCCCGCAGCCGCGTATGCCGCGCGAACATCTTCAAATTCGCGCTCGCCAGTCTGATGCACGATCTGCAAATTTTCTTTCTGCGGCGCTAAATGTTGGAGTGCGTCCTTCATCGCGCGATTGATCGGCCGCGCGCCCTGGCTGCCACCTGTAATAAGGATACGGAATGGCGCCTCGGGTTTCCGTGGTGCCACATATTGAAATTCCGCGCGCACCGGACATCCCGTCATCACCGCTTTGTGCCCCCAGGCCCGCGCAGTTTCTTCATATCCAGTTGCAATGCGCGTCGCAAATCGCGCGAGTATGCGGTTCGCAAATCCCGGCGCGGCGTTCGGCTCAAATATCACCACCGGAATCCTTCTCAGCGCCGCCAATAATAAAACCGGACCCGCGGCGTATCCGCCCATTCCAAACGCCGCCGTAAACTTGTGCCGCCGCAAAATCGCTGCCGAATCCCACATCGCCGGCCCCAGCATCCCAATGCTGCGGACAAGTTTCATTCCGCCCGATCCTTTTAATCCGACCGAGCGAATTTTTTCCAGCGGCAGTCCAGCCTGCGGCACTAACTTATTTTCCAGTCCACGATCCGTTCCCACGAACACCGCTTCCCTCCCTTCGCCGCGCCGCAACCATTCTTTGGTCACAGCCAGCGCCGGAAAAACGTGTCCGCCAGTTCCGCCACCCGCCACTAACAATTTCGTCACCTCAGTACCTGCTTGCTTTCACCTTGGTCGCAAAATATTTCGCGCGATCAATCCGCGTGCCTGCTCATTCCGTGCGCGCCTGACTGACTAATATTCAGCAGCACTCCGGTAGCCAACAGCATCACCAGCAAACTCGATCCGCCATAACTGATAAACGGCAGCGGAATTCCTTTTGTCGGCAACATTCCCAGAACCACGCACAAATTAATCATCGCCTGACTCGCAACCATCGTCGTAATTCCCAGCGCGATCAATCTCCCGAATGGATCGAGTGATTCCAGCGCCGCGCGCATTCCTCTCCAAGCGTAAACAGCGAAAAGTGCCAGCACAATAGCACCACCGATGAAACCCAGTTCTTCACAGATCACCGCGAAAATAAAATCGGTGTGCGCTTCAGGCAAATAAAAAAGTTTCTGCCGGCTTTCCATCAAGCCGACACCGGTTAATCCGCCGGAGCCAACCGCAATGAGCGACTGAATTAGCTGAAATCCTTTTCCTTGCGGATCGAGATTGGGGTGCAAGAAGGCAATCAGGCGCTCCCAGCGCCACGGCACAAAAATAATCAGATACAAAACATATGGCGTCACAACTGCGCCCGCCGCCGCGATAAATTTCATAGAGACACCGGCTACGAACATCATCGCCAGCGCAATCAAGAATATTTCGATCGCCGTACCCAGGTCCGGCTGCTTCGCAATCAACGCGGAAACCACCATCACTGGAGCAAGCGCCGGAACCAGCGTGTGGCGAATATCATTCATGCTATTTTCGCCGGCGCGCATGCGGCGTTCCAGAAACCACGCGAGATACGCGATGACGACGAGTTTGGCGAGTTCAGCAGGTTGCAATCCAACGCCACCGATAGAAATCCAACGGTGCGTCTCGTGCCGCTTGTCGAGAAAAATACGCCGACCAGAAGAAGGATCACGATGCCAAATCCGCCGAAGACAACGGTGGGCTTGCGGAAAACACGGTAGTCAATGTTCATCAGCGCGAACATGCCGCCAACGCCGAGAACGAGCAACGACGAGTTGCCGCAGCAGGAAATGATACGAGTGTCCGTAATCTGCGCGCGCGGTTACAGCGGACGCGCTGAAAACCATCACCGCGCCAACAAGACAGAGCGCGACGGTTGAAAGAAAGAGCCAGCGGTCGGTTTCGAGTCTTCGGAACATTATCTTAGCTCGCCCTGGCGCGATCATCCGCGGCGAATTCCTCCTTAAGTTGGCGTACACGCTGCTTGAAAACTCGTCCGCGATGCTCGTAATTCTGGAATTGGTCAGAAACTCGCGCACGCCGGCGCAAGCAATACGGTGTCACCGGGCTTCGCCATTTCGGCGGCGCGTTCCACAGCGCGATCAATAGTTCCCGGCGTTTCCACCGAGACGCGACGCCGCAATTTGCCTCGCGATCTTTTCCGTTGCCGCACCGATCAGGAGCGCTTGTTTCGCGTGTTTCTTCCGAGCAGTCGCGCAGGAGAGCGAAATCGCCGCCCTTATCTTTTCCGCCGAGGATCACCAACAGGTTCGCCGGGAAAAGCATCGAGCGCTTTCAGAGTCGCGTCGACATTGGTGGCCTTGGAATCATTGTAGTAGCTGACGCCATTTATTTCCGCGACGAATTCGAGGCGGTGTTCCACCGCCGTGAAACTGCGCACTGCGCCCGCGATCGAACGCGGCGCGACTCCGGCTAGAAACGCGGCAGCCGCAGCGGCCATCACGTTTTCGACGTTGTGCTCGCCGCGCAATCCAATGTCCTCGCGGCGCAGAAGAACGGTTTCCTCGCCGTCGCGACGGAGAACCAATTGGTCGTCGCGGAGAAAAATTCCACTCGCGACGCGCTTCGTGCGGCTGAACCAGTACACGCGCGGCGTGATGGAGTAAGCTGCGGCGCGCCTTCATCGTCCGCGTTCAGAATCGCCGCATCAGATCTCCGTTTGATTCTCAAATATCCGCGCCTTCGCGCGGGCGTACGCCTCAAGCGATGGATGGCGGTCCAGATGGTCGGGCGTGACATTCAGGAGCACCCCAATGTCGGGACGGAATTGATCAATGAGTTCGAGTTGAAAACTGCTGACTTCCACGACCGTGACGCTGCTGTCACTCGTTTCCCTCACACGGGAGATCAGCGGCGTTCCGATGTTTCCGGCGACAATGGTCGGAATGCCCGCGCTCTCGAAAATGTGGCCCGCAAGCCGTCGTAGTCGTCTTGCCATTCGATCCGGTGATCGCGACGAGCTTTCCGCGCAAGAATCGCCACGCCAATTCGATTTCACTCCAGACCGGAATCCGCGTCGCGCGCGCTGCCTGTAACTGTGGCAAATCGGCGGGGACTCCAGGGCTGGGGATGATCAGGTTCTGCGCCAGAAATGTTTCTTCACGATGTCCGCCAAGTTCAAGCGCAACCCCAGCCGCAATCAATTTTTCCGCGGCATCGCCAACTTCGGATGCAGACCGTCCCTCGGTAGCCGTGACAATCGCTCCGCGCGCCGCGCAGAAAAGCGCCGTTGCAATGCCCGTGCGCGCCAGTCCAACAACCAGCACGCGCTTGCCGTCGAGTTCAATTCCCGGTTTCACTCATTCACTCCAAGCTTTCCAGTCTCTTCAGCTATCGCAACTTCAAAGTCGTCAGCGCAAACAGCGCAAATATCAGCGCCGCAATCCAAAACCGCACGATAACTTTCGATTCACTCCAACCCGCCAATTCAAAATGATGATGCAGCGGCGCCATCCGAAAGATTCGCTTTCCAGTAAGCCGATATGATGCCACCTGCAAAATCACAGACAGCGCCTCAATCACGAAAACTCCGCCAACGAAAAAAAGTAAAACTTCCTGCTTGATGATCACCGCAATCACGCCAAGTGTTCCGCCAAGTGCAAGTGAACCCACATCGCCCATAAAAACATCCGCTGGATGCGCGTTGTACCAAAGAAATCCCATCGACGCGCCCACAAGCGATCCGCAAAACACAGTGAGTTCGCCGGCGTGCGGGATATATTGAATATCCAGATAGCTCGCAAATCGCGCGTTGCTCGTCAAATAAGTAAGAACCGTCAGCGCCCCCGCCGCGATAATCGTGCAACCAATTGCAAGACCGTCCAGACCGTCGGTAAGATTCACCGCGTTCGACGAACCAACCACCACAACGATGATAAAAAGCAAAAACGGCACGAACGCCAGCGGCCAGAAATATCGAGACGCGAGAATGCTGTGAACAACCAGATCGGGCTGAAAGTTTTTGAAGAACGGAATCACAAGCTGGGTCGAATAAACTCCACGATTCAGCAGCACAAGAAGAACCACGCCCGCCAGAAGGCTCGTCAAAATTTGATACGCCATCTTCGCGCGCGCCGAAAGCCCCTTGTTATGTTTCCGCACAACTTTTTTGTAATCGTCGATGAAACCAATCGCGCCGAACGCCAGCATCGCGCCCAATGCGAGCAGGACATACGCGTTTTTCAAATCCGCCCAAAGCAATGTCGGAACCGCCGTCGAAATTACGATCAGCACTCCGCCCATCGTCGGAGTTCCAGCTTTCGCCTGATGACTTTTCGGCCCTTCTTCGCGAATAAACTGTCCGATCTGCAGCGCCTGCAATTTGCGAATCACCCACGGCCCCAGCACCAGCGACAGAAACAACGCAGTTAGGCTCGCATACGCCGTGCGAACAGTAATGTAACGGAAGACGTTTAACGCCTTGAAGTATGGCCGCAGCACTTCGTAAAATAGGTAGTAAAGCATTTCAGTGCCGCCCCGCTTCACTCGTCACTGCGGCGGATGAATCTCGCAGCGCATATTTCGCGCGAAGCGCTTCAACAATCCGCTCCATGCGGACTCCGCGCGAACCTTTCACTAAAATTAAATCGCCACGCTTCGCCATCGCGGAAATAAATTCCGCCGCATCCTGCGAAGTAGAAAAGAATTCCGATTGCGCCGAATCCGCGCCGCCACTGACCGCCGCGCGCACAAATTCCACAGATGCTCCCTGCACTCCAATAATCCAATCAATTTTCTTCTTCGCCGCGTATCGTCCAGCTTCCGCGTGCAATTCCGCAGACGTCCCGCCCAGCTCCAACATTTCTCCGCTGGCCAAAACTTTCCGCTGATATCCCGGCGTGCTCTCTAATAAATCAATCACGCTAGCCATCGCCGTCGGACTCGAATTGTACGAATCGTTGATAACCGTAAATCCTTCTGCGAAATGCAAAACTTCTCCGCGCATCGCTGCCGGTTTCATCCTCGGCAATACTTCCGCCGCCTCTCGCGCTCCAATTC
>CAWIZI010000013.1:0-43704 GCA_963840515.1 Terriglobia bacterium
ATGCCTTTTTCCCCTTACGCGAACCTTCTTTGCGGTTCGCTATGACCGGGCTATTACATTAATGTTTGGAGCGGGGGACCGGATTTGAACCGGCAACCATCGCCTTGGAAGAGCGAGACTCTACCGTTGAGTTACCCCCGCCCGCGGTTCAAATACAATTTCACTTACGGAAATTCCCCCTCAAAATTCGTGGAGCCTGGGACCGGGATTGAACCGGTGACCTCGTCCTTACCAAGGACGCGCTCTACCACCTGAGCTACCCAGGCTCGGTACCGTTTTCACTCCCATCACAATTTGACGCGCGCGCTGCGCGCACGCCATGACAACATTTGGATCTCGCGTCGCCTAATTTAGCACCAGCACAGCTTAGCGAAAACTGGTGGACGGGGTAGGATTCGAACCTACGTAGCCCGCAAGGAGCGGCAGATTTACAGTCTGCTGGTTTTAGCCACTCACCCACCCGTCCGCCGCTCGGGGAAAATTTCGATGACAAAAGACAGCTATCTCTATTCCTTGCATTCTTTCTTCTTTGAAAAAATGCAATTCTAGAGACACCCGCCCGTTCACATTTTCCGCGTAGAAACTGGACTCGCACACACGGGGAAAATTCCCCCTGACGATAGCAAAATAAAAAAATCAGCTGGCGGAGGGACTTGAACCCCCGACCCTCTGATTACAAATCAGATGCTCTACCAACTGAGCTACGCCAGCATGGCGCAAACCTGAGAAGAATATCAAACCCGGCCTCTAAATTGCAAGGGGGTAAAAAAGAAACTAAGCACGTATGATGCCAGCTGGTTATTCGTGTTTTTCAGGGTGCCCATACAGCATACCACCCTCGTCAAGTCCGCGCACCGGCCAGGTGAAATCAACGTGGAAATCGGCGCGAAATGCGAGAAGATGGGAAAAGTAAAACTATGAAAAAACCAGTGATTGTTGTTTTGTGTTTGGTGGTTTTAGTACTCGCCGCCGCAGGCTACTACTTCCTTCGCTCCGGACGTCCTGCTAAAGATTCGATGCCGGGAACCGCGCCGACGATTCTTTCTCTGCTTCCTCCGCAAGCTCCTTACGTTATTTATGCGGACATGCAATCGCTGCGCAGTTCGTCATTTCTGAATCGGCTGATCGCGCTGATTCCAACGCCGAATCAAGATCCCGATTATTTAGAATTTGTGCGCTCGACGGGATTTGATTACACGCGCGATTTGGATCGCCTAGCCATCGCGATTTATCCGACCACCCCGCTGCCGACGGTCGTGATTCTTGCGGACGGCCGCTTCGATCAGCAGAAAATTGCGTCGTATGCGCTACGCACCGGGAAAGCCGAAGAACGCGACGGGCATTCAACATACGTAGTGCCGGCAAGCACTCCCGGCGGTGAAGTGAGCATACGGTTCATCTCGGCCGATCGAATCCAATTGGTCAGCCATCCGCAAGGAAACACTCCGGCTACCGCTGATGCTTCCGATCCGACCGCCGCTGCGATGAAAGAAAGAATCAATCGCGTCGCCGGTTCACCGCTATTTGCAGTCGTCCGCATGGACGCTGTACCTAAAGACGTCATGATCGGGTCGTTTCGCATTGACACGATTACCGGCTCAATGCAAGGCGTCAAATGGCTGACGCTTTCCGCATCGCCCAGCCAACAGAATTTAAATGTTGCCCTGCAAGGTGAATGCGAATCCACGCTCCAAGCCACGCAACTCAATCTGGCTCTGGGTTTTCTACGCACCATGGCCCGCGCATATTTGTCAGACAAGAACGCGCGAAAACAATTCACGCCACAAGGCGCGGACGCGCTTACGAAGCTAGTGAAACAGGCGGATATCTCAACTACGGGAAATCGCCTGCAATTGGCCGTATCACTATCACCGGAAATTCTGGATGGGCTAGCCGCGCCACCTCCCGCGAAAGCGCCGGCTGCAGCGCCGAAGCCGGCACGCTAAAGTTTCACGCCTACCTATATTGATTGGTCGAACAGAAGACTGAATTTAATCGCCGAACGAATTGAATCGCAGATACCGGAACGGATTAATAGGAGCACCGTTCAAGCGGATTTCGTAATGCACGTGCGGCCCGGTGGCGCGTCCACTGGTACCGGCATATCCAAGCACGTCTCCGCGATGAATCTCTTGGCCTGCCGTTACGTTGAAGCCGGAAAGATGTCCGTACCAGGTCGTCGTTCCAAAGCCGTGGTCAACCACAACCAGCCGCCCGTATCCGGTTCGCGTTTCCGCCGCCACCACAACTCCATCCGCGGTTACATGGATCGGATCACCGTAGTTCGCTGCAATATCCACGCCTCGGTGAAATTCTCCTTCACCGCTGAACGGATCCAGGCGGTCGCCGAAGCTGGCGGTGATTTGTCCTTTAACCGGCCAGAGAGAGGGAGTGAACGTTTCATCGCCCAAGCCCGGCTGACGCGGAAGCAGGTGCAGTCCTTCTTGGGACAGCGCCAAGGAGGTTGCGCTCTTTTGAAGGAAATTAAATTGGTCTACCGAATGGCCGAATTCCGCTTGCGGCGTGTCCGAAACCTTGGTCATTCCAAATGGAGTGTCGCGCAATTGCATGAATCCGTAGCTCATGGCAACTTCGGTAGCCAGGGACTGGAGCGAATCGAGGCGCTGATTGGTGTCCTTAACGGTGGTCTGAAGCTGGCTGAACTGTTGCTTCAGGGTGTCGCGCTCGCTGCGAATCGTATTATAGCTATCGGCCTTCCAGAGCATTCTCGAGTAGGAACCGACTCCTGCGATGACGGTGATTCCGCCAACCACGGCCAGCACCGCCAGCATATGAAGGATGTAGATGGGCACCCGGAGCTTAAGGATCCGGCTCTGGTCGTTTGAGGCAACAAAGAATGTATAAAACCGAGTTTTCATTCGTCTCAGTTCAAGGCGCTTAAATTTTTTACTATTGTCGAGGCGCTGGTAGCCTCAAATTTTGTTGCCGGTATTTCCCTGAGCCCAACTTAGAGCCTACTTCAGCTTGAACCGAGAGTCTTGGTCCGCAACCACAAGGAGTGTAGGTTCCCGGCTCACGGCAAGTCAACCTCTAATTTGACGTTCCCGATTGGGGAAGGTCGTGAAGCCGACGCAGCTTTCTCCCAGCAAGAGTATGTGGCAGGATGATTCCCGGCGCTAGTTGTACCGAAGTACAGCTGTTTGACAGCGTAAAAGCTGTCCTGAGGGTTATCGTCACCACACCTTGAACGAGCCATGCGAACTGAATCAGAGATTATCGAACGGATTTCGATCGGGCTGGCTGGCCGAGCTTCGCGCCACAAGGGCTGGGTTCGTGTGGGCATCGGCGACGACGCCGCAGTTCTGGGAAAGGGATTCGCGCCGACCGGCGGGCGCACCGCCGACCATCCAACGCTAAGCTGCGACGCGTTCCTCGAAAACATCCATTTCCTGGCGGACGTACACTCGCCGGATGCTATCGGCTACAAAGCTTTGGCGCGTGCCACCAGCGATCTTGCTGCGATGGGAGCCGTGCCGCGTTTCTTCATGCTGAGCCTCGCGCTACCGGCGAGCCGCACCGGCGCTTGGCTGGACGGCCTTATTAAAGGTATGGCGCGGGCTGCGCGTGAATTCGGCATGGTGCTCGTTGGCGGAGATACCTCGCAGTTTCCAACCGTAATAATGAACTTGACCGTGGGCGGCGTCGTATCCGCTGGCCACTCCTTGACGCGATCCGGAGCGCGCCCGGGCGACGGAATCTATGTCAGCGGCACGCTAGGGGCTGCGCAACTTGGACTGGAATTGGTCTTGCGGGGGCTGCATCGAGACCAGCGATGGAAACAGTTACTCCAGCCGCATGTGCGTCCAAAGATTCAAATCGAATTGGGGCGTTGGCTGGCTGGTAATCGACGCGAACGGCCGATCGCGTCGGCGGCGACGGATACGTCGGACGGATTGAGCACGGATCTGACTCACATTTGTCAGTCGAGCGGCGTGAACGCCCGCATCTACGCTGCAAAGATTCCGACGGTTGAAGTGCCTGAAGCGCTCGCGCGCCACCGATTCAACCGGCTTGAATTGGCGTTGCACGGCGGTGAGGATTATCAATTATTGTTTACGGTTCCTGCGGTATACGAGCGCCGAGTTCCCAAGTTATTTCGTGGAACGCAGATCACGAAGATCGGCGAAATCCTAAAAGCGAAATCTGGACGTGCTTCAGGCTTTATCGAATTGGTAGACGCCGCCGGAAAGAAAACTGCACTCACTTCGCAAGGCTGGGATTCGTTCCGCGCCACTCCGCATAAATAGCGCGAACTAATCGTGCCTCAGCGCGACGAGCGGATCCACTCGTGTTGCTCGCCGCGCCGGCAAGTAGCAAGCGAGCGCGGCGACGCCTAGCAATATTACGCAGACCACCGCGAACGTCGCTGGGTCGGCCGGGCGCACTTCGTAAAGGAAACTACTCATCATCCGCGTAACGCCCAGTGCCGCCACGATGCCGATTGCAATTCCAAGTCCGGCGAGCCGCGCTCCCTCTCCGAGAATCATTCCGAAAATGTTCGATCGGCTCGCTCCCAGCGCCACGCGGACTCCAATCTCGCGCGTGCGCTGCGCCACCGAATATGAAATGACTCCATAAATTCCAACGCACGCGAGTATGAGAGCGAACGCGCCAAACGCCGCGAGTAGAAGCATCGAGAATTTCGGCTGAGCTACGGAGTCGTCCACGAGCGACGCAAGTGGCCTGACGTTTGCAATAGGTAGGTCGGCATCTACCGCGCGAATTGCATTTCGCGCGGACGTGACTGCCGACGCAACATCAAGCCGTGTGCGCAGGGCGACATCCATTGTCAGGAGTGACGGCCAAACTTTTTGCGTGTAAGGAACGTACATTTCCGGGCCCGGTTCTTCGCGTAACGAGAGGTGTTTTACGTCGGCGGCAATTCCTACGATGGTTGCGAGGGGATATTGCGGGCTTCCCGGACCCACCTGTTTTCCGACCGGGTCTTGGCCCGGCCAAAACTTCTTTGCCATCGCGTCATTTATCACGGTAACGGGCATTGAGTCGGCCGTGTCACTCTGCAGAAACTCTCTTCCTCGCAGGATTGGCGCGCCAACAGTGGCAAAAAATCCTGGCGATGCGATTGTGTAATTCGCATACCGCCGCACTCCGCTATTTGGCGGCGTCCAATCGGGAATGCGAATCCCTGTGCTTTCCGTGGCGCCGCCGATTGGCAAAGTTTCAACAATTGCCGCGGATTCAATTCCCGGTTGCGACTGCAAGCTGTGAAGTGCGCGTTGATAAAACGCGGCGATGTGTTGCTGGTCCGGATATTTCAATTCCGGCAAAGATAATTCAAAGGTGAGAACGTGATCGGTGCGAAAGCCGGCGTCAACCGAAAGTAAGCGGACAAAACTTTGTGCCAAAAGTCCGGCCACGATCACAAGAACGAAAGCGAGCGCGACTTCGCAAACGAGAAGTGTCTTGCGAAGTCGTGAGCCGGCTCCGCCGCCCGGCACTCTTTGTCCGCCCTGATTCAGCGATTCGGCCAGGTTGATTTGAGACATACCGATTGCAGGCGCAAGCCCGAACAAGATTCCCGTCAGAATTGAACATCCTGTGGCGAATGCGAGCACGCGAAAATCTACCGTCACTTCTTGAAGACGTGGAAGATTTGACGGCCCGAGCATCTTTACGAAGTAAATTCCTGCCTCCGCGAACGCAACGCCCACAGCGCCGCCGATAATTGATGGAAGCAAACCTTCTGTCAGCAGTTGGCGCGCAACTCGGCTGCGGCCCGCGCCCAGCGCGGCGCGTAAAGTGAATTCTCGATTGCGTGCAAGCGTGCGTGCCAGCACGAGACTGGCGATGTTAGAGCAGGCGATCAGCAGAACAATTCCGACCGCCGAAAAAATAAGCAGCAGTGGACGGCGCGTGTCTACGGTTATCTGCGCCTCCAAAGGTGTAACGCGCGAATCATACCAACCAACAGCTAGTTTCGAGCCGGAGAGGTTCTCGAAGCGCTTGGTCATCAAGTTCATTTCCGCTTGCGCCTGTGACACTGAAATTCCATCAGCCATCCGAGCGAGGATGGCAAGTTCGTTAGGCTCGCCAGGAATCACCGGGCCCGTTGAAAGCGCGAGCGGAACCCACAATCGAACGTCGCGCTCGAATGTAAATCCTCCTGGCATTTCTTCCGCCCGCGGAAAACTAAAACCGGCGGGCATCACTCCCACAACTGTGTATGCCGAAGCGTTCAGTTCCACGGACCGGCCGATAATCGCCGGATCGCCACCAAACTGTTCGCGCCAAAGCGAATAACCCAGGATCGCGACATGCTCGTTGCCCGCCCTATCTTCTTCCGCACTGAAAAACCTGCCGAGCATTGGTTCTACGCCGAGCGCCGGGAAAAATCCCGCCGAAGCGCGAAGTCCGTTGAGCCGAACCGGTTCGCCGGAGCCTGTGAGGTTGAAAGAATCGCTCTTGAACGCGCCAAGAAATTGAAACGCTTTCGATTCTTTCGACATCAGCAGGAATTCAGAACGGCCCCAGGGAATTTCGTCATAGCCCAATTGAATTCCGTGCGGCGCCAATCGCCACGGAAAAACTATTCGCTCCGCCGCTGGGTAAGGAAGCGGTTTCAACAGCACTGAATTAACGATGCTGAAGACGGCGGTGCTCGCGCCGATTCCCAACGCGAGAGTCAATACGATTACAGCGGTGAATCCGGGATTTTTCCGCAGAGTCCGTGCGGCATAGCGCAAATCTTGCAGCGAAGTTTCAAATAAATACACACCGCGCGCTTCGCGGCATTCTTCATTCACTTTGTCGAGGCCGCCAAATAACAATCGCGCTCGGCGCTGCGCTTCATTGCGCGACAGTCCGCGACTCACCAGCCTTTCCGTCTCGCGCTCAATGTGAGCGTGAAGTTCTTCGGCGAGTTCCGATTCAACTTTATTTCGCCGGAGAAGTGATTTCAGCCGAAAAAGGGCGTCGCTGAGCATGTTCAGACTCCTTAAACACTTTCCAAAACGTGGGCGACGGCAGCCGTCAGTTTTTTCCAAGCGGTTCTTTCCACCATTAACTGTTTGCGGCCCGCGCGTGTCAGCTCGTAATATTTCGCGCGCCGATTGTTGTCTGAAGTTCCCCATCGGGCTTTGATCCATCCGCGGCGCTCAAGCCGGTGCAATGCCGGATAAAGCGAACCTTGCTGAATTTGAAGAGCATCTTTCGAAATTTGCTGCACGCGCTCGGAAATGGCCCAGCCGTGCTGCGGCTCAAGAGCCAGCGTTTTCAGGATCAGAAGATCCAGAGTTCCTTGCGGTAAATCAATTCGGTCGGCGGACATTCATTCCCCTTTGGCTTCTACAAGGGAATATACTTGAACTTGTGTCGAAGTGCAAGGGGAGCTGCCGGCGCTTCGTAAAGAGCGATTAGCGATGACTGACGGGAGGGATTCCACCCGGTGAGTGCTTGATCACCGGTGGCATTGGCGGAACTTTTGGCGCGGGCTTCGGCTCGCCCGGTTTAGGTGTTGGCGGCGGCTCAGTGGCCTCTCCGCCCGCCGGCGGCAGCCCCTGCTCGGTCGGCTCAGTGGGCGCGAGGTCAAGCGTGTCTACCACGACGGGATGAGCGCCGGATTGCGAATCGAGTGTCTCAACATTTTGGAAATCCTGCACAGGCGTACCTTCCGTGGCGCCCTGCATAAATTCCAGCCACACGGGAAGCGCGGCCATCGCACCTGTTTCTTTTTTGCCCAGCGAAATAGCTTTGTCGTCGTTGCCAACCCACACACCTGCCGTTAGTGACGGCGTAAATCCGACGTACCACGCGTCAGTAAAATCATTTGTCGTGCCGGTTTTTCCAGCGCTCGGCCGGTTCAGCGTACGCGCGCGCACTCCGGTGCCGTGCTGCACAACATCTTCGAGCATCGACGTCATCGTCCGCGCAACTTCCGGCGAAACAACATCCTGTACATTTGGCCGCGCTTCTTCCAGCAGCGCGCCATCGTAAGTTGTAACGCGGCGTACTAAATGCGGCTCAATACGAATTCCATCATTCGGAAAAACTGTGAACGCCGACGTGTGCTCGATCAAGCGCATGTCCGCGGCGCCCAGCGCCAGCGGCAGGTATGGTGGCAGCGAGGACGTGATTCCGAAACGCTTGGCCATATCCACAACTTTTTCAATGCCGATTTTTTCCGTAACTTTCACAGCGGGAACGTTGCGCGAGCCATCCATCGCGCGGCGCAGCGTGATTACGCCCTCGAAATGCCCGTCGTAATTTTGCGGAGAATAATCCTGCCCGCCACTTACGACCGTGTAAGGCGCGTCCAGAATTGTGTCAAAGGGACCGAAGCCCTGTTCCATCGCGGCTGAATACACATAAATTTTGAACGAGCTGCCCACCTGCCGATACGCCTGCGTGGCGCGATTGAATTTCGATTCGTCAAAACTATAGCCGCCAATCATCGCTTTCACTTCGCCGGAAGCATTGTCAATCGCTACCAGCGCGGCTTGCGCGGTCACGTGCTGTTCGACGTCCACTTTCAAAGTGCTGCCCGGATATTTCCTTGATGCGAAATTCGCCCACATCTCCCGGATGAAATAACTGACCCGGTGATTTCCGTCCCGTCCACGCAAAATCCTGCGCGCCAACCACGGCGCGATACTGCCCAATCTTCACAATCGCGGCGGTAGTATCTACCGCGGTCACGAGTCCCGCGACGTAATCGCCTTTTTCAATGGAGTGGTGCCATTCGTCATCGTCGTAACTCGCCAGCGTACCGAGGTGATCCGTGAAAACATTTTTCAAATGTCCGCGCCAGCCGTGGCGGCGGTCGTAAGCGTGCAATCCATCTCGTACCGCCTGATTCGCGGAGCGTTGCATCTTTATATTCAGCGTCGTGTAAACGCGAAGGCCGCGCTCGTGCACCGCTTCCGTGCCATACGTGCTTTCCAGATATTTGCGAATTTCTTCAAAGAAATACGGCGCCAAATCGTTTCGCGGATATTGAAGATGCAAAGTCAGCGGAGTCTGCGTTGCCTGCCGCGCTTGATCCTCTGTGATTTTTCCTTCGTGCGCCATCAACTCAAGCACGGTATTGCGCCGAGCCAGCGCTTTTTGCGCGTGCAGCACCGGCGAATAAATCGGTCCAGGAATAATCCCCGCCAGCGTGGCCGCTTCAGGAAGCGTCAACTGGCCAACCGGTTTGCCGAAATAAAATTCCGAGGCCGCTTCCATTCCGTATTCGCCATGACCCAGATAAATTTGATTGCAGTACATCGCGAAAATTTGTTGCTTGGTGTAGCGGCGCTCGATTTGAATTGCCAGCAGCGCTTCTTCCACTTTGCGATGGAAGCTTCTGTCGGAGCGGTCTAAAAAAAGGGTACCCGCCAACTGCTGCGTCAGCGTGCTCGCGCCTTCGGCAAGTTTTCGGCGGATAATATCCCGCCAGGCGGCCTGCGCGACGCGCGGCAAGTCCACGCCCCAGTGATCGAAAAAATGCTGATCCTCCGCGGAAATAATCGCATCGCGCAAAACCTGAGGAATCTGGTTGTAATTTAAAAGAATGCGGCGTTGCAGAGCAAAACTTCCCACCGGCGTTCCGTCATCCGCGTAGAGTTCCGTAACAACGTTCGGATGATAATCTTCCAGCGCGCGGACCGCCGGCAAATCGCTGGAATACACAAACAGAAGTCCCGCTGCCGCGCCCAACACAATCGCGCAAAAAAGCAACAGCGCGAACGCCAGCTGCCCAATAATGGTGCGTCCACGAATCCGAAGTTTCGGTACAGGAAGTTTCATCAGTTCACAGAATTTCGCAGACTTCGACTACCGCTAAATTGTAACGCAACCCCGGCGCCCTCGCGCGAACACAGCGTACCAACCCCACACGGATTGTAATGCATGAAAACGGCCAAACTGTTTCCAGAATACTCTCAGGGTATTTCCTGACGCTCGAAGTTACGGAAATTGAAGGACTTAACATTCTTCGATCAGATTTAAGCGGCCAGCTTCACGCGTCTAAAATAAACGAATCCCCTGTGGGAATTCAGGAACAGACTGTGGCGGCCTGCCCGCGAACTACTTCTTCGATTTGCCGGCGGCCGGAGCCACATCGAATGAATCTACCACCCATTTATTATCCTGCCGCGAAGCGTGATACACCCCGGTGGCCTCATCGCAAATATCTCCGCACTCGAAACTTCCGTCCACGTCCGCCTTCGTGTCCGAAATCCATTTAATTTGTCCTTGATTGAAAAGGACGCCTTGCTTGTAATCATTACGGTTTTGAACCAGCTTCATGGGCTTCTTCAATTTCTCGCATTCAGAAACGGGAAGCACCGGAGGCTGCTCGCCATGGAACCTCTGTAACATCGCGGCGGATGGATTTTTACCGTTCACGGAAATGAAATGGTAGGCGACAAGCAGCTCGAAACTCTTGAATTGATAGTGGAACACCGCTTCGCGAAGATTGTCTTCCTGATCGGCGCGCGAAGGTTCGCCGCCCTTTTGCACCACAGTTGCAGCCACGAATGCCGCCATCAAAATAGAAATTAAGATTGCTTTCGTCATAAATGCCATTCTATTTCAAGTCGACTTGCCGTCGAACTGAAAATTCTAGAAATTTATGCTCTGCGTCGATGCATTAAGAATGCGCCAACCGTCACGCCCAGCGCCAGAGCGAGCAACGCGCCCTCAAATGTAAATCGCAGCGGTCCCAACTTTTCGCCATAGCCGAAGCAGCCGCAATCAATCGAAAGATTTTTCACGTAAGCGCGCAGCATCGCGGCTGAAAACAGAATAAAAAGCCCCGATGCGGCGGCGGCTGTCCAACGCAGCGCCACTCCTGAAACCAAAACGATGCCGAGCAATAGCTCGAACCACGGCAAAGTTCGCGCCAGAATTGAAACGATTGCTTCCGGAAGAATTTGATAGGAGTTAATCGAAAACGCGAACAGCATCCACGGTTCGCGCAGCTTGGCATAACCCGCATAAATAAAAACTCCGCCTAGAATAAGCCTTCCCGCAAGCAACAACCATCGCGGCCAATTGGCGCGCGTAGTTGTCACGGGAATCGTGGAAGCTGTGTCCATTTATTGGGTCAGCAGATAATCGATGTACTGCTTTACAAGAGTATACGTCGCGCCCTGCGCTGGAATCTGCACAGTTTGCCCTTTGTGAGTTATAAAAATGGAAGGCGTGCCCGAAAGACCTTTCGCCTTGGCAAGATCCTCATCGTGTTGAATCGACGCCGTCACTTCCGGACTGTCCAACAACCCGCGCACGCGCTTCATTTCCGCGGGTGTCAACACGTTATCCAACGCGTCTTCAATTTTTCCCGTCGCTCCCCACGTATCCTGCTTGGTGTAAAGCGCCGTTTCCACTTCACGGAATTTTCCAATCTCCGCGGCAGCATTTGCCCACTTCGCGGCTTCCGCGGAATGCGCGTGCATCGGCAGTGGAAAATCATGGTGGACCAGATACACCTTACCGCTCGCCACATAGTCATTCATCAGCGGAGTTGTGGCCGTCAGGAAAAACAGTCGGCACGACGGACATTGGAAATCGCTATAGACGTCCAGCGTAACCGGCGCGCTCCTCGTGCCCAGGGATTTTTCCGCCGCCAAATCCACATGAGACGGCTTCGTCTGCGCTGCATTCTTTGCAGCGGAAAGCGTTCCTGCGAAAGCGATCAGCATCGCGGCACAGGCCACGGCAAGTCCGGCGATCCATCGCGATGATTTTCTGCGCATCCTATTCCTCCGCGAGCGTTCAGTTTTTCCTGCGAGTCGGAACATTGTATCCGAATCTCGCGCGTTGCGGCACGCAACCCGTCAGTTCGTGTGCCTATCAGTTTCGATGCACGATTGAAGCGTCGCGTTCGCCCGTCTCTGCATCGCAATAGCATCGGCAACGCAAAGACCGGCTCGGTCAATGCCACGCCGATTAAATCGGCTCCTGGCGAAACGATGGAATTTAACTGAAGAAACGCCCGGTGCCCACAAATGCTTCAATTCGATGCTGAGTGGGTTTAAGTGATGTATCGCAGATATCGACGGTTGATCGATTCAACGTAAGTCGCTGATAAATAAGACTTTATTGCTATTCAAATAATACTTGACAATCGCACACTCAAGTCTTACAATGACGCTTGTCTTACTAGGCCCTGAACCTTTTCCGCTATCTTTGATCTGAATTCGCACTGGAGGAACTGCAACAATGAGTAAAATTATTGGAATTGACCTTGGAACCACAAATTCTGTCGTATCTGTTATGCAGGGCGGCGAGCCCGTCGTAATTCCCAATCAAGAAGGCGCACGCACCACTCCTTCCGTCGTCGGCATCACGAAATCCGGCGAACGCCTCGTCGGCCAGGTTGCAAAGCGCCAGGCCGTCACCAATCCTGAGAATACCGTCTACTCCATCAAGCGCTTCATGGGACGTCGCTATGACGAAGTGCGCGAAGAAGCCAAGCGCGTTTCGTACAAAATTGTAGCGGGCGATCATGACGACGCACGCGTCGAAATTTTGGGCAAGAAATATAGTCCGCCCGAAATTTCCGCGATGATTCTTCAGAAGCTGAAGACCGCCGCTGAAGATTTTCTGGGCGAAAAAGTTGCGAAGGCCGTAATCACTGTGCCCGCGTATTTTAATGACGCGCAGACGCCAGGCCACCAAGCAAGCCGGAGAAATTGCCGGCATGGAAGTTGTCCGCATCATCAATGAGCCGACTGCTGCCGCTCTTGCATACGGTCTCGACAAGAAGAAGGACGAAACAATTGCCGTCTATGACTTTGGCGGCGGCACATTCGACATTTCAATTCTCGAAGTTGGCGAAGGTGTTGTCGAAGTGAAGTCCACCGCCGGTGATACCCACTTGGGCGGCGACGACATCGACCAAAAAATCGTCGAATGGATAATCGCCGAATTCAAGAAAGACGAAGGCATCGACCTCGCGAACGATCGCATGGCCTTGCAGCGTCTACGCGAAGCGGCTGAGAAGGCCAAGATCGAGCTTTCGCAGTTGATGGAAACGGAGATCAATCTTCCATTCTCTGACGGCGAACGCTTCCGGTCCGAAGCATTTGACCAAGAAGCTCACGCGGACGAAGCTCGACCAGTTGATGGAAGATATTCTGCAGCGCACCGTCGGGCCGGTGAAGCAGGCGTTAAGTGATGCCGGCATCACCGCCGATAAGATTGACGAAGTCGTGCTCGTCGGCGGCTCAACGCGCATTCCGCGCGTCGTGGAAATCGTGAAGGAACTTGTTCGGCGGCAAAGAACCGCACAAGGGAGTGAATCCTGACGAAGTCGTCGCGGTCGGCGCGGCAATTCAAGGCGGAGTGCTGGGCGGCGAAGTGAAGGACATTCTGCTGCTGGACGTGACGCCGCTTTCGCTGGGTGTCGAAACGTACGGCGGCGTGATGACCACGCTCGATTGCGCGCAACACGACCATTCCCACGCGCAAGTCGGAGACATTTTCGACCGCGGCTGATAACCAGACATCGGTCGAAATCCACGTCATGCAGGGCGAACGTCCACTGGCGCGCGATAACCGCACGCTCGGGCAAGTTCCACCTGATCGGCATTCCACCCGCTCCGCGCGGCATGCCGCAAGTCGAGGTGACGTTTCGATATCGACGCGAACGGCATCCTGAACGTTTCCGCGAAGGACATGGCGACGAAGAAGGAACAGAAGATTACGATCACTTCTTCCACCGGCCTCAGCAAGGAAGAAGCCGAGCGCATGCGCACGGATGCCGAATCGCACGCCGAGGAAGACAAGAAGCACTTGGCGGAAATCGAAGCGCGCAATCAATGCGACACTGCGCGTCTATCAGGCGGAAAAGCTTGATCAAGGAAAATCGCGACAAGCTCAGCGAATCCGACGTCAAAGCCGTCGAAGAAGCGATCGAGAGTGTGCCGCAAGGCGCTGGCGGATAACGGATGTCGACGCAATCACTGCCGCGAGCGCGCAACTTGAAACTGCCACGCACACAATCGCCGAAGCAATGTACAAAGCAACCGCGGCATCGGCGGGACAGGCGCAGGGTGGTCCATCAGTGACGGCGGTTCGCAATCAGGTTCGGACAGAACGCCGCGCCGAAGAGGCCCGGACAAGGCGACGTGATTGACGCCGAGTTCGTGGACGTGGACAATCAAAGAAGCCGAACTGAACGCAGTCATCGCAACTGAAGATCCGAGGAGCGCGTTGACCACATTTGAAGGCGTGCGGCGCATGGGACCGCCGTCAGCAGTGCAAAAGTTGCGTGAAAATTTTTACTTGGTGCAGGTTCCAATCAGCGAAACACCCAGCGCGGATTGGAAGCGATTGTTCTACGACACGCAGCAGGCCCCTTCGCCGGATTTTCTTCCGCGCGCGGTGGAAATGAGCGGCGCTCTCCTGAAGTTTCGTTCCGACAGCGCAGGCGTCGAACCGCGAATCAAATGGATTGATAAGTGGATCGAACGCGCCAATCAAAAAGAAGTCCGGAATGGCGGGCGCCTGGACGAAGACAGGCGCCGCCGCCGCGAAGAATTTGGGCGCGAGCAGCAGGAATTAAACGAATTGAACGCCCGCTGGGCGAATTTGTAAATCACCGCGGCTTCGCGCCGGCCAATATTTCTTGCCGGGCGCGAAAGGGAAATCATGGCGACCGCTACCAAACAGGATTATTACGAGACGCTTGGCGTTCCGCGCAAAGCGCCGCTCAAGGAAATTCGGCAGGCCTATCGTAAACTCGCGCGCAAATATCATCCCGATCTGAATCCCGGCGACAAATCCTCCGAAGAAAAATTCAAGCAGGTTCAGGAAGCATACGACGTTCTTTCTGACACGAAAAAGCGCCAGATGTACGACCAGTACGGATTTTATTCTGAAAGGCGCACGGTCCGGCGGCGGCGGCCCCGGCCAGGACCGCAGGGCGGCCAAGTCGATTTCAGCGGATTCGATTTTGGCGGCTCCGGCGGCACAAGTTTTCGCGATTTATTCAGCCAATTTTTTCGCGGCGGCGGCTCCGGCGGAGGCGCGGAATATTCCGGGCCCGATGCAAGAACCCGGCACTGACCTCGAATATCGCATGGAAATTGGTTTTTGGGATGCGATTCGCGGCGCCGTAAAGAAAATCACCGTCACGCGTTTGGATACCTGCCCAACCTGCCACGGCACCGGCGCAGTCGGCAATTCGCAAAAGGTTTGCACGGATTGCGGTGGCACCGGCCATCAAACTCGCGCCAGCGGCAATATGCGATTTCAACGTTGCCTGTCCGCGTTGCGGCGGCACCGGACGTCTTCGCACCGTCTGTCCAACCTGCGGTGGCGAAGGTCGCGTGCGGCGCACGGAAACTTTGGACGTTCGCATTCCCGCCGGAATGCAAACTGGTTCGCGTGTCCGTGTTCCCGGAAAAGGAAACGCCGGTACGCATGGCGCGCCGCCCGGCGATCTCTACATCATTCTCGATGTGCAGCCGCATCCATTTTTCGAGCGGCGCGGTGACGACATCTACACGCGCGTGCCGATTACCGTGAGCGAGGCCGCGCTCGGCGCAAAGATTGAAGTGCCTACGATTGATGGGCGCGCCATGCTGCGCATTCCGCCGGGATCTTCCGGCGGACGCATGCTGCGGCTGCGCGAAAAAGGCGCGCCCGTTGCGCGCACTCCCAATCGCCGCGGCGATCAATATGTCGAATTGCAAGTCGTGGTGCCCGATGCTGTGGACGAGCGCGTGCGGAATTTGCTGAAGGAATTGGCGGAACTTGTGCCCGAAGACCCGCGCCGGGATTTATTTGCCAAAGCGGGCGTGTAACGGAGGATTGCGATGGCTCCTGCGAAAACCAAGAAAAAAGCGCGCGCTGGCTACATGATCAGCGCCGTCGCAACGCTTTACAAAATCCATCCGCAGACTTTGCGCTTGTACGAGCGCGTCGGCTTGCTGAAGCCTTCACGCTCGCAAGGAAATACGCGCCTCTATACGGATCAGGATCTCGAGCGCCTCGAAGTAATTCTGAATTTGGCGCGGGATATGGGTGTGAATCTCGCCGGCATCGAAATCATTCTGAACATGCGCGACAAAATGAACGGCATGCAGCGCCAGATGGAACAATTTCTCAGTTTCGTTCAGCAGGAACTTGGCCCCGCCATGCGTTCCGCGCAAGTGAAACCTTCGCGCGACGCGATTGTGCGCGTGCCGCCACCGCGCGTAATTCGCATCCATAAATAAACTTTACGGCTCAGGAATTTGCTGCGGAATATTTCAGAATTTCGCTTCGATTAATTTCAGAAGAGCTGTCAGCATGTGATTCAGCGGAGTCGGCACGCCAACCTCCGCGCCCCTCCGCACCACATATCCATTCAGCGAATCGATTTCAGTGTGTTTGCGCCGCGCAACGTCCTGCTCGGTCGAAGAAGTCACATCGCCCATCTTTTTCGCAAACACGCTCAGCTTCTCGCATAGATCCGCTTCGTTCAGCGCTACGCCCGCTGCTCGGCCCACAGCAATAGTTTCTCGCGCCGTCGCCAGCATCGCGTCGCGGCCCATTTCATCATGCCCAATCGCGCCGTAGCTCGTCTGCGCGATTGCGCTCATCGCGTTCAGCGCGCAGTTAAAAACGAATTTCACCCACAGATCTGCCGCAATGTTTTCTGAGACGCGGCACGGTACGCCGGCCTTCAAAAATGTCGCCGAAATTCGCTCCATTTCCGGCGCGTCCGAAGCCTCGCCGCCAATCGCCAAATCCCCGCGCTCGAAATGTTTGATCCGTCCCGGCTCCGGCACCGATGCCGCCACATAAACAACAGCCGGCAGCGCCCGCAGGCCGAAGGCGCGAATCCGCTCAGGGTTATCCACGCCATTTTGCATGCTCAGCACAATTGTTTTCGGTCCGAGATAAGGCGCAATTTCTTTTGCAACAGAGTCCGTCGCGACGGTCTTCACGCAAAACAAAACTAAATCCGCGCCGCGAACAGCAGCAAGGTCACTCGACGCAGCTGCATGAATCGTTTCCTGAAAATTTGGACTGTCGATGAAAAGTCCACGCTTCGCGATTATTTCCGCTGTTGCCGGCCGCGCAATAAATATAACGTCCATCCCCGCGCGCGCCAGCATCCCGCCGAAATATCCGCCGACGGCGCCGGTACCCATCACGGCAATGCGTTTGAATGGTTCGTGCTGAGACACAGCGGCAGGTTCGGCCAAGTGAAGTCCTCCAGAATTTCGCCGTGAATGATCCCGTTCTAAATCGTGAAAAAGTTTATGTTGTCAGAGCCGCAATCAGCCGATCCATATCCATCTCGGTATTATAAAGATGCGGAGCAATCCGCAGCGCGCCTTCACGCAAACTGACGATCACTCCCGCCTCGCGCAATTTTTCGTAAAGCTTCGGTGTCTCTGCTGGATGGCGCGACGCAACGCAAACATACGGCCCGCGCAATTCCGGATCGGCCGGACTCGCCAGCACGCATTTATCCATTGGCAGCCGCTCGATAATCTGTTTCATCAATTCGGCGTTGTGATCCCAAACTGTTTTCACTCCCACGCGCGCAAGAAATTCCAGCGACGCTTGCAGCGGGGCCAAGTTAAAAAAGTTCGCCGTCTCCGGCATGTCCCAGCGCGACGCTTCTTTTTTCAGCCTCATCTCTCCGCTGGAAAGTTTTGTGAAGTCATTAGCGCCTTCAATCGCCGTCCAGTAAGCAGGCATCGGTTTCAGCGCCGCCATACTTTTCTCGCTTGCCCAGAAAAATCCTGTGCCGTAGGGCCCAAGCAGCCATTTGTATCCGGACGCCGCCAGAAAATCCGCTCCCAACTCAGTTACGTTCATCGGCAATGCGCCCACGCATTGCGCAACGTCCAGCAAAAGCAGCCCGCCGTTTTTGTGTATCGCGTCCGCCAGACGCCGCCCATCGCATCGCGCGCCATCATCGAATCGCACCAAACTTGTGGAGATCAGGCGCGTGCTGGGCGTGATCGCGTCAATCAAATCTTCCGTGGTTAGAAATCTTCCGCGCGGAGAAACAATTCGCACTCGCAATCGCCCAGCTTCTTGCATCGGCAACCACGTCGCAAAGTGAGCAGGAAATTCTCCGCGCGCAATCAGCACTTCGTCGCCCGGTTTCCAATCCACGCCTTGTGCGACAGCCGCCATTCCCGTGCTCGCGCCAGTCGTTAGCGCAATTTCCGCGGACTGCGCGCCAATCATTTCCGCGAGCAATTGACGCACGCGGTTCGTCAGCTCGAACTGAAGTGAATCAGGCATTTTGTGCGGATACTTTTTCCACTCGATGGACGCTTGCGCCGCGCGTATCGCAACCTTCGGCAGCGCCGCCTGTCCTGCCGTATTCATGTACGCAACGTCTTCAAACTCAAACCACTCCGAGCGCCAATCCGTCTTCGCAGCAACCTGTTCAGTTTTCATTTAGATTCTCCGCGCACAGCCGGTTCCAATCTTGAATTGTCCTTCAATGCAGCCGTCACACAACGCCCAAAATGGCATGAACCAATTTGGTCTCAGAAATGTTCCCGCAACTGCTTGAAATGCGAAATCACCAGCAATCGACCAACTCCACTCTGCAATTCTTCATGTTCCAATTCCCATGTGGAATGATGCGGAATAAAAACTGCGTTCAGTCCCGCCTGCAGCGCCGGATTAATATCGCTCCGCGGACTATTTCCCACCATCCATCCGTGCGATTTCACAATGCGGTGTTGGTCCACAAGTCCCGCATAAGTTTTCGCGTCTTTTTCCGCCACGATTTCTATCGCCGCGAAAAATCTTTGCAAGCCGGATCGTTCCACTTTCGCGGCCTGTTCCGCCGCGTGCCCCTTCGTAAAAAGTATCAGCCGGTGTTTCCCGGCGAGGTAGTCCAGCGTATCCGGTACTCCGTCAACAAGTTGTGGCGGAGTCAGTTCAAGTTCAGCGACAAGCGCGCGGATCTGCTCGATCGTTTTTCGCTGCGCCATCTGCCCGGCTAATTTGCAATACGTATCTTCCAATGAACGGCAAAAACTTTTCGCTCCATATCCATGCTGGCGAATATTAATCCGCTCTGTCTCATTTAATATGCGCCGCGAATAATCGCGCGAATATCCCAGCGGCTCTGTGAGGGCAAGAAAATCCTCAATCGTCTTCTCAAAGAAGACGTTGTTCTCCCACAGTGTGTCGTCCGCATCAATTAGAATTGTTAGCCGGGCCATAAGGTCACAATTTTCGCAAGGGCACTAATTAATTTTACGGATTCTTCGGCGTTCCCACCGCAAGTTTTTCCAGAATTTCCCGCGCGATTCGCTGCGATTCGCCGTAATGTGAAAGATAATTTTGAAATTCGCGATTAATTTCTGTCGCCTGATCCAGCTCCAGTTTTATTCGCAGGATCATATCGCGCATGCGCACCGGATGCGGCAACGCGGCGTCCTCCGTCAATTCTTCCAGTGCAATTTTCGGATCGAATCGGTCCATAGAATCCTCCGTGCGCGTGTCACGTGCACCACTATTCTACTGCGAATTGGAAATAACTTCAGGCAGGTGCAACAAATCCGTGTGGTTTAGGACTGCGGAAGAAATTCGTAGCGCTCAATCTGCGCGGCAACTCCAGTTCGACCCTCAAGCGGTTCCACGCGCACCACAAGTCCCGTGCAATGTATGTGAACGTCGGTGGCCAGCGTGATTTGTTTCGGAAGCGTAAGTACAAATTCGATCTGGGAGCCTACTTCTACGCCGCTATCCGTCATGAAATAAAGGCCGCGGAAGCTGACGTCTCGTGTTTCGGCCGGAATTTCGCCGCTCTTCGATCCTGCTTTGCGAAGCGTCATCGGCAACGCCATCGTGAACCGCCGCGAAACGCGGCGCTCTGCTCCAGTTTCCAATCTGTCCCCCAAAAGGTTGTTTAATGCACCTCACGCTAACATCGAAGTCCGCAAATCGCAATTAGAAAGCTGCCCGCCTTCGATGCCGATGGTATAGATGATATAAGGATAGCAATGCGCAATGTCTGACCTTCCTGTTAAGTTTTTCGTGACTTCAGATTCGGCGGCGCCGGAATTCCGCGCGCCCGGTGCGCCGGAAATTTCATCTTCTCGCGAACGCCGCCACCGGCCTCGCGTTCTTTTGGAATTGCCGGTGCGAATTCGCTGGCTCGGCCCGTTCGGTCTTGAAACAGAAATAACTCAATCGCGAAACGTCAGCCGCGGAGGTTTGCTCGTCACTAGCGCGAACGCTCGGCAAACAGGCTCACTTCTTTGGGCAACGTTTCCGTACGATCCTGCCGTCGCGTTCACCGAATCGGAAACGCCGGGCAAAGTGGTGCGATGCGCGGAAAACTTTGCCATTCGCAACGCGCCCGCAAACACAATCGCGATCGAGTTTCATCATCACGATCTGATTTTGCAGAACGATGTGCTCGCGCAAAATAATTCTTCCAACCGCACCACGCGCGATGACCGAAGACTTCACGCGCGCATCGCGCTGGCATTTTTAATTCGCGTTGAGCGCATCGGACGAGATTCAAGTTTGCCGTCGCGGGAAATTGAATCCGACCGATGGCCTGAAGAAACTATGACGGTCGAAGTTTCGCCGGCCGGAATGCTTTTTTGTACGTTACGAATTTATGAAGTCGGCGACCTTCTTACAATTGCTGCGCTGCCCGGACGAAAACTTTCCGTCGGCGAGCGCCGCGCCCGCGTCGTTCGCATCGCGCGCCCATTCGCAGACTCGCCGTTGTCACACGTGGCCGTCGAATTTCTTTCTTGATCGGCGCACACACGTTACAATTTGTTCGCGCAAATGTCCGAATCCATCCATCGCAGCGTTTTCATCGAAGGTCCGGTCGGACGTCTTGAAGGATTGTTCTGGGATGCATCGCACGTTCATTCCTCGAACGCGAA
Organism: Terriglobia bacterium; assembly: GCA_963840515.1. Taxonomy (GTDB): domain Bacteria; phylum Acidobacteriota; class Terriglobia; order Acidiferrales; family UBA7541; genus DASTCZ01. The sequence continues at coordinate 20,847 of CAWIZI010000013.1, forward strand.
GCCGCCGATCGCCGCCGTCGTTTGCCATCCACATCCGCTTTTCGGCGGCACCATGCACAATAAAGTTGTGTATCAAGTTGCGCGCACGCTCGATCGCCTCGGCGTGCCATCTCTGCGATTTAATTTTCGCGGCGTCGGATTAAGCGCGGGCACGCACGATCGCGGCCACGGCGAGCAAGATGATGTGCGTGCCGCAATTAATTATATGGCTGCCGAATTTCCTGACGTGCCGCTGCTGATTGCCGGCTTCAGTTTTGGATGCTGGGTCGGATTGCGCGTCGGTAGCGAAGATTCGCGCGTAAAGGAATTGGTCGGCGTCGGCCCGCCAGTCGGCAATTCAAATTTCTCGTATCTCGCAAAAACTGATAAGCCAAGAATATTTATTCTGGGAGAAAAAGATCAGTACGGCTCGCCTGCACAATTGGAAGAATTGATTGCGACATTTCCAGCAGCCACGCAGAGCGTTACGCAAACCGTAATCGTTCCCGGCGCGGGTCACTTTTTCGTTGGACAGTTGAATGAAGTTGATGTGGCGCTCACATCGTGGCTTGCCGAGCGTCATCCTGAACTTGCCGCGAAAAACTAACGCTACGCTGTCTCGCCGCGCGAAAATAATTTCGCAAATTGTTCTTCTGTCATCAGCGGCACATCGAACAATCGCGCATTCACGCGCACATGTTCCGCGTTTCGCATTCCAACCAACGCGGAAGTCATCCCCGGCAGCGAGCGCACAAATTGAAGCGCGCGTTGCGCATCATCTACTAATCCGATGGCTGCGGCAATAAATGGCGGCAATCGCTTCGCCATTCGTCCCTGCAAAAGGGAAGCGCTCGCAATAATTTGTATGTTTAAAGTATCAGCCGATTCCACGATCGTAGTTTGTTTGCCGTCCACATCTTGATTCTGCAGCGTGAGCGCTTCCGTCATTCCTAAATTCACAGGAAGCTGCACATATCGAAAATGATGCGCGTCGCCGGCAATTTCTCGCGCCACAGATTCAATCGCTGCGAGCGAAAGATGTTCCGGCGATCCTTGCGGCACGCGAAATCCATTCCAGGTGGCCATTCCGTACGCGCGAATTTTCCCAGCGCCAACCATTGTTTCCAGCCACGCAAATGCCGCTCCGAGCCGTGCCAGAAAATCTCCAAGTGGAATTTCCGCTAGTTGCGTTTCCGGATTGTGAAGATAAAAAACGTCCGCGCATTCCACGCCCATATTCTTCAAACTGCGTTCCAATTGATCCGCCAAATATTTTGGCGCCATTGCATGGCAACCCGCGGCAATTTCATCCGCCTTCAAAAGTCCGGTCTCGATAAATTCTTTGCGGAAATATTCTGATGGATCCGCGGGCATTGAACCATCCGGCGTCAAATATCCGGCCTTCGTGCATAGTAAAACTTCCTCGCGCGCGTATCCGCGTCGCGCCAATTCTTTCAGCGCGGCGCGAATGCTGCGCTCGCTGCGCATCAGCCGGTAATTTATCGCCGTATCCACAACATTAAATCCTGATTCCACCGCTGCGATCACCGCTTCTGTGTACGCTGTGTCCGTTTTTTCATCCGCGTTGCCGAGATATGTTCCGATGCCGAGCGTGGAAACTGTTAAATGTTGCGCGGTCAACGGCGCACGATCTTCCGGACGATCGGCGGAAGTTTGCGATGCAGTTCCTTGTGCGCCAATCGCGGCGGCGTGATCGGGAATCGAACGAAAATGTCCGGTCGATGTGCGCCCCGCAAATCGTTGCGCGTATTTTGAAGTGCCTTCAGAAGTTGCGTAGGTATTCATAGGGTGTGCGCAAGTATAGCAGCCGCGCGAATTTCAACTCATTCCTTCTTTTCGACGCCTGCTTCGCCGCTTTCGCCAGTTGTTTTTCCGGCAAGGACTCTTCCGCAGGCGCGGATTAATCTTCGATATGGCCAATCTCCATCGCGGTAGAAAATTTCTCCGGATCGCGGCTTGGAATAGAACCATCGCGCGAGAAGCGCCAGATGATCCGCCAACGGCTCGGCCGGAATTTTTGCGGCGTGCGATGATTCGGTGACTGTTCCACCTAATCTTTCGCGGAGCGCTTCCTCGACCGAACCGGGCTTTGAAGTTTGCGTGAATCGTAGCGCAAAAAAATCGGCGATTCGTCCGCCGCGCACGACAAAAACTTGTACCGATTCGGCGGCAACGGCGCGTTGCAAAATTACCGCGTCCAGCTCTTCGATTTTCCGCGCCACTTCCGGCATTCCGCGCAGAACTTCCGCTACTTTTTCCAATCGCTTGTGCGACGCTGCGGCGCGCTCAAAATCCAGCGCAACGCTTGCCGCCTCGCGTTCCGTTTCAAGTTCGGCGGAAAGCGATTCTCCTCCGCTGGAAAGAAAATTCACTACGCGTTCTTTTTCGTGCGCGTATTCTTCCGCGCTGCATCCGGCAAAACATGGAGCGAGACACATTTTCATTTCGGAATAGATGCATCCGGGAAAAGTTGGATCGCGGCGAATTTTAATTTGGCATCGGCGAATCTTGAATAAATTTAGGAACTCAGAAGAAAATGCGTCGGCTGCTCGCCGCGAAGGGAATGGCCCAAAATAAAATCCGCCCGCCGGCGCGCCATTTTCATCCGTGCGAATTCTTCGCGTTACGTAGCATCGCGGATACGCGTTGGTCAGATTTATTTTCAGCAACGCTGGCGATCTCATTCGCAGTCGCTGGTGATATCCGCGCGGATCTAATTCGCGGGCGGCGAGCCACATGACGATGCTTTGCTCAAATGGGGAGCCGGTTACTCGATATTTTATTGCGCCGGCAAAATCGCGCAGGTGAAGGCGTCGAGCTTCCGCGGGATCGTCGGCGTCATTTCGCGAAGCCAGCAAACGTTTCATCCGCGCGCGCAAATCTGACGTGCGGATTAAATATGGACGCGCGTCTGAAAGATCGGCGCGAGGCTCGATGCGCACGACGGCTGGAGATGCGGGCAGCGCGGAAAAAAAGTCGGCGTCGCGCGACGCATCAAATTCCGCGAGGCAATCCAGATCCATCATGATGGGAAGAATACACTGGCGGCGAGAAGTCTTCTAATTGGTATTGGTTTGGGGTGGTGCGCAACTGGCAGAGGCTGAAGCCTATGCTACTTAAGTCCTTTATTTGCATAATGATTACACGAGATCGCTGTAAGTCCTTTATTAGCAACACTTAGCCCTCGAGGGTGGGGGTAGGGGGTACGGCTTTTTGCGAAAATTGGTTATGAACACGAGGCGTAAGCTGCCGCTAAGTCCAAGGAAACATTGAGGACATAGCAGGGAGTCTGCAATTCGTGAAGCGGTCGGCGTGAAGGGATACTGTTTTCGTCAGGTTCGCGCGCGAGACCGTGACGAGCCTACGGCTGCGGCAACCATGGTCAATAGGCCGGACAATAGCGCCGCTGATGCCGGCGGGGCGGCAAAAAATAATAATATGCCGTTGCCGTCCCTCACAGTTGTAATGCCGTCGAAAATGAATGCCTCATAAGCGAATAGTGCAAACAGAATTGCTCCAAAGATCAAAGTTATTCCAGTGAGCACTAACTTTTTCGCGGCTCCTCTTTCCACAACGTGAATGGTGCGAAGAGAACAATTGCGCCGGCCAGAAGTATAAATAAAACGCCGCACATGGAGAGCATCAGGAAAAAACGGTCAACATTTTCTTTCCCCGGTGCTGTATAGATGTGGTTTTGTTCCAACAGGATGAAGATTACCCCAAGAATTCCAAGAACGGGCGCCGCGAGCAGAAACTTTTAGGATCGTTTCACAGCGTTCTCCACCGAAGACTGTTCCAAAAGCAGCCGTGACGACCCCTAGTACGATTTCAGCACCCAGGCCGCAATCACAAGCCTTTGAATTTCGCTGGTGCCTTCGTAAATTTCTGTGATTCTGGCGTCCCGATACATTCTCTCGACTGGATATTCGCGGCTGTATCCGTAGCCGCCGTGAACTTGAATTGCTTTGTGCGTTACTCGTGTGGACATTTCGCTGGCGAATAATTTCGCGATTGCGGCTTCCATCGAAAATCTTCCGCCGGTGTCCTGTTTCCACGCGGCTTTGCGAATCAAAATTCGCGCGGCGTCAATTTCGGTGGCCATGTCGGCCAGCATGAATTGGATTGCCTGGAAATTTGAAATGGGATGTCCGAACGCCATACGCTGCTGCGAATAGGCCAGCGCTTGTTCAAATGCGCCCTGCGCAATTCCGCAGGCCTGAGCGGCAATTCCGATTCGTCCACCATCCAGGGTTGAAAGCGCTACCTTATATCCTTCGCCTTCCACTCCGATTCGGTTTGCAACCGGAACTTCGCAATCGGTGAAGGAAAGTTCAGTGCAAGCCGTCGCATTAATTCCCAGTTTCTTTTCTTCTTTGCCGACGGCAAAGCCCGGAGTGCCACGTTCTACTACCAGCGCGGTAATTCCTTTTTCGCCTTTCGCCGGTTCTGTATTCACATAGACAATCGCCGCGTCCGCGGCGCCGCCATTTGTGATCCACGCTTTTGTGCCGTTCAAAATATATTTGTCGCCCTTCAGAATCGCTTTTGTTTGTAACGCCGCGGCATTTGATCCGGCTTGGGGCTCGGTGAGGGCGTAGCATCCAATCTTTTCGCCGCGCGAAAATGGCAACAGAAACTTTTTCTTCTGCTCGGGAGTTCCAAAGCGATGAATCGGATCGCAGTACAGAGAATTCTGCACGGAAAGAATCACGCCGGTGGAAGCGCAAACGCGCGAAATTTCTTCAATCACAATTGAATAGGCCACATGATCGAATCCCGCGCCGCCTTCTTCTTCGGGGATTGCAACGCCGGTCAATCCCAGCTCGGCGGCTTTGCGAAAAGTTTCCCGCGGAAACTTTCCAGTTTCGTCAATTTCGCGCGCCAGCGGCTTCACTTCAGAATTCGCAAACTCGCGCACCGTTTGCTGCAGCAATTTCTGCTCTTCATTTAGTTCCAGATCCACGGACTCTCCCTTTTACAAACTTCGAGTGAACTGATCAACGTGCCCGGAACTATTCAACGCGAGACATTTCCGCGAGGTGAATATTCTACAGTGCAGCGCGAATCATGTCAGCCCGGTTCGTGCTGAAAATTCTAATGCTTCTTTTTGAACAAGCTCTGTATTCCGGCCTGCACAGGATCCTTGCTCTTTGAATCGCCGGAAGTGTTCGCAATTCCGGGGATGCCTTTGCCCGGAGTAAACTTTGGATCGCTGAGCGTTCCGCCAATCGCAAACGGCACAGTAATTCCGCCGGAAATATTTTTGGTTGATGCCGCGCTCAGCAAACTCGAAATAATTTCAGCAGGCACGGCCGCGGCGCCACCCAGCGTGGCCTTTCCGTCGAAACTCATAGCTTGATCGGCCAGGTTCACGCCGCCGCTCAGCTCCACCACGCCCGACGACGAATCCATTTTCGTTTCTTTCGTTGAGACGCGCCCGTCAGCGATGTTCAAATCTCCCGCAATTCGCTTGAACGAAGTTTCATTCAGCCCCGCCACTTTGGCCAACGTTCCGAGCGCGCCCGCCAAATTCACACCGGGAAATTTTCCGTCACGTATCGAAAAGCTGCCGTTTCCGGTGAGCGTTTTCTGCCAATCTTCTCCGCTCGATCCGAGCAATTGCATATCGAAGTCGGCGAAGCCGGTCATTTTCCCTTTCATTCCGCCCGGCGCTGACGCCAGCATTCGCCCCACATCCAACCCACGCAATTGAAGATTCGCGGAAAATCTTTCCGGTTCTTGACGCGAATCCGTGCGCGCGGAAAGTTGCAGCGTGCCGCCGTATAGGTACGTCGTTGCGGGCATCACCACCATGTGATCGCCGTAGATGTGAATTTCCGCACTGGCATTTCCTCCGGCGTAGGGCGTCCAGGTAACGCGCTCCGCCGAAATTTTCCCCTGCGCCAGCAACTCATCGGTTTTTTGCCCGGCAGAGCCGGCAGGAGTGCCGCTGCCGGCAGGTATCTCTGGCGTTTTCCGAATGGCCGCCAAGAGCGCACCAGCGTTCAGCTCCGGCGTTGAGATATCAAAAGTAGGTTGGGCATTCGTGACATCCGTTACATGAATCGTTGCTTTTACGTCCGCGATGTTTCCGACCTGCACGCGGAAGCTTGCGTCGAGCGTTCCGTTTTCCAGTTTCACATCACCGGATTTAAATTGTGCGGGCGCGGCGAGCGCGCCCATCTCCACGGAGACGCCGCTGAGATCCGCATTCGCGCTCCATTGTTTTATGGCGTTCGCGTTCAGCAGAACATTTTCCATTTCCACATTTACTTTGTGCGCGTCCACAATCACGAACGGTTGCGCTCCGTGCGCGGGAATTTGTTGCAGGCTTACATCCGCGTCCACCAACTTGATCGTGTCAATTGATTCCAGCTGAAATCCGCCGGAACCTTCCGGGGATTTTTCCGCTGTGCCTCCGGAATTCGCGGCGCCACTTTGCGGAGGGAACGTGTAATTCGCGTGGCCCAATTCATCCTGCGTCAGCACCAGTTTGGGCCGAACGAGCTTCAGCGACGTGACATGAATATCGCCGCGAAGCAGCGCCATCAACGTAAGGCCGCCGCGAATCTGATCCGCCGATAGAAATTGTCCCGCGGCAAAATCATTCGGATTTGAAAGTTTGAAACCATCCACCGTGACCGCCGCCGAAGGCAGCAGCCGAGCGTGAATCGCGCCGAGCGTTACCTGACGCCCTGTCTGCGCTTCAATTGCGGCGGCAATTCTTGGGCGAAATTTATCTACATTAATGAACAGTGGAGCGATTAATCCGATTAGAAGCACGAGCGACACGATGCTGCTGATAATCCACGCCCATCGCGGCACCCGCGAAGCCCAAGATTTCGCGCCAGAATTCATTTCGTATCCTTAATTATGAAAGGCAACCCAATTATGAACGGAAGACCCGCGTAAATGTCCAACGCGCCCGCTTCATGTTGGCAAAATACCTGCGTTCCGGCAAGCCTCCTCCTGCGCGCTGGCTGCATCCAATCAAAACAGCCCAGCTCGCGCACTCGGACAATTCTTACATCCGCCGTGCGCAATCGTTTCGGACAGGTATAATCGACGGACATGCCCGTACGCTTCATTTCGATTTTGCCGGATACGCGAGAGCCTCGTACTGTCGCTCCCGCCGAGCCACGCCTGAGCGTTCCGTGGCAAACGCGCGGCAGCCGCATCAGTGAAAGTTTACGCGCTTTGCTTTCCGGGCCGCGTGCGCCGAAAGAATTTCGCGGCGGACGATTTTTCCGCGATTGCTGGGTGAAACGGCACGTGCCGCGGCGCTCGATTGCATTTTCGATTTTCTGGCACGCCGCCATGCTGGTGGTGCTGATTCAGTTTGGAAGTTTCTTGCTGAGCAGCCCGCGCGCAACGATGGTTGATAATTATGATCTCGCGTGGTCCGGCCCCATCAACGATTTGCCGCTGATCATGCCCGCCACTTTAAAAAAGCGGCCGAGTCCGGCGGGCGATCCCGCAAAGCCATTGGCCAAACTTGGTGCAGACGCTTTTCATCCGCGCCAAACTCTCATCTCCGCTCCGAAGCACCCGAATCATCCGCGCCAAACTTTAATTCGTCCGGACGCGCCGCAGGAACCGCCGAAAATTTTGCCGGAAATGCCAAACATGGTGCAGTGGGCGGCCGAGCCTCCGCGCCCGCAACGGAACATCAGTTCCGATAAATTGTTGCAGCAGCCGAAGATTCAGCAGCGCAACACGAAAATTGATTCGCCTGAAATTCCCAACGCGGAAAAAAATATCGCGGACATTAATTTTGCGTCTTCCGCTTCCGCTCCGGTGCGCCCTGCGCTTACACTTGCTTCGGGCGCTGTTGTTGGCGCGCCAAGTAAATCCAACGCCGCGCAGCAATCGGCTGAGGCGCCGACAATCGTCGGCGCTGGCGTAGGGAATCAACACATTATCGCGCTTTCAGCTTCGCCCGGTCCGGCCATGCCTGCCGCGCCAATTCCGGCTGGAAATGTTTCCGCAAACGTAACGATTTCTCCGGATGGGACCCAGCCCGGCTCGCCCGGTGGTTCCGCGAAAGGAACGCCGACGAATGGCGGCACGGGTGGAAATTCCACCAGCCCCGGCGGGAATGCCGGCGGCGCGAATGGAAACGGTTCGGTGGTTCCGGGAGTGAGCGTAAGCGGCGGCAATCCAAAAAATTCGCCGGGAATTTCCGGACTGAGCAACTCTGCGAAATCGAATTCGCGCTCGCCTTTGCGCGTGGCGCCCGGATCGTTTGCGCCTTCATCCGATAAGTCGGCTTCATCGGACACGAAAACTTCTGACGTTCCGATGTCCGCGCGTTTGAAACCCGGCACGCCGCCGGAAAAAGTTCTGGGCGATCGCACGATCTACACGCTGAACATTAATAATCCGAATCTTTCGAGCGTCAGCGGAAGTTGGATTCTGAAATTCGCTGAACTTGATGAGGATTCCGCTTCGTCGAATTCTGCCGCGCCGGCCCCAGCGCGCCCCGGCACACTTTCTGGGCCGGTTCCGATTCACAAAACGGACCCGACTTATCCGCCGGAACAAATCAAAGAGCACATCGAAGGAGAAGTGGTGTTGTTCGGGATTATTCGCGAAGATGGCTCGGTGGATAGCGTGCAGATTGTGCGCTCGCTTGATCCTGTGCTGGATAAAAGTGCGATGGCGGCATTTGCCGAATGGAAATTTACGCCGGCCCACCGCGGCGGCAATCCGGTTGCGGTGGAAGCGGTGGTGCACATTCCGTTCCATTCCGTGCGCCGCGATTACTAAGGCGAAATTCTCCCGGCCCGTCGCTCGTCAAAGCTAAATTTCCACAGCCGCGGATTTTTGCACAACCTCCTCTGCTTGCTTCGCACCATCTCAAGCGCCTATGCTAACCACATGGCGCGTCCCGATTGCCCGAAATGCGGCGGCACAGGTTGGAAAATTATCGAAGGCGAACGCGAACTTTCGCCGGCCGTCGCGCGTGTGCCCGAACTCGCCGCACGTCAGGCGGCAGCAGCAGGCGCGAGCGTAATTTCGATTGACGCGCGCACCGGAGCGTCCGCGGGACAGCCACGCGTCGCTGTTTTGTGCGATTGCGTCGAAGCCGAGCGCACCACTCGCGGACTGAATCGCGCGCGGATTCCCGTCCGCTACGAGCATTGCGATTTCGTGAATTATGAAACGGATGTTTACGAAGGCGCGCACGAAGCGACCGCGCACAATCGCAGCCTGACGCAAGCGAAAGTGGTCGTCGAAGGATTCGCGCGGGATTATCCGCTCACGATGGACGCGGGACTTCTTCTCATCGGTCCATGCGGAGTTGGGAAAACGCATCTCGCGGTTGCCGTCGCAAAACAATTAATTGCGCGCGGACACGAAGCGCTCTTCTACGATTATCGCGAACTTCTGAAGGAAATTCAGGGAAGTTACAACGCCGCAAATAACGCGACTGAAGCCGGAGTGCTGGAGCCGGTGCTGAACGTGGAAGTTCTTTTGCTGGACGACCTGGGAGCGAGCAAACCTTCGGCGTGGGCGCTGGAAACGATCGGACATATTCTTACTACACGCTACAACGAAAAGCGTGTCACTCTGCTAACCACAAATTATTTGGACGCGCCGGATTTTGTGGCAGCGCCTCCACAGCCGATTTCGTCAGCCGATTCGCGCACGAACGAATCTTTAAGTGCGCAACAAAATTCGTCGCAAAATGATTTGAGCACGCTGGAAGCGACGAATCAGCCTGCGGATCCGAACGATACTTTTGCGGCGCGGCGCGCGGGACGCTCAATAAATTCCGCGCGTGATATGCGCTCGACGTTTCGTCTGCCGAGCGGCGAGTCTATTTCCGGGAATCGCTTTGAAGACACGCTGACCGAACGAATCGGCACGCGTATCCGCAGCCGGCTTTACGAAATGTGCAGGACCGTGGAACTGAAAGCGCCGGATTTCCGGAAGGAAATTCGGAAGGCGAATTTGCCGCGCTAGGTATTTTGCTTTCCTAACTTCCAAACAATTTGGCGCAACAATCCCAGCCACACTTCGGCGTCGCCCGCGGGCAAACTCATGCGGCGTATCATTCGGCGCATGCGTTCTTCGACATCGGAAATTACGCGGCGCTCTAAATATCCGCTGGCGCGCAGCGTTTCCATCAGGATTAAAGTGATGCGCTCTAAATCTTCGGCGCCGGCAAGTTCGATTTTTTCGGCGGTGCGTAATGCGCGCGCAATTTTCGCATCTCTTATTAATTCGTAGAGACAAACGGCCACGGCCTGACCTAAATTCATGGAAATATTTGCGTCGCAGGTTGGGATGCGCATCAACCAATTGCAATGGCTCAGATCCTCATTCGATAGGCCAACTTTTTCTGAGCCAAATAGAAGTGCCACGCCGCTCGAATTTTTCGTTCGCGCCGAACCGGCCTGCGCGCCTACCATGCGCTTGCGAATTAGCCGCGCGCCATCCTCTAATCTCCGCACGGTGTGCTGCAAATTTCGGGTGCGCACGGCCGTCGTGCCAACAACCAACGCGCAATCGGCAACAGCGTCCGCAACCGAATCAAAATGTTCCGCGCGCTGCAATAATTCCGCTGCGCCAACCGCGGATTTCGCTTCCAGAAACGCCGGCTCGAATGGGCGCACTACTCTCAGACGGCGAAATCCAAAATTGCTCATGGCGCGCGCGGCTGCGCCGATGTTTAGCGGATTCCGCGTGGAGACGAGGACGACGCGCAGGTGGTCAAATTGTGCGGACGTGAACATGCGCCCATTCTAATCCCCATGCCGTGCGAACTTCATGTGCCGATTCGGAATTATCCCGTGAACGGGTGCATACATTTAATTGTATATTTACCTGGGCGCTTCTGTTAGAGTCGGTTGTGTGGTCGAAGAGTTCCGAAAGTTTTCAAATGCGAAAGTTGCGTGGGAAGGTGACTGGCGCGAGGTACTTATTTCTTTTCCGGACGGCGTCAGAAATAACTTCGGATTTTATCTCTGGCAGTTTCAACAAGGAGAAACGCCAACCAATTTCAGACCAGTAACTTCGGTTGGCGCGGGCGTCTACGAGTTGCGGGATCAAGATGAGAGAGCGTGGTATCGCGTCATCTACCTATCGAGAGTTAACGACGTCATTCACGTTCTTCGCTGCTTTGAGAAGAAGAGCCGGCAAATGCCGCGAAGAGATTTTGAGAAAGCAAAACAGCGGCTGAAAGCCGTCAGAGCGCGCTTGGCACAGGAGCGGAAATATGAAAAGCACCCATAAGAAGAGTACTCACGTTACGCGCGGCAGTGTCTTTGACGACCTTGGTTTTTCGCCAGAAGAAGCAGCCGCCCTGAAATTCAAAGCCGAGTTGTATCAGGCTATCCTGAAATACGCTCGGAAATATTCACAAAAAGAGCTGCAGATAATTTTCGCGGAGCCGCAACCACGCGTGAGCGAATTATTGAACGGCAAAATCTCCAACAAAAGCGTGGACAAGTTGCTCTACTACGCGGCTCGCCTGGGAATTGAAACCAAGGCTAGATTTATTCAAACGCACAGGGCGATGGTGGCTAAAAATCTTACGGCATCGGACATGTCAGCGTAACGCCCCGCAAGCTGTCCAGAAATTTAGGGACAGCTCGCGGGGAATCAGTATTCTAGGTCGCTTATTCCGTCGGCAATCCGCCGGTGCACGGCAACGTAACGTTCTCCGCATTGTTCCGCGCCGTGGCCAGGGAATATGCAGTCGTGCTGAATCCGGCAGTTCCCTTGGTGACGAACGGAGTCAACGCTGCCACTGCCGAATTCGGTCCGTTGAAAACTGTCGTCAGGCCGTCTGTTTGTTCGTAGCACAAATTGTTCGCCGGAATTTCCCCGCCAAGATCCCGTCCCAGCGCGCGATGTTCGGATTCAACTCCCATGATCGCCGCACAAACTTCGGCGAAGAATGTGAGCTGGTTGCGCGTATAGGGCTTTTTGTCGAAATCAAATTGACGGTCGTCGAACGGCTCGACACGCCCCGCCATCTTACTGAACTCGCGAACGGCGGTGAGATAGGCTCCGATGAACGCGTTTTCGAGGGCATTCAGGGTGGAAAGAAACGTGGTGAGATTTGTGAACGATCCCGTCGGGAAATAAAATGTTTGGAACGGATCACCCTTGAATGAAGTTCCGCCGATTAATTCGCGCAGCAAATCTGCGTGCATCATTTCTTCGGAAAGTGCGGCGCGCAGGTAGCCGACGTCGTCGGAATTTGGAGTTAGCACACTCGTAGCCGTTCCGCCCGGGCCCGCCAGAGCCGGATCTTGAATCACCGGACCGACGAGGCCGTTGTAATAAAATGTTGTGGCAAGATCTTCGGCGATCAGAGCGGCGGTGAAAATTTCCTGCGCCGTGTCGACCTTCACGTTCTTGTCGTCATAGCCGTCACCGGTGCCAATTGCAGACGTTATCCGTTCGCCGGCAAAAGCGCGAGCGCCGCCGCCAACTAATAGTCCGCCAGCAGCGATGCCCAAGCCAGCAATTCCCGTACGCTTCAGAAAATTCCGCCGTTCCATTGCGGTGAAATCCCGATCATTGCTCTTTTTCATTTGATTTGCCCCCTCATGTAAGTGTCAGGAAGCCAATCCCACAAAAGGCTTGGGCGAAAGGATTCGCATCCTGTGTCTGAGTACGCTTGGGTTTTCAATTTGGATTTAACAAACACGAATTTTCTGAGGAATATTTAGTCGGCTGGCGCAGACCTTTTCCTTCAAGTCTGCGATATTAGAATTGCGAAGGTACTCAACTTAAAGGCTCTTGGTTTTGCCCTGACTCCCAAAATCTTCACTTTCCCCGCATCTTCGCAAAATATCCACACTCATCCGTCACCGGACATTCCTCGCACTTCGGCCGCGCGCTCTTGCAGAGTGTTTGGCCATGTTCTTTGAACAATAGATATGCCCGCAATTGCGCCGCGCAAGTCTCTGGCAACTCCGTGCGAATTGACTCCTGCGCCGATTTGTACGACGCCGCCCAATTCTTGCTCTCTCGACCGAATCCCAATCGTAGTGGCACGTGAATGCAATTTGACGGCACCGCCGCCACCGCCGCGGTCCCCGTAAATAACAAAATTTTCTCCGCACCGGCTTCGCCAAGCGTCGGAAATTTCCGCAGCGCCTTCTTTGTTTCCGCCACGGGGCGCTTTAGCACGGCATCCAGATCTCCGCCGAACTCCGTTTCTACTCGCGCTGCAATCTGCTTTACCCGCTCAGCCCGCAATTCCGGCACAATTCCGCCAGCCCGCAGAGCGTCGCGCAATTTCGCCACCGGCGCCGCTAGAATGTCGGCGGGTTTCAATCCAATTTCTTTCTTCAACGCCGCAAATCCCTTACCGCAATTCACATCGGACTGTGGATATCCGGCGTTTCGGTGCAGCACCATCTCATAAGCGTCCGTCAGCTTCGGCGGCTTCGGCTTGCCATAAAAGTTTTCCAGCCGATCCAGCACTTGCGCCATTCTCGTTTTTCGTTTGCCCATGGCGAACGAATCATACCGCAAGAGATCTACAACAAACCGGAATCCTCGCGAGGCCGCGTCGAGTCGAGGGATCCCGTCCCCGGTTTTTGAGGGCACCGTTCGTTAATTGGGGGCACGTCAAAATATACCACATGTGTGGTATAGTTTGACCACATGCTAATTCTGAACTCCAAACCCCGCCAGCGCCTTCTGGCCTACTATTTCACTAATCCTAAAGCACGACGCCATCTTCGCGACCTCGCGGCGCAGCTATCCATCGATCCCTCAAACCTCTCCCGTGAACTCCGTCGCATGGAACGCGAAGGACTCTTCCACTCAGAAATCAGCGGCCGCCAAAAGTATTTCCAGCTTAATCGGAAATATCCGCTCTTCAAAGAAGTTCGCGGCATCGTGACAAAAACCATGGGCGCAAAATTTCAAATTGCGGAAGCGCTGCAGAAAATAAAAGGAATCGAACAAGCCTTCCTCTACGGCTCCTTCGCGCGAAATCAGCAAGACGCCGTCAGCGACATTGACGTTCTCATCATCGGCAATCCCAACGCCGAATCACTGGCCGTCGCAACCCGAAAACTTGAAGCGCGCCTGGGCCGCGAAATAAACTACACCGTTCTGTCACGCAAAGAATTCGTCTCCCGTCGCAAACGCAAAGATGCTTTCATTGAGAACGTCTGGCACAATAAGCGCGTTCCTCTCGTCGTCGCAACGTGAAAAAACTCAGTCCTCAACGCGTTGATTGGCCGCAAATCGAGCGCTTCCTACAAAGCGCCGAAAAGAAACTCGCGTCCGCGCGCAAGATTCTCGCGTTCGATGAGGAAGCCTGTCTCCAGCAAGCCTACGAAGCGATGCTGAAACCTTCGCTGGGATTCATGTTTAGTCACGCCTCCCGCGTTCGTAGCCAGCCGGGACATCACATCGCCATAATCGAGTTTGTGCGTATCCACATCGACAAGAAAAACACCGGCTTGCTCGCGGTCTTCGATCGCCTGCGCCGAAAACGAAATCTAGCTCTATACGACGATACTGGATTCGTCTCCCATCAGGACGCCGAACAAGCTCTCAAGAGCGCCGCCGAATATTTGGTCGTGATCAGTACTGATGTCTCTGCTCGGAAGCGGTAGCCCGCCACGATGGCCCCGGTTCTGCGCGTCGACCGAATTTCGCAGCACGGTTCTAACTTAAGTCCCGTAAACTGAGGCCCTTGCACTAAGCGCATCTCGGTTTGAAGGACGAGTCCGGGGCAAGCCATCTTCCGACCACTGGCCGCTCCTCAACTCCAGTCTCTCAACTATCGGCTGCGTTTCAAATCATTGACACAACATCCCGCCGACGCGTATCATCATCTCCAATGCGGCACGACTGACGCGCCGCAGCCCTTTCCTGCCCAGCCGTGTCCCCGGGATTCCCGAGGTTCTACCTCGGCAAAGCAGGGCAGAGTCTCCCCTCGGAGGCCTCAAGATGTCACCCGAGTTCGATAACGCCACCAACCCTTCTCGGTCAGATGTTACCGAGCTATCTTCAGCCGATTCGTCTTCTTCACCTGACGATTCGTCCGCAGACGCCGCGCTTCCCGCCGACCACACTGAAGGGGTAGCCGCCGCACCAGCTCGCACGCCGGATCCGGAGCCAACTTCGTCAAGCTCCGCACCTAGGACGGAAGAGCCCGCGTCGAATGGAACCGCGCCCGCAACTACTGCGCCAGAATCAGGTCTCGCCGCCGCTCCTACGGAACCGCCGGCCGATCCCGCCACCGCCGAAGCCATCGTTGATATGGAAAGCGAAGGCGACACCAATCCCGATCTTGGAAATATTCCCGACGGAGAAATTTCCGCCGAAGCGATGAACCAACTCATCGAGCAATATCCAACGCCCGGAGAAAAGCCAGCCAAGGGAAAGAATCCTCCGCCAAAACAGAAGAAAGTTGAAAACGAAGTTGTCGAAGGCAAAGTCGTCACGCTGAATGATCTCGGCGTGGTCGTCGATATTGGCGGCAAAAAAGAAGGCCTGATTCCTGCCTCTGAATTTGCGGAAGACGCGCTCACCGTTCCGCCGCTTTCACCCGGACAAACCGTCGAAGTGGAAAAGCTCGGCGAAGAAAAAGACGGCTATGCGCTGCTTTCGTACCAGCGCCCGTTGCGCCGCGCCACCTGGAAAAAAATTGAAGCTGCATTCCGCACTAAGGAAACTATCGAAGGTACTGTCACCGATTTAATCAAAGGCGGACTCGTCGTTGATATCGGCGTTCGCGCATTTCTTCCCGCCTCGCAAGTGGATATTCGGCCGCAAGCGAATTTGGAATCATGGAAGGGCCAGAAAATTTCCTGCCGCGTGCTGAAGCTCAATCGCAAGCGCGGCAATGTTGTCGTCAGCCGGCGCGCGATTCTTGAAGAAGAACAAGTTGCGCAGCGCAAACAGATGATGGAATCGCTCACCGAAGGCCAGGTGCTCAGTGGCAAAGTGAAGAACGTCACCGACTACGGCGTGTTCGTGGACCTCGGCGGCGTAGACGGTCTGCTGCATATCACCGACCTCAGCTGGGGCCGGCTGAAGCATCCATCCGAAGCCGTAAAACCCGGCGATGAAATTCAAGTGCAGGTTCTGCACTTTGATAAAGAAAAGGGCCGCGTTTCCCTGGGCCGCAAGCAATTGTTGCCCGACCCATGGGCCGGCGTGGTCGAACAATTCACCGTCGGCGCGCACATAAAAGGAAAAGTCGTTGGCGTCACCGACTACGGAGCCTTCATCGAAATCGCGCCAGGCGTTGAAGGCCTCGTCCACATCAGCGAAATGACGTGGTCGAAAAAACTGAAGCATCCGAACAAAATTGTGAAAGTCGGCGACGAAGTCGAAGTCGTCGTGCTGGATGTGAAGCCCGATCAGCGCCGCATTTCTTTGGGCCTGAAGCAAACGCAGGAAGATCCCTGGCAGCAGCTCGCCAATAAATATCCAGTCGGCACGATCGTCACCGGGAAAATTCGCAACCTCACCGAATTTGGCGCGTTCGTCGAAATTGAAGAAGGTTTTGACGGCCTTGTCCACGTGAGCGACATCAGTTGGTCCGGCCGCGTGAAAACTCCCAGCGAAGCTCTGAAAAAGGGCGAAGAAATTACCGCGAAAGTTTTGAAAATTGACGCGCCCACTCGCCGCGTCTCTCTCGGCATCAAGCAAGTGAATGACATTTGGGAAAATTGGTTTGGCGCGCACAAAGTAAATGAACTTGTAAAAGGGAAAGTCACGCGCATTGCCGCGTTTGGCGCTTTCGTCGAACTGGCCGAAGGCATCGAAGGCCTTTGCCACATTTCGGAAATCGAAGATCGCAAACGCAAAGGCGGCGATAATAAATCGGGCGGCGCGGAACACGACAAGTCCGGCAAACCGAGCGGCATGAAGTCTGACGCGCATCTGGAAGTCGGCAAAGAATACGAATTCAAAATTGTGAAGCTTGAAATTGATAAGCACCGCATCGGCCTGAGCTTCCGCAGCGCGCAGAAACAGGCCGAAAAGCGCGATATTCAGGAATATCGCAAGGTCAGCACCGCGAAGTCGTCACCCACGGCGACGATTGGCGACGCGATCCGTTCAAAGATGAAATCGCTGTAAACGGACGCGCCGGAGATTTCGACAGGGCCATGCAGAAAAAGTTTCCTTCCGGGGTCAATTGATGATATGGAAACAAGCGCGGAATGGCCGCGACAGGGAAACGTGGCCACCCGAAAACTTTTTTCGCGCGTTTTATAATCGGAGCACTAAACAATGAATGACGCAACCATGACCAAGGCCGACCTCGTTGAGGAAGTGATCAAGGCCACACAGATGCCGCGCAAAGAGGCGGAAGTCACCGTCGAAACTATTTTCGAGAGCATCATCGGCGCTCTGCAGAAGGGCGACAAACTCGAAATTCGCGGATTCGGAAGTTTTCGCACGCGCCCGCGCAAGGGACGCATCGGCCGAAATCCCAAGACGGGCGAACAAGTGCAGGTTCCCGCCAAGCGCATTCCATTTTTTAAGCCCAGCAAAGAATTGAAAGATTTCGTCAACGGTGGAAACGCCGAAGCTGCCGCTCGTCCAAATTCCGCTCAGAGCTAATTTTCTCTCATGGACTTTCTCTGGACACCGTGGCGATACAAGTACATCGCAAGCGACAAGAAAACTGACGAATGTGTTTTTTGCGAAGCGCAAAAAATAGGCGACGAAAAAGCTCAGATCGTTCTCCGCGGTAAATTAAACTTCGTAATCCTGAATGCATTTCCTTACACCACCGGCCACGTGATGGTCGTTCCCTGCGCGCACGTCGGCGATCTCAGCGTGGCCGATCCGGCAACCCTCGAAGAAATGATGCTGATGGCGCAGCGCGTGCAAATCGCGCTTGCTTCGGTGTACAAACCGGAAGGATTTAATCTGGGAATGAATCTCGGCCGTTGCGCGGGCGCTGGGGTTACAGGACACATTCACTTGCACGTTCTGCCGCGCTGGATTGGCGACGCCAATTTTATGACCACGGTTGCTGAAACGCGGATGGAACCGGAAGATTTGGCCACGACCTACGTGAAGCTTCGCGATGCGCTCGCCACGAAATAAAAAAGTTCAACGAGAAGCTCTTCCCGGAGATGATTTGCGACAGCACCGGTTTGTAACAGGGCACGACTTCAGTCGTGCCGTAACGGGCAGAGTGAAAAGGGCTTTAACCCGTGAGGCCGCCGCAGCTTCTAATCGAAAATCGCCCGCGCAATAAAATAAGCAATCACGCAAAGCACGAAGTCGAGTCCCAATCCCAAATCAAGATGTGAAGTGTGCTGCAGCGCTCGCGGCAAAAATGGATGGAGTGAATAGTATGCGGCGTTTCCCGCCAGCACCGCCAGCAAGGAAGTTTTCCAGTCAGGACGGCGCTGAGCGGACGAATCCCGCTCGTCCTGATTCTCGCGGCTGATCTGCCCCGCCATACTGGTATTAGACACCGGAAATATTGCAGAAGTTTCAAACTACGCGGAAAGTTTTGCCACTCAATTAGTTACGACAGGCACCGAAGTTGCATCGCCGGGTCCACGCAGCCACGCCGCAAGCGGCCACAAAAGAAGCAGCGCCAGCGCGCCGAGTACGATCACTCCGTTGTTTCGCAGATATGTATTTGGTTGCGCGATGAGCGAGGTTCCGTCGTTCAATAGTGAAAGCGCGGCCGCCAGCAGAAAAAATCCAAGCAAATTGTGGCGAATGATTTTTACGATGACCCACCAGGCCAGATAGAACTTCAAAATTGTGAGCAGGAAGGCTATCGCAAACGCCAAACCGGTTTCGCCGCTGCCCACTCCAGCAAGCGCTGCGCCGATTAACAGCGCGAATCGAAGAGCTTTCGATGGAACGTAGGCCTCAACGAAGCCGCCCAGCGCAGAGACGAGTGCGCACGCGAAAAGCGCAAATACCAATGTGATCGAGATGGATTGTGCGGCGGGAGACAGCGAATCGAATTCCGGAAAGGTGGCCGGAACAGCACTTGCGCCAATTACCTTCTCGGCTACCAGCGATGTCAGCCTTTGCAATCCAATCCACGACGCGCCGCCCGCGATGGCGAACACCAATGCGTCGCGATAATAATTTCGCGACATGTTCATCCAGCCGGGAACTCTGTCGGCGTTCCCTGCGCGCGACCAGAAAAACCAGCCCAGGCCGAAAAGGAATGTGATGCCGGTCAGCACGATGCCGCCGAAAATCAGCCAGCCAATCGAGATCGTGGCAATGAAAGCCGAAAACGGAATTGCTGTCTTGTATGCATCTAACATTGCGGGCCAGTTGCAGGCCGCCGAAATCAACAACGCGATCAATGCCACGACGCCGTAGTAAATCAAGCTGCGCCAGGGAATCGATTTTACGTCCGGCTGTTTCAGATTTTTGAAGTAGCAAATGAGCGCAAGGACCACGATCGCCGCAAGGAAAAGGTACGGCCAAATCGTGCGAAGTTCGGTCAGAACGGTTTCGCGTTCGGCATCACGCACCCATTCTTCCGGAAGTTTTACGTACGTGCGATATTTGGCAACTTCATCACCGTGAACCTGAATTTCGATACGCCTGAATGCTGCGTCGCCGCTTTTCGGATCGCCCGTGAGCGGAGTGTTTTGCTCCCAGACAAATATGTGATCCACGCGGTTAGCATAATTTTGGGATTCGGCGTCCACCGGACGCCATACGGCGAAATCAATTTGCTTATTCGCGCGCAGCCAATCTTGCGCGAGTTTTATGGCGTCGTCTTTGCTCAGCTTGGCGCCGGGAGTTCGTTCATCAAGCGAATGCCAGAAGGAGTGGAATTCACCGTTGGCGCGAAATAGGACGATGTACTCTTCTGCGTCAGAATCGCGGAAATACCGTATGCGCCAAAACACTTCCGGAATTTGCCGTTGATAAATTTGATTGGTTTTCTCGATTCCGATTTTGCTGACCAGAAATTCAGTTGCCTCGGAATTAAGTTGGGAAAGAAAAGTCGTCGAGCGGTGATACGTTGCCAGATTCACGTTCTGCTTCTGCATTACTTCTTCCGCCGCCGCAGCGGCCTGCTTCGCGTTCATCGACGCATGCGCGTAGTCACCGACTTTCGGCGAATGGGTTGCAGCCACTAGAGCAATTCCTGCGATGCCGCAAAGAATTAGCGTCCAAATGTAGCGGCTCGGAATGGATTGGTAGCCGGCGGAAATTGTATCGGCGACGGTTTCAATTGTTGGGGGCGCTTCACGTTCCTGCGGCGCGGGAAGCGGATCGGCGCTATTCAGCAAATTTTCGCGGACTTCAAATCCTCCGCGTTTCAGATACATCACGCCGCAATAGATCAGCGGAATAAATGCAGCGCCCGCAACCAGCGCGCCAGAAATTCGCAGATACGGACTTGCCGAACGCAGAAGCAGTAGACTGCCGAGCGTTGCGTCAACCGTATAATGCCAAACCAGCGTGGCGAGAATTCCCCAGCGCAGCATCACTAATCCGGCGACGATGCCGATCAATCCGATTTCGATTCCGCGAATGTAGGCCGGCTCCTGTGGGTAATTCGCGTGCAGGAAACTCCACATGAACGCGGGAAGAATTACGGCGATCACTTTCGATCTGGTGACGCGATGAAAAAACGGAATCGCAAATAAACGGAACAGGAATTCCTCGCTCGCCGATGCGTAGAGTCCGACGGTGAGCGCGCCCAGCCAGGGAAGAAGCGAACTTGTCGAATCGTCAAAATTTATGTCCTGTGGCGCCCATACACCGATCCGTTTGCCGATCAAATAAAATACGACGATGTAGCCGATGTGGACTGCCGCAAGTGAAACGCCGACTACGCCCGCGGTGAAAAATTCTTTCGAGCGCAGACCCGGTAATTTCCACGCCTTAAATAACTGGATCCGCGATGGTTGCGAAACTCGGTAAAGCGGCTCGCCCGGCGCGACGGCGATTGTCACCAGCAACGCTTGAATAATGCTGAGCAATGCCGCGTAAGCAATTTGACCGAGTGCGAACGCTGAGTACGAGGAATTCGTGTCGTATTCGGCGCGAATCAGCGGCCAATTGCAGACGCTCATGAAAAACCACAGCAGCGCGAAAAATATTCCAATTGTCAAAGGACTGGACCAACGCATCGCGCCGCGCCGCGAAAGTTCAAAAATGAACCAGAACGCCGCGCTCAGCAGAAACATGTAGGGAATAATCGCGATGTCTTCGATCAGATCATTTCGAGAACGCATGCGCTGAAAATCCCGCTGCCACGCTTCCGGGACTTTCAAGAATTCAGTTGCGCCGCCGATTTGATCGCCCTGCACGGAGACATTTATTCGATATGGCGCGCCATCGGAATTGTCGGGCGCGCGAAATCCGCGAAGCTGCCAGGTGAAACTCCAATCGCGCCGGTTCGGACGCTCGGTGGGATTCGATTCTTCGGGCAGAAAGTCGTATCGCGCTAGGCCGGCCCCGTATTGCGCGCTTAAATATTTTTCGGCTGATGCGTGCGCGGCGTCGCGTTCCAGGCTCGCGCCAGCGGCATCCTCCTTAATGATGTGTTCGTATCCGACGATGCGGCCTTCAGGATTTACGTCGGCGCGAAATTCTTCTTTTTGCTGCGGACGGAAAAATCGGACTTCCCAATGCCACGCGTTTACTTCCGTGGACATCAACTTGTTGGCTTGTTCCAATCCGACGGTGCGTTCGAGATATGTTTTTACGTTGTCGTCCACGGAGAAAACAATTGTGGATTCGTATCCATCGAGCGACGCGCCTTGCTTTGTGAGAAAACTTCTCGCGCGACTCAGCGCTTCATCGCGCGAAACCTGGAAATTTATGGAAGCTTCGGGGAACGCTTGAAAATAATAATGCCACGCAACGAACACGCCAAGCGCGCCCAATAAAATCCATACGATTAGGGCGCGCAAATCCTTTGCGCCCAGACGCTCAAATCGAGGGTTCGCAGCAATTGGCGCAGGTATTTCCGACAAAATTCCTCCGACGTTCGTTTCAAAGCCGCTTAAGAAGGCGTGGTGCGGCGCAACATTCAATGTAGCCAGACGCGCCGCGAAGGCGCAAGTGTTCGGTGGGACACACGGCGCGTTTCCGCCATCGTTAGACAGGTACGGCGCGCGAGAGTGATATAAATGATGCTTCGATGGCGAAGCTAAGCGACGAAGTGAAATATCTGAAGGGCGTTGGTCCGGCGCGCGCGGAGGTGCTGGCGAAGCGCGGAATTATTTCCGTCGAGGATTTGATTGGCTATCTGCCATTTCGTTATGAGGATCGCAGCCACTTCTCTCAAATTGCCGATGTTGTGCCCGGAAATGTTTACACGTTGCGCGTGAGAGTTTTGGAAGGTCAGGCAATTCGATATTCGCGATCCAGTCGATCCGTTTATCTTCTGATTGTGCAGGATGAAAGTTTGCGGCGTTTGCATTGCAGATTTTTTCACGGCGGATTTATGGAGGGGCGATACAAAAAGGGTCAGCAACTTGTGTTGCATGGGAAAGTGGATTTCGATCCGCAACGGCCCGTGCGGCTGGAAATGATAAATCCGCAAGTGGAATCTCTGGGACCGGAACCGGGAGACTCCACGGAAGTTGGAAGAATCGTTCCGATTTACGAAGCGATGGGCGCAATCAGTTCGCGAATGTTGCGTCGGATTGTGCATCAGGCGCTTGGCGCGTTGCCGCCGGATTTTCCGGACAGAATTCCCGTCGAGATTTTGAAGCGTCACGGATATCCGAGCCGCCGCGAAGCTTTGATGTACGTGCATTTTCCGCCGCAGGAAGAAAATATTGAAAAGCTGAATTCATTTCGCTCTCCAGCGCACATGCGATTGATTTTCGAGGAATTGTTTTTCTACGAATTAAGTTTGGCGATGCGAAAAAGAAATATGCAGCAGACAGCGTATTTC
>CAWIZI010000014.1:0-158706 GCA_963840515.1 Terriglobia bacterium
TACACCGGAATAAATAAAACAATTATTTTCCGCAGCCATCAGATCCCGGCCCACTATTAACCCCCTTTTCGGGAAAGTAATAAAAATTGGGTTCATTTTATCAATATCAGGGCTAATCAAAAACGGGCTGCTATTTGACATCCGCACTGGCATTACATAATAACCTACTAAAACACTAATATGATTATCAACAGACTGTCCTAACCTACCTGTGTGAACATGTACTACAACTTCCGCTTATATAGAATTTATATGCATTGGGATATGGAGTAGGTGGGGGTCACCAAAGTATGTAAATTTGGTGTATTACAAATTACAATTGCATTTTATTCTCAAATATAACAAAGATTAAAATATAATATTAATTTATTAATAAATTTATATTTAAAACAATTTTATTTTGAATTATAATAAAAAATTTGAAATATAATAATAAGATATAATCGTATTAAAATAAAATTAATTTACATATTACTTGATGAAATGTATTATTTATTAGGAAACCTGTTGACCCCATTCTCTCTCTCTCTCTCTCTCTCTCTCTCTCTCCCCTTAAATAATAATAAAAAACAAAAACTATTAAACATATCGATGAGAGAAAAGTTGTTTAACAGGTGAATGACTGCCGCGTTTGCATGCATTTCCCAAATAATGTGTACACCATTCACAACATGTATGGACTCGACAACGATAATGATTATTGTAAAAAATAATCACTATTTTCACTTTTGCTAATTATTTGACTTAAAAAGTTTTTAATAATTTTTTAACATAATTGTGAAACATTGAAAAGTTTTTGTCATTTTTCTATTCCGTGAAAAATATTTTTGCAAAAGTTTTTATGTGAATAAATACTTCATTGTGTTTAGTTGAAAGCATATAAATCATATGATTATTATTTAATTAAATATAAATATTTTTAAATATTTGCTCAGAAAACTTTTTATTAATTGCATTTATATTGTGCATGGCAAAGTAACATCACTTTTAATATACTTATTAAATCAAAATTATTTATACAATTATTTAACGGTGTCTGACCTAAAAACGTAACCAAATTATAGCCAAGGATTGGAAAATATTTAATTTCACTTTTGTGTGGACACAACAAAAAATCATATTTATAATAAAAATCCTTCAATTATAATCATTTAATTTAATAAATGGATACTTGGCTAAAAATTCAATTTTATTGCTATTGTATTGTCTATGCTTATACTGTATTTTTTACCTGACACACAATGTGACAACGTTTTTGTAGTTATTCGTAGGTTGTCTTGCGCACGGTGAAGAAGCGGGTGCCACCGCGGTGCAGGAGACGTGCACTCCTCGCGGCGTGGGTCGCGCCGATCGAGCACATCGGTTCAGCGGACGACGACGCTGGGCTGATCTTCAACTTGTCAACGCATTACCGCCAGCGCCTGACCTGTGTCAGGCCAAACAGAGCTCGACCTTGGCCTGGAAAATCTCGGGCACCCAGCCCAACCTCCACGACGCCTCCTGGAGTCCGTGGTCTCCGGCGCTCGAACTGGTCACCAACTTGGCGCAACTCGAGCAGGTGAAGAGCGTATGCCTCATAGCAGCGATTCAGGGTGCCCCTAGTGTCGCGTGGCGTTAGTTCTTTGACGGTTTGATTTTCGCGATGAGTTCGTCGGCGTCTTTGGTCCAGGCGAATGGCTGGCAGCGGTCGTTATAGGCGTCGATGAAGGCGCCGATGGCGCCGGTGAGGTCCTTGACGGAGCGGAAGGTGCCGCGACGGATGGCCTGGCGGGTGATGATGCCGAAGATTCTGGACTGGATAGTTTCGTTTTTTTTTTTTGTTTGTCTACTCGTCGCAGCGTATTGCTGAGCTGCGAGCAGTTTTAGGAAACCTCGATGCGGGATTGGAGCTCGATCCATTGTGTCGACGCCTTCTGGCTGGGAACGCCGGCCCCTGAAGCCATTCCGGAGCTTCCCGCGGCGTTCGTGGACGAGCGTTGCCTCCGTACGTCATCGTTCACGCGCTGTACGCCCTTCGACGGCTTGGCGATCCCGGGAAATTGGCCGCTACAAGGCCTTTGCAGGACTCGGTCAAAGGATGAACGGCCTACGCCTGCGAACCGATTCGATATTGCAGTTTTTTGGTGACCCGCTCGGCCATCAGACGGTGATAGCCCTCGTTTCCGAAGCCTGGTCTCGCCGATCTGCAAGCAACCGGGATATTCTGGACGTTTGCTGACAAGCTACCCGTACACGACCTGCCTGCAATCTGGATGGCATCCAGGTCGCAAAACATCGGGGCGGATATCACAAGGGCCGCTGGGACGTTGGAGCGTTCGTATTCGCGAATACTCAAGCGGGCGTGGGCAGCCAGCACGCGTTTTCACCAGCAAACTCTTGAGTGGTTGTTCGGAAGAACGGGACATTAAATCAGGATCGGGGCAACTTCGAACTTCCGGAACTGCGAGCGGCAATGGTAGCGACTCCGGCGCGGCTGCAAGCTCTGGCAGATCAACTTCTCTCACCTAAATGGCGACGAGAACTCGTGCGCTCCGTCTTGCACTTGGCGATGCGGCGCTACATACGCTCTCTCCCATCACCATGCTTGAACTGGTCATGAAGCACTTGGAGTCAGCGGCCTCTGATTCCCAAAAGCAACTCTTTCTCTACGACATCGCATTCCACTTCGCCTACCAGGCGCCCGTTTCGGACTCGCTTGGCGCTTTCGAGAAGCTGTGCGGCTCAGCCGACTTCAAGTTATGGGTTTCGGCAAGTGGCCGCGACGCACCTTTGACACCTTGTACGAGGGGTATCTCGAGCACAGGGCGAACCGCCCTCCCTCCACGAAGTTGGACTTTGACCAGCAGCGTGAAGACTCGATCAAGACGAGGCGCAAATCCGTGTGCGCACATTGGCTGCGGATAACGCACATCGCGAACATCTACTTCGCGCAGTACGACGGAATCAACGAACGAGTCCACGCCAAAGGCTAGCCGCATGGCTCGGCGAAGATAGAGTTCAAGTCTGCCTCGAAGGATTGCAAGCCACCCTTTTGAGAATTACTCCCCATCCTTGAAGCAGGTCCTGGAGCTCATCTCGAGGCGTGAGCACTTCGCCTGGTGGCACGGCTTGGTCGCCGGGCTTAATGAGCGTTACCGAACAGAGCGGGGTTTTGGTGACTTGTCGGATGATTTTATTCAAGCGTTGGTCGCGTTCGATTTAACCAATCCGGTTTGGACCGCCGAAAATGGGCCCGAAGCATGGTCGCTCACCCTGGAAAAGGGCTCTGCTGGCAGAGCGACCTACACTAGTGTCAGAGGTCTACGTTGCCATCGCTCAAGAGCGACTGTCGAAACAAGAAGAGTACGCCAACGGCCTGCATGAGCTCATGACCGATGAACACTTTGCGCAAGAGCACAGTGAGATTCGCGATACAACTCCTAGCGATTTTTCCCGAGTCCCACCTCTTTCAGGCTCGGGGCAGATGCTAGACGCCGCCTCGCGCGATCCAGCCGTCTATCAAGGTAGCCGGTTGGCCCAGAGGGTCATCTCTCGTCCAACTTCAGTAGGCACAGACCAGTATGACCAATGGTTAATCGTGTAATTTTCTGTCGCCGTCGGAATACGCGCAACTCCTAAGAAACCACACGCAGAAGCACGCGTGCGTGACAGTCTCGCCTTGCGCGATCGCGGCGGATGCTTTCTTGGCGGCCCGGCGCTGCCACTCGAAATGTTGCAGTTTATGGTTGAAATGATTGCGGAACTCTACCGAGACCCCAATCCCGTCTGGCGTGACCTCGGGCAATACAAACGCGTGGGATGCGTCCGAGTACGTTTCACAGCCTCATCAACGCGATCTCGATAAGACCAACCCAAGAAGCAGCCATACCCTGAATCGACTTCGAGATACGGCAGCGCTCAGCTCCTATAGGCTACACCTTCTCTACGTGATCGCTAATCAGGCGAAACTGTTGCGTGCCGCAGCGTACGACCGGCCGGATTGGGCGCACACCCTGGATGCCTTAAACAAGGGCCCTCCTGCGACGGTGGCGGATCTTCACGCCATGGCGGTCGAACACATTCGCGACCTACGACACGCATAGAGCGGGAGAACACGGACATATATAAACAGTTCTGGAACTTGAACGGCGTGGATCGGCTTGTCCTCGCGTAGAGGATCTCTGTAGGGATTTCCTGGTCACCCTGCTGAGGAACGAACTGAAAACTCTTGGGATAACCGTAGAGCCAGAGGGTCACATGGTGGCCGACAAACGAGCTGACATCTCCGTCGCTATGCCAAGTAGAAAAATATTGTGTGAGCTCAAGCGCAGCTACCACGACGAAGTATGGTCCGCTGCGACCGGCAGCTTGATCGCTTCTATGCGCACGATCCGGAGGCGAAGGGTTTTGGCACTTACGTAGTGTTCTGGTTCGGGGACAAAGACCCCTGGAAGGCTCCGCTGGCTCCAAATGGACAGGCGGCCCCCGCGTCGGCGTTAGAAATGCAGCGAATGCTGATTGCATCGCTACCAGATGCCATGAAAAGCCGCATTGCCGTGATCGTCATTGAGCGTCCGGACCAGCGTATAAGAAGGTTATGTAGGATTGGTGATAAATGTCGCATCTATTGCTGACGGGAGCAGGATTTACGTAAGCGGCTGGCGAACTCACCTTCCCTCGCAAATCGCCTTTTAGCTAATCGGGACTTCGGAGGGTGAATGACAGCGCAAAGACGATTGCGCCGATGGCCATTGTCCACGCACCAATCCTTACCAGTAGGCCACTTGCAGCTAACCAGGGAAAGATGCTTGTCATAGCTTTTGGATTGGTAACGGGAAAGGGCATGCAGAGGAACCCAGCCATGATCAGGACAAAGCCCGCGAGTCTGAGCGCATTTTTCATGGTACGTCAGTAAGTTCGTGCCGACGTTGGTCGCCAGCGATGCGGCAGGAGTTCGTCGATGCGGCTTGCCGGTTGTGTCGGCAGGCGCTCGAGCACGTCCTTGAGATAGCGATACGGATCGTGGCCGTTGAGCTTGGCGGACTGGATCAGGCTCATGATGACCGCGGCGCGCTGGCCGGCGCGCAGGGATCCGGCGAAGAGCCAGTTCGCTCCGTCCGAGTGCTACCGGACGTATTCGGTTCTCGAACCAGTTGTTGTCTATGGGCAGATCGCCATCCTCGATGTAACGGATCAGCGCCTCCCAGCGCCCCAAGCTGTACTCGATCGCCTTCGCCGTCGCTGAGCCGTCGGGCACCTTCGACCGATATCGGATCAGCCACTTCCGCAGATGATCGGCGACAGGTCGAGCGCGTGCCTGGCGCAGGCGCTGTCGGCCGATCGCATCGAGCTGCTGCTCGCGTGCCTCGGTCTCGATGTCGTAGAGCGCGCCGAAGAACACCAGTGCTTCGGCAGCGATCTCGCTGCGCTGGTTCTCGTGTAGGTCGTGGAACTTTCTCCTCGCGTGCGCCATACAACCGATCTCGATGACACCGCGCTCAAAGAGCGCCTTGTATCCGGAGAAGTCATCGCAGACGAGCTTGCCAGACCAGCCGCCTAGGAACGCTCGGGCGTGATGCCCACCGCGGCTCTCGGCGAAGTCGTATACCACCAGGGGCAGCGGATCGAACTGCGTGGTGCCGTAGCTCCACAGATACGCCCGATGCGTGTGCCCCAACCCGGGCTTGAGCATCGGTACCGGAGTCTCATCGGCGTGCAGCACGGTGCGGCTGAGCAGCGCGACCTTCATGGCCTGCGCCAGCGGGGTGAGCTGCACGCCGCAGGCACCGCTCCACTGCCCAAGGGTTGAGCGCGGCAGCCTCACCTCTGCACGCTCCAGGATCCCCTCCAGGCGGTATAGCGGTTGATGGTCAGCGTATTTGCTCACCAGCACGTGAGCGAGAAGTCCCGCGGTCGGGATCCCCTTATCGATGATCTGAGCGGGAACGGGCGCCTGGATGAGCCTCTCACAGCTGCGGCACACCCACTTGCCGCGCACGTGGCGTTCGACCTGGAACGTTCCGGGCGACGTAATCGAGCTTCTCGCTGACGTCCTCGCCGATGCGCTCGAGCTGGCAGCCGCAACTGCACACGGTGTGCTCGGGCTCGTGGCGCACCTCTCGGCGCGGCAGATGCAACAGCAGAGAACCGAATGCGTTTTTTTTGTTGTTGTGTACGTCTTGCTTGGCTCCGGTACCGTATTGCTATCTTCCAATGCCGCGTCGTTCATCATCGCACTCTGCTGGTAGCGCGTGTGAAAATCACATCCGATAATCATCATTGCTCGGCTCCTTTCTTCCGAGCCTTCGTCGTTTACCGCTGCCAAGTTTACTCGGTCAAAGCAGTCGAGGCCGTCATCTGATCAGCCCAGTCCCCCTGCCTAAGGGTGCGTCACCCGTCCACCGGAAGTATCGAATAAATCTACCTCTTTCCAAGAATTCCCTGCATCGAGTGTCTGATAGAGACGGCCGAAGCCACTTAGGACCCAGCCCATCCCGTTCGGAAGTAGAAATATCTTGGAATTTGTATTCTCCAGGGGCGACCTGTCGCCGGCGACTTTCGCGAGTGTGTCGCGGTTCACCCAAGTTTCACCAGTATCCGAAGTACACAGCAGAATTCCTGGATCGCCAACGGCACAGCCGTGATTCGAGTCATAAAACGAAACCCCGTCAACGTTATGACTTCCCGAGAGGTGCGTCTCCATATCTTTCCAGTTTGCTCCGTAGTCGAGAGTTGACGATATGCGACCGCCTTCGCCGAAGGCGAGCCAGTGCCCATGTGGAAACAGCCAAGCAGCGGTGGCACCCCCCGGTTTCGACAGCAGAGATCGCCAAGTCCTTCCATTTTCATTGCTCGTTAAAAACACGTCATGGCCGATAACAATAAAGTTCTTTTTCTCCGGATCTGCCAGAATTTGCCCTGTATATTGGCCGTCCTTCCACGAATAAGAAACGCGTGCGAATGATTTCCCGCCGTCCTGCGTTTCAACGAACTGGTACGATTCCAGCCCAATAGCCCAGCCGTGGCTACCATCAACGAAAAGAATGTCGCCAGTAGCAGATGGCAGCAGCCTTGGCATCGTATATTGCTCTCCAACCTTAGCGAGCCTCGTCCAGGTCTTGCCCCCGTCTTGAGTGCTTGAAACGACCATATCGTCCGCTCTAAATCGATTGTTGTCATTCCGCTCGTTCGCCAGCACCCAGCCATGTAGAGAATCGAGGAAGAATAATTTGCCGAAGCCAACCTGATTGCACAGGCTTTTCCAGCTCTTGCCACCGTCGACCGTCATCAAGACGGCGGTACCATGATCTGAGTAGATAGTTGCCCACCCCTGCTTTGCGTCGAGAAAAAACATATCGATGACCGGGTGCGGCGGCATCGATATGACAAAGTCCCGCTCCTGCGTACCAAATGCGTCGAGACAAATCATCAACACAAGCAGCAGGATCGAAGCCGATACCAGCCGCCTGTGCTTACACAAAGTTTGTAGTGTAAGAAATATCATCCGCGGGTGACTCACCCTTCCGGCAGATTTGATTCACACGCGACGATGATACCACTGAGATTAATTGACAGGGAGTGAAGTCAAAGCAGTTCGCGGGCTGCGCCCTGTGCAGACCGGGGTGGCCCATCCTTTGCGGTGTTGGTGTTTGCAAAGGGTGGGGCTTTTGATTTTGTTTTTGATTTTCCTTTCGGTTTTGTTTGGGGAATGAAAATCAGAAATTCCAAATAAATTATCGGAGTAAATGGTCGGGGCGAAAGGATTTGAACCTTCGACCTCCTGGTCCCGAACCAGGCGCGCTAGCCAGGCTGCGCTACGCCCCGACGGAGGCGACTTGGCGATGCGTGTAGACAAGATGCGCACGCCAGCGAGATTCACAGATTAACACACGCGCCAACGATTGGGCTACCCATCACGTTATAACTTCCCATCACGTTATAATCGTTTCGGAGCCGGCATTCGTGGCCATCGAAAAAAATAAATTGCAGAAATTGGATCGTTACCGCTGGCTCGCGCCGCGAAGTCGCGCGAAGGCATGCGCACCGACGCGCTAATTTACGCCGACGAAAATTTACTCGACGCAATTCTCGGCGATCTTTCCATCGAGCAGGCCATGAACGTTGCATGCTTGCCGGGAATTGTCGGACGCTCGCTGGCCATGCCGGATATTCATCAGGGCTACGGATTTCCAATCGGCGGCGTGGCAGCCACACGAATTGCGCGACGGCGTCGATTTCGCCGGGCGGCGTGGGCTTTGATATCAATTGCGGCGTCCGTTTGCTCGCGACGAATTTGCATCGCGACGCGGCCCGCGAAAAATATGCGCGAACTTGTGAATCAACTTTTCCGTGACGTTCCTAACCGGAGCTGGTTCGCAGGGGCCGATTCCGTGCAGCTTTCAGGATTTGGATCGCGTTTTGGAAGCTGGTTCGGCATGGATGGTTGAGAATGGATATGGCGAAGCGGCGGATATAGAATTCTGCGAAGAATCCGGACAAATGGATGGCGCCGACGCGAGCAAAGTTTCCGATCGCGCGAAGCAGCGTGGCCGCACGCAGCTTGGAACTCTTGGCAGCGGAAATCATTTTCTGGAAGTGCAATACGTCGAGCAGGTTCTTGATGAAGAAGCCGCCACCGCGTTTGGTCTTGCTGTGGATCAAGTCGTCGTGCTGATTCATTGCGGCTCGCGCGGATTGGGCCATCAAGTCTGCACGGATTATTTGAAAACAATGAACGAAGCGATGCGGCGCTACGGAATCACTTTGCCGGATCGTCAACTTGCTTGCGTCCCAGCGCGTTCAAAAGAAGGTGAAGCATATTTAGCTGCAATGGCAGCGGCCGCGAATTTCGCGTGGGCGAATCGACAGGCAATCACTCACGCCGCGCGCGGCTCTTTGCAAAAGTGTTTGGCGGCGATTGTGATCTGCGCGTCGTTTATGATGTTGCGCACAACATTGCAAAACGAGAACGCCATCGCGTAAACGGTGGCGCCGAAGAAGAGGTGCTGGTGCATCGCAAAGGGGCGACGCGTTCCTTTCCGGCGAATTCGCCATATATTCCGGATGCATATCGCGCCGTCGGACAGCCAGTTTTAATTCCCGGTTCGATGGGAACCGCGAGCTATGTGTTGGTCGGAACGGAACTCGCCATGGAAGAAACTTTTGGAACAGTTTGCCACGGTGCGGGCCGCGCGTTATCCAGGACGGCCGCAAAACGCGGACGCGATCTGCGTACGGAAACGCGAAAACTGGAAGAGCAGGGAATTATTCTACGTTCGGATACGAAAGACGGAATTCTGGAAGAAATTCCCGAGGCATATAAGGATATCGACGCCGTCGTGAACGTAGTTCATAACGCTGGGCTTGCGAAAAAAGTGGCTCGTTTGCGCCCGATGGGCGTAATTAAAGGATAAGAGTCAGTACTAGTCCGCGCTAAATCCTTAATCATCAATCATCTTCAGACAGGCAATTTTATTACCTATTTCTTCAAATTTTGAAGCTCCGGGAAAACTCACCTCATCTATATGGATGTGAGCGGATCCCGCGCAACCTGCCAATAACCCGGCGGGAAATGTGCTGGAGCTTCGGTCATATCCCAAAACTGTTCGGATATTCGTATGTCTACAACTCCGCGCAGACGAGGGAGATTACGCAGGAGATGTAACGGCTGGAGCCAACGCCCGGCCGCCAAAATGAAGAGGACTCAAGGAGGCTTAGTTATGTTGAACGGGCCAATTTCACGTAGATCAAAAAAACTAATTTTTATGCTAACGCTTGCTTTGGCGGCCGGAGGATTTTTGGGCGGTTGGGCGATGAACGCCAACAGCCATTCCGTCGGTCCCACTCCAGCGGTAACTTTTACTGTCGCACCTGAACGCGCCGCAGAACCTGTTTCGATGAATGCGGGTTTCGCACCCGTTGTAAAACAGGCGTTGCCCGCGGTCGTGAATATCTCAACCTCAAAAGTCATCAAGGTAAGCGATGATGACGACCAAAATCCTTTCCTGAATGATCCGCAACTCCGTCAGTTCTTCGGCCCTCGTTCTGGACGACAATTCAACCAGCCGCAGCAGCAACAGCGCGAACACGCGCTTGGCTCCGGCGTGATTGTTAATAAGGATGGATACATCCTGACCAACAATCACGTGATCGATGGCGCCACGCAAATCACCGTTGATTTGTCGGACAAGCGCCACTTCACAGCGAAAGTTGTTGGCGCCGATCCGCAGTCGGACGTTGCCGTATTGAAAATTGACGCCGCCAATTTGCCGGTTCTTACGCTCGGGAATTCCAAGAACCTGGAAGTTGGTGACTACGTTTTGGCAATCGGCGATCCGATGGGAATCGGCGAAACCGTTACGCTCGGAATCGTCAGCGCCACCGGACGGACCAATGTTGGCGTGGAAGGTAACACAGGTTACGAAAACTTCATTCAAACCGACGCTGCAATTAATCCTGGCAATTCCGGTGGAGCGCTGATCAACTCTCGCGGAGAATTGGTTGGAATTAATACGGCGATCGCTTCCAGCAGCGGCGGAAATCAGGGCATCGGTTTTGCAATTCCAATTGATATGGCGCGCGGCGTGATGACTCAACTGATCGAGCACGGAAAAGTCACTCGCGGATATCTGGGCATCGGCATCGAACAGATGACTCCTGCTCTCGCGAAACAGTTCGGGTTGGCAAATTCGGAAGGCACTCTGGTCACGGAAGTGACGGATGGATCTCCCGCGGCCAAAGCTGGATTGCAACGCGGCGACGTGATCCTCGCAATCAATGGCGAAGCGATTTCGGATTTCAGCCAATTCCGTCTGCACATTGCGGACGCGGCTCCGAACTCAACTATCCATTTGAAAATAATGCGCAACAGCAAAGTGATGGACGTTCCGGTGACGCTCGCGCAATTGAAAGAGGATAATCAGGTTGCGTCAAACGACGGTGATTCCAAAAGCGCCGACGGCGGAATGACTGGCGTCCAAATTGAAAACCTAACACCACAAATTGCTCAGCAGCTGGGAGTTTCTGCTCAGACGCAGGGAGTTGTGGTTTCACAAGTGTCGCCGGATAGCGCTGCGGCCGAAGCCGGCCTGGCGCGCGGCGACGTTGTGGTGGAAGTGAATCGTCACGCGGTGCACAACGCGCGGGAATTTCAGCAGGCGATGTCACAAGCGAACGGTGGATCAACGCTGTTGCTGGTGAATCGCGGCAAGAACGTGTTGTACATGGCGGTTGAAGGAAAGTAACGCAAAGAAAGTTTACTCCCTGAACCGGCGGAACTTTTGGATTTGCTCTGCGCGAATCCGGATGTTCCGCCGGATTTTTATTTTGGCCGCGCTTAATTATTCGGGCAGACGAACTAAATGCACTTCGATGACGGCGGATATTTCGCGAACTGGTTGCAGAATCGATTCCGGAACTTCGCCATCGAGCCGCACCAGAGCAATTGCTTCTGCGCCGCCGACGGCATCGCGCCGGCCGAGAGCGAACGT
Source organism: Terriglobia bacterium (assembly GCA_963840515.1). Lineage (GTDB taxonomy): Bacteria > Acidobacteriota > Terriglobia > Acidiferrales > UBA7541 > DASTCZ01. Next base: position 11,469 of record CAWIZI010000014.1, read on the forward strand.
AGAAATATTCACGCCGCGTTTTCCAAGCGCAGTTCCAATTTCTCCGATTGCGCCGGGCACATCGCGATTTCGCGAAAATAACATCGTGCCGGCGAGCGGAGCTTCAAGTTCGATGCCGTCTACGCGAAGGATTCGCGGAGAAACTCCATGAAGCACTGTGGCTTCGGCGGCGATGCTGTGTTCAGAATTTCCGTAATGCGAACCATCGATCGCTACTTCAATTGTGTCTGGATAACCTTGCTCGCGCTTTCGCGTGCGTTCTTCAATTAGCAGTCCGCGCGATGCGGCGGCTTGTCCAGCATTTACGAGATTCACTTTTTCATCCAGCACGGTGTTCAGAAGTCCGGCGAGAATTGCGTTGCGCAGAAGACTTGCGCCAAGCGCGGCGGGCTCACCGGCAAATGCAATGCTGACGCGCTCAAAACGCGCGCCACCGATTTGCGCCAGAAAAGATCCGAGGCGCTCGGCGAGATTAATCCATGGACGCACGCGGCGATATTGTTCGCCACTGAGCGCGGGAAGATTTACCGCGTTGCGCAGCACGCCATCTGTCAAATAATCCAGAACCTGTTGAGCGATAAGCGTGCCGACTTCTTCCTGCGCTTCGCGAGTCGATCCGGCGATGTGCGGCGTGAGCACAGCATTTGCAAGACCAATCAACGGAGAATCTTTTGGAGGTTCGACCGCAAAAACATCCAATCCCGCGCCGGAAAGTTTTCCGGAGCGGAGAGCATCGGCGAGAGCAGCTTCATCGACAAGTTCGCCGCGCGCGGCGTTGATGAAGACTGCGCCTTGTTTGAAATGCGAGAGTTTTTCCGTGTTGATGAGTTTTTCTGTGGCAGGGCTGAGCGCAGCGTGCAGAGAAATAAAATCGGAACGCTCGAGCAATTCATTCAGTCCGGATAATTCAACGCCAACGTCGCGCGCGGCGCTTTCACTGACGTAAGGATCGTATGCGAGCACCAACATTTCCATTGCGCGGGCGCGGCGAGCAACTTCATTGCCCACTCGTCCGAGGCCGACAAGTCCCAATGTTTTTCCGCGGAGTTCGACACCTTGCGAGCCGGATTTTTCCCAGCGGCCTGCGTGAATCGCAGCGCTGTGTTGTGGAATGCGGCGCGCAACGGACATTAAAAGAGCGAGCGTATGTTCCGCAACGCTGACAGCGTTTCCTCCGGGCGTGTTCATCACCAAAACGCCGCGGCGAGTTGCTGCGTCGAGGTCAACATTATCGACGCCGACTCCTGCGCGACCGATGACGCGAAGATTTGGCGCGGCTTCCAGAATTTGCGCGGTGACTTGCGTCGCGCTGCGAACGATGAGCGCGTCAGCGGTTGCGAGACTTGCGATGAGTTCATCGCGCGATGGAGTGATTATTTTCCATCCGGGTTTGCGCAAAAGTTCCAGTCCGCGCTGACTGATTGGATCGGCGACAACGATATTCATGATTGGATTAGCGTAAGGATGCGCGGAAGACATGTCAAATTACTTTCGCGGTATGTGTTTCGTTTTCAGGGCGCGGCGGATTTCCTGTGCTATAGTGATTTTTTGCACGGCTGTTTGCGGAAATCGGAGAATTGAAACGATGGCTTTGATGGAGCAGATCCAAAAAGATTTAACGGACGCGATGCGCGCGAAGGACGAATTGCGTCTTAGCGTTTTGCGCATGATGAAAGCGGCGCTGAAACACAAAGAGATCGAAAAAATCCGCGCTCTTGATGATGCTGAAACGTTGCAAATTTTGCAGACGCTGGTGAAGCAGCGGCGCGAGTCCGTGGAAATGTTTGCCAAGGGCGGCAGACACGATCTGGCGGAAAAAGAAACGAAAGAAATTGCGATTATCGAATATTATCTTCCCGCGAACGCGAGCACGGAAGACATCGAAAAAGCGATTGACGCCGCGATTTCCGAAACCGGCGCAAATTCCGCGAAACAAATGGGCGCTGTGATTAAGGCGGCGCGCGCAAAACTTGAAGGTAAAACTGTTGATGGAAAAGCACTGAGCGATCGTGTTAAGACTCGTCTGGGCGCCTGAAGAAATTTTGTTTTGTGCCACTTCCTGAAACCATTCCCGTTCGCTTCACCGAAGAAGAAGCCGAATATGTGAGCATTCGTCCGGTGCGCCGGCAAATTTTCAAGCTGCGCGAATTGGTGGATATGATTCTTTCCGTAACTGGCCGCGATTTGCCGCGCGTGCAACAAATTCTGCGAACCGGAACAATCGTTTTTCATTTCTACCGTTATTGGTGGCAAGGATTTGAAACTGATCCGGCGGAAATTTCCGCGGTACTCGCTGAATTTCCGTCGGACGATCCAACGCGCGCATTTTCTGCTGATGCGTGCGTGACGATTGTGCTGGAAAGTTCGATGAAAACGCGGCAGTCCATTGATGTGAATAAGAAGGATGCGGATCACAGATCACTTTTTGCGTCGCGGAGTTTTTGGGAGTGTTTGCTGGGGCTGGCTGCACCACCACAGGAAATAAAATATGGCGGATATTCTTTTGCGCGGCGAGCGGATTTGTATCGCGTGGAATTGAGCGCGGAGGAAGCTGCGAGTTTGCAGCGGAATGCGGCGAAATTTGCGTCGCGTGCGCAACGCGGCGCGATTGAAACGCTTGGAGCGGTTGCGCGAGTTTTATATGTGTGTCCGCGAACTGCGGACGCCGGGGCGTCTAAGGCTTGAAAAAGTGCATTATAATGCATGTTTGGGACGGAATTTGGCAAAAACTGCATTATAATGCAGTTTTTGGGGATAGAAAATACAAGAAAAAGCCCTTGACGCAGAGTTTGCAGAGACGCAGAGAAAAGATTTGAGGAAGATTAAAGGACAGAAAACACACGGGTAGCACGTCGAAGCGAAAAAGCCCGGCCCGCCTGAAGGTGCCCCTACGATTTTAGTTTTAAGTGCTGCGGGGCCGCAGCGAATCGCGCCCCGTCGGCAAAGACGAAACCTAAGTCCTTTATTTGCATAACGATCACACACAGATCGCTGTAAGTCCTTTATTTGCAATACATAGCAAAATAGGGTGGGGTGGGGGGGCAAGTTTTTTTGAAAATGGGTTATGGGAATCATTCAAGTGCCGCGGGGCGATGTCTCTAAGTCGCTTATTAGCACAGACTTAACACGAGAACGCCGTAAGTCCTTTATTAGCAACACTTAGCTTTCGACCCCAGGGATGGGGATACGAGTTTTTTCAAAAATGGCTTATGGGATTGATGGGTGGTTGAGGGGTAAGGGTAAGGAAATAAAGGACATGGAAGCGGGGATGCGATTTTGGGTCGAAGTTTCGGATGAAACGATTTTACGTGCAGATTGTTCGGAAAACGTCGCGTTTGTCCCGGATTCCACCAAGGACAGATTAAAGTCTCGGATCGACTGGCTCAGATTCGAGCGCGAGAACGCCGAAAACACATTCGTGGACGCGCCGAAGTGGTTCGCGGCGGATAAACCGTTCCAGTGCTTCGATGCCAAGTGCGAATTCGCGAAGCGCTAGCGAACGCTTGCCGGAAACGCCGCGGCTGCGCAAGCGTTCTAGATTCTCCGGCAGCAGATATTCCGGGCCATAAATAATCCTCAAGTATTCTTTGCCGCGGCATTTTATCGCCGGCTGCGTGATACCGCGCCGGCCAGTTGCGACGAAATCGAACGGTTTTACGACCATCCCTTCACCTCCGCGCGCGGTTAATTCCTGCCACCACTGCGTGGCGGCCTCAACGCTTGCTGCGTCGGTCACGTCAATCTGCTTGAAAGGCGTGGCGATCATCATGCCGTCGCTTGCGTTGCAAATTTCCGCGAGTTTTTCCATGTGCCACACGTGATTCTGATTGATGTGAACATTGCCTTCGGTGGCCAGGAGATGAAATGGCGCGAGTTTTAGATCGTTGACAGAACGGATGGGCCAGCAATAGCGCCGGTAGGATTCGACGTACAAATCCGCGGCTTCCTTACGATGTTTGTAGCGCGTCGCAAGCGTCCGCGCGTTTTCGTTGCTGGAAGAAATTCCTTCTAGACAAGCGACGGCTTCTGGGAGCGATGCTTGTGCCGCTGCACCCACAGCTGCGTATTGTTGGCGGAGAAGTTCTTGCGCCTTCGCGGACCACGGCATTAGCTCTGCATCGAGACAAACCCAATCGGTTTGAAACTTATTCCAGGAATCGGCTGCAGCGAGCGCAGCGCGCACCTTTTCAAGAAATTGTTTTTCAATCGTGGCGTCATCGAAGAAACGGCGTCCGGTCCGCGTGTAACAGATTCCAATTCCTTCGCCGATCACACCGAAGCGCTTGCGCGCGGTGTCTTCGTCGCGGCAAATGATCACGACGGCGCGAGAGCCCATGTGTTTTTCTTCGCATACGACCGAGGCAATGCCTTCACGGCGAAAATAGTCAAAGGCCTCCGAAGGATGTTCGAGAAGGCCGGGCTGTGATGTCATCTCCGTGGGAGACATGGTTGGCGGCAGATAAATTAGCCACTTGGGATTAGCCGCGAAACGGCTCATTACTTCCAGAGCCGCCAGCGCATTTTCTTCGCGCACGGTCACGTTGTTGCGCAAGCGTGTTTCGACGATTCGTTTTCCGATCACGTCATCGATATCGAGAACATCGTCGTGCGATTGCTGCGAAGAAAGTGCGGGCGCGGCCTCTTTCTCAGGCGCGAGTGGTCTAACGGGTGGCGCATATGTTGCGCGTGCCGAAACTGAAACGAGTTCTTTTTCAGGATAGCGGAGGGCGGTGAGATTGCCTCCGAACACGCATCCGGTATCAATGTTGATCGTGCGATTCAGCCATTCCGGTTGCGGAACCGGTGTGTGGCCGTAGACGACCGTCGCATTGCCGCGATATTCAGCGGCCCAATTGTATCGGACAGGGAATCCGAACTCGTCGGTTTCGCCGGTCGTCTCGCCGTACAATGCGAAATCGCGAACCTTTCCCGATCCGCGACCCTGCATTTCTTCTTTCATGCCGGCATGAGCGACGACGAGCTTTCCGTCATCCAGCACGTAATGGCTGATCAGCTCATCCATAAAATCCGAAACTTGCTTGCGAAATTCTGGCGATTCTTTTTCGAGCTGCTCCAGAGAATCGGCCAGGCCGTGAGTAATCTGCACATCTTTTCCACGGAGCTTGCGCATGAGCTTGATATCGTGATTGCCGGGCACGCAAAAAGCTGTGCCGGCGTGGGCCATACTCATGACAAGTTTTAGGACATCAACAATTTTCGGGCCGCGATCGACGATATCGCCGAGAAAAATTGTCTTGCGTCCTTCGGGAGGCTTCACGGAATAGGCGGGCGAACTTCCGCCATTCGATGTTTCGTCCACTGCATAGCCGAGTTTCGTTAGAAGCTCCACAAGTTCATCGAAGCAACCGTGGACATCTCCAATGATGTCGAAAGGCCCATGCTCGTGTTTCAGATTGTTCCACAGCGGCTGGCGTTCGATTTCCGCGGCATCCACTTCTTCGGGCGAATGCAGAACATGGACGCGGCGAAAGCCTTCACGTTCGAGAAAGCGCAGTGACTTTCGCATTTGCTGCAACTGCTGGCGCACAACATGGGGGCCGAAAGTACGGTCAGGCCGATCGCGGTTTCGTTCGAGGCAAAGTTTTTCGGGTAAATCAAAAACTATTGCGACGGGAAGGCAGTGATACTCGCGAGCGAGTTCGATAATTTTCTTGCGAGCTTCGGTCTGAACATTTGTCGCGTCAATTACTACGGACTTGCCGGCTTTGAGGCGCTCAGCCGCAATGAAATACAAAACGTCGAAGGCGTCGTTCGTGGCCGCCTGGCTATTTTCGTCATCGGAAACCAGGCCGCGGCAGAAGTCCGATGAAAGTACTTCAGTCGGGCGAAAATGTTTTCGGGCAAAGCTCGATTTACCGGAACCGGAAGGGCCGACGAGGGCGATTACCGCGAGTTCTGGAATGATGAGTTTCATTGGATCGAGAAAACGCCCATTTGCGTTGGGCTTCCGACGCTGGGATCATCTGGCCCAATCGGCACGAAGCGAACGGAATAGCTGAATCGCGCGGCGATGGAATTGGCCCACAATTGAAAATCTGCGCGTGACCACTCGAAGCGATGATCTTTGTGGCGCATTTTTCCAGCGGGCAAGGTCGGAAATTTCACGTTGTAATCAGCATTCGGAGTTGTGACGACGACAGTTTTTGGGCGCGCGAATTCAAAGATAACGCGCTCAAATGTGGCGAGGCGCGCGGGGTCCTGATGCTCGATGACTTCGACGACGGTGGCGGCGTCGAAACCGGCGAGTCGATTGTCGCGATAGGTGAGCGAGCCGTGAATCAGGCGGATGCGTTCCTTCTGCATTGTGGGCAGGTCATTGAGACGCAGTCTTTGTGAGGCATTTTCGAGCGCGCGGTGCGAAACGTCCATGCCGACAATTTCTGTGAATGATTTGTCTTTCAGCAGTTCGCGGAGAAGTCGGCCTTCGCCGCAGCCGACGTCGATGACCCGCTTTGCGCCGCATGCGAGGAGTTCTGCGATCACAGCGCCGATTCTTTGTTCCGCTAGGCTGAGCGGCTTCTCGATGGATTCTTCTTCGAGCGCGTGCACTTCGGCGATTTCATCGGCCGCTGGTTCTTCTTCGGCGATCAACTGGCTAAGGGCTTCTTGCGCGAGACGCCTCTGGTGCTTCAGATAACGGTTGGTAATCAGGTCACGTTCCGGGTGCTCGCGAAGCCAGCCTTCGCCGTGTCGCAATAATTTTTCGACTTCCGCGTCACCGACCCAATAGTGTTTGTCGTCATCCAACACGGGAATCAGGACGTACAAATGAGTGAGCAACTTCTTGAGTTGAATATTCGCGTTAAGCGTTACGGTGAAATACGGACTTTCGCCCCATTCGGGAAACATTGTGTCGAGCGAATGTTGGACTGCGGTTACTGCATAACCGAGCGGCTCAAAGAGTTTTCGCAAAAGAACTTCTCCGCCGCGGCACGGCAACACAGTTATGCGTGCTTCAAGTTGTAGAGCGGCATCGGCGAGATTCTGGCGTTCTTTGCTTCTGCCCGTCATTGCGGTTCCGAAGCTGCGAGCGATGGCGACGCTCAGAAATGAAGACGCGACGTACGGCCGGTCGTTGACGTATTCCTCAAGCGCGTGAGCATTGCCGCTGGGGCCGCGCCGATTGCGGACGAGGCCTATTGCGTCGACATCGAGAAGAAGCGCGGCGGTGCAGCGCTCCGGAGTTACTTCCGGATAGAAAATATAGGATTTGCCGAAGACTTCTCCGTCCGAATGGACGCGTGACGGATTCTTGTGAAGCAGATAGCCGAGATCGGTGGCGGTTGGTCCGGAGTATGAGATTTGTAGGAGCACGTTTTATTTTGAGTCCGTAGATTTTGAGGCGGTGCGGCGAAACCTCAAACTGCGGGACGTTAATGATACTTGTGACTGTGCCTGAACTTCAAATACTGGCCTGCGCATTTGGAGACGGGCGCGTGGCCCATCTTTGCGAAGCAAGTGTGGGATTTTAGTTTCTGAGTCTGCACGGCCCGCGTAAGTCGTCGGTCAGCCGAGATCACGGTCAAGGGATGCCGCCCGTGAAGGGCGGCGCTACAAAATCAGTGGCCGCGTTGGGGCGGGAATGAGGGAAGTGGGTTTGGGATGGAAGGTTTAGAGGACATGGGTTGGGAAGTCAAGGTGCAGGGGCTGGAAGCCCGGTTCGATTGCGGTCGTAACGGCACGAATAAATTCGTGCCCTGTTACGAGGTTCGCATTCGCGGAGGCGGCACCGGAGTGCCGGCACGACTTCGGACGCCGAGTAGGAGGACGTCAGGGAGGGAGAGAGGACGGATCTCGCCGATTAGGAGGACGTCATGGGGGCGGAGCAGCGACAGACGCCGAATCAGGCGATCGACGTTCCGCGGGAGGTGTTTTGTGATTTGGGCGGGAGTGAGCTATTTTGGAAATGACGATTATGTGCGCGGCAAATCAAAAGGATTCGGGCGGACGCGAAGAGATTGGGAAGGGGCAAGCGGCAGTGACTCAACAAGCCTCGATTCAACAAACTGGGATTCAGCAAACTGGAATTCAACAAACTGGGATTCAGCAAACGCCGATTCAACGAACACCATTCGTGCAATTGGGGCGGGAAGTTTGCGCGGAGCTTGCGTCGGCGGAATCGCTCGAGTGGTTGGTGACGAATGGGTTGGGGAGTTTTGCGTCGGGAACTGTGGCGGGAATTTTGACGCGGAGATATCACGGATTGCTGATTGCGGCGCTGGATCCTCCGCAGAAGCGAACTTTGTTGGTTACGAAGGTGGACGAAATTGCGTCGGTGGGCGGCGCGGAATTTATGTTGGGCGCGAACCGGTGGCGCGGCGGAGTGGTGGATCCGCAGGGATACACGTTGCTGGAATCATTCCGGCTGGAAGGGAGCGTGCCGGTTTGGAGTTATGTGTTCGGAGGCGCGATTTTGGAGAAGCGCGTTTGGATGCAGCATGGCGCGAACACCACTTTTGTTGAATATCGTTTGGTGAAGACGAGTGCGTTGGCGAAAACCAGTGCATTGGTGGAGAGGAGTGCATTGGTGCGCGGCGGGGACGCGGTGAGTCTGGCGATAAAGGTGATGGTGAATTATCGCGATCTGTATGCGGAAACGCATTGTGGTGACTGGCGGATGAATGTGGAGCCGAGCGAAACGCCGGGCGCGAAAGGTTTGCGCGTGACGGCGTTTGAGGGAGCGACGCCATATTTCCTATTTGGCGCGGGTGAAGGCGTGTCGGTAGAGGACGCGCATGAATGGTATTACAACTACGATCTTGCGTTGGAACGCGAGCGCGGATTGGGCGATTCAGAAGATCATTTGCATGCGGCTACATTTCACGCGTCGATTGCGGAGGGACAGAGCATTTCGCTGGCGTTCACCACTGATGCAGCGTTGAAATTGGATTCGGCGTCGAAATTAAATTCAACTGCTTCGATTGCGGCGGAACAATCGCGTTCGAGTGATTTGCTGGCGCGGATGCAGGCTGCTCCGGCGCCGAAACTTTCTTTTGTGGGTGGGACGGTTCGCGCGGGAATTTCGGAGTCGCTGGACAACGCGCTGGCTTCGCTGGCGGCGACGCGCGAGTCGAGTCCGCTTGCTACGGCGCGGAAAAAACTGAAGTCGACTGCTCTGGCGCAGACGCCTGCGAAAGCGCCGACAGCGTCGGCCAATTTTTCCGCAGCACCGGCGTGGATACAGCAGCTGGTACTTGCGGCGGATCAATTTCTTGTGGAGGCGCATCCGGAAGCGGCATCTGAAGCGAAGCCGGTGCAGTCGGAAGCCAGTATTATCGCGGGATATCCGTGGTTCGGAGTTTGGAGCCGGGACGCGGCAATTTCACTTTGCGGGCTGGCGCTGGTGACGGGGCGGGCGGAGTTCGCGCGAAACATGCTGCGAAACGCCGCGGCGTTTATTGATGGCGGAATGCTGCCGAATTATTTTCCGGAGCACGGCGAGACGCCGGAATTTAATTCGGTGGATGCGGCGCTGTGGTTTGTGGATGCGGTGCGTCAATATTTGGAAGCGACGCGCGATTTGGATTTCGCGCGTGAAGCTTTCCCTGCGCTGGCAGAGATAGCACGGAATTATTCGCGCGGCACACGATTCGGGATTCACGCTGATCCGGCGGATGGGCTTTTATTTGCGGGTGAAGCGGACACGAATTTGACATGGATGGACGCGCGGGTCGGCGGACATCCGATTACGCCGCGTGTTGGGAAGCCCGTGGAAATAAATGCGTTGTGGATTAACGCGCTGGAATCGCTGGCGGCGATTGCGCGTCAAGTTGGCCAGCCGAGTTTGGAATTTCAGGGAATGGCGAAACGGGCGCGGGATAATTTCGAGCGATTCTGGAATCCGGAGCGGCGATGCTGCTTTGATGTGCTGGATGGGCCGGCGGGGAATGACGCGACGTTGCGGCCGAATCAAATTTTCGCGGTGTCGCTGCCGGTGAGCGCGTTGACGGTGGTGCAGCAGCGCGCGGTGGTGGAATCATGCGCGCAAAATTTGGTGACGCCATTTGGATTGCGGAGTCTGGCGCCGACAGAGCCGAATTATTCGCGAACTTTTATTGGGAATGAAGACGAGCGCGCGGCGGCTTATCACGAGGGAACGGTGTGGGCGTGGCTGCTGGGGCCATTTGCGTTGGCGCACTTCCGAGTTTATCGGGACGCAGGCGCGGCGCTGAAATTATTTGACGCGATTCCGGAGCACATGAAGGCGGCGGGGCTGGGAACGATCAGCGAAGTGTTTGATGCGGAAGCGCCGTTTGCGCCGAGGGGATGTCCGGCGCAGGCGTGGAGCGTAGGAGAAATTTTGCGGGCGTGGATTACGATTCGCGCGAGCGGCGGGAAATAAATAATTTTTGCGTGGCGGATTTAGCGCGAAGGATTTGGCGTGGACGCGGACGGTTTGCGGCGCAGGATTTGAGTTAGCCACGGCAACATGAATGAGACCCACATTGCGGATTCAAACGGCAGGCTTTTGAAAGTGACAGCGAGAAGCACAACGCTGACGCCGAATCCCCAGAACATTAATTCACCGAGAAAGCCATCGAGCCAGTTCGGCACGTTGCCTGCGGAAGGCACGCGCGCTTTTAAGGATGGAAGAAGGCGGGGAACCGCGGCGCAATACTCGCGATAACTTTCTCCCTGCGATTCGCTGAGTTCGGATTCTTCACGGAAGATCAGGCGGTAGGTGAAAATAAAAATTCCGATGACGATCACGAAAAATCCGATGCGGCTCATGGCTGCGCCCATTCCGAAGGACATGACTACATTTCCGAAGTAAAGCGGATTGCGGACGTGGCGGAAGGGGCCGTCGGCGACGAGGCGTTCGGTGTGGAGTTTAGAGTCGTGCATCACGGAGGCGTGCAAGTACGAAGTGCCCCAAGTGCGAATTGCGGCGGCGAAAAATATTAGCGCGGCGCCAACACCGAGGACGATGCGCACCCAGGTGTCGCTGCTGAAATAAGGAAATTCTCGGGCCAGCCAATTGGCGACGAATTGAGCGGAGTTTTCTTTGTCGAACGCGTAACAGAAAAATGCGATGCAGAAAAGCGCCGCGAAAAACCAGACGCGGTATTTGAATTCAGTTTTTGTTCCCGCGAATGGTTTGGCTGGCACAGACGGCCTTTGCGAATCGAGATATTTGGTGGGCGAAGCGTACTTGGTGGAACGGTGTGCGTCAAGGGTCGGCGGGCGTTGACTTGTATTGCGCGCGCGGCGAAACTGAACGGCATCATGGAGCGTTGGGTGGAAAAATATTTTGAAAATGGATTAGCCGGGAGGCGAGATGGCGGAAAAATTAGCGGACTTCAATAAATTTCGCGCGGATTTGAATGAGGAAATTCTTGGATGCGGACATTTGGGGATGAAGCGATTTTTCGCGCTGGATCATCAGGCCTATGAGCCGGGCGCGCTGACGACGAAAACGAAGGAGATGCTGGGGCTGACGGCGTCGATGGTGCTGCGCTGCGACGACTGCATTACGTATCACTTGGTGCGATGCGCGGAAGAAGGTTGGACGCGCGCGGAAGTGATTGACGCGCTGAATGTTTCGCTGATTGTGGGCGGATCGATTGTGATTCCGCACGTGCGGCGGGCGTTTGCGCGGATGCGAGAAATTTCGCAATTGAAACCGGAGTAAAGCGCTGGCGCGTTTTTTAGTAAAGACGAATTCTATTCGGTGAAAACTACGCCGACGGCGGTTTGTTCTGTTTGCGGGCCGGGTTCAAGTTTTACCACGTAGCCGCGCAACTGCATGGATGCTCCGCGGGAGTTTCCTTGCCGGGATCACCCATTTCGACTTGCAATTCGGATTGAAGGCGCGGGCTGTGGCTCAGGTAAAGCATGGCGCCCTGCACGGTTAAATCGCGAATCACGGTTTCTTCCTGGAAGGCGCGGCCGTCGGAGGTGTAGCCGGTCACCATCGCGCGCAAATTTCCTTCGCGGCGCTGACCGCTTCGCGTGGTTGGCAAATGCACGTCCACCTGCGCGCCGCCCAAATTCATGGCCATGCCTTCGGCGGCGGCCCAAACATTTTCAAAATGCTGGCGGGCCTGGCGGAGCAAGCCATCCACGTCGCGGTCGGAAGTATCCGGATCGTGATGGAACAGAACTAAGTTGCGCGCGCCTGCTTCGCGGGCGACTTGCGTGCCGGCAAGCCAGGAAGAATGTCCCCAACCACGGCGCGGGCCTGCAAGCTGCTCGGGTGTGTATTGCGCGTCATTGATGAAAATATCCGCGCCGGCGGCGAGTTTTACTAAATTGCGATCGAGTTCGGCGTCGCCGGGTTCGTTATCGGTGGCGTAGGCGATGATTCCGGCGGACGTTTCAAAACGAAAACCGAGACAGCCCTGCGGATGATTCAGCCAGAAAATGGTGATCTTCGCGTCGTCAACTTGAAATGTTTCGCCGCCGGAAATTTCTGTGAACTCGCGCTCGGCGGACATGGCGCTGACGTTCACCGGGAAATAGGGATACGCCATTTGCGTCTCAAACACCTGCTTCAAACTGTCGCGTCCCAGAAATTTCGAGCGGAAACTATAAAAGTGAAATTTGTTTTGCGGCGAATAGAGCGGCGCGAAAAATGGAATTCCCTGAATGTGATCCCAGTGATAGTGGGTTAGGAGGATGTGCGCGTGAATTGGCGCGTCGTCTTTTTCCTGTTCATTGGGGAAGCTGGTGCCCGGAGGATTTTTTGTGCGCGAGCCGTTGTATCCGGGATCGATTCCGGTGGAGGAATTATATTCGGCGAGGTGATTACCGAGCATACGCAGACCGGTGCCGCAATCCAAAATAAAGCGCGTGCCGCCCGGAGTGGTGAGTTCGAGGCAAGGCGTATTTCCTCCGTAGCGCCAGGTGGCCTGGTCCACGGTGGGAGTTGACCCGCGCACTCCCCAGAAGCGAATTTGTGCCGATGTTGCGGTCAAGATGTGGCGCTCACAGGATTCGCGCTGCGAATTATTTCGGCGCGCGTTGTGGATGTGATGGTGATGATCATGGGAAGCGCGCGGCGAAGCGAATGCGAACAATGCCCAACTAAAAATGTTAAACAGGGCTACCCGCTGAGTCAATTAGCATTCGGGGAGATGACGCGGAAAACGCAAGATGTGCGGTATCGCAAGGCGCCTGTGAGGATATGAGATGTAAGACGCCGGAAGCAGATTTTTTCAATGTGTATCGAACGGTACAGTTATCGCGATGGGCGTCTTTTAGGATGCAGCGCATGGGGAAACAAAGCGCCTCTGAAACCATCACCGTGGGGCGATGATTTTGGAGTACCCGGATTCCGGCGCGCGACGAAGCGGAGGGCGTTTGGTTGCGCGCTGGAAGTCATTTGACTTGAGATTTCCACTGTTGGTTCGACTCAGACGCGTTGCAAATCCAAGCCTAAGGTTCCTTTGATTGCGGACTGCAGTCAATCGTGTATGGCGGTATTTCGCATTGGAAAGCAAAATGCGTTCAGAAACTTAGTATTTCATAGACGAGATCATAGAGGGGGACACTGAAATGAAACCGAGCACTGAAAACCGGGTAAGAGGAAAAATTCACGAAGTGAAGGGCGCGATCAAAGAAAAAGCGGGGCGAGCTACGAACAATCCCGATATGGAAGACGAAGGAACCGGCGAAAAAATCGCGGGCAAGGTACAGAGGAAAATCGGGCAGGTGCAGAAAGTTGTTGAAGGTTTTTAACGGCGAATTGGCCTGCTGGATCCGTAAGCCAGCGTGACGGAAATTAATTCACGAGCTGGTGGTTTTTGAAGAATACGACAATGGCCGGAGAAGTATTCGCCGGAAATTCGTGCCCGCCGTGGAAAATCAAGACCTTCACGCCCATGCCTTTCGGCGCCGGATAGAGAGTGCAGCCTTCGCCACACGACGTGCCGACGCCCGTTGCGCCGTCCAAATCCCGCACAGTTTCGATGGCCTGATTGCGCAAATTTACATTGATGCGCTCGTCAGTATCGCCGGCCACGATGAATGCAGGCTTGGGCGAGATGATGTGCACCGCCGGGAAAATTCTGCCGGAGCATGGCGCGAAGGCGGCAAAGATTTTGGCGCGTTCCTGCCAGAGAAGATAGGTGAAGAAGGCGCCATCCGAAAATCCCATCGCGTAAACGCGGCTGTCATCTACTGAAAACCTTTCGTGAAGGGTGGCAAGTACCGCGTCGAAAAATTTCAGATCGCGATCGCCGAGCTGGCCGAGTTCCCGTTGCCAGCCAGTTCTAACTCCGTCCGGATCAGCGACGCCGGGAGTCGGCAGTCCCTGCATGTAGACGACGATGGCACGCGGCCATGCGTGGTGGAAATCCAGCGCTTCCGATGCGCCGCGCATTAAGCCGGCGTGTCCGTGAAACGCGAAAAGGACCGGCGCTTTTGCCGCGCCAACGGGACGGAAAACAAGCGCTTCGCGCTGCACACCGTCGATGGTCCAAGTCATGCGCTCGGCGTGCGTTGCGCTGGGAAAAAGCAAAACTGCGGCGCTGATTGTCAAAAGGACGAAAATTTGTTTGCGAAGGTTCATAGCGCGCACCTGCCTGAAAACGAGAGTATCTTACGAGGAACTTGCGCGGATGTCATCTGTCGAGAGGCGCTACCAGAGCCGGCCAGGAGTTAGCTTGCGCGTCATCTCCAGCGATTTGCGGTAGTAGTCCTTGTGCTGCAAATTTTCGGCGGCTTCCCGATCAACTAGAGCGGTAACTTCGCGATGCATTTGCAGAGCTGACGCGGAAACGGCGGCAGTCAGCGGACCTTCGACGGCCAGTGCGATGGCTTCTGCTTTTGCGACGCCGGATGCGAGCAGGAGAATGCGCTGCGCTTCTAGAATAGTTCCGATGCCCATGGTGATCGCGGCGTTCGGTGGTTCTTCTCCCGTCGGAAAACTGTGGCGATTATCTTCGATCGTTTGTTGCGTTAAAGTTTTTGGGCGCGTGCGCGAGGCGAGACTGGATGTTGGCTCGTTGAAGCCGATGTGGCCGTCCTTGCCAATGCCGACGATTTGCAGATCGATTCCTCCCGCGCGGCGAATTTCTTCTTCGTACCGATTACACTCTTCAGTGAAATTATCGCGCGGCGATCCATCTGGAATATGGATTTGCGATGCGGTGATGTTTACGTGGTCGAATAAGCTTTTGTGCATCGCCGCGCGGAAACTTTGCGGATGTCCGGCGGGAAGGCCGATGTACTCGTCGAGATTGAAAGTGACGACGCGCGAAAAGTCGAGATGTTCTTCACGATAGATGCGAACCAGTTCGCGATACATTCCTTGTTGTGTAGCGCCCGTTGCCAGGCCGAGACGCAGATCGGGTTTCTTGCGCATGGCATTGGCGATCATGCGCGCTGCTTCGCGGCTGAGTTCGGAATAGTCGTTGGTGATGAATACGAGCATGAATGTGGGCGCCGCGCGAAAGATGGTGGCGCTTACTCAGCATAAGTTAACATCGCGGATGCGCCGGCGTCCAAGATAGTGAGTGCGCGATCAGTGTAGGAACGCTGATATGAAGCGCGATTGAAGGCGGGCGGGTCGCCCTTCGACTGCGCTCAGGGTAAACAGACCCGCCCCTACGCGTTACAAATATTGGGACGCCGTTAAAGAAGCGTGTTTCTGAGTGCGTGGTTGAGGGGACTTGCGTTTGAGCAAGTGTTGATACAAATTAATGTGGCTGCGTGGTGGGAAAGATATCAAAGGAGCTGAGATGCTGAGACGCGTGACGTTCAGTGGAATAATGTTAGGCGCAATTCTGGCGGTCGGTGCGTTGGCGGTTTTTGCGCAGGCGACGAAAGTTGACACAAGCAAGCCTACGCCGGTGACGGGGCCTGCGAAGAGGACGGCGTCGGGCGTGAGCTATTGGGATATTAAAGTTGGGACGGGCGCGACGGCGATGAAGGGCCAGACGGTGAATGTGCATTACACGGGCTGGTTTACAAACGGAAAGCAGTTCGATAGTTCAATTGGTGGGAAGCCGCTCCCTTTCAAGATAGGCGCGCACGAAGTGATCGCAGGATGGGAAGAAGGCGTGGCGGGAATGAAGGTTGGCGGCAAGCGCCAATTAAAGATTCCACCAGAAATGGGTTATGGCGCCAGGGGATATCCCGGCGCGATTCCGCCTAACGCCACTCTAATATTTGATGTGGAGTTGATCTCGATCGACGGCAAATAAAGTAAGCGTGCGGTTACGGCCGCGCGGTTGCGTGACGCTCGACCATATGCCGGTCGGAATCGCGATGCTCGGATTCCTGACGCTTCAAAAGCTGTTTCAGGCGATCGCAGGCTTGTTGAAGTCCGCGATAGGATTCGGCGACGGCCTTCGGTTGCTTGGAATTTTTCGCGGCGTCCATATCGGAAGCAATTTCCAGGCAAAGATTTGTGGCGCGACGCGCACGTTCGCCGGCGATTAAAGCGAGAACGTCATCATCGGAACGGCCTGCGAGTTGACGTTCGCGCAATTGCTGGGCGACGGTGGCGGCGGTGCGGATGTAGTCCACCGCATCGCGAAATTCTTTCAGCAAACGAAGATCGATTCCTTGATTGCGCAGCGAGTCTTCCAACTTCCGCAACTCCACCGCGGTTTTTTTCACCTGCAAATCGACGCCCCAGAAACTTTCGCTGGGCGCTACCAGCTCGATGATGATGCCGTTGGAGACTCCGGCGCGGGAATTCGGCGTGGCGAGCACGCGCGCGTCAAGAGTTTCGGCGGAAAGAAAATTTGTGAGCGTGATTCTGGTGCCAAGTTCCGGAAAGTTCGCCATTTCCAGAAATCCGCCGCGGATATTTACCTGGCGGGCGATGGCGTCCTGCTTCACCGGCTTGCCGTCGGAAGTCTGCCAACTAGCTTCGATCGGGACAGCAACGGGAAATCGTTGCGCTCTTCGCAATTCAACTTTTGTACCGTCGGGATTTGTAGCCCGTCTTGTTACGCGCACTGTAGGCCCCTCGTTGAGCAAATTTCCAGCGTTCAGGTTGTTTCAATAGGGTACGGTTGTAGGCTGCGCCACGCCATAGTACTTGAGGGCAATAAAAGTACAGGTGGCGCAAAACGTTGATTTGGCTGCCCATTTTCACGCCGGAGGGCGTTTTTGTCGCGAAACCGAACGCCAATTCGAATTGGCACCCGGCAACTTATTCGCGCCCAACGACTTGCGTGGACGCGTTGACCGATGTGCTGCATCATGCAGCGTTGTTCCACGTGGAACAATTTTGTCGCACAACTTGAGCGTGCATCGCGCTCAATAATGCAGCGTGACCGCCAATTCGCGTGATTCGGTGTCCGCTTGCGCTACGATTGCGTTATGGATCGCCTGAGCTGCGGCGGCGCGCGAAGATTCCACCTGGGCGCCCTTCAAATTTTCGGCGTGGATGAAAGTCACGTCGGAAAAGCCGAGCATATTGAGAATGTGGCGCAGATACGGGCCCTGGAAATCCACCGCGGCGCGGGGAGATCCGTGCGGATAGCTGCCGCCACGCGCTGTGATTACGACGGCTTTCTTGCCGACTAACTGGCCCTTGAAACCTGTAGCGTCGAAGGTAATGGTCTTGCCAACGCGGACGACCTGATCAATCCACGCTTTCAGTTCCCACGAAATCATGTGGTTGTACATGGGCGCGCCGATCACGACGATGTCCGCCGCTCGGAGTTCATCGATCAATTCGTCGGAGACGGCAAGGTATTGGCGCTGTTCGGGCGTAAGTTTCGACGGGTCGCCATAGGTGGCCGACCAGTGATCGGTGATGTGGGGAAGTGGCGTAGTGGCGAGATCGCGCTCGATAACGGTGCCGGACGGATGTTCCGCCTTCCAGTCCCGGACGAAGTGCGCCGTCAGTTTGCGTGATTCGGAACTGGCGCGTGCGCTGGAATCAATCTGAAGCAGGTTCATAAAGCCTCCAATTTGTTTGCGGCCATCGATGTTGTAGTTGCGGCCACGGGCGTACGATGGTAGTATTGCCCCACTTGCTTACTATAAATAACTACTAGGATTTGTAAAGTAGGCACTTTATAGTAACCGGGTGACACTGGAGGCAGTACTATGACCAAGCCAGCGAAGCAATCAGCGCGAGCATGTAAGCCCGGCGAAGCCTTTGCGGAAGATGTGTGTCCCATCGGAGGGCTGCTGGAGACGCTGACGCGTCCCTGGACGCTGCATATCCTGTGGGCGTTGAGCCATAACGGGCCAACGCGGTTCGGGGCGCTGCGGCGGAGCGTGGCGGGAATATCCTCGCGCGTGCTGACGGAGCGGCTGCGAGCGCTGGAGGAGAAGGGATTTCTCTATCGCGATTACAAGCCGACGATTCCGCCTGAGGTGACGTACGGTCTTACGAAACGAGTGAAGGATATTCAGAAAGTGCTGGCGGAGCTGGGGAGGTTGGCGCAGAAGTGGAAGATGGAGGATGCACCGGCCGGCGATTCCGGCGCGAAAGGTCCTGGGCGAGCGGCAGCGGCTCCGGCTGTTTCTTGATTTCGCCTGGGAAGAAGCGCAGGTAGAATATCGCAATGCACGATCACGCACACGGACCGGCACACGATCACGCGCACAGCCACGGCCATGCGGGGCACGCGCATCCGATGCCCGGCTCTGGCGTGATGGCCGGAGCGGTTGCGGCGTCGCTGTTGCTGGTGGCGGTGGAACTGACCGGCGGCGTGATGGGGCATTCCATCGCGTTGATTAGCGACGCGGTCCACAATTTGACGGACGTGCCTTCGCTGGCGATTGCGTGGATTGCGATGCGCGTGGCGGAGCGTCCCGCGAATGACGAGAAAACGTTTGGCTATCATCGAGTAGGGACGCTTGCGGCTTTTATCAACGCAATAATTTTGGTGCTGATTTCCGGATTCCTTTTTTACGAAGCGTGGGAACGATTCCGCAATCCTCAGCCGGTGCACGTCGGCATCATGATGGTGATTTCGGTGGTGGCGCTGGTGATCAATAGCGGCATCACTTTGGCGGTGGTCCGCGGACGTCACGATTTAAATATGCGCGCGATATTTATTCATAATTTGGGGGACGCGCTTTCCAATATCGCCATT
This sequence comes from Terriglobia bacterium, assembly GCA_963840515.1. Classification (GTDB taxonomy): domain Bacteria; phylum Acidobacteriota; class Terriglobia; order Acidiferrales; family UBA7541; genus DASTCZ01. The sequence continues at coordinate 30,500 of CAWIZI010000014.1, forward strand.
CTCGTCGGTGCGTTGGTGATTCGCGCAACGGCAGCGCAGTGGCTGGATCCATTGCTAGGTGCGGCGATCGGCGCGATGGTGTTGTGGTCAAGCATTGGAATTCTGCGCGAGGCTTCGCACATTTTGCTGGAAGGATTGCCGCGCGGAATGGAATTGGAAACAGTTGCCAAGGCGATTCTCGCGGCGTCGGGCGCGCAGGAAGTTCACGACATTCATATCTGGACGCTGGGAACGGATTTGTATGCGCTGTCCTGTCACCTGAGCATTCCGGATATGCACTTGGAACAATGCGAGCAGCTTCTGCAGAAAGTTCGTGCAAAGCTGGCGGATGATTACAAAATTTCTCATACGACGATTCAGTTTGAGCGCGCGGGACTGCCGCGCGAGGCGGGGTTTTTTATGCCGGAGCCGTTTAAGCCGCAGTAGCGCTCGGTAGCCCCGACACTCCTGTCGGGGCGGTTTTTTTTTGAACGGATCGATTTGCGACGACGCGAGCTTGCACCGGCAGGAGTGCCGGTGCTACCGGGGCACCTGTTCCAGCCGGACTTCCCACCCCAGCCGGGTTGTGCTATAAACTTCGAGCCGTGAGAATCACTGAAGATAAAGCGCCCTTGACGGCGACATCGGCGCAAGTACCCGCGATTGAAGTGGAACACGCGCTGTCGTTCTGTCCGGTGTGTTCGGAAAAGCTGACGGCGCGGAAGTGCAAGCTGATTTGCACGATTTGCGGGTATTATATGTCCTGTTCGGATTACTATTGATTGACTGCGAAGCCTGGCGAATTGTGCCGGGAACTTTTGGGATGACGCCGGAGTCCAAGAGGTTCAGATTTAGCCGGCCATTTGAGGAGGGTTAATCGTGGCACTGAAGGTAACTCAGCGAGAGATGGACGGAGTAGCGGTGATCGCGCTTGAAGGACGCATTGTGCTCGGAGAAGAGAGCAACGCATTGCGCGAAACAGTGAAGGGTCTGCTGGCAAAAGGCCAGAAGAAAATCGTGCTGAACATGGACAACGTAACGTACATCGACAGCGCGGGGTTGGGAACTCTGGTGGCGTCGCATCACAGCGCGAAGTCGCAGGGCGCGGGATTGCGCCTGAGCAACCTCGGCTCAAAGTTTCAGGAAGTGCTTCAGGTTACGAAGCTGCTCACCGTCTTCGACGTGTACGATTCCGAAGCGGCTGCCATCCGAAGCTTCAGCAAGTAATTAATCAAGATTGACGCTGATTGGCGCGGCGCGCTCTGCGAAGTTTCGCGGAGCGTGCTGCGTTGGCGCGCGTGCAAGCAATTCACCACCGAGTGCGCAGCGAGCGGCGCCCCTACATCGTTATTCTTCCAGCCGGTAAATCGTTACGCCGCTTAACATTTTCGGATAAAAATCCGTGGATTTTTGCGGAAGGACTTCGTCTGCGAGCGCCATCTGCATAACTTGCTCGACGCGCACGGGATTTAGCAGGAACGAGACTTGCGCGCGGCCTTCGGCGACGGCGGACATGGCCGCCGCGGTTTCACGTTCGTAGCGCGTGTTTGTTTCCTGACGCACAGCTTCTGCGCTGATGCCGAGACCTCTATCGAGAATGTAATCGTGCAGCAGAACAACGTCGAGTTCACGTTGACGCGGCGACGCATTTGGAAGCGCGCGCGAGAGATCGGCGTTTTGCTTTAGGACTAGGAGCGCGACGGTATCTCCGCCGCCGTATGCGCCGATTGCGCGGCCGGATACCCCTGCGAAGGCGAGCTGTTCGCGTACAGTTGATGCGCGTCTCGCCGCGGTGCCTTCGAGCGGAATTTCTCGGACGTCGAAAAATTCGGAGAGTTGTTTCAGAAGAACGGCGAAATTAAATTTTGGCAATCCCGCGACGACACGATGCGTCGGCAAAATTGTCAGACCTTTGCTGTGCGAGTTGACGAGCGTCATCATCACTTTTTCGTAGTCGGCGTCGGGATTTGTAGTGCCGTGTTTCGCGCGCTGTTCGTCGCGATAGGCGAGCGCGGTTTCGTAACGATGGTGGCCATCGGCGATCACGAGCTTTTTGTCGGCCATGATGGATTGGATCGTCGAGACGGAACGCTCGTCATCAATGCGCCAAATGTAATGGACGACCCCGAACTCATCGCGCATGTCCATAGTTGGCGGAGATTGCGAAACACCTTCCAGAATTGCGTCCAGCCGGCCGGCGGGATCGTCATACAACATGAAAAGTTGGCCGGTGTGGACGCGTGTACGGCGAAGTAGTTCGAGGCGATCTGCTTTTGGGCCGGCGAGAGTTTGTTCGTGGCGGAATACGACGCCTGCGGAATAATCTTCCAGGCGGCTAAGCGCGATCAGGCCCTTGCGAATGTGGTGCTGCGTGGTGCCGGGAACTTCAAATTCCTGAAAATAAGCGTAGAAACCCGGTGATGGATCCTGCACAAGAATTTTTGCGGTAATCCAATCGTCCACGGCGCGTGCGGCGCGATCGTAAACGTCGGTCGGCGAAGTGTCGTCCGCGTGCGCGGGGCCTTTTTCAATGGTGATCAAGTTATACGGGCTTGCTGCGGCGTAGCGCTTCTGCATTTCCGGAGTAATTTTGTCGTAGGGCTGTGTGAGTACGCGCGCGGGATCGGTCTTTGCCGGATTGTATCGGTACGCGCGAAACGGGAACAATTGGGCCATCGAACTCTCTCTTCAGATTGCCGTCTAGAATTAATTTCGGAAAAACATTCTAACAGGCTGAAGGCACAACCGCGCGGTTAGATGTAACACGCTAGTTCCGCTACAATGGAATTTTACCGGACGATTGAACATTCAAAATGGATCGCGAACTACAAAAAACATTTCACGCGGTGCGTGTGCTCGTCTTTGATTTAGATGGGACGCTGATTGATTCCGCGCTGGATTTGGCGCTATCGGTTGCTGCCACGTTGAAACACATGAAGCGTCCGCCAATTCCGCACGAAATTATCTACAGTTATGTAGGGAATGGCGCGCCGATGCTCATCCGAAAAGCGCTTGGGCCAGACGCCTCCGAAGAAGATTGCCAGCGCGGGCTGGAACATTTTCTCGGCTACTACCGCGAGCACATGCTGGATAACACCGTGACGTATCCGGGCGTGCGCGAAGGATTGGCGGCGCTCGCAAATTTTCCGATGGCCGTTCTGACGAACAAGCCGGTGCGCTTCAGTGAGAAAATCTTGGAAGGGTTGGGACTGTCGCCGTATTTTCAATTTGTATACGGCGGAAATAGTTTTGAACGCAAAAAGCCGGACCCGATGGGAATGCAGCTCCTGCTGGCGGATTTCGGCGTGTCGCCACACGAAGCGATGATGATCGGCGATTCCGAAGTTGACGTGCAAACGGCGCGTAACGCAAACACCTGGGCCTGCGGCGTTACGTATGGGTTGGGTAGCGAGCGGCTCGTTCAGCATCCGCCGGACGTGTTGCTGGATAGCCTGACGGAATTACCACCGCTGCTGAATGGGGCGGAGGAAAAGTAATTCTTATCGAGCTTACCCAGCAATTTGCCTTCGCTACTTTCCACCGCTAGCCGTAGTCGTCGTGGATTTTGCGAGCGCGGCTACGTCGAACACGTAGGCAGTCTGTGCGGCGGTCAGCACAAAGAGTTTTTTGCCATCTTCGCTGAAGCGCTTCATGGCAAGCGGACTGTTAAACAAAAGCTCGTCGCGTTTTTCCATCGTGGCCAAATCGTAGATCAAAAGTTGCCCCGCTTCGTTTTCGGCTGCCAGCACGCCAGATGCAATAGAAACTAGGGCCGACCTTCCGAAAACTTTCGCGGTTTGTTGTCCAGAGGAAAGGGAATAGACCTCGACGCGATTCGCGGAATCGGAAATAATCACACGGTCGCCTTCCGAGAAAACAGTAACGGGCACGAACGATCCTTTGTTTGTATCCACCGCTAGCACGCCCTGCATTTTGCCGGTGCGTCCTTCGAGGATTTCAATCAAGTAATTCTTGTCATCTTTGGGCACGGATTCCGCGCGCTTCGCGACGTCCGGATTTGCTTTTATCTCGCCGGCGGCCGACGCGGTCGAAAGCCTCCACATCAGCGCCACACTTCCTGAAAGCGAAGAGAAATTGATCGTCGGCGCTTCATTGGGAATTGGACGCGTCCACAAGACGGCGTTCGATGTCGCGTCGCGTACTTCGATCGTAATATTTTGCCGGATGTTTTGATCTTTTCCATTTGGTTTTCTCACCAGCAAAAACGGGCCAAATTGATCGGCGTGATTTTCTTCGACCTTATAAGCAGGAGATTGAGCGTGGGAGGTCACGTTCAACTGGCCGATCATGCGAGCATTTTCCTGCTCTTTGGGGAAGTCGGCGTAGAGCGTGTCATTAGGAGTGAAGTACGCGCCGGAAAAGCCACGGACGTAAAACTGCCGTTCATTCTTCGTCAGATCCCAGACGGCGCCGCGAGATCTTTCTGAGAGCGCCAGGAATTTCAAATCAGGGGAGAGCGCTTCAGCCCGCAACGGAGCGAGCGGGCCGCGCGGGAGGATCAGGCTGGCGACGTCCTGTTTCGTGGAAACTTGCTTCAAGCCAATTTCACCGTTCGCGTGTGTAACCAAGGCGACGGAATCAAAGATATCGAACGCGGAATTAGTATCCGCCATGAAAATCTTCTTGGTCTCCAGGTCCATTACGCCAATTGCAAATTTGTCGATGGGACGCAGCAAAATAAATTTGCCATGCGCGACGGCTTCAACGTTTTGCATGCCGAGCGTGAGTTCTTCCACCACATCGCCACTGGGAAATCGGACGAGCGCGGAAGTGTTTGCCGCGCCGCCACCGACACCGACTAATTGATCGGGACCGGTGAACATGAACTCCCGGTCGAGATACTTTTTGAGTGACTTGCCGAGAGGCACCGGCTTCAGCGACGGTAGTTCCACGGCAACCGAGTCGTCATTATGTGAAGCGGCCAGGAAATAGCGGCCGTCGGGAGAAAAGCGCATGGTCGTTACCCGATAGCGCATGTCGTCGGTTTCAAGAATCAGCAGCGCACGGCCGAGTATTCCCACATACGGCTGGCTAAAATCCTTCTTCTCAAAGACCGCTTGCCCGGTGGACACATCGTAAACGTGAAGATCGATCGAACCGTTGACGGCCAGAGTCTCCGGATTGTATCGAAAGCTGTGAAGCATTTCCGCGCAGGCCAGATATTTTCCATCGGGAGAAAGTTCAGTCTGCACACAGCTGTGCTGAATCACCATGTCGTGTAAATCGGTTCTTTGCTGATCCGCCAGATTCCACGTTTCGATGCGAAGCCCTTGCGTGTAAAAGGAAATGTTTTTTGAATCCGCGGAGAATACGGCTGGTTTTGCGTCCGGCGCGTCGATGCGAAATAGATATGCGAATGGCTCGCGAGAGAGCATGTAAATGCTCGAATCGTCCTGGGCGAGTGCGTACTTGCCATCCGGACTGAAGCGAAGAAATTGAATGTCTCCGCGCAATGGAGGATTCAATTCCTGTTTCAGAACAACACCATGCAAAGCTTCTTTGTGACCCAGGCCGCTGTAATTCATCACGGCAGTCTTCCACTCGGTGAATTCCTCGGGAGAAGCGGGCGGCCGCGCTTCGCCGCAAGGACCGGGAAGCGACGGCATCTCGGCTTCTAATTCGCGCAAACGTTTCTGCTCCGGTTTTGTGGTGCCGAAAATGTCGGAAAAGATATTTCCTGTCTTGCCGTTCGTTTCCGCAAAGCGGTCCCAGAATTGAACCAACGCGTGCGGATCGTAGCCTGATACAGACGCCGCATAGAGTCCGAGGCGGTCAGCGATGATTTGATTGGGCTCTTCTTCTTTCGCGATACTCCTCATCACGTCGACGCGTTTCGCCTGATTGTCCACATAGAGTTGGTATTTATCGAAAATATCGTGCCGGTCGGTAACGGAGTTTACGTTAATCACTTTCTTGAAAAGTTGCGTCCACTCCATCGCAACTTGTTGGGCCACCAAGTGGCCAAGTTCGTGTCCAAGTAGGCCTGCGAGTTCATCCTCGTTGTGCATAAAACCGACGAGCTTGCGCGACACGTAAATGCGTCCGCCGACCTGGCCAAAAGCGTTCGCAACTGGCTGGTCATATAACACAAACTGATATTTTATTGAGCCAGCGGAAAGGTGCTGAACCAAGCGGTCACCGACTCGTTGCAGGTAAGCCGTAACGGCCGGATCTTCGATCACGCGATACTGATGCCGGAACTGTTCCGCGAACGCGTCGCCCAAATCCATTTCCTGTTGAGCGTTGAACATATTCGCGCCCGGATTAACTGTTGGAATCGGAGCGAGCGGGCATTGTTTCTGAGCCATGACGGCAGGCGAGACGAAAATCGCCGCCACAATTAGAAGTATTGGGAAGATGCCGAGTCGAACACGCAAAGGGGCCTCCTATCAACGAAACCGGTGAAGTGCCGCGTAGACTACCATCTTCGCGATAGAGGATTCAACGGTTAGTTACGGTATGCGGGTGATCACTTGGACTCATGCGTTCGATACCATTCCCATGTTCGGCGCAAGCCTTCTTCAAAGCTAATTTTCGGATCGTAGCCGAGCGATTTTCGCGCTTCGGTGATGTCGGCTTGCGAATGCAGAATGTCGCCGGAGCGGGGCGGCTCATATTTCGCGGCGCCTTTTTCCCCCGAGATTTTTTCCAGCAGGCGCAGGGTTTCGTTGAGCGTGTGACGTCCACCGGTTCCGATGTTGAACGTACGACCGGCGCAGTTCTGCGCCTCGCATGCCAGCAGATTCGCCTGCACAACATTTTCGACGAAAATGAAATCGCGCGATTGCTCGCCATCGCCAAAGATGACGGGTTGTCCACCGGTGAGCAGCGTGGCAATGAATTTTGAAAGCACGCCGGAGTAAGCAGATGTGGGATCCTGGCGCGGGCCGAAAACATTGAAGTAGCGCAGACAAACAGTTTCCAATCCGTAGCAGCGGCCGAAAGCTTTGGCGTAGAGTTCGCCGACAAATTTTGTGACGCCGTAAGGGGAAATTGGATCGGCACACATGCTTTCGCGTTGCGGCTGAATGGGAGCTTCTCCGTATGCGGAGCACGACGCGGCGTAGACCAGCCGGCGCACTTTCGCATCACGCGCGGCGACGAGCACGTTGAGTGTGCCATCTATATTGATGTGATTCGATTCGATCGGGTCGTTTACGGAGCGCGGCACCGAAGTGAGCGCGGCAAGATGAATCACGCAGTCCGCGCCTTGGCACGCTTTTTGAACCACGTTCAAATTCGTAATGCTGCCGCGGATAATTTCAATTTTTCCGGCGCACTGTTTTAAATTTTCCTCGCGGCCCGAGGAAAAATCGTCCAGCACCACGGCGGAATGTCCGCGCCGCACAATTTCATCAACAGTGTTGGAGCCGATAAATCCGGCGCCGCCGGTCACGAGATAGCGCATCGAACGATCTCTCCTGGTGAGTTCTCCTGGAAATTGAATCAGATTTCTCCGAAGGCGTGAGTGGCGCGCCGTTCGCATTTCCGGTACGCTTTACTATATCGTGTTCAACACTCGTTCGCTGACCGGTCTTCACACGCCGCTTGCCCGAATGCTCAACTCCGTACAAAGAAATATTTTCCCCGCGTGCTTCGCGATTGCCACGCTAATATTCGCGGCGGCGCTGGTTGCCGCTCCTCAGCAGAAAATCCCGAAAAAGCCAAGCAAGCCGCCGGCAGCGCCCGCGCCTGCCGCGCCGTTCCGGAACGGGGAGAGCCTCGCTTATTCCGGAGCGTGGCTTTCGCTAAGCGATGTACTCGCCATCCAACTGAGCGCGAATGACGATCGGCCTTTCAACGCGCATCCAATCTGGCATTTTCAGGCGCGCCTGCAAACGAAAAATCCGCTGCACTATGTGCTGGCGGTTGACGATCGTTTCGATTCCTACTCGGCCCACACGGATTTTGCCGGCGAGCAATTCGAGATGCACTTGAATGAAGGTTCAAAAGTTGAAACTCACATTCTCAGGATTACGCCGAGCCAAACGCCGCTTCCCGCCGGAGCGACGCAGGTACAACTTCTGCACGGAACCCGAGATGCGTTGGGATTTCTTTATTACCTTAGAACAGTAAACTGGCAGCAGACAACCGAAGTGCGCTCGCCTGTTTTCGACGGGCGAAAAGTTTACGATGTGCATGCTACGGTGGTCACGCCGCGAAGCGATCTGGCGGTTGCTGCGGGAAAATTTACTGCGACGGGATTGAGCATTCGGCCGTACCTCAACGGCAAAGAACTTGCCGATACGAAAATCACTTTGTGGATTGCACAGGATGCCGCGCATACACCGGTGCTAATCGAACTGGTGCTTCCGTTTGGTTCCGGACGAGTGGAGCTTACGCAGGCAGTCCTAGGAAAATAATATTTTCTCCGGAACTATTCTTTGATTGCGGCAGGACGCGCGTCTTTGCCGTAGGGAGCCCAGTCTTCAGGTGGAAAAGAAACCCGCCAGAAATTTGGCGAAGGCGTAAGAAATTCGACGCCGACCTGCAAGCGCCCCGCTTCCGTCAAGCCCTGATATACGACGCGGCACAACTGTTCTTCGCTTGTTCGCGCATTCTTAATCAGGATTTGTTCAGTATCGCTGATGGGCGGCACGAGCAAAATCAGCGCACCATGCGCATTCACGGCCAGCGTTTCAGTAGGTTCGGGTTTGCTGTCGGGTTGTCCGGCTCTGCGTTCGGCGACTACTTGCACGCGCAGCAGCAGACGCTGGCTCCGCCGTTGAGAGATTCCTTTTTTCGCGTTCGGATCAAGTTGCGGCATCGGCGCGCGTCAGCAAAGAACAATTTTGTCACGATGGCGCAGAAGTCTGCGCGTCGTGTTGCGCGTATCCACCACGAGCTGCGCCGATTCAACGATTGCCGGGTAGTCGTAGCTGCTGTGATCGGTGGCGATGATCACGCGTCGTAGCTCGCCAAAGTTTTTGCGTCCAGCGGAATAGATTTTTTGTCCGAATAGTCGTAGTGGCGCATCTTGAACAGTTTCGCGAAGTAAGGATCGTTGTAATCCACATTGGCGCCGCGTCCTATCAGCAGCTCCATGATTTTTAGCGAAGGCGATTCGCGCAGGTCGTCCACATCCTTCTTGTAGGCCACGCCCAGCACCAATAACTTCGCTCCATTCACGGATTTTTTCTTTTTGTTCAGAGCTTCGCCGATGGCGTCCACCACGTGATAGGGCATCGCGGTGTTCACTTCGCCGGCCAGTTCGATGAAGCGCGTCGCAAAATCGTACTCGCGCGCTTTCCAGGAAAGGTAGAACGGGTCAACCGGTATGCAATGTCCGCCCAGTCCGGGGCCGGGATAAAACGGCATGAAGCCGAACGGCTTGGTGGCGGCCGCGTCGATTACTTCCCAAATGTCGATCCCCATGCGCATGCTCAGCTGTTTCAGTTCGTTCACCAGCGCGATATTCACGCAGCGGAAAATATTTTCGAGCAGCTTCGCCATTTCGGCGGCGCGCGTTGAGCTGACTGGCACCACGCGCGAAACGACTTGCGCGTAGATAGCCGCCGCAGCTCGTCCGCTGGGAGGATTTATGCCGCCGACGACTTTCGGAATTTGCGCCAGACCAAATTGCTTGTTGCCGGGATCTTCGCGTTCGGGCGAAAACGCCAGATAAAAATCAGTCGCAATATTTTCCGCTTCAGGGCCGCGCGCGATCGGACATCGCAAGCCATTCTTTTCCAGAATCGGCAGAACGAGTTCTTCGGTTGTGCCGGGATAAGTCGTCGACTCCAGCACAACGAGCTGGTGCTTCTGCAGGTACGGCGCGATTGATTCCGTCGTAATCTGTACGTAGCTCAGATCTGGTTCGCGCCGCTCGTCCAAAGGCGTAGGGACGCAAATAATAATCGCGTCCATGTCCGCTAGTTTGGAAAAATCCGTGGTTGCCCCGAAATGTTTTGAAGCGACATGCTGCCGAATCTTGGTGACAGGAATGTGCTCGATATAAGTTTCGCCACGATTTAACTTCTCGATTTTCATCGTGTCCACGTCGAAGCCGGTGACGCGGTGACCCGCCTCGGCAAATCGCAGGCCCAGCGGAAGGCCAACGTAGCCCAGTCCAATGATTCCTACTTTAAGTTGCGCACCTTTGAAGTATTCCGGTTTGCGTTCTATCGGCATTGTTCCCATTCAACCTCGGCTGAGCGGCCCAGTCATAGTGAGTAGTTTTCGCAAAATCACTGTGCCATTTTGAAAGACATTTTGAATATAACAGGAATCCATAGCGTGAGGAACATTGCGTCGCGTAACGATGTGCCCAAGGCGCAACACTTCATATCGTCGCATCGATGACGAAATCCGGCCCGGTGTGCCGATTTAGATTTCCGGATATCCCTTCGGATGCGCGCGTTTCCAGGCCCAGGCAGTCGTCAATATGGATTCCAGCGTGGAATAACGGGGTTCCCAGCCGAGTGTCCGTCTGAGCTTCGACGCGTCGGCTACCAGAACCGCCGGATCGCCGGGGCGCCGAGTAGCTTCAACGGCCGGAATCGGCAGGCCGGTTACGCGGCGCGCAGTTTCCACGACCTCGCGGATGGAATAGCCACGGCTGTTCCCCACGTTGAATGCTTCACCAGAAATACGCTCCATCTCCGTAAGCGCGCGCGTGTGCGCTTCGGCGATATCCAGAATGTGAACGTAATCGCGCACGCAGGTTCCGTCCGGCGTTGTGTAGTCGGTTCCGCGAATTTCAAATTTTGCGATTTCGCCCGCTGCGGCTTCCAGAATTTTCGGAATTACGTGAGTTTCGGTACGGTGAGCTTCACCTCGCTCGGTCGAAGCGCCAGCGGCATTGAAATAGCGAAAGGAAACGTGCTTCAGTTTGGCATAGCGCGCGTAGTCGGCCAGGATCGTTTCAAACATCCATTTCGTTTCGCCGTAGGGATTGATCGGTGCTTTTGGATGATCCTCGCGAATGGGAACTTGCTTTGGTTCGCCGTACACAGCCGCAGTGGAAGAAAACACAATCTTTTTCACGTTGTGCCGGATCATCGCGTCCAGCAGACTTATCCCGCCCGCTACGTTCACGCGAAAAAACGTGCTCGGTTCGCGCACTGATTTTTCGACCAACGCTTCGGCCGCAAAATGCATCACCGCTTGAATTTCCGACGCGCTGAAGATTTTATTCAGCTGATCCGTATCAAATAAATCGCACTTGTGAAATTCGCAGCCGCCTGGCACGGCGGCGCGATGTCCTTCGACAAGATTATCCACGACAATCACGCGATGGCCTTGCGCAATCAGGACTTCCGCGCAGACACTGCCAACGTATCCTGCCGCTCCGGTAACCAAAACATTCATCCGAAACTCCTAAGCGTGTAGAAATGACCTTCAAAGAATTTGCTCGGAAAGGCTAGCAGGTTATAAACGGGTTGTCAGCTTGGAACACTACGCGGGAGTTACAGACTTTTGCTGATAGCACAGAAGGATCAAATCAGCGCGGCGGCGGACTCCGAATTTATTCAGCAATTTGGAAACGTGGAATTTCACGGTGCGTTCGGAGATGTTCAGCTTCGATGCAATCTCTTTGTTGGAGACATTTTCAAGCAGCGAATCCAGCACTTCGCGCTCGCGCCGGCTAAGTTGCGTGTGATTATCCGGCTTCAGGCGGCGCTTCTGCTGGTCCGTTAAAATTGAATCGACAAACGTCGAGAGAACATTTCGCGGTACCCAGAATCCTCCGCCAGCCACAAGAGGAAGAGCGCGTGGCAATTGCTCGACGGCCTCAGTGTAGGTCAGCAAGCCTTTCGCTCCCAGACGAAGCAGAGAGTGACTCGTCGCGTCCGTAAGTTTTTCGCATACGACAATCACGCGGGCTTCGGGATGCCGGTCCAGGATTCCCACGATTAGCGAGCTTGTGTTGGGGCGAACTGAGTGTGCGTCCACGACAAAAATATCGGCTTGAGGCAGTGCGAGGCTCGCGAGATCCGTCGCCAACGACTGCTCCATTTGTTTGGTGACCAGACGAATTCCGGGCCGGGTGAGAATCCGCTCAAACTCGCCCAACACCAAAGGGTGAGGCGAGAGCAGACAAACTGAAAGCGTGCGGCTTTTGGCTGTAGTTGCCACTGCTAAAGAGGCTAGCGGATTTAGCGGCTCTGAGCAAGAGACGCGTCGAGCATTGTTGTTATGAAGTTAAGGGCGGAATAGGCGTCAAAGTCGAGCCAAAAACATTGATTTCCATGGGCGCTCGGAAAATCTAGATAATTTTCGAGCGCATCCTCCGCGAAAATTATGCTCGAGCTTTATGATCCGCCGATGGGTAGCCCTGATTGTAGTATCCGCCATATCCGGCGCGGGGCTCGGCGCGATTCAGTACAGCTCCCAGCAGTGGACGATCGTGGAACGTCTCGCATGCTTTTTGCGCCAAATCATAAGGAGTAGAACCTGCCCGCACGACGATCAGCACGCCGTCGGAAAATTTCGCAATGATGCTCGAATCCGAAACCGGAATCGTCGGTGGCGAGTCAATTAAAATCCAATCGAACACTGGTGACAACCGCTCGATCAGTCGTTCAAATCTTCCATTTGCGAGAAGTTCCGTCGGATTGGCAATGGATTTGCCGCCGGGAATCAGAAAAAGATTTTCTTCACGGCCGCGCTGCATTACTTCGAATTCGTCCATCTCTCCCAATAGGTAATCGGAAAGCCCCGGATTAGATTCCGCACCCAATGGAACGTGGAGACTCGAGAGCCGAAGATCCGCATCAATGATTAGAGTACGGCGTTCACGCTGCCGCACCAGCGATTGAGCAAGATTGGACGTCACAAATGTTTTGCCTTCGCCGGGCAACGCACTCGTCACCAGGAGCGTGCGTAACGGCTGAACGGCGCGAACTTGATAGAGCCGCGTGCGGAGTGTGCGGAAAACTTCTTTGCCAGTATTGTCTTCGTTCGGGTTCGCGAAGAGCAGCATGTCGGGATTCAGCTTCCAGCGGCGCTGAGGGCATCGCGCGAGAAGCATTTCAATTGTGATCGGGCCATCAAGCTGAGCAACCGGCTCGGCGGCAGGGCTTCGGGCGCTTCCAGCAATGCGGCCGGCGCGAAAGACGTCTGCGATTGCGCTTCGTTCGTATCCTGTGAGTTGGCGCCGCGGACTGCTTGCTGCGCCGCACGCTCCTCCTGTGCTTTCTTTAGAGCTTCGTGTATTCGGCTCATGGCTTCCTCTCTGTCGGCGGTTCAATTTCCGGATCCTGATGACCAAGGCGCTCAATTAGATTTGAAAGATTCTGAAGCAGCGATTGCACTAGAGGAGCTGATTCTCCGTTATGCTTCAGCGCGGCCGCTTGCGCGCCTGCCGACGGCGCCTCGTCAAGTTGAAATTCTTTCGCAACTTCTTCCACTGTTTCTCTTCGTACGGACTTGTGCTGTTCAACAAACGAATTAATCAGCGAATGTTCGCACAGCAGATTCGTCACGCGCGGAATTCCACGCGCCAGCCGGTGCACGGCCTCGATCGCTTCTTGAGAAAAAATGTTGTTGTCGGTTGCTCCGGCAATTCGCAAACGTTCCTGAATGTATCCAGCAGTTTCTTCCAGCGAAAGCGGCATTGTCTTGCTGCGCAAAGTGATGCGCTGGCGAAGTTGCCGCAACTGAGGTTGTGCGAGCTTCACCTCAAGCTCCGGCTGGCCAGCCAGTACGATTTGCAAAAGCTTTTCCGTGGATGTCTCAAGGTTCGTCAGTAATCTAATTTCTTCCAGCACTTGATGAGAAAGATTTTGCGCCTCGTCAATGATGAGCACCGCGGGCTCGCCGGCTTTGTAACGCTCCAGCAGCCATTGGTTTAAACGAAGAAGCACCTGACTTTTCAGTTTCGATTCGCAGGGAATCCCGAAGTCCGTCATCATAAAATCAAGCAACTGAGTGACGGAAAGTCTCGGATTAAAAATAAAAGCGGTGTGCGCCCGCTGCGTCGGCAGCCAATCCAGCAACCGGTTGAGCAACGTGGTTTTCCCGGTGCCCACTTCTCCCGTCAGCAGGATGAATCCCTTCTTCGCCTGAATGCCGTAGGTCAGACAAGCGAATGCCTCCTGCGTCTGCCTGGTGAGATACAGGTAGCGCGGGTCGGGATTAACGTTAAACGGGCTCTCTTTGAGCCCAAAGAACTCCTTGTACATGTTCTCTCAGGCCTCAGGTCTTCGCGGGAAGCGCTTTGTCAGTTCCCCGCGATCGGAAGACGATGCGAGATGCGAGCGAACTCGAAGCATCAAGCACCGGCACCATCGCGAGTGTCGGCAACTTCAACAACGCTTCAATGTCGCTTTCAGTTCTGAACGACTTGTCGCGCATTTCCAGTAACAAAGTCAGCGCTAAACCTAGCGCCAGGCCTCCGCCGAATCCGCCGGCGGCGAACAGCATACGGTTCGGAAATGCGGGCTTATCAGGCAAGCTTGCCGGATCGAGTGGCTTGAATCCGCCACCTTCCTGACGGCGCTGTAAGGCGACGGACATGCCCGAATCGTCGCGCTTATGAATCAGTAGGTCGTAATCAGCTTTTGCCGAAATGTTATCGCGCGTTAGCTCGGAATATTCTTGCTCGACCATCGGGCTGATCTGAACGCGGCCCTGATAAACTTTGTAGTTTTCCTGCAGTGCCTGTTGCTGCCGTTTCTTCTCCTGAATCGCCAGATCGGAAACTTTAATCTCCGAACGCAGCTTTTGAATGGATTCGGGCTCAACCGCGTTAGCAGTCGACGCCGAATCTTCCTTTTCTTTCACTGGGGGATTCAGTTTGCTGGCGGTCTCGGCATCAGCCCTTTGCTTTTTCAGCTCTTGGATTTCTTGCTTTTTCGCTTTCACATCTGGCCAGTCGTCGGTAAACTTTTCTTGCAGCTTTGCAAGCTCGTCCTGTTTTTGTTTCAATTCCGTATCGATTGTTACCGGACTTGTTGTGCCCGTTTGTCTCGTCGCCCTCCACGTCGCGAGTTGCTGACTAAGCTCGGATTCCCACAATGCTTTGTTTTGCTCTTCGCGGTCCAAGGATTGGGTCACTGCCTCCATCTGCGTGTTGGTCGAAGTCAGAAGATTCAGGTTCGCCGCCTCTTGATCCGGCAGGGACCCTAGATTGTGCCGCTTGAAATCCGCGAGCTTGGCATCCTGCGCGTTCATCCTCTGCTGTGCTTCTTCGACTTGTTTATTCAGAAAATCCATGATGTTATTGTTTTCCGCCGCGCCGGTCTGAGCGTCCTCATCGAGGAACATGCTTAGAATCTCGGAGCAAACCTGCTGCGCAAGTCTCGGATCGCTTAAGGTAACCTGAATGCTGAAGCCCGGGAGCTGACTTGATCTGGTCCCCTCCATCGCCGCTGTTGGCGTAACCTTGATCGCATCATGAAGCATGGTGATGCGGCTTTCGAGTGGTGCACCTGTATTGCCGAACAAATCGAATCGCTCGACGATTGGCTGAAGGCGAGTGCGGCTCAGGATTCGCTCTTTCATCGTCGTCAGCTTTTGATTGGAATCGCCAGTCACAATTGGCTTCACGATCGAATCCGAAACACGTTGCTCTTCGATCAGCACTGAAGTTGTTGATTCGTACCGATTGGGAATCTTCGTTGAGACGAGATAAGCAGCGGCGCACAGCAATACAGCGGGTATGATCAGCAACCATTTGCGCCGGCGCAAAATTCCCGTGTAGTCTTCTACTCCCATCGATCGGTGTCCAAGCATAAGTTCGCTCCTTAAAGAAGGCCCCGTGCCTATCGCTTCTATCTCAATGGAATCGGGCGCATATTCCACGTTACGCCGACCCAAATCTGGTGTCTTAGAAACGATTCCGCGCAAGCCGTTCCCACACATGTTCCGTTACTCGTTCCTTGTCGCAAGAGCGTGTAGTTGGCACTCACGCTAAAGCTTTTGCTGAACTGACGGTTGATTCCCGCGGCAACAAAGATGCCGTCATAAGAAGCGCTGGTCACGCCGACCTGCGCAAGAGAGCTGTTGTTTGTATAGCCGACCGAACCGCTTAACGTCGTCCATTGTCCAAACTGATGCGACGCGGAAAATGACGCGACACTCGTTGTCGCTCCGGTCAGGATTCCGGATCCTCCAGTAACGCCGTGCGTGAAATTTCCTCCGAGCGACGACTGTCCAAGTTGGTAGCTCAGGCTGGCATTGGCGCTCCACGATGTTTGTATGCCGGCGCTCGGGCCAGATATCGGTGTAATAGAGTAGAATTGCGGCCCAGCTCCGGCTTGAAACATTAGGCGGTTGGAAATGTGGCGGCCATATGTCACTTGGACTAAATTGCTGTTGATTGATTCAACAGCCGGGCTAAAACGGAAAGCGGTGAACACGTAACTTACACCAAGCACGTCACGGGCGCTGAGCGAATAGTTGTACCCAGCGGAGATATTTGTATCCGTCGAGTCTAGAAATCCAGGGTTTGTAAAATGGAGTAATCCGTAATTGGCGCTAAATGTCCACGCTGACCGCGGACTCGCCTCATATTGTACCTGTACCAGCGCCGTATTCCCCAGACGTTGTTCAGGGTTCGTAAGAATCGTTTGACTCGGCGGCACGAAGGGATTCACGAGCGTAATCCCCAGACCGGGGCCCGATCCGCCAAATCCAAAAGATGCGTCCGGTAAATAATTGAACAAATCGTCGAGCGTCAACGTCCATCGGCGGAACTGAAGCGTCTCGGACACTTCGAGTTGGTGATAAGAGGAATCGAATGCCGAATTCTGTGCGTCTATATAACCGCCGCCGACATACTTCACCATGAAATCAGTCGTGGCTCCAGTCCGATGCAACTCAAGATGTCCACCGACCGTACTCACTTCATCCCATCCCGGTGTACCGGAAGCGTTTCCAAAGTTTGAATCGAACAATTCGCTGAAACTCAGACCTGCCGTGATCTGACTGTGTGTGTCTCCCGAATCACCCACCGTGGGTGCCAGTCCGCCCGTCACAGTCGTGCTAGCGGATTGCACCGGTGATGCGGGCTGGGTACCTTGACCGGACTGCTGAGTTCCGCCAGATGTCGGCGGCGCAGGTGTCTGCTGCTGCGCGTGCGCAACCGGCAGACACAGGGCCGCCGCAATCATCGCGGCCCACATCAGTTTGGTGATTCTTGGCATGCTCTGCTCCTTACCGAACTGCTCCTACGGAACTACGATTGTGTCATTAGGCTTCAACAAGATGTCCTGCTCCGGGTGAACGCCTTTCATTACTTCCTTATAATTGAACGACAGGCGCGTCACCTGACTGTTCTCAGTGCGGCGAATCTCGATTTTTGTCTGCTTCGCGAATTGCCCCAGACCACCCGCGCTTGCGATCGCCTGCAGCACAGTCATACCCGGAATCATCGGGAAGGTTCCCGGGTGCCCGACTTGTCCCAGTACATAAATGAATTGGCTCTTGATCGCCGTGACGGTGACGGTTACGAGTGGATCCTTCATTCCGTGCGTCGTCAGTTTCTCGACAATCGTCTTCATCAGCTGCATCGGGGTCCTGCCCGCGGCCTGAACGTCATTAAGTAACGGTAACGAAATCATTCCGTCGGGCCGCACCGGGACGACGCGAGACAAATCCGCGTTCTCCCACACGCTGACATTCAGTTCGTCGCTGGGTCCGATCACGTATGACGTGTCATTTGCAGACGGCATCCCGGGCGCGCCCTGTGTCTGCGCAGGCGCCGCAGCCGTAGTATTCTGCTGACTCTTGGTGCTGGAATTATTTTTCTGCGCCGCAACAGGCAGCGCCATTGCCAGAATCAAAAATAAAATCGCAAATTTTGAAATTTGTTTCATGATCTTCTCCTACGACACATCTGCATCTTCCAGACCCAACTGCTTCAGCTTGTAAAGCAAAGCCTTATAGCTAATCTGAAGTTCTCCCGCCGCTTTCTTGCGATTCCAATGCGTGCGTGTGAGCGCGCGTGAAATCAGTTCGCGTTCGGCCTGACGGCTCGCCGCGCGCGCTGCTGCTTTCAGCGACGAACCCGAACTCGGCCCGGCCTTCAGTATGTCCGGCGAAATATCCGCCAATTCAACGAGAGCTGATTCGGAATCACCCGTCGCCACAATTTTCTTCATCGTGTTCTCAAGCTGGCGCACATTGCCCGGCCACGAATAAGCTGCGAGCCGCGCCACTAACTCGGCGCTTAACACTGGACGCGACCGCTCAAACAAGCTGGCATACTTCGTCAGAAAAAAATCTGCCAATTCAGGCAAATCTTCGCGACGATCGCGCAGAGGAGGCACGCGCAGACAAATGCCATTCAGCCGGTAATATAGTTGTTCCTCAAATTTTCCGGCGCGAAGGTTGTCTTCCAACCCGCGGCGCGCCGACGAAATCACTCGTGCACTCAGCGAATACTCGCCAGGTAACGCGTCGCCCTCCGCCAACAAATCAAGCAGTTGCTGCTGTCCGGTCGGCTCAAGCTCACAAAGGTCATCTAGAAAAACGGTCCCGCGGAATGAGCCCGGCGTAGTATTTCCGTTGGCCAGCGACTGCAGTTGAACGGGAAGAGGGCCGGGTGCGAAAGCGCGGCAGCGAGTCTTGATGAAGGGTTCGTCGCGCCGATCCGAAAGCCGGTGAATCTGTAACGCGAGAACCTCTTTGCCCGCGCCGCTTTCACCGATTATCAAAACCGGAATGTCGGTAGCAGCGGTGTCCGCAACAGTCCGGCGCAGCGTCTGCATCGCTGGGCTGACGCCCCACACATAGAACTGACTCGGATGAACAAGACCCCCGCTATCGCTTTCTGCCGTTTGAGGGTCAAGTGGGCTTACCCGCATAAACTCGTGGCCTTTCTAAGGACAACCGTAGGGATGGGCAAATTTATCCCAACTGTGGAAAAGCACGGGAGGTGCCACCCGCTCCGGTACCGTCAGTGGTCGCCATACTGTTGTAGGCTGCTGAAAATAAATGATTTAGATTGACTTCAACGATTCAAAGTGGCCAACGCTATCCCAAATCAGTCCAAAATAGTTCCACTTGGCGGAAAAGCGTTAGCCTAGCCGCTTCAGATCATCGGGGAGCCTTCACCGGGCTAGTGGACTGCCGTACTCTTGGCAGGTGGCGTCCCGGGAACGATCTCTCGTCCTCTCCTTCCTCGATATGGCTCGGTAATGGAGCTCGCGATTGCTTCGGTGGTTTCGCGAATCAAGGCTGTTTCCCCGAAAACAATTTGGTGTCTCACCCCATCCTATTTTGCTGGACACATTCCGGCAGAAAACACCGCGAACGGAGCCGCCGCTAGGTGTAAAGTTTTTCTAGGCGTGAAGCTTTTATGAGCCCATTCGGCTTCAGAGGGAATTATGACTCGTAACAATGGCAAACGACTTTGTACCTTTTTGATCGCCGGCCTAATTCTGCTCTCAGGCTGCTCGCGTGATCCCAATGTTCGGAAACAGAAAGCACTTGATAGCGGCAACAAATATTTTGACGCCGGGAAATTTCCAGAGGCGTGCATCGAATATCAGAACGCCATTCAGATTGATCCGAAGTTTGTGGCTGCTCACGAAAAACTTGCCGATTGTTTTCTACGGCGCGAAATGTGGTCCTCTGGATATTCGGAGCTGATGCGCGTTGTTGAC
Source organism: Terriglobia bacterium (assembly GCA_963840515.1). Lineage (GTDB taxonomy): Bacteria > Acidobacteriota > Terriglobia > Acidiferrales > UBA7541 > DASTCZ01. Next base: position 50,053 of record CAWIZI010000014.1, read on the forward strand.
CTGGAGCCGCAGAATTTCAGCAAGCAGATTGAGCTTGGGAATCTTTTGTTAGCGGGGCATCGCGCCAAGGAAGGGCAAGACCGGGCGCAGCTCGTACTGGCGCAGGATCCGAACAATGTCGACGCACATGTTCTCCTTGCCAACGCTGACGCGTCCCAGGGCAATTACGATGATGCGTTGAAGGAAATACACGCGGCGATTCAACTCGCGCCGGATCGCTCTATGTCTTACTTAAATCTCGCCCAGATAGAAATTGCAGCCAAACAATTCCCGGCGGCCGAGCAAAGCTTTCGTAAGGCGATCCAACTCGATCCAAAATCCACCGCGGCGCTGCTGATGTTTGGAGATTTCTACAGCCAACAGAGCAAGTTCGCCGAAGCTGAACAACAATTTCAGGCCGTCTTACAAATTGACCCGAAAACTGCGGCCGCTTACCGCTCGCTCGCCGTCGTTTACGGGAATTGGAATAAAAAAACTCAGGCCGAACAAATCTTGCAGCAAGCAAAGCAAGCTATGCCGGATAATCCAGATGTTTACAGGCTGCTCGGTGACTTTTATTTCGCCAGTGGCGATATTCCCAACGCCCTCGCTGAATACGTTTCGCTCGATAAGGATCATCCGAAGGATCTGCGCGTCCGTAAAAACTATGTCCAATTGTTAATTCTCAGCGGCCGTTTGGATGATGCCTATCGTCTCGATCAGGAGCTTCTAAAGCAGCATCCAAAAGACGCGGACGGGCAAGTTTTGCTTGGCCAAATACTGCGCTCGCAAAACAAGTTGACTGAAGCTCAACAGGCGCTCGAGGGAGCAATCACCAGTTCGCCCGAAAATGCCGACGCTCACTACGTGCTGGGTCTTGTGCTGACGCAGCTCGGTAACACTGCCCTCGGCGAAAGCGAACTTCGCCAGGCTCTAAAGCTCCGTCCAGGAATGACAGATGCAAGCAAAGCGCTTTCGGCGCTCGCCGTGAAAAAAGGTGATTTCGATTCGCTGCGCCAAAGCGCCGAGGCAATTATTGCCGCTCAGCCGAACCAGCCGGATGGATATCTGGTCGAGGCTATGGCGCTCGGGAACAAAGGCGACGCGCAGGGTGCGTATGCCAATCTCCAGAAAGCCATTCTGCTGGCTCCCAACGACCCGCGCGCGTATGCCAGTCTTGGCGAACTCTATACCGCTCAGAAAAAATTTCCGGAAGCGCAGAAGAATTTTGAACTCGCGCTTCAAAAAAACCCACGCAGTTCGGAAGGTCTGAGCGGTGAAATGCGCCTTCTTCTGGTCGAGAAATTACCCGCTCGGGCGCTAGCTCGCATTCAATCCCAAATCGCATTGGCTCCGGACTATGCCCCGTTCTACGTTCTACTGGGCCAGCTACAACTCAGTCAGAAGGACTTCAGCGGAGCTGAGCAGTCTCTGCGCAAGGCGACTTCAATTGACCCCAACAGTTCGGACGCAATCTTTTCGCTCGCTCAAGTGCAACAGCAAAAAGGTTCGCTGGACGATGCCAAGGCTTCCTTCGAGTTGCTGCGCCAGAAAAATCCACGTGATCCGAGGGCCTATTCATTCTTGGGAATGGTTGACGAAGCTCAGCATGACTGGCAGCAAGCCGAAAAACAATACAAGAACGCCTTGGACATAGATCCTACCAATGCTATCGCCGCAAACAATCTGGCGTACGTGCTGCTGGAACATGGCGGTAATGTAGACATGGCTCTTACTTACGCCCAAACGGCGCGGCGAGGCATGCCCGATTCGCCAAATACTGCCGATACTCTGGCGTCAGTCTATCTGCGCAAGGGAAACTATCAATTGGCTGAGGACCTTCTCAATGAAGCGGTTCAGAAATCGCCGGACAATCAGGGTTACCGCTACCATCTCGGTCTGGCCTATCAAGGCATGAAGGACATTCCGAAGGCCAAGGCCTGCTTTCAGCGCGCGCTCGAAATGAATCCGAAGAGTGATCAGGCCGAGGCGATTCGCAAATCTCTCGCCGAAATCTCAAGCTAACGCTACGTACCTCAAACAAAAAGCGCAGTCCCGAAGATTCGAGACTGCGCTTGTCCAAACTGTCGTGCCAAAACGTCAGAGCCAATACCAGTAAGAACGAGTTCTACGCTGATACTTGAGCTGCTTTCGATCGCCGGCTGAGCATCAAGCCAACGCCAAGCAGTCCGGCTGCAAACATTCCCAACGTGCCCGGCTCCGGCACGGCGTTGCTGCCTACGATCGATTCCGAGCCGCTCACGATATCACCGTCGGCATTATTCACGGTGAATGTAATCGTTCCGGTTTCACCAGCTGAGGTCCCAGTTCCGACAAAGTTCGCCGTGTACTGTGTTTCAGAACATCGCACTCCACAGTTTACGTTCGAAGACGTGAATCCGGCGTTCGTGAAGTCCCCGTTGAACGAACCAACCGTAATGGTATTTCCGAAGATGGAATCGTCGAACGAAAAACTCCCACCTCCCGAAATATTTCCGTTTCCTCCGATACCCAAGATCCCCGCGTTGACTGATCCGCCAGTGATCGAATCAGCTTTGGCGGCTCCCGGCAAAACTAAAATTGCGACCAACGCTACAAGTACAATACCGATCTTTTTCATAGTTACAACCTCCCAGTTTGAACTGCAGGATTGTATCGCAATTGCCGTGCCATTGTGCAAGCATTTTCTGCGGCCCGTAAATTGAATGACTTACAACGCCCCCGCGCAAATTGGCCGGTTTGTAGTGTGCAATGTTCTTTTCACATGTCCCAAACACTTCCGTCCGTTCCGCACTTATTTTCCCGGACTACGAGTACTATCACTCTGCGCGGGCAAACTACTAGTACTCCCCAGAATGTCTCTCGTTGCCGCCTCGGGGCTCAGTCGGCGTGACGGCAGCCCCGCCTGGCGAATCTTGTAGAGCAGCGCGCGATAACTGATTTTCAAATCCTGCGCTGCACGCTTGCGATTCCAGCGATGTGCAATCAGCGCGCGCAGAATGATTTTTCGTTCCAATTCCTGCACGGAATGCCGCGTAAGACTCTTCAATGGAATCGATCCGCTTGTATGCAATTCCAAATTCGACAGCGGCTCCTTCGGAGCAGCTCCGAGAAGCTCGTTTGTAATCGCATCTTCCGTGCCCAGGATGGTGTAACGCTCAATCAGATTGCTCAACTGGCGTATATTCCCGGGCCAATGGTGTTTTTGTAAAAGCCTTAGCGCATAGTCCGAAAGCGCTTGGACCGAGCTGTTGTATTTCCGGGAGTACTGCTCCACGAAATAGCGCACGAGAGACTGAATGTCCTCGCTTCGCTCCCGCAACGCCGGAAGATCCACTTGAACCACATTGATCCGATAGAACAAATCCTGCCGGAACCGGCCTTCTGCAATCTCCACTTCCAAATCGCGATTTGTCGCGCAAATCACTCGCACATCCACCGAAATGTTTTCGCGGCCGCCAATTCGCCAGAACTGGCTATCCTGCAATAACTGCAGAAGTTTTGCCTGAAGGCCAAGATCCATTTCGGCAATCTCGTCCAGAAAAAGTGTGCCGCCGTTGGCCAGTTCCACGCGCCCCTGCTTGGCCGTCGTCGCGCCGGTGAACGATCCTTTTTCATATCCGAAGAGTTCGGATTCCAGCAGCGCTCCCGGAATCGCGGCACAATTTACCTTGATGAACGGCCCCGTTGATCGTGCAGAGCGACGGTGGACCATTCGCGCGATTACTTCTTTCCCCGTGCCGCTTTCGCCCTGAACCAGCACCGGGACATCCGCGCCGGACACTTTTTCGATTTTCTGACGAATCACCAGCATAGCAGCCGATTCACCAAATACCGTTAGATCCGGAGGAAACTCCGCCATGCTGCGTCCGTTTACAGAAGCCAGCTTGAGTTCAGGAGAGGCCATAGGTTCGAGGGCGCACGAGCCCCTCGCACGTCCAGCTAACGCACTCCGCATGCCAAATCCGTACCACCGTCTACGCCGGACGCGATATTTCGTGTAACCGATTGTAAATACATGTGTTACGCCACATTCCTGCATCCACGATGCTTCGGCACGGGGCCAAAATTCTCGGCGAGACGCTATGCTTTCAATCGATTTCTTTGGCACGGAAGGAAAACCTGTTACCTACTTGGGCACACGCTTACCCTTTGGGCCGATTTTGGTACCTCCGTACCGGTCTGGTTTGTGCTTTCTTGAGTGAGCTTTAAGTTGGTCTCCGGCTGCGGAAAGAGCATTCAGACCATTATTTATCTCACGCGGCACCGAGATCGAATTGTGTCGCATTCACGACTATGACCAAGTCCCCGATTTCACGGCGATATCCCCGCGTTGGCCTTCCGAAAGGGATGTCCGTGGCGTGGCAGGCGGGCGGCGAACGCGTCATTTCCCGAATAGGTACGATTGGCTTGGGTGGAGTGTTTGTTTATACGAAGCGGTCGGCGGCGGTCGGTGATGTTATCAAGCTGGTTTTTGATGTACCTGGCGGAGAGGTTCGTGCGCGTGCTGTTGTACGGTCCTACGTACCTGGCCGCGGAATGGGATTGGAGTTTACGGCGATGCAGTCGGAAGCGCGGGCCCGGCTCACTCAATTGCTGCGCCGTCTGGCCTGAACTCGTTATTCGTGGGATAAGTCGGTTTGACCCGTGACGTATCACCGTTGCGGAAACACGAACGATTCCATCAAGTCAGCGCGCTCCTTATGACCTGATGCAATTACCCACAACAAGTCCTTCACGGAAATCATCCCTAGAAATTTTTTCGCGTCATCGGTCACGATCAAGTGAAATATCCTGTGCTTTTCCATTAATACAAGACATTCCTCGATCGCTTTTTCAGGCGAAACGTTGACGAGATCCTTGGTCATCACGTCCGAAACGCGCATCCACGCGGGGCATTTGTTCTCTGCGGCCACGCGATCGGAAATATCAGCTTGCGAAATCACTCCGACAAGTTTTCCGCCGGCATCAAGCACTCCGACCGTGCGTACCCGGCGATCGCGCAAATAGCGCGCCACATCATGGACCGTCGCATCTTCTTGTACGGAGAAAACTTCTTTACGGGAACTAATCACGTCGGCGACTCGCATCGAGTTCCTCCCAGGGCGGGCTTATCGCCGATGGTAGGACGATCATCGCGTCAATGCAACGGGTTTCCTGGTCCTGTTGGATTACGAATTGCTGTGCGGTGAATGAATTCGGCGGGTAGCATTACTCGGGGGCTTTAGCGCCCCCGATCCAACAATTAGTTCGTTCCTGAAGTTTCTCCGCGGATTATGTCATATCGTTCGATCACTGCGGCAACCCCCACATGCTTGCTGCCGTCGTCCTGACGGCGGTCAACGCGCACCACGCGCCCCTGAGCGCGCACAAAAACCTCCGTGCCACGCGTGATTTCCGCGGGCAACGTCAGCGTTATGTCCAATTCCGTTCCGGATTCCAGGTCCTGATCCAAAGTAAAGTAAACGCCGCGCGTGGAGATATCCCTGGTTCTTCCGTTGCGCGCGCCATTCGCTTTTTCAACAGGAACTTTAATGATCAACGGTAATGAAAGATCGTACCGCCGAGCATTTCGTCGCTCTGTCATACTCCCCCCAATTTCCCCAAGTCAATTGGCATAGACTTCTCCAGCGGGTTAGAGATGCAATCAGCAGGCCAAAGCCATGAACCGATCAATTCGGCTCCTTCACCTGAATTGCCGTCTATAAAAAACTTCTAGTACTGCCCCTCGTTCGGTTCTGCTAAACAGATACTTTGCAACAGGATGTGACCGCCGCGCCTATTGAAAATTCCGTTTCTCGGCGAAAACGCCATCATCCAAAATTAACTATCCGAGTCAGTAAATCGCCAATTTAACTGCCGTGCTAACAGCGTCGAATTAGATAAAAATCCCATTTCGGTACCAATAAGCTGCAACGCGATTGACCTTAATTCCGTTTGCTATTCCCGCTCAATTCCGGCTCCAGCCGGCACTTCAGCAACCGGCGCAGCAGATTTTGCCGCGGGCGCGCTGCGTGATCCGCGTCCACCATCCAAATTAAATTGCCGCATCTTGTAGAGCAGCGCTTTGTAACTGATGCCCAACATTTTTGCGGCGTCCTTGCGGCACCAGTGAGTCTTCTCGAGCGCTTCTCCGATTGCTTCCATTTCCGCTTCGTCTTTCAATCCACGCACCAGCGCCTTCAGTCCCTGTTCCTTGAATGGCGCAGGTTCCGCGCGCGGAGCGGTGCGCTGTCTCGCCGCGGACATCTCCACCAACTCGCGCAGACTTCCTTCGTCGTCCTCGAGAATCACGTAGCGCTTCACAAAATTTTCCAGCTCGCGCAAATTTCCCGGCCACTGATAACGCACCGCCGCCTCCAGCAAATGTTGCGAAGGCACCGGAGCTTCTTTATTAAATTTCTCGCTGTACTGCTTCAGGAAATGGCGGAACAGCATCGGAATTTCTTGGATGCGTTCGCGCAGCGGCGGAATCTGAATTGAAAGCACGTTCAACCGGTAGTAAAGGTCCTCGCGAAATTTGCCTGACTTCATCGCTTCCTGCACTTCCACGTTCGTTGCCGCCAAAACTCGCACGTCTACTTCAATTAATTGACGTCCGCCCAATCTCGAATATTGGTGATCCTGCAAAACGTGCAGCAACTTTGCTTGCATATGCGAACTCATCTCGGCAATTTCGTCCAGGAAAATCGTGCCCTTGTTCGCCATTTCAAATTTGCCGGGCTTGGATCGCACCGCGCCCGTAAATGCGCCTTGCTCAAATCCGAATAATTCTGACTCCAGCAATTCTCCGGGCAGCGCCGCGCAATTTACTTTCACAAACGGCTGCGTGCGCCGCTGTGAACGCAAGTGAATCATGCGTGCCACAACTTCTTTGCCGACTCCGCTTTCTCCGCTAATGAATACCGGCACGTCCACCGGAGCAATTTGCAAGATTTGCTGGCGAATGCGTACCATCTGCGGACTCGCTGCCAGGAAGCTCAGGTCCTCCGTAATGTTGTCGCAATATTCGCGCAAAGTTTTATTTTCTTCGCGCAGCTTGCGCTTCTGCTGGCACTTCAGCATCGCCGCATCCAATTCGCTCTTCTCAAACGGCTTGGTGATGTAATCCTGCGCTCCCTGCCGAATCGCCTCCACCACCGTGCCCACTTCATTTGTGCACGAAAGCATAATCACGCTCAGGTTGCGGTCGATTTGCATCAATCGCTGCAGCGTTTCAAGCCCGCCCATCTCCGGCATCAGCACATCCAAAATAATGTAGTCCGGCTTTTCCGCTTTCTCATCGCTTATGCGCTCCAGCGCCTCTTCGCCAGATGTAAGCGTTTCCACCGCGTAGCCGTCGACTTCGAGCAACGTCTGAAGATATTTACGAATGCTCGGTTCGTCGTCCACCACCATGATTCGTTCTTTCATTACCTTCTCTTTTTCGGCCACGATGTTTGTCCCCTTAAATAAAAATGCTTCCCTGAATGAATGCGCTAAACTTTTTCTACCGGCAACAGGATCGTAAATTTCGATCCGCGCCCCAATTCGCTATCGACCCAAATTTTTCCGCGATGTGCCTGCACCAGCCGCTTCGCAATCGCCAATCCCAATCCCATGCCGCTGGACGTGCGATCCACACGCACGAAATCCTCGAATATTTCCTGATGATGTTCCGCCGAAATTCCGCGGCCCGTATCCGTAACGGAAATTCTCGCGCTATTCGGATGGCGCATAATTTGCGTGCGCCGTTCCTGCGGCTGCGGATCGCCCGACGCTCGGCGCTCCCAGAAATGCGGTTCCGCAATCAAGCTTACGAACCTCCCGCCGGCGTGTGCTTCAGCGAATTATCCAGCAAGATTCGCCACCGCCTGCTGCACTTTCTGATAATCGAATCTGAATACAGGCAGTCCCGGATCGAGCCTGAATTCCAGTTTCACATTCTTGCGCTGAAACGCTTCTTGCCAGCGTTTGGTCACTTCGCTCAAGCAATCGCGAATGTCGTTATCGTGCAGATGCAGCACCAGCTTGCCGCTTTCCAGTGCCGAATAATTCAGGAACATCGAAACCAGCCGCACCAGCCGCTCGCAACTTTCCTTCGACTCGTGCAAAATCTCCCGCTGCTTATCCGCTAGCTTTCCGAGCGATCCAGAAAGCAATAGATCGTAATAGCCTTTGATCACCGCCAGCGGAGTCTTCAATTCGTGCGCCGCCGATGCCAGGAAAACTGTCTTCTGCCGATTCACTTCCTGCAGACGCAGATACGCCGCCAGCAAATTCCGATACGTGATTTCCCGTTCCTGCAGCAACCCTTCCACCGTGTGCTGTCCGCCCGGATCGCTCGAAAGTTTTCTGGCCAGGCGCGTCCATCTGCACAACCAGCCAGTCCGGCTCCGGCAGCCACTGCACGCGCGATTGAATTTTTCCGCTGTGAAGTTCTATCTGCAAAGAAACTTCATGCTCGCCGTTTTCGATCTGCGTGAAAATTACTTTTGGGTCGACGTGCAGTAGATGCGAAAAAAGATTCAGCTCGCCAATTTCAGGATAGCCTTCCGCGTTCAGCGTTTGCCGCGCGCGCAGATTCGCCATCAGCACGCGGCCCGCGCGCTCCGCGATCACCACGGGTCCGTCCAGCGCGTCCAATAGCGATAGCACAATCGCCGGAGAAAGACTCACTCCGATCGGCGCTTCGGTAACAACTTCTTTAAGCAAACTTCCTCCACGGATACCCAGTGCAACTTTGGAACTGCGGGAACCCCATCGCTCCTAAGAATTTCCTTGGCGCAGGCTAGCTCACACACCCGATAGGGGCAAATAGTGGCAAACGGGCCATAGGGTGTCAATGGTAAAGGAGTCCTAGTTTGCACAATAGGAGAAAAGAACTGGCCCGAAAGGAAGAAGTCCAGACGGGAAATTCATTTCCACTACACCCAAACTGTATGTAAACGCATTGTTTACAGGCGGTTACAGTGTACCAGATACCTGTGCGCTTTGTGGCATGCGATATGCTCCTATTTTAGGTACTAGGCCATCGGTACTACGGCTTAGGAAATAAATTTCCACTCGTATGTGAAGGGAAGGTATACGCTTGAGCCCCGACGAGCGACGCCGTTCGCCCAGGATAAGACTGCAAGTGCCGATGTTCGTCAGGGGTGTGGACGCCGCTGGATCGGTCTTCCTTGATCTTACAAAGACTTTTGACATCAGCGCTACGGGCGCGTTTTTGGCCAGCACCCGCACGTTGGCAGTGGACACCGTAGTTCAATTAACCATCCCCGCGCCTTCACCTGCGGCAACCGGATACACGCGTGTGCCGCCGGAAACTCCTCCCATCCAGGCGCGCATTCGCCGGCAAGAACACGATGGCGGCGATCTGCAATTCGTCGGCGTTGAATTCCTGAAAGCGCTGGAATAAAGCTTGGTACTAAAACTTTCGTAGTGGATGCAGTGGAAGTTTTTTGAAGCGTTTTGTGCAATGAATTTGGCACTTAATCTCCCGAACGCGAAATTCTTTTCTCCATCGGCGCACGAAAATGCCAATTTCGCCATGATTTCCGCAATTCGACTCGGCGAAAATCTGCGTTCCGCTCGATTCTCAGATGGCAACTCGTGTGCTATACATTGAATGGATAGCTCTTGGTGTGCTCCCCACTCCCCGGGGGAAAGCCCGAATGGAAAAAATTAGATGGAACTGTCCGATCCCGGACGCATTGCGGGTTCCTCCCGGCCCGTTGAAGATAGTTTTTTTGATTTGCTGATCGATACCCTCGAGGGTCTCGATCGGCCCGCTCGCGGTTTGTTTCTGCAACGCCTGTTAAAATCTTTGACGCAGTTGGATTTGAGCGAAGCGCAAAGCGCGGATTCCTGGGATCGCATCATAGAACGCCGCCGCGAACTCACCCAACTCGTCGGACGCCCCGTCGCGCTGAAAACCGCCATGGTGGATTATCTGGCGTCGTCCAATCTTTTGCGCGCGCCCATCCTGATGGAATATGAAGACCTGAAAAAACTTCAGGTCAACGCCGCAACCGATCCGCTCACCGGACTCTACAACCGCCGTCTGTTTGAAGAATATTTTGAAAAAGAATTGAATCGTGCACGCCGTTACGATCTGAATCTCGCGCTCATCGTGATGGATCTGCACGTCTTCAAAATGGTCAACGACCGCTTCGGCCATCCGCGCGGCGATCAAGTGCTGCAGCTTGCCGCCAGCACGTTGCGCCATTCCATGCGCACATCTGATTTTGCATTTCGCATCGGCGGCGACGAGTTTGCGCTGCTGCTTCCGCAATCCGACGCCGAGCATGCCGCCACGCTTGGCCGCCGCGTTCACGCCAATTTTGCCGGCGTCCTGCAACCGCAACAAATGGATATTCCCATCGGCCTCGATTACGGCCTCGCCGTTTATCCGCAGGATGGCGATCAGGCCGAAGTGCTTTTGCGCGTCGCCGATGAACGCCTCTACCAAATGAAATATTCCGTTCGCGAAAAAAATGGCACGGACGTAAATGCCGCGGCAGATGCGACGCGTCGTCAAGTTCCGCATACAGCTACGCCGCCCGCTGCGGGATCTACCACTGCGAAATCTGAAAAAGTGGAACCTGCGGGAGAGGCGGGAAATTTAGCCGGCGAATCGAATCGTTCGCAGTCGACGTTTGAAGGAAAGCCACCGTCTGCGCAGAGCAGCGCCTCTACGCCGCCTGCAACAACCGCGCCGAAAGCCGCGGATCGCTCCGGAGCAGAGCGCCGCAAATGGGAACGCATCTCACTTTCCGGCAAGCGAGCTTTCGCCACCGTCACCAATGGCGCCGATAAACAATTTCGCGTTTTGGATATGAGTCACGGCGGAGTTGCGCTCGAAGCGGAACACGATCTTCCCTCGGGCGAATCATTTCAAGCAGTGCTGCACGTGCCGATCCTCGGCGAGGTTCGCGTAAAACTAAAAAAACTTTACGTCCACCGCACTGCCGGACAACAATCCCGCGTCGGCTGCCTCTTCGTCACTTAATTCCATCCGTCAAACTTGAATATGCTAGTCACGGTCTTTGGCATTCGCGAGCTTTCCAATGGATAACCACGGTCGGATTGCCAACGGTAATCTCGTTTTTCTTATGTGATAAAACCTTCCTGTAAATTTGAAGTGAAACGCGCTCGAAGTCTGTCGTCTCGGTTTGGCCGAAACCAGACCCCGAGATAAGCCCATCAAAAACTGTCCTAGGGCCCCTCTCATTCTCTGGCACAAGCTCCCTAAAGATCTGTTCAATCACGTCTGGTTCTAACTGGGAGTCCAGCTTAACCAATCCGGGAGTGTAGTGCAGATCCTCTAAGCCGATCTCGCATACGTGCCCATCGGCTGAATACCTTGGCATCATTAGAATGCCCGGACGAATTTCGTACGCTTCGACCGGTCTATATTTCGCGAAGTCTTCGCGGGCAGAATTGAAAGAAGGTGAAAATAGCATGGCCGCCAGAACCGCACCAATCAGTCTCAACATACCATTTCTCCAGTCACGGTCTTTGGCATTCGCGGCCTTTCCACTTGATGACCACAGCTACGTTTTCAGTTATGATCTCTTTCTTCTTAGGTTGCGATATGACGCGGTCGTAAATTTGCACCGAGACGCGTTCAAAGTCTATGTTCGTGGTTAGGGCGCTACCGGAGCGTGTGATTAGCGCCCCTGTGGGATTCATCGCCTTGGGGCCCCTCTCAGTCTCTGGTACGACCCGCTCTAGAAGTTGATCAATCTCGCTTTGCGATAAATCAGAGTCCAGCCTGATCAATTCGGGTAAGTAATGTTGCGGCTCCAAGCCGATCTCGCAAACGTGCCCGTCGGCTGAATACCTTGGCATCATTAGAATGCCAGGGCGAACTTCGTATGCTTCGACCGCTTTGTATTTCGCAAAGTCTTCGTGGGTATAGTCGAAAGAAGGCGAAAGAAGCGCGACAGTCAGAACCACACTAATCAGTCTCAACATGCTTCTCTCCTGAACGACTTCGGCCCACATCACCGCGCGAAATTTCTATTCCCCATCCACATCCATCCCAAGCTTCTGCCGCATCGCGCGCGAAACAAACAGCAGCGCCTGCTGCACTCGCACAATTCCCAATCCCCATCGAACGCGCGCTTGTTCCGCGCTAGCACTTCTCGAAGTCAACGTCAGCCGCAGCGCCGCACCTTCCTTTTTTTCCGCGCCATATGCACACGTCAATATTTCCATGCGCACCGAAAGCGCATCGCCCGAAGTATCCTTCATCCACAACATAACTAAACGCTGCACCGCATCCTCGTAACGCTCAGGAATAAAATTGAACTCCGCCCGCGCGAACATCAAATCGACGCGCGAATGAAATGTGAATTCCGCACCCGGCTGCGAAGCAGGCCCCTCCCAAACTTTCGCCCGCACCGTGGAAAATAAAGATCCCGCCCCATTCACCACCGTCAAAAATCCGGCCAGCGGAGAATTTTCCCGCGCCGCCGAAATCTGCGTAATCGCCGCAGGATTTTCCCGCAAATCCAAATAGTGATCGCCGTCCGCCGCGCTCCACGGAACCTCGATAGCCTCGCCGCTAACACCCAACGAATTCACAGCTTCAACGCGCATCGCAAAACGCTATCGCGTTCATTCGCATCCCACAAGCAGAATCGAGCGCGCCGCTGCGCTATCTCAAACGCGCGCGTCACGTCGTAGGGGCGGGTCTGCGACTCGCCCGCCTCCAATTTCAATCACTCCGCTGCGCATATTTTCGCTTCACCGTATCAGTTCGCCATTGCGCCATTTCCTCTCCCAGTTATAAATTATGCCCGCGCAACGGAGGCAACCGTTTTCCAGTCTCGCTGAATCAACTAACCTGTCGAATCCGCTGCACCATTTTCCTGGAGGCGCAATGTTCCCCAACCTTCGCTTCTCGCTCCGTATTCTTCGCAAACACGCCAAGCTCACCACCATCGCTATTTTATCTCTGGCCATCGGCATGGCCGCCGCATCCGTCGGCCTCAGCACATTCAACGCGCTGCTCGTGCAGCCGCCGTCGGTTCCAGAACCGAATCAACTTCTCACTGTCTATACCGTCACACCTGAGTCGCCTTTCAACCAACTTTCCTACCCGGACTATCTCTACTATCGCGATAACAATCAGGTTTTCTCCGGCCTTAGCGCGATGCCTTTCAGTATCACCATGCAGACGCTCACCTTCGAGCAACACGAAAAGAATGGTCTTCTCAACGATGTGTCTGACAATTATTTTTCCGTTCTCGGCGTTCAACCGATGCTCGGCCATTGGTTCGCACCCGGCGAAGATGGCAAGACTTCTACGTCCGTCGTTATAAGCTACCCGTACTGGAAATACCTGGGCGCGGACGCAAGCATCATCGGCAAATCTCTCACGACAAACGGTGTCTCCTTCACCATCATTGGAGTCACTCCGCGCGGTTTCACCGGCACGATTCTGAGTGATCTGCCGGACGTCTGGTTCCCACTCTCTCACCGATCCGGAGACTGGCGCGCAGATCGCACTCAACACAATTACTCGCTAATCGGCCGCCTGAAACCCGGCGTCACCCGCGCGCAAGCTCTCGCAAATATGCAAATGCTCTCGACGCAACTTGCCGCCGCGTATCCGGAAACAAATAAGCAACGCGTCGCTGCGGTCACGAAAACTTCAATGCTTCCGCCGGATTCAGTTTCCGACGCGAAATTTCTCGGCACGTTAATTCTCGCCATCGTCGCTCTTGTTCTGTTCGCAGCCTGCGCAAACGTCGCCAACTTGCTTCTCGCGCTCGCCAGCGTGCGCCGTCATGAAATGTTGATTCGCGCCGCGCTCGGCGCCACTCGTGGCCGCCTGATTCGCCAATTGCTTCTCGATAGCACCATCATTTCCGTCGCCGGAGGAGTTCTCGGATTTGCGCTCGCATCCTACGGGCTTCATCGCTTGCTGGATTTCAAACCTTACATGCCGGGCTTGGGTGTCTCCCAATCACGCTCGATTTCCGTCCCGACTTCGCAGTTCTCGCTGCCATGTTCGTCGTGATAATTGCCGTTGGTTTTGCCACCGGCCTCGCGCCCGGCCTTCATGCCTCCACACCAAATCTCGCCGGCGCGCTCAGTGGAGAAATCGCCGTCGGCGGCACGCGCAAAGGCCGCGTCCGCAATTTACTCGTCGTCGCGCAGGTTGCCGCGTGCACGATTGTTTTGATTGGCGTCGGCCTGTGCTTGAAGAGTCTGCTCAACTTGCGAAAAGTGGATCTCGGCTTCTCAGCGCGCAACGTAGAGATTCTCACGTTCAACGATCTGCAGTCGGAAGGCGATCGCCATTCAGAACAGCAGGGCCGCGCGCTCTACGCCAGTATTCGCGAAAAAGTGGCGCAACTGCCGGGAGTCGAATCCATCACCCTCGCGGATATTTTCCCGTTGGGATGGAGCGGAAATCCCGGCTCCGATCACATTCAAGCCGGTGACGCCCCGGTGGATCCCGTTCACGCCGAATCGATCGGCTCCGGAAATGTCGACAGTAATTATTTCTCCACGCTTGGAATTCCAGTTCTTGCTGGACGCGTCTTTCAGGAATCCGACACTCCAAAATCCGCGGAAGTCATCGTCGTCAATCACACCATGGCGGAAAAATTTTGGCCGCATCAGAATCCCATCGGCCGAACAGTTCGCGTGCAGGACGGCAAGCGCAACGTCACCGTAATCGGCGTCGTCGGCGATACCAAACTCGAAGATGTCGACGAGGAGCCAACGCCGCTATTCTATTACGCGCTCTCGCAGCATTATCAGTCCAACATTTCTCTGTTGGTTCGCACGCACGGAAAGCCTGCGCAATTGACAAGTACTCTGGAAGACGTGTTTCAGAAATTGGATCCGCTGCTCGGCTATCGCACCATCACCATGGAAGAAAACACCAACTTCGCTTTTTACATCCCGCGTCTCGTCCTCATCTGCATCAGCGGTTTCGGCGCACTCGCGTTTCTTCTCGCCGCCGCTGGTCTTTACGGCGCCGTCTTCTATTCCGTCAGCGAACGCACCCGCGAAATGGGAATCCGCGTCGCCCTCGGCGCACAGCAATGGGATTTGTGGAAATTAATTTTCCGTCAAACCAGCACCATCACTGCGATCGGAATTATCCTGGGAATCGCCGGAGGCATCGCCGCCAGCATTCTGGCGCGCTCGCTCCTCTACCAAGTCCAATCCGTCGAATGGCTCGTCCTCTTCGCCGTAGCATTCGTCATGCTAGCGATGACTATCGTCACCGCCTATTCCGCCGCGCGCCCCTGGATGCGCGTTGACCCGATGAATTCCGTCCGACACGTCTAACTTCAGCTCACATCTGCAACATTGATTTTGCACATTCTCGGATTTCGCCCTTGTAAGCCTCTGTCATGATTGGCTTTATCGATTATTCCTGCAAATTCGCTTTACCCCCTCCCCCGGGGGTCGTTAGTGATGTGTGTGCTAATAAAGGACTTACGGCGTTCTGCCGTGCAAGTGTGTGCTAATGAGGGACTTAACAGACTAAAGCGAGTTATTCCGCCGCAAAAATAACCCGCTACCCATGCACGCGCGCAGCAGCTCCCAATCCTCCGCCGCAGGGAAGCCGGGGCACATCATATCTACAGCCTTTGCATCTCCCACCATATTCGCGTACTCTAATCATCCACCAGTGACCAAGCGACGCGCCTTTGGGATCTAAATTGGCCCTTAGTCGTGCAGACCGGCCGCTGGCAAGGAAGGTAACAATGAAATCCGGCATCCATCCCGATTACCACGAAGTTGACGTTCACTGCGCTTGCGGACATACGTTCAAGACCAAGTCCACAATGAAGGGCAACATGCTGCGCGTCGAAATTTGCTCCAACTGCCACCCGTTCTTCACCGGCAAGCAGAAGCTGCTCGACACCGCAGGCCGCATTGAACGCTTCAATCGGAAATACGCGGGCAACGCACCAAAGAAGACCGCCTAACATTTCTGAAATTTTCACCGGCGCCGCGCCAACGTCACGGGTGTGCGCGGAATATCTCCATAACTTAGTTTTTGCGAACGTCCCCGCCATAGCTGCGCCGACTTCCGTCTCGGTGTAGAATGCCGCAGCCGATGGCAACGCAACCCGTTCCAAATTTTAATGAAGACGCAGCCGCGCTTGAACCGTTCGCCGTCGAAGCGGCAACTCCGCGCGTCACGCTTCGCAACGCCTTCGCGCATCCATACGATTCTGCGATCGCAGCGGCGCGCACTTGTTACGCGCCGCGATTAATTGGTCCGGAAGATGTGAATGACAAGCAGCGCCTTCTAATCGGCGCTGCAACTTTTTACGGCGGACATCACACCGTTTTCCAGCACGCGCATTTTGAATTCGGATTGGAAAATGTCAGCCGCCAATTTGTCTGGTCATTTCTGCACGCGCATCCTTTTTATAATTCCGAACAACAAAGCCAGCGATACGTCCGACAAAATCGCGCTGTTGCATATGTTCCCGCCGAAGTTCCCGGCTTTGGCCCTCAGGAACGCGAAATTTACGAACGCGCCATTGCCACCGCCTGGGGCCACTATCGCGAAATCGCCAAGCTCCTTCTGCCGGAAGCGCGCGAAATTCTTGGCGATATTTGGCACGTCAGCAATCTTTCTCACCCCAAGCGCGTCAAAAAGGTAGAGGGCCAAGCCGATAAGCGAGCCATCGAAGTTGCGCGCTACGTTCTGCCCGTCGCCGCCGCAACCACAATGGTGCACACGCTTTCCGGAATTGTGCTGCACCGGCTGTGGCGCATGCAGGCAGCGTCGGACACGCCGGCGGAATCGCGCATCGTCATCGGAGAAATGGTGGCGCGCGCGCGGGAACTTGATCCGCAATTTTTCGACCGCTTCGATAATTTGCCGATGGAATCGCTTCCCGAATGGGAGCAAGCGGCGAAGGAACCATCAGACGCAGAAGCGTTCGCGCGCGAATTTGACGCGAAGCTCGATGGCCGCGTATCGAAATTAGTTGACTGGTCTCCGCGCGCGGCGCGAATCATCGCGGAATCGTATCGCGCCGTCGTTGGACTGACGGAAGCAACGTGTTCGGATAGCGAAGCAATCGCGCGAGTGCTCGATCCCGCGCGAAATCCGTATCGTTTGCAAACGCTGAACATCGGCGTGCATGCGCCGATGATGCGCGCACTGCAACACGCGAATTTTACTTTCGCGAAAAAAATTAGCCACACCGCCGATAGTCAGGATCAGCGGCATCGCATGGTTCCCGGCTCTCGTCCGTTGCTGACGCTGGCCGATACGCGCGAGCCGGATTATTTGACGCCCATGCTCATCGCCGGAAACGCGAAAGCGCGCGAAGTTTACGCGCAAGCAATGGCCGATGCGTGGCAAGCGAAGAACGAATTGCTCGATCGCGGCGCACCTCGCGAAATTGCGATGTACCTGTTGCCAAACGCGAAAGCGATTCGCCTGGTGGAAACAGGTTCGCTGCTGCATTTGCTTCACAAATGGACGATGCGCACATGCTTCAACGCTCAGGAAGAAATTTATCAGGCGTCGATGGAAGAACTCGACCAGCTCCGCGTCGCTGTGCCCGAGCTTGCGAAATACATAGGTCCGCCGTGCTATCTTCGCGCCGGAATCGCCACGCCGATTTGCACCGAAGGTTCTCATTTTTGCGGAGTGAAAGTTTGGACGGACTTCCCACAAATTCAGCGGCGCATCTGAATCGCGCGAAACTCCGGTCGAATCAAATTGGTGAGTAACTAAATGACACGCAGTGGAAGCATCGCCTATTACCTCGCGGCCGTCGTGTGCGGCAGCTTCTTCTTCACGCTCGCGCATTTTTTAATTGGCACCGACCGAAGCGGTGACCCCGACTGGGCCCGCGCAATTCTATTTTCGTTTTTTCTCGGCACAATTTTTATGTGCATCCCGCAAATTATCGCCGGATTTGTTTTGCGCCGCCTCGCCGGCCCGCTTCATTGGACGAAAGCATGGCACTGGGCCATCGGCGGCGCCGGAGTTTTTCTTTTGGTGCTGATCGTTTTGGGATTTCTCGGCGCCTCGTTCGATCGTGTAGCCGCAGGCTCTCGCATCGCGCCGCTCGGTCCGTTTGTTTTTGGCCAGTCCACCATGCGCAGCGGCATCTGGCAAACGCTTTCCGCCGGTGCGCTCACGGCATTAGTTTTATTTTCAGTCCAGCGCGCATTTGGCCGCCAGGAAACAACCCAGCAGAAGTCTGTTTGACTTCGCCTGGAGCGCTCGTTATTCTGAGTATGGAAATAGCAAAAATGTTCGCACCCTTCTATTAGGTCGTTCCTCTTCGGCGCTCCGCCAACGCGGCGCGCTCAGCACTTCGGCCGAGTTTTTTCCAAATTAATATTTCAGTTTGATTTTTTGCTATTTGCGAAGAAGGAAGTGAGCGTTCCATGTCCACGCTTTACGAAAAACTAAAGCAAGTCGAAGCGCGATACGACGAGATGTCCGAGCAGCTTTCTTCGCCGGAAGTTCTCGCCGATTCCGCGCGCATCCAGAAGCTCGCGAAAAATCATTCTGACCTGGCAGAAATCGTCGCGAAATATCGCAAGTGGAAAAAAATTGAGCAGGGCCTGCGCGAAGCGAAGCAAATGGCCAATGACACCGACGATCTGGAAATGCGCCAGATGGCTCACGAAGAAGAAAAACAATTAAACGCGCAGCTTGTCGACGTCGAAGAAGAATTAAAAGTTTTGCTGCTGCCGCGCGATCCGCTCGACGAAAAAAACGTCATCCTGGAAATTCGCGCCGGAACCGGTGGCGACGAAGCCGGGCTTTTCGCCGGGGAACTTTTCCGTATGTATTCGCGCTACGCGGAAACACAAGGCTGGAAAGTGGAAGTCCTTGAAAGTTCGCCCACCTCTCTTGGCGGAGTGAAGGACATTACCGCCGCAATTTCCGGCCAAAAAGTTTATTCAAAATTGAAATATGAAAGCGGAGTCCATCGCGTCCAGCGTGTCCCGGCTACAGAACAACAGGGCCGCATCCACACTTCCGCCGCCACCGTCGCAGTGTTGCCGGAAGCCGACGAAATCGACATCAAAATTGAAGCAAAAGATCTGCGTATCGACACATTCTGCTCTTCAGGTCCCGGCGGCCAATCCGTGAACACGACGTACTCCGCCGTGCGCATCACTCACCTGCCCACTGGCACTGTCGTTTCCCAGCAGGACGAAAAATCGCAAATTAAAAATCGCGCGAAAGCCATGCGCGTCCTCCGCGCACGGTTGTACGAATTGGAAAGCAACAAGCAGCACGAACAAATCGCTTCCGAGCGCCGCGGACAAATCGGTTCCGGCGATCGCTCCGAAAAAATTCGCACCTACAATTTTCCGCAGAATCGCATCACGGATCACCGCGTTGGCGTTACGCTTCATCAATTGGGCGACGCCATGGACGGGAAAATCGGCACGCTCGTGGACGCGCTTGTCACTCACTATCAAGCAGAACGCCTGAAACAGGAACTCGGTTCCGCATAACGAAAGTTATCGCGGCATAATCATTGCAAGGACTCGTGATGTCTCAGCCTGCCTCACAATTTTTTTCCGGAACTGTCGGCGATACTCTGCGCTATGGCGTGTTAAAGCTCGATCAAGCTGGCGTGCCTTCCGCCCCTCTCGCCGCGGAATTGTTGCTGATGCACGTCCTCGACCGCGACCGAACATATCTTTACGCGCATCCAGAAAAACAACTTCAGGCCGCGCAAGCGGAAGCTTTCCTCGCGCTAATAAGAAAACGCGCCGCTGGCACGCCCACTCAATACCTAACCGGCCACCAGGAATTCTGGGGCATGGATTTTGAAGTCACACCAGACGTTCTAATCCCGCGCCCCGAAACCGAGCACTTAATCGAAGTAGCTCTAGCCCGCATCGGCGAATCCCGCCGCAACAATCCACTTCAAATCGCGGACGTCGGTACCGGCTCCGGCTGCATCGCGGTTGCTCTAGCGAAGGAGTATCCAAACGCAAATATTTTCGCCTCGGATATTTCATCAAAAGCGTTAGCCGTTGCAAAGCGCAACGCCATCCGCAACAATTTCGCAAATCGCATCACATTCCAAGAATGCAATCTGCTCGAATACATTCCAGAACAACCGCCGCTAAACATGATCGTCAGCAATCCGCCCTACGTTGCTCGCAAGGACGCCCCGTCCCTTCCTATCGACGTCCGCGAACACGAGCCCGCCATCGCCCTCTTCGCCGGCGAAGACGGCATGGAAATTTATCCGCGTCTAATCGCGCAAGCGAAAACGCATCTCGCCGAAGGCGGCCTCCTGGTCCTCGAACTCGGCCTCGGACTTTTTGAAAATGTCAGCGATCTTCTCGAAGCGCACAGCGGCTGGACGCGCGTCAGCGCCACGCAAGACCTCGCCGGAATTGTCCGAGTAATTTCCGCGATTCGTGTTTAGCTTTTCTGCCTTGTTCCACAGCATGTTAGAATTCGCCGCAGCATCTCGTGAATTTCCGTGCCCAAGCTAGCTCAATTCCGCGCAAAGCATTCCGGCACATTTGCTGATTCTTCCGAGCCGCGCACTGCCACGCCCATTCTTCATCTCGATATGGACGCGTTTTTTGTTTCCGTCGAACTGCTCGAGCGCCCCGATCTTCGCGGCAAAGCCGTGATTGTCGGCGGCCGTCCCGACGCTCGCGGAGTGGTCAGCGCGTGCAGTTACGAATCCCGCAAATTTGGAGTTCACTCCGCGATGCCGCTGCGCACCGCCGCGAAACTTTGTCCTCAAGCGGTTTTTCTCGACGTGCGCCACACGCTCTACGAAGAATGGTCCGATCGCGTCGCCATAATTCTCGCGAAATATTCTCCCACTGTGGAAATGGCGTCTATCGACGAAGCCTATCTCGATCTCAGCGGCACCGAAAAACTTCACGGCCCATCGCTCGCCGCCGCGCACAAATTGCTTTCTGAAATCACGCGCACCACCGGACTTCCATGTTCCGGTGGACTCGCTTCCACGCGTCTGGTCGCAAAAGTTGCCAGCGATCAAGCCAAGCCGCGCGGACTTCTTTGCGTTCCCGCTGGCGCTGAAGCAATTTTTCTAGCGCCGCTCAGCGTGCGACGCATTCCCGGCATAGGTAAAGTTACGGAGCAATCTCTGAACGCGCAGGGAATTTCCACTGTTGGTCAATTAGCTGCAATTCCGCTGGAAAAACTTCAGGAAACTTTCGGTCAATGGGGTGACGCGCTCTATCGCAAGTCGCGTGGCGAAGATGCCTTCGAGTTTTTTCTCGACGCCGAACCGAAATCAATTTCGCACAATCACACTTTCGGCGTGGATACCGACGACGCCGTAACTCTTCACACTACGCTCAGCCACCTCGGTCAACGCGCCACCAAGCGTTTGCGCGATTCAGGCCTCTGCACGCGCACCGTCACGCTCACCATTCGCTACTCCAGTTTTCAAACCACCACGCACGCAAAAACTTTTTCTGAATCCACCGATCTTGACTCCGTAATTCTCACCGCCCTCCGCGAATTGTTTGACGCGCGTTGGCAACGCTCCCGCAAAGTCCGTCTCCTCGGCGTTGCGCTTTCCCATTTCACTCACGGCGAGCAGCAACGCAATCTTCTTGAAGGTCCGCGCAATGAAAAACTCGAACGCCTCGCCCGCGCCACCGATAAACTTCGCGACCGTTTCGGCTTCTCGAAAATTCAGTACGGTGGTTCGCTCGATCGCAAGCCTGAATCCGAAGACTAACTCTAGCCTCGGAACACTTCGCACCTTGCCGCTTGGCGCGATAAGCCGTGCGGGCGGATAATCCAACAATGGAATCCGCGCTCAGTTCGCGCCAACTCGCGGTTCAAGTCTGCGAAACGCTTCGCGCCAATGGCCATCAGGCATTTTTGGTTGGCGGATGCGTGCGCGATGAGCTGCTCGGGCGCGTTCCTGCCGATTACGACGTTTCCACCGACGCAGTACCGACTCGCGTCGAAGAACTATTTCCGGGCAGCCTCACCGTCGGCGCAAAATTCGGCGTCGTAGTTGTTCCGCGCGGCGACCTTCACGTGGAAGTCGCAACGTTCCGCTCCGACGTCGGCTATTCCGATGGCCGCCATCCCGATCAAGTCGTCTATTCCAAAACTCCGCAAGAAGACGTCGCGCGCCGCGATTTCACAATCAACGGACTCTTGATGGATCCCGTCGATGGAAAAATTCTCGACTACGTCGGCGGCCGCGATGATCTACGCGCAGGAATTATCCGAACCATCGGCGAACCGCGCCTCCGATTCACCGAAGATAAATTGCGTCTCGTCCGCGCCGTCAGATTCGCCGCGCGCTTCGGATATGAAATCGAAGCCCAAACTTTCGCCGCAATAAGAAAACTAGCGCCTCAGGTAATACAAGTTTCGCCAGAACGTCAGCGCGACGAACTCACAAAAATTCTCACCGAAGGCGCCGCGCGCCGCGGATTTGAAATTCTCGATCAAACCTGGCTTCTCGCGGTGCTCTTACCCGAAGTCGCCCGCATGAAAGGCGTTCAGCAGCCGCCCGAATACCATCCCGAAGGCGACGTCTGGATTCACACCCTCATGCTCCTCGAAAATCTTCCGGCCGGATCGTCGCCAACTCTTGCCTGGGGCGCGCTCCTGCATGACGTTGGCAAGCCGCCCACATTTCAGCCCGCCAGCAAAACGGGTGACCGCATCCGCTTCAATGAGCACGCGGAAATCGGCGCGCGCATGGCCGAAGAAATCTGCAAGCGCTTCCGTTTCTCAAATGAAGACACCGAACAAATCGTCGAACTCGTCGCCAGCCACATGCGTTTCAAAGACGTTCAACAAATGAAGGCATCCACGCTGAAGCGCTTCGTGCGCTCGCCAAAGTTTGAAGAAAAGCTCGAATTGCATCGTCTCGATTGCCTCGCCTGCCATCGCATGCTCGACAATTATCAGTTCGTCGAAAAATTCATCGCCGAAACTCCGCCGGAGCAAGTCCGCCCCGAAAAATTGATCACCGGCGAAGACTTGCAAGCCCTCGGGTTCCGTCCCGGTCCTTTATACAAGCAGATTTTGCAGGCTGTCGAGGATGCTCAACTTGAAGGAAAATTGACCACCAAAGAAGACGCGATTTTCTACGTTAAGGCCGAATACGGCAAAAAACTCGAAAAGACCGCAGGATGACTTTCGCGCCATTTCGGGGTGAAACTAAGCTAAGTTAATTGTTATCAGTCGTTTACGGCTACTTGGGTGGGGGAAATGGCATCACAAGAAAAGGCTTGCAATCGCCATGTCGACGGAGCAATAATATTAGCGCATCACACTCAAACTATCTTAGCGTGATTAATTTAATCGCCCGCAACTCTTTGTTTGCGGACGCATCTAAATGTATTGCTACAAGAATCGCCCTCCCACTTACGAGGGCATTCTGAGGAACCCAATGGCGGACAAAAATACAATTATTCCCAGCGAATTGCCGATCCTGCCAGTTCGTGACATCGTCCTTTTTCCCGGCGGCGTCACTCCGTTGCCCATCGGCCGCGAAACTTCTCTCGCCCTCGTAAATTCTCTTACCGGTGACGAAAAGTTGATCGCCGTCGTTGCGCAACTGGATCCGCGTGTGGACGAACCCGGCGGTTCGGATCTTCACTCCGTTGGAACCGCGGCCAAGCTTCATAAGACCGTGAAAATGCCCAACGGAAACATGGTTATTTTTCTGGAAGGATTGCAGCGCATTCGCGTGTCTGAAGTTTTGAGCCTGCGTCCCTTCATGCGCGCAAAAGTGGAAGCGCATCCGGACATCATCGGTCCAGTCGATGCCGAGCTAACCGCTTTGGAACGCAACGCGCAATCGCTGTTTCGCGAAGTCGTCGCGCGCTCGCCGCAACTTTCCGACGATCTTCAGACAGTTGTATTGAACATTGAAGATCCCGGACGCCTCGCCGACTTCATCGCAGGCATGTTGCCGTCGCTGAACACGATGATCAAGCAGGAGCTGCTCGAAACCGCATCCGTGCGCAAGCGCCTGGAAACTTTAATTCGCGAACTCAGCAAGGAACTGGAAGTCCTGGAACTGAAAAATAAAATTCAGGAACAAGTTCAGGAACAGGTCAGCCAGAGCCAGCGCGAATATCTGCTTCGCGAACAAATGAAAGCGATTCAGAAGGAGCTGGGCGAAAGCGAAGACGGCGAAGCCGAAGTCGTCGAGCTGCGCAAAAAAGTAAATGAATCGGGAATGCCGGCCGAAGCCGCCAAAGAGTGCGAGCGCGAACTGAAGCGCCTCGAACGCATGACGCCTTCCTCCGCCGAATATATGGTTGCGCGCACTTACCTGGAATGGATGACCACTTTGCCGTGGACTAAATCCTCCGGCTCTGAGGAAATCAATATTCCCAAGGCGCAAGCGATTCTCGACGAAGATCACTACGACATGGAAAAGGTGAAGCAGCGCATTCTCGATTATCTCGCGGTGAAAAAACTGCAACCGGGAATGAAGGGCCCGATACTTTGCTTCGTGGGACCTCCGGGCGTCGGAAAAACTTCGCTCGGGAAATCCATTGCTCGTGCCATGGGCCGGAAATTCGTGCGCATCTCTCTGGGCGGCATGCACGACGAAGCTGAAATCCGCGGACATCGCCGCACTTACATCGGCGCGTTGCCCGGCCAGATTCTGCAAGGTCTGCGGCGCGGCGAAGTGAATGACCCGGTCTTCATGCTCGACGAAGTGGATAAGCTCGGCCGCGATTTCCGTGGCGATCCATCCGCTGCGCTGATGGAGGTTCTCGATCCGGAGCAGAACGCCAGTTTCCGCGATCATTATCTCGATGTGCCTTTCGATCTCTCGAAAGTCATGTTCATCTGCACGGCGAATTGGTTGGATCCAATTCCGGAACCGCTGCGCGATCGCATGGAAATCATCGAGCTGGCCGGATACACCGAAGAAGAAAAAGTTAATATTGCGCGGAAATATTTAATTCCGAAGCAAGCCACCGAGCACGGACTGAAGTACGGCGAACAATTTGAGTTCACCGACGAAGGTCTGCGCGAACTAATCAGCAGCTACACGCGCGAAGCGGGCGTCCGCAATCTGGAGCGCGAAATTGCAACACTCGTCCGCAAACAAGCGCGCCGCATGGCCGAAGGGAATCAGGAAAAATTGTCGATCACTCCTGAGGTCGTCCACGAAGTGCTCGGCGTTCCGAAATATCACGCCGAACGCGAAGTGGAAGAACGCGTCAAGCATCCCGGCGTGGCCGTCGGTCTTGTTTGGACGCCGGTTGGCGGCGATATTGTTTTCATCGAAGCCACCAGCATGCGCGGCAGCAAACAATTCACCATGACCGGACATCTCGGCGAAGTTATGCAGGAATCGATGACGGCAGCGCTTTCCTGGGTGCGCGCTCACGCGGAACAATTCGGGATCGATCCTGACTTTTTCCGCAAACAGGATTTGCACATTCACGTTCCGTCCGGCGCAGTTCCGAAGGACGGGCCGAGTGCAGGCGTTGCAATGGTCACCGCTCTGGTCAGCCTTTTGACGGGCCGCCCGGTGCGTCCACGCGTCGCGATGACAGGTGAAATTTCGCTCCTCGGCATCGTTCTGCCAATCGGCGGAGTGAAGGAGAAAATCCTGGGCGCTCGCCGCGCGGGAATTAAAGAAGTAATTCTTCCCGCGGAAAATGAACCGAACGTGAAGGCGGATCTCGAGCCGCAAATGCTCGAAGGAATGAAAGTTCATTACGCTCGCACGGTTGAACAGGTACTCGAACTGGCTCTGGAAAAGGTTCCAGTCACCGGCGTGCCGACTGAAAAGCCACGCCTCTCCAGCCAGCCGAAGCCGAGCGTAATTCCGCCGGTTCACTAATTAACGCCGCACAATAATGTTTCTCAAAAGCCGGAGACTTCCGCAAAGGGTCCCCGGCTTTTGCTTTTCAGCACAGTTCCACTGCAAATAATTCCAGTACTACTTGCGCCAAACAAAAACTTCGCGTAGACCTCTGTATCCGGACATTTCCGAATGCCGCCAAAGAATAATTCGACGCCTTCCACTCCGCCACGTGAACTCGCGAAGCAATTGCTTCTTGCGCTGAAGACCGGCCGTGTCGCCTCCGCATTTCTAGAAAGTTACGCGAAACAATTTGACCGTCCAGAAGCCACCGCGCATCCGGAACGCCGCCGCGAACTCGAAACGATGCTCGAACGCGAAATGCTTCTCGCCATGACGGCTCATATCTCGCGCGTCACGGAAACAATCGCTCGCACACGGCGAACATCACGCGCGCCCCAACCCAAAGTTGATCCCGCTAAATTTCTTCGCGAACTTTTAGCTGGCATCGCAGCGGACTCCAACTGGACGGCCGGCGACGCCATGGAATTTCGCAGCGATCTCGAAATTTATCGCCACCTCTCAGCAGTTGTGGCCGCGCGCGCATCGGCCACCCGCGCCCGCATCGTTCCCGTTGGCCCATTCGTTGACCGTTGCGCGATCCTGCTCGACCCGAGCATGATCGAAAATGCCAGCCGTGCCGCGGGCAAACTTCTCCTGCAACTCGAAGCGCAATCCGAAAAATTATTTCAGGAAGTTTTCGATCAGAAGTCCGCGCAAAAGAAGTCGCGTTAACTCAACACGCCGCACTTCATTCAAAAATCATCAATCGTCCGCAATAAGTCCGCGTCCAAATAAAGGCTGTCCCGCCAACCCAATTCGCGCTCCGTACACAACGATCGCCGCGATCATCGCCACTCCAAACCAGCCCATCCACGCATACCACGCCGAAGTGTCCGTCGTAATCGGCACCGACATAATTTGTTGCATGAACACATAAACCGTGAGCGCCAGCAATCCGAATCGCAGCACCAAAAATGTAAGGAGCGCGACGTTGATCGCTCCGATAAAGTACACGTCAAAAGTCGATCCGCCCTGCAACGCGCTTTGCCCCACAAAAATCAACATGAACCCTGCGGCCGCCACCCAGCGATTTCGCAAAATGATTTGCAGAATCACCACGATCAACATCAGCGCCAATCCATTAAATATCGCCGTGGGAATGGTGGAAAAAAGTTGTGCGAACACGATCCGTCCGCCGGTAAGTATTTTGAACGCGTTCACTTCGGGTATCGGCGGAGGCAATCCGCGCCATTTGTTATAAAAAATGTCCAGGTTTCCCAGAACCTGAGAGAAAACCCCGACCGCCGCGCCCGCCAGCAAATCCCTGCCGATCATCGGATCGCGAAAATTTCCGGCCAGCATTCTGTTCCAGGAAATAAGTAGCGTCGGAATTCGCCGCCGGACGATCGGCTCCAGCGCCACGTAAAGCATCCACAGAAAAACGGAAGCGAGGCACGCCCACGCCAATTCCAGTGTGAAACTATACGCTTCCAGAAATCCACCGATGTGACTCGCGCCCAACAGCCACGTCGCCACCATCATCACCAGAACAAATCCGGCCAGCCGCAACGCGCCGCTCATGTCCGCGCGTTTCTTCTTCAAGTTCTGCCACGCCAAAACAATTCCCGACACCAATAAACTGCCACGATGCACATCGCAAAAATTGTTGAGACGTGTTGCGCAGTGCTTTGTATCCTGCGCCTGCCAGGGCGCGGCGTCCACGGCCCCACTTCCGACAAAGTAAATTGGATTTGCCGCGATACGACGCCGCTTCGATTCGCATCTTCACGCCTAGGTGCTCCGGCATTTCCGCCGTCCAGGCCGCTCGCTCGTCCGCATACGAATACGGAAACCATTCCGGATCCGTACTTGTGCAAAGCGCGGGATCATATCCGGCATCCTTCAGCAATTGGTCCCAATCAATTTCGGGCGGTGGCGCTGCCCCGGCGCCAAAATGATGGGCAGGGATTGCGCGCGAAAAATTCCAGCCGCCCCTGTGGATCCAGGAAAACCATTTTCATTCCCGAATCGATAAGTGGCGGATCCCCCTGCGTCACCCGGCCCTGCGTGGAGCTGTTCAAAATTTGCGTCGCGAACATGTCCGTCGGGCTTTCGCGATACCAGAATTGCACCGCGCTCGGCACGTGGTCCCATCGCGTCATGTTCTGGTCGTTCTTTTGCACGTAGTTCAGGTAATGCGCTGTCCACGCTGAAGCCCGCGGCGGTATCCACAGGAGGTGTCGCGTATCCCATTCGGCGCAGCATGTTCTGTGCGGCTTCGCCAAGAACTTCTGGCGTCATCGACATCGCAACAGTCTCGATACAATCGCGCCCGCCCGCTCACTGCAAATTCAAAAATTAAACTCAGCAACATCGACCGCGATGCATCCCCATACAAACAGCGGACGAATTCCTTCCTTGCTTCCGCTCGCCGCCACCATTTCCGGTGAAGGTGTTTCTCCCGCCGCCAATGCAGCCGCCAGCGGATCGCCGCCCGGCAATGCCGCCGCAACTTGCAGTGCCGACGCAGGCCGCTTCGCCGGATCTTTTTCCAGACATCGCTCGATCACTCTTTCGATCAGCGGATCCAAGATCTTTCACCAGCATGGTCGGATTTGTCGGCGAAGAAGTTTCGCGCTGCTTGGTCAGCTCTTGCAGAGTCGGCGCGTCGTAACGCGCGCTTGCCCGTGAAAATTTCGTACAGCACCAGTCCCAGCGAGTAGATGTCGCTCTTGAATGTGACTTCCTTACCCGCCAGCTGTTCCGGCGCCATATACGCAGGCGTTCCCGCGCGCACATCGCCACCGTGCACATCGCCCGCCAGACTCGCCAATCCAAAATCCGTGATGCGCACTCGGCCGCGCCCGTCCAGCATAATGTTCGCCGGTTTCAAATCGCGATGCAGCAGTCCCTTGCTCGTGCGCCGCGGCCAAGTCCCGCGCAAATTTGCCGCGCAATTTCCAGTCCCTTATCCTGCGGGAAATCGTCCGATGCGCCGCAGCAGTGACGACAAATCTTCGCCGTCCACATATTCCATGGTGATGAATGGCGCGCCATCCGCTACGCCAATATCGAACACGCGGCAAACGTTCGGATGCGAAATCTGCCGCGCCATTCTCACTTCGCGATGAAATCTTTCCAGCGCCTCGGGATCGCTCGTCAACTCATGCGGCAAAAATTTCAGCGCGATTTCCTGCTGCAGCGTTAAATCTTCCGCGCGAAAAACTTCGCCCATTCCTCCGCGCCCCAGCGCCGCAACAATCCGGTAGCGCGACGCAAGAATCGTCCCCGCCGCGAATCTTCCCGCGCCCGACCAGCCCGAACTCGAACTACTCGTCACTCCAGAAGAGCTCGTCCGATTCGATGTGGGTCGTGAAGAAGGCGCACGCGGTGGCGCTGGCGTTGTCTCCGCAACAATCGTTTCGCCGCCAAGCAAAGTCGGCGTGTTACTCATGTCCATCGACGTTCCGCATTCCGGGCAGAATCGGCTCGACGCAGGAACATCGTGTGTGCAGGAAGGGCAGCGCATAGTTTTCGTCAGTTTATCCTGAGCACTTCAATCGACTACTGATTCGCCTCAATAATCACCGCCGTGCCATACGCAAGCACTTCGGTCACGCCATTCATAATTTCCGTCGCGTCGTAGCGCATTCCGATAATCGCATTCGCTCCGCGCGTCACCGCGTGATCCACCATCAACTCAAACGCATCTTCGCGCGTTTTCTCGCACAACTCCGAAAAAATCGTAATGTTGCCGCCGACAATCGTCTGCAGCGCCGCGCCGAAATTTCCGATCACACTTCGCGAACGCACCACGATCCCGCGCACAATTCCCACCGTGCGCACAATGCGAAATCCATCCAGCACAAAAGCCGTTGTAATTCTCGCCGGGTCCATTCGCAGTGGCATTGTCTCCCCCTTTGCTGTATCGCAACTCGCGCAAGATTCTACCCGCATTCCGCCTCCCGCGCATGTCAGAATCGCGGAATCGAGCTGGCGCATGTGGACGGCTCGACTCTCTCTCGAAAATGGAACTAACTTTCTACATCCTCGCCGCCGCAGAACTTCTGCTCAGCCTCTGGTCCCTCATACAGGGATTCCAATGGCTCGCCATGGCCCGCCGCCGCGCCAATCAACATTCCGGATTTTTCACGCCGCGCGTCGCTCTCCTCTGTCCGTGCCGAGGCATCGAACCGGGCCTGAAAGAAAATCTAAACTCTCTCATCATGCAGGATTATTCCAACTTTGAAATATTTTTCGTCCTCGCCCGCGCCGATGATAACGCCGCCACGATTCTCAAGCGCGTATCAGACCGCTAGCGTCGCGCCCGCGCACGTAATCATCGCCGGTCGCGCGCAAGGCTGCGGAGAAAAAGTAAATAATCTTCGCTTCGCAATCGATCAGCTCGACGCATCTTTCAATGTCGTCGTCTTCGCCGATTCCGATGGACGTCCCGGCCGCCAGTGGCTCACTCATCTCGTCGCGCCGCTGAATGATCCTCGCCTCGGCGCCACCACCACATTTCGCTGGTGGCTTCCCAACGCGGCGGATTCTGCACCGCACTCGGCTGCGCATGGGACGCCAGCATTGTCACCATGCTCGGCGAACACGATCGCAATTTTTGCTGGGGCGGCGGCACCGCCATGCGCCTCAGTGTTTTCGACGAAGCAAAAGTAAAAGATCACTGGGCGGGCGCCGTCAGCGACGATTGGGGAATCACCAGCGCCCTTCGCGCCGCCGGACGCCCAATCCAATTCCTCCCCGAATGTTTAGTTCCCACTATTCACGACACCAACGCGAAGGATCTTCTCAACTTCACCAATCGCCAAATCACCATCACCCGCGTTTACGCTCCAAAAGTTTGGGCGGCCGGAGCCTTCTCGCATTTCCTTTATTGCACCACAATAATTCTCGGCATAGCGCAAATCATCCAACTGATGTCCATCGGCCAGCTCTGGCTCAGCACCGCGCTCGTCATCATTCTGATCATGCTTCTCGCCGCCGTAAAAGCCACCGTCCGTTGGATCGCCGTCACCGATCTCTTGCCCGCCTACAAACAAAAGCTCCAAGCCTTCGCCTGGGCCTGGACGCTTCTCGCCCCCATCGTCCCATTCCTCTACGCCATAAATTTCACAGTCTCCGCCTTCAGCCGACGCATCAAATGGCGCGGCATCCGCTACGATCTGAAATCCGCCAGCCGCACAGAAATTATTTAATCCTTTGCCTTTCACTTGCGCCTAAGTTCTATTTCATGTTGAATCTCTAATTGCATCCTCTCTTCCACCGGAGGCCACCTCATGAGCTACGCCAGCAAGCACCTAATCCCCGACGAAAAACTCCTCTACGAAACGCGCCTAAGCTGGGTCGTCCTTTTCTGGCCGGTCATCGTCCCATCATTAATATTGCTCGGCCTGGGCGGCTACCTCGTCTATCACTACGCCAACGCGGACACCAACAACATGAAAGAAATCGGCGTTGGACTAATCGTTGTGGCCGCGCTCGTCTTCGGCATCGGCCTCACAAAGCGCAACGCCACAGAAATGGCCGTCACCAATAAACGCGTTCTCATCAAGCAGGGAGTTTTCGGCCGCCGCACTCTCGAAATTCTTCTTCAAAAAATCGAAAGCATCGCCGTGGAAGAATCAATGTCGGGACGCATCCTCGGCTTCGGCACCGTAATCGTTCGCGGCACCGGAGGCACACCCGAACCGTTCAAGAAAATGGCCCATCCGCTGGAATTCCGCCGCCACGTGGAAGAACAGGTGGAATCTCTAATGAACAAAACGCCGTGATTACGCCGACCTCAGCGCATCCGTAGGATTAATTCTCATCGCCCTTCGGGCCGGCAAATAACTCGCCACCGCCGCCACCAACGCGAATACTAAAGCGCTTCCCGCAAACGTCAATAAATCCGTCGCACTTGTCTTATACAATAAGCTCGCCATCAATCGAGTCAGCGCAAGCGACGCAACAACTCCAATCAAAATTCCCACGCCAGCCAACTTCAATCCATTCCCAACAACAAGTTTAAGAATGTCAGCGTCAGCGGCGCCCAGCGCAATACGAATTCCCAATTCCTGCGTTCGCTGCGCCACGGAATACGCAATCACCCCGTAAATTCCGACCACCGCTAAAATCAGCGCTGTTGCGGAAAATACTCCGATTAACAACATCATCGAACGCGTCTGCGCGCTCGATGATTCCAGCCGCTCGTCCATCGACTGAATGTCATTCACCGGCTGGCTCGGATTAATCGCCGCGATTTGTGCGCGCAATGCCGACACCAGTCCGCGAACATCCATCGAACTGCGAACGCTCAGATAAAGTGTCGCCGAAGGAAGCTGCGGATATGGCAAAAATATTTCAGGCTGCGCGGACTTGGCGAGACTTTCGTTTTTGATGTCACCCAATACTCCCACAACTCTCGCCGGCGGCAAATTTCCCACCCACACTAATTTACCCACAGCGTCTTGCCCGGGCCAGAAGCGCCGTGCGATCGTCTGATTCACCAGCACCACCGGCGCCGCTTTTGCATCATCAACCCCATTGAACTCTCGGCCCTCGATAACCGGCACGCCCATGGTGCGCGCATAATCCGGACTGATCGATTCGATCAGCACAACCGGGCGGCGGCCCAAATCAATTTCCGGCTGCCCCTCAAATCTCGCTGGTGTTCCGTGCGTGGCCAGCACCGGTAACGCCGTCGAAATCGCCGCCGATTCAACGCCGGGAATCGATTGCAAATGTTGCAGCGCGTCCTGATAAAAAGCGATTCGTTGCGCGGACAGCGCATAGCTCGAAGGTGGAAGAAAAGTTTGCGCCGTCAAAACATTTCTTGCATCGAATCCCGGCTCCACTGTTCGCAGCCGCTCGAAACTTCGGATTAAAAGTCCGGAGCCAATCAACAAAATCATCGAGAGCGCCACTTGCACCGCGACAATAATGCTTCGCGCGCGATTCTTCTTCCGGTTTCCCGCCGCCCCGCGCCCTTCGTCCTGCAACACCAAACTCAAATCCGGCCGCGATAGCTGCAAAGCGGGAGTCAATCCAAATAAAATTCCGCTCAGCACCGAAATCAAAAGCGTGAAGGTAAGCACGCGCAAATCCATCGGCACATCAGCAATTTGCGGCAGATTCGTTTGCGCGAACGCGCCAAGAAACCGCGTTCCCAATTGGCCAAGTAGAATTCCCAGTACGCCGCTCACCGCCGCCATCAGCACGCTTTCTATAAGCAGTTGACGGATCAGCGCCGATCGCGGCGCTCCCAATGCGCTGCGAACAGCAAATTCTTTTTTTCTGCCAATTGCGCGCGAAAGCAAAAGGCTCGCAACATTCGCGCAAGCAATTAACAAAACAAATCCAACCGCCGCGGAAAGAATCAGAAGCGTCGGGCGGACATCCGACACCAGATTCGCGTGCAGATCGCTCACCGTCATGAAAACAGGCTTAGTGGCGTCGAAATTGCCGGGCTTATCGTGTTTGTATTGCTGATAAATTACGTCAGTTTCAGCGCCCGCCTGCGCGGCGCTCACGCCCGGCCGCAAACGCCCGATGGCGTCGTAATACATGCCTCCAATATTCGCGCGGGCCGGCGTCACCATGCTCAGTTCGATGATGCGCGTTACCCATACTTCTACTTTGCGCCCCATCAATTGCACGCCGAATCGCGGCGGCAGTACTCCGATAATTGTGTAGCCCTTGGAATCAAGCGACACGCTATGGCCAATCGCGTTTTGTTCTCCTCCGAAAAGACGCTGCGCCAATTCCGCGCCGATCACTACAACTTGTTTGCCGCCCGGTTGATCTTCATCAGGATTGAAAGTTCGTCCGGCAAGAGGCTTCGCGCCGAGAACATCAAAGAAATTCCATGTCACGCGCTCACCCTGCAATTCCTCAGCGCCGTCCCGTCCCACCAAATTAACAACGTCACGTTGATACGCCGTCACTCCTGAAAATGATCGATTTGCGCTGGAAAGAAGCGTGTAGTAGGGAAGCGAAAGCTCGTTGGTTCCATCTCGATCCGTGCTGATTCTCACCAGTTGGTTCGGATCACTATACGGAAGCGGCCGCAGCAGGACAGAATTCGCCACCGTAAAAATTGCGGTGTTCGCGCCAATGCCAAGCGCCAGCGTGACAATCGCAAGCGCAGTGAACGCAGGATTTTTTAGCAGGACTCGGAAGGCATATCGAATGTCGCGCATAAGGCGCCATTCTAATTCACGAACTCGGCAGGAACAATCACATGTTGTGATGTACGTCTCGCCGCAAATTCAAATCCTAAGCAGCGGCGCCAATAAGTCTCATCGCGATCCGCTTGAGGTAGCCTTTCACTTCCTTCACCCCAAACAAATGTAGAAAAATAATCGTCAATATCACTCCCACCACCGTCCCGAAACTCAAATCAATAAACGCCCCATGAAATGTTTTCCAGGAAATCCGCTCGCCCAACCATCCAACAAGTTCCCAACAAACAAATCCGCCAATCGCAGACGCCAACGTCACCCGCGCAAAAAAACTCAGCAGCCCGCGCATCCCGCTACCAGAGGTTTTCCGAATCAGGATCACAAATAAAACAATCGTGTACGCCGTGATCCCCGCCGAACTAGCCGCCGCCAATCCCAAATGTTGCATGTGCCGCACCAGCAACCAGTACAGCGGCAAATTCAAAAGTGTAATTAACGTGCCCACCACCGCCGGCGTAATTGTGTCGTGCATCGCGTAAAACGCTCGCGCCAGAATGTTCTGCGCTCCCCACGCTGTCATTCCCAACGAAAACCATACCAGCGTTCCCGCCGTCGCCAGGAAATCCGATTCAACGAGCCGCGTGTGCGAAAAAACCAAATGCACCAGCGGCACGCTCATCGCCACCGTCAGCGCGGTAATCGGCATCAACAATAAAATGATCCCTTTCATCGTGCCGCTCAAAATCTTGTCCAACTCGCCCATCCGCTTTTCGGAATATAAATGCGCCAGCACGGGGAATGACGCAACTCCAATCGCCTGCCCAACAATTCCCAGCGGCACACGCATTAGGATTTTCGCGTAACTCAGCCAGGTAATGGACGCAGCCTGCAAATACGATCCGTACCACCGAATGATCCAGTCATCTGCGAACACCAGGGAGATCGCCAACATGATCGGCACCGCGAGTTTCACGAACAAAATAAATCCTGGATGCCGGATATTCAGCGAAAAACCAAACTTGGCTCCCACTCGTTTTGCGCCATAGATTTGCAGAAGGAAGTTTCCTACGATTGCTCCCACAAGAATTCCCACCGCGAATCCTGTGATTCCCAACCTCGAAGCAAGCAGAACGCCGCACGCAATTGTTCCCAGGTTGTAAATCAGCGGCGCCAGCGACGGAATAATGAACTTGCCTTTCGCATACTGCACCGCGCTCAATATTCCGCCCATATAGAAACAGAATTCCGCAGGCAGCATCAGCCGCGTAAGCGACACGACGTGCAGTTTTTCCGCGGCCGCGAAACCTGGAGCCAGCACTGACACGATTTGTGGCGCGAATATTTCCGCAAGGACCACGACCGCAATCATTACCAGACCCATGAAACTCACAACGATCGAAAATACTCGCCAGCCTTCGTCCTCATTTTTTGCCGCCATGTATTTTGAAAATACCGGAATGAAAGTTACGCTTAGCGATCCCGCCGCAACCAAATAATTCAGAAAATCCGGCAACGTAAACGCCGCATAGTACGCATCCGTCGTCGCATTCGAGCCGACAATGTGCGCCAATTCCCACTCGCGCCAGAAGCCCAGCAGCCGGCTAATTAGCACGCTCACCATCACAATGATGGTGGCGCTCGCAACTTGGCGTCCTAGCGTCCGCGTCGGCTTGCCCGGCGCCGCCGCGTCAGCCGGAACTTGCGCTAGCGGATTAATTGGATTATCAGCAGACATGTTCGAGGGAATTGTGGCGGATTACATCACTCGCCGTCACGCAACCGGTTTCACACGCGTTGCGCAACCAGCACGTCACAGTTTTTTCTTCTGCGTAATTACCGCCCGGAAAAAATCGGGAAGTGGCTCGACGCTTCCATGAAGAACAGCAGCGGAATTGTCAGCCAGCACCCAATCACAGATATCTGCCCCAGCATTTGCTGAACTTTCGCAGTTTCCGCTGGCATTGGCGTACCCTGTTCCACCGATGCGCGCGTCCACCCGATCAATTTTTTCTGGCAGCGCCACACCAGTCCCCACGCCGCCAAAAACATCACCGTTCCGATCCCTCCGCCCACGCTGATGCACAACGTCCGGTTGCTCGTCGCCGGTCCCGCCACCCACGACAAATTTGCCCACGCCGCGCCTGCCACCAAAAGCAACGCCAGCAAATTCAACACCGCCCCGGAAAGTTTCCCCGACTGTATCGCGCCCATGAAAATCGCGAACGCCACAAACCAGCATGCGAACCAGCTTCCAATCCATCGCCATGCCAGCGACGGATTTCCCGCGTTCACCGCGTCACTCTGCGCATAAATCATAAAGTAGCGGAATCCCACCAGCCACGTAATCGCCGCCGCATACCGCGCCAGCGCAGCCGACCGCGGCAAAAGCGTCAGCGCTATTTTTCCGCGGCTGGCGGGATCAAGTTTCATCAGCCCCGGCGCCACCACCAGCGCGTTGAAATAAATTGTGCCAACCCACGCGATCGCCGCGACAATGTGAATCCACCGGAGTGTGATCTGCTCCATCGCCGCGCCGCCCGCTGGCGGCATCACATTCAAGTCCGATAAAATAATTCCCGCCAAATGCATCGCCATTCACTCCTCCATGCGCCCCGACCACGCTTAGCCGTATACAGTAAATACTGTATAGAAGGGAACATTTTACTGTACTAGGAAAACTCTACCTAGCGCCCAGTTTGTCATTTCATACCAATCGCCGCCTCCGCTCGCGTAAGCCTCTGAAATCATTAGCCATGTGCAAAGAACTTCCGCTTGGCACGGCAATTGCTTCTCCAGCGTGGGTACTATTACTACCGTCGCACAACGGGCGCACCAGCGGCGGACGCACTCATTTTTCATAGATCGCGCACCAAAGTTGCAGTTATTCTACAGGAATCATGTAAAGTGCCGGCAACCCTCCCGCTGGCGCGCAGCCAGCGCAAAATTTCTCGGGCTGCGAAGAACTAAACTCAATCTGAACACAAAAAAGGAGCTTCGATCGCGAAAGCTTTGCTTCACCTTTGCACGAACATTTTCAAACCTACAGCGCGTGTAGCGCCTGGAAGGATGGGCCATTTGAAAGAGATACGCAACCTGTTCAAATCTGGTGAAAGTGCGCGCATATTATCGAAGCGCGCGCGCAGTCACCAGCAGAATTCCTACGTGTTCTGCGACAAGAAAACTGGTGCCGCCAAATTTACAGTTGACGCCGATCAGAACGGTGATCTCCCGCTTGACCGCATCGCCGGCTCGCTCGCCGTTTATTGCATCGCTCATTATTGTTCGCCGAAGGATCTCGTCCTCGTCGTCTGTGCCGACGAAGCCCTCAACGAAAATATCAGCGCTCGCGCCGCATCTCTTCTGGAAACGGCTCGCGTCGGAACTTCAGCGGTTGCGCTTAGTCCGCGCGAAAGGGAAGTTCTCCGCGCCGTCACAGAAAATCTCGCCAATAAGGAAATCGCGTCACAACTTTCCATCAGCGTGCGCACCGTAAAATTTCACGTGTCCGCGCTGCTCGGTAAATTCGGCGTCAATACGCGCTCGCAGCTTTCTGACTTCTCCTCCGCGCGCGTATTCGACCAATCCAACGCCACCGCCAACGCAAAGAATGAAACTGACGCGCGCGCTAATCACGCAATGCCTTCAGCCAACTCGAATCGCGCCGCCAACTCGACCAGCAAAAAAGTTTCGTACTTCCCGAACCGTTCAGCCGCAGCCTTTGGATAAAAGGGTCGGCTAAAAAGTTCGGCGAAAGTTTTTTGCAAAAAGCTTTTGTCTGACGGAAGAATTTCCAGGTCCGCAGCAAAACGGCCTGTCACGAGCAGTAAGGCGCGCTCGCGACAGGCCGTTTTTGTTTTTGTCTTTCAGTTCTCTGCGAAAACTTATCGCCGTGACGCAATAAAATTCTGATCGATCGCGTCCCAGTCCGCCACTTCCCACCACGCCGCCAAATAATCTGCGCGCTTATTCTGATATTTCAAATAGTACGCGTGTTCCCAAACGTCCACGCCCATCACAGTTTTTCCGCCCGTCATCAGCGGATTATCCTGATTCGGCAATGACAATATTTCCAGCTTGCCATTGTTGTTCACCAGCCACGCCCAGCCTGATCCAAACCGCGCCATGCCGGCCGCCGCGAATTTCGTTTTGAATTCGCCAAACGATCCGAACGCTGAATTGATCGCCTCCAGAATCGCTCCCTTGGGCGAGCCAACGCCGTGCGAATCGCGCTTCATCAATTTCCAAAACATCGAATGATTCCAGTGACCGCCGCCATTATTTCGCACCGCGGTTTTAATCGCTTCGGGCACCGTATCAATTTTCCGCATCAGGTCGTCAATCGAAAGCGAAGCCAAATTCGGCTGGCCTTCCAGCGCCTTATTCAAATTCGTCACGTAAGCGCCGTGATGTTTATCGTGATGGATCTCCATCGTCTTAGCGTCTATATGAGGTTCAAGCGCGTCGAACGCATAGCCAAGCGGGGGAAGTTCGTAGGGCAAGGGACTCTCCTTTTTGTGTGCAGCGTGTCTTTGTTTTTCTGCGCAACGTGTTCGCGGCCATTGTATCGCCGCATCATGCCGCGACACAACTTGCGCCGGTATTCTGGCCGGTATTTTGATAGATGCGCCGCCCAGCGCATCGGACTCATTGGCCATCGCGCCGCTCATCGCCTCTGTCTCATCCACAAATCCGCCCCGCCTCTATTTGTCCTTCATACTATTTCCTAATCGGGAACAGCCTATTGTGTGCGTTCTGAAAATCCTGACACAATCATCGTGTCGGAACTTTCCTTTAGCCCGCGCCAGTCCCCCGCCGCGTGGGCAGTGAAATCTTGGGGAGAAATTTCGTTCTGGAAGCCCTCGCTTCCAGTTCGGAAAGGCTCAACCAAACGCCCATGCCCAACGCCCAGGCCAGCACTCAGGTTGTTGCATCGCCGTCAGTTCGCTCTTCGTCGGCTCCTCGAGCCGTCAATCATGGTCATCGCCGCACGCGTTACGCCACCCGCGGCTTCAGTTTGCTCGAGCTGCTCGTCGTCATGAGCATTATTCTGATCATCGTTGCTCTGGCCACTCCGCACCTCATCGCCGCTCTCAACGAAGCAAGAGTCAGCCGCGCAGCCGGCGAGCTTCATGCCATCGAGATCAACATTACGATTTATCAGGCCACCAACAACGGCACTTTGCCCACCGATCTTTCGCAAATTGAAGCCACCTCCTTGATCGATCCCTGGGGCAATCCCTATCAGTATTTCAATCACGTTAGCAGCACGGGAAACGGCGGCATTCTGCGCCAAGATCTTTTCCTCGTTTCCTTGAACGAGGATTACGACCTCTACAGCATGGGCCCAGACGGCCAGACCGCCGCCAGCATCGGCGCCAGCGTCAGTCTTGACGACATTATTCGCGCCAGCAGCGGCGCCTACACTGGCCCCGCTTCGGGATATTAAAGTGCGGCCCGAAACGTTTTAACGAATTTCAGTCAGAAAGAATTTCAATTAGAAAGCTGGAGTGGAAGCCATGATCATCACACTACCGAAGTGGACCGAATCATCCGTAGCAAGGCTCTCTATCGGATTCGGCCTAATTCTCGTCGTCCTAATCGGCGCCGCACTGATCTGGGGCCCCTCCGCGCATCAAGTGCCAGACACCCTCGTCGGCGAATGGGTCTCTTCCGACCCGCGCTATGACGACCGCGTCTTTGAGATCGATCCCGTCTCAGTCAACTTCGGCACGCCCGGAGCAAAAGTCACCGTCGGCTTCGTCAAATCCGTCACCGCCGAACAAGATGGCGGCAGAACTCTCTACACCATCGCCTTCGTCCAAAACAATTTGCCCAGCCAGGTCAGCTTCTACTACGACACCTCCAACGGCGAATCCATCTATTTCAAGAACCGTCAAAACGTCTACTGGACCAGGCGCCCGAAGGTTATGTAGCGGCAACCTTCAGGTTGCCATCCGCCTTATCCTTCGATCTTGTTTGTGTTGCCATCCGTCCTTTTCTGTCAATCGGTTTTATGTTCGGTTCCGTTGCGTATTTAATTGATATACTCCCGGCATGCTCACCCCTCGCACAAACATCCGCCTCCCCGATCTAAACTACCTCGCTCGCCGCACATATTTCCTAACCCTCTGCTGCGAAAATCGGAATCGAATATTCCTAAAAACCGAATTCGCTCGCGAAATCATCGAAAATCTCCGCGACTACGCCGTGCAAAAACAATTTGCCATCCACGCCTATTGCGTAATGCCCGATCACGTTCATGCGCTAGTAGAAGGACAAACCGACGCCAGCGACCTACCCTCATTTGTAAAATTATTCAAACAGATCACAGCATTCCAATACAAATCCCGCACCGGCCAGCGCCTCTGGCAAAAAGCCTATTACGACCACATCCTGCGCCCTTCAGATTCGCTCGACGGCGTAGCCTGGTACATCTGGCTAAATCCCGTCCGCGCAAAATTGTGCGCCGACTACAAGGATTACCCATTGTCCGGCTCGTTCACCGGCGTCTGGACCGAATGGCCTTCCGCGCCAACCCCGTGGCAACCAACCTGGAAAACAAAGAATGGCGACCTGAAGGTCGCCGCTACATAAGCGGAGTCATTTGCTCATGTAGCGGCAACCTTCAGGTTGCCATCCGTCCTATCTTTATAATGTCATTGCCATCCGTCCTATCTTTATACCGTCATTGCCATCCGTCCTATCCTTATACTGTCGTCGCCATCCGAATCTTTTTCCGACGTCCTCAGGTTGCCATCCGTCTTTTCTGCGGCCTGCCGACTTCCGCACCCATGTCCTCTAAATTCGCGTTTCCACTTCTATCGGCGCGAACGCGATCCCCGCCGCTACGTCGTTCGCAACGACTTCAATTTCCCATACCGCCTTGCGTACATACGTTTCCGAACTTCAGGCAGCGTAGCCAGAAACTCTTTCGCGAATTTCTTGGCAATCACCAATTCGAAGTTCTCGGATTTCTTCGGCATTGGATAACCTCAGTTAGAAAAATCCTACCACGTACGTCGGCTTCTCTGACGAAATCCGCAAAACAAATGAAACTCCCACCCTTTACCCTGAGCCTCGAACGGTTTGTTCTCCCCGACGCACGCGGCGCCCGTCTTATGTAGCGGCAACCTTCAGGTTGCCATCCGTCTTATCTTTTTTACCGCTATTCCCATCCGTCCGATGTCTATCCAGATCTCCGCAATCCCACCACAACCGAATCCAAAACTCCGCCATAGATAAAGCTGAAAGTCCGCCGTAGCCTTGGCGGAGGAGGGCGACGGACGGCGACGGGACGATTAAGACCGCAGGAGTAAATCGAAGATCCGAAGTCCCAATCGCCAGATTACATGTTGTGATATTGAACGGATTTGAAATTCGCTGTAAAATTTCGGACGGTAACCAGTCTAGGTTTGGGCTGTAGGCTGCGCTCTTACTGCACCCTCATCAGGTCGTAACCGCGTTTTCAACATCCGAAACCCAACACAAAGGCACGCCAGCGGAGGTCTCGGATGTACGACGGAATTGAAATCGACATGCTTTCTCTTGGAGACGCGGACTCGATCCTCGTCACCCAATGGAGTTCAATTGGGCCTCAAAGAATTCTGATTGACGGAGGTAACGGTTCCGATGCGAACAGGGTGAGTGAATTTCTGTATGGTCGCGGCTTCACTCACTTGTGGGCTGTCGTTTGTTCTCATCTCCACGCCGACCACGCGAACGGATTAATAAAATTAGTTCAAGACCCATCCATCTCAATCGCGACGGGTTGGATGCACGACATCCGTAACCATCTGAGTGCAGAAACGCTACTGAGGGCGTCACGGGGCAATTCTCCAGAGGCGGAAAGCGTAAGACAGGTTGTCGAAGCGACAAAGGAACTCGCGAGCGCGTTTTCGAGTCGTCCGATACCGATCTTTCCCAAAGAACCATTCGCCGGCAGCTCGATAGCGGCGATTCCGGAGATTACAGTTCTAGGCCCTTCGATGACGTTCTACCGGCGCATACTGCCCGAGTTCGCTGATCTTCCCAGACTAAAACACTCTCAGGCATTCTGGGATGCAGTCGCGGCCATCGGATTCGAGACAAAACTCCCCAAGCCGAACTTCCCTGGCCTTGCTACAACTTTCGCCGGACTTTCAAACACTCCTTCGCGCTTTCGTTTCCCTAATCTTTCAATACCGACGCCGCCCGCTTCAGCCTCGACTCCCGGATTCAATCCCCTGGGTTCCCTGTCAGGTTTGTTAGGTGGCACGCTTAGTGATTCAAGCGTGAAAAAAAATCCTGCTACCCAACCCTTTAACAATACCAGCGTAATTCTAGGCATCAAGTCCAGAAACCAGAAACTCATGCTCACTGGCGACGCCGGTAGTGAAGCATTGGATTGCGTTCCATCTGACTGGAGTCAATTGGCGTGGATGCAAGTTCCCCATCACGGAAGTGATGGCAATCTTTCTCAGGCTAACATTGAGCGGTTTTGTCCGGCGATTGCTTATATCTCCGCCTGTGGTGACTCGAGCCATCCGAGCCGAGCTATTGTGAGTGGACTCATCAAAGCGGGCGCGATCGTATTTAGCACGCACGAATCGGGAAATCTTTGGTTCCGCAGCGGAAACGTCCCGCCTCGGCGGGACTACGAGCCAGCGATTCGATTGACGGGAACCGGAACGCCGCGGCCTCTTGTTGATCTTGCGGGGCTTCTTTACGCGAAGAACCCATTGTCCGGGATGAATGAATGAAGGATTTTTCAGCCAGATTTCGCCGCAGAACTTTTTCAAAGATTAAAACGGACTGAGTGATCGTGACACATGAGTGACAAATTCGATTATTACGATGCGATCGCGCATCTCGTCCCCGGAACGTTGGGACTCGTTGTCCTAGTTTATTTCATGTATCTCGCGGGACTCTCGTTGCCGAGTCTTCCTGCCGGGAACGCTGGAGCACTAGCCATCGGCGTCGCGCTGGCATATTTGCTAGGGCACATTCTGCAGAGCCTGGCCAGCACCCTCGAACCCGTCTTTTACTTTCTGTGGGGCGGAAAACCCTCCATCAAATACTTGATGAACGATGCCGAGTTTATCAGCGAGGTTCAGCGTCGCGAACTTCTCTCTCAAATGGAAGACTTTTTCGGTCTTCCGCAGTCGGCGGACATACCTCGATCTGATCGCCCGCGTCATTACGATTATCTCTTTGACCGCTGCAAGACCCTTTGCAACAAAGAGAAACTCGGGCGCGTGGAGAAGTTTGTAACCGTATATGGATTTCATCGAGTAATGCTAACGATATTCTTCCTCGCGTTCCTATCGTTCGGCGTGGTGTGGGTTCTTTATTACACCAAACACCTCTTGTTGGCCGACGCGAAGCCA
Source organism: Terriglobia bacterium (assembly GCA_963840515.1). Classification (GTDB taxonomy): domain Bacteria; phylum Acidobacteriota; class Terriglobia; order Acidiferrales; family UBA7541; genus DASTCZ01. The sequence goes on from CAWIZI010000014.1 coordinate 93,406, forward strand.
AGCGAACTCCACTTTATTCTGGCGTTGGTGGGGATCGGACTAGTTATCGAGTTTCCGAGAACGAAGAAGCGCGGGATGCACTACTCAAGAGAGGTGTTTTTCCAGTCGTTAGAATACATACAAGCCGCAGGCCGACACCAGGCCTTGACTGTAGCTGGTATTAGCTCTCGAAAAATCCCAGTTCCCGAAACCGTCGCGCCTGAAGATTAATTCCGACGTCGGATGGCCCGTGCAGCAAGACGGGTGGTGCAGATCTAGAGCACCGCGGTACAGACTTAGCAGGTGACATTTTCTCCTCTCCAACGTCTCACCATTAGCTGTACGGAGAGCACATCAATGAAATCCATCGCCTCGCAAAAACTCAGCACCCGCACCATCCAATTCCTCCTACCCCTAGCCTTAGCAGCCACTATTTTTCTAGCCACCCTATCCGCCCAACAACTCCCCACCGGCGAATGGCGCGCAGAATTCCAAACCGGCGGCGAACAAATTTGGCTGCAAATTCATTGGGAAACTCCCGGCGGCAATCACACCTGGGGCAGCACGGCGAAGGTCAGCGAAATTTGGGGACTCGATCCGAATCTTTCCATTGGCACTCATCCCAACGTGCATTACGAGTTGCGGCGCGACGCGGGCACGTTGAGTTTCATTGGCGATTTCGATAAGGGCGTCGGCATCGGAAAAGTTTCTTTCGCGCCGAGCGCGGACTTTGCGCAGGGCATGAAGGCTCTGGGCTATGGCGATTTGTCCAGCGACCAGATTTTTCAGATGACGGTGAATGACGTTTCGCGCGATTACGTGAAGCAGATGCGCGATCTCGGCTATCGCGATCTTTCGGCGGACCAATTCATTAGCCTAAAGACGCACGGAGTGACCGTGGAATTCGCAACGGGAATGCGCGGCGTGGGACTGAAAGACGTCAGCGTCGAGCAGCTAATTCAACTGCGCAATCACGGCGCCAGCGTGGAATTTGTGAAGGGCATGTCAGCAGCGGGCGTCGGCCAACTTTCTGTGGACCAAATTATTCAGCTGCGAAATCACGGCGTCACTCCGGAATATGTGAAGGAAATGTCGTCACTCGGATTGCGCGATTTAAGTGTGGAGCGCCTCGTCCAGCTGCGCAATCACGGAGTCAGCTCGGAATTTGCGCGTAGCATGAAGGATGCCGGCTATCCGAATCTGGGAATTGATGATCTGGTCGAGATGCGGAATCACGGCGTGAGCGCTGACTACGTAAAAGAAATGCACGACGCCGGCTACTCAAAAATCGAGCTGCATGATTTGGTGGAACTAAAAAATCACGGAGTCAGCGCGAGCTACGTGCGCGAGATGCACACAGCGGGACTGGAGCACGTCGAGCTTTCGCAATTAATTAATTTGCGCGAGCACGGCGTGTCCGCAGAATTTGTGCGCGACCTAAAACAGTTGGGCTACGACCACATCGGCATCGATCAACTCGTCCAGCTAAAAAATCACGGAGTCAGCGCCGACTATATCCGCGACGTCCGCGCCAAAGGCTACAAAGACCTGACCATAGATCAACTAATCGAAATGCGCATGCACGGCATTCCGAAAAAAGGAATCGTCTGAAATCTGTAGCTCACCTCTTTAGAGGTGAGGCCGTACGCCCTTTTGCACGGTGCCCCATGTTCGCCCGTCCCGATCCTTTGGGACCGCGAACGTGGGGTTCTGCATCTCGATGCAACACGGGCGTGCAACAATAAATCTTGCCCACCCAATTCCATAACTCCCTTGTTTCCTTCCTCTTACCCGCGCCGCACCCGTCGCCGCCATAATCCATTTTCACAAAAACTCGTACCCCCCACCCCGGGGGTCGAAAGCGATGTGTGTGCTAATAAAGGACTTACGCCGATCTCGTGCGAAGTGTATGCTAATAAAAGACTTAAACGTAGGGGCCACCTTTAGGTGGGCCGACGGTTCTTCTCGGTTTTTCTCTGCGTTCTCTGCGTCTCTGCGTCTCTGCGTTCAATCCTCTTATCTTTTCTTTCGTCCCCGTCAAAACACCCAATTTCCCTCTTTTTCCATCCACAAAAACTGCACTATAATGCACTTTTCATCCATTTCCGTCCAAAACATGCATTATAATGCACTTTTTAGCCGCTCACGCTAACCGCCCCACCGCCCACCTCGCATGTTCCGAAATAATCTCGTCACTACTTTCCGCCAATCTCCCCAACAATTTCATAATCCGCAAATGCGTTTCCGAATCGCGTTTCACATTTGAATTTCCAATCGCAACGCAAGCATTCCGAATTATTCCGCGATATTTTGCGCGCTTAATCGGACTCGCGCGAAATGTTTCGCGGAATTCTTCTTCACTCATCGAAGCAATCCATTCCAATTCTGGCGCAAGCAGATTTTCCCTCGGCGCAAATACTTCTTCCTTCGTTGTCGGCGCTTCGCGATTCCACGGACAAACATCCTGACAAATATCGCACCCGAAAACTTGTCGTCCCATTTGCGCGCGCAGACTTTCCGGAATTGCGCCGCGCAATTCAATCGTCAGATACGAAATGCAAAGCCTCGCATCAAGAACATAAGGCTCAACAATCGCGCTTGTCGGACAAGCTTCAATACAAAGCGTGCATTGACCGCAAACATCTGTCGGTGGAAATTGTGCTGCTGCAATATCTGAAGACGGCGCTAAATCGAGCGTCGTAACAATCACGCACAGAAATATCCACGAACCCAATTCCGGATGAATCAGCAACGTGTGTTTCCCAACTGTTCCCAATCCAGCGCGCTGAGCTGCGATGCGTTCGTGAATTGGTCCTGTGTCAACGTACCATTTCGCGTCAAACGGTTCGGTGAACTGAGCGCGCATCGCATTTACTAACGCTTCCAGTTTCGCGCCAATCGTTTCGTGGTAATCAGTTCCCCAAGCGTAACGGGAAATCCATCCGCGCGGAGAATCCTGCTGCGATTCCGCCGCGGAGAACTCCGTTGAATAAGGATGCGCGGAATTGTAGTTCACTGCGCAAACGATCACGCTTCGCGCGCCTTGCATCACTTGCTGCGGCGATTCGCGCCGCGGATCGGAAAGCCAGCGCATTTCTCCTGCATGTCCGCGAGCAAGCCATTCAGCATTCCGCGCAAGTTCCGGCCAAGAATCCATCGCAACAACTCCGCACAGATCGAACCCGATCGCGCGAGCTCGTTCCACAATCCAATTTGTCCGCTCCGTTTCTAGCACGATAGCAAGAGTGTATACTTCCGCAGCTTTAGAATCCCCAACGGAAACTCTGGTGAGGAAATATGGTTGACCAACCGAAATCTCCGCCGCCCGAAGTGAAGATAATGCATTTGTTGTCGGCTGCTTATGCGACAGGCGCAGTTTCTTGCGTAGCGAAACTTGGCATTCCGGATCTTCTGGAAGCAGGCCCGAAATCCGCCGCCGAACTCGCAACCGAACTCAAGGCTGATGCGACAGCGCTTTATCGGCTGATGCGCGCAACAGCAAGCGTCGGAGTATTTGCCGAAGGATCTGACGGGAAATTCTCCCAAACACCAGCTTCAGCAGTTCTGCGCAGCAACGCGAATCCAAGCCTTCGTGCGCTAGCAATCATGCACGGTCACGAATGGCACATGCGAGGATGGGAACAGCTTGAGTATTGTGTGAGAACTGGCAAAACAGCCATCGAGAAAGTCTATGGAATGCCGATCTTCGAGTACTTCAAGCAGCATCCGAAAGAAGCACAGGTCTTCAATGACGCGATGACTTCCTTTTCGATGATGGATAGTCCAGCAGTTGTTGATGCGTATTCATTTGATGGCATTCATTCCATCGTGGATGTCGCTGGCGGACACGGACTTCTGCTCGCGAAGATTCTTGAACGACATCCGACAATGCGCGGAACACTTTACGATTTACCCGAAGTGATGGAAGGCGCGAAGAACGGCCCTCTGAAGAATGTGATGGATCGTTGCACGCTTCAATCTGGCGACATGTTTTCTACAGTTCCGTCAGGCGTGGACGCATACATTATGAAACACATTATTCATGATTGGGCGGACGAGCAGTGCGTCAAAATTTTGAAGGCGTGCAGGAAGAGCGTGAACGCAGGCGGTAAATTGCTTGTGGTGGATTCAGTGATTCAGCCGGGGAATGATTTTGCTCCGGGAAAATTTCTTGATCTTCAAATGCTGGTTGCGGCTGGTGGACGCGAGCGGACCGAGAAACAATTCCGGGAAATTTTCGAGGCGTCGGGATGGAAGTTGAATCGCGTGATTCCTTTGTCCACGCCGGAATCGATCGTGGAAGGAATGCCGGTTTAGCGGCGCACTGAAGAGATTTGCGATACACTCCTTGCAACAGAAGCGGACTCGCGCACTTGAAACTAACGAGTGATGGCGCGCGGTGACGCATCCTCAGAGATAAATTATCTACATAGCAATTGGGTTCTCTGTTGGAGCGCGTGGCCTGTGACTGTTAGAATGCAACGCATGGCTGATTGGCGACACATTCAGGGAAAAATTCGGAAAGCACGGACGAGCAGCGATCCTCCGGGACAACTTGCCGCTTTGTACGAAAGCACACGCGACGCGATGGTGGCGTTTGAGCTGGCGCGTCTGCACGAAAAGAATGGAAGCAATGCCGACGCGGCAACCTGGTATCTGACTGCGGCGGAGAAATTTCGACGCGCCCAATGGAAAACAAAGGCGCAGGAAGCGTTGGTGAGATTGGGAGTCGAAGTGCCATTGGCAATTACGGAAGCAAGTGCGCTCGCGTCTGGATCAGACGGTGTTTCGCCTGAGCAAGTGCAGGGCGAAGTGATGCGAGAGATTTCAGGCACGGATAAATTATTCGGGCGGTCGGAAGCTTCGAGCCAATATACGGAAGGGACTGGCGAACCTGACGCGGATGCCGACGAAGGAATAGCTGCGCCCGGAGAATCGGAAGGCGCGGGAGATATTGCGACGTCTGCTGTGATTGAAGGCGCGGCGGGTGATGGAGTTGCAGGCGATGCGGCGAAGAAGCGGCGTCGAAGAGGACGTCGCGGTGGACGCGGGCGGCGGAAGAAAGTTGTGGGCGCGCCGACTGGCGTGACTGCTGCTGCGAGTTCGGTTGCTGCTGTTGCGGATTCGGTTGAGCCGGTTGAAGCGCACCCAGTTGCGGTTGCTGCGATTCCGCCGCGAGCAATTCCCTCAAGACCATCGTCGCAAGTGAGCGGACGCAATTCAGGCCGAGGCTCGTCGCAAGGGCGACGCGGATCTTCGTCGAGCGCGCCTGCTGCTCGACGCGATGCGGAGCCGGCTGCGGAGACGATTGTCGCTTCGGAAGCGGAATTCACGGACACATCTTCGGGAAATATTGGGCCTGCGGCATGGCAAGGACGCCGACGCGCGGGAGAACCTGCGCTGGCGTCGCGACTGGCGGGACTTGAATCACGGCTGCGCAGGATGTTGGCGTCGCCTCCTTCGAGTTTGGATGATGCGGACAAAGCTCCAGCGGGGCCGGGAGTTTTTGTGCTTTCGGATTCAGAGTTGCACGACAATTATTATGTAGAGGCATGCCAGACGCTGCGAATCGGAATTGGAAATTTGGTGCGGAACGGAAGAACGCGGAATGGCGAGAACATTCGCGGACTGCTTGCGGACCATTTGGGAATTACCGAACCGAAAGTGGCGAAATATTTGAAGGATCATTGCGCGATTCGCTGGGTACAGTTGGATGATGAGGCGCAACTGTTGGCTCACTTCGCGATTGCGATGCTGCGGCCTGCGCTGAACGATTAGGGCTCCTCTTTCCCGGCTACTTCACGCCGGCAGGCGACGAGTTCAAGGAGCCATTGCGAAGGATTTTCCTGATTGGCTTACTGAAGCTCCGACTTACTCTCACTTCGTCACCAGTCGACAAAGTGAGCCTCGCATCTCCACTCACAGCCGGCGTTATGCGAACAATCCGGTCAAGCTGAACGATGGCAGAACGATGCACTCGAGTAAATGCAGAAGGATCAAGTCTGCGAGCGAGTTGGTTGATCGATGCCCGGATCAGATAAGTTTTATTGCCAACGTGTAACCCCGCGTAATCTCCGGTTGCTTCTATCCAGTCAATCTGTTCGCTGCGGACAAACGCTACGCGATCTCCTGTCTTAACAGCGAATTTGCTGAGGAATGAGGCTCTTTGAGTATTCCGTTCTGAGTTGACCAACTCCTGAAGCTGCGCATATTTTTCCTCAAGAGACGCCAACCTGCTCGTTCGTCTCACTCGCTCGAGAGCTTCGGCAAATCTGGTGTCGTCTATCGGCTTAAGCAGATAGTCCACCGCATGAAACTCGAAAGCGTCCAACGCATATTCATCAAAAGCCGTCAGGAAAATAAAAGAAGAGGCGCAGTCTTTGGACAGCCGCTTCAAAACTTCCAGCCCGTTGAGTCCCGGCATACGTATATCCAGAAACACAAGGGCCGGCTTCAATCGCTCGATACTTTGTAAAGCGGTCTTGCCATTTCCGCACTCGCCGATCAGTTGAAACTCCGGATGCCGCTGAAGACGAAGGACGATTCCGCGACGTGCATGGGGTTCGTCATCCACCACTAAAACCGTGATCATTGCAGGTACGTCCTCACTCCAAAATCTCAAAATGTACAGCGGAAGGCTTGAAGGGAAAAGAAATTTTGCTGCGGAACTTCCCATCGTCGCAGAAAGCCGCGTCCAACTTGCCATCGGCGCCAAACAGCTCGTTCAGCCGTTGCCGTGTGTTGGCGAGGCCAATGCCGTCTGTGGGTGAGGCGACGGCGGAACCTGGCGGGACATCGTTTACTACCTCGATTGCGATGAGTGTGTTCCGCAATTCCGAGGACACAACAATTGTGCCCCCGCTTTCGCACTGAGCAATTCCGTGTCGCACAGAATTTTCCAGAAGAGGTTGGAGAAGTAGACGGGGAACTTCAGCGATCAGTGTGCCATCGCCAATGAAGAACTCGATGCGGAGTTGCGACCCAAAACGAACCTTTTCAATATCGAGATATTCTTTCGCGCTGGCCAGTTCATCAGCCAGCGGAATTACGTGCAGTTCGGGTGTGCTAAGGGTGCTGCGAAGCAGATTGCCTAAGCGGCTGATCATCTGAAGCGCGCCCGTTGAGTTCTGTTCAAGAACCAGAGTTCCAATCGTATTCAGGGTATTGAAGAGGAAATGTGGCTGTAGTTGAAATCGAAGCGCCCTAAGTTGGGCTTCGCGAGCCAACGATTCGGATTCTCGAACGCGATTTTTTTCTCGTTCCAAGGCCTGATAATGCTTAATACCGAAAAACATTCCGCTCCAAGCCACTAGAAAAGCCGCCCCGGTCGTTGCGCCGGGAACCACATAACTCATGCGAAAGGATACGGGCGCTTTTCCCAAATAGATTTCAGCCCAGAGGGATGCAGCCGAAATCGCAAGCCCAAGCAAACCGCAGGTGGAAGCACATGCCGCCAGCGACAATAGGAAACCAGCCTGCGTACGCCAAAGAACCTTGCAAACACCGTAGAGTACAAAGCTGGCGATGAAGGTCGCCGGGATGGACATCGCTCGATAGGCAAAGTATCCACGCTGATGCCACTCCGGGACGCTGGTGCTTAAGACCGCGAGCGCAAAGAGAAGCCAACCGCCTAGCTGAAGGGCCCAGAACGATGGAATATACGCACGTCTAGTGGCTTCTAATCGCATGCTGTCCGCAAGTGCTCGCAAAGGGAGCCAGAGTCATTCTAACAGCGGAGGAGTTAAGAGTTCAGAAATTGAAATCGAAGATGATCTTTTGCGCTGCAACTAAAATAATTCTAAAACGGGATCGCTTCTGGATGTTGCATAAGCGCCATGAACATCCGTTCCCGTCCTGTCACCTTTCCGAACTCGGGCGACGACAGTTCGACTTCGGCATCGGCCAGACACTCATCTGAGATAATCAGCCCGTGCTGGATAGTAGCCTTTCCAGACCAGTGAGTGTGTCCGTGTTTAACGGATACGGTGCAAGACTGTCCGCCCTTCGTGACTACTGTCGTGTTGCTTACTGGGTCTGGCGGCCCGTCGCCTTCGCCATCGCGCGTGAGAATGACGCTGCCATCCTGCGGATCCACTGAAATCACGCGTATCGTTTGTTTTCCCGCAGGTCCAAATTCCCACCCATGAGTGACCTCCACGGTCCATGACATGCCGGCGTGCAGCGGACCAGCGGGCAAGCCCCAGATAGATGCTTTCGCAACCATTGAGCTGGCGCTGTGTTCGGGGTAGCACTCCCCCTGGAAACATTCGGTATCTCCGCGATCGCTCAGCTCATAAGGAGCGTCCTCAACTTGGAACTCGCCCTCGATCCGAGCGGAAGTCGTCATCTTCAGGTCAGTAGACGTGCTTCCCGGCAAAATTTTGAAGATGGCTTCGCTGCCCGATGGGGAAACGACCGAATGATCGAGACCGGGAGCGCTGATAACCACCGTGCGAAATCCGATGTAATACAGTGCTTCGCCTGGATGTGGCTGCAGTGTGAAATAAGGTGACGCCTTGTCCTGGGCGGAAGGTTTAGTCTGACCGGAAATAATGTTTACCGAAGAAAATAGCAAAACCGAGAATGCCGACGCGAGTATCATCATGGATTTTTTCATGGCGCGAGGTTAGGCATTTTCTGTTTTGGCAGCAAGCGAAAAGCTGCCAACCGCATTATTCATGCGCCGAATCGTGCGTCAGTTTTGAAAGTTGTTTCTAGAATGCGGCGGCGCCAGCAACCGCTACGGAGTGATCTTGATCGCCGCTGCCGCCGCTTACGCCGATTGAGCCTACTACTTTGCCGTCGCGTTTCAGCGGGACTCCGCCGGCGAAGATCATGATCTTGCCGTCATTCGAGGCGTGGATGCCGAAGAATTGTCCGCCGGATTGCGAATGCTTGGCCAAATCTTTTGTTTCGATATCGAATGCGCGAGAGGTGTAAGCCTTTTTCATGGAAATGTCGATGCTGCCGATCCAAGCGTTGTCCATGCGAACGTGGGCCACGATGTTTCCGCCCTCATCGGCGACGGCGATATTCATGGGCTGGCCAATTTCCTGCGCTTTCTTTTCTGCTGCGGTAATTATGCGGCGTGCATCTTCCAGTTTTACTGCGGACATTTATTCTCCTTGGAATTCAGAATGATTTTCGCGCGGTGGCCTCACGACAAGAACTCAGTTCGCCGAGCGTCGTGGTCACCGCGATGCATCCATTGAACCATTGGCGGTGAGAGGAAACAAATCGACGATGGAATCCGGCATTTGGTGAACTCCTAGACCGACGGCGGCCTCTTGACAGGAAGAGATCGCTACTGTACGTTTGTATTGTTCAAACGTACATTTCGAGAGGGCTTATGCCGAGAGCTGCGATCAACATTAAGAGGGTCAGTGCCACAGATCTTCGAGACAAACTGAAGAGTTGTCTTCGGTATGCCCGTGCAAACAGAGTTGTCCTCGTAGAAAATCGACGTCAGCCTGCCAAGTATCTGGTCGACAAGAAGTTCCTAGATTCGCTGGTCGAAGAGCGAGAGTCAATTCTTGCCACTCTCGAGATTCTCAGTGATCGCGAGCTAACCGACCGTTTGCTGAATTTGTCGAAGAGCATTGATGACGACGTTGCGGCCGGGCGTCTTCTGACGACAGCAGACGTTTTCGGAGATGAGTAAACATCGAAAAAATCTTTCGTTCCCCGCGTCGTTGCCGGGAGCGGCGAGTCCCAAGCCTTCATTTGAACTTAGGTACACACCAGACGCCGCGGCAGATATTAAAGCTCTCGATGGGAGCGTGCGGAATCAGCTGCGAAAAGTTCTGGAAAAAAAGCTGGCGGTTGATCCGGAAAGCTACGGGCTACCGCTGCGTGGGTCGCTGGCCGGTTATTGGAAACATCAGTTCGGAAACCATCGGGTCATCTACCGAATTTATCCTGAGCATCGCGTTGTCGTAGTATTTGCGGTCGGTGTTCGGAAGCAGGGCGATGCCGAAGACATTTACCGTCAGTTGGAATCCGTCGCGAAGACGGGGCGCCTCGCAGAGCAATTGAGCTTTGTACTCCAACAGATCTTGCCTAAGAAAACGTGAAGGGAACGTTCAAACATTCCGGAAATGGAACTCGGTCGGCGTTCGGAATGAGTGCTCTCGAGCTAAGTTCCTTAGACTGTGCGACTTAACGGTAAATAGGGGATTTCGCCACGAATCGACCCGCGGGGCGCCATTAACTGCAAAGAATTACCATTCGACCCCCCTTTTTGACCGCTTAACGCATCCAACTGGACGAGGGTACTAATAGGGTCGAAGCTGTACAGGGGGAAAGAGTTGGTCTGGACGCTTCTTTCCTGCGCATGTTATTTTTGGCGTGTTAAGTTTGTATCTGCAAGGGGGCCCGGAAAGTGGACCGGGTTGGGCTCGATTTTGCTATCCGGTGAGAGAATCCGGAAACTGAAGTTTCTGAAAATTGGAGGATAACGATATGCCCCGTAAATTCGGGACGAAGATTTGGAAGGTCGCTGACTTGATGGTGGCGAAGACTGCCGGCGTGGCCTTCAACACGATTCAACATTTTAACAAGAAGAATCCGAATCCATCATTTACACCGAAGTGGTCGGATAAGCCGCTGCTGAAATCGTGGGAGAAGACGAAGCCCACGCTGGGATTTCCGCGCGAGACTGACTCGCTGTGTCCGGGATGCGTGAAAGAAGCGCGCGAGTCCATCTTCAAGGGCGATAAAGATTGGCGCGATCTGATGCACGAGAAGGTCGGCGAGATTAAGGCGCAGATCATCAAGCGCGACAACCAGATCTGGATGGTGAAGGAATGCCCGCTGCACGGTAAGTACGAAGATTTAATGGCCGTGGACGCGGATTTCCTGGCGTGGATTGAAAAGAATTTTCCGGGCCGCGATATTCCTGCGCACAACGACGAAGATCTGCACAAGCATGGTTCGAGCACGGTGCGTTATGGCCGCGGTTCGGTGCTGACGGTTGACCTTACGAACCGTTGCAACATGATGTGCGATCCCTGCTTCATGGACGCGAACCAGGTCGGATACGTTCACGAACTGGGCTGGGACGAAATTCAGGAAATTTTGGACAACGCGATTCGCATTAAGCCGCGCCGTCAGATGTCCGTGCAATTCTCAGGCGGCGAGCCGACGATGCATCCCTACTTTTTGGATGCAGTGCGTTACGCGCGCAAGCTGGGCTACAACAGCGTGCAGGCGGCAACGAACGGAATTGAATTTGCGAAGAGCAAGGAATTCAGCCGCAAAGCTTTCGAGGCGGGTATGCGTTATGCGTACCTACAATTCGACGGCATCGGCAATGACGCGAACAGCCACCGTCAGGTGGGCAACCTGTTTGACGTGAAACTGCGCGCCATTGAAAACATGCACGAAGCGGGAATTGAAATCGTGCTGGTGGTGACGATTCTGAACACCGTGAACAACGATCAAGTGGGAGCGATCGTGAAGTTCGCAATGGATAATCCGAAGAAAATTGCGTTCGTATCGTTCCAGCCGGTTTCATTTACCGGACGCGATGAAGACATCACACCGGAACGCCGACTGAAGCAGCGCTACACGCTTTCGCATTTGGCGCAGGACGTGAGCAAGCAAGTCGGAAAAGTTGAGCCGACACGCGACTGGTTCCCAATTTCGCTGATCAGTGTTTTTGCGGGCTTTGCGGACCTGGTGCACGGCCCCGACACGCAGTGGGGATCACTTTCATGCGGATGCCATCCGAATTGCGGAGTGGGCACCGCGGTGATGATCAACAAAGAGACGAAAGAATGGGCTCCTGTTCCGCGATTCCTGGATGTGCCGCAGCTAGTGAAAGACGTTACGGCCATTACGGACGCAGCACGCAGCACGAAATTCACGAAGATGATGATGGGCCTTGCACTGCTGAAGGCTTACAAGCCATTCCAGGCGCCGAAGAGTTTGGCGCTGGTTGACCTGTGGCGGAAATTTGATAAGTCATGGGGACTTTCCAAGGACGTTGACGAGAAGTTCGGAAAAGTTGATGGCAGCCGGACGATTGATGACGCGATGAAGCGCCGTCAGGATCCGTGGAATTTCATGTTCATCGCGGGAATGTGGTTCCAGGACTTGTTCAACTACGATTTCCGGCGCACGGAAATGTGCATCATTCCGTACGCGACGCAACAGGGTGAAATTTCGTTCTGCGCGTACAACACGGGCATCGGCTGGCGGAAAATTATCGAGAACATGTACAAGAATGCGACCGTCGCGCAGTGGTATAAGACGCACGGCAAGCATGAAATTTACGCCGCAGGCAAAGCCGTGAATCTGGGCAACTACGAGCATTCGTTGGTGATTGATGCTGACGACGCAGCGCGCGTGAAGGAACGGGATCATGACGACGTTCCGGTAACCGCGGCCGACGAAGACCGCGCACGCCGCAAGGCCGCTCAAAAAGAAGAAGCCAAGGTTCGCGCGATTTACGAAGAGCTGGTGCTGAAGAAGGCGCAACCGACGGTGGTTACCATCGGTACGCTGGATCAGATCAAGGCTGCGAAGCCAATCGGCGCTCCTGTGACGATCAGCAACATCCAAAAGCCGAGTGGCGATTGGAACGGGACTGGCAATGGGGCTGAGGCGAAGAAGCCGATTGCTGAGACGGTTGCTGGGGACTAACCGAACTACGTACGAAACGATTTGCAGCGCCTCCCGAGTTTGGGAGGCGTTTGCATTTGTTGGCCGTCACGTCTGGTTTTTCGTGGGTCTCGATGAGCAAACTCGATCAGCTTTTCATTGATGTACTTGCGATACTGGGATTATTCGGGCCGCCCGTTTTCCTTGCGGCCGGTTGGTTTAGATTCTTGAAAGAGCGCAGTGAACCAGTCCCACGGTGGCGGCGAATGCTGCGCAACTCGGCGCTCATCGGGGCGACCGCGGAACTCGTTGGTTTCTGGGCTGTCTATTTGTTGACGCCGCGCTTCCACCCGAAAGATGTTTGGGTGGAGTATGCGATTTGGGAAAACTGGATGCGTATCTCGTTTTTCTCGATTGTGCTGATAGTCTTGATTGCATTGATTGGAAAAGGCAACGGTAGAGTTTTCGCGATTCTTTGTTGTTTGTGCGTGGTGCTTGGTTTAATGGGAATTGATGCGACGCGATAAGTTTGGGGGATCGAACATGCCAATATACGAATATCAATGCGAGGAATGCGGGACACGTCACGAGAAATTGGTGATGGCGAAGGGACAGGAAATTATTTGTCCGAAATGTGCGAGCGGGAAGCAGACGATTCAGATTTCTGTGTTTAGCGCGTCGGTAAAGACGGGCGATGGTGGTGCGGCGGTGGAGAGTTCGGTTGGTGGTGGATGTGGATGTACGCCGCGGACTTGCGGGTGTAATTAATCTCCGATATAAAACTTCCTGAAATTTCATTCCTTGATTTAGACCATTGCGGGAGGGTTGGCGATGGGAGCCAAAATTAAAAAATCAGCCGTACAAAGTGCGTCTGTTGTTAGCGTTGGTGCGGATGAGAAGCGGCCGATTGGATGGACGCCGCCGGACTTGCGTAGAAAAGTTGCTGTGGTGGCGGGGGCAAGCAGAGGAGCGGGGCGCGGAATTGCGTTGGCGCTGGGGGAATGTGGGGCGACGGTTTATGTTACGGCGCGAACTGTTCGTGGTGGGCCTATGCCGCCGGATGGAGCGCCGGGAACGATTGAAGAAACTGCAGACGAAGTGAACGCACGCGGAGGACGTGGGATTCCTGTTGCGGCGGATTTTACTCGCGAAGCAGAGGTGGCGTCGTTGTTTGAGCGAGTGGAGCGCGAGGCGGGGCGGTTGGATATTTTGGCGAACTCTGTATTTGGATGGAGCGCGGAATCGTTCGAGGCGTTTTTACATCCGGAACGCAAACGGAAATTATTTTGGGAGCAAACGAGCACGAGTTGGAAGGAGTCTGTGGAAGGCGGACCCTACGCGCATTTGTTGGGCGCGGTGAACGGCGCGCGAGTGATGGCGAAACACGGCGGTGGGCTAATCGTTTCGATCACGGAACCGATCATCGGATTTGGACCGAAGACGCTTGATTGGGCGCTGATTGGATTGGGGCATCGCGGAATAAATGAAATGGCTTATGCGATGAAATCGGATCTGGCGAAAATTGGCGTGACGATTGTGGCGCTGGGGCCGGGATTTATGCGCACCGAGCGCGTGTTGATGCACATGAGCGGGACGAGCGAAAAACATAAGAAGGCAATGGGTTTTCATTTGAGCGAGACGCCGGAATATACCGGGCGCGCGACTGCGATGATGAGCGCTGATAAAAAAGTTTCGCGGCACAGCGGGAAGTTGATTTATGTGGGAGATCTTGCGAAGAGTTATAAATTTAAAGATGCGGACGGAAAGTTTGTGGAGAATTTTTACAAGAAATTGAAAATGATTTAGTGGCGGCGAACGATCATCCAGGCGTTGGGGCGGCCGCGCTCGGGGCCGTCTGACGGGGAATTTACAATTTCTAATTTTGATGTGCCGGGCGAATTTTTTTGCGGAACTGTGACGGCCATTTCTGTTGAGCCGCCGCCATCAGTGTTCATTGCTTCGGTGCAGCCGATTGAAACCATAAAGTCCGCGAGTTCTTCGAGAGTCATGCCGACGCTGAGTTTCGGCTGGCGTCCGTCCACAACTACAAACATATAATTTTGTTCGTTGTAGCAAACGGCGGTGCGCGGATGGCGCTGCTTGATGTAGTCGGTGAGCTCGCCTTGAATTGCGGCGTGGCCGGCGGTGACGAGAATGGGAAGGCCGGCGATGGCGTCGCTGATGTCCGCTTGTTTTTCCATGCGCACGAACATACGCACAGTAACCTTCATTCCGACTTTTAAATTGCGGAATTTACTTTGCGAATCTTTTGTGCCGGAAGGTTCGGCCAACAGAATTGCATTTTCAGGAATAATTTGTTCGGTGGCGGGCTCTCGGATTTCGCTGATGATGCCGATGATTTTGGTTTGCGAATCGGGCGGCAGCGGGCGATCGAGTTTGGTAATGACGATTGCGGCGAATGGTTGCGCAGCGGTGACGGATGTGCGGAAGGCGCGGGAATACATGCGCAAGTCGCGCGATTTTGCGTAGCCGAGCGGTTTATTAAATGTTGCGACGGGCCAGCGATTTTTTTCGATTTGCGCTTGCATGTGAATATCGGGAACACCGATGGAAGGGCGGCCAGAAACAAAAATTGACATGACCGGGCGCGAATCTCCTCCGGCAGTTTGAATTTTTCCGCCGGTGATGGCGAGGCCGATGGGAACACCGAAGTAGGGCTGCTCCATGTCGAAATCACCGTTGATCATGGCGAGTACGTCGGTGCCGCTTAAAATCGCGCGGCTGGCAAGTTCGGTTAGCGGGACGCGAGCAAATTGTCCGGTGGCGTCGGTTCCCATCGCGGAGTGGACGAGCAAATCGCGACGATGGCGCGCGAGTTGCAGAACGTGAATTGACCACGGGCCGCCAATGGGACCTTCGCGGCAATAGTGCGTCCAGAAGAGGCCATCGGTGATTTTCGTTTCGTCTTTTGAGTTGCCGGAGCAGGAATATCCGTTGCGCGATGTGGCGGATTCCGGCGGAAGATTTTTCGGCTGATTCTGCGCGTACCCCGCCGGAATTGCGAACGCGAGGACAAGCGTGGCTGCGATCGCGGAGGCGCCGAAATATTTCAGGAGCGAATTATTTTTCGGTGCACGCAATTATTTCGCCGTAGTTGTTGAAGCTGCGGCGGGCTTTGGCGCGCCGCGAACTACGCGAATTCCGGTGTATGCGAGCGACGCGGGTTTGTACGCGGTCTTCGAGTCGGAAGCACGATCGGCGCTGCCGCCTAATGTTTTTCCGCTGCCGTCGGAGGCGATGGCCCATTCGGCGACGTTGCCGCCGAGATCGTAAATTAGCTCGTCGTCTTTTTCACCCTGCGCTTTGAAGCTGCCGACTTGCTTGAGCAACGGCGCGTCGCCGGGCAGTTCGACGATTTGTTTCGTGAGGCGCTGCGCATCGTCTGGATTTGGAGAATAGCCCGCCCAATAATCGAGGGTGTTTTCGCCGGTGCGTCCGTTGTAAAGGGAAGTGACTTCGGATTCATTGGGAATGCGCCAGGTTTCGCCGGTTGTTGAGGAAAGCCATGCGGCGTAAGCCTTCGCTTTTTCAAATGTGATTCCATTGGCGGGGAAATTTTCCGTGCCGGGATCGAATTTGTAACTCGAATCGAAGTTTGCGTATTGCGCGCGGGTAACTTCAAAGCGTCCGATTTCCAGATTGTTGCGATGCACAACTTCGGGAATGAGAGTTGTGCGATTATTGGCGGCTTTTACGGCGTTGCCGTAATTCGTTCCGGCGCGTGCGACATTTTTTCTGCGGATTGCTTCGCCGAGCGGGGAATCAGCTTTGAAAGCTTCGTTGATCGGCTCCGACGTTTTGAAAAGGTAGGTGTCCATCCAGGCCATTTCTTCATTCACTTTACGAAGTTGATGGGAAAGTTTCGTGGGGCCGTGCGCTTCACCGGGAAATAAAATAAATCGCACGGGAGTTTTTCCGATGGTGTAGAGCGTGCGGTAGTGGGTCCAACCCTGTTCGGTGGGAACCTGCCGATCATTTGTGCCGAAGAAAATTAAAGTTGGAGTGCGAACTTTATCCATTTGAAATACCGGAGATTTGCGAATGTAAAGTTCGGGATCTTCGAGCGGCGATTTTCCGAAATAATAGGAATCGAACGACTCGCCGAAATCAACGTTGGCCCAATCGCTGATCCATTCAACGTCACCGGCGCCTGTCATCGCGGCTTTGTAGCGCGTGGGATTTGTGACGGTCAATTGGATGGAAAGAATCGCGCCGTTAGACCAGCCAGCGGTGCCAATGCGGTCGGCGTCAACTTTTCCTTGCGCGATCAGAGCGTCCACACCTTTTTCAATGTCGGGAATTTCCAGATCGTAATAATGTCCGCAGCAAATTGATTCCACGAATTTCAGTCCATGATTGCTGCTGCCGTGATAATTAATTTTCAGGACGAAAGCGCCGCGCTCGTTGTAGAGCGCCGTGGGATACGCCCAGCTTTGTGACCAGGAATCGGTGTCTGTTCCCGCGGGACCGCCGTGAATTCCCAGAACGAGCGGATAGCGTTTGCCTTCCTGATAATGGAGCGGATAAAAAAGAATTCCGTCGACGTCATCGTCATTCGCGCCCTTCCAGTGAATCACTGCTGATTTTGCGATTTCTTTTTTGGCGAATGATGGATTCAAAGTTGTGATTTGCTGTGGATCGTTGATGCGCGTGCCGTCAAGAGTGGCGCTGAACCACTGGGTGGGAATGCTGGCGGTGGAATAATTATAAATGATCCGAGGAGTTTCTTCGCTGATGGCTAGGCCGCCGAGATTTCCTACGTGCTGGCCTTCGATCGCGGCGCGCGTCCACTTTCGCGACGTGCCGCTGCCGGACATTGTGTACCGCGCCGGCAAATTACGCGGACCGGCGGCGAGCATGGCGATGAAACCGTCACTGGTCACGTCAAATCCGCCGGCCAATCCATTTTCCCAGTCGAGATTTATTTTTTGCGTTTGGCCGGAGGCGAGATCGTAGAAATACATTTGCTCGATGGAAGCGGTGAAAAATTTCAGATCGTTAGAAAAAGGAGCGGAGGCGTAGAAGCCGGAGCCATCGCGGGTCCAGTCCACGTTATTCGGAAACACTCTGCCACTAGTGAAAATTTGTTTACTCTCGCCGGTATTTAAATTCCATAGAAAAGTTTGCGGCGCAACTTTTTGATCCCAGGCGTAGCTGAGTTCGCGGCTGTGAACGGTGACGGCGTGAGAAAGATCGCGCGAGACGGACCAGGCCTGAATGCGGTCTTCATTATTTGTAAGGCGAGTGACTTTTTTATCTTTCACGGAAAATTTGAAAAGACGTACGGGGGCGGCGTGCAGATCGTCGTCCACAACGTTCGAGTCATCTTTGCGCTGCTCGGTATCTTTCTCGAATAGCGTGGCGTCTTCCTGCGCGGTGAAAAATATTGTGTCGTCGTTGAGCCACTCGAAGCGCTGCACGCCGCGCTCAAAGGTGGTGACGGGCCACGGCTCGCCGCCGTAAGGATTCATGAGCCAGAGTTGGGAACGCGAAACTCCGGGCTTTGTTTCGGGTAGAGCCTTAGTGCTGAGGAAAGCGATTAAATCGCCTTTTGGAGACCATCGCGGGCCGGTGTTGTTATCGGTGCCGCGGGTGAGTTGAATTTCTTTCTTGTCGGTGAGGTTGGTGAGATAGAGATTGGACGTGCGGCCGTCTTTTTCTTTATTGGAAATACTCTTTGACCACACGGCATATTTCCCGTCGGGCGAAATACGGAAGCCGCTGGCGGATTCCGCGTTGATCATGTCTTCGGGCGTCCACGGCATCGAAGGTTTTTCCGCGGGTTTCGATTGGGGAGATTGCGCGTGCGATTTCGCGGGAAGCGCGAGTGATGCGGCGAATCCGAGAATTCCCACGAAGGCAGCGGCGGTCAGAAATTTCACTGTTTTTATTTTATCGCGCATCGAAGCTCTCTCCCTGTTCGACAGAAAATATTTACGCCAATTCACTTCAATTCGATGGAAGGCGGACAGCATAGTCCAGAAGCGGCTCGGAGGGAAATCATTCACGGTAAATTGTTGTGAACGGGAGAGGAGTGCGCTAGCCGAATGCCGAGCCTGTGCAATTTTACACTTTGCGGAGTTTATTCGTGAATATTTGCTAGAATAGCGCCACCTCTCGGGTTGGGCATGCCATCTACCACTCAGGAAGAGTTGGAAAAGTTTCAAGCCGTGGGCCCGATTGTTGCGGAAGTGTCCGGCGACTTGGCGCGAAATTCGGCGCGGCGTTACGAAAAGCGATGAAAAATTGACGATTACTCGGGGCGAGCCGGTCCGACTTACGGTTCTGCAACCAGCGAATGGAGTTTGATGATGGATTTCAGACAGACGGGCAAGACCGCGATTTTGACGCCGGAAACATTCCGGTTTTTCAGCGAACTGACGACGAACAACAGCAAATCGTGGATGGACATGAATCGCGACAGGTACCAGCAGCATGTGGTGGGGCCGCTGCGTGATTTGCTGGAAGCGCTGACGCCAGAAGTTTTGAAACTGGATGGCGGATTTGTGGTGACCGGGCACACGGGACTGAATTTCTCGCGGATCAATCGCGACATTCGTTTTGCGAAAGACAAGACGCCCTACAATCCGAGGATGTATGTTTTATTTCCGGATGCGCCGAGCGGCGAAGGTTCCGAGCTATACGTTGGAATTACGGAGAATCAAGTTACGACTGGATTCCGGATTTATGCCGACTCGAAAGCGAAGACGCCTCCGTTGACAACGATTGGAGCGAAGCGCGCGGCGGAAAATTTGCCGTGGATCGTCAAGCAGAAAAAACGGCTCAGCCCGAAATATGAAAGCTATTGGTACTCGTCGGAAAAAGGCGTGTGGACGAAACACGATGGCTGGCCGGTGAAGGCGCCCGACTGGAAGAAATTGCGCGCGTGGATTGTACGGCGAAAGATGACGAAGGCAGCGGCGATGCGTCCGGGATTTATCGCGGATGTTGGACGCGCGTTTCGAGATGTCGCACCGTTGTGCGCGTTCGCGTCCTCGGTAAATTGGGAAGCGTAATTTCCGGGAGTGGGCGGAAATTGTATCCATGTGAAATAAATTGTAATTGATGCACGTGCCGCTCGACGAGTTCCGACCTGCGATAGTAGTGCCGTCTTAAAGAATTTCATTCTCGATGAAACTGTGCTGGCAATCTTCGCGTCTCAGAGTATGATTCCGACGCAAATTCAGAAAAGCATGTCAAACGCAACGGATGTTGTTGTGTCAGCGAGAGGAGAACGCAAGCGATGAAAGCAACGCGCAGTATGGCCGCAGGCGCAATTATTTTGTTGGCCGCGGGAATTGCATCGGCACAGGGACGCGGAAATTTTCCGCCGGGTGGCGGCGCAGCGCAACAACCGGCAGCGAACGCGGCGGGGCAGCAGGCTCCGCGCGGGCCCGCGCCAACTGAGAAAACAGTTGTGACGCATCACACCGCGAACATTGGCGGCCAGTCGATCACCTACACAGCGACCGCGGGAACGATTGTTGTTAATGATGACAGCGGCGCGCCGAAAGCTTCGATGTTTTACGTGGCGTATACGAAGGACGGGGTTGGAGACATCGCAAAGCGGCCGGTGGCGTTTTCATATAACGGCGGCCCCGGTTCGGCGTCTGCGTTTGTGCATATGGGATTTGGGCCAAAGCGGCCAGTAGTTAGCGCGGATGGCCACGGAGCGCCCGCGCCTTACGCGACAGTCGATAACGAAGATTCTTTCCTGGATGCGACGGACATTGTTTTTGTCGATGCGATTTCGACGGGCTACAGCCGTCCCGCGCCTGGCGAAAATCCCGCGCAGTTCCACGGCGTGATTGAAGACGCCGTTTATTTTTCGGATTTCATTTACCAGTACATCACGCGAAATCAGCGCTGGGATTCGCCGAAATATTTAATTGGCGAAAGTTACGGCACTACGCGCTCGGCGGAACTTTCCGGAATTTTGCAGAACCGGCACGAGATTTATTTGAATGGAATTGTGCTGGTCTCAACGGTTGCGTTTGCGACGGCCGATCCGGACGCGCGTGTACTTTTCCCGTTCCCCGGCTACGCGGCGACGGCGTGGTATCACCATTTGCTTCCGGCTGACTTGCAAAAGGAAACGGTGGACGAAGTTGTGCAGCAGGCGCGCAATTTTGCGAACGGCGAATATCACAACGCGCTGATGAAAGGCGACAAACTTTCGGCTGCCGACCGGCAAAAGACGATCGCGCAAATCGCGCGGTTCACCGCACTTTCGGCGAAATATATTGATGAGTCCAACATGCGCATCAATTCGCAGCGCTGGTTCAAGGAATTGGAACGCAGCAAACGCCTGACGATGGGCCGGCTGGATTCGCGTTTTGAAGGAATGGACGCGGACGCGGCAGGCGAGCGCGTGGAATACGATCCGAGCGAAGCTTCTTACGAAGGCGCGTGGGTTGCCACATTTCAGGATTACGTTCGACGTGATTTGAACTGGCAAACGGACATGTATTACACGGTGACGGCGCAAGTGAATCCGTGGGATCAAAACGGTAGCGAGCGCGTGGCGGAAGTGATGCGCGCGGCGATGACGCAGGAATCGCATTTGAAAGTTCTTGTCGTTTGCGGTTACTACGATTTCGCGACGCCGTTTTTCGGAATCGAATACACCGTGGCGCACATGGGGCTTGAGCCGGACATCCGGAAAAATATCAGCTTCTCATACTACGAATCCGGCCACATGGTTTACATCGACGAAAAGGCTCACCACAAATTGCATAAGGATGTGGACGACTTCATCGCCAACAGTACCGGCAAATAATTTAGAGCGCGCGAAAAATTTAATTTATTCGAGATCGAGAGGAGACGTACCGAAATGAGAATGAATCGCATGGTGATTGCAGGACTGGCGGTAATGCTGGCGGCAAGTGGCGCGCTGGCGCAGGGACGTGGTGGACGAGGTCAGCAGCAAGCGCAGACACCGCCGCCCGCAGCGGCCGGTGCGGACCAGGCGCGTCGTGTACCTCCACCAGAAGAAAAAAGTTCGGTGACGAAGCACAGCGCGAAAATCGGCGGGCAGATGATTAATTACACGGCCACGGCCGGCACGTATGTAATTAAGGATGACGCCGGCGAAGCGAAGACGACATTTTTCTACGTTGCGTACACGAAAGATGGCGTGGACGATCTTTCCAAGAGGCCGGTTGCATTTTCTTACAACGGCGGCCCCGGCTCGGCTTCGCTTTTCGTGCATTTAGGATTTGGTCCGCGACGCGTGGTGCTGACGCCGGATGGCCACGGAATGCCCGCGCCATATTCCATCACGGATAACGAGGATTCTTTCCTGGACGCGACTGACATTGTTTTTATTGACGCGATTTCGACCGGCTACAGCCGTCCGGCACCCGGTGAAGCTCCGGCGCAATTCCACGGACTGACCGAGGACGCGAATTATTTTGCGGATTTCATTTATCAGTACATCACACGGAATCAGCGCTGGGATTCGCCGAAATATTTAATCGGCGAAAGTTATGGAACGACTCGATCAGCGCAACTTTCCGGAACTTTGCAGCGCCGTCATGAAATTTATTTGAACGGCATCGTGCTGGTTTCCGCGGTGATGAATTTTGACTCGCTGAATTTCGGTCCCGGTAACGATTTGCCGCCGGTTTCTTTCTTGCCGACATATTCGACGACCGCGTGGTATCACAAAATGCTTTCGGCGGACATGCAAAGCAAGAGCGTGGAGCAAGTAGCGCAGGCCGCGCGTGAATTTGCAGATGGCGAGTATGCGTCGGCGCTGATGAAGGGCGATCAACTCACCGGCGCAGAACGCGCGAAAGTTGTCGCGGATATCGCACATTTCACGGGACTTTCGCCGAAGTACATCGAGGAAACGAACCTGCGTATTAATGATACGCGCTGGTTCAAGGAACTCGAACGCGAAAAGCGCCGCACCGTCGGGCGTTTGGATTCGCGTTTCGAGGGCATGGACGCCGACGCAGCCGGTGAGCGCACTTCGTATGATCCGAGCGAGGCGTCGTACGAAGGCGCGTATGCAGCGGCGTTTCAAGATTACGCGCGCCGCGAATTGAAATGGGAAACCGAAGGATATTACGCAGTCAGCGGCAATGTTCGTCCGTGGGATGAAACCGGATATAACAATGTTGCCGAAACTTTGCGCGCCGCGATGACTCAGCAGACTTATTTGAAAGTGCTGGTGGTCTGCGGATATTACGACGTGGCCACCGTGTTTCACGGTATTGAGTACACCGTGGATCACATGGGCCTGGAACCGGACATCCGAAAAAATATCAGCTTCTCGTATTACGAATCCGGACATATGGTGTACATTGACGAAAAGGCTCACGCGAAGTTGCACAAGGACGTGGATGCCTTCATCAATGGAAGTTTCAACGCACACTAAATGAAGATTTTCCGGGTGTTGGTGTGGGCTGCGGTGGCTCTTGCGGGCGCCGCCGGACTTTCCGCGATTGCATTTGAACGCGGTGAGCCGCTGAACGCGACGTGGTTTATTATTGCCGCGGCCTGCACCTACCTGGTTGCCTACCGTTTTTATTCCGCATTTATTTCCGCAAAAGTTCTGGCGCTTGACGCAACCCGCGCAACTCCGGCGGAACGTTTGGACGACGGACGCGATTACGTTCCCACAAATAAATGGGTTTTGCTCGGACATCACTTCGCGGCGATAGCCGGGCCGGGGCCGCTTGTTGGTCCAACGTTGGCCGCGCAATTCGGATATTTGCCGGGAACACTTTGGCTGATTATTGGCGCGGTGCTCGGCGGATGCGTGCAGGATTTCGTAATTTTATTTTGCTCCATGCGGCGCGACGGAAAATCGCTGGGACAGATGGCGCGCGAAGAAGTGAGCCGGCGCGGCGGATTCATTGCGCAAATTGCTGTGCTGGCGATCATGATTATTTTATTGGCGGTTGTCGGACTGGTCGTCGTGAACGCGCTGAAAGCTTCGCCGTGGGGAATGTTCACGCTGGCGATGACGATTCCCATCGCAATGTTAATGGGACTTTATTTGCGTTACTGGCGGCCCGGGACGCGTGCTGGAAGCGTCAGCAATTGGAGTTTCGCTGGTGCTGCTCGATGTTGTTGCCGGGCAATGGGTGGCGGGCGCGCCGTCGTGGGCGCGAATTTTTTCGCTGTCGGCTCCGGCGTTGGCAGTGGGATTAATTATTTACGGGTTTGCGGCGTCGGCGCTGCCCGTTTGGTTGTTGCTGGCGCCGCGCGATTATTTGAGCGCGTTTATTAAAGCTGGCGCAGTGTTCGCGCTGGCCGGCGGAATATTGTTGGTGCGTCCGGTCGTGCAAATGCCAGCGCTTTCGCGTTTTGCGGACGGGACCGGGCCGGTTTTCGCGGGGAAAATATTTCCATTTTGTTTCATCACCATTGCGTGCGGGGCGGTCAGCGGATTTCATGCGCTGGTTTCTTCGGGCACAACTCCGAAAATGATTATGCGGGAAACGCACGCGCGGTTGGTGGGATACGGCGCGATGCTGATGGAATCATTCGTCGGCGTGATGGCGATGGTGGCAGCGTGCGCATTGCAGCCGGGAGTTTATTTTGCAATGAATAGTCCGCCGGCGATTGTTGGCGGCACGGTGGAATCCGCAGCGCAAACAATTTCCGGATGGGGCTACACACTTGCGCCGCAAACGATGACGGATTTGGCGCACATGGTCGGCGAACAAACTTTACTGAATCGGACGGGCGGCGCGCCTTCGCTGGCCGTGGGTATGGCGCAAATTTTCAGTCACACGATTGGCGGGCCGCACCTGATGGCGCTGTGGTATCACTTCGCGATTATGTTTGAGGCGCTTTTTATTTTGACGGTGTTGGACGCAGGCACGCGCGTCGGAAGATTCATGGTGCAGGATATGCTCGGGCACATCAGCAAGCCGCTCGGACGCACCGGTTCGTACGGCGGAATTTTGTTTGCGAGCGCGCTGATCACCGGCGCGTGGGGATATTTTCTGTATCAGGGCGTGTTCGATCCGCTGGGTGGAATTAATTCGCTGTGGCCACTTTTCGGGATTGCGAATCAATTGCTGGCGGCGGTAGCGCTAGTGGTGGCCACGACAATTTTGTTGAAAATGGGCAAACGAAAATATTTGTGGGTCACGCTGGGGCCTGCTGTGGCTCTGGTGACAGTGACGATGACGGCCAGCTACGAAAAAATATTTAGCGCCGACCCGCGATTGGGATTTTTGTCGGCCGCAAATCAAATGGCCGCACGAATTTCGTCCGGCGCAGTTCCCGTCAGAGAAAGTGGCTGAGGTTGGGCGGCAAATATTTAATCAACGACTGGATGCAGCGGTTACGGCGGCACTGGCATTGATGGTTCTGGTGCTGGTGGTCGAAGCGCTATTTGAATGGATACGAATTTGGAATAGCGCGACGCCACCGGTATTGCACGAAGCTCCGTATGTGAAAACGCAGTGGGCGGAGGGCGACTGATGCGGGGCTTTATTTATTCGGCGAAATTTCGCGTGCGGCAAATCTGGTGGGCGCTACGACAAATCTTCGGCGACGCCGCTTACGAGAATTATCTTCGGAGTGTTCAACGGAGTGCGTTGAACGGCGGTGGAATTGCTGCGCCGCTTTCGCGCGATGAGTTTTATCTGGATTCGCTGCAACGCCGGTATTCCAAAATAAATCGGTGTTGTTGAAAACTGGATTCCTGGCCGAATGCCGGCAAAACAATTGTCCAGCAAAGTTTCACGCAATTCTAAACATCTCGCAGTAAGCTTGAAATCCCCATAACGCCCCGTCGTGCTAAACTTTTTGCTGGAATCTTCCTAAGAGAACTGAACATTATGACCATCATTCGCAGAATCGGCATTCTCACGGGCGGAGGCGATGTCTCCGGCCTGAATTCGGTAATTAAAAGCGTCGTTTATAAGGCCACGCACATGGGCGCCGAAGTGATTGGCATTCGGCGCGGGTGGGAAGGCCTGACGAACATGAAGATCGGCCCGGAGTTGGACGAGAATTATATTCTTCCACTCGATCGCACCAACACGCGTGGAATCGATCGCACCGGCGGAACGATTCTGCATACTTCGCGCACGAATCCGCAAAAAATTAAGGCCGCGAATCTTCCCGGCGCATCTTTCGGAACGCGAACGCAAAACTTACGATCGCGGCGACGGCACATTTGATTTAACTCCCGTCGTGCTCGCAATGTCGAGGCGCTTGGGTTGGATCACCTGATCGTAATCGGCGGCGACGACACGCTCAGTTTTGCGCACGTGCTGGATAGCGCCGGCGTTCCGCTGATGGGAATTCCCAAGACGATGGATAACGACGTGCAAGGCACGGAATATTGCATCGGATTTTCCACGGCGATTACGCGCGCCAAGGAATTAGTCACGCGCCAGCGCACAACTCTCGGCTCGCATGAACGCGTGGGAGTCTTCCGCATTTTCGGACGAGATGCCGGATTCACTGCGCTTTATACGGCGTGGGTTACGTCGGCGCGATGCGTGCTGCCCGAAGTGGAATTCGATTTAGACCGGCTGATACAAATTCTCGTCGAAGATCGTGATAGGAATCCAAGCCGTTACGCTTTTGTGATCGCGTCCGAAGGCGCGGTGTGGAAGGGAAGAAAGCTGGAGGAGTTCGGCGAAGCTGACGCGTACGGCCACCGAAAGAAAACGGATATCGGCCAGGCGATCGCGGAAGAATTCCATCGGCGCACAGGAATTGAAACTCTGAATTCCGACCTCACTTACGATTTGCGAAGCGGCGAAGCTGACGCGCTGGATCAAATGGTGGCGATGACGTTTGCAAATTTGGCGATGGACTTAATTCGCGATGGAGTGCATGGAAGATTGATCGCCGTGCAGGACGGAAAATATACGCACGCGCCGATGCCGGATCCGAAACTTGGCCCGCGAAAAGTTGACGTGGCGAATTTGTACAGCATCGATCGATTCCGCCCGAATTATTCGGACAAACTTGGCGCGCCACTTTTCCTGAGCGCCGTGCGAACCACGGATTAGTCCTCGCACATATCCGTGTGATTCGGGGGCTGGTCAAGTTCCGAGTTGCCCGTGATCCTTCCGGAATTGGCGCGAAGCGCGACGTTTCCTTCCGAATAGCCGACTTTTGTCGGTACTGATCTGACCGTCATCAGCCAAGCAGCGGTGGATTGCGGGACTAGCGAATCAGGTAGGCATTCACGTAATCAATAAGATGCTTGCGGTGATGGGCGCGATAGTCAGGATAGTCCGAGCGGATGCCCGCGTCCGCAGCGTTGATGGCGATCCAGGCACCGAGGGCGTCGGCTTTTTCCAGATTCCGGATATTGCGGATCGAAGGATCGAGGTTCGCTTCAATCAGCGTACCGGACTTGAGCTTGGTGTCGATATCGGCAAGCATGGCACGCAGTGCCGCGTGTTCTTCGGCAACGGTGTGGCGATATCCGTTGGGCGTCACCACAGCATTGGCGTCCGAGCCGCCAGCCACAATCGGTTGATTGAGAGTACTAGCACCATGGGCAACGCGGAACTGTTGGTAAATGATCCACGAGGACCGCCCATCGTTGGCGGAACCTGCGAGCTGGGGATCAATCCGAAGAGCGCCGTCCAGAGCGGTGAATTCCGGTCTTGTAATGGCGGGTTTGACGAGTTGATGGCCGGTGCGTTGGGCCCATTGACCAAGCTCGGAAATTGGCGGGTTGCCATAGGGCTCGGCGATGACGGCTTCCACAAACTTCTCGCGTGCGCCGATTTGATCGCCTGCCTGGAATAGCGCATCGCCCCAGTAACGGTACGCCGTTTCGCGGTCGGGGTCGATCGCTACAGCCCTTGCAAACCAGATGCCGAGGTTAGGATCGTCCTTCAACCGGAAAAAGGAGTCGCCTGCATACAGGGCGGGATCATACCAGCTAGGGTCGAGGGCTGCAGCTTGTGCGTAGAGTTTTGCAGCGGCAGTCCAGTCAGATCGTCCGAAGGCGCCTTCGGCTTGGCGAAAGACCGCCTGCGCGTCGGGTTTACCCTTGTACGTGTAGCCAACGGTCAGCGGAACGCCGGTTACGACGGCGCCCACGAGCGTCTTAGCGTCCAGATTAAGGACGCCGCGAACGTACGCACTGTTGTCTCCCAGTGCCTGTGCGCGTTTGATTTCGTCGATCGCGTGAAGGTGAACTTTCATCCGTTCGGCGGGATCGGAGACGGTGGCTTCCTTGGCGAGGAGGCCTGCACCGTGGCGCTCGGCGAAGACAGCGACAGTCGGGTCCTGGCGGCAAAGGTCTTCATAGAGAGGGAGCGCTTCGAGCGGTTTCTGTGCGAGGAACAGTTCGTCTGCCTGCTTTCGCTCGGACTCGAAGTTCGGTTCGTGGTGAGATACAACCGATGGTGAAGTTTGAGAGGAAGCTCGGAATGGGAAAACCGAGGAGACGATCGCAATTAGAATCAAAACAGAATGCCGCATGCTCCTGAGAAACTCCTTAGCCGGTTGTCGCCACGCGGGGCCTATTATACCAAGATTCAATTCCCGTCAGTAACGGAAAACGGGCTTGCAATCATCTGGGGGCCGACTCCCGTATCGTCGGGTACTCGGAAACTGACCCGCCGCCGCGTGATTCGATTTGCTTGCACTAGTTACGCGAAGCCGCTATTATTTTGCCAAATTATCCAATCCTTCGGAGGAAAATCCAATGGCGCTTGATCCGCAAAAGCTGAACGAATTGCTAGGCAAAGGTCTGGTCGATTTCGGTGCGACATTTCACGCAGCGCTTGTGCAAATTGGTGACCGGCTGGGGCTTTACAAAGCGCTTGCCGCAGGCGGCGCGACGTCGCCAGAAGAACTCGCGAAGAAAACAAATACAAATGAGCGCTACGTGCGGGAGTGGCTTTCGTCACAAGCCGCCGGCGGCTATGTGAACTACGATCCGGCCACGCAGAAATTCAGCCTGTCTGAAGAGCAGGCATTTGCGCTCGCCGATGAGAATAGTCCGGCATTTTTGCCCGGTGCATTTCAAGTTGCGCTTGCCGCAACGCGTTCGGTCGACAAAATTTCGGAACGCTTCAAAACCGGCGACGGTTTCGGATGGCACGAACATCATCCGGAATTATTTGAGGGCACTGAAAGATTTTTCCGGCCCGGATATGCCGCGCATTTGATGCAGGAATGGATTCCCGCACTTGATGGTGTGGATGCGAAGCTGAAAGCAGGCGCGAAAGTTGCCGACGTGGGCTGCGGGCTTGGCGCATCCACAATTTTGATGGCGAAGGCCTATCCGAAATCAACATTCGTGGGATTCGATTATCATCAGGGATCGCTGGACGCTGCGACAGATCGCGCGAAGAAAGCCGGCGTCACCGATCGCGTGAAATTTTCTCAGGCGAAGGCGAAAGATTATCCCGGCAATGACTACGACTTCGTGACATTTTTCGATTGTCTGCACGATATGGGCGATCCGGCCGGCGCGGCGAAGCACGTGAAGCAATCATTGAAGCGCGATGGTTCGTGGATGATCGTCGAGCCGTTCGCCAACGACAAGTTGGAAGATAATTTGAATCCGATTGGCCGGATTTTCTATTCGGCGTCGACGCTGCTTTGCACGCCGTGCTCAATGTCGCAAGAAGTTGGACTCGCGCTCGGCGCGCAATCAGGCGAAGCACGAATGCGGGATGTCGTGATGTCCGGAGGTTTTAAGAATTTCAGGCGCGCAACGCAAACGCCGTTTAATTTAATTTACGAAGCGCGGCCATAACTGCGCAACCGATGAAACACTGTAACGCGCTGAGAGGAGAAACTTGCCAAGACGGCCTGTCGGCGTACTAATCGTTGGCAGTTTTCTTCTCGTGGGAACTGTCGTCGCAGTCCTTATCGGCATCTCCATAATTAGGCCTGGAACTTCTCTGGACGCTATATGGAATCTTAATCGAGCCGCTCATCACCGGTTTGCATTCCTGGGAAAACTTGCGGGATATCTGCTTTTGGGAATTGCCGCCATCACCGCAACGGCTGGATACGGATTGCTGAAAGGGTTCAAGTGGGCGTGGTGGATGGCAGTTGCGATCTTCGCGGTGAATGGCGCGGGCGACGCAATCAACATGATTATCGGAGAGCCGTTGAAGGGATCTGCGGGGCTACTTGTGGCTGGAATTTTTCTGTTTTTTATGTTTCGGCCGGCCGCGAAAGCGTTTTTCGCAGACTCGGCTGCCTTGGCGCGCCTTCCACAAAATCGCTAGAAAGAATCGTCCTCTTCGTCGTTTTTCAAGCGCGTAATTTTTTGCGTAATTTTAAATTCGCGAGCGCGTGCGCCGGCTAGAATTGCCGCCCGAATTTCGGCCGGCAAATTTTCCGGCGGAAAAACTCCCCATTCATCTTTTGGAAAACAGCGTACGAAAAGTGACGCCATTGTCGCTGTCGCGTAGGCGATTGGCGTCACAGCCAGTCCCCACATGCGAATTTGGTACAGCGAAGGAAACTGGCAGTCCCATCGAATTTGTAAATGCTGATCGTTCTTCACTCCGGTGACGATCACCGCCGCCGCGAAGTGCGCATTCTGCAGCGTGCCGCCTTTAATTAATTTCGCTACGCGGCGCGGCGTGAGCGTCTTTGGGAATCGTTTGTGCACAATTCCGCCTGACTTGGAAAGTTTCCCTTGTCGATACCACCGTCGCAACCGCTCCATTTCATTGCCGCCGATTTTCACGTTCATTTCTTTCAACGGAATAAAATACGGCACCGTGCCGACTTCATCCTGCGCGGCAAGCATCACAGTTGTTTCGCCGATGGGCTGCGCGAATCGGAATTTCTCCGGCTCGCCAAAGCGTTTCGCGAGTTTGAATTTTCCTTCATGGACAATCCGCGGGCGCGAAGTTGCTTCGTCGAACGATCCCGTTGCCGACCATTGCGAAACCGGATCGTCGCTTTCCATGCTTTGGTACAGGCGAATGTAAATTTCTTCAACGTGATCCAGCATTTCTGCGCCACGGCGCGCCAGCAGATTCATCAAGCCGGGCGCCACTCCGGAGTTGATCACCGCCGCGCGGCGCTTCTGCTCGAATCGCTTTTCGTAGCGAAGTTGTTCAGCTTTGAAAGGATTGCGCTGCAAATGGCTGGACATATCCAGATAATGTGCGCGCAAACGCAACGCCGCGCGCATCGCAATTTCATTGAACACCGCGGCGGAAGCGTTGACGAGCAATTGGCTGCCGCGCGCGGCGCGCACAATCGCCCAAATATTTCGTGCATTCACCGTGCGAATTTCAATCGTGCTGCGCTTACCCAGAAAAAGGCGTGCGCGTTCGGGATCGCGATCTCCGCAAATTACTTTGTGACCCTGGCGCACAAGCGAATGCGCCAGCAGCGAACCCGTTGCTCCTGTTCCCAACACAAATATGCGCATCGGCTCGAAACTGTACCACATCCGCGAAATGGAATGACCGCCGCGCGCGGAACGCGCTGGTAAATCTTCTCGGAGCAAGCGAGAATAGAGGTCGAGCAAACGCATGTCAGACCAGGAACCAATTCAAGACGAACCGCGCATTTTCACGCTGACGGAAGCCGAGCGCACGCTGCGCGAAATTGAGCCGCTGCTTGTGGAAGCGGTGGCGTGCCGCAAAAAACTTGGCGAAGCCGAAGAGCAGGTCAGCCAGATCGCCAGCCGCATCATGTTGATGGGCGGCATGTTGGTGAATACGGAACTCACATCGAAGTTGCGCGGTGAACGCGAGCGCCTCACGTCAACAATTCGCGAAGCGCTCGAAGGAATTGAATCCACCGGATGCGTTGTGAAAGACCTTGATACCGGACTGCTGGATTTTCCCGCGCGCATCGAAGGGCAAGAAGCGTATTTGTGCTGGCGGCTGGGCGAAGATCGCATTCGTTTCTGGCACCGGCAGGATGAAGGTTTCGCCGGGCGCAGGCCGCTGGATTTGGGCGGCGCAAGTTCCGCTCCGCCGGTGCAGTGACTTGTATCATTAATATGTTGCGCCGAGCTGGCGCGCAGCCGCGCTAACTTTCCTCGTAATTGAAAGGGAATTAAATTGTCCGAAAAATCTCCTGAACATTCTTTCGCCGCAGACGCCGCTGCAAATTCATCTGTAGAAAATGGCCACCGGCTCGCGGAATCCACGAGTCCGTATCTCCGCTCCGCTGCGCATCAGCCGGTTGCGTGGTACGAATGGGGCGAAGACGCATTTGCGCGCGCCTGCTGCCGAAAATAAACCGATCCTGCTGGATGTCGGCGCGGTCTGGTGCCACTGGTGCCACGTGATCGATCGCGAAAGCTACGAAAATCCGGAGATCGCTGCGCTGATCAATAAATTTTTCATTCCCGTGAAAGTGGATCGCGATGAACGTCCCGACGTGGACGCGCGATACCAGTCCGCCGTCAGCGCGGTTTCCGGCCAGGGCGGTTGGCCGCTCACGGGATTTCTTACTGCCGGATGGCCGTCCATTTTTCGGCGGCACATATTTTCCGCCGGAAGACGCCATGGGGCGTCCCGGTTTTCCGCGCATTCTGCAGGCTGTTGCAGACGCCTACGCGAATCGCCGCGACGAGTTGAGAACGCGCGGCCGTCGCGCTCGCCGACGCAGTTCCTCAATCCGAAGTATGTTCGCGGAGCGCGCGGGAATTTCGATCCCGGTGTTATTGAGCAAACGGTGAACGCCACGCTCGAACTGTTTGATCGCGAAGTACGGCGGCTTCGGCCGCGCGCCGAAATTCCCGCATTCCCAGGCCGTGGATCTGCTTCTCGAGCATCTATCAGCAAACGCGTGAAGAGCGCCTCGTTGCATATTGCCGAACGCACGCTCGTCAACATGGCCTGCGGTGGCGTATACGATCAGCTCGCCGGCGGATTTCATCGCTACTCGGTGGACGAGCGCTGGCTCGTGCCGCACTTCGAGAAAATGTCATACGACAATTCGGAGCTGCTGAAGAATTATCGTGCACGCCTGTCAGGTGACGGGCAAACCATTCTTTCGCGAAGTGGCCGAAGGAATTATCGGCTGGGTGAATCAGACGCTTTCCGACCAGGCAAAATGGCGGCTTTTACGCCAGCCAGGACGCCGACTATTCGCTCGACGACGACGGCGATTATTTCACCTGGACGCTCGACGAATTGCGCGCCGTGCTTTCTCCGGAAGAAGCGCGTGTCGCGGAGATTACATTTCGACGTCGAAGCGCACGGCGAAATGCACCACAATCCCGCGAAAAATGTTTTGTGGATCGCGCGCGGAGCCGCGGAAATTTCCGCGCAAATTGGCAAGATCGGAGGACAGACGTCCGCAGCAATCATCGCCAGCGCGCGGCAAGAAATTGCTTGCGGCGCGAATTCTGCGCCCCACGCCAACTATTGACACGACCATTTATCTCGCGTGGAACGCCATGTTCGCATCGGCATATTTTTCCGCGGCGCGCGCATTTGGCGGCGAAGTTGGCGCGCGTTGCTCCGCCTTCGCGCTGAAGACTTTGGACCGTTTGCTCGCTGGCGCGTGGGATGACAAGCGCGGATTTTCTCATCGCCTCGGCGGCGCGTGGTTGCCCGGCACGCTTGACGATCACGTTTACATGGCGCTCGCGCTTCTGGACGCCTACGAAGCTACGCTCGAGCAAAAATATTTTCTCGCCGCGGAATTGGCAATCGTTCGCGCACTCGATCAGCATTGGGATTCTGAAGCCGGCGGATTTTTCGATCGCGCAGCCGACGCGCCTCCGATGGGCGGGCTCGACGTTCGCCGCAAGCCGCTTCAGGATTCACCAACCTCGGCAGGCAATGCAATCGCGGTGATGGTGCTCGATCGTTTGCATGGATATACAAATGACGCGCTCTATCGCGATCGCTCCACCGCAACTTTGGACGCGTTCGTGGGTGTCGCGCCGCAATACGGATTATTTGCGGCGAGTTATTCGCTGGCGGCCGTGCTGCACACGCGAGGAACAATCGAAGTGGTCGTCACCGGCCGCGCCGACGATCCGATCGCGCAACAACTCGAACGCGCCACTGCGGAAACTTTCCGCTTCGGCAAATCCGTATTGCGCATCACGCCTGAAGCGAATGCGAAAATGTGGCTCGCTCCGGCGCTGGCCGAAACGCTTCCACATTTGCAGGCGGACGTTGCGCAAGCGCTGGTCTGCTCGGGCACAACGTGTCAGGCGCCAATCAGCGAGGTGGAATTGTTGAAGAAAACTTTGCAAGGCCCCGCGGCGGCGGCGAAGTCTAAGTAATTTTTCGCAGGCACCCTGCGCTGCAAACTACTTCGGCTGTGGCCGCGATTCCGGCGGCACCAGATCATTCGCGCGATAGTAAACGACGAGCTGCCCGTAATGTTCGCCGCAATGTTCCAAATCGCTCCAAAGAAAAAACGAACCATGCACCATCCTATTGCCGAATGGATATTTGAAAACTCTGTTCAGTCCGGCATCGCCAAGCTGTTTGATTAAGGCCGCGCCGTCCGCCGACACTTGTTCCATCAGTTTCACGACATCGGCCTTGGTTTTGTAAACGCCGCGCGAAGGATTCTCCAGATCTTTGCCGAAATCCGGACCCACTTTCGCGCTCGACATAGAGTTCATGAATTCGTAGTCCACTCCCGCGATGTGCAGCAAATTTTCCGCAAATGTGCGCTCGTCTTTCTGCACTTTGAAATCGTATTTATCTTCAGGAAAATCTTTCGCCATCGCAATCAGCTTGTTGTGAACTTCATTCCACTGGGCAAGCAGTTCATTTGAAGCGCTTTGAGCTGGACGCGGAGCAGCTCCCCGAGCCTGCGCCATAGCGCTTCCCGCAACAAAAACGCAAAAAATAAAAGCCGCCAAACAACGTGCTGCGAATCGCATATTCAATCCTCCGATGTTGAAATTATATTTCCGCCCAAATTTGCGAATCACTTCGCGCGGTGCCAATGATCGCCTTCCGAAAATCCATCCGTCGCGTGCGCCGTCACATATCGTCGCAATGTTCCCGTA
The DNA here is from genome assembly GCA_963840515.1 of Terriglobia bacterium. Classification (GTDB taxonomy): domain Bacteria; phylum Acidobacteriota; class Terriglobia; order Acidiferrales; family UBA7541; genus DASTCZ01. Next base: position 127,931 of record CAWIZI010000014.1, read on the forward strand.
TCCGCCAAAACGAGTGAGTAGTCCGAATCGTATTCCATTTTTCCGATTGCAGGCTTCTCAGACGCAGCGTCGGCCTTCAGTATATTTTTCAACGAGTCGTCGTCCATCGTGGCCCAGCCCAAATCGTCTTTCACAACGGTCAGCTTTACCACCATGTGCGCGGCAATCAAGCCGATGGGCATATCGACATTTGTGGTGGCGTGCGTCCGAGTTGAAAAATGCAAATCGGCGAAAAGATTTCCGCCCAGCCGCACCAGCTGAACGTCGTACCGATCCGTAACGCCAGCAACAGAATCGCTTATCGTCATCGTGTAACCACTGCCCGAGGCTTTCTCAAACGCAATAAAACCTTTGTCGTTCGAGTCTGGCGGTAACCACTTTCCAGCCAGCAGCGGTTCCGTCACGTTGTCACTGCTATTGTTCAACGGATACAAATCCGAAACCGGACATCCCGCCAGCAAGACGGACGCAAATATCACCAGCCCAAGAATTGTTTTTTTCAAGTGGCCACCTCCGCATCGGCGTGCAATCGATTCCGCAAATCCTATCATCACTTTCATCCGGTGGAAGTTTTTCGCGCAAGGTTGCCGCATCCCCATCGCAGTGACATAATCTCTTCTCATATCAGCGCCGCAATGGTGCGGAGTAGCTCGGGGGATTCAATGGCAATTCGAGACGGATGGTTGGAAAAGCGTTTGGCTTCGGCCGGAACAAATGGCACGCGCAATGTTACCCAGATGCACTACGCGCGGCTCGGCGCGATTACCGAGGAAATGGAATATGTCGCCGTGCGCGAAAAGCTCACTCCGGAATTGGTGCGCGACGAAATCGCCCGCGGCCGCGCGATTATCCCCGCCAACATTCATCACAAATCGCTTGAGCCGATGGGCATCGGCGTCGCGTTCAATTGCAAGATCAACGCCAACATTGGAAATTCCGCCGTCACCAGCGAAATTGATGAGGAACTGAAGAAGTTGCACCACTCCGTACATTTCGGCGCCGATACCGTAATGGATCTTTCCACCGGCGGAAATATTCCGGAGATTCGCAAAGCAATTATTGACGCGTCGCCCGTGCCCGTCGGCACCGTGCCGATTTACGAAGCAATTTCCCGCGTGAAGCGCGCCGAAGATCTGACCGCATCATTAATGTTGGAAGTGATTGAGGAGCAAGCCGAGCAGGGCGTGGACTACATGACCATTCACGCCGGCGTTCTTCGCGAATTTGTGCCGCTCGTGCGCAAACGCATCACGGGAATTGTCAGCCGCGGCGGCGCCATCATGGCCCAGTGGATGAATTTCAATAAGAAAGAAAATTTTCTTTACGAATGTTTTGACGACATCGCCAAAATTATGAAGAAGCACGACGTGAGTTTTTCGCTCGGCGATGGTCTGCGTCCCGGAAGTTTGGCCGATGCCAGCGACGAAGCGCAATTTGCGGAATTGGCCGTGCTTGGCGATCTCACGAAAAAAGCCTGGGAACACGACGTGCAAGTAATGATCGAAGGCCCCGGCCACATTCCGATGGATCAAATCGAATTGCAGGTGAAAAAAGAAGTTGAGCTGTGCCACGAGGCGCCGTTTTACACGCTTGGCCCCCTCGTCACCGATATCGCGCCCGGCTACGATCACATCACCAGTGCGATCGGCGCCGCGATGATCGGAATGTACGGCGCGGCGATGTTGTGCTACGTCACGCCGAAAGAACATCTCGGTCTGCCGAACGCCGAAGACGTGAAACAGGGAGTGATCGCTTATAAAATTGCCGCGCACGCTGCTGATGTTGCGCGTCACCGTCCCGGCTCTCGCGATCGCGACGACGCACTTTCTTACGCACGTTTTCTTTTTGACTGGAACAAACAGTTTGAACTCTCGCTCGACCCAGATACCGCGCGCCGCATGCACGACGAAACTTTGCCGGACGATTTCTACAAGGATGCGAAATTTTGTTCCATGTGCGGCCCGAAATTCTGCTCGATGAATATTACGCAGGTCGCAGAAGGCCACGCCGGACAGGATCAAGCCGAGCGCCAGGAACGATTCGTCCAACTGCTCGCCAAAGTTCAAAAAGTATAGTGGCGCAAACCTTGGTGGCGCAGGCTTCTGCCGGATGACAAAATCTCGATACGAAATTTTTGACGCCCTCGATCCTTTCTTTGAAGTCATCATGAAAGGCTTGGACGGACTCGTTGACGGCGATCACTATTTCGAGGCGTTTGCCGATGACGCAATCTTCGAGTCTCGCTATCACTTTCCCGGCTGGCCCGTGACCATTCGAGGCCGAGCCAATCTGATGGCCAGCCTCGCCGGATACGGCAAAACGATCAAGGTTCATTCCGCCGACGCTCTCGTTGTGCACCGCTCGCAGGATAGCCGCGTCGTCATCCTCGAATACGAAGTTCACGGCAAAATTCTTTCCACTGGCGGGGCTTACGACAACAGGCTCATCTCGGTCATCACAATTGAAGAAAGAAAAATCGTCCACTGGCGAGACTACATGGACTCTCTGGCCGCGTGGACGGCGTTAAATAGCGCCTCCTGAACCGGTGTATCCTGTCATCGCCCCGCGCATCTAACCCGGCAAATCTTTTGCCTTGACTTAAGGCGAATAAAAAGCGAAAATGCCCATCCCTTCTTAGGGAAAAGGAGATTCTTTATGCCGATTAATCAAGCTTTCCTCGGTGAATTCGATCACGAAATGACCAGCACCCGTAAAACTCTCGAACGCGTCCCCGATGATAAATTCGATTGGGCGCCGCATCCCAAGTCGATGAAAATGGGCCGCTTGGCTCAGCATGTCGGCGAAATGGTCGGCTGGACCAAAGACACCCTCGAAAAAGACGGCGTCGATGTCGCAGGTTTTCAGCCGCCCCCGCCGCCAAAAAACACGGCCGAAGTGCTTGCGTTGTTCGATAAAAACGTTGCCACCGCCCGCGCGGCGCTCGTTGCCGCGAGCGATGATTCAAAGTGGATGGCGAACTGGACGCTTTCCAATGGCGATCAAAAACTGATCAACATGCCCAAGGTCGCCGTGATGCGCGCCTTTGTTTTTAACCACATTGTGCATCATCGCGCGCAGTTGGGCGTTTATCTGCGCCTCAATGAAATCCCGGTGCCTTCGGTTTACGGTCCGTCCGCCGACGAGAAAACGTTCTAATTTTTTGTTTTGAGCGAAAATTCCGGAACGAAAGGCCGCTCGCCATCCGGCGAACGGTCTTTCGCTTATCGCGCGCGCCATTCAATTATATTTTCAGATACAATAAATAAATGCCCGACCAAAGCGCTGCAGAAAATCTTCGCGTTGAATTTAATAAATGGGCTGAAGCCGGTAAAGGCGAAGGCATGGAGCGCGACCATCTGCCCATCGTCCTGCCGATGCTTGAAGAAATGTCTCTGCAACCGGAAGAAAATGTTCTCGATATCGGCTGCGGTTCCGGCTGGCTGGTGCGGCTCATCGCAACTTATGTGAACGAAGGTCGCGTCGTCGGCATAGACATTTCCGACGAGATGATTCGCGCCGCTCGCCGAGCCACCGCCGACCTGCCAAATGTTTTCTGTACCGTCGGCTCCGCGGAAGAAATTCCCTGGCAACCGCATTTCTTCACGCGTGTTGTTAGCGTCGAATCCGCATATTACTGGCCCGATCCCGCAAAAGGCCTGCGTGAAATTTTCAGGGTAACCGCAGAAGGCGGCTCAGCGTGGATTATAATTAACTATTTCAAAGATAATCCGCACTGCCATCAGTGGGGCGCCTTATTGGAAATTCCCGCGAAATTACTTTCCGCCGAAGAATGGTCCACACTAATTCGCGACGCAGGTTTCACCGACATCATTCACCAACGCATTCCCGATCCGACGCCCAATCCCGCCGAATACAAAGGCCGCTGGTTCAAAGACGCCGCTCAACTAGCCGATTTCCGTCGCGAAGGAGCGTTGCTGGTTCGGGGCACTAAGGCCGCCGCAAGATAATCCATGCGATCGACAGCCGGAATTCTCAGAACAGTTTCGGGGGAATGCTAGCTAACGGCGTGACTCGGGGCCTAGTCAGTGCGCTTTTTCCGCACCGCGATTATTGAATCGTGCAAACAGAATCGTTCCCTTAGATCCCACTGTCCAGGCATATGCTCCATCAAGCACGACAACCGCGTTGGGTCCGGAGATTATGTTGGATGGCATGTCCCACGTGACGCCCAAGTCATAGCTTAGGTCTTGGCCGTTTGGTCCCACACTAATAAGACTGGAACCATCGATGCTCGCCACAGCGGATCGGTACCCGCCTGCGTGTTTGCTGGCCGGTTTCCATGTCGCTCCGCCATCATTAGAATATGCGGCGTTTCCTGCTGTTCCTTGCGCGAGTCTGTAATCTCCGCCAACTGCAATAACGGTGTTCTTGACACGTACAACCGAAAAAACTCCCGACGAAGCATTTCCCGCCGCCAGCGGAGTATCCGCAACCGTCCAGGACTTCCCCAGGTCAGCGGAATGAAACACACGCGCCGTCGCTCCGCCGCCAGTTCCGAAATAAATATCCGATGTGCCATAGATCGCAAGGGAAGTTCCGCTGGCAGCAAACGCTCCTTCGCCCGGAATAATTGCGCGCATCCCATCGCGTGGCATTTCCTTCCAGTTTTTTCCGTCCTCGGTAGTAAGAATCAGGAATTTATCTTCGATCGGATCGCCCAACACAAAGCATCGCGTTTCCGTGATGCAAACAATATCATCCAGAAAAAATGCAGGACGTTTGTCCGTGTATTGCATCTCCCACGATTCGCCACCATCAGTTGTTTTGTAGATGCGCGATTTTTCGCCCTCGCCGCTCGAAATTGCGTAAGCAATCCTCTCGCTGAAAGCGCGAATTCCGCGAAAGTCCAGCGTTTCTCCGCCCACGACATGCAACTGCTTCCATGTACTGCCCGGCGTCATTCGACCGGAGTATTACGCCATTTGATCCCGACGCCCACACCACTGGCGCGTCGGACGAATTCGACGCACGAACCGCGCTCACACCACGCAGATTTGTCGCGATGCCCGTTGATTGAACCGTCCAGGTTTGCGCTCGCACACCGCAGCATGCAAGCGCGGCCGCCATCGAAATCATCACCATTTTTCTCATGCGCCGCATTCTATCAACAACCTCCGATCCACCAAATAAATTGTCTCTCCGCCCGGCGAACTTCTTTGACTGCCCCACTCCGCACAGATATACTTCCGTTCTCAGACTCATCAGCTGTACGGAGGCTCGCACTACCAATGGGCGTACTCGATCAGCGATTTGAAAAGAATTTCATGATTACGTCGGTGGACTACGTTTTCAATTGGGCGCGCAAAAGCGCCATCTGGCCGCTGACGTTCGGCCTGGCGTGCTGCGCCATTGAAATGATCGCCTCCACCACCTCGCGTTTTGACATGGCGCGATTCGGCGCCGAGGTGTTTCGTCCTTCACCGCGCCAGGCCGACCTGATGATCGTCGCCGGCACGGTGACGCTGAAAATGGCTCCGGTGCTGAAGCGCGTGTGGGATCAGATGCCCGACCCGAAGTGGTGCATCTCGATGGGCGCCTGCTCCAGCGTTGGCGGCCCGTTTAACGCCTATTCCGTCCTGCAAGGCGTGGATAAGGTCGTTCCCGTGGACGTTTACGTCATCGGCTGCCCGCCGCGCCCTGAAGGCCTGTTCTTCGCTTTGCTGAAGCTTCAGGATCGCATTGACCAGATGTCGCTCGCGAAGCGGCCGACCGAAGTGAAGCTGCATCCGGGAATGGTGGACGATTTCAAACGCGGCGTAATGGTCGCGCAAACTCCCGCGCCGCGCTAATCCGCGAAGCCCGCGCAAATTTCAGGAGCTGAACGAATGCCATTTCTGCGAACCGCACGCAAAGACGAGATTCCCGCCGGACACATCCGGGAATTTGCCGTGGAAGGCAAATCCATCGCGCTGGCAAATGTTGACGGCACCTTCTACGCCATCAATAACACTTGCCTGCACCGTGGCGGCCCGCTGGGCTCCGGCGAGCTGAAAGGCAAGATTGTTACCTGCCCGTGGCACGGCTGGCAGTATGACGTCACCAACGGCAAGCTAGAGATGAATCCCAGCATCGGCGAGGATTGCTATCAAGTCGAAGTTCGTGGTGACGACATTTTCGTAAACGTCGGATAACGCTGCACTTAGCGAAAATAAGTGACCCCCGCATAAGTTAAGTCCTTTAGAATGATATTCTTAGCAAATTTCGACGATCTAAGTCCTTTGTTTTTATATTCATAGCAAAAACACCGGGAGGGGTGCCCCCGCCCGACGCGAATTTTGACTCCCCCCACCCCCTAAAATCATCAAATAGCTATGTTTGCACGGAACCGTTCGACAAGACGCCCAGAATTGTGTATATTGACGCGCCTGAAGCCCACGCACCAATTCGACCGGCGGAACTCTAAGGCCGCAAAAGACTTAAAGCCGACTGCACCGCCTCCAAAACGGCGGCACTGGCTCTTTGCGGTCGATCCACATCACTACCATTGGGACACGCTTTTCGTGAAGGGCAAGGAAATGTGGCGCGGCGCGAAAGCCAAGCCAGATGCGCAGCGTCAATTGAAGCAAATGCATCGCGGCGATCGCGTGCTTTGCTATCACGCAGCGCCGGAACGGTCTCTCTACGCGCTCGCGGAAGTTACGCGCACACCGTATCCCGATCCCGGAGATCCTGAAGGGAAAAATCTTGTCGCAGACTTGCGCGCGCTCGAACGATTGCCGCGCCAAGTGACATTGGATGAGCTGCGTGAAAATCCCGTCATCCGCAAAGTAAAATTTCTGAAAAATGTGCGGCTGATTATTTCTCCGTTGGCCGATGAAGAATATTCTGAGATTTTGCGCATGGCCGGAATTGTCCCTTCGCCCGGAATGCCGCTGCCTTAAACTTCTCGATAGAACTCTTACCGATTCGTTCCGACTTGCGCGATACTACTCACCACATTCATGGCGGATAAATCTAGTCATTCGGAAAGTGCTGTGCTTTCCACGGCACTGGCGCGATTCGCGCAAGGCAGCGTTCGCGTAATCGATCTCAGCTACGCGATCAACGATCACCTGCCTCCTTGGCCCGGCGATAAGAAAACGTTTGAAGCATTTCCCAACGCTACCATCGAACGCGACGGATATTTCACGCGCAGTTTTTGGATGCTGGAACATTATGGAACGCATCTGGACGCGCCCGCGCATTTTCCTCCGGGAAAAACTACCGTCGACGAAATTCCCGCGCACCGCTTAATCGGTCCTTGTGTCCTGCTTGATGTTTCCGCCGAAAATCACAGAACCAGCGTGGAATCGCCGGACTACCGCTTGCCAGTCTCGCGCGTCAAAGAATGGGAAGCGACTCATGGAAATATTCCCGAAGGCGCAATCGTTCTACTGCGCACAGGTTGCTCCGCGCAATGGAATGATGCCGATCGCTATCGTGGACTCGATGCCGCAGGCACAATGCATTTCCCGGGATTTTCTGTGGAAGCTGTGCAATATTTAATTTCAAAGCGCATCAGCGGGATTGGCGCGGACGCCATGAGCGTCGACGGCGGCGATTCAAAAGATTATGCGGTGCATACACTCGCGCTCGGTTCGGATTTGTTCCAGCTGGAAAATTTGTCGGATCTAAACGAATTGCCGGAAGCAGGCGCGCTATTGATTGTTGCGCCGATAAAACTTGAACGCGGTTCCGGCGGGCCGTGCCGAGTTTTCGCGATTGTTCCAGAAGTAGCGAACGGAGAAATAAAGTAGGGTCACTGTGCGTAAATACGTCAGTGGAACAGTTGCAGGCAATTCGCGCAGCACTTACACTCACAGGAACGAAATACAGGTACCAAATGTCTCAGGGGGAAAAACGCAATTTATGCGAAAAATCATCGTGCTTTGCGCCGTGTGCGCAATTCTTGCCGGGGGGCTTCTGATGTCGGCCACATCCACCGTCGCGCAATCGTTTGACGTGAAAACGACCACGCTGAAAAATGGAATGAAAGTTTTGGTGCAGGAAGACCACTCGGTTCCGAGCGTCGCCTTCTACATTTTTTATCGCATCGGTTCGCGTAACGAGCGCCCTGGCACAACGGGCATCTCCCATTTCTTTGAGCACATGATGTTCAACGGTGCGAAAAAATACGGTCCCGGCCAATTCGACAAAACTCTGGAAGGCGCCGGCGGATCGAACAACGCCTACACGTCATACGACGTCACTGTTTATCAGGATTGGTTTCCGCCCGCCGCGATTGAAACTGTCTTCGATTTGGAAGCCGACCGCATTCGCGACCTCGCATTCGATCCCGCGATTATTAAATCGGAGCGTGGAGTCGTCGCCTCCGAGCGCCGCTCGTCGGTGGACAATAGCAATCGCGGAATTTTGGACGAGCAACTCTGGGCCACGGCATTTCAGGCGCATCCGTATCACTGGCCCGTTGTTGGATGGATGGTCGACATCGAAAATTGGAAAATGGAAGACCTGCGGCATCACTGGGAGATGGGATATTCGCCGTCAAACGCGACAATGGTCGTCGTCGGCGATGTGACCGCCGAACAAATTTTCGCGCTCGCGCACAAATATATCGAGCCGATTCCGTCGCACGATCCTCCTCCGGTTGTGACCACGCAGGAAGCGCCGCAACTCGGCGAACATCGCGTTACCGTAAAGAAATTCGCGCAGCTGCCGTTGCTGATGATCGGTTATCACGTGCCGCAAAGCACCGATCCTGATTTCTACGCGCTGAATTTATTCGAGACCATCGTGTTCGCCGGACAAAGTTCGCGCATGTATTCGCGTCTGGTGGATAAGGACCAACTCGCGCTTTCCGTCAGCGGCGGTTCGGGATTCGCGATTGATCCCACACTATTCCAAATTAATGCGCAGCCGAAAGCCGGCGTGGATCCGCTTACCGTAGAAAAGGAAATTTACGAAGAACTCGACAGGGTGAAAAAGGACGGCGTTACGGATCACGAACTCGAGAAAGCGAAAAATATTCAGCTAGCCACATTCTATCGCGAAATGAAAACAATCAACGGGCGCGCGAACGCAATCGGAAGCTACGAAGTGTACTTCGGCGATTACCACAAATTGTTTGACGCCGCCACGGCGTATCAAAACGTGACGAAAGAAGATGTGCAGCGCGTGGCAAATAAATATTTCGGAGAAAATAATCGCACCGTCGGCACATTGATTCCGGATAAAACTCCGCCGGCCGCCGGACCGAAAGGCGGAGGTCAATAGACATGAACTTCCGCGAGAAATTTTCTGCTGCAAATGTGAAAAGGATGCCGAAGAAAATGCAAATTTTGCGAACGATGATTCCCGCGCTGGCTTCGGCACTATTTCTGGTAATGCTGGCGCTGCCTGTGGCCGCGCAAACAACTTCATCAGGCGGCACAATGAAACTTCCAGCGTACCGAAAAGTTAAATTGCCCAACGGCCTGACTCTGCTGCTGATGGAAAAGCACAATGTGCCGCTGGTGAGTTTTCACATGCTCGTAAAAACCGGCTCAACGGCCGATCCCAATGGCGCGGAGGGCACCGCATCCGCAACAGCCGCATTGCTGCGTCACGGAACGCAATCGCGCTCGGGCGAGCAGTACGCCGCCGACTTGGATTTTATCGGCGGTAATTTCAACGCGAACGCGTCTGTTGAATACACAACGATTTCCGCCGAATTTATGAAGAAAGATATCGCGAAGGGACTTGATTTATTTTCCGATCCGGTATTGCATCCCACATTTTCAGCGGCGGAAGTCACCAAGCTGATCGCGCAACGAAAGAGCGGCATTTTAAGCGCAAAAGATCAGGCGCAAGGTGTGTTGGCCACATATTTCAACGGATATCTTTTTGGCGCAAATCCCTACGCGCGTCCAACAGGTGGCGACGAGCAATCACTCGCGCATATTTCGCGCGATACCGTTGCCACGTTCTACCAAACATATTACAAGCCCGGAAACGCAGTGCTCGCGGTGGTCGGCGATTTCAATTCCGCGGAAATGGAAAAAATGCTGGCTTCGCAATTCGCCGGGTGGGCGGGCGGAAATGCGCCGGCCGTTCGCGCGCTCGATCCCACGCCGGCTACGGGGAAGCGATTGCTTCTCGTGGATAAACCGGATTCGACGCAGACATATTTCCGAATTGGAAACGATGGAATTTCGCGCACGAATCCCGATCGAGTTTATGTCGGAGTCGTGAACACAATTTTCGGCGGTAGTTTTACTTCGATGATTAATTCCGCGCTGCGCATCAAGTCTGGTTTGACGTATGGAGCAAATTCCGCTTTCGATCAGCGCAAAGCCGCGGGATCGTTTTTTATTTCGACCTACACAAAAAATCCGACGACGGAACAAGCGATGGATATGGCGCTGGACGTTCTGAAGCAATTGCACGAGAAGGGAATCAGCGTCGAACAACTCGCTTCCGCCAAGAGCCTTTTGATTGGCCAGTATCCGTTACGGCTGGAAACTTCAGATCAGCTTGCAAGTCAGATTGCCGATCTGGATTTCTATGGCTTGGACGCTCACGATATTGACGACTACCTTCCGAAGGTTCAAGCAATGACGCTGGCCGATTCGCAGCGCATTATCAAAACATATTTCCCGCTCGAGAATTTGGTGTTCGTCGTGATCGGAAAAGCCAGCGAGATTGGCCCGGCCATGAAGAAATACGCGCCGCAGATGGACACGCGTTCAATTTCCGATCCGGGTTTCTGGCAGGCGGGCGGCGGGCGCTAGAGTTCCACGATTATTCTCTGCGGAAATAGCTTGAGTGCAGCTTCGCTTTCAGGCGTAATCCCGAATTGCCTGCCGTTGAAAATGTAGTGCAGTTCATACGTTTTCACCGACGGCATTTCTTTCCCGAGTGCACGCTCCGCGTTCACTTCACCGCACGTTACCTGGCCAATTGTTGCGGTGATCGTCATGCCGCTAAGCTCTCCGGAATCTTTGCTGGAAAACTCAATATTTTTTATTCCAGATGACGGAACCTTCACGGTGGAATCATCGCCGCAAGTCGCGGTCGAATCAAATGTTCTGAAAGTCACGTCGTCGGCATTTTTTCCCGCCGCATCAAATCGCGTCAGGAAAACAGAGGAGTCGTTTTCTCCCTGTCCGGACCATCCGCCGCGGCAAGCTAGAAACTCGCGGCCGTCTGCGTAACGGAATTTGTGACAGGTGTCGGTGATCAATCCGCTATCGTACTTCAGCAGTTGTGGCTTGCCCGTTTTCAGAGAGAAAATAAAGCTGCCGCCGAAATTATTGGCGTGTGAGTCGCAATTGAAGCCGCTCACGATCAGTTCATTGTCCACTGCGGAAGTAAAGTGACCGGCCAGCGCGTTGCGCAATTCCCATTCACCCATTTTCTGGCCGAAGAAATCTGTTCCCTTCGGGCACGCTTTGCACCCAGACGCATTTCCGTTCTGCGATCGGATCGTGTCAGCGGGCTTGCAGAGCAACGCGACAGCAGCTTCAACATCGGCCTGATTTGGAGTTGGCGTTGTGGCGTTCAAGGTCTGCGTCGCGCGGCCCTGACCGTGGCAGACGGTAGAAGTTGAGATCAACAAGCACATGAAAGCTAAAAAACAGAGAAGGTTCCGACGTGAAGTCATCTGCTAAGTTTATCGCACACGCAAATCATCCGCGCAAGCTTCGCGCATCGCCGATTTCCCGCGTCCTGTATAGTGTAGAAGGAGCATTTGCATCGCATGCCGGAACTTCCTGAAGTCGAAACTGTCGTGCGCGGACTGCGCGAGCCGCTCGTCGGCCGGCGCGTCGTGGGCGTGCGTTTCGGCAAAACGGATTTCATTGACGATCCCATTGCGCTCGGCGAACGATTGCCGGGCAGCAGAATCGCGCGGGTGGAGCGCTACGGAAAATTTATTTCGCTTGCACTGCAGCCGCTCGAATCCGCGCAAAGTGAATTTTATTTTTTCATTCACTTGGGCATGACCGGCCAGTTGATGTCCCGCAGTCCTTACGAACCAGTGGCCGCACATACGCACGCATTTGTGGAATTGGATGACGGCCGCGAATTGCGTTACACCGATATTCGCCGCTTCGGACGCATGTTGCTGGTTGCGGAATCGGAAAAGGAAAAATTTCATGGCCAACTCGGGTGCGATCCACTGGAAATCACTGAAAAGGAATTCGTTGCGGAATTTTCCAGCAGGCATTCGCAAGTAAAGGCTCTTCTGCTGAATCAAAGCGTCCTGCGCGGAATGGGGAATATTTATACGGATGAAGCATTATGGCGCGCTCGCGTGCATCCCGCGCGCCTCGGATCAAATCTGCAAAAGCCGCAGTTGAAAGCAATTTACAAGGCGATGCGGCACGTTCTTACGACAGCGATTCGCATGCGCGGCTCCAGCATTTCAGATTATCTGGACGCCGAAGGTTTGCCAGGCGGGTATCAGACTCGTCATCGAGTTTATGGACGCGATGGAAAGCCATGCCCGCGTTGCAAGACTGCGATCCGGCGGATTGTCGTCGCCGGGCGCGGAACACACTTCTGTCCTAAATGCCAATCAGCTCCGCGCAAGAAATATCCTTCACGCAAAAAGTAAATTTGAAAAAGAAGGTGTAATCAATTAGTGGAAATATTTGGTGCGGGCAGGGAATTAATCTGCAGCGGTTCCGCGAGCACGCTCGGCATGGGGTCGTAATCGGGGTGCAGCGGCGGCGAAAATTAATTCACCCCAAACACGACGATCACGCCGGTCGAGCCATAACACACGGTCCCGCAGCTTTTGGAACGGCGCTTCTTCCAGAAGCTCGCCGAACAATTCGTGGATGCGTTCCTGAAATTCCAAATTTTCAGAGCGGAATCCGTCCGGCGGAATTCCATCAGCCATCGGAGGAACGGCAACGAGAAGCGAATACGTGTCCATCCACCAGGAAAGCCACGCTTCCAATTGTGGCTGGCGCCCAAATTTGTTGACGAGGTATCCGTAATTATCCAGCACGGAGCGATCGCAAATAATATGCGGCGCGCGCGCGGAAGCTTCCAGTTCGGCGGCAATTTGCGCGTGTAAAATCCAAAGCTGGCCTTCGAGCGTAGTGCCCTCGTTCACCGGAAACGGAGAACGGCGCGCAACTTCTGTCACCAGATCAACGTTGTAGTCCGCTTTTTTCAGCAGAGAACAAGTTTCATAGGCAAGTGTGGTTTTTCCAACTCCGTGCGTACCAACGAGCGCCAACTTCAATGGACGAGTCCTCACTAAATGCACGCCGGAGTTTTAACACACAATTGATGAAGTGAAAATAGGTAGAATATATTTCAGAAAGAGGTCTGTGGAAATGCGAGCCGTGATTCAAAGAGTGAGCCGCGCGCGCGTGACCGTCGAAGGCCGCGTGGCCGGCGAAATCGGCGCGGGACTTATGATTCTACTCGGTGTTGGACGCGAAGATAACGCGGAAGCCGCTGCGTATCTTGCTGAAAAAAGCGCGAACTTGCGCATTTTCAATGACGCCGAAGGAAAAATGAATCGCTCGCTGATTGATTTCGGCGGCGCGGCGCTGGTGGTTTCACAATTCACTTTGTATGGCGATGCGCGAGGCGGGCGCAGGCCCGGTTTCACTCGCGCGGCTCCGCTCGAAGAAGCCGATCGGCTTTACGAAGAATTTGTGCGCGTGCTGCGCGAACTAAAAGTTACCGTGGAGACTGGCGTATTTCAAACGCACATGGAAGTTGAATTAACCAATGATGGGCCGGTGACGATTCTCCTCGATTCGGAAAAGTTATTTTGAACGAAAAAGTGGAAGTACGCCGCGGACTTCGCGGGTGGCCGAAACAGTTAACACTTAGCACAAACATCGCATTGGAAAACATATCGTTTAACGATATAATATTCTGAGATGGCTTCACGACCCACGGAAAGCAACTATCGTTCCCTCGCGGAATTCCGCTACCAGATCCGCCTTTTCATGGCCGATAGCGACGAAACTGCGCGGTCTGCTGGTCTGGAGCCCGAACAATTTCAACTTTTGCTCGCCGTTCGCGGTATGCCGCAGGGAAGTAGCGCCACAATCCAGCGTCTTGCATCGCGTCTTTTAGTTCGGCACAACACCGCCGTCGAACGCATTGACCGCCTCGCTCGCATGGGATTGCTGCGCCGCTCGCATAGCAGCAAGGATCACAGAGTTGTTTTTGTGGAACTTTCCGCGCGGGGCAAGCGCATCGTTGAAAAACTTGCCCACAAGCGGGTGCAGGATTTGCGCCGCTATGGTCACGAGCTGATCGCCGCGCTCGCCAAAGTAATTTCATCGCGTCGAAAAAGCTCCGGTAGAAAAAAGCGAGACGGCTAAAAGATTGAGGGAGGAATTGTGCAGGAAGGATCAAAATCCGTCGGTGCCGCTTCAGTGCGGAGCGGAGACGCCGCGGGTTTCAGACTGGAATTTATTTCTTTGCTGGCCGCCGGAATCGGTTTGCTTGCCGGAGTGATTGCCTACGTTCTTTATAATTTAATTGGCCTGATTACGAACATCGCTTTCTATCATCAATTTTCCACGCATTTCCGAAGTCCTGAAGCAAATCATCTGGGCGGCTGGGTAATTCTGCTGCCCGTTCTCGGCGGTCTGATCGTCGGCTTCATGGCGAAATTCGGCTCGTCAAAAATTAAGGGCCACGGAATTCCTGAAGCGATGGAAGCGGTTCTCACGTCGCGCAGCCGTATCGAAGCAAAAGTTGCCATCTTGAAACCGATTTCCGCCGCAATTGCGATCGGCACCGGCGGTCCCTTTGGCGCTGAAGGGCCCATCATTCAAACGGGCGGCGCGGTGGGATCTTTAATCGGGCAATTTATTTCCACAACCGCTTCGGAGCGAAAAGTTTTGTTGGCGTGTGGCGCTGGCGCGGGCATGGCCGCCACGTTTAACACGCCGCTGGCCGGCGTGATTCTTGCGATCGAACTTCTTTTGCTGGAATTTCGCGCGCGCTCATTCATACCGCTGGTGATTTCCACGACGCTTGCAACCAGTGTTCGCATTCTGCTGCTTGGATCCGGCGCGATGTTTCATTTTTCCGGCGTGGATTTCGGTATTCCATCGGGACTGCCGTATTACCTCGTTCTGGGAGCGATCTGCGGTTTCGCGGCGATCGGTCTGACGAAGTTTCTCTACTGGGTAGAAGATTTGTTTGAACATTTGCCAGTCAGCGATTTGTGGCATCCGGCGATTGGCGCTCTGGCACTGGGAATTATCGGTTTTTTTGTACCCAGAGTTCTCGGCGTGGGATACGACACGATCTCAGGAATTTTGAATAGTCAGTTCACGCTGCACGTTTTAATTATTCTGCTGGTGTTCAAGATGCTCGCGATGGTTATTTCGCTAGGTTCGGGAACTTCCGGCGGATTGCTCGCGCCGACTTTCATGTCCAGCGCCGCGCTGGGCGGAGCATTCGCCATGCTGGTGAACCATTTTATTCCGTCAGCGAATCTTGCGCCGGGAGCCTACGCGCTGGTTGCGATGGGTGCGGTGTTCGGCGCGGCGTCGCGTTCCACATTTGCGTTTATCGTATTCGCGTTTGAAATTACGCGTGACTACAATTCCATTCTGCCGCTGATGCTGGTCTGCGTGATCGCGGACCTTATCGCGATTCGCTTCCTGCCGAATTCCATTATGACGGAGAAGCTCGCCCGCCGCGGGTTGGACACGCATCAAGACTTTGAAGCGAACGTAATGAAACAAGTGAAAGTTGGCGAAGTAATGTTTTCCGACGTGCCGACAATTTCTCCGCAGATGAAAGTTTCCGAAGCGGTTGGCCGCATCGCGTCCGGCGATCCGGATATGGCGCGTCATCACGCGCTGCCGATTGTGGACGACCGCGGCCAACTTTCCGGGATGGTGACGCAAAGCGATCTGATGACGATGCTGGACCTTGAGGGTGGACGCGATAGAACGGTTCTCGAAGCGGGCACGCGCGCGCTCGTTGTCTGCTATCCCGACGAAAATGTTTTCGACGTGATGACGCGAATGCTGCGCAACGACATCGGCCGTCTTCCAGTAGTGAGCCGTGAAGATCCCCACCATTTAATCGGTTACGTCAGCCGTTCGAGCGTCATGTCCGCGTGGGGGAAACATTTGGACGATGAGTCGAATCGCGAGCACGGCTGGATCAAAAAATATTTCAACGGATCTCCAAACTTGCCGAAAGAATAGTAGGTCCGTTCGTCTTTATGTTCGATAACTGAATCGTATCTAGGAAGTTATTCTTTAGTTTGTCTGCATAGAGTCTTCCGTTCGAATCCATATACAATGTTCAGAGATCGGGACCAAAAAGGGGAAGCGACGGAATGCCTGAAGAAGCGATGGAGTTGAAAAGCGGCGCCGGGAAGGCGTGGCTCCAGAAATGGAAGGCGCGATTCGGGCAGCGCGAAGACCAGATAATTTTAATTTTGTCCGTGGTGATCGGTGCGATCACCGGCGCGGTAGTTGTTGCATTTATCTTAATAACCGAGCGCCTAGGAATGCGGCTATTTCCCGTGGGAAGCGAGGCATGGCGCCGTGTTCTTGTCCCAGTGGCCGGTTCGCTTGGCATGGGATATCTGCTATTCCGATATTTTCCGGATGCGCGTGGCAGTGGAGTGATTCAAGCGAAGGTCGCATTATTCGCGGGCGACGGCGTAATCACACTTCGCACAGTTTTCGGAAAATTCTTTTGCACCGCAGGCACGCTCGCGTCGGGCATCCCACTCGGTCCTGAAGGCCCGTCGTTGCACGTCGGCGCCGGTATCGCATCGGTTCTGGCGCGCTTTTTTGGACTGACCCCTACGCAAGTGAAGAAATTGATTCCAGTCGGCGCGGCGGCGGCAATTGCAGCAGCGTTTAATACTCCACTCGCGGCAGTATTGTTCACACTGGAAGAAGTTGTTGGTGACATGAGCGCGCCGTTGATGGGCGCCGTTGTGCTCGCGTCGGCGACGTCATGGGCAGTCCTCCGTTTGCTTCTCGGCGATAATCCCCTCTTCAAAGTTCCCGAATATCATTTGGTTCACCCCGCCGAGTTTGCCGTTTATGCGGTGCTCGGCGTGGCGGGAGGACTAGTATCCGCCGCGCTGATCAAGCTTTTGCTGGCAGTACGCACTCGATTCCATCGCTTCCCATTGAAAACAATTTGGTTCCAGCCAGTTGCGGGTGGATTGGTAGTGGCAGCGATGGGATGGTTTGTTCCCCAGGTTCTCGGCGTCGGATACGGATATGTCGGAATCGCGTTGAACGGCGGAATGGCGTTTAAGTTGATGGCGTTGTTGGTGGTTCTGAAAGTTGTTGCGGTTGGCACGAGCTATGGTTCGGGAAACGCAGGCGGAATTTTCGGCCCCAGTCTTTTCATCGGCGCAATGCTCGGTGGTGCGGTTGGAAGCGCGGCGCATTGGTTGATGCCCACTCATACGGCTGGTCCCGGGGCATATGCACTGGTCGGAATGGGCGCCGTTTTCGCGGGTGTCGTGCGCACTCCAATGACCTCCATTCTGATGATTTTTGAGACGACTCGCGAATACTCCATTATCGTTCCTTTGATGATCGCTAATTTGATCAGCCTTCTCATCTCTTCCAGATTGCAGCGGGTTCCGATTTACGACGCATTGTCATTGCAGGACGGAATTCATTTGCCGACCATGGAAGCGCGCCGGGAATATGCGCAACGCCAGGTCAGCCGGGCGATGCGCGAAACTCAGGAACTTTTATCCGCGGAAATGACTGTGCAGCAGACCGCGGAGAATATTCGCTCCAGCGAGTTCCGAGCCTGGCCCGTGATGGACCGGCAAGGCGTGCTGGGTGTTATTAGCCGATCGGCAATAGAGAAAGCTCTTGCCGAAAATTCCGCAAGGAAATTGAGCGAGATTCTAGACTCGCTCGTTTATCCTCACGTCCATTCCGATCAGTCCCTCGACGTCGCCTTGAACCGAATGGGAGCCTCTCATCTCGATGTCCTGCCGGTCGTAAGCCGCCTGAATATTCATAGGCTGGAAGGCGTGATTACTTTGCGCGACGTCTTGGAATCGTACGGCGTCGGAAAACGCGGAGCGGAGTGAAGTCTTTGCGAAGATTATTGCTGTGCAGGTGGACACCCCCCGCCAGCGTCACAGCTTGTCTCGCTTCGCGGCCCGTGGCACAGTAATGCGGTGAAACTCCGCAATACCTTCACGACCCTGATGCTCGCGGCGGCAGCCGTGTGCGCACTGAATGCGCCAGCTGCGCGTGCGCAGGATCGCGTAGAAATTGTAAAGGTAAATGGTTCGCCGCGCTCGATTCAAGTGCATCTTCCGCCGGAATATTCAAAAAGGAAGCGCTATCCAGTAGTGTTGGTGCTGCATGAAATGGGCGGTGACGGATCGCTCATCGCGCGCATCTCCCATTTCAATAAAACCGCGGATCAATTCGGATTCATCGTCATATATCCGAATTCGCGCGATGGCAGATGGACAATTGCGCCGGATGCTGGAGTAAGAACGATTGGTCCAATCGGCCGGCGCAGAACTATTCTGGACGACATGACCAGACCGCCGCGGCCGGATGACGTCGGCGGCAAGCCGGCGAATGAAATTCCTTTTTTCAATAATCTGCTGGATCAGATCGAATCCGAATATTCCGTGGATGCTTCGCGAATCTACGCCACTGGATTTTCCGACGGCGGATTTATGGATTTTCGGCTGGGCTGCGAAATGGCCGACCGCATCGCGGCGATCGCCACGGTCGGCGCGGTGCTGCCGGAAAGTTTGGCGGAAAGTTGCAACGATTGGTCGTGGCGCGCGGTGCCGCTGCTGATGATGAATGGCACGGACGATCCAATGGTTCCGTATAAAGGGCGGCTGAGCACGTCCGTGGGATTTTATCTGCTGCCCGCTCGTGAAAGTTTGAAAGAGTGGGCGAAAATAAATAGCTGCGGCCAGAAACCCGCGCGTGACACGATTTCGCCGAGCACCAACGGCGGACTGCAAACCCTGGTCGAAACCTACACCGATTGCAAAGACGGCGCGACCGCCGTTCTTTATTCCATCGAGAAGGGCGGCAATACCTGGCCTGGAGGCGAACAATATATTCCGGTGCGCTTCATCGGAAAAACGAATGACGATCTGGACGCCAGCGAAATCATCTGGAAATTTTTCGCCATGCATCCCATGCCCGCCAAACACTAAGCGACGCGTACGCCATTGGGAAGCAGGCAACCTGTTTCCGCCGCGCAACTTCTTATGAAAGACTGGGTTATAAAGGAACGTATGATTATGAAACCTCTCCGCACGATCCCTTTTTGTCTTCTCGCTCTAATACTTCTCTTCGCGCCGGGCATTCGCGCTCAACAAACGCAGACTCCTCCGCCGATGGCTGCTCCTCAGGCGGCCGCGCCACCGGCCGCGGGCCAGGACATGCAAGAAACAGTTACTGTTGAAGATGTCGCGCGAACTTTCGTCGTGCATCTTCCGAAGTCGTACGACTCCAAGAAAAAATATCCGGTCGTGCTGGTTTTGCATGACGCCGATAACGATGCGTTGGACATGATTCGTCTCTCGCGTTTTGACGCGACGGCCGACGAGCATGACGCGATCGCCGTTTATCCAAATGCATTGCGCCGCCGTTGGACCAATCTGGAAGCGGCCTCTTCGCCGAATCCCGGCGGATATGGCGGCCGTCACGGAGGCATGGGTGGTGGCGGAATGGGCGGAGGAGGAATGGGTGGCGGTGGTGGCATGGGCCGGCAAAGAGGCGGACAGGGTGGCGGCGCTGGGCGAGGCGCGGCCAGACAATCGAATGACCTCGCGTTTTTCAACGCTCTGCTCGATCAGCTCGATACGGAATATTCCGTGGACGACACTCGCGTTTACGCCACAGGATTTTCTGACGGCGGATTTATGGATTTTCAGTTGGGCTGCAACCTGGCGAATCGCATCGCGGCAATCGCGCCCGTTGGCGCGGAGATGGCGAAATCCCAGGAGGAGTTCTGCAAGAATTGGACATTTCGTCCTGTTGCGTTGCTGATGATCAATGGAACGGAGGATCCGGTGCTTCCGTACAAGGGCCGCTCGTCCGCGCCTTCAACTATTTCCGCGCCAGATACCGCGAAAGATTGGGCGAAGACAGCGGGCTGCGCAAAGAGCGCTCAGCGAACCACATTGCCCCCGCGCGCTTCGGGCGGGTTGCAAACGAACATTGATTCCTATAGTGATTGCACGCAGGGCACGGAAGTTATGCTCTACAGCATCGTTGACGGCGGGCATTTCTGGCCCGGAGGCGAGCAGCCGTACGTTCCGGCGAATAAAATTGGCAGATCCAGCGATGATCTGGAAGCCAACGAAGTAATCTGGAAATTTTTCGCCGCGCATCCGATGGCCGCGCGGCAATAATTATTTCGCCCGCGGCGACATCAGCGCGCTGCGGACTTTCCTGACGCGGCGGCAATCAGAATCCGCCGCCACCGCCGCCACCCATTCCACCGCCCGAAAATCCGCCTCCGCCGAATCCGGAACCGCCGCCTGCGCTTCGCGGAGCTGACGACATAACTGAAGAAGTTTGCGCCGTCATCGAATTCAAACTGGCGATAAAGTAAAGCGGCACAAAATTATTCCCATAAACGCCGCCCTGATACCACGAAGGCGGTTGCTTGCAGATGTCTCCAAACGCGCCGACCCACTTTTTCTCCACGCCTAGCGCCATTGCGAACGGTAAATATTTTTCAAATAGCGCGGGAGTTTTTTCAATGCGCGCGATGCGGTCGGATTCCACGTGCTGCAGAAAATCCTCAAATCCCAAAGTGTTTTCCAGCGCCGTCATTCCTTTTGCCGTGTGGCCCGGCATGAACCAACCGAAAATGGCGATGATGACTGCCGTCAGAATCGAGGAAATAACCAGCGCCGCTGGTGCTTGCCGCATCGCAAATGATGTTCCCAGTCCTACTAGGGCCAACAGTGTCCCGGCAACCCACGCGCCGCCAATCCATCCAGCGCGTACGTAGTCCGGCCGATGCAAATAATATCCGCGCTGCAGAAGCTCATCAAAAAGCGCATCGCGAATGCCCGGAATACTTTTGTAAAAATGATTTTGCAAATCGTGAAGTGTCACGGTGTCGACGGAACCGTCAGTGAATAGCGCCGAAAGCAGAAGCAGTTCGTGCTGTTGCAAGCCCTTCCACTCGCTGGATTGTTTCTTCAGATGGAATGTGTATTCCTTGCCGTGGACCAATCCCAGCGCGTGCGATGTTTGCGTTTCCTCGATGGTGATAAATCCACGCACCGCTAAATCCACAAGCGTCGCCGTAATGTCTCGCATCGCCGCGGAATTATCCACCAGAGTGCCCACCTCGCCCGGCGTCATTCCGTCCGGCGGTTCATATTGTACGGCGATGGAGTTGCGCCGCGGATCGCGTGCCTTTGTGTACCAGAACCAGTACATCACAAAAAACACGATGACCGGCACAACGAACGGCCAATTGCTGCGCAGAAATCGAAAAAATAATTCAGCTTTTGTCGGCGCGCGAACGAATCCTTTGTCCCATCCCACTACAACCGAAACGCCTTCGTGGAATTCCAGCGTGCGCTGCATCTGCACTTCCACCAGAGTTCCGGTGGTCGTGACTTTCGCGTCCTGTGTTTTCGCGCCGTAAGTTCCCGTGTACGCCAGCGCGTGAATCCCCGTCGTGCCCGCCGGAAGCGAAATCATTGCCGAAGCATTTCCCACCGGCTCATCCCAATCGTTTCCTGTGATGTTCCAATAAAGTTCGTCGTGATCTTCGTAGAAACTCAGCCCGTTGCTCACACGGTAATGCACCACAATCGTTCGCGTCGCGTTCACCGCATCGGGAACATAAATCTTAAATTTCAAATATCCGTTCGCGGTGGAAGTTTCGTACTTCAGATTAGTTCCGGAATCATCGGTAATGCTGACAGGCTCAACGTCCAGCGTGAAGTTCAATCCCTGCGGCGTCGTATATTGAACTGGAACTGTGCGGTAGAGTCCGTTCCACGATCCCGCAAAATGCGCGGTAATCGTTTCAGTCACGTCCACCATGCCGTCTGGCGTAATCGTGATTTCCGCTTTGAAACTTTGGATTGTCAGCGTGCGCGCCGGTGCGGCTCCCGCGCAGGATAGCGCCATACAGATCGCAAGCATCGCGCGAAAGAATGCAGGGAATCCGCTCCGACGCAGAAACGTGGAAAGTTTCTTCATGTGAATTACGCCGCTGGCGTGCCGAAGCTCACTTTGGGAACATCGCGTTCAGCTGGCGCGCTGACTTCAAAAAATTCGCGCGGCTTGAAATTGAACATGTTCGCGATAATGTTGGAAGGGAACACCTGAATTTTCGTATTCAAATCGCGCACCACCGCGTTGTAATAGCGGCGCGCGTTTTGAATCGTATCTTCCAGCGAATTCAGAGTGTTCTGAAGCTGCGTGAAACTTTCCACGGCTCGCAGTTGCGGATAAGCCTCAGCCAGCGCGAACACTTGCCGCAGCGCTCCGGTCAGCATATTTTCCGCGTCAGCCTTCGCGGCGGGGCCTTGCGCGGACATCGCCGAATTTCGCGCCTGCACCACGGCTTCCAGCGTGCCTTTTTCGTGGCCGGCATAACCCTTCACCGTTTCCACCAGATTCGGCACCAGGTCGTAGCGCCGCTTCAATTGTACGTCAATATCCGACCACGCGTTATCGCATTGCACGCGCAGCCGCACCAGGCCGTTGTACATCGCGATGACGGCCAGCACCACCACGCCAATGATCACCAGCACCACAATCATCATCAGGAGCCTCTTTCCGGACGCGCTAAATCCGCGCGGCAATATCTTATTGCGCCAACTATAAGCTGCCCCGCTAGTGCTGTAAAGCGCGGCTCATCGTGAACTAATCAAGCATCTTGAAAGCGGCGGCGTATTCCACTTTTCCAGACGTCGCGGGCAGATCGCCATTTAACGCCAGCGCCATGAAATGTTCGCCCGCATAAGGCGACTCAAATCCAGCGGCCAGTGCCACGCTAAAACCGAATCGTTCGTAGTATTTTGGATCGCCAAGCACAAACACGCACTGCCACTTGTCGGCCCTCGCTTGCGCCAACCCCCATCGGATTAATTCGCTGCCAATTCCATTCCCCTGCAAGCGGGGCTTCACGGCTACCGGAGCCAATCCGAGCGCCCGGAACGGCGCATCCATTCTCGAAAACATGATGTGCCCAACGACTTCCCCGTCGTCGACGGCTACGGCGGAAATCACAGCGTCACCATCGGCCCTCAGACGATTGACCAACCGCGCCTCCGCCGGTTGCAAAAAAGCTTCTTCAACAATTTTTCGGACTGCAGGAACGTCATCCCGCTCTTCGTCACGGATCAGCACATTTTTCATGGATCTCTCTGTTGACGACATAAAAGTTCAATCCTTATTGTATCTCCGCGCGGTATATAGTAGCTTCCATCCATTCGGCCACCTGCAGCTACACGAAAAATGACAGATTCGACCCGAGCGCGGAAGCGTTTCTGCCTCGTGTTCATCAAGCCGTCGCACTACGACGACGATGGATACGTGATTCAGTGGCTGCGCGCCGGAATGCCGTCAAATTCGCTTGCCGTTCTCTACGGACTTGCCAAGGAGTGCGCCGAACAACGCGTTCTTGGCGATGACGTCGAAATCGAAATTCACGCCTTCGACGAAACGAACACCCGCATCCGTCCCGCGAAAATTGCCGCGCTGATCAAATCCGCCGGCGCGGGAATGGTCATGCTCGTCGGTGTGCAATCCAATCAATTTCCGCGCGCGCTGGATGTTGCCGCGCCGCTGCGCCAGCTCGGAATTAATGTCGGCATCGGCGGTTTCCACGCTTCCGGCACAATCGCCATGCTTTCCGAGCTTGATCCCGATGTTCGCCGCGCCCAAGAAATGGGCGTTTCAATTTTCGCAGGTGAAGCCGAAGGCCGCCTCGGACAAGTCTTGCGCGACGCGGCAAGTGGAACTCTGCAGCCGCTTTACAATTTCATGGACGATCTGCCGAACCTTGAGGGGGCGGCCACGCCGATTCTTCCCATCGAGCGCGTGAAGCGCACCATCGGCACCAACACAACTTTCGATGCCGGGCGCGGTTGTCCTTACCAATGTTCCTTCTGCACCATTATTAATGTTCAGGGACGCAAATCGCGCCGCCGCTCGGCTGACGACATCGAGCGCATTGTCCGCGCCAATCTAGCGCAGGGTGCGCACAGTTTTTTCATCACCGACGATAATTTCGCGCGCAACAAAGATTGGGAATCCATTCTCGATCGCCTGATTTATCTGCGCGAAGTCGAAAAGCTTGGCATCAAATTTGTGATTCAAGTGGACACGCTCTGCCACAAAATCCCAAACTTCATCGAAAAGTCCGCTCGCGCCGGTGTGAAACGGATTTTCATCGGACTGGAAAATATTAATCCCGACGCGCTGGCCGGCGCCAAGAAGCGCCAGAATAAAATCACGGAATATCGCGCCATGCTTCTGAAGTGGAAGCAGGTCGGCGTGCTCACCTGCTGCGGATATATTCTCGGCTTTCCCGGCGACACCGAAGAATCAATTCTTCACGACGTGCGCATCATTCAAAAAGAATTGCCCATCGATCTTCTGGAATTTTTCATCCTCACGCCGCTCCCCGGCTCCGAAGACCATCAGAAACTTTACAACGCGGGCGTCGCTATGGATCCGGACATGAATAAGTATGACGTGAATCATGTGACCACCGCGCATCCGAAAATGTCCGCCGAAGAATGGGAACACGCTTTTCAATCCGCGTGGCGCACATATTATTCCTTCGAGCATGTCGACAAGGTTTTGCGCCGCGCGATGGTCACCGGAGTCAGCCCCGGCAAAGCGTTGTTCTACATGGTCTGGTTCAAAGGCTGCATGGAAGTGGAAAAAATTCATCCGCTCGAAGGTGGAATTCTGCGCCTGAAATTCCGGCGCGACCGCCGGGCCGGGCTCCCGCACGAATCTCCACTCACTTTTTACCCGAAATATTGGTTGGGAACCGCCGCGAAGGCTGTGAAATGGGCCGCGCTTTACACCCGCATGTACCTCATCTACCAAAAAATTAAACGCGATCCCGCGCGCATGGCCTACACCGATCTCGCGCTCACGCCCGTCGCTGATGACGACGTCAACACGCGCGAACTTTTCCAGTCCGACCAGGCGCAGGAATACGTAGCAATTCAGCAGCGCTTCGTGAAAATTCAGCAGGGCACACCCGCGCCGGTTAGTGTCCCGCAGTAATTTTTCTTGATTAGTTTTTCAAACAGGCAGGCTTACAAATTTTTCCGGTGCAGCATCCACATCGTAATTCCCATCATCACCACAATAAATACGCCAGTCGTCCAGAATGGAAACCAATTTGAAATGCTGCCAAATTGAATGTAGTTCGTGGCAGAACCCATTAACTCACTTGGTTTTGGAAGAATTCGATATGCCCAGTTGAAGATGCCCTGGCCCCAGGCGGATGAAATCAGCGGAAACAGCAGCTGCTTACGGTTTGCCAGAACGGGCGTGAAGAGATACATAAAAACCGCCAGCATAATGGGAAGCGCGGCCCCTGTCCTCGTCAACGAAGCCCACGTGGCGAGCGCCATCAGAGAAGCAAAACCCAAAGTCTCAATCAGTATTGCAATCAACAGCGCCTTGAACCCCACCCCTGTTTTTATCCAGAGCCAGGTCGCAACGGGGAGCATTGCGACACAAAGTGTCGCTACATAAAGGGTAAGCCCGCTGAAGTAACAGCCGAGCAGCACCTTCCACCTCGCAACGCCTTTGGTCAAAGTCAGCTCGACCCATCCCTTTTCCAGTGCCGAGACTACAAGTGGCACGGACGCGAAAATCGAAAGCAGCAGCCACAGGCTGCCGGTGATTTGTACTTCTTGCGCCTGTGCCGCCGGCACCGCAAGAGACGCGGGCCCCAGCATGTGGCGGCCAAGAAAAATCATTGAAGTGCCGTCTGACAACGGTGCGATATTGATCACGAGATAGAGAATCGTCGCAAAAAGCACCGCCATGCCAATCAACACCAGCGCCATCCGTTTGTTCACGGACTCGCGCACCGAATGCATGTACGCTGCGAACATTACGCGTCCTCTCCCGTTACAACTTTCAGGAAAAACTGTTCCAGCGAATTCTTCACCGGTTCCACAGACTCAATTTCCACCGGCACGGCGCGCAACTTATCAATCAACGCGTTCAATTCCGCGCGATCTCGCGGCGAAAATCTCAAAGTGTTCTCCGTCCACGCGCCTGAACCTGCAATCGACGCAGCCGCCGCGCGCACCGAATCATTCACCGACGCGACGCGCACCAAACATTCGCCCGTCCCGCGCGTAAATTCTTCGGGCGTCGCCTGACGCGCCACCAGCCCCTGATGCAGAATCACCACTTGATCGCACACCAGCTCCACTTCCGAAAGCATGTGCGAGTTCAGAAAAATTGTTTTCCCCGCCGCTTTCAATCCTTGCAGCAAATCGCGCACTTGCTTGCGGCCCAGCGGATCCAGCCCGTCCGTCGGCTCATCCAATATTAAAAGTTCGGGATCATTCAGCAGCGCCCCAGCCAATCCAAGCCTTTGCAGCATGCCTTTGGAATATGATTTCGCCGGCTTCTTCACGCCGCCCAGCCCAACCTGCTCCAGCAATTCCGGAATTCTTTTTTTCAACGTGGATGACGGCACACCATTCAGCCGCCCCATATATCTCAGGAAGGGAACTGCCTTAATGTAATCCGGCAACCGCATCTGTTCTGGCAAATATCCAATTCGCCGCCGCACCTTCGTATCGCCCGGATGACTATCCAGCAGACGCGCAGTTCCGCTCGTCGAATCGCAAAGCCCCAGCAGAATTTTCAGCAAGGTAGTTTTGCCAGCGCCGTTCGGCCCCAGTAAACCAAAAATAGTTCCGCGCTCCACGCGCAGGGACACGCCATTCAACGCGGGAATTTCTTTCCGCCGCAGCGTCAAATATTTTTTGTGCAGGTCCTGTGTTTCGATGGCCGGGTTTGTCATCGTCCTTGCGTCATCTAGAATACGTAGCTCTCGTCTGAAATGTTTCAATGCATCTTAGCCGACGCAGGCGCGTCACAGTGAATCCGAATGCAATTCCGTTGTCGAACGCATCAATGCCTTCGTAGCCTCTGCTCTTCGCCTTCGTTTTAATGGCTTTTTAATTACAAATGAGTTATGTTCCCAGTGTCTGGCGCCTGCAACGGGCGGCCATCCATCGGCTGCTCCAAACAAGCCCCTCCTTCATCCCATGCTATTCAAAAGTCTTAGCGCAGCCGTTTACGGCATTGACGCCTATCTTGTCGAAGTCGAGGTCGACGTCGGCTCGAACCGTCAAGGCGAATTCACCGTCGTCGGCCTGCCCGACAACGCCGTGAAAGAAAGCCGTGAGCGCATCAAGGCCGCGCTGAAAAATTGCGGCGTTCGATTTTCCCTCGCCGCAAAGCGTCACCGTAAATCTCGCCCCCGCCGACATTCGCAAAGAAGGTTCTTCATTCGATTTGCCAATGGCGCTCGGCATCCTCGGTTGCCAGGGAACTTTTTTCGGCAAGGGTCTCGACAAATTTGTTTTCCTCGGCGAACTCTCCCTTGACGGCGGAGTGCGCCCGTTCGCGGCGCGCTTTCCGCGGCCATCGCTGCGCGCGATCACGGCATTCGCAACGTGGTCGTGCCCGAAGCAAACGCGCGCGAAGCCGCCGTCGTCGAAGGCATCGACGTATTCGCCGTCAATTCGCTTCCGCAAGCCGTGGATCTCGTCAACGCGCCCGAATCCTTCACGCCCGTTCATTGCAACGCGCGCGAAATTCTTGGCGAAGCCGCGCAATATTCCGTGGATCTACGCGACGTTCGCGGACAAATGGCCGCCAAGCGCGCTCTCGAAATCGCCTGCAGCGGCGGACACAACATTCTCCTTCTCGGCCCGCCCGGCGCCGGAAAGACAATGCTCGCCAAGCGCATTCCCACAATTCTTCCGCCCATGTCGCTTGACGAAGCCATCGAGACCACGCGCATTCACAGCGTAGCGGGCGTTCTGGAAGACTCGCGCGGACTTGTCGGCACGCGCCCGTTTCGCTCGCCGCACCACACCATCA
Organism: Terriglobia bacterium; assembly: GCA_963840515.1. Classification (GTDB taxonomy): domain Bacteria; phylum Acidobacteriota; class Terriglobia; order Acidiferrales; family UBA7541; genus DASTCZ01. The sequence continues at coordinate 155,986 of CAWIZI010000014.1, forward strand.
GCGACGCCGGACTCATCGGTGGCGGCGCGGTTCCGCGTCCCGGCGAAGTTTCGCTCGGTCACAACGGAGTTCTTTTTTGGATGAGCTTGCCCGAATTTGAGCGCAACGTTCTCGAGGTGCTGCGCCAACCGCTCGAAGAAGGCCACGTCACCATCGCGCGCGCTTCCATGTCCGTAACATTCCCGTCGCGCTTCATGCTCGCCGCGGCCATGAATCCGTGTCCCTGCGGATTTTTCGGTGATCCCACGCGCCAGTGCCGCTGCACGCCGCCGCAAATCGCCCGCTACGTCTCCAAAATTTCCGGGCCGCTCGCTGGACCGCATTGACATTCACATCGAAATCCCCGCCGTGAAGTACAAAGAACTGCGCAGCAATACAGACCTAGAAAGCTCCGCCGCCGTCCGCGAGCGCGTGATCGCGGCGCAAAAAATCCAACTGAAACGCTACACCGGTGAAAAAATGTATGCCAACGCGCAAATGGCTCCGCGCATGATTCGCAAATATTGCGCCATTTCCGCCGATGGAGAAAAACTCCTCGAAAGCGCGATTGCGCGATTGGGGCTTTCCGCACGCGCGCACGACCGCATCCTGAAAGTTTCGCGCACCATCGCCGATCTCGCCGCTTCGCCCAATATCGAATCCAAACATCTGGGCGAAGCCATCCAGTACCGCACGTTCGATCGCTCCTACTGGGCGTAAGAATGAATTTGATTTCGCTTTTGATTTCTTCGCGTCAAAAAAACCGGCTGGCGCAGACCTTTCCTTTCAGGTCTGCGCGGCGAAGCCGCCCCGCCTCCCGCAAACGGTAAGAATTTCCCTAGCCGTTGTTATTCGTCTCCACTAAACTCACAAAGAAGGAGCCGCGCCATGCAAAAACTAATTGTCTTCAACAATATTTCTCTCGATGGCTACTTCGCAGCCGCCAACGGTGACTTTAGCTGGGCGAAAGTAGATAACAACGACGCCGAATTCAGCGCATTTGTCGAGCGCAACGCCAGCGGTGGCGGCCAATTATTATTCGGCAGAATCACCTACGAAATGATGGTCAGCTTTTGGCCGACGCCCAATGCCATCAAAGCATTTCCGAAGGTGGCCGAAAATATGAACGACATGCAAAAGGTCGTGTTCTCGAAAACGCTGGATCATGCATCCTGGAATAACACGCGCCTCATAAAAGGTGATCTCATATCCGAAGTAAAAAAACTAAAAAGCGAACCCGGTAGGGGAATCGTAATTTTCGGTAGCGGCGCCATAGTTTCTCAATTGGCGCCCGAAGGTTTGATCGATGAATATCAGTACGTAGTGAATCCCGCGGTTCTCGGCAAGGGCCGCACAATGTTTGAAGGCGTCAAAGAGAAACTAAATTTCGAACTCACCAAATCGCGGACATTCAAAAACGGAAAAGTGTTCCTCTGCTACGAACCGTTGTCGTGAACTCGAACCACTGCTTCGCTTTTCTGGATTGATGCATCGATCCCTTGTCCCAATACCACCTCTCAAGTATCATGTCCGCCAATAATTAAAATATTGAACTTTCGCACACGGAGCAGCCAATGCGCTACCGCAATATGCTCACTGCCTTCGCACTCCTATTCGCAGTCGCTCTATTTTCTCCAAGCGCATCCGCCCAGTTCTCCGTTTGCGAAGACGGCAACGGCGCGCTCGATACCGCCAAGCCCGTCACTATTCCGACCGAAGAAATCATCCAGAAATTCGCCGCCAAAGAGGCAATTGCCAAAGCCGCTCGCGCAAAATATTCCTACACCCAGACCATCAGCATTCAGGAACTTACCGGCAATGAACAAAATGTCGCCGGTGAACTTAACCAAGTTGCCGAAGTCTCGGTGGACCGCGATGGCCGTCGCGTAGAGAAACCAACCTTCGCCCCAGCGAATACGCTGCACGCATTATCGATCACGCCCGCGGACATGGAAGATATTAAAGATCGCCTTCCGTTCGTCATCACCACCGAAGAATTGCCGCAATTCAACGTCACCTACGTAGGTCGCCAGCAGGTGGACGAGCTTCACACCTACGTTTTCGATATCGCTCCGAAAAATCCCAAAAAAGAAAAGCAAATGTTCCGCGGAAAAATCTGGGTGGACGATCACGACTTGGTAATCGTAAAAACTTGCGGCAAAACTCGCGAGGATGTGAACGCTAATCCAACCAAACGCAACCAGCGCCAAGATCTCGTCCCAACATTCGTTACATATCGCGAACAAATCGACGGCCAATACTGGTTCCCGACCTACTGCAAAGCCAGCGAGACTCTCCACTTCGGCCTACGCGGCCGCGGCGATGTCCACATGCGCGAAACCGTGAAGTACACCAATTACTCTGCTCCGAAGTAGAATTTCTTTTCTCAGTCTTTCTCAGCGTACTCTGCGTCTCTGCGTTGAACACACACCTGCATTCATCGCAACCCCTCCACCTTCAACCAGTCCGCCAATCGATCCACCCAACTCCTCACTACCGGATCTCCCGTCGCCAAGCCCAATCCATGAGCGCCCTTCTCATAAATATGAATCTCCGCCGGCACTCCAGCCTTCCGCAACGCCAAATAAAAATAAACACTGTTCTCAACCGGAACCGTCTTGTCATCCGTCGTATGAAATAAAAATGTCGGTGGAGTCTCCGCCGTCACATGCTTCTCGTTCGACAGCAACTCAATCAGCGCCGGGTCAGGATCTTTCCCCAGCAAATTATCGCGCGACCCTT
>CAWIZI010000015.1:0-5774 GCA_963840515.1 Terriglobia bacterium
CTGCGACAAGCGATTTATCCCTCACAATGGTATTGCTGGCAATGGCTTTCCTCTTGCTCCGAAATAGATTCACAATAAGGAAGTCCTGGCGCCGAATTCCGGGCGGCCATGATGAAAGCGAGTGTTTTTATGTGCGGCATTTATGGCTTGATTCAGTTCAACTCCTCGTCTGTCAGTCGCGAGGAGACCCTGGTTCGCATGGGTAATGTCATTGAGCACCGTGGGCCCGACGATCATGGCCATTTTCTGGCGCCCGGAGTTGGCCTCGGCATGCGCCGCCTCAGCATCATTGACGTCGCCGGTGGTCATCAACCCATCGCGAACGAGGACGAATCGGTCTGGATCGTCTTGAACGGAGAAATCTATAATTTCAAGGAATTGCATGCCCGGCTTGAACAGAAGGGCCATCGTTTTCGCACTCGCACCGACACAGAAGTCATCGTCCACCTCTACGAAGAAGTGGGACTCGATCTGTTCAAGCACCTGCGAGGCATGTTTGGCCTCGCACTTTGGGACGTAAAACAAGAGAGACTTGTTCTCGGCCGTGACCGAATTGGAGAAAAACCCCTTTTCGTCCGGCGCGAACCCGGACGGTTTCTCTTTGCTTCAGAACTTAAATCCATCCTTCAGGCTGGAGATGTGCCTCGTCGGCTGAACACCGCTGCCCTTGAGGAATATCTGGCGCTCGGTTATGTACCTGCCCCACTTACGCTCCTTGATGGCATTGAAAAGCTGCTTCCAGGTCACTATCTTGTGGTCGAAAAGGACAGCGTCGAAGATCACGAGTATTGGGACGTACCCCGGGGCAAGACCGAACACCGCTCGGAGCATGAGTGGATCGAGATCGTCCAGGAAAAGCTCCTCGAAACCATTGGCAGTCAACTGGTGAGCGATGTTCCGCTCGGTGCGTTTCTCAGCGGCGGCATCGATTCGAGCACTATCGTCGCTGGGATGGCTCGCCTCACGGGCAGACCTGTTAAAACCTATTCCATAGGGTATGAATCCGGTGACAACTACTACAACGAACTCTCCTTTGCCAAGACCGTTGCCAACGCGTTTGGCACCGACCACCACGAAATTATCGTTCGACCGCAAGTCAGCGATTTGCTCCCAAAGCTCATTTGGCACTTGGATGAACCGATTGCGGATTCCGCATGTCTCACAACGTACTTGGTGTCCCGTCTCGCCAGCGAAAGCGTCAAGGTTATCTTATCCGGTGTAGGGGGCGATGAACTGTTCGGCGGCTATCGCCGCTATCTCGGCAACAGTCTTCAACGCTTCTATAAGTTTTTGCCTGGACCCGTGCGTCGCTCCTGGTTGCCTGCATTACTAAGTCACGTGCCACAAGACCGCGGCGCGGCTTGGAAAGACTACGCTCGCTACGCTTCAGCATTTGTCAAAACCGCCGAACTCGCGCCTGCGCAGCGTTATATGAGTTATGTCACCCTCTTCTCGCCGCAAGCCCAGCAGGATTTGCTCGTTCAGGACCACCAAACCGGTTCCAATGGAGACCGTTCCGCCGCTGCGACTCTGCAGGAGTATTTTGCGCGATGTCCGGATGAAGACGACCTTAACCGCATGATCTACGCCGACCTGAAAACTTCTCTTCCCGACGATCTCCTGGCGCTCACCGACAGGATGAGCATGGCTGCCTCTATCGAATGCCGGGCTCCATTTGTGGATTACGAACTTATCGAGCTGGCTAGCCGCATTCCATCTTCGATGAAGATACGCGGTTTCAATATGAAGTATTTGCTCAAGAAGGCCGTTGCGCCCTGGTTGCCCCGCGAAGTCATTCACCGCAAAAAACGAGGATTCGGCGCTCCGGTGGGTTCATGGTTGCGCCAGGATTTGCAACCCCTCATCCACGAGCTGCTTTCTGAGGAGCAAGTTCGTAGGCGTGGATTGATGCATTGGCCCGCCATCGAAAATATTCTCAAAGCTCATCAAGACCAGCGCGGGGACTACACGGACCACCTTTTCGCTCTCCTTTCTCTGGAGACCTGGTGTCGCATCTATCTCGACGGCCATGATTGGAAATGTGCGCCGCCTTCTTTGGCTGAGCATGGTTCTTTGATTATTTAGGCGCCGTGGCCGCTTCACCGGACTCAACCGTGCTTGATACCGGCGGAGAGATAGGCTCGCTCGATACAATGAGTTCGTCGTACCACGTATACGCTGCGGGATGATCGATGCTCATGCTCTTTCCCGTCATGTACGTCAGCAGTGTAACGGTGTCGTAGTCCTGCCCGGGTTTGTCGTTCTGTAGCACAAAGTCCTTGATCTTGATCCACTGGCGGTATTGTTGCCCGTCCAGCGCCACCCACGCGTTTACCGTGCTGTCCGCTTTTCCCCATTGGCCTACCGACACCTGGTAGTAGAAAGTGACCCACTGTTCCGCAGGATACATGAAGCAGCTCTTCGCATTGTATTGCCCATACCAGCAGTTGTAGTCGCCTTGCTCTAGCAGGTACGGTGGCTGTCCCCCATTCGTTGCGATCATTCGTCCGCCGCACGCCGTGTACATCATTGGAAATCCATCGTGATAATACTGCACCGTGGCGATCTCTATGTCGCTGCAGGTCGCGACCCCATTGTGGAAGAGCGCCTGCTTCCACGTCGTGTCGCCAAAGTTATTCTTCAGCATCTCTCTCGAAAATCTCTGCCGAAACTGCACGTAGTACGTCGTCCCGGCTCCAAAACTCTTCCCAAACATTTGCCTCCAGTAGCCTGACGCGTTTGCTGGCGAATGCGGCGGAATCTCAAACCTCAGTGAGCCTTGCCCAGAAGCCTTTACGCTGGTATCGAGCGTGCCTCTTAACTGCCCGTCCCCCGAAGGATAAAGTCCTGTCGCCGGCCATTTTGCCGGTCGGAACTTGTCCGCCGAATCAAATCCCTCGCAAACCAGCACGCCGCTCGCGTGACATCGCTTGTCGAAGTCTGCAAGTTCCATGGGTTGCGCCTTGCCGGTTTTGTCCGGCGAAGGCCTGCTTCTTTCACCGCTCGCTCGCCCGGAAGCCGCAGCGTCAAACCTGAGCCACGCACCGCAAAGCGCGCACAAACATACCGAAAAGACAAGAAACGATACAACGCGAAAAACTTTCATCGTTTGCTCCGCACATGGCAACGCCAGAAACTCACTCTATCCCTTCGCCTTCGCGTCAACAACACAGATACTCGGCGGCGCACGCTTCCGAAACATCAAACATCCGAATCGCTTACTTGCTTAGTGGTCCGAACTTCCTGCCGTCGCAAGCCGCAAAACATAAGCATCTTGCTTCCAGTCGTTCACTACCGCAAAAAGATTCAGCGCGGGAAAATAACGAAATCGTCCAAACGTCCCGTTCTTTTGCTGTGGCCCGGGGTCGCCTGCGAAGCTTTTTGTCGTGCAGCTATCCGAATCCGGATCATAAATATAAATCGACGCTCCGCCTGCCCATCCCACCAGCCGGTTCTGCGAGCTGTCGAAATCGAATCCTGGACCGCCGGCCGAAATAAGTCCTTCGCATCCACGCCCGGCGAGAGTCGTCGCCTTGTGCGACCCAGACAAGCCAATCTTGCTGAAGCTGCCGTTCCCGATGCAAAAATACAACTTGCGCGCCGGATCCACCGCCGACGTCATGTTCAATTTCGCGCAAGCCTTCACTTCGCCTAAGCTCGTCCAATTGTCCGCGCTCGGATCGTATTTCCAGAAAACTCCAGTGTTACCTTCCACTTCATATACCATCCCGCTTCCCGAATCGTATGCCGTCATCGGAACGCTTCCATTCTGCGCGGGATTTGGATGCGTTTTGGGGTTTTGTTTCGTCCAAGTCAGAAGCGCAGGATTAAAAAACCAAACTCCATTCGAGAAGTTCCCGCATGGCGAGAGCCCTGCTCCAAAAACAAAATACTGGTCCAGCTTCGAAATATACTGCAGCCCGTTATACGTATGCCGCGCGTTCGGCTTCCCATCGCCGTACTCTTCCGGGCACGATTTCAAATTCGAAAGGCTTTCTCCCGTCGATGGCTCTGTAATTCGTTGCAGCGTCGATTTTTCGACGTCCAACGCATATACTTCATTTCCAAAATACCCGCTGTGCCCGCCGCCCCAAAGAATTAGGCGGTTCCTCTTCGTGTCAGCCAGCCCCCCGTTCCAATCAGCTATCACCGCTTGGCATCCTTCGACGCCCCGAATCTGGTCCACGTCTGGACACACGGCGCTCAACTGCGTGTTCGGAATTGGTTCCCAGCCGGGCCCCTTCGCGAGGCTCGTGGAAATGGCAGCGCTGTATCTTCCCCAACTATAGTAAGGCGGCGCCAATGCCATCCAGCAAGACACGGCCGCAAATGACAACACCGAAAAAAGTCTCGTTTGAACGCTCATGAACATTGAATAAGAACTCAGGGGGTCCCTGGTCGTCGAACCTCGCTCGCTTCCGAGACTTGCGGCTTCTATTCTAAATCACATGGACCACCAGCGATCAGTTTGGCAGCCTGACGTGTGCGCGACTTACCAGCCATGCTTGCAAAATGGGATTATCTTCGTACAGCTGTGTATCGACTATATGCGCTTCTTTAGCGTGCGCAATGCCGATGCGCCCAACTTCGAAACACTCCTAAAAAGAGAAGACCCGCTAGGCATGCGGGTCTTCTCCGTACACAAATTGCAATCGAGTATTTCTACGGCACGGAGGGGGCCGTTTGGGGTGGTGCGATTGGTTTGCTGCTGACAATTAATTCGTTATACCACGTGTGTGCTGTTGAACATGGCGTTGAACACGTTTCGCTGTCTCGACCAGTCCAATAGGGAATCAGGGTGACCATGTCGAATCCCCATGTGTTTCCAGGGTCTAGGTTTATCGTCAGTTTGTTCTGATAGAGCCACTGGCGCCAAGCTGGCGACGACGGTGTGGAGACGAAACCTTCGACTAGGCTATTCGCACTCCCGAAGCTCCCGACGTGCACGTGGTAGTAGTATGTCACCCATGTGTTCGATGGATAGTCAAAGCAGTTTGCGTTTGGCTGCGATGAACCGTACGGGCAGTTGTAACCCGCTCCCGCCTTCGAATTCACCATCAAGGGTTCCGTGAATTCGTTGTACAGCGTTCCTCCTACCGTGTTTTGGAACGGCAAGTCGCCACACTGCGAATACGCCAGCGGGTACCCTTCGTTGAAATCATTCACCGTCGTGATCTCAAGCTGCCCACACGTCGAGCCTGACCACGATATGATTTGCTGTTTCCAGTAGGTGTTCGAACTGCCCGTGGTGGCCACATCATTGATGAACGCGGAGTCCATCCGTTGTGCGTAAGATATGTAAAAGTCGGAGTTCGTGCCAAATGTCGTTAAATTTCCGTCATTCGTCCCCGGCACTGTGCTCTGGTTCGCCGTGAACAGCCGCCGATAATATCCTGACGCCGATGTACCTGACATTCCGGGAATGGTGAATAGCGCCGATCCGCCACCGGAGCGGTACGTCGTGCTGTCCACAGTGGCATAAGTCGTGCCGCTCGGACATGAATCAGAGTAGAGCCCTGAATCGCTGTCCGCGCACGTTCGCTGCGGCAGGTTGCTCGTCGCGGATAGGTTGTCGCATACGATCACTCCTGATGCTGAGCAGCGGCTCGCAAAGTCGTCGGCCGCTGAAGTCGAAGGGCCGGGCGTGAGACGTAGCGTGTAAACGTTCGAGCTCATTCCATTGGCGAGGACAAACGCGCCAATCCCAGGCATGTACTGGAAACGGTTGAACGTCCCATTGGATAGCTGCGCGCCCGGGCCGCCTGCGAATGTTG
>CAWIZI010000016.1:0-4167 GCA_963840515.1 Terriglobia bacterium
CGGCTGCGGTGAAGGATTTTTGCTTTCTGCCATCAAAGCCAAACAAAAAGCGGCCATCGACTTGTCTTCGAGGGCGCTAAAAACGGCGAGCACCCGTGCCCAGGCCGAATTCAGCGTGGCGCTTGCAGAACGCCTTCCGTTCGTTTCGAACTCTTTCGATCTTGTCGCCTCGGTCGGTGTCATGGAGCATTTCCTTAACGATCGCGAGGCCACAGCAGAGATTTTTCGCGTCCTGAAGCCAGGCGGCCACTACGTTGCGCTGATTCACGTCGATACAACTGTCGCTGAGCGCTTTCAGCAGAAAATCCGCGAATACCTCTACCCGCGCCCTCACTTTGGAGCGCTCCTGAAATACCTCTCGTCCAAAATCGTCAAACCTATCTCGCAACCTATACAGCGTCGCTATACGACGCGGTCCGGCCAGGCGTGTCTCGAAGAATCTGGCTTTCTGCTAAGCGAAACAATTTCCACCCGAACCCACAGGAATGTTCCCCTGGTCGGTCCGCACGTCGTCATTTATGTAGGAGAGAAGCCGCGTCAAACAAAGTGATACCGTCGGCCTATTTCGCGTGCGTCAAATCATCGGAAGCCGTGGGCGGCGCAATCGGCTCCGTCGAGACTATCAGTTCGTCATACCACGTATACGCCGTCGGATGATCGATCTTCATGCTCTTGCCGGTCATATACGTCAGCAGCGTCACCGTATCGTAGTCCTGCCCGGGAGTGTCGTTTTGTAGCAGGAAGTCTTTGATCTTGATCCACTGGCGGTATTGCTGCCCGTCCAGCGCTACCCACGCGTTCACCGCGCTGTCTGGCTTTCCCCAGTGTCCGACCGACACCTCATAATAAAAAGTCACCCACTGCTCCGGCGGATACATGAAGCAGCTTTTGGCGTTGTATTGTCCGTACCAGCAGTTATAGTCGCCCTGTTCCAGCAAGTAGGGCGGGTTTCCGCCGTTCGTGGCGATCATACGGGCCCCGCAAGCCGTATACATGAAGGGAAATCCGGCCTGATAATACTGCACCGTCGTGATCTCCATCTCGCTGCACGTCGCGGACGCATTGTGAAAGAGCGCCTGTTTCCACGTCGTGTCGCCAAACGGATTCTTCAGCATCTCTCTCGAAAATCGCTGACGAAACTGCACGTAGTATGTCGTCCCGGTCCCGAAGTTTTTCCCGATCGCTTGCCGCCAATAGCCCGATGCGTTCGCCGGCGAATGTGGCGGAATCTCAAATCTCAGTGAGCCTTGTCCAGAAGCCTTTACGCTGGTATCGAGCGTGCCTCTTAACTGCCCGTCCCCCGAAGGATAAAGTCCTGTCGCCGGCCATTTTGCCGGTCGGAACTTGTCCGCCGAATCAAATCCCTCGCAAACCAGCACGCCGCTCGCGTGACATCGCTTGTCGAAGTCTGCAAGCTCCATGGGTTGAGCCTTGCCGGTTTTGTCCGGCGAAGGCCTGCTTCTTTCACCGCTCGCTCGCCCGGAAGCCGCAGCGTCAAACCTGAGCCACGCACCGCAAAGCGCGCACGAACATACCGAAAGGACAAGAAACGATACAACGCGAAAAACTTTCATCGTTTGCTCCGCACCTGGCAACGCCAGAAACTCACTCTATCCCTTCGCCTTCGCGTCAACAACACAGATACTCGGCGGCGCACGCTTCCGAAACATCAAACATCCGAATCGCTTAATTGCTTAGTGGTCCGAACTTCCTGCCGTCGCAAGCCGCAAAACATAAGCGTCTTGCTTCCAGTCGTTCACTACCGCAAAAAGATTCAGCGCCGGAAAATAACGAAATCGTCCAAACGTCCCATTCTTTTGCTGTGGCCCCGGGTCCCCTGTGAAGCTCTTTGTCGTGCAGCTATCCGAATCCGGGTCATAAATGTAAATCGTCGCTCCGCCCGCCCATCCCACCAGCCGGTTCTGCGAGCTGTCGAAATCGAATCCTGGCCCGCCAGCCGAAATGAGTCCTTCGCATCCTCGCCCCGCGAGAGTCGTCGCCTTGTGTGACCCGGACAAACCAATCTTGCTGAAGCTCCCGTTTCCGATGCAAAAATATAATTTGCGCGCCGGATCCACCGCCGACGTCATGTTCAATTTAGCGCAAGCTTTCACTTCGCCCAGGCTCGTCCAATTGTCCGCACTCGGATCGTATTTCCAGAAAACCCCTGTGTTACCTTCCACTTCATATACCATCCCGCTTCCCGAATCGTACGCCGTCATCGGAACGCTTCCATTCTGTGCGGGATTCGGATGTGTTTTGGGGTTTTGTTTCGTCCATGTCAGAAGCGCAGGATTAAAAAACCAAACTCCATTCGAGAAGTTGCCGCAAGGCGAAAGGCCTGCTCCAAAAACAAAATACCGGTCCAGCTTCGAAATATACTGCAGCCCGTTATACGTATGCCGCGCGTTCGGCTTCCCATCGCCGTACTCTTCCGGGCACGACTTCAAATTCGAAAGGCTCTCTCCGGTCGATGGCTCTGTAATTCGTTGCAGCGTCGATTTTTCGACGTCCAACGCATATACTTCATTTCCAAAATACCCGCTGTGCCCGCCGCCCCAAAGAATTAGCCGGTTCCTCTTCGTATCCGCTAGCGCCCCATTCCAGTCCGCAATCACCGCACTGCACCCTTCCACCGCCCGGATTTGCTCCACGTCCGGACACACCCCGCGCAATTCCGTATGCGGAATCGCACGCCACCCCAACATCTCGGCTTTGGACGTCTCGGCCAGCACTCCCTGAACGGAAGCACTTTGCGCGCACACTAATACTGTTGCGTAGTAAGTACCAATCAATGCCACGGCGGCAGGACCCGCCCGAAAGCTCATGAATCTCCGGAGTCTTCTCAACGTTGTCGAGTCGTGCTATTGAATTTGTTTGTTGTGCTGCGAAACCTATTCTAAGGGATTGGCCCGCTTTGGGGATACTCATCTTTCCCACCCACGGAGAAGGGTTGCCAGTCTCCGTAGCAACGGGCTGAAATCCATCGTCGTAGCTCTTCTTCGCCAAAGCAAACGGCTGCTCGCGCTGCCGAGTGTTTTCCGATTTCGTTCGCCGCTCGCAGTTCATGGACCCGGGAAATAAAAAACCCGCCACTTCGGCGGGTTTTTCAGAATCGGTCATGTCCTTCGATTGAGGCGTGTTTCACGGCACCGCGGGCGGTGCTTGCGGCGGCGGAATCGGATGTTGAGAAATGATCATCTCGTCATACCAGGTGTTCGCCGTGCCCCCCGCGCTGACCGTTCCGTCGCGATCCGTCCAATAGGGAAGCAGCTGCAAAACGTTCAGAGTGTAGTTTGACTGGTCCTGCGTGATGACATGATTCGGCTCGTAAATGATTGTCCGCCACGCTGGACTGCTAGGTGTCGAAACCCAGCACTCAATCGTCGAGCTTGCTGTCCCGAACGTACCCATCTGGATTTCGCACATATATGTTACCCAGACATTGGTCGGGTAGTCGAAGCAGTTGGGGTTGGGTTGTGTCGAAGCGTAGGGGCAATTGTATCCCGCACCTCCCGAGCCGGTAAGTGCGCCGCCTGTCAGTGTCTGCGTCGTGCCGTTCCAAGTGCCGCTGGTAATTACCTGGCGGTCGAACTCGTTAAATATTCCGCTGGGTGAGAGCGATGAGGAAATCTGCAGCGGGTCCTGTCCGCACTGGAGATAACCGAGCGGGAAGCCCTGGTCGAAGTCGTTGACGAACACGAAATCCGGATTTCCGCACGAGTTGAACTCATTCACACCATCCCACCAGCTCGTGATGAATTGCTTCCAGTACGTAAAGCCGCCGCCTTTTTGCGGCACTTTCTCCGTGACGTAGTTCGAGTCCATCCGTTGGGCAAAGCTGAAATAAACGGTCGAGCCCGCGGTCAAGTTGAACCCATATCCCTGCGCGTACCAACCATTTGGCTCGTCGTCCGACAAGCCGGGAATGGTGAACCTCACGCTGGATGTGCCGGAGCGATAGGTGGTCGTGTCCTGAATGCCGATTGGGTTTGTAGGCGGAGGAGTGGTCGCGCCTGATGCGTAGAAGCCGTTGCCGCTGGTTACTGGCACAAACAAGGCTGAGTTATCAAAACCTTGGCTGGCCGTCGCCGAAGAAAGAGCGATGCGGTTGGCGAAGTCGTCGGCGGCAGCTGTAGCCGGGCTCACCATGCGGAGCGTCCAAAC
>CAWIZI010000017.1:0-33061 GCA_963840515.1 Terriglobia bacterium
TTGAAATTCGCTAGGTAGTACCCCCACCCGAAACAAATCAACAACTTACGGTACATGGTACTACATCGAAATGGGCTGTTTTGGGCGGATTTGGCAGTGATTTGTGCAACAGAATGTGCAACGCGCAGAATTTTGTGCAACAGGACTTCTCGCACCTTCCCTTGTCGCGAATTGCTAATTCCTAATCCTGTTATTACGCACTCATAGAGCAGCGGACTCATAAACTGAGGTCTGGCATGTCAAACAAACGAGATAGCTGAAAACTCAAGAGTTTAGCTCCCCTTCACAACCCATCACTGCCCATCGTTTCCGATCTTACAACGCAAAAAGAACGCAAACTGAACTCGCAGTTGTTTCTCCGCAATGCCCCCGCGCGGTGATCGCCCTTGGTACAGCGGCTTGTCGAACTGAGATTTCATTCGTGAGAACCGTTTTGCTCGGCGGCGGTTTGGAAACCCGCCGCATCGGTCTGTGAACATCAAATCGAGCCCGTAGGCAATCTCTGGAAGTTTATATTCTCGCTGAGGCACAGCGCGTCTGCCTGCCAAGCAGGCGTTCACGGTCGGAGCGCTTCGCATCATTTTGGATTTCTGGGGAAGAACAACTCGCACCGGATCAAATTCTAGGTCTTTGATATTGTGGCTTAGACGAGAGTCAAACTTGATACGGCCACGCTTCATGGGATGCGATGGCAAGGTCATCAATACATCGAATCACTGCGTGGTATGAACGGACCGGTTTACTTGTTTGTGGTTCCAATGAGGTCCATCAGTCCGTCCGCAAAAGTGCCGCGCCAGCTCAAATAATCGTGTCCGCCGACAAACTGCTGATAGTGGACTTCGTATCCTTTGGCTAGCAACACATCTCGCATGTTCCGGCTAGTCTCTAGGATTCCGCCACCGGTCCCATTCGAGTCGAATTCAAATGACCCTGCGTCTATGTAGAATTTGAGGGGCAACTTTGAACTCGCAATCAACTGCTTGGCCATCCATCCCGTTTCGGTGATGACTCCGTCCGGTATGGCCCCGGAATGATCGGGAGCCCACCAGAACGACCCCGATTGACACAGAACGTTTGTGAAAACTTCAGGATGCTTGTAGCCGGCGTAGGCCGCTGCGAGCCCTCCGAGGCTGGACCCAGCGACAACGGTTTTTCCTGGATCGTTTGTGATGTTGTAGTGAGCGCGGATCCAAGGGATTAGCTCTTTCGCGAGAAAATCGGCAAACTTCGGATTCGGCGACAATTCCTCGTTGCGCGTCGCTTGCGAAGGATTGGCGATCAGCACGGCGACTGCCGCCGGGATCTTCTTTGCCGCGACCAGATTGTCGAGGATGATAGGCGCCGGAATTTTGGACAGATAGGCGCTTTCGTCAAAAATGACTACCAGGTCATAGGGGGCCGCGTTCGCCTTGTATCCTGCGGGAAGATAAATCGACAGATCATGTTCATTCTTCAGAAGCTCACTGTGGATCTTCTGCTTCTCGATTGTTCCCGCCGCAACGTTGGGGTTCTTGACGATCCAGGGCTGCGATACGGCGCTTGTAATTTCTGCCATGGATTGACAGTCGTATCGGGTCGCATTAGGCGCGCATCCCCATCGCTGGGGGTTCAGCGGATCGACTTGAGTCGTCGCAAATCGCTCCGGCTGGAAACCGTTGAACACCAGCGGATCATTCTGCGACAGACCATAGGTAAACCGAGCCCCTGTCGGAAGGCGGACAGTCAAGTACCACACATCTGTGAGAGGTATCTGGTGAAAAACATAGTCCAACGGGTAGCGCCCGCCTACCTTAAAAGAGCCGATCGGGAATACATTGCGGGTTTCCGATGTTCCGCGCCATAGAAAGGTAATCAGTTGATGTTGGGGATCTTTTTCGATGGACTCTACGAGTGGTGTGCCTTCCGCTGTCACTTGCTTCCAGAAGGCGTTTATATCCGCCTTGCCGGAAGCAACCTGTTTTCGCAGCGCATCGATCCGCGGGCTGGGGTTTGGATCTTGCCACAGCTTCGGCTTCAGGCGTTCGTCGAGGGACAACACCTGGTCGAGAGTCAGCGTATAACCCACGGGCTGAGTCTCGGATGTCGTGACGTCGATCCGATACGTTCCCGGAATGTCTGCGATAAAGACACAAAGACGCTCTGCGTCTCCCGCCGGGCCAGGATAGTGCCGCACAGGAGAGCCATCCGGCGCAAGGATCGTAAGGTCTGTTCTGCCGTGCTGGTCGAGGGAGCAGTCAACGTAGTCCCCCGCCTTGAGTTCGATGGCATAAGATTGCACAGCGCCAGAGGCAACTTGACGTTTCACAGGTTCACCGATCTTGAGTGATTCCTGCGCCGTTGCGGTCGTTGCGACGAAAAGAACAACCGCTAAAATGATTCTCATGACTAACCTCCGCTGGCCACCAAAGTCGCCGTCGAGCCGTCACTGTGTGAGATACGCGAAAAGGAGCAGTAAGATCACCTTGTGACTGCCGTAAAACCACAGATTGTTCTTGCAAACATATGCCCGAATGATTCGATAGAACTGCACTTAAAGCACCCCTCCGGGCTCGCCATACAGAAATGTGAGGGCAGCCGGTATCCGACGAGACCAGTAGACAGCGCTAGGGGTGGCGCCCGGTTCGATGACTGCGCATAGGGCGCCCAAGAGACTCCGAATTCCAAGCCGAACATACATACATTCCCTCGCATTACAATTCGAATGCCGGAATCGCGAAACACGAAACATACAGCAAAACACCGATTTTGAACCTAGCGCGGTCGGGCGACAGCGACAATCAGGGCGAAATATGCGAGCACCAAAAAGCCTCCGCCGACGAACTTCCACCACTTCTTATTATCCGTCCTCTGCTTTAAGAGTGCGGCCGCGCAAGCAACGATGAGAATGAAATGTCCGATTCCGCCGATAGGCACCATCATCGTTTCAAGGTGCTGGACCTGACCTGTACGCAGAAAAGACCAAAACATGACAGCTCCCGCCTGCATGAGGTGAGGCCCGAAGATCTCCAGGCAGTTCCAGGCAACCGCGATTGTGAAGCCCGCGCCAAGTGCATAGGCATTGTTACGGCGAGCGAGAATCACGACCACAACGTAGATAAATGCCTGGAGGAGATGAAGAAGCCGAAGCTGTGGAACAGCCAGCGCCGATACTGCCAAGGCCACAAGGAAGAGCCCGGCTCCAATCGGAATCCACACGCGCGTCGACATAGAATCATGCACGAGAAGATTCCTCTCCTTTGAGTACGGCAGAGTGGCGTGTTTGGTTCCATAAGTCTGGAGCAAAGCGCTGTGCCTCTCTCAAGAGAACCTGAATATTTCACGCGAACTGAATCACGGGACATCTCGAATCTTCAAGTCGCCGACAATTTGCGACGAATCGTGCATTTGGTGCGCCGGTACGGTAGCTAGCAACCTTGTACTCACCCGACCCGAGATGGTATCGGAATTTTGGTTGAACCATCGACCAGGGCTAATGCAGGAGTTCATCTAGACGTGAGCGATAGGTTCGGCTCACGCGCAACGTCTTACCGTCGCGCAGCGTGAGAACTGCATCTCGATTTGCCGATGGATCTATCCGCGCAATGTGTTCCACCTGGACGATCGTCGAGCGGTGAATCCGTACGAACTGTGTCGGGTCGAGGCGAGCCTCCAGGGAGGTGAGAGATTCGCGGAGTAAGTGGGTTCTACCGCCAACATGCAATCCAGCGTAGTCACCCAACCCCTCAATCCAATCCACATCTCCGACCTGCACGAAGGTAAGGTTGTTACCAAGGCGAATTGGAAAACGTTTGATTACACTCCGCTTGTCCTTTTCGCTTGGGTACGTTAGAAGCCCGTAAAGTCGCTCGAAATTGGCCTCCTGCCGGTGAAGAGATAACATGCGCCTGGCCCGGTCGATACAAGCTGCAAATCGTTCGTCGTCAATTGGCTTTAGGAGATAGTCGAGCGCTTCAACATTAAAAGCATCCAAAGCGTACTCCTCATGCGCTGTAAGAAACACAATGCACCGGGCTTGCTCTTTAGGTAACTCTCTCAGGAGATCCAATCCGGAAATACCGGGCATTTCAACGTCTACAAAAATCAGGTCAGGCGAGACCTGCGGAATCTTCGCGCGCGCCTCCTCGCCGGTACTGCACTCCCCAACGACAAGCATGTCGGAATACCTACTTAAGCGTGTAATGACGCCAACTCTAGCTAGTGGCTCATCATCGACGACCAGGACGCGAATGTTCATTGTCCGGCTCCTTCAGAAACTATAGATGACGCCGTGGTCAACGGAAATTGAATCGAGACCAAGAACCGATTGTTCTGCGCAGTGGTGACGGAAACGCTTCCTTGTTCTCCGTAGAGTTTTTCCAGTCGCGTCTTGGTATTCGCCAGGCCAAGCCCGTTTCCTTCGTCACCAGATTGAAGCAGCACTTCCGTATGGTCATTTTCGATATCAATTCGAAGCCGTCCTTCGCTTGCCGAAGCCCTGATTGCGACCTCTCCACCATTCGGACAACGAGCGATGCCGTGACGGATTGCGTTCTCTACAATCGGCTGCAAGAGAAACCTGGGAACCTGTGCTTCATACGCTTCTACGCTAACGCTCAGCGAGACAGCAAGACGGGGTCCAAAACGGACCTTTTCGATGGAAAGGTATTCCTCTGCGACGGCCAGCTCTTCTCGTAAGGTCACAAGATGAACTTCTGGGAAACTGAGAGTTGTTCGCAGTAAACCGGCGAGCTTTGCGATCATCTCCGTGGCCCGTTCAGACTGTTTGCTTACGACGAGCGACGAGATAGCATTCAGGGTGTTAAACAGGAAGTGAGGCTGCAATTGATAATGGAGCGCCTGAAGTTGAGCTTCACGCGCTGTTGCTTCTGATGTCAGTAGTCTGCTTCTCTGTTCCTGGACAGTAACGTAGTGCTTGATCCCGAAATAGAGCGAGCTCCAAGCGATCAGCACGATCGTAGGTTCGAAGGCTTGGGCGACAACGATGCTCCAGTTGAGGGGTAGCTGGATGCCAGCAAGGTGGAGCGCGGTGAGAGCCGATAGAACGGTGCATGTAACACCCAAAATATACGAGAATCCCACTGAAACAGAGAGAGCAGAGGTTAACCTAGTAGACCTGCGCCAGAGAATGTGACAACAAACGTATAAAACGAAACTCGCCAAGAACATCGTACAGACCAATGTGGCCCGGTAATACACTTGGTCGCGCATGTGACGAAATGGAATGTAGGATACCAACGTTGCCAGTGCGTACAGCAACCATCCCCCGATCTGGAGTGGCCAGAACGAAGGTGCGCGGCGCTGGAAAGCGATCTGAGACACACCCCTATTCTATCGATCAAGCACTGTTTCTAGCACCGTTTGGGCGTATCCAATGCACGGCTCACCGCAGAATCGCGGCTAGTCGCCATCTTACCCTTTCGGCTATTTGATTCGAGCTTAAGCTCACAGTTGAGCTTGCCGTCGATTACGCGATACGTATTTATCTGCCAGCCGTCCGATCACTTTCGCAACAAATATTCAGTGGAGTTAACTCATGAGAATTGCTTGGATGATAGTCCTTTCCTCGCAACGACCGCACTGGCGCAGCAATCAATCAAGATCAATGAACCCGTTAGAGGTCAGCTCTTGTCTGGCTCTGTGCAGTCTTATCCGATCGAACTCAAGGCAGGGGACTTCGTCGCCGGCTTGCTCGATCAGCACGGCAGAACTGACCTTATAGAGGTGCGCCCAATGAAATCAATTTCATCCCTGTCTCCGAATTGGACCTAGAAATAGGTCGATGGTTAAGCACGCGCTCACGTCATCGGTACACCCTTCGCCTCTCTAGAGCTGCCTGGGTCACGGCTCCATTCTATTGATTCTGCTTTCCCACAGGCACCGACTGGGCGTACGAAATGCACGGCTCACAGCAAAGTTAGCCGTGACAACCTCATGAGCCTTTTCGTCCGCGTTCCCAAAGCTTAGGTTTGCTGTGGAACTTCTCGTTCCTTCACGAAAAGCCTGATTCACGGGCCGGAAAAAGGCTATTTGATGATCGATAAATCTTCACGCCGGTCCTGGGACGCCCACAGTGCCGCTATGGCGATTGGTGTAGGTGGTCTAATTGCCGGGACAGTGGACATTGCACAAGCCCTTATTTTATTCGGAAAGAATGTCCCATTAGCGATTGCTGCTGGTCTGCTGGGACCGCGAGCCTTTGGTGGAGGCATAGCCACCTTCATTCTTGGCCTATTCCTTCACTTCTTCATTGCCCTCTCAGTAGCGACGATTTATTTTGCAGCGAGCCGCAAGCTGAGATTCTTGACCCAACATGCTCTGGTCTGCGGTTTGTTCTTCGGAGCGGCGGTAGATCTTGTCATGCTCCTGATTGTTCTGCCGCTATCAGCGCTTCATGCGATGGGACCGTACACATATCATGACTTGGTTCAAGGGCTGGTCGTTCATATGGTAGTGATCGGCCTGCCCATTTCTTTCAGTGTTCGCAGGTTCGGACAATAGTCTGTGATCAACGCAAGTTTTCGTCGAAGAGACTCGCTAAATTCAGCCCTCGAGCTTAGTCCGCGCGAGGCTCCAAGCGTCACTCGCAGCTCTTACCTCTCGCCGGTATTCAACGTTGCCCTGGACATATACTGCGCCGAAGTATACTCTAGCGCGGTATGTTCAATCGTGAGCTCAAAAAAGGCAGCGCGGAATTCTTCGTTCTCTCCCTGATCGAAGCGCGACCGCGCCATGGCTATGAAATTGGCAAGCTGATCGAGGCGCGCTCCAAAGGGCGTATCCAATTTCGCATCGGCTCGCTCTATCCCATCCTCGTCCGTCTGGAAGAGCGAGATCTCATCGCTGGCCGCTGGGTGGAAAAAGCTGGAGAGCGCCGACGCCGGTTCTATCGCTTGACGCCAGTCGGCCGCAAATATCTCGACGGCCCAGCGTGGCGTCTGGGATGAGTTTGTTCTGACGGTTAAGCACGTCGTGAGACCAGACCATGCCTGACTGGACGCAATACATCCGCCAAAATCTTCAGCTGTCCCACTTGAGGGTCGAGCGTGAGGCTGAAGTCATAGAAGACCTGGCCCTTCAACTAGAAGATGCCTATACCGACGCGTTGCATCGCGGATCGAGTCCATCGCAAGCGGAAGCCGCCGCCAAAAAACACATAACCGATTGGCCCTCACTTGCGAAGCAGATCGAAAGTTCACGGGGTGGAAAGGAGTCTGCGATGAGCGCCTTACTGAATCGCGCGGCCGATCGCGATATTGCCAAGCGTGGTGAGTTTTCGTTCTTCACTGGATTGATGCAGGACATCCGCTATGGCCTGCGCATGCTTCGCAAATCCCCCGGCTTCACGGTCGTCGCCGTCCTCACCCTCGCTCTCGGCATCGGCGCCAACACCGCCATCTTCTCGATGGTCAACAGCGTGCTATTGCACCCGCTGGCTTTTCGCCAGCCGCAGCAGCTTTACCTGATTCGCGAAGTCATCCCGCAACTTACAAAGTTCTATCCAACATTTCCAGCAAATTTTCCGGATTTCGTCATTTGGCAGAGGGAAACACATTCCTTCGAGGAGATTGCGCTGGCGGGAGAGCGAGATTTCAATCTAACGGGCCTCGGGTCGGCGGAGGTCGTTGATGGCGGCAAGGCTTCCGCGAATTTATTTGATGTATTGGGCGTACACCCTGCGTTGGGCCGCACATTCCTTCCCGAAGAAGATCGGCCCGGCAACGATCAAGTTGTCATCCTTACCGATTCTTTTTGGCGCAGCCATTTTCATGCTGACCCGTCAGCGCTGAGGCGGACCATAGCGCTCGACGGCTCGCCCTACCGCATCGTCGGCGTTCTGCCCGCGTCATTTCATTTTCCGAGCGGCGAGCAATTGGGTCCATTAATGGCCTTCGATCCGCATTTGGCATTCTTCAAGCCGCTAGGGTTGGATGCGAAGAAAATGAACCTGCTGGGAGGATTCGATTACGTAGCGATTGGACGTCTGAAACCGGGCGTGACGCCGAGCGAGGCCTCGGCGGAGTTGAATGTAATTCAAGCGCAAATCGCGAAAGACGCAAAACAGAACGTGGACTTGCAGGCGCAGCTTCTGCCAATGGAAGCGCAGGTTGTCGGTTCGGCGCGGCGCGGGCTGATCCTGCTGCTGGCCGCTGTGGGTGCCGTGCTTTTGATCGCCTGCGTAAACCTCGCGAATCTGCTGCTTGCGCGAATGCCGGGACGAAAGCGCGAAGCAGCGATACGCTTAGCGCTCGGTGCGTCGCGCGGGCGGCTAATGCGCCAATTGTTGACGGAAAGCCTGCTGCTGGGAATTCTCGGCGGAACGCTCGGGATCGGTCTGGCGAGTTTTGGGGTCCAATGGCTCGTCGCCACCGCGCCACAGACGATCCCACGCCTCAGCGAGGTCAGGCTCGACGGGCGCGCGCTCTTGTTTGCGTCAATCCTTTCGATCCTGACCGCCGCATTCTTCGGAATTTTGCCGGCAAGGCGCGCCACCCGCTCCGAGCCACAGGAGGCGCTGAAGTCGAGCGGAGCAGCTACAACCGAAAACCGGCAGACACGGCGTCTTCGCGAGGGTCTGATCGCCCTCGAAGTCGGGATGAGCACCGTCTTGCTGATTCTCGCCGGACTTCTCACATCAAGCCTCGTTCATCTACTTCGCGTGAATACGGGTTTCAACGTCGAGCATATCCTCGTGGCCGATATCGAACTACCTCCGCAGAGTTATTCCCGGGAGGGAACGACGCTAAACTTTTACGACAAGGCGCTCGCCGGAATGCGCGCGATTCCGGGTGTGGTTTCGGCGGCGTGGGTCAGCCGCTTGCCGCTCGAGGGCCAGATGCAGGTATCGGATGTGGCATTGCCCGGCATGGATCAAAAATCCGCTCCTCTGGCCAATTACCGCACGGTCAGTCCCGATTATTTTGCAACGATGCACATTCCTCTCATTGAAGGCCGCGATTTCAGGGACGCCGACCGCGGCCGATTCGTCGTCATCGTCTCGAAAGACCTAGCCATGCGATTTTGGCCCGGGCAAAGCGCGGTCGGGAAACAGGTGCTAATGGATTGGAGCCATCAGCATCTGGCACAGGTGATCGGGGTCGCGGGCGACATTCGCACTGTGGGATTGGATACGGCGCCGCTGCTCATGGTGTATTGCGTTCCCGGGCCGAATGACGACCCGAATGCGCCGCACGCCGCATCGATCGTGCTTTGGACGGCGATGGATCCGGCTGGCGCTGAGACGACGGCGCGAAACGTAATCCAAAACATCGACGCGGATGTGCCCGTCACGGCGCTGCGCCCGATGACGGATGTTGTATCTCAATCCGTCGACACGCGACGGTTCCAAATGTCGCTCGCCCTGGGATTTGCTTGCGGCGCGTTGCTCTTGGCTTCGCTGGGAATTTTCGGTGTGGTCGCGTATTCGGTCGAACAGAGGCGGCATGAGTTGGGAATCCGCGCGGCGCTCGGCGCACAGTTTTCCGATTTGAGCGGAATGGTGTTGCGAAAGGGGATGACTCCCGTGCTGGCGGGGCTCGCGGCTGGAATTATCGCCGCGCTGTTCTGTGGCCGGCTGATCGCAGGATTCCTTTTCGGCGTGAGCGCGCTTGACGTGCCCACGGTTGCATGCGTCGCGAGTGTGGTCATCGTTATTGCGCTGCTCGCGTGTTACATCCCGGCGCGGCGGGCGATGAAGGTCGATCCCATGGTCGCTCTAAGATATGAATAGAACAACCTCCAAGGGATCAGGGAAGGCCAAAACAACTTAGGGACTGCGTATTTAAAAGGAGTCGGGGTCAAACAGGACGATTTCGAGGCGGCAACTTGGTATCAAAAAGCCGCCGAGCAGGGTTTGGCGGACGCACAGTTCAACCTAGGCCATATGTATCACCAAAAGCAAGACTACAAGGAAGCGAGTCGATTATACGAAATGTCAGTAGAACAGGGAAACAAAGACGCAATGGTGGACCTAGGTTGGATGTGCGAGCACGGAGAGGGCGCAAACAAAAACCTTATAAAAGCGACCGCATTGTACTTCCTTGCTTCGGAAAGGGGGGACGAGGGTGCACGAGTGCGAATGAACAACTTATTACGCACTATGAGTTCATCGGATGCCCAGGAAGTCAGGCAGTGGATTGATAAGTGGAAGGCAGAGCGCAAAAATATTTGAATTTATATGCCTTCTATGAGAAGTGTCTAGTGTTGCAGAAAATTTGGAGATAAATCACACAGATACGCCAAGCTAGTGAGGCGCACGTCCAGTCGTCGTTATCAAAATACTGATGAGCTTCTTGCGGGTTGCGGTCGCCAGATGGCCATGAAAGTACGCTGCTATCCGGTCCCCTTCCGACCTTTTGAGTAGCCTAACGAGTAAAGGCGAAGCTTCTTGCAACGGCATACTTCGGAAGACCTTCTCCACTTCTCGGGCGCGTCCTCCGTATCCCGCAACGTCATCGCTTCGGTAGCGCGGCTCAAGGAGAGTCATCAAGTAATAATCGGTGACCGGAACACGAGGCTCATTTTGCGTGATCCGGATTGGCACTGGCACGTCTTCTACTACCTTGAGGTTAAGTGGAAGTACTCCCCGCTTCAAATCATAGTAGTCTCGAATTGGGTTGAAGTCCGCCGGGGCATGCGCAATGATCGGCGCTATCGTGGGGTGTTGTTTGCAGAACTTCTCGACAAGACGGTAATTGTCGTCTTCTAGAAGGAATGCCCACGGATCAGCCTCTTGTTCGTTCATTCCTGGCTTTAGCCGCAACCTATGGCTTTTCCGAAAGGAAGCAAATGACCGCCCTTTTTCCGAACTATATATGTTCGTTACGAGGACTGCAAAGTATTCTTCCTCATTATCGTAATCGGGCATCTTAGGGATTGGAGTTTGCTTAAAATCACCACCTAAGTACCTGGCGGCGTGAACTAACTCATGAAAAACAATCTCGTCTGGTTGAAAGCCCGCGTAGTTTCGTTGAATCGACCGCACTTGAGCAACGCTAATTTCTTTGCCATTATAAAAAATCTTGGCCGTAGTAATCGTTGCGTCCTGGGGATGAAACACAACAATACCCAGTGTCTTGTTATTTTTACCTAATGCTGGATCAAATTCAGCGTTATATTCTCCCAAGAGTTTTCCGGGATAATCGTCGGTAATTAGCACGGTTCCATGAGTTTGAATTTTGGTGGCGATGGCCCGTCCGGTTTGGGTGGCTAGCAATCCACGGACGATTGCGGCGACGTCCGAATCATAATCTGTGGAAGTTCCCGACACTCTAATCGCCCCCTGGTCTAAGATTTCTGCCATCTCGAACTCTCCTTTTCGTCGGAAATCCACTGTTTGGTTCGCTGATCTCCTCAGCGCTTCATCACGCTGCGTACCTTGATGCATTCTCTCGGAGAGCACAATGCACTGGCTGTGAACTGGGAAGCACCTTTGGGTGAACTGGTATGTGGGCTGAATAAAAGAGTTAAGCGGGGCGCGGAGGGAATCGTTTCACGGCACCGTAGCTCTAATCATGTCAGTCGAACACCAGGATTGCTCTTCGCGTGTCGCGCTCTAAGAGCTGAGCAAACTAAAGCGTTGAGACCTGCGTGGACTGAAACAGAATCCGAATACCAAATCAAGGTGGGCGAAACTAGCCAGGTAAGGCAAACAGGTAATGCCATTTCTCGAACACGGTAGATATATCGCAGTCGTGATGGATGGAAAAGTTCATCTGTATAAATAGGTTTCTCGGGGAGGACCAGGTGCCTGTGTCCAGACAAGCACCTGATCTCCGTGGGTGATTCAGAGGCCACGATCAGGCTAACCATACAGACGGCGCACGGTAATCGGGTCTTTGCTGTAGCTAGGTACTTCTTGAATTAAACGGGGATTGCGTCCGTTGTCGTTTCTCGGCTACGGCTGTTGAAGCATCGTTACTTTCATCACATGGATTTGACCCTTGTCCTTATATACGTGAGCGCTGAGTTCGACGTGATGTCCCACATGAGCTCTCAAAGTCTCGGGATTGACGACATCCCAAGTTTTTCCGCCGTCGTCCGCGATAAACACGATCTTATCGCCATCCGCCTTGACGATGCCTTTGATATTCATCAACTCGGGCTTTTGATCTTGGGTCGTATCCTGAGATTTTCCGCTCATGAGGACCGGAAATCCGAGAGTCGCAACCGAAAGTGCCAATACTGCTGCGGATAGTTTCTTCATGTCGCCTCCTAATTGTTCGGAAGGTCAACTACGTGGTGAGCTTGAGCAACCGAGAATCTGATAGCCATCGGGTAAGTGCTGTATTCACGACTTATCAAAAGTATCGGCAAGCACTTGCACAGTTCTCTTCTCTTTGGCAAATCGTGGACTCGACCTAACTACTTCCGCTTATGAAGCTTCTTATCGAGCTTCAACAACTTGTCAAATTCTTCTAACCATTGTTCCAGCGTAAGGTCGGACATTCGCTGCACTCTCACCGAGTTTGTGAGCCAGTTTACTGCCTCACCGCCGCCAAAATAGAAATACCCGTCACCCGGTCGCAGCGACTCATCCCGTCCACGTTCGCGCAACTTGTCGTTTATCATCTTTCGAGTTACGCGGTTTGTTTGGCGGGTGGTTTTCATTCACACTCTGCTTCTGATTCGCGTCTGGAGAATTCTAGGTGAGTTTCTGTCTGTCGTGGTGGGTGAGCAATGGCAAGCTTTTTGTCTTGTCCCGAAGTTGTTCAATCCGCTCGTGAAGAATAGCCTGCAATTCCTGCGCTAGCTGCAATGACTTCTCGTCGTCTTGGCAAACCTCAAGTTGGCGCGACAGTTCACGGATTCTCGCTTCAAACGGCACAATCGCACGAGTCTAGTAGTAGGTCGTAGAGCAACAAATACAGCATTTCCTGTAGATGTTTTGGAACTGGCTAACCTCGCAGATTTTGACTAGAATTCCTGTAAAAATCCAGGTCGTGGGAGACGCTATGTCAAACCATGATCATGATTCTGGCCGCGTTCACATGCGAATAGAATGCCCTGAGTGTCACAAGAAAATACTGCTCCAAGTCGCATTGACACCGGATACAGCTAACAATGAGGTGGAATGTCCTAACTGTCATCACATTATGATTCCTCTAGTGCCAGGACCAATTGTCGGCGGACCATTTTCTGTGGATGCCTGAGATCATGACCGGACAGCCCCCCACGAGACAAACCGTTCTTGATTTTCAAGGTTCCTTCAGCTAGGTTTGGTCTTATCCCAAGCTTAGCCACATCCGTTAGCTCTGAGCGTGTCATTCATGGATAAAACAGACCGCAATGCGCAAGACAGCGGGCCTCAGGACGTGGGCGAGCGAAATTCTGGCAATTCGGTCGGACCAGAAAACTTAAAATTCCTTAATAGCGACTACGCGGAAAGCGTGACCACGGCTTCGTCCAACCTTCTAAATCTAGGCAGCCAAGCCTATGTGACTGAGCTTTTTCCTATGGCTGCCTATGCCGTCCGAGCGCCCGATGGTGTAATTGCATGGTTCAACTCACGAGCGACTGAACTGTGGGGGCGTCTGCCCGTGGTCGGTGACACTGACGAACGCTTTTGCGGAGCATTCAAACTGTACCGTTCCGATGGCACGCACATGGCCCATTGCGATACGCCTGTAGCGCTTGCTTTAAAGAGGGGGATCTCCGTACACGAAGAGGAAGTCGTCATTGAAAGGCCGGATGGGAGCCGCGTAATCGTTTCGGTGCACATTGATCCCATTCGCGACAAGCACGGGGCGATTGTTGGTGCGGTAAATTTTTTTCAAGATATCAATGAACGAAAGCAGGCTAATCGAGCGACCGGCTTGCTGGCTGCAATCGTAGGTTCCTCGGACGACGCCATCATCAGCAAGAACCTGGATGGTGTGATCACCAGTTGGAATAAAAGTGCGGAGCGGTTGTTTGGCTATACGGCTGAGGAAGCTATCGGCCAGCGCATTATGCTCATAGTCCCCCCTGATCGCCTGCACGAGGAAGCAATGATTCTTGAGCGGCTCCGACGAGGTGAGCGAATTGATCATTTCGAGACTGTCCGAGTACGCAAGGACGGCAGGACGCTTGATATTTCTCTTACAATTTCGCCGATCAGGGATGCCGCAGGCCGTGTCGTTGGCGCGTCCAAAGTGGCGAGGGATGTGACCGAACGTAAACGAGTGGAGCGAGCGACAGCAGAACAAGCTCGGTTGCTCGACTTAAGTTTTGACGCGATTTTTGTTCGCGACTCTGCAGACCGGATCACCTATTGGAATAATGGCGCGAGGCAATTGTACGGCTACACTTCCGAAGAGGCACTCGGATGCGTCTCCCATGAGCTATTGCGCACAGAGTTCCCCGACTCACTCTACCGCATTTCCGAACGGCTTAATCGCGACAGGCGCTGGACCGGCGAGCTCATTCACAAACGCAAGGATGGCTCGCAAATCGTAGTTGCCAGTCGTTGGGCGCTCGATCAAGGTGATCAAGGGACTGCGAACACTCTTCTCGAAACGAATAGCGACATAACGCAACAGAAAGAGAGCGAAAAATCGCTGCGTGAGAGCGAGGAACGTTTCCGCGCCATTGTTGAGACCACACCCGAATGCGTGAAACTCGTAGCCGCCGATGGCACATTGCTCCACATGAATTCACCTGGGCTGGCCATGGTTGGCGCTGATTGCCTTGAGAGGGTCGTTGGCAAGAGCATTTATGATCTGATCGCCCCGGAACACCGGGACAAATTTCGAGCTTTCAACGAGAAGGTCTGTCGCGGCGAGAAAGGAACTCTGGAGTTCGATATTGTGGGACTGGAGGGCAAGCGCAGACACATGGAGACACATGGCGCGCCGCTTCGAGACCAAGGTGGGACCCTCGTCCAACTTGCGGTGACGCGAGACATTACCGGGCGTCACGAGGCCGAAAGGGTCCGCAGGGAGGCCGAGCTCTCGGCACGTCTTCTGCAAGTTCAGGACGAGGAAAGAAGGCGCATCGCCCGCGAATTGCACGACGGCGTAGGGCAACTCCTGGCTGCTATGAGAATGAGCGCGTCCAGGGTAATCCGCGAGATATCGAATCTTAGCCCAGATGCAGCACAAGCCGCAGAAGAGAACTTTAGTCTGATTGATCAGGTCTCAAAGGACATTCGTACCATGTCCTATCTTCTTCATCCACCATTGCTCGATGAACTCGGACTGTCTTCCGTTCTTAGATGGTACATCGACGGATTTGCTGAACGCAGCAAGATCGCTGCAAGCATCGAACTTCCGGCCGATTTCCCAAGACTGCCGCGAGAGCATGAGTTGTGTCTGTTCCGGATTGCGCAGGAATGCCTGACGAATATCCATCGGCATTCAGGAAGTTCGACCGCTCTGGTCAGGCTATGGTACACGCCTAGTGAGATTAAAATGGAAGTCAGCGACGCGGGCCGAGGGTTCAATCAGGAAATTCAGTCGAAGATTGCCTCCGGTGAGAGCGCCGGAGTCGGTTTGCGCGGAATGCAGGAAAGAGTGAAACAAATCGGCGGTACTCTGGGAATTAGCTCCAACGGGAAGGGTGCATCAGTCCTCGTCGTGCTGCCGCTCTCCGAGGAAGCCGTGTCATCAGACGGAAGCGAGACGCACAATCCCGAAGACAAATATGAGGGAAGCCGCAAGGAGAACAAACCCCTTTCCGGGCGTGGCCATGCCGTCTGATTGTCAAGATCTGAAAATTCGGCCATCAGCTGAAGTGGTGCGGGTGAAATGCGTCCGAAGCATTCTATTCCGGGATTGTCGGCTATGCGGAGCTTAGCCCGAAACTGCGCTCTAGGAAACAATCGACGCAAACCGACGCGGCACTTGGGCGATTAACGCGGTGGTCTCAGCCGTT
Organism: Terriglobia bacterium; assembly: GCA_963840515.1. Classification (GTDB taxonomy): domain Bacteria; phylum Acidobacteriota; class Terriglobia; order Acidiferrales; family UBA7541; genus DASTCZ01. Next base: position 15,850 of record CAWIZI010000017.1, read on the forward strand.
ACCGTCGAAGTGAAAGCGGCCCCGTAAACCTCTATCCCACCCTACTTGACCAAATATTTTTCAACTAGGCTGGCACAATCCATGGTTGAAAGAGGCAAACTGGAATATGGCGAGTTCCATGTGGTATTCAACCAGACTAGTTTGAGGGAAGCCTATGGCTTGTAAATCGTGTAGTTCGGAGAACCAGCGAAAAGTTAGGTCGGAGATGATTGTCCATTTTTCAGGGCTAAAAAACCTAGAGCAGCCTCCCATCTTGGTATCCCCAGCTCTTTTGGTTTGCATTGATTGCGGGTTTACAGAACTAGACCTTCCAAAAACCACGTTGTGTCAGCTTGCAAAAGGGTTCCCAGACGGGACCAAATCATCCCCGACATATCTCTCTTTCTTACGGTCCTCGGCTGCCACTAAGCACCCAGTGTGTTAATCTGATTTTTCTTTCCCGTGCTTTATCTGAGTGTAGGCATCATTTGGCCAACGGAGCCCGACCGACTTTGAGTTGGCTCGCTAAACGGTCAAGGAATTCTGTGCTCACCGAACAAACGTATACGAAGTCCGAAAAGGTGCGGGAGTAGGGTAAGGCTTTATTTTTCTCGCCGCTGAATCAGAGACGGATCAAAATGGCCCGCGAACGATAGGCCCTGGGACAACCGCAACAAAGGTTTTGCGACAGGCGATACACTCAACCAAACTATTCCGAATGCTTGAATCCAGTTTGGCTTCTACAAGCATCTTCTCCCCGCAGCGTGGGCATTCAATTTGCACACTCACAGAGGAAAACTTCTTTTTGGGGCCTGTGCCAGACATGGGACCTACGATGGCCGGGACTGTGGTATATCAGCCGGGAACGTAAATAGATATGAGATAGCGTAGACAGATCAATTGTCTTGGGCGGTTGCGGCTTGCCTTCCAATCATCGTAATGGAATAATCCCGCATGGTCATCGGCGACAGACTCCGCGAACTTCGTGAAGAAAAGAAACTAAGTCAGGGCCACATTGAAAAGCGTACCGGGCTTCTGCGGTGCTACATCTCTCGCGTTGAGAATGGGCATACTGTTCCCTCTGTTGGGACGCTAGAAAAGATGGCGCTTGCCCTGGAAGTTCCGTTGTACAAGCTCTTCTACGACGGGGACACCCCAGTGAAAGCGCCTGCCGTGTTCAAACACGAATCTTCTGATGACGGGTTGTGGGGCAGTTCAGGTAAGGGCGCGAAGTATCTGAATCAACTTCGCCGTCTGTTAGCAAACGCTACCGAGGACGACCGTAGACTTATTTTGTACACGCTACAGAAGATGGCGCGTTAGTAGCAAGATTCCGCTCCGGCTCGTGCCTAGAATTTTTAGTCTTTCGGTGACATGACCGCCAACGCGGCTAGAGCGTCCTTGATGGCCGCACGTTCCTCAAGGTCTGTGGGCCCCATAATACGAAGCCTAGCTTCCAGCGCATCTCGTAATTCTGCGACTTTACTCGCGAAATCTGGGCCGTTCTTGTTAAGAATTATGTCTTGAAGTTGACTCTTCCACTCGATGGATTTGTCACTCATGGAACCTCGATCTGGAGAAAGAAGGCGAGGAGTTAAGTATAACAGCTCAGCCTCCATTTCTCGACCGTCAGGCCCGACCACTGCCGTGCCTTGCTTGCTGCTTCGGTTTCGCAGCTAACTAGGCGATGAGTCACTTAATTTGATACGCTCCCGGCGTGCCCCTTCGGGATAAAAGTATCTTGATGCTCGATTTACAGGGTCGCATTGGCTTTGCGAGTTTAGCGGTCTGCGAATTAGTCGGTACAACACCCGCAGACATTGCAGGAGTTTCGTGTTTCGACTTCGTATTCCCGGAAGATGTTGAGCACGCAAGGACGATATTTGAGTCAAACAAAGTGCCACACGCTGAACCATTTCGTTTCAAACTACGACGCAAGGACGGGTCGGCGGTTTGGGCCGACGTTCAAGCCGATGCGCTACGGCCTGCGAACGGTCAGGTGTACGGGATAGTTGCGACTGTGACTCCTGTCAAAGTTTGACGAACGTTAGCTCTTCGCCTTCAACTCACCCGACCGAACGAATCGAGGCGTGCACGCAGAATCTGATCAAAAGCCTTTTCCATAACATCGGAGTAGTCATAGTCGGCTTTGCGTTTGCCTTTCTTGGACGGAAAATCGACTCTCTACTCGGCATCGCTGAATTTCATTCTGTCTTTACAGTTATCGCGGGCTGTTTGTCTGTGGGCGTGGGCTTCGTGCTTCGTGTGTGGGCGACGTTCCTTTTCTACGAACGCCAGATGAAAGTGATTAAGCTCGCCCCGCAGAAAAAGCTTATTACTTCGGGTCCTTACCGGTTCTCAAGAAATCCGCTCTATCTCGGTGGGAATTTGTTCATTTTCCTGGGGGCGGTGTTATTTCTCGGCTCACCGTCTGGAATCGTCCTTACTGCCATCAATCTTGTCGCTGTGGATTTTATGATCCGGCGAGGAGAACGACAACTTGCGCGGGACTTCGGCGAAGAGTGGCTGGCCTACAGGAACAAGGTGCGCCGATGGCTCTGAACGTAATAGACCGAATGTTTCTTAGGTAAGCCGAGCTTTTGAGTGATAAGTTCGCCCCCCGCAGATAAGTGGTTTTCGCCTACAGAGTAAACCCATAACGCCGCCTCGCAGCAAGCACCAAGGACAAGCGGCAGTGACACCTTTAGGCGAACGGGTCGAGTAATGGTACGGCACTTGTCCGGTAAGGCGGGTGGTCTCAATAGGTCGACGCAACACCAAGCTCAAAGCCTAACTGCTGGAGTCTTGAAGCTAAAATCGCTTACAAGTGTTGAGTCAAACGGAACACTGCCCTGGCTAGGTTTTGATTGGGTACAGCCCGACAGATCGGTTCTCTCGGGGAAGGGCTGTTGGATCAGGCAATTAGAGAGTGTTGCGTCGACCGGTTGAGCTGGCAGCTGTAACTGGAGAGGTGAAATCGGCCCTGATTCTCAATGTCCGGTAAGACGGGTGGTCTCAATAGGTCGATGCAACACCGCCTGATAGAAATCTCCTTCCGAGGTGGTGTCTATGACGCAAGGGAAATATGTGGAGCTTTCCCTGGCGTAGCAGGCTGACGTGTGGCTCCTCTGTGGCTGGCTCGTGAAACATTCGCTTGACTTCGAGTTGGTGCCAGTCGTCCAATATGTTGCGTCGCCATATATGGAGATCGCAACACCAAAAACGGAATGGAAAAGAGGCAGCGCCGAACTCCTCATTCTTTCGCTCGTCGAAACGCGCCCGCGCCACGGCTACGAAATCAGCAAACTCATCGAGCAACGTTCCGGCGGCACGATTCGTTTCCACGTCGCCTCGCTTTACCCGATGCTTTACCGCCTCGAACAACGCGGCTGGCTGGATGGCCGCTGGGTTGAAAAAAGCGGACAGCGCCGCCGCCGTTATTATCGTGTGACTCGGCAGGGTCGCAGAGTCCTCGCTTCCCAGTTACGCGGCTGGCGCGAATTTGTCGCTGGAATCAATCGCATCACGGAGGCAGAAAATGCCTGAATGGAAGCCGGAAATTCTCCGCCGCCTTGCCCCGCTGAAACTATCGCCTGCGTACGAAGCGGAGATTGCCGACGAACTCGCGCAGCACCTCGAAGACCGCCACCAGGAATTGCTAGCGAGCGGACTTACGGAAGACACCGCGTACCGCACTACACTCGATGAACTCAAAGGCGAAGATTTTCTTGCCCGCGGCCTCAAGCGCGTTGAAATAGACTTCTACCGCGAACCGATTGCGGCGGGAAAGGAAAGCGGCAATTTGTTTGGCGGCGTTGTCCAGGATGTTCGTTATGCGCTGAGGATGCTCCGCAAATCTCCAGGCTTCACGCTCGTCGCCGTTCTCACCCTCGCCCTCGGCATCGGCGCCAATACCGCGATTTTCAGCATTGTGGACGCTGCCCTCCTTCGTCCCTTGCCATTTAAAGACCCCTCGAAGCTCGTCGCGTTGAATGAAACCTTTATTTCATTGGGGTACCCTGCGGTACCTGCTTCCGTTCCTGACATAGCGGTAATTGAGCGTACGCAGAAGTCCTTCACCTCGCTCGGGGCTTTCCGGAATCAGGATTTTGACCTCTCGGGCGGTGGCGAGCCCGAACGCATGACCGCGGCGCGAGTCTCCGCTTCGGTTTTTCCAATGCTCGGGATCCAGCCGCTCCTCGGCCGCAATCTATACTGAGCAAGAGGACAAGCCAGGCACGAATGTTGCTCTTCTGAGCTACGGTCTTTGGCAGCGCCGCTATGCTGGTCGCACGAACGTCCTTGGCCAAATCATAGACCTGGACCGGATTCCCTACACGGTCATCGGCGTCATGCCGAAGAATTTCCAATTCCCGCTGCCGGGCCCGAAATACAACAACGAGCCCGCTGAAGTTTGGATTCCGATGGCCTTCACGCCCGAGGAATTGCAAGCCTGGGGCGACCAGTACAACTACGGTGTCCTCGCGCGGCTGAAGTCTGGCGTCACGTTCAACCAGGCACAGGCCGATGCTGCCCTCGTCACAGCAGAAATCAAGCGAGTGTATCCCCCCGCACTGGTAAAAATGCTTGGCGCTGCGCCAGAAATCGGATTAACTCCTTTGCACCAAGCAGTCGCTGGGCCAGTCCAAACTCTCCTGCTCGTTCTAATGGCCGCGGTCGGTCTCGTCCTGCTGATCGCCTGCGCCAATGTCGCTACGCTTCTTCTTTCACGCGCCGCATCACGCTCCAAAGAAATCGCCATTCGCACCGCCCTCGGCGCTTCCCGCATGCGCCTCATTCGCCAGATGCTCACCGAAGGCCTCGCGCTCGCACTCGCAGGAGGTGTGCTCGGAGTCTTGATCGCGTTCTGGGGCACAAGCGGCCTGCTTTCACTCGTTCCTTCGAGCCTTGCTCTTCCTCACTCCGCCTCGCTTGGCGGCTGGGTGCTCGCATTCGTCGCTACAGTGTCCTGCCTGACCGCTGTGGTGTTCGGCATTGCTCCTGCGTTGCAAGTCTCCTCCGTTCACCTGCAAGGCTCGCTGCAAGAGAGCGGTCGCAGTGGAACTCCCAGTCGGGCGCGTCATCGCTTGCAGGGATTTTTTATCGCCGCAGAATTCGCTCTGGCCGTGATTTTGCTGATCGGAGCAGGCCTCTTGATCCGCAGCTTTTCGAAGCTTCTTGAAACCAGCCCCGGCTTCCGTCCCGATCATGTGTTGACGATGAGCGTTCCTCTGCCTTTCGAGGGTTATTCCAAAGCCGCGCAAGTCCGCGAGTTTTATCAACAATCTATTGAGCGCATAGCGAGTCTTCCGGGAGTAAGGTCCGTTGCAGGTTCCAATGATCTTCCTCTTGAAAGCTTCGAGAACGAGGCCCTTCAGGTCGAAGGCCGTCCGGGCAGCACGCCTGTCATGACCGTCACCTGGTCGCTCGGCGATTATTTTTCGACCGTGGGCATTCCTCTGCTAAAGGGTCGCCTTTTCACCCCGGAAGATCGCATCGGTTCGCAGCCTGTCGCCGTTATCAGCGAGGAAGCGGCGAAGTTATTGTGGCCCGGCGAGGACGCTCTCGGCAAACGCCTCGGGCACCCTTTCCCCAATATGATGCGAACTGTCGTTGGCATTGTGGGCAACGTGAACGACGGCCCGCTGGGTTCCAAGCCTGGCCCGCACTTCTATCTTCCGTATGTTCAATTGCCGGACGACTACGTCGTGTACGGCAGCCTTATCATCCCGATGAACCTTGTCGTGCGCACCTCAAATGACCCCGCCTCGTTGGCCTCCGCCGTGGTCGCGCAGATTCACTCTCTCGATCCGCAACTCGCCGTCGCGAATATCCGTACAATGGACCAGGAGATGACTTCCTCCGTCGCTGCGCCGAGGTTCAACACTTTTGTCCTCAGTCTGTTCGCATTTCTCGCGCTCTTTCTTGCCGCCATTGGAATTTACGGCGTGCAGGCCTACGCGGTCGCGCAGCGATCGCACGAAATCGGAATTCGGATGGCATTGGGCGCGCAACAGCGCGATGTTATGCGGCTCATTCTGGCCCAGGGGGCGCGTCTAGCACTCGTCGGAATAGCCATTGGAACTCTCACAGCGTTGGGCTTAACGCGTCTGATGTCCAGCTTGCTCTATGGCATTAGCGCCAGTGACCCGCTCACATTTGCAGCCGTCGCGGTTGTGCTTCTCGCTGTTGCACTCGCCGCCTGCTATGTCCCAGCCCGTCGCGCAATGCGCGTCGACCCCATTGTGGCTCTGCGGCATGAATAATTCTCTCCGCCCTCTCGGTGCCTGCACCCCGATCTGGTGAGCTATCCGACGCAGAACATGACCGAGGTCCTGGTAAGTCGTGCCGGTTCAGATGGTCGATGCAACACTTGTTTGCAGTTTACTCGCAGGAGTTTCAAAGCCTAAAGTTTTTCTCGGACGTTGATTCAAGCGCAGCGAGACCTGGTCGAGCTGCGCTTGAGACAAGGGGGACAGGTCGGTTCCTCGCGGGAAATACTGGCGGAGCAGCAGATTGGTATTTTCGTTCGTGCCACGCTGCCAGGGGCTTTGTGGGTCGCAGAAGTACACCTGCACCTTCGTGGCTACCGTAAACTCCTTGTGCTTGGCCATCTCTAACCCGCGATCCCAGGTCAGCGAGCGTCGCAAGGTCGCCGGAAGTTTACGAACATGTTTGCTCAACGCCGCCACCACCACTGCCGTATTTTTGCTCGGCACCTTGATCAGCATGAGAAAGCGGGAATGCCGCTCCACTAGCGTCGCGACGTAGCTGTTCTTTCCACCAGCGAGCAAATCGCCTTCCCAATGACCAGGAATCGCTCGGTCTTCCGCCTCTGCGGGACGTTCACGGATCGAGATGGCATCGACGATCTGCCCGCGTGACTGTCCATGCTCGCTGGAATGACGCGAGCGGCGCATGCGCCGCTTCGACCGCAGGTGGTCCATCAGCTCTTTTTTCAGCACTCCGCGCGCTTGAATGAACAAGCTGCGGTAAATCGTCTCGTGAGACACGCGCATATTCTCGTCGTCAGGATAGTGGGTCTTCAGCCATCCGGAAATCTGTTCCGGCGACCAGTCCAGAATCATTTTACTCGCAACGATGTTCCGTAACTTGGGGTTCCCGGCAAGAAGGCACTGCTTCGGGCGCAAGGCCGAGACCCAAGCTTGGCCATCCGCGTCATGGGCGCGATAGGCAGAGCGATCACCATGGTGAGCCACCTCCCGGCTCACGGTCGAGGCGGCGCGATTTAGGAGTCGAGCGATCTCACGAAGCGACGAACCACAGGCGACTCCTCGTGAGATGTCCTCGCGCTCCGCTAGCGTGAGCGCCAGCCGCGAGCGGCGACGAGCGGCGGGAGCTATGCCGCCATGCGGCAACAATAGCTTGCCAATGGTGGGATGTGGCCGGCCATTAGCGCGCCCAATCTCATGCAGGGACTGCCCAGCCTTCCAGCGACGCCAAATATCGAGCTTCTCCGCGAGAGTAAGTCTCGTTCGTTTCCGTTGCATCATAAACACCACCTTTGAATACATCAGTTCTTAGATGGTGTTGCATCGATCTATCGAATGCACCGCCGTTACCGTACATGTGGGTATTAGGCCAGAGTGACGAGCACTGTCGACTATGTTGCGATTTCCAGCGTAAACCGAAGGTTTTTGCCTTGTTTCGGGTCGATCTTCACACGAACGCGAAGTGGGTCGAATCCATTCGTTCTGAGTCGCAGAAAGTAGACATCGCGGCCCTTCACGGGAGCGAGGGTGAATCTACCCTTCGCGTCGGTCTTTGTCGAGCGCAGCGATCGTTTCCAATCCGAACTAAATTCTTCAACCAAAACGCCCGGCATACGAGTACCTGTGATGTCGGTCACCACAGCAACGAGCGAGGTGGCCAATTGAACTTTTTCAATCTCAATAATCTGGCACTGAGCATGTAGGTGGATGGGCACTAAGAAAATCGAACTAACACAGAGCCAAAGAAGGCGATTGAACACTTGTCGAGAACCCTCTGTGGGCGATTTATACCACGGTTGACGCTCAACTCCTGGTAAAACGCCGTAACCGGTAAAGTGGTTCCCGGTACCGACAAACCCCCGTCACACGAACAGACGTATCAAAACAAATGATTTTGAAATGAACTCTGAAAGGTGGAAAGCCCGTTTGCTTTTCACGGCGACCTGGTTCGCGCTGCGGAGTTGCAGATCGTTCGGGGCAAGCGGGGCAGCGCGTTTCTCTTTGTAGCTAATTCGCGAGCGCTTCGCGATTCTCCTTGGCCCAATCACTGTCTGGCGGCACTGCCTTCATGGGGGGCCCGCCAGCGGTACCGCAGGCGCAGGGTCCCTTAGTCTTGGCCTCGGTCATGCAAGAACAGGACTTTGTTTTCAGACAAGCACAGACGTAAACAACTTTCTCCTTTGTCGGTTTCGCGCTCGCAGGCGCGCTCTGAGAGGACCCGCTGCTCAGGATGGATGCAAGCGATACAACGGCAATCACTACGATAGTCGGTATCATTCTGGATCGAGTTTTCTCTGTCATGAATCCTTCTTGCCGTGGCGAGGTCGGATTCAGACTCACTGGAATCGCTGACCGAGATCCGCCCACGACTTAACCCTCTAAGCGGAACGATACGATTAAAAAATAATTGCGTGCAATATCCACTTCGCAAGATTTACATATAGCCAGCCACTCACAGCCATGGACGAGAGCAGGATATGCTGCTATTCCCGCGTTGGGCCGAACTCGTCCCCCTTAAGCCATCGGCACCATCACTATGTTCTAGGTCACCCAGTGATGCAGAGAACGGAGTTATTGAAGGAAGTCTTCGGGGAATCACACTAATTAGCAGCACTCCCAGGAACTCGATGCCCGACCGGTGAGCTGGCAGTCGTTACCTGAGAAGTGAATTTGTCCAAAATCCACATGAGCCGTAACCCAACTAACCTGCCAAGTGACTCGTGCCCGGTTTTTCGAGGGCCGCGCTACTTCCTCAAATCTCGCGACTTAGTCTTTTTGTGCAAAACATAGAGAACCAAGCTACTGGGTAATTATTCGTGACGAAGAGCGTCCAACGGAGACACGCGAGTGGCGCGTAACGCGGGAATGTACATGGCCGCCAACGAAACGGCGATCAGTCCGACCGAAACCGCGCCGAAGATAAGGGGGTCCGTTGCGCTGACTTCATATAGCAAGCTTTTCAGCAGGCGCGTCAATCCCCATGCGCCCGCAATCCCTGCGATCAGCCCAACGGCCACGGGGACCAATCCCTGTCGCAAGACCAATGCAAGAACGTCAATGGAACGCGCGCCAAGAGCGATGCGAATTCCAAATTCGCGCCGCTGCTGATCAACCAAATATGCCAGCACACCGTAAATCCCGATGGCGGCGAGGAGAGCTGCGAGCGCAGAGAATACAGTCATCAACTGGATCGAGAATCGTTGTCGGGCGAGCGAATCGGCCAGTATCTGGTCCATGGTAAGCAGGTCTACCGGCAGATTGGAATCGAGTGCAGCCACTTCGTGGCGGATCGCAGAGGCCAGTGCGAGCGGATCACGTGCGGTCTTCGTCACGATTGTCAACAACCCGAAAGGAACCTGCGGGCCGAAATAGTAGATGCGCGGCTCGGGGGGAGCAGACAGGCTACGAGATTTCGTGGCGGCGACTACGCCGACGACTGTGAATGTGCTTCCGGCTAAGGGGACAGTGATCTGCATGCCGAGCGGGTCGGCGTTCGGGAACAATTTCTCAGCAGTGATCTCATCGATGACCACTGCGCCGGGCGATCCCTGCTCGTCGGAAGCGGCAATATCGCGGCCGCGCAAGAGAGGGATTCCGAGAGTACCAAAGAATCCGGGCGAAGCACGCGTTTGCCAGATGATCTGCTGCGGCTCATTTGGATTTCGCGGATGGCCTGCGATCTCTACTCCGCCACTTCCCGGGCCGCCATTGTAAGGAAGGAAATCGACCGTTGCGGCGGAGCGCACACCCGGAATCGAGCGTACGCGTTCGAGCACCAATCTCGCGAAGGAGGCTCTTTGCGAGGGTTCGCGGTATTGCGCCACCGGCAGTGATACGAACGCGGTCAGCACCCCTTCGGATTGGAATCCGGGACTGGTGTGTTCCAAGCGAACGAAGCTTCTCACTAAGAGACCGGCCCCAATCAAAAGCACCAGAGAGGCGCAAACTTCGAAGGCGACCATCGACTCGCGCAACAGCTTGCGTCCTGCTGTCGATCCGCGAGAGCCTTCTTTGAGGGCTTCCGTAAGATCGATTCGCGAAGTTTCAAGAGCGGGCGCGATGCCGAATAGCATGCTCGCGGCGATCGAGACGAAAAGCGAAAAGCCCATTACCCAGGCGTTGATGGAGGGACGGCTTCCGTGAATCAAATCGGCAGGGCCGAACTGCGCGTAAAGACGAAGTCCATACAGCGCTAGGAGCGTTCCCGCTGTGCCTGCGATGGAGGCAAGCAGCAGACTTTCGGTTAGCAGCTGCCGGATCACGCGAAGGCGCGAAGCGCCCAAGGCCGAACGGATGCCGATTTCCCTGCGGCGCTTCATCGCACGGGCAAGCAGAAGGTTGGAAACGTTGGCGCAAGCGATTAGCATCAACGCTCCCACCGCCGTAAGCAGCACCAGCAATGGCGTCTTCAAATCGCCTGCCTGCTTTTCCGCGAGTGGCTCCAGGTCGAGAGAAAATCCGCGATCCATAGAAGCCTGATTGGGATAATGTTCGACAATGAAAGCGGCGATGCGGCGAAATTCATCGCGCGCTTCCTGGATGGTCCCTCCGGTTTTGAGACGCCCAATCACGTCGATATTGTGCGGACTGCGCGTGCCGGGCGCGGTTTCGGTCGGGGCGAAGGCAAGCGGCATCCAGATATTGGCGGCAACGCGATAATCGAGAACTGGCCGGATTACACCAGCGACACGATAGCTTTCGAGATTGATCTGAATGCTCTTCCCGACAATGGATGGATCGCGGCCGTAGCGGCGCGTCCATAATCCTTCTGAGAGCATGACGACATGATCTCTGCCGGGCTGATCGTCATCGGAAGTAAACAGGCCGCCGACTATCGGGACGACGCCGAGCATCGGAAACGCGCTAGCAGTGATCCGCAAAGCCGGGACGTCTTCGGGTTGCCCGTCGCCCGTCAGGGTCGCAACCGCGCCTGTTATCGCTGCGACCTGGCCGAAACAAGTGGCTTGGCGCCGGAATTCCGCGTAATCCGGGGCAGTCGGCGCAATGCCGTGCAATGCGTAGCGAGGGAGAGTCTCCTGCACGATGACGAGCCGGTCGGGATCTGGATAGGGCAGCGGATGTAGCAGCACCGCGTCAATCGCAGAAAAAATTGCGGTGTTCGCACCGATCGCTAGTGCGAGCGTAAGGATCGCGACGACGCTGAAGCCGGGGCTTTTCAGAAGCTGACGGAATGCGAACTGAAGATCGTGCAACATGGTTTACCTACGCGGGACATGAGAAACCTTAGGGCCTTTATGCTTCCTTCGAGAACGTTTTCTATTCTAATCGAAATCCTCTCTAACTTCGGGTAAACGCCGTAACCATCCATCTCTAACAATGCTGGCCCCGTCAAGCCCTTTTTGAGCAGACTTCTTTCTTTTCACCTAAAAGAGTTTTTCTCTTTCGTTTTCTTTCTTGTTCGTTCTTCTCAGCATCGACGACCAGCGGCTCGTTTGTAATCTGTCGGGCGGCTTCAGTCCGACCCAACCATCTCTCCGATCAAAACTTCGACCATGATTACTACTTCAAACTCCCTTTGCAGGGAGCGGGATGCCCAATCAAGTGGACGACGTCCTACTTTACGCCATGGACGGTTCCGAGCTTTCCCGCGTTCGAACCGAATTCAACCAACTGCGAATATTGCCAATTATTTCGCCACATCCAGTACAACCGAACAGCGAGTTTTCTGGCCATGGCCACTTTGGCAATTCTTTTTTCCCGGCGCATCATCAGGTGTGCATACCGACGTCGCCAGTCCGGGTTGCACCGTGCGGCTGCTTGCGATGCTTCCACCAGCAAAAAGCGCAGTAGAGTATTGCCCTGCTTGCTGATGTGTCCCAGTCGCTGCTTGCCGGCACTGGAGCCCTCGCACGGGATGAGCCCCGTGTAGCTGCCGATCTGCTTGCCACAAGGAAACCGTCCCGGCGTCCCGATGACCAGAACGTAAGCCAGTCCCGTGATGGGTCCCACGCCAGGATGTGTCATCAACTGCACCACCTCGGGCCGTTTCTTGGCTTCTTGCTCGACTGCCGCCGTTAACTCCGCAATCTTTGGATCCAGCTGGTCCAGCAGCTCCAATAATTCTTTCCGGCGCCGACTGGCCCAGGCAGCCAACGGGAGTTTTTCTAGCAGTGCTCGTCCTTGTTGGCTGAACAGCTTTTTCTTCCAGCGATAGCCCTCGTTCATAGCCACCGCTTGCAGCTGATTCATGATCCGCGTCCGGATCTGCACCAGCCGATGCCGATGCCAAAGCAGTTGCCGCAGATCACGATTCTCCGGACTGGGTACCCAGATTCGCGGAAAATTATTTTCCCGCATCAGTCTCAGTAACAGTCGAGCGTCCTCACGGTCGGTCTTCTGCTTGCGGACCCGCTTGGTCTCAATCTCCGCCGGATCTCCAATCCACAACTCGAAACCCAGCTCTGCGAGTAACCGCTCGAACCAGCGTGAATGCCCGGTGGCTTCCATCCCCACGCGTACGCTGACTCCTCGTTGCTTCAGCTCTCGGTAGAACTTCTCTGCTTGTCCATCACTGTGGTTCAGTTCCTGTTCACCACACTCACCAGTCTCTTCAATCAAAAATGCAATCGTCTGAAAGCTCGGGTGGTAATCTACTCCTATAATCATCATGTCTGGCTCCTTCCTCCCGGGCCTTGGTCGTCAACCAAAGTCTACTCGGGTCGGGGGAGCCAGCATCGTTATGAAATCAAGTGAAGTATTACTTCACATCTCCGGTAACGCGACTAGTCCCGCATCGAAAAGCCGGCGTGGGCCAGTTTGCGAAAACAAGACGTCAGTCGTCGTGCGGACATTCCGCAAGCCTAGCCGGGGCTGCCTGCCTGCGCTTTCCGAGCGATGAGGAGAAAGCCTTTGTTGCGGGCATCGGATTGGAGTTTGTCCAAGTGTGCCCGGGCGGCGGCTAGTTTGCCGGACTCGATTTCGGCTTGTGCTAACAGAAGACGGGCTTCAAGGTCGAAGGCCGCGTAGCCATCGCGCCTGGCTTGATCGTGGAGGGCGCTCAGATTGCGTTCTGCCTCAGCCGCTTTGCCGGAACGGGTGTCGACTTCAGCTTCCGCAAAACCAGCAGTCATGAGGATCATGCGGTCGGCGCCTTGATGTGCGAGAGTGACAGCTCGATCGGCAGCGGCGCGGGCGTCGGTTAATTTTCCCTGGGCAAGGAGAGAGCGGGCAAGCACGGAATTGGCGATGGAAGAGGAGCTGGGAGATTTGTGCTGCTCGAAAATAGAGAGCGCCTTTCGCGCGAACGATTCAGCATCGCCGGGCTTGCCTTGTTCGACGGCAATGATGGCGAGCTGGACGTCGCTCTCGGCGGAGTGAACCACTTCCTTTGTTTGTTCGCGAAGAGTCATGGATTCTTGCGTCGATGCGAGGGCATCACCGAGCTGGTCCTGAGCGGTCTGGACCTCGGCGAGGCCAACGAGAGAGTAGGCGAGCCCGGTCTTGCGGGAGGTAGCTTTCTCGATGGCGATGGACTGCGAATACGTAACTTTTGCGGCGGCCAGTTCGCCTTGCTGATAAAGGACTTCTCCCAAATTGACGAGCGTTATGGATTCGCCGTGCTTGTCGCCAATTTCACGGAAATTTCCAAGGGCTTCCTCTTTCAACTTTCTCGCAGCGGACAATTGGCCGGCACTTAGCTCAACGTTGCTCAAATTATCGAGGTCGGCAGCGACGCCACGTTTGTCGTGTAGCGAGCGCTGAATTTGAAGAGCTTCTTCCAGATGGAATCTGGCTTGGCCCAGGTCGCCCATTTCCTGAAAAAGTTCTCCGAGATGGTTGGAGCACGAGGCGATGTCCCATTGCGCCCCGGAACGACGGAACTCGGCAAGAGCAGCTTCGAGTGATTTTCGGGACTCGATCAAGTCTCCCTTGTTTCTTTGGAACATGCCGATGCCGTTGGCAGCGACGGCAGCTTCATAAGTGTCACCAGCAGCGGCATAGAGATCACGAGCTTGGGATTGGTCGTCGATGGCTTTATCGAATTCACCGAGATTCGACCAAGCCCAGGATTCGGCTGTGAGAGAACTGGCCAGGAGGAGACCGCTTCCCAGCGTCTTGGCACGGGCAATGGCTGCAGCGGCTGCCTTTTGACTGCGCTTCATGTCACCGAGGCGCTCTGCGGCGTGGAATTCGACGAGGTCAATGCGAGGATCGGAGCCCGTCGGGGCCGGGAGCTTTCGCAGAGCAGCGACGGTATCGAGAGCATCGCTGGCATGATTCGCGAGATATTGTGCGTGGGCGAAACGCAGGCCGTAGTCGAGATTGTCGGGCAAGAAATTGTGGAGAGTGCGATAAACCTCGACGGCTCCGTCACGGTCATGAGTGAGCTCACGAAAGCGGCCTTCGATGGAAAGCTTATCCTCACGTGAGAGATTGGAGGAGAGCTCGAGAAGCTTTCTTGGCTTCCGTTTGGGCGTTGAGATCGTAGCCGAGATGGGACAAGGTGTCGGCAAGCGCCGAGTGAGAAAGAGCGTGATTGGGATCTGCCGCGATGGCGTTTTCGAAGAGCTGCCGGGCCGCGAGCGCGTCGAATCCTTGAAGTTTCGCTAGCCCTTCGGCGTAGAGCCGTTCGGCTTCGGAATTAGCGGGGAAGGATGCGCGTACTTCGCGCGTGGCGGCGGCAGACAGAGAGCCGATGCCGAGAGTGTGACGCAAATTGTCTCCGCCGGCGGAGATGAGTTGGGGAAGGTCGGACTCGGTTCCGTCCTCGGTAATCGCCGCGATGGTTTCTCCGGTGCGAGTGTCCTGGACTTGCAGAACGATTCTGAGTTTGGTGCTTGAACCATCGGGAAGTGCGAGATAGGAGCCGGATGTAACCATATCGGTGCCGAGATGATTGTGAATCTTGCCTAGCGTTTCCTGGCCATAGGTGTCCGTGGGGGGCAAGAGACAGATCCAGTTTCATGCGGGCGATGTTTTCGCTGGGAATGACGCGGATTTGCTGGCCGGAGGCGAGTTCGGCGCCCAACATTTCCGCCATGGCCGTGGACATCCACTCATCGTCTGGCTTGCGTGAGAGGTTTTTGAAGCCAAGCACGGCGATCGAGGGACGGGGTTTGATAGCAGCGGAAGCGGCACCGCTCGCGGAATGACGAAAAACCCCCACGCGCGCGACGACCATAACTATCCCCAGAAGCAGGACCATGGCGGCGGCGAGGGAAAGCCAAGTCCATGTTAGCGCCCGAGGTGTGGGAAGAGTGGGCGCAGGCTCAGTCAGGACTGGATGCCGAGTAGCCTCGAGTTCAACGGCGGCAGCGACAGGGATGGGCTGGCCGTTTGGTGCGCCGTGCTCGACGGGGAAGATAAAGCGATAGCCAAGCTTGGAAGGGTTTCAATAAACCGCGCATCTGTCGCCGAGTCATTCAGAACGCCTCGGAGTTCCTTGATGGCGGTGTTCAGACTGTGTTCGAAGTCCACAAATGTATCCGAGGGCCAGAGCTGCTGACGAAGCTGTTCGCGAGTAACAACATCGCCGGGTCGGTCGAGCAAAAGGGATAGGACCTCGACGGTTGAGGACGGAGTTTGATTTTAGTCCCGAATTTATAGAGTTCTCGGGAACTAACACGCAGTTGGTGCGGACCAATGAGTAGCTCGCAAGGCCGTGTCCCTCGAATACCGCGAGTATTTCTAACATAGTGCGCCCAATATAAACCTCGTGTCAGGCGCGCAGCAAGAAAAGATCTTCTGTGAAATGAGAGAGTTAGGCCTTCACCTTTTTTTATTCGATTTCGAGACCGCCTGCATTGGCAGGCAAGCCGAAGTGTGCGAGGAATTGTTGATTGTGCAGTTGGTTTAGAAGATCGGTATCGAAAACGAAAGGGACCATGGCGATGAATACTTACAAACTCTGGGTACCTAAGACTTTACAGGTAGGGTGCATCGGTCTCGCAGCGATGCTGCTGAGCCTGGACGCCGTCCTGCCAAAGCGCAGGAAGTCAACCCAGCGCTCTTCACGGATAAGGGCGTGAAGTATGTTCTACCCGATAAGGAAGCTTCGCTGCCGAAGAAAGCTGTGAAGTCCCGGCGGCGATCCATGTCGAGTCCCGCTATTCTAATGAGGCAACGGCGGAAAAGCGGACCCGCCGGGCCGCTCGTAAGCAGAGTGTTGTGTCTCTCGCCAACGGTCTGAAAAACCGTTCTTTCGAGGACCCGTCAGGGTGATCGCTGAGGGGCTACAGAGATGTTTCTTCGATTCTGTTGCTGTCTGGGCTGCGGATATCTCGACATGAGTTTTTGGTGGAAAAAACCCGGGAGGAACGGATATGCAAATTCAAGAAAGTAGGAGCCTATGGCTGTGGGTGAGTAATCCATGTCAGGAAACTGATGATCGTGGCAGGGATGTTGTGCCTAGCTACCGCCGCCTCAGCCGTGATGGTAATTCCCAATTTATTTCCGTTCCTCGATCGGACCGGGATCGTCTCCACCTACAACATGCTGCTGGGCCGATCGTTGAAGCACGCCCTTTTTCCAAAGCCTTGGGACCAATGGGAGAAGCTGTGCGACGTGCCATATCGCCGGCAATGGGATGGGGTTGAGCACACAAAATATCCAACAGCGTTTTGTGATGAAGCACAGGGGGGCACGATCCACTGTTTGCGGCGTTTGATGGCGCCAACTGTCCGAATACGAGTTCGAATGATCCAGAGACTCATAGTTTGCTGCTGAAGAACGGATTGATTCGTATTCCTATACAACTGCCGGCAACGACGCAGTTCACGATACTAGTAGTGGCAGACCCGTACGGTCTTACGATAGTGACTGATCCTGGTCTTGGGATTGCAAACAGTATCGGTTTATCGGCGGCCTTTGCCAACGACGAATCTGACATTCTTGAGCACGATCATGTTTGATGGCCGAGAAACCATCGCGCCACTCGAACAATCCGCAAACGTTTAAGGCGGAACCTAATCGCTGACTTGATGCACCAAGCCATTGACGCAACGACTGGCCATGCGCAAGCGACCGTGCCACCGACGATT
>CAWIZI010000018.1:0-35558 GCA_963840515.1 Terriglobia bacterium
AAACCACGTATTGCTTTACAGCAATAACAGGGCGCTGCCAGTTATTGGCTGAAAACGCGTAGAGAGTGAGCGTGGAAATTCCCAGATCCGGTGCGGCGCGCAAAACTCTGCGCAAATTTTCCGCTCCGGCGCGATGACCTGCGGAGCGAGGAAGTCCGCGCAGTGTTCCCCATCGGCCGTTTCCATCGGTGATGATTGCTACGTGAAGCGGTGACGCTGATGATGTATCCATATTAATTGGCACTGCTTTCTCCGCCGCTGCTACTGCATTCCACTTTGCAACACAAAGTAGATGAACAAAAAATTTTCGCGCTACCGTTCGCGCGTGGCATGGATTAACGCTTCCATGTGATTCAAGTAGCGTTCCAGCGCGCGACGACCCGCGGCCGTCAGACGAAATTCTGTTTTGGGAAGCCGCCCGTCAAATGATTTCGTGCAGGCGATGTAGTCGGCTTCTTCCAAACGCCGAGCATGGACACTGAGATTTCCGTCGGTGGTGCGCAGAAGCGCTTTCAACTGGTTGAAGGTGAGCGAATCATTTACGGCAAGCGCGCTGACAATTCCCAAGCGCATGCGTTCGTGAATCAGGCGATCAAGATCCGGCGCGACGGCTTCCGCATTTCCGCGAACGGAACTAAGACGTTCGCCCGTTGTGCGGGATTTTGATCCGCGCTCCTGTCGCAATGCGTTCTGCTTAGCCACTGAATTCATTCTCCAAAATATTCTTCACAAAAATCACCGGCGAACGGCGATCAACCACCGTGCCGGTGCGCGATGAGCGCGCCAAAAACAATTTGCAATCCGCCAAAACCAAGGGCCATAAAAATATTTCCCCACGCAGCAGGCGCAAGCAGAGCGGCGGCGCCGGTGACCATCAGGCAGAGGCCCATCACAGGAACGACGCGCACTGAAAAAGCGCCGCCGGTGACGACCGCGGTGCCGTAAAGAAGCAACCACATTCCGGGCAGTACGTGTGTGAGGCCGGCCTGATAAAGAACGATGGTGAGCAGCGCGCCAACGAGCAGCGGGGGAACAAAACTAAGCGCGAATCTTCTGCCTGCTGCGGAAAACACCTGAACTTTTGCGGCGCGCGCTTTCAGAACAGTTGCGCAACCGGCGATGATTACGGCCACGGCCAATTCAGCGAGCCAAACGGTGAACCAACGCGCGGTGGTCAATTGGAATGACGCAATGACTGAGGCGGCCAGCGCGGTGACGCCCATGCCGACGCCGCCCCATCCGGGAACTGCGGTGAAACGGCCGGCATTTTCCATGGTTTCGCGAATGAAACGAAGATTATCGGCGGCGCGAACCTCCAAGCGGACTGGTTCGGGAGCCGGATCGCGAAAGGAGCGGACGGTACTCATGGACGAATCATACGCGAAAACAGAATGCTGTCAAGTACTTTGTATTGTAAAGTACAACGCTATTTCCGGCGCGGATATTTCCCGGTGATGGCGTTCCAACGGATTTTGGCCACTTCAAAAAACATGGCGCGGATTCCATCCCACATGCTGACCGTAGTGCCTTCCGCATTTGCCCAGCGGACGGGAATTTCGGCAATGGTGAGCCCGTTGCGTTTGGCGAGGAAAAGTAATTCCGGATCGAAGCCGAAGCGTTCGATACGTTGTTGCTGAAAAATTATCGTCGATTTTTCTCTATGAAATGCTTTGAAGCCACATTGCGTGTCTTCAAAATTCAGTCCGAGTACTACGCGGACGATGGTGTTGAACATGATTCCGGCAAACTCGCGCGTCCACGGCTGATGGACTTCGATGAGGCCGCGATCCATCGCGCGCGAACCGATCGCCACGTCCTGCGTCGCCAGAGCGGCGAGCAATTTATCGGCTTCTTCGATGGGCGCGGAAAGATCGGCGTCTGTGAAGAGAACAATTCTGCCGCGCGCCTGAAGCATTCCGTGGCGTACGCTGTAACCTTTTCCGTGATTACCGGGATTTTTTACGACGCGAAGATTCGGCCATTCCGCGCTTTTCGATTCAACAATTTGAACGGTACTATCGCGCGAGCCGTCGTCAACCACGATTACTTCGGACGAGATTCCGGTTGCGTCGAGATACGCGCGAATGCGCTCGAGCGTTTTGGGAAGACGCGCCTCTTCGTTATATGCGGGAATAATGATGGAAAGGTGGAGCTGAGATTCCATCGTCATTGGTTTCTGTTCGCGGCCAGATGGTTGTCCACAGTCAACATTGTTTTCATGACGAAGGTCCGCTCGCTATCACGGGATTTATTTGTGCTGCGCCGATCCAATCTGGCGCAACAATTCCTGCACTGCGGCGTCGAGTTGCGAATCGTGCGTGCCGTAACTTTCGCCGACCGGACGAGTGACAGGAATATCCACTTTGCGCGGATGCATTTCCATTTGCTCGCCATCATGCGCGGTGATTCGAGTGCCGGGCAAACGCAGACTGGAGCCGTCAATCAAGTTTACGTTGGAAGTATAAATAATCCAGCCGGCGGTCGGCTCTCCGACAACTTTGCCGAGGCCGAGCGTGCGATAGCCTTCGGTGAAATCTTCGGCGTCTGAGAGTGAATGCTGATCTGTTACGAGAACTGTTGGCCGACCGAGAGATCGCTGGCCGAGCATGGTTCGCGCGGGCGCTGAAGGAAGGCCGCGCGGAGTCATGGTCAAATAATTTTGGCGAGCGAGCACGTCAATTGCATAAACGTTTACGAAGCCGCCTTGATTGTGGCGAATATCCACGACCACACCTTCGCGGCCCTGATTTTCCGCGTCGAGATCGAGATAAAATTTATCGAGCGATTGCTGGGACATATCGATCATGTGGACGTAGCCGAGGCGGCCGTTGCTCACTTTTTCGACGTAGGCGCGCTTTTGATCCACCCAGGCGCGATAAAGCAGCGTTACGTCCACTTGCCGGCCGATGGTTTGCACCGGCACGATTTGTTTATCGGCGCCATGGCACTGGAAGTGCGATGCCGAGCTCGACACGGCGTCCGGATTTGTTTTCGAGCAATTCGTCGAGATTTGTGTGCGGGCCGATCGTCACGCCGTCCACGGAAACAAGGTAGTCGCCGACCTTAATTCCCTTGGCGAGCGACGTGGGACCGAGCGGAGTTATTTCCGTGATGCGCAGATGGCCGGTGCGATCGTATTCCGCGGGGTCGAAACTTATTCCCAATCCGGTCCCAGTGCGGGAACGTCCGGGCCGCCAGCACCCGCGCTAGCGGTTGATGCCGGAATGCGATGAGTTCAGATCGCCGATCATCAATGAAATCACGCGGCGCATTTCGTCGGGAGTCGTTGAGCCTTCGATGTACGGCGTGTAGAGCGCGTGCTCGGCGTCCCAGTCAACGCCATTCATCTTTTCGTCGAAGAAATTATCGTGCAGATAGCTCCACGCTTGATGGAACACTTCCATTTTTTCTTTCGCGAAATCCACATCGAGTTCTGCGGTGATGTTCAGCGCGCGAGTTTGGCGGGAATCCACGGATACGGCTTCGATGCGTCCCTGTTGGAGATAGAAAACTTCTTTGCCGTCTGGAGAAAATTGCGGTTCGCGCTTGAAGCCGGGCGTGGACGTGATTTGCCGCGCGACAGCGGGCTCGCGCGAAAGTTCGTCGAGCGAATATACGTAAAGATTTTGCTGGCCCGCGGCGGAGGCGGTCATGAGCAGCAATTTCCCATCGGGACTGATGCTGAGAGAATTTGCGTCCACGCCGACCGGCAACAGACTTAAGCGGCGGCGAATTCCTTCCCAAACAATTTCGACCGGCTTCACAGTTTTATTTTGCGCAGCTGCTTGCGAGGCGGTGGGATTGGACTGACGGGCAGGGGCGTCGGCGGGCGCTGTCGTGTCCGCTGGACGCGCGGGGGCGTCATTTTGCCGCTGCGGATTCATTGTTCGCGGAGTTTCTTCCTTAAATAGATCGCGGAATTGATCTTCGCGGAAACGCGGAGCACGCGGAATTAAGTCAACGCGCGCGATTTGCACATTTTCCGTTCGCTGAGTGGTGTTGAACAATATGTATGTTCCGTCCGGACTCCACGTTACGTAGTCACCGTGGTGTTCGCGAGAAATGAAATGCGGGTTTCGCATCACCGCCCGCTGCCGGAGCGATCATTACATTCTGGAAATTCTTTTCGTTCGACGGAATCAGCGCCAGCCACTTGCTATCGGGCGACCACATATACGGCCGCGCGGAACCGAGTGGCGGGCGATCCAAATGTCCGGTGGCGGCGACGTGCTCCTGCTTTGTCGCGACATCCAGCACGATTAATTGTTGCGCCGGCGCAGGAATGCGAGCATTTTTCCGTCGGGCGAAAATTGTGGCTGCGTATCGGGCTGCGCGCCGTGCGTCAGTTGAGTTTCGTGCGCGTTGGAAAATCGTAAGCGAAAATATGCGGCGTGCCATCACGATCGGAAACGTAGACGAGTTGCTTGCTGTCAGGCGTCCAGGCAATTTGATTTTCCGCGCCGCTGGTATTTGTCACGCGCGCGGCGTCACCACCATCTTTTGCTGATGCAGCGAAGACTTGTCCGTGGGCGACGAAGGCAACTTTCTTTCCGTCCGGCGAAAGCGCCAATTCCTCAAAGCCGTTCGTCAGGGACCGATGCTGCAGACCGTTTCACCAGCCGGCGCACCGCGAAGCGTGATTGAAACGCGCGTGGCTTCACCGGACGCCACATTCATTTTCCAGACGCCGAAATCACGCTCGAAAACTATGGTTCGGCCATCATTGGAAATTGCAGGCCACAAGACGCGGCCTTCTTTGAAATGTGTAATTTCGTGCGCAGCGCCGCTCAACGGCTTCGTCCAAATGTTTTCCGCGCCGCTTCGATCGGACATGTAGTACAAAGTTTTTCCGTCGGGAGTCCACATGGGCCAAATCTCTTTGGCCTGCCCATCGGTAACGCTGGTGTACGTTGGCGGAGCGCCGGGACGGCACAAAACAATTTCCGATTCGTCGAGATGGCTGTGGCCCTTGCGCCACCACTGAGCGGCAGCATTTCCGCGCGCGCTGATGGCGATGGTTTGTCCGTCGGGCGAAGGCGCGGCGAAAAATTCATTTGTGTAGCGATCCGCGCAGACGGGCATCGGCGTGCCGCCTTCGACGCTGATTCGGTAGATGTCATTCTGTCCGGCGATGTCGTGGCTCGGACGTCGAAAAATATAGCCAGCGGCCGTCGCGTGACCACGCGTTCAGGACTTCGGGGGCGTCGTCAAATGTAATTCGGCGCACTTCACCGGTCGCGAACGTAAATAAGATAAATGTCGCCGCCTCCGGTACGCGTGGAAACAAATGCCAGTTGTTTTCCGTCCGGTGAATATACCGGACGAGATTCCGTCGCGGGATTCGAGATCAGAAGATGCGCCGCGCCGCCGGCTGCCGGCACTGTCCAGATATCGCCGCCGGAAACGAAGGCGATTTCGGACCGTCAGGCGAAACCCAGGATCGTACATTGGAGCGATGCCGGCGACTTTTGCAGTCTGACCTTGCGGCGGAGCAGCTTGAAATACAGCCGCCGCCAAGAGCATGGCGCCCAGCGCGACCATCGAAATTCCCGCCTTACAATTCATTGTTTTGTAGGTAATTAGAAATACGCATGGATCCTCCGCGCACACACATACTGCGATATGATGCTCACGATTGAATTTGAAACAATTCGCTGTCGAAGAACCGCGAATTACTAGCACCGGATTCTAGCCGCGTTCGTTTGCAGCGCGGGCCGCGATTTCGTTTTCAGCGGCCGCTGCCACGCGTTTGTTTCCAGAATTTCCGCAAGTTGCTCCAGCGCGAAATCAATCTCCTCGTCCTTATTATAGAAATGCGGAGAGAGCCGCACGCCCGCCTTCGGCCGGTAGTCGACCATCACATTTCGCGTTCGATTAATTCTGCGGCAACTTCCTGCGCGTGCGGGCATCCGACGGAAACTGTTCCGGCGCGCTCGGCCGCATCGGTTGGCGTGTTCAACGCCCATCCGTGCGCGAGCACACCTTCAACGAGCCGCGCTGTTTGCCGCATGGATTTCGCGCGAATCGCCCGAATGCCGACCTTGTTTAGTATTTCCAATCCCGGCTGACACGCGTACAGCGCGGGAATATGCGGGGTGCCATTTAGAAAACGGTACGAATCCTCGCGGCGGTCTACGGGCCCAACTTCAAATCCGAATGGCCGCTGATGCGCCATCCATCCGGTGACGGCGGGCTTCAATTTTTTCCGCAGGTCCGGCCGCACATACAAATATCCAACGCCCGGGCCGCCGCACAGCCACTTCAGAACTCCGCCCGTCGCAAAATCAACTTCCAGCGCGCCGACATCCACCGGAATTGTTCCGGTGGCCTGAAAACAATCGAGCACCACATGCGCGCCCATTTTGTGCGCGCGCTGAATAATTGCACGCGCGTCCACAATTGTCGCGCTACGGAAAAGCACCTGCGAGATTGGAACCAGCAAAGTTTTGCGATCAATCGCGCGCAGGAATTCTTCCGTCGGAACGTGAAGTCCGTCCTTCGACGGCACGATTTCCACCTTCGCGCCGTAACGGCGTTGCTCCAAATAAAAATAAATAATGGAAGGAAAATCCAAATCCACCATTACAACTTTGTTGCGCGGCTTGGTGAAATCAAAACACGAAGCAATGATGGCGTTCGCAATGGTCACATTTTGGTGAGTGGAAACTTCACCGGGCTTTGCGCCAATCAAACTGGCAATTCCGTCGCCAACTTTCACCGGCATGTCCCACCACGGATCGCTCCCAGGCCTTTACGCCCTGCGTGGCCCAAATTTCCGCGTAGTCGTGCATCTGCTTGTAGACGGCGCGCGGCATGGCGCCCAGCGAATTGCTAATTAAATATGTGGATGTGCCTAGAATCGGAAATTCTTCCCGCCACTTCAGCAATTCATCCATTTAAGATTGCTCCGAACCATTTGGATTTACCGCGCCAGACGCGCGACGGCGCGCCCACGCAAAGTAGCACAAGGTTATGAATGCTAGCCAGGGAATCCCGGCCTGCAAAGTGATTCGCAATCCGGGCACCCACCACGTTGAAATTAGTACAGCGGTCAGCGCGGCGAGTCCAATCAGCGAACTCCACGGCCCCGGCGGAGCAAATCGCAATGCGCCGACTGGCGCGCGGCGGCGGAAAATTAAATGCGTAATGAAAATCATCATCCAAACAAATAGTCCGCCGAAAAACGCCGACCCTAACATATATACATACGCAGTTTCGTGCAGCCACTTATCCATCAGCAAGGCGGCCAACATTCCGACGCTTGAAATCAGCAACGCCGCGAGCGGCACGCCCTGCCGGCTGAGTTTTCCGAACGTGCGTGGAGCATATCCGCCGCGCGAAAGAGAAAATATCATTCGCGAAGTGAGATATAAATTGCAATTCATGCTGGAAAGCGCGGCGGTCAGCACCACGAAATTCATCAGTCCCGCGGCGGCTGGAATATGCGCCGCTTGAAACACGCGCACGAATGGCGATTCTACAAGACCCGCTTGATCCCACGGAAGGACTCCGACCAGCACGGCGATTCCACCGATGTAAAATAACGCAAGGCGAGCAAGCGTTTGACGCAGCGCGCGCGGCACGGCGCGATTTGGATCGCCGGCTTCACCCGAAGTAACCGCTACAATTTCCGTGCCGAGGTAACTGAAAATCGCCATGGCGATTCCCAATCCGACGCCGAGCCAACCGTGCGGAAGAAATCCGCCGTGACCAGTGTAATTTGTGAATCCAATTCGATGAAATCCAACTCCGAAAAGCAGCGCGAGGCCGAGAACCAGAAACATCATGATGGTGACGACCTTGATCATCGCAAACCAATATTCAAACGCGCCGAAATTCGCGACGCTTCGCGCGTTCACATAAACCAGCGCCACTGAAAATACAATAATGAAAACCCACGACGGCACGCCCGGCATCCAGTAGCGGCAATAAATCGCGGCGGCCACCACTTCGCTGCCGATGGCTACCACCTGCGCAATCCAATATGAATAGCGCATGGCAAATCCGGCCCACGGACTTAAATAAATTTCCGCGTACACTCCGAATGATCCGGCCACCGGATGAGCTACGGCCATTTCCGCGAGAGCCCACATCAGCAGCAGCGTGATCACCGCGCCGGCTGCGTAGCTCAGAATTACTCCGGGCCCTGCTGCGTGCACGGAAAGCGCGCTGCCCAAAAATAATCCCGTTCCAATCGCGCCGCCCAGCGCGATCATGGAAACTTGCGATGAAGTTAATTTCCGGTGCAAGCCGGATTCGCGTCCCAGAATTTCCGCGGCGCGCGCAGCGCGATCGGAGACGGCGGCGTCATTGGAAACGACGACGTCACTTGAAATTGGCTGGTTCAGCTCAGGGTCGAAGGAGGCCATGGCGGTCGGGAGCGCCATGCTAACAGAAATTTCATCGGCGCGTCGGTGCGGGCGGCTATTTGAATCTCTGCTTACGCACGATATCCAAACTGAATGTGCCGTTGTAATCGCGCAGCGCGACGACGCTCAAGTCCGGCCTCACTTGATATTCCACTTGAATCACTTCTTCCGAAGCGCCCGCCACATTGGTTACATAAGTTACCGTCAGATGATGTCCGACGCGTTCTTCAATCGTCACGCGTGGCGCGCCGTTCTGCGAGTTCGTGGTGCCGGCCAAAAATGGATCCACTCGGAAACGGCTAATGCCGAATAATTTTTCGAGCCGGCCGCCCAGTTGATTTGAAATCGCTTCGGAAAGTAATGACGTCGCGCCGGATTGCGGCGTTTGCTGGGAGGACGCGCCGCGATATGCGGTTGATTCGGTGGTCTGTCCGAGCGCGAGCAGACTAATGATGTCACTGGAAGGCAACGGCGGATCGGAACGATAGTTCAGCGCAAGGCGGCTGGCCGGGCCGGAAATATCCAGCGTCACTTCGTACTGCTCGACGGTCGTCGTAGCCTGCACATTTAATTCCGGATCCAGCCGGAAGGGATTCAAGAAATTAATATCCCCGCGTGAAAGCCGGTAGCGATTCCCGGCGAAGGAAAGTTCGCCGTTCGACAAGCTGATACGGCCGAGCAAAATTGGATTTTCCCAGGTACCACGCACGCGCAGATTCGCTTCGCCTTCAAAACTTGTGTTGCTCCATTCCACTCGCGCATCGGGACTTGTGTTGGCCTGAATATCGAATTGCAAATTTCGTAGAAACGAGACTGATGTAACAGGCGCGGCCACCGGCGATTTACTGGTAACGACCAGCGAGCCGATATCAAATCCTTCCGACATCAGCAGGCGTTGCACGGTTACAGTTCCGGAAAGCAGCGCCGCTTGCGCGCCTCCAACGAATCGCAAATTTCCGGAGGCCAGCCAGCTCATGCCGACGGGATAACGGATGCGCACGTTCGTAGCGCGGCCAGTCATGTCGTAACGCAGCGTGCCGAATCCTTCACCGTAGTTGACGGAACCGGTGACCAACATTTCGCCGCCGCCGATTTCTGTGCGCAGATTCTCAAATCGCATGCGGCTGGCGTCAAATAAGAATGCGCCGGTAATTTTGCTTAGCCCTGCGGGGAAATCGTCGTAATTCGCCGAGGCGTTTGCAACGTCCATGCGCCCATTGATTCGCGGCGCGGAAATTGTCCCTTCGAGCGAAATATTTATTTTCGCGGCGCCGTGCGCTTTCAGGTTCTGCACAAATCCGCCGAGAAGTTGCAGATCAATCGCGCCAACCACTTTCATTCCCATCGCGCGGTCACCCGCGAATCTTGCAAAGCCGGACACTTGAAAATCCGTGTCCGTCGCTTTGAACGCGGCTTGCCCGATTTGGATTTCATTTTTCTTGTAGGTGAATTTCACAGCGCCATTATTTTCCAGTTTCACGAAATCGTAATCCATTGCCAGATGCGAAAGATCGGCGTCAACCGCAATTGAATCTGATTTCAGCAAAGTGCCCGTCAATCGTAAATGACCGTCCATGCTGGTGTGGCCGGTGACGCCTTCCAGATGAAGACCAGCTCGAATTAGCGGACCGAGATCCATTTCCTTCAAATCCAATTCGCCGAACACGGGAAGATCGCCGGTAAACGCCATCTCGACATATCCGTGTAAATGATCGGCGGGCAGCGCCGAAGTTAAATCAACTCGCAAACGCTTGCCGTCGGCGTCGAGTTTTCCGTCGAAGCTTCCCAGCACGCTGTTACCCGCGCGGAAATCTACGAGCCTGACGGTGCCTTGCGTGATCGGCGCGAGCAGAGGGCCGCTGCCATGCAATTGGAAACTGAGCGAACCACCAAGCGGCAATTTCGCCGTTTGGATTTTGCGGATTCCTTCGATGGGAATCACGGCGCCCGTCAAATCAAAATTCACGCTCTGATCTGAAAACCGATACGCAACATTTCCAGTGATGACGCTTGGCGCGCGGCCTTGCGCGGCGTCAGATGCGACGAAGCGAACTTCGCCGTTCGCGATGCGCACTTCATGATGATCGAGCGTAAGTTGCCCGCGCGCGCGATCAATCGGAAAGCCCCACGCGTTCAGTTCCGAAAGATCGAATAGTCCCGTCACTTGCGGATTCGCGCGCGTGCCGCGTCCGTGAAATTGTCCGCTGAGCAATCCCTTCACCGGAAATGACGAGCCAAACATTTGTTGCACGCCTTCGGTTGGGGTGCGCACGACGTCGGCGTCAAAATGCCATTCGCCATCATCATCAAAATGCCACTCATCGAATGTCAGGGCGACATCAAATTGCGCGGAGGAATTTCCGCGGCGCGCGTGAGCGCGCGCAAGTTGGAATCCGTCCGGTGAATATGTCAGGTCGCCTTCCACTTCGTCCCAGTAAAGTTCGCCGTAGGCCGCGTTGAACGCGTGGACGTGGCCGGCGAATGTTGGGCCACCGAGTTCGCCCGTTAGTTTTCCAACCCATGTCGCGCGGCCGGTAATCTGAACTGATTCGGCGTCCTCGCCGCGCAGTTTGTTGATGAAATCATCCCACGGCCGGCAGATCCTGCGCGTCCAGATTCACATCCAGCGCTGAATTTTCTGCGGCGAGCTTGCCGGAAATTGTCAGATGGCTTGTAGGAGTAACGATTTCACTGGCGCGCAACACCACGTCGCGGCGGTCCATGCTGTAGTCGTAATCGAAATGCGCGATGACCGGAATTTTTCCCGGCGGAATTTGTTTTGGCGCGTCCGCTGCGGGAATCGTCCAGTCGGTTACGCCGCGCGATTCTAAATGTTTGAAATCCTGCGTCCACGTTGTCACGTCATCTATTTGCATCGCGCCATCCCAGTGAAATGTTTGCACCGGGAAACTGGGATTCGCCACGGCGGCGAGCACGGCGGCGAGATCAAATCCAACTGCGTGCGATTCAACTTGGAATTGCAATCCGTGGAAAACAAGATTTACGCGCCCATGCAACGATCCGCCAAACGCCTGCGCTTCAAAATCCGGCACCACCAATTGGCCCTTGGCGATTTGATATGTTCCGCGGCTGGTGATGCCGGAGTCGTGGAACCACTGGTATGGAAGCACAAGATCGTGCGCCGCGTAGTGCCCGTTGGCCGTCCATTCGCCTTTCGCAACACGTCCTTCCCCGGAATATTCCACTCGAACATCGGGCACACTCGGCTTGCGAAAAATTTCGCGGATATCCTGCAAATCGAGCGAGCCGCGATAGCGGAAGTTCACGGCGGGCGCCGATAACTGATCCACATCAATTTGCGCGTCAAGATTCGAGTGAGGCAACTTCAATTGCAATTGCTGCACATGGAACGATTCTTGCGCGAAAGTAAATTTCACCGATAAATCGGCCTTTGTGGGCAAATAGCGCTTCGCGGCGAATGTGAATTGCTTCCAATTGAACTGGCCAAGATAAATTGGCGCGCCATTCGCGGCGCCCCAATCCATTGAAAAATTAAAATTGTCGCCTTCGGCTACCAGCGGCGCGCGCACATCGTTATAGAGAAGCGTCCCTTCGTCTAATTCCAAATGACGAATTGCAAATTCAAATAGCCGCACGCGAAGAGGCTTGCTGTTCGTCTGCGGAGTTCGCGGCGGCGGAACATTTGATGTGCCGTCGGCATTGAAGCGCACGTGGACTTCGGGCTTTAGAATCCGCAACTCTTTCAGAGAGACTTTCTTATTCCAAAGCGAATCCACTTGAATACGGGCAACCAGATAATCGGTGTGAAAAAGCGGCGGCGTGCCGTCGGGTTCAAGTCCGTGCACGGTGAGTCCCTGCAATTCAACGCGCAGAGAAAATGGCGCGAAATGAAAATGCTTTAGTTCCACGCGTCCGCCGGTGACGCGTTCAATTTGGCTGACGACGGAATTGCGCATCGGCGCGTCAAACCAGCCAATCGCGAGCGCAATCACCAGCGCGGCGACGGCCAACACGAGCACAATCGCGAACGACAGCAACGCACGCACAATTCGGCGCGGCCAACTGCGCTTGCGCTTCGCCGTCTGCTCTGGCGGGCTCGGATTTTGTTTTTCGGTCATTCGTTTTCCAACTGTTTCACTGGCGGCGCAGCACTCGGAACGCCGGCCACTGTTCCAGGCACAATTTCAATTTTCAATGTCGAGCGGCTCTCCGTCAGCCACTCGGCCGCGCGCCTTGAAATATCTTCCTGCACCAGCAATTCATGAATCGCCGGACGGACGGATTCAATCAGTGGAAGTTTTTCTCCGCGAGCCTTTAGTTGCTCCGCAAATTCAGTGTTGTAATATTTATCTTCCGCCGCCGAATCGATTTGCGCGGCGGTGCGAAATTTGTAATCGATATAGCGGCTGTAAAAAAGTATTCGCGCGAGGATTCTCTTGACGGATGCGGCGGAAAGGCCGGTTTCCTTCAAACGTTTCTGAAATACTTCGTCGCCGCCGAGATTCTTTTTGAGTTGATCCACGCTGGTGTTCACATCGGCGTCCGACGGCTGCGGGAATTGTGCGGCCTGCCCTTCGTGCTCGATCACCCATTGATCGATCAGCTCGTCAAGGCGCGTGGATTCCGGCTCGACCTTCGTGCCCTGCAGTTGCTGGAATTCGCCGAGCTCGCGCAGATCGCTTTGCAGCAGGACATCGTCTTCTATGCGCGCGATGATTCGATCGACAACCTGTTGCGCGCGGAGGACGGAGCCTCCAACAATTAAAATCACGGCGAGTATCGCCAGCATTAAAGCGCGCAGCATCGTGCGAGCAACTGCGGAAGATCCTCGATATGTAGCGAATGCCCGCATTAGAAAACATCTCCTAAATTAAAAAACAATTGGAAATGCGGCAAGCGTGTCAGCAGTATGCCGGTTGAGGAACACCCCAGCGTGCCGATGATGCATGAACTAATAAATTGCGCGGGATTAATTTGATACGAAAGATCCACGCGCACCGGGCCCACCGGAGTGTTGTAACGAAAACCGAATCCCACCGTGTGTGACAAATAAGAAAGTTGGCCGGAATCCTGAGAAGCAATCGATGGCGCGGAATGCAAAGTGATCGTCTCAACCGAACTGAAAACATTTCCCACATCATAAAAGATCGCGCCGCCAAGTTTCGATCCGATCTTCGGAAGCCGCAGCGGGAATCGGAGTTCCTGATTGAAAATCAGCAGCGCCTGACCGCCGACAGGAAATCCAGTGACCGGGTCGCGCGGCCCAGCCTGATTAAATCCAAATCCGCGTAACGATGTGCCGCCGCCCGCGAAGAATCGTTCGGGCAGAGGAATATCCGCGGAAAGCGTATTGCCCAGTGTTTGCTGCACGCCGAAGCGCGTTCCTCTTGCCAGCACCAGCCATTTCGTTAGCGTGTAGTAAGTTGAATTCTGCAAGAAAAGGCGCGCGAAGCTTGCCGAGGAACCAATCTGCTTTCCGGCCAGTGAAAAGTCCACGCTGTTGTAACTACCGTGAGTGGCGTCGCCCGGATTATCGCGATGCTCCCGCACCCAGGAAACGCCGAATTCCGAAACGAGATCGGGCTGGCTGAAAAGTGGAATTTGTTCCGGCGCGATCATCAGCGTCGCCGCGTCGATCAGTACCTTGCGATACGTGTAGCGATAAAATAATTCGGTCGCTTTCGACAGCCGGTGCTCGATCTGCACGCTGCCTTCATACCGCGTGGAAGTAAATGTCGTGACATCGCGCGATTTATCCGCAAAGAGCGTTGATTGAAAAATCAGATTCGGTTTCCCGAAAATATATGGCTCCGTGTAGCTCAGCAACGCGCGGCCCTGCAAAGTGCTGGCGCGAATTTTGAAAGATAATGTGTCCCCGCGGCCCGTCAGGTTCGCTTTTGAAATTTCAAATGTCACCAGCGGCGCGAATTCAAACGACGAGGAATCCGGCCCCGAGCCGCCCAGCCGCTGCACCTCAACGCCGCCGCCATACGCGATCGTGTAGCGTTTCGCTTCTTCCACAATTACATCCACTGCTTTATCCGGATCGGTGCCGGTAGGATTTTGCGGCGCCAGCGTAACTCGCGTGAATATTCCCAGGTTGTACAGTCGCCGCTGCGTTTCGATCACGTCGCCTTCGCGCAGCGGCTCGCCCTGTTTTATTTTTACTTCACGCGCGATCACTCCTCGGCGCGTTTTATCGTAGCCGCCGATGAATAAATCGCTCACTTTCACCTGAGGCCCTTCGTCAATTTGATAAGTCAGTGCCACGCGCGGATGCGCAACCGCATTCGCATCTGGTTTTGCATTCACATCCACTGCCGCGTTCGCAGTCGACGCTGCGGGCACACTCACCAGCGTGGCCTTGAACTGCGCGTCAGGAAATCCTTCGTTGTAATAAAGCGCCAGAATATTGTCCCGGTCGGAGACCACGTTGAAATCCGAATATGGCTCGCCGGCCGACGACGCAATTTTGGAAAGTATCGTTTGCTTGGTGATGGCCTTGGCGCCTTCCACCGCCAGCGTATCCACCAGCGTTTGCGGGCCTTCCTTAATGTGAAAATGGACGAACAGATCGCCTTTCCTGCCGCGATAATCCTGTTCGATTTCATTCGTGACGGCCACATCCAGAAATCCGTTGGCGTGATAAAGATTCTTCAAGGCGCTCACGTCGGTATCCAACAATCGCCGGCTGTAGCGTCCCGGAAAATCAAATGAAGCCGGGTGGATGCTCATTTGCGTCTGCAATTGGCTGGGATGAAAGTATTGTTGGCCATCGAAACTTACGCCCGCCATTCGCAAATGACTTCCGCGATCGATCGTGTAGGTGATGACCTGCTCGACGGGCGTCACCGAAGTCTTTTTTTCTTCGTCTTTTTTTTCGGCTTTGTCTTCATCCGCGGGCGGCGGCTCAGTCGCCTTGTAATCGACTTCCACCTCGAAGTATCCCTGCCGCTCGAAATAATCCCGTAAATTTCGTTCGCCCTCTGCCAGCAAATCCGGATCGACCGCGCCTTCCGCAAAAACGGGCACGCGTTTTCGCAGTTCTTTGGCGGACACTTTCGCTCCGGTAACTTCCACTCGCACGCGCGATCCGGTCACTGTCTCGATTGTCAGCGGCATCAGATTCGTCGCCGGATCGTAATCGCCTCTGCGCAACGTTGCACGCGCACCCAAATAATCATTCTTCTTCAGAAAAGCGCGCAGCCGATCGCCTCCGTGTTCCAGCGATTTGGAAAGCACCGGTTGTCCGGACTTCAATTTCGCGCGCGACAATATTTCCGCATCGGGATACGCCGTCAGATTGTGCAGCGTGATTGTTCCAATTCGCGCGCGCCGACCCGGAGTCACGCGGAACGTAATATTCATCCTGTGCGTCGCCGCATCCGGCGTGCGCTCCGCCGACACCTTCGCCTGATAGAGTCCTTCCTGCGCCAGCGTTTCGGTCAGCCGCGTCACGGCGTCGTTCAATTCACTTTCACGAAATTCCGTTCCCACCGTCAGACGTATCGCCGAAAACGCCGCGGAATCACTGGGCGGTTCCGTGAGCCCTTCGATGCGCACCACTCCGATGAAATAATTCCTCTGCGCCACAAAATCCACGCGCAGCCCGCCGCTCACATTTGTAACTACCGCGCGCAAATCCGAATAATCTCCAGTCCCATATAATTTCCGCAGCGTCGTTCGCACCAACTCTGCGTCGTACGGATGCCCGGAACTTAGCGGCAGTTCCGGAATTTCTTTGGTTAAAACTTCACCCGACTCGCCGACCACACGCACTTCGACAACGTTTTGCCCTTCGAGTTGGCTGACCTGCTCGACATCTTTCTGATCATCAGCTTGCGCAGACGCACCGGCGCCCTGCGCGCGCACTTGGGCATTCGCGAAAAAAATCATCGCCGCCACTGTGGCCAGTAAAGTTTTCGTCAGGATTCGCTTAAGCGTCATGAGAAAAAGTAAATTTAAGGTTAGCACAGGCCTTTCGCGGCCTTCGCTCCACGAAACGAATGCGTTCTTATTAGGAATATCTCTGTGACGGGGCCGGGCGGCGCCGCACTCTCATGAAACCTCCATTATTATAGATGCAGGTTTCGCGGCCGTCGCGCCGTTCGTCCGCAAACCAATTCGGCGCTATCATCAATGTTGGTTCCATCCATGGACTCGAACATCGACTCGCAATTCGACGAACGCTACTCCCGCCAAATACTTTTCGCCGGAATCGGCGAAGCCGGCCAGCGCCGCCTGCTCGCCTCCCGCGTCGCCATCGTTGGATGCGGCGCGCTCGGCACCGTTCTCGCAAATCTTTTGGTACGCGCCGGCGTCGGACGCATTCGCATCATCGACCGCGATTTCGTCGAGCCTTCCAATCTTCAGCGCCAAACTTTATTCGACGAATCCGATGCGCGCGATTCCCTACCCAAAGCGATCGCCGC
The DNA here is from genome assembly GCA_963840515.1 of Terriglobia bacterium. Classification (GTDB taxonomy): domain Bacteria; phylum Acidobacteriota; class Terriglobia; order Acidiferrales; family UBA7541; genus DASTCZ01. The sequence goes on from CAWIZI010000018.1 coordinate 16,784, forward strand.
CGAACGCAAGCTGCGCGCCATCAATAGCAGCGTAGCCATCGAAGGAATCGTCGCCGACATCGGCCCGCGCAACTCCGAAGAATTGCTCTCCGCGCACGACTTAATTCTGGACGGCACCGACAATTTTGAAACGCGCCACCTACTAAACGACGCCGCCGTGAAACTTCGCATCCCGTGGATTTACGCCGCAGCCGTCGGAAGTTACGGCGTCACCATGACGATTCGTCCCGGCGTTACCGCGTGCCTCGCCTGTTTACTGAAACCCGAAAATCGCGCAGACGTTTCTGCGCCGCAAGAAAATTCGCCCGCCCCACAATCGGAGGAGACTTGCGACACCGTCGGCGTCATCGCGTCCGCAGCCGGCGTAATTGCGTCCATCGAAGCCGCCGAAGCCATTAAGTTGCTCGTGGAGGAACGCGACCGCACGCAATCCGTCGAAACTCGTCTGGTCTCATTCGACGTGTGGACCGGCCGGCATCATTCCATACGCGTCGCGCGTGATCCCGAATGCCGCGTCTGCGTCCGACACGAATTTCGTTACCTGGAAGGAAAAGCCCAGCCACACGTCACCATGTGCGGACGCGATTCAGTCCAGATTCACGAGCGCAATCGCAATCTCGATCTCGCGCTCACTGCGCAACGACTCGCCGCCGTAGCCTCCAACGTCCGTCAAAATGATTTTCTGCTGCGATTCACCGTAGCCCCACACGAAATCACCGTTTTCTCCGACGGACGCGCCATTATCAAAGGCACGCATGATTCCGCCATCGCGCGCTCGCTTTACGCGCGCTATCTGGGCTCATAAAAAGTCTTTGGAATTTTTAACCGATACCGGAAATTTCAAGCTAGCCGCGAAGCAGTTCTTCCCGCCGGCACACGCAATGCCGCACGATCCAAACTCTCCCGCAAATTCATCAACGTAAGAAACGTACTCAGCACGCGCGCTTTCAATTCGTCGGCCATATGCATTCCGCTGGTGGAAACGCGCGCCAGCAATTCGCCTTGATCGCTGATGAAGTGAATTATTTCCGCGCTGCGTTCCGCCGTGGAATTTCCGGAAACAGTTTCACGCCGCAGCTCGGCGCATTTTTGTTCGAGCTTCAGCGTGAAATGTAATAGGCAGTGTTCCTCGGATTCTATTTGCGAGGGCACGGGCATCTTACAACCGGTCATTCGGCAGGTCTTAATCAACTGAGGGGCACCACCCCAGAGGAACAATTCTTCCACTGGAGCCAGCCGAAATCCAGTCCCAGAAGTTTCAATTTCCCAATACGCAAACTGTCCGTTGGTACAGGTGGGTAGAAATTCTATTTTCCACCCGCCACGTACACGTGATCCGGCGCAATCAACTCCACGTCGCCGGCTTCCACCATCACCTGCAATCGCGCGTAACGCCCTTTTTCAGCGGGCGTCGCAACGAACGTCAGCAAATATTGCTGACCCATAAGTTTCCCGATGTCTTCCAAAAATGGCTTGAACGAAACCGGTGTTTGAAAGCCGCTGAAAAATGCATCGCCGCCGGTTTCTGAAGCCAACCGTGCCAGCGATCCCTGTCCGTTATTTACCAGAAATTGATTCTGCACCGCGCGTCCGGATCCGCTCGCAAAAATTGCATACACCACAACACCCGCGCGTTCGGCCGCGTCAATTGCGCGTTGCAATACCATGCTCTGGCCCGGCACCGAATCTTCCACGCCATTCGTCACGTCGATTCCGTCGCTCACGAAAATCACTACCTTCCGATTTTGCGACTCTGGCCATTTCTTAATCAGCGCGCTGAATGAATCGTATAAACCGTTCGCCGACCCCGGAAGCGCGTTTGGAATCCGTATCGCCTTCGCCGCTTTATCGTGGTCGGTCGTGAATTCCTGCTCGAATTTCGCCGCGCCGTAATCCGCGTACACAACGGCCACACGCGCGTCCGGCGAAAGCGTTCGTATAAAATCGCCAATGTCCTTCAGTTGTACGGAAGCTTTCGGAGAAACCGAATCATCAATGAATACGGCGACGTCCAATCCCGTTTTGCCGCCGGCCACCGGCTCCCACGAAAGAATTTTCGCGGATTTGCCGTCTTGTTTCACCACTACAGAATTCGCAGGAACCGCTGGCGGTGCTGACTGATCCCTGCCCGTCGCTGTCACCGTCACAGTTACCGGATCGCCTCCGGTCGATTGCGGCATGCCGAACGCCATTATCGCGGACGTGCTTAATCCAATCGCTGCCACGAAAATCAGAAATTTCCGAATCACTCGCATGTGAGCCTCCCTGTAAACAGGCGCCATTACTATCCAATTACTTAGATGCTTAAAACGGGTTTGCCGTCTAGAGGTAGCTTCGCCGAAGTCTCTCAATAGAAGTGCCCGATTTCACGCACGGCGTTTAACGGAAATGGTTCGCAGCAGTCGCGGAAACCGCCGCGATTCTCTGCCCGGATAAAACTGTTCTGCTGAGATGGTTCGTAACAGGGCGCGGCTTCAGCCGTGCCGTAAAACGCGGAGAATAGTGGGTTTTAACCCATGACACTCGCGGGGCCACGGAAAACTTTACTGTTTTACAGTAACTCCCGGCGAAGTTTCCGCCGGCAAATCCGTGTGCGCCGACCAATCTTCCCACGATCCGTCGAACAACCGCACGTCGTATCCCAAGTATCGCGCCGCAAAATAGGCTGCGCTCGCTTGCTGCCCGATGTGGCAGTACACCACCACGTGATCGCCCGGCTTCACTCCCGCTTTGCGGAAAAGCTCCGCAAGCTCTTCCCGGGACTTCAGCTTCCCGGTGCTGTCCGTCAACGTTGTATACGGAAGATTTCCCGCGCCCGGAATATGTCCGAGCCGTTGCTTATCGGGCTGCGTCGCGCCGGTGTAAAACTCAGCAAGCCTCGCATCCACAATCGCCACTCCGGAATGATGCATGTTCGCGCTCACGTAGGAGATATCCGTAACCACTTCGTTGTTCCGACAAGGCGTCACAACTCCCGCCTTCACGTTGCGGGATTCCGTGGAAACCGCACGTCCGTCCTTTGTCCACTGTAAAAATCCGCCGTCCAGCAAGGAGGTCTGCGCTCCTAGCCCCATCGCGTCCAAGGTTAGATAAACGCGCGCCGTCGCCGCAAACGATGTTCCCGCCTGATAGAGAATGATGTGCGAACTATTCGTCACTCCCAGTTTGCCGAATGTTTCAGCAAGCTGGCTCATCGGCGGCAGCTCCATCGTCAGTCCCGTTGGCCCCGTCATTAAATGCGAATCCATAAAATCCATGAACACAGAACCTGGGATGTGCCCCTTATCGAAATCCGCTTTGTTCCAAACGACAATCACCACCACGTTGGGATCATTCAAATGATCGGCAAGCCACGACGTCGAAACCAGCATCGTGTTCTTATCGCCGTGGGCGCCGCACGGCGCGGGGGCAGCTTGCGCAGCCGGAATTATCGCAAACGAAATTACCAGCAACAGCAAACCCATTGTTCTCGCAAGAATATTCTTCATTTTTTGTCCCTTCTCGAATTCAATTTCGTCCATAGCTTCGCGCAATTTTCTACTCCGACCGCAGCGCCGTCATCGGATCTACCGACGTCGCCCTTCGCGCCGGCCCGTAACACGCCAATGCCGCAACCACCAGCAACAATAAAGTCACGCCGCAAAGCGTCCACGGATCGCTCGGCTCAATTCCAAACAACAGTCCCTGCATCAGTCGCGTTCCGCTCAAAGCCAGCGCAATTCCCAATCCCAATCCAACAATAATCAGCGTCATGCCCTGCCGAAGCACCGTCCACAAAACTGAATTCGGCGTCGCTCCCAGCGCCATGCGAATTCCAATCTCCTTCGTCCGCTGACTTACCGAAAGTCCCATCACCCCGCCAATTCCAGCCGCCATAATCACCAGCGCCAGCAACGCGAATAGTCCCAGCAAAAAACTTGTGAGTCGTGGCGACGCGAGTGATCGTTGACGAAGTTCTTCCAGCGTACGAATCCGCGCGACGGGTTGCTCTGGATCGATCGCATACACGTCGCTCACCAGTTTACGAACCAGTCCCGCCGGATTCTGCCGCGTTCGCACCAACAGCGTCGCCGTGTTGGTGGGGTTCTGATCTTGGGAAACATAAAGCTCATCCGTCGGTGGCTTATCAAAGCCGTATTGCCTCACATCGCCGATCACACCCACGATCGTTGCCCAGGTTTTTCCGTTGTCATTTGACAAGCGATGGCCAATCGGATTTTCCTGGCTCCAGTAATGCCGCGCCATCGTCTGGTTAATTACGACCGTAAGAGATGAATCCGGCCCATCACGCTCCGAAAGAAATCTCCCGCGTTCCAACAGAATTCCAAGAGTCATAAAATAATCCGGCGATACTGCGCGGAAATCGAATGTCGGCTGCGCCTGACCGGGAACATTCTGCCGTCCTTCAATTTCAAAACCGGAGGTAAATGGCCTGCTTTCATTTAGCGGAAATGTTCTTGCCAGCGCCGCCGAAATAACGCCCGGTTCTGCTTTCGCGCGCGCTAACAGTTGATTGTGAAACGCCATTATCTTGGAAGATGCGTCGTCGTTCATGCCATAGCGCATCGAATTCAACTGAATTAGCATCGACACAACATTTTCAGAATTAAATCCCGGATTCACCGTGACCAGATTGTAGAAGCTGCGCAGCATCAGCCCCGCGCCGGCCAGCAACGCGAACGAAAGCGCCACCTGCGCGACTACCAGCGCGCTCCTTACTCGCTCGCGCCTTCCAAGCGAAGCTCCTTGCGCCATGCCTTCCTTCAGCGGAGCCGCCAGATTCGTTGACGTTCCGATTGCCGGTATAGATCCGAAAAGAATTCCAGTCAAAAACGATACGCCGAGGCAAAATAAAAGCACGTGTGAATCCAGTGCAATTTCCGGAGCTCGCGCGGTGAAGCGCGCCGCAAATTCCGTCAGCATGCGCATCGACCACGCTGCGATCAGCAATCCACCTGCGCCGCCGATCACCGCCAAAATCACGCTTTCCGTTACCAGTTGCCGCAGCAACCTGCTCCGGCTTGCGCCGAGCGCACCGCGTACCGCCATCTCGCGTCCGCGCCGAAGTTGACGCGAAAGCGTGAGATTCGCAACATTCGCGCAAACAATCAGAAGCACAAGCCCCGCTGTTCCCAATAGAATTAAAAATGTCGGCCGCGCCTTTTGCGTAAGCTGCGTCTTCAACAATCCCGCTTCAATCGTCCAATCCAATTCCTTCGGATAGGCGTCCGGAAAATCATGTTGAAAATGCGATTCCAGACCGTTCAATTCGCTTTGTGCCTGTTCAATCGTCTTGCCCGGACGCAGTCTTCCGAATACCGTCATCATTCGCGAATCGCGGCTCGCAATGAATTTCGGATTGGAGCGAAACGGACACGCCGAAGTCGGCATGTAGACGTCGTTTTCATCGGGATACTGCGGCATCGCGGGCAGAATTCCCACTAGCGTGTGCATCTTGTCGTTCATGCGAAATGTAGAGCCGACAATATTCGGATTGCCGCCGTAAACTCGTATCCAGTATTCATAGCTGAACACCAGCACCGCCGGCGCGCCCAGCTTGTCGTCGTCCGGAACAAACGTGCGCCCGTAAAGCGGCTTCACTCCCAGCACGTCAAAGAAATTCGCGGAAACGACTCCAGTATTAATTCGCTGCGGCTCCCCTACACCCAGCAAATCAAATTGCATGTTGTGATATTCCACCACCGATTCCAGCGTCTGGCTCTGCTCGCGAATGTCTTCGATTTCATGGACGGAAAAAGCCTGGCTGCCCTGTCCGGATTTCGGCGCCGTTTGATCGATGCTCACCAAGCGATTCCCATCCGTATAGGGCAGCGGACGCAGCAAGACCCCATTAATCACGGTGAAGATCGCAGTGTTCGCACCGATTCCCAGCGCCAAAATGCACACCACCAGAGCCGTGAATCCCTTGTTCTTCCGCATCATCCGCAGCGCGAATCCGCCATCCTGACGGAACATTTCAATATGTTCGCCCGGAGCCGTCTGGAAAATTCCCGCAATTGTTTCTCCCCACAAACGGAACAATCCCACTTTGCGTTCCGCGGATTCTCGCCGCTGCTGACGGAACACATCTTCCATCTCGCGCCCGTAGTCTCCGCGGAATTCCGCCGGAAAAAATCGCAGCAAAAATCGAAACGCGCGATCCGCGAATGAATTTCGTTCTGGCTTCTGATTTCGCTCTGGCGCCATAACTTTTATCTCCTGCGGAGTTCGTGGCACAGCCATTTCTGGCTGTGTGACTTCCGCAACCTCAAATCCCTTCGGGCTTCGCCAACAAATTCTTGTCCCACGCCAGAGCCAGCATCTCTCGCAAACGTTCCGCTTCCGCGCACGCCACTCGACGTCCAAATTCCGTCAGGTGGTAATACCGCCGGCGCTCGTCGTCCAATTCCGGCGCGGGGCGATCCTCCCTTTCCACCACCATTCCTTCGCTCACCAGCCGCCGCAATATTCCGTAAAGCGTCGCCGTGCTCACCGAGACAGCACCATTCGTGAGCCGCACCACTTCCTTCAAGATCGCGTACCCGTGTAGATCTTCTCCCGTCAACGCCAGCAACACGTGAAACATCGCCGGCGTCAACGGCAAAAGTGGTTCAACACTTCGTGGTTCAACGTTACGGGGTTCGGCGTTACGGGGTTCGGCGTTACGGGGTTCAGCCATGTTCTTTCCTCTCTTCTACAGACGCTCCAGAAGCTATATCGTTACACGCTATATCGTCTCACAGCATAATTTTAATAACCATAGCAAAACACAAAGCGTTGCCTGCTCCAACCTCAAGTTCACGTTAACTCTATATCTTAGAATAGCTTACGGTAGTGCTTGCGGCAGGCCTCAAAGAGCGTAGACGCCTCATCGACGGGCAAAAGTGACTTTCAAAAAAAAACGGCACCCCCCCCACCCCATTTTGCAATGTATATGCTAATAAAGGACTTACAGCGATCTCGTGTGTAAGTATTGCCAATAAAGGACTTAGCAGAAAAAACGTAGGGTCCATCCCGCTCTTTCGGCGTGATGGGCCGGGGGTAGCTCGGGTTCTCCGAACCCGAGGCCTCTCCATCAGATCAAAACCGTGTTCCGATATGCAGAAAATTACAAATACACGCAAACCAAATAAATGCCGCACACCCCAATAGCGTAAATGTATCTCCAAATTTGCTAAGCACCCAGCGATTCGGCGCGCGCCACGAGCGGATCGCATTCACCAACACAATAATTATAGCGATCGCGCCAATCCATCCGGCGTATTGCAACAATTTCATAAATGGATCCAGGCTCGCGTCGGATCGCGCCGGAGTTGCCAAATTAAAATACTGCGACCACCCGAAAGCGATCAGCATTTCAAAAGCGCAAACGAACCGCGTTAAATTTTGCCACCGCCAATCCGATTTGTTCCCATCCCGTTTGATTCTGTAGTGCCAGCGAATCAGCGCGCCCAGCGGCCAAAATAAAACCGTCAATCCCAGAATTACAAATGCAAAGTTTCGCAGAAAATTCACGAACGCAGTGCTTTCCGTAAATGGCACTTGCTGAAATCCAGACGCAGCTCCAGAAGTAAAAATGTAATAGCGTCCATCGCTCTGTTTTACAAATCCCAATTTCGCTTCGCCATCTTCCGCGCGAAACACCATCGGCGCAATTTCTCGATAATGCCGCGGCTGTCCATTGGGGCCGCGGATTTGGCTGGCCACAATTGTTCCGTCTGGATGCGCAACAAACTGCGCCTCACTAAGAATCGCATTCATCTTTAGAAAATTTGTTTCGCCTCTGCGGCTGGTGATGTAGTACCCCGCAATCATTTGCGCATCAGTCGGTGCGGCTGCAATCGCGGCGGGAAGCGGTGGAGTTGGCGGGAAATAGCGGTCGATAAATTTCTTAAAAACAGTTCCGCGGATATCAATATCTCCGCGCCCTGCGCTGTTCAGAGAAATAAATAAGCCCACGTTTGCATCCAGAATCAAATGCAAGTGACTGTGAAAATAAATCGTGTCGCCTCCGTGTCCAATGATCGTGTGTCCATTTTGATTCTCCTGAAAAAACGCCAGCGCCATTCCATTCAAATCCGATACAGGTCCGAATGCGCGCGAGTGCATCAGCTTCGCGGTTTCCGGTTTCAGAATTTGCGTGTCGCCGTAACGCCCATCCTGTAAATGCGCGATCATAAATTTTGCAATATCAGCAGCCGAGGTGGTCATGCTTCCCGCGGGCGCGCTATTCACAAATTCAAAATCCTTCGCGCCGCCTGAAGCCAGCGAATAACCTGAAGACATCAGCGGCTTCAAATCCGCCGGCAGCGGTTGCACGAACGTTGAATGAATAATTCCCAGCGGTTTGTAAATGTGATTCGCGATGTAGTCCTCGAATTTTTCACCCGACACTCGCTGCACGATGTAGCCGGCAATCGTCATCGCATAATTGGAATACGCCGGCATTTCTCCGGGCGCGAAAATGCGCGCGGGAAGATGATTCGGCAAAACTTCTCCGATAGGTTCCAAATCCGCCGCAGTGGGAACAAACAAATCTTTTCCCCATTCTTCAAAACCCGCCGTGTGCGTCATGATTCGCCGCAAAGTGATCGGCTGCGAATAGGTCGCCGGAATTTTGAAATCCAAATAGTCGTTCACGTCACGATCCAAATCCAATTTTCCTTGTTCCACCAACTGCATAACGGCAGTGCATGTGAATAATTTTGAAATGGAACCCGGACGGAAAAGCGTGTCATCCACGGAAACGGGCTTTTTGCTCTTCACATCCGAATAGCCGTAACCATGCGAGTACAAAACTTTTCCATCCTTCACGATCATCACGACCGCGCCTGCAACATCGTTGTGCTCTAACAATGTTGGCAACAATCCATCCAGAAAAACCTGCACGTCCTGCGCCGTCAAATCATTCGGCACCGTTGTCGGCAAACTATTCGCGGCAGGCGCAGATAATTTCGCCGCGGACGGATCAGGTTTTTGCGCGCCGAGTGGCGCGATAGCGACCAAAAGAATTACCGATGCGAGAAATTGTTTCTTCATGAGAGCCGTCCTTAAACAAAATTGCTTGCTGCCGATTACTTATCCAATTACCTCTGCAAATGAAATGTTCGCGGATCTCCATCTCCTACGCGCGCGCCGGAAAGCGGCGCGCCCATTCCGGAATTATTCATCGTCATCGATGTTGCGCGTCCATCCTTTATCACAAATGTGATGCCTGCGCGTGGCGAAGTTCGCATCGCAAAGCTGCCATCTTCAAGTTTGAACAAACGCTCCGGCGCTCCGCCAAGCGCCTCAATCATTAATCGCCCATTTTCATCAAACACGCGATACGTCCTGCGATATTGCGCGAAGGAGTCGTGCAATTGCGGAGTGAGCCGTTCCAATTTCAAAATGTAAGTTCCCGAAATTTGTGCGCGTTCAGCGGACGCCATTGGTTTATCCGCGAGAACATTCCCCGCAGAATTTCCTCCACCGCCAGTCGCAGGCAAATCCGGCAGTCCCAACACCGCGCGCGCCAGCGATCGAGTAATTGCGTACGCGTTTTGCCCTTCTGTATTTGTCAGCACTACAATCGTCAATCCGTCCGCAGGAAAATCGTAAAGGCTTCCGCTGTAGCCCATCAGCGAACCGTGTTGTCCGATGCGTTTATGGTCCTCTTCTTGATTCAGCGAAAGCGCGAATCCGTAATGCGCGTTCGGATCTGTTGGACTCATTTGCATCGCCACGCCTTCGGGCGTGGACATCTGCTTAAACGTTTCAGGGCTCACCAGTTTCTTCTCGGATATTGCGCGCCACAATTGCAGCAGATCACCTACGGTGCTGCAAAATCGGAGATCGGAGTTGTAGGCCATATCGTCTTCGTTCGCCGGTTCGTAACCCGCGCCGAATCGGCGATACGCGTGCGAAAGCCCGTGCACCACGGAAAAATCATCGCAGTAGGTCGTGGACTTCACTCCTGCTGGAGTGAAAATATTTTGCTGTACGTAATCCGGAAAACTTTCTCCGGACACGCGTTCGACAATCGTCACGAGCAAAGAGAATCCAGAAATGGACCAATCCCATTTTTTGCCCGGCTCATTCACCCAATTTTTTCCGGCGTAAAGCGCCATCACTTCGTCCAGCGCTTTCGGTTCACGGCTGGTGGCTTCAATTGGATCGCCGAGATAGTGGTAATCCACAATTCCAGAAGTGTGATTCAGCAATTGACGAATGCTGACGCGATGACCTTGCATCGGAAATTCGGGAATATATTTTGAAATGTCATCGTCGAGAGAAAGTTTTCCGCGCTCCACAAGTTGCATCACTGCAATTCCCGTGAAAGGAAGCATCGGCCCAACAATGTGATAAACCGTTTCGTCTTTCGTTGGCGCTTCCAATCCCAAATCGGCAAAGCCATATCCGGCGTGCAACAGAATCTTGCCGTTCTGCGCGACGAGCGCGGATGCGCCAACGACATGCTGCTCGGCGATCAAGCGCTTTGCGAGCGCGTCCAGATCCGGTGCGGAGTTTTTTGCTCCGGACGTCGATTGCCCGAATGCACGTCCGCCAAAACAAAAGGCAATACACAGCGCAAGCGTTGCCATGATTTTCAAATTTGGAGTTGGCATAGGCCGCGAGTGTAATCCCGACGACTCGGCAAGGGAAGCTCGCTTTCGATGTGTGCTTAACCCTCCCTCAATAGAGAGCGGTGTATACTGCAGGCCAACCGGACAACAAGTTTCCGGAAAAGCATTACGGGAGGAAGAATTTAATGCGACGATATTCTTTAGTTTTTGTGGTAGCACTCGCGATGCTGGCGTCGATCGCCATCGCGCAGGCGCCTGCATCGGGCCCATATTCGGTTATTAAGACGGCGAAAGTTGGCGGCGCGGGCGGATTTGATTACGTCTACGCGGATTCCGATGGACGCCGCTTGTATATTCCCCGCACCGGACAGGGCGGCCCGAATGCCGCGCCCGGCGGACCAACTCCGCGAATTACAGTTTTTAATCTCGATACGCTTGAACCTGTCGGAGAAATTGGCCCTTACAACGCTCGCGGCGCAGCCGTGGATCCGAAATCAGGACATGGATTCGCAAGCAGCAAGCCCGTTGTGATGTGGGACACGAAAAATTTGGCGGTGATCAAAACAATTGACGTACAGGGAAATCCCGATGGGATCATGTTTGATCCGTACAATGCGCGCGTTTGGGTTTTCAGCCACAGTCAGCCGAACGCGACGATTATTAATGCGGCGGACGGCTCGATTGCCGGCACGATGGATCTAACCGGACAACCGGAACAGGGCGTCACTGACGGCAAAGGTCACATCTATGTTGACCTTGAAGATAAAGATCAGATCGCCGTGGTGGACGCAAAAACTTTGACCGTCACAGGGCACTATGACATCTCGTCAAAAGGCAAAGGGCCGGGCGGCCTGGCGTTCGACGTGAAAAATCATGTACTTTTCGCATCCTGCCACGAGCCGGCAATGATGGTGATTGTGAATTCGGAAGACGGAAAAATTCTGGACGCCCTACCGATTGGCCCCGGCACTGACGGCGCCCAATTCAACCCATCAACAATGGAAGCGTTTAGCTCGAATGGGGGAGACGGCACTCTCTCGATCATCAAAGAAAATAGTCCGACGAGTTTTGTTGTGGAACAAAACTTGAAGACATTGCCGCGAGCCAGAACACTGACGCTTGATAGTAAGACGGGGCACATTCTGGAAATCACCGCAGAATACGCTCCGCCTCCAGCGCCACCAGCAGGAGCTCCAGCGCCAACGCCCGGACGCGGAGGTGGACGCGGCGTGATGGTGCCGGATTCGTTTACGATTATTGCGGTTGGGAAATAAAGGCCACACGAAACGAAGAACCACAACGTAACTGTCCTAAGCGGCCCCGGCGAGATTTCATCTCCGCCGGGGCCGCTGTTTTTTGTTACCATCGCGCTCTGCAAGCCATGAAGACTGTCGCCCAGCGAATAGAATTCGGGAAAAGCCGGCGCCGAGCCGTGAGCCGCGGGGCGCAGGGCGAGTTGCACGCGAAACGCCGGAAATTTGATCCGATACAAGTGTTGCTTACTTCGACGGCCGGACACCGCGAAAATTTAATGCCCATAAAATATTTCCGGATGTCGCATTCGCCTTTTGCATTTTTCCGTGGAGCTGTTTCGATAATGGCGGCGGATCTGGCGCGATTGCCTTATTCGGGCCTATGCGTGCAATTATGTGGAGATGCGCACGTGCAGAATATGGGTTCGTTTGCTTCACCGGCTGGAAATTTAATTTTCGATTTGAATGATTTCGACGAAACGATTCGCGGCCCGTGGGAATGGGACGTAAAGCGCATGGCCACCAGCATTGTTCTTGCGGGGCGCGAGGCGGGACAGAAGCGCGCGGTGTGCCGCGCAGCAGCGGAGATTTTTGCGAGCAGTTATTCCCGTTCGATGGACGAATTTTCGCGCGAACCGATTCTGCAAGTTGCGCGGCACTTTATCGAACGTGAAGAAACTAATCGCACGATTCAGGCGGTGATGGCGGAATCGAAACGAGTGAAGCCGCTGGCGCTGCTGAAAAAATATACATATCTGGATGGGCGCGGCCGGCGGCAGTGCCGGCATCTTCCGCCGGCGCTGTGGCGAGTGAAGGGAAGCGAAGCGCAGAAAGTTTTGTCGTCGCTGAAACTGTACCGCGAAAGATTGGCGCCGGAGCGAAGACACCTGTTCGATCTTTTTCGTCCTATCGGCGTGGGATTTAAGGTTGTGGGAGTAGGCAGCGTTGGATTGCGTGATTACGTGGTGCTGCTGGAAGGCAACGGGCCGAAAGATCCGCTGTTCATGCAAATTAAGCAGGAAGTGAAGTCCGCTTATGCTTCGTATGTTGACGATGTGCGATACAAGCATGCGGGCCGGCGCGTGGCTGAAGGACAGCGGGCGATACAGCCGCAGTCGGATCCGTTATTGGGTTGGACGGAATTTGGCGGACACGAATATTTGGTGCGGCAGTTGAACGACCGCAAAGGAAGCATCGATCTGGAAATGTTGAAAGGCGACGGGCTGGCGAGTTTGGCGACCGTCGCAGGCGAATTGCTGGCGCGCGGACATGCTCGGACCGGCGATATGTGCGCGATTCACGGATATTGTGGAAGCGGAATGAAACTGGTGAAGGCGATTACAGATTTTGCGACGGCGTATGCGGATCAAACTGAAATTGATTACGCGGAGTTTATGTCCGCTGTGAAACGTAAGAAAATTAAGATCCAGAAAGAACCGCCGCACTAGAACCTATCTCAGAAATCCTCCGATCGAAAACTTCGCCGCGTCAGGGGTTGAAACCCGCGTTTCTCCGCACATTACGGCACGGCTCAAGCGGTGCCCTGATACGAACCGTTTACGAAATAGCTTTCATCCGCACTCAGAGATGACGGCATTCCGTTTGCCGTTCAGCGAGTTTACCGAGTGCGCGCGAGGAGGGCTTCTACTTCCGCGCGAGTTGGCATGGAGGGCGCGGTGCCGGCGCGCGTGACGGAAATTCCTGCGACGGCGCATCCGAATCGAGTTGCGGCAACGACGTCTTTCCCTTCGGAGAGCGCAATGGCGAAACCTCCGTTGAACGCGTCGCCGGCGCCGGTCGTTTCTACGACGCGGCCGGCGTCAATTGCTGGGAGGTGAGTTTTTATGTGCGAGTTTTTCACGAGAGCGCCTTGCGCGCCGAGAGTGATTACGGCATTGCGCGCGCCTTTTGCTAGTAAAGCGTCGGCGGCGCGTTCGGCGTCAGCGATATTTGTGACAGGAATTCCCGTGAGTGTGGCGGCTTCGGATTCGTTGGGTGTTACGTAGTCACAATTCGCGAAGATGCCGGGCGGCAGAGGCAATCCCGGCGCGGGATTCAGAATTGTGGTGATGCCGAGTTCGTGCGCGATTCGCAAACCGTGTTCGACGGCGGGAATTTGCAATTCGAGTTGTGTTAGAAACACTGACGATTCAGAAATTCTGGAGCGGGCTTGATCAATTTCCGCGGGCGTCACGTGAAAACATGCGCCGGGAAAAACGATGATGGCGTTTTCGCCGGTCTTTTCGTCGAGGATGATTGCGGCGCCGCCGGTGGCGTGTTCTGTTGATTCAAAAACGAAACGTGTGTCGATTCCTTCTTGCGCGTAAGTTTTGCGCGCCAAATCTCCAAAGGGATCGCGTCCGAGTTTGCTGATGAAACTTACTTTGCCGCCGAGACGCGCGGCGGCGACGGCTTGATTCGATCCTTTTCCGCCGGGGCCGAGTTGGAAATCTGATCCTAGAATTGTTTCGCCCCACGCGGGAACTTTGTGCGTACGGAATGCAAGGTCGGCAACGAAACTACCGAGTACAGTGATCCATTTTTCGGGCATTTGCAGATCTCCGAAATGGTTTGACGCGCTCAGGAAACTTGATACGCGTGCGCGATTAGAGCCAGCGCGAGCAAATAACAAACGAACATTCCGACCAGATACATTCGCGCGCGGGAACTTGCTCCGCGAAATTCATGCCAGACGAAAACGCCCCAGAGCGCGGCGATCATTGGCGAGGCTTGCCCGATGGCATAAGAAATGGGGACACCGACTAAACTTGCAGCAACCAGATTGAAAACTGTGCCGACGCCCCAGACTGCGCCGCCCAATAATCCGAGCGCATGATAGGAACCTGAGGCGCTCCAATATCCGGCGAAGCCTACGGGATCTCCGACGAGCGGATGTTTCATCAAATAAATATTGAAGAAAAAACAGCAGACGAGTGCGCCGAACGTAAATAAAACGGAAACGGTGTAGGGCGTGAGAGGCTGCGCGGCGGTCATCGATTTGGTGACGAATGGCGCCCAGACGCCCATGAGAAGTCCAGAGATGACGCAAACGATCACGCCTTTTCGCGGGGCCAATTTATTTCCAGACGGCAGAGCGCCGTAAGCTTTGCCAATTAAAATTACGGCGAGGAGAGCCATGCCGACTCCGAGCGCTAGAAAAAGTGAGCTGCCCTTTGGCTGAATTAAATAGCTGAGGACGACGCCTTCGACCAGCGCGATGCCGATGGAAATTGGAAATGCGACGGCAAGGCCGACCATTTCGATTCCAGCGATTAATAAAACATTTGCGATATTGAAAATGAATCCGCCGATTGCGGCCTCTAACAAATTAATTTGAGCTGCCGAGCGCAAATTCGCGAGGAAACTTTCGCCTGCGCCGCCGGTCGAGCCCATAGTGAAAGCCAGCACGAGAGAAATGATAAAAATTCCGAGAGCGTAATCCCAATAATAAAGCTCGAAGCGATAATTTTTCGTGACTTTGAAAGTGTTGGCGAAGGAGCCCCAGCAAATTGTGCTGAGCACCGTCATTACGAGCGCAACGGTGAAAGTGGTGGGCGCGAACATTGTCGGTTACCTCCCGGCCAGCAAAGACCGTTGCATCTTTTACTACTTCCGGGCGAATTCGTCGAGCGCTGAGGAGATGCGATCGAGAGCGACGCGAAGCATTTCGGTATCGCCACCGATGCCGAGACGGAAATGATCCGGCATTTCAAAAAAGCGGCCGGGGACAACTTCGGTTTCATATTTTTCGCGAAGGAGTTCGATGAATTTTCCAGCGTTGCCTGCGGTGATGCGCGGAAAAATCACGGTGCCCGCGGGTGGACGCACTAATTCGAGATCGGTGCGGGAATTCAGAAACTGATCGAGCAGCGCGCGATTGGTATTCAGAAGATTTCGAGAGCGCTGCGCGACGGCGGAAATATTTTCGAGCGCGATGATGGACATCAGTTCGGCGGAATGCGGCGGAATATTTCCGAAGAGATCGTTGATGTGCCAGATGCGTTCGGCGAGCTCGGGCGCGGCGAGGATCCATCCACAACGGAGACCGCTGAGGCCGTAAACTTTTGTGAGGCTGCTGGTGATTAGGAATGTTTCGCCGAGATGAAATGCGGACGGCAGGGGATTATCGAAAAACATTTCCAGATAAACTTCGTCCACCATTACGCGAGCGCCGTTGCGTTCGGCAATCTTTCCGATGGCGCGCAAGGTTTCGGTCGAAGTAAACGCGCCGCTGGGATTGTGCAGATTTGTGAGAACAATCAGGCGCGTTTTCGGAGTGATGGCGCGTTCGATATCGGATGGATCAATCGCGAAGTCATTCTCGAATCGGCGTTGGAAGCGGACGACATTCGCGCCTGCCAGTTGAGCGGCGAGAAACATTGGCTCGTACGCGGGATGTTCGACGAGAACGTCGTCGCCGGGTTCGAGTGTGCCTGCATAGGCCAGATAATTCGCCATGGAGGTGCCGATTGCCGCGACGACGCATTCTTTCGGCGCCTTTGTATGGCGTGCCAAGGATTCCTGCAGAGGAGCGTAACCGTAGCCGGGAGTTTGTCCACTGATTTCGAGATTTTCCAGGCGCACAGGAAGTTGCGCGAGAGGAAAATTCATCACACCACTTGTGGCGAGATTATATTTCGCGTGCGGCTGAGTTTTTACCCAAACGAGATATGGCGAATGTGCGTAGGTGTGATGAAAGGGCATGTCGTGAGTCATCCTTGATGTAGCTGCTTATTATTTCGAGCGCCCCAAAGAAAATATATCGGCAACCCGGCGAGCGCAATGCCGAGCCCGATGAGCGAATCCTTCGGATAGTGATAGAAGGTTGCGGCCACTACAATCCAACAACACGCGATGTACGCGGCCGTCGTGAACGGATGACCGGGGACGTGATAGATGGCGCTTTCGTCGACTGATAATGGCTGGCGCTTGGCTCGCCATCTGAAAATAAAAATGCAGAGTCCGGACAAACCGAAGAAAATTAAATCCATTGAGCTGACGAAATTTAGGATTTGCTCGTAGCGGCCGGAAAGCGCGATGACGATGGCCCAGACGCCTTGCAGGGCAATTGCCACAACTGGCACGCGCGTCCGCGGACTGAGCCACGCGACGCCGCGGAAAAACACGCCGTCTTCGGCCATCGCAAAATAAACGCGCGGCGCGGTGAGGATGGACTGGCTGAGAAATCCGAGCGCGGAAATTGCGATACCCAAAGCGATCCATGTGGCGCCGCGCTGGCCGAGCGCCATGCGCATTACGGCCGATGCGGGAGTGGTTGTGTTGGCAAGACCTGCAGCACCCAGCGCGCGCACGCAAATGTAATTTACGCTGACGTAAAGCGCGATTACTCCGGCTACACCGAGCATTAATCCGCGCGGAAGATTCTTGCGCGGCTCGCGCACTTCCCCGGCGATGAAATTGGCCGTCTGATATCCGCCGTAGGAAAACGTGACGGGCACCATCGCCGCGCCGAACGCGACGATTAATGAAAATGAGAATGGGCGATCGAGCATTGGAGTGAGAAGTGCGTGCGATTCCGTTGCGGGCCGCTTTAGAAATATCGCGCCGCAGACTACGAGCGCGCCGATGATCACAATTTTCATTACCATCAGAGAACTTTGTACGGTGCTGCCCGCACGAACGCCCAGACAGTTGATGAGCGTGAGGATTCCCAGTGCAAGCGCGGCAAGAGCGCCGCTCGAAATGGGAATGTGCGTCAGCTCGACAAAATATTTTCCAAACGTGATGGCTACGGCGGCCATCCCGCCGGTTTGGATTACCAACAGCAACGCCCATCCGTAAAGAAAAGCGACGCCGGGGTGGTAGGCCTCGCGCATGTACGCATATTGGCCGCCGACGGCGGGCATACGCGAAGCAAGCTCAGCGTAAACGAAGGCGCCGGCCATGGCGATGAGTCCACCGAAAATCCAGGCACCCAGAATTAATGTGGGGGTGTGAACTTGTTGCGCGACGACGTAGGGATTAATGAAGATGCCGGCGCCGACGATGCCGCCCATGACGATCATGGTGGCGTCGAAAAGTCCGAGACGACGCGCAAGTCCTTTGGCGGCGGGGTCGCCAGTAGAACCCGGAGATAAAGGCGTAGAGGACACGATTCGGCGCGTCAATTCTGCAAAGGCCTCCAGATTTTGCGGAAAGCTTTGCGCGGCTCGTACTGTACCACTTCCCGGACGCGGGCTATCCGGAACTAAAAAAGCTCGACAAAAGATACGAATGTCGCGTAACTTTTTTGACTGTAGGTCGTCTACTGTAGAAGCGCTACGCTGGCGTCCTTTCCCATGAGACGGGCGCAGCGGGCGATTTCGAGGAGCCGCGATGAAGGAACGATACAAGAATCGCATCGAACTGCTGCAAGGCACGCTGGACTTCATGATTTTGCAGGCGTTGCGATGGGGACCTCAACACGGTTATGGCATCAGCACGGTGATACGCACGAATTCGCACGAAGCGTTCCAGGTGCCGACGGGTTCGCTTTATCCGGCGCTGCATCGGCTGGAACGAAAAGGATGGGTTACGTCCAGTTGGGAAATGGCGAAGGACAAAAATCGCGAGTTCAAATTTTACCGGCTGACGGCCGCAGGAAAGAAACAACTGGCCACGGAAGAATCGAAGTGGAAGCAGCTGGTGACGGCGATCGGGAGAATGATGCGTCCTGCCGAGGAGAATTGAAATGAGCGACGAACGGACAAAACGTGAGAAGGACCTGGACCGCGAACTTCGCGATCATTTGGAATTGGATGCGGAAGCGAAAATGGATCGCGGAATTAGAGCGGATGAAGCGCACTATGCGGCTCAGCGCGATTTCGGAAACGCTACGCTGGTGCGCGAAACGACGCGGGATATGTGGCGCTGGGCTTCGGTTGAGCGGCTGTGGCAGGACGCGCGCTACGGCTTGCGCATGATTCGGAGAAATCCGGGATTTACGGCGGTCGCGAT